>SBGP01000116.1 GCA_006226595.1 Deltaproteobacteria bacterium
CTCGCGGTCCTGCGCGGGGGCCGGGGTTCGTCCGCGTGGCGGAGGTGGACGGTCGCGTGCGGGTGCGGGGGTGCCGGTGCCACGCCGAGGAGGCACGCTCGGCGGTCCTCCGCGGGAGGGCTCGCCGTTGTCACCCTCGACCAGTACCTGACCCACGCGCGCATCGCGATCGAGCATGCGGTTGGGCGGCACGTTCTGCTCGGCCCAGCGCCGGAGCGGCGGGTCGTCACACGCGCGGAGCAGGCGATGGGCGCCGTCCTCGACCTCGCGCATGCTCGGGCGCTCCTCCGGGTCGAGGTGCTGGAGCAGCGCGGCGAAGGCCAGCGCATCGTCGCGCGCCTGGCTGTACTCGACGGGATGCTTGCTCGGCTTCCAGCCGCCGAAGCCCAGGGGGCGCTCGCCGGTGAGCAGGCGTCGCATGAGCGTGCCCAGCGAGAACACGTCGCCCTCGGGCCCTTCCTGGCCCTCCAGACGCTCGGGCGCCATGTAGCCGACGGTGCCCGCCATCTCGCCGCTGAGTGTCTTTGCTTCGCGCATCGAGAAGTCTGCGCGCGCGATGCCGAAGTCGAGGATCTTGATCTCGCCGGTCGGCGTGAGCTGCAGGTTGCTGGGCTTGAGGTCCCGGTGGAGCAGCTTGAGCGGGCCGCCGTCGGGCCCGCGCTGGTTGTACACGGCATCGAGGGCGCGGGCGACCTCGCGGACCACCTCGAGCACGACGCCGACGGGCAGCGGACCGTGGGTCTGGAGCAGCTCCTCGAGCGGCACGCCGTCGACGAACTCCATGACGACGGCCCAGTTTTCGCCGAGCATGGTCGGGGCGTAGACGCCGACCATGGCACGGTCGCGGGCCAGCCCGAGCATGCGGGCTTCATCGCGGAAGCGCGCGAGCACCTTGGGCTTGGCGCGATCGGCGCGAAGGATCTTGATCGCGACGTCCTTCTGGAAGCCCTCCTGGCCCATGAGCTTCGCGCGGTAGACGGTGCCAAAGCCACCCGTGCCGATGACGCCCAGGACCTTGTAGCTTCGGGCCATCAGCCGGGCGGCCCTTCGGCGAGGCGCAGCGAGATCGCCGTGGAGGCGGCGGGCCCCTGGGAGATCTCCATCCAGGCTTCGTGGGCCTCGAGCATGAACTGGCGCTTGTCCGTCATGATCTTGGCCTTCGCACGGGCCTTCTTGATCTTCATCTGGGTGTCGATGTCGGTGATGCCGGGCGAGGCGAGGGCCCCGTCCGCGGCCTCGACGAACTTGTTCGCTGCCTCGAGCTGCTCCTCGAGGGTAGTGGCGCGCTTGGCCCGTTCGATCGACTCGAGGTGGTATTCGACCACGCCCTGCTTCACGCCCGCGGCCAGCATCTGGCGCCCGAGGTCGTCCGCGTCGGTGAGCACGAAGGCGACGTAGTCGCTGCGGGCATGCTCGAAGTCCGACTGCGCGATCTTCACCGCCTCGCGACCCAGGTTCAGCCACACCCCGATGCCGAGCACGATGATCGACGCTGGGAGCAGGAAGCGGAACAGGAAGCCCTCACCGACCGCATAGTCGACGATGGTACGCAGCGCGCGGAGGAACGCCTCCCACAGCCTCTTCGAGAGCTCCTTCTCCCCAATCTCTTCTTCGATGTCGGACTGCGAACGCCCGAAGCTGCGATCGATCGTGTGGTCCAGGCTCGTGGGCATCTCGTCTTCGAAGCCGGCGCGGATGCGGCTCTGAGCCGTCACGGGGGCCTCGGCGACGACCTGCTGCTGGCCGCCATGAGCCGCCGGCTGCGTCGCTGGGGGCATGGGCTCGTCGCCGAGCTCCGTCGAGAAGGTGCTGGTGTCGACCTCGTCCGGGAGCGCGGGCGGCTCGGGCATGGAGATCGCCTGGCGCACGAGCTCGGGCGTGGAGGGCGGGTCCGGCGGAAGGTGGGGCAGCAGCTCGCGCAGCGCATCTGCGAACTCGCCGACGTCCGCGTAGCGCTTGTCCGGGTGGTAGCGCGTGGCCTTGCCGATGATGCCCTTCAGCTGGGCACCGACGTCCGCGAGGATGGTGTCGTCCTGTTCGGAGGCGAACAGGTCCATGCTGGTGCGCGACGTCACCATCGTGAACAGGCTGGCCCCAAGGCTGTACACGTCCGAGCGCTCGTCGACGTGCTTCGAGTCCGTGCGCTGCTCCGGCGCCATGAACCCGAGGGTGCCCATGACCGTGCCGGTGCGCGTCATCTGCCCCGACGTGTCCTTGATCTGAGCGATGCCGAAGTCGGTGACCTTGCATACGCCGTTGCGGTCGACGAGCACGTTGTGTGGCTTGATGTCGCGGTGGATGATGCCTTGCTCGTGCGCGGCCTCGATGCCGGCGCACACGTCGAGCAGGCAGCGCACCGCGAGACGCGGCGGCATCTGACCGTGCTTCTCGAGGTAGTCCTCGAGCGCACCGCCATCGACCAGCTCCATGACGATGTACACCGTGGGACCGTCTTCTCCGACGTCGTACACGCGCACGATGTTCTTGTGCTCGAGGCGAGCCATGGCTTGCGCCTCGCCAAGAAAACGCTGTCGCAGCTTCTTCTTGGTCGCATAGGTCGGATTCAACGTCTTGATCGCGCGCCAGACCTGCAGTCGGTGGTCAAACGCCTGGTGGACGATGGCCATACCGCCTTCGCCCAGCTGTCTGGTCAGCTGAAACCGCCCGCCACAAAGCAGGTTGGGTGTGCTCATGTGTCCCCATACGCGTGAGAAAGCTAGCATGCTCGTCTCGCCTCGTGCATCTTTGTCCCGCGCGGCCGTGCGTCTCACCCGAGCACGTGTAAGAATCGCCGCCCCACACGCCCCCCTGACCGGAGGACCCGATGGCGTACGTCGTGACCGAGAACTGCAAGAACTGCATGTTCACGGACTGCGTCGAGGTCTGCCCCGTGGATTGCTTCTACGGCGACAGCTCGATGATCTACATCCACCCTGACGAGTGCATCGACTGCGGCGCCTGCGAGCCCGCCTGTCCTGTCGAGGCGATCTTCCCCGAGGAGGACGTGCCGGAGGACCAGGAGAAGTGGATCGAGGTCAACGCCGAGCGCGTCGAGGCGGATGATGTCGAGAACATCACCGAGGCCCGCGACCCGCTTCCGGGCGCCGAGGAGCGCAAGGCCGAGCTCGGCTTCTAGCCAGCCGCCTTCGCAGCCTCACCGGGGCTCGTCCCCGCTACCGAGCCAGGCCCCGCCGTTGTGCAGGTGCCTGGCTCGTTGCGTCTGTCACTCGAGGTAGCCCATCTCTTCGAGCATGCGGACGTCGTCGGCGCGCACCGCGTGCATCGCGTCCGGGTGGCGCTCGGCGAAGGACTCTCGCGCGGCGCGCTGCTCGGTGAGCCAGGTGTCGAGGATGCCGTCTACGCCCCAACGCGGCCAGGCCGAGGTCTCGGCCTCGCAGAGATCGGCGCCCAGGTCGAAGAAGCGCCGCTCGCCGCCATCGTCGATGAGCTTGGTGTGCGAGGCGGTGGTGATCGCGTAGATCGGCGGGTCGAGGTAGCGCCATACGAAGCGCTCGCGCGCGGTGGGCACCCAGTCATGCACGCGCTCTCCGCGGGCGATCGCCGGAACGAGCGAGGCGCCGTCGGCCTCGTCGAGGGGCGGCACACCGACCAGGTCGAGGATGGTGGGCGCGACGTCGGCGAGGCCGACCGGATCGCTGGACCAGCTCGCCGGGATGTCGGCGGCCCAGAAGATCAGCGGCACGTGGACCTGCGACTGGAACAGCGAGGTTCCGTGGTCCTTCACGCCGTGGTCGCCGAAGGACTCTCCGTGGTCCGCGGTGATCACGATCAGTGTGTTGTCGAGCTCTCCGCGCTCCTCGAGGCGCTTGCGCAGCTCGCCGACCTTGGCGTCGAGGTCCTCGAGGGCGAGCTCATAGGACTTGCGCCCATCGTGGGGCTGGTAGAGCGCTCGGCGCCACGCGTGGACCTCCATCGCGTGGAGATAGGCGAACACGGGGCCATCGCCCTCGTCCCACCACGCGAAGAGGGCGTCCGAGAGCAGCGTAAGGCTCGGGTGGCCGAGCAGACCGGTCTTGCCGCGCCAGTGGCGTGGGGGCAGGGCGAGGTCGAAGTCGCGCTCGAGTCCCGTGAGCGTGGAGCCCAGCGGGGATGCGGCGAAGCTTCCGGTGCGCCAACCGGCTGCGCCGAGCTGCCCCTGGAGGGTGGGCACCGTCGGCGGGAGGAGATCGGTGTAGCTGCGCGCGCCGACCTGGTGGGTCGTCGCCCAGATACCCGTCATCAGGGTGGGGATCGCGGGCTTGGTCCACGAGGCCGTGGACTGGGCGAGCCCGAAGCTGGCGCCCTGATCGGCCAGGGCGTCGAGGTTCGCGCTCACTCCGAGGCGGGAGCCCCATGCGCCGAGGTGATCGGCCCGGAGCGTGTCGACGAGCAGCACGATCACGTTCGGCGCATCCGACGGCGCGGAGGGCTCGATGCGTGGGCTGCCGAGCAGCGCGATGCCGTCGCCCTCGGCGGTGAGGCGGACCTTGCCTCCCGCGGTGGGGATGGCGTCGAGCGCCGCCCACGTCTCACCGGGCTCGAGGCGATGGGCCTGGTCGCCGATGTGCACGGTGAGCACGGTGTCCCCGATCGCGGCGATGCTCGCGCGGAAGTGTCCAGCCACGGCCTCGGCGTCGAGCTCGACGGTGGCGCCGCCGCGCACGAACCACCCAGGACGCAGGGCGCCATCGACCTCGAGGACCTCGCGGCCGGCGGCACGGCCGACGAAGGCGGCCTCGCGACCGAGGATGTCGAGGCGCACGAGCTGCAGGCCCTCGGCCTCGGCCTCGCTGTCGACGCGCATCTCGAGCCGGCGCAGGCTGCGATCCGGGAAGCGCTCGTCGTCCCAGTTGCCGCCGAGCACCTCGGAGAGGGGACCGTCGAGGACCACCGTGCCTTCGGGGTCCTCGCCGTCGAGGGCGAAGCTCATCGTGCGCAGGCCGCGCTGGCGGCGGTCGATCTCGCGGGCGAAGGCGGTGGTGAGCTCGACCTTGCGAGCGTTGCCCGGCACGAGGGTGAGGCGCAGCGTGTCGGCACCCTCGAGGTTCGCCTGCACGACCGGGGACATCCACCCGACCTCGCCGCCGCTGAACACGAACTTGTGCCAGTCCGCGAGCTCCTCGCGGCTCTGCGAGAAGATCGGCGTGAGCGAGGTGGGCGCGGGACCGCGAACGGTGCCGTCGACCTGCCACAGGCGCTGGATGGTCGATTCGGGAGGCGACCAGTCCGGCATCTCGCCGATCGGGGCGCGTGCCTCGCGCAGGCTGGAAGCCTGGCAGGCGGGCGTGTTGAAGCGTTCGACTTCGGGCCGGGGAACCAGGGAGACCGCCGTGAGCGCGGCGACCACCAGCACCACGGCGATGGTTGCGGGGCGGGTCATGCGGCGCGGTAACCCGCGATGCGCCGGGCGTCCTTCGTTGCGGCGGGTGGTCTGCGAGCGCGCGGGCGGCTAGTGGCGTGGACTGTCCGAGGGATTGCCTGCATGGCCGACAAGCGCACGCTGCCCGCACTGACCGCCGCGATGTTCGCGGTGAGTTTCTCGCTGGTGCTCTTCGAGCTTCTGCTCACGCGGCTGTTCGCCGTGGTCATCTTTGCCCAGTTCGCGCACCTGGCGCTGGCGCTGGCGCTGCTTGGCATCTCGGTGGGTGCGGTGCTCCAGCACGTGCGTCCGAGCCTCGTGCCCGAGCAGGGCCTCGAGCGGCGGCTCGGCATGTTGCTGCTGCTCCAGGGCATCACCACGCTGATCGCTGTGGTGTGCACCGTCGAGTTCCCGGTGACGACCCAGTTCGAGACCCCGCCGGTCACGTACCAGGAGCGGAGCTCGATCGCGGCCAACCTCATCGACCCGTTCTGGTTCGGGGCGCTGCTGCCGATCCTCGCGGTGCCGTTCACCATCGCGGGTCTCGCGTTCGCCGGTACCTTCCAGCGTCGCAAGGTGTGGATCGGTCGTCTGTACGGCGCGGATCTGCTCGGCGGTGCGGTGGGTGCGGTGGCCTTCCTGCCGCTGCTGACGCTGCTCGCGGGCCCGGACACGGTGTTCGTGATCCTCGCGGTGACCTGTGGTGCGGCCTTCGCGCTGCTCCGTGACGGGGGCGACGACAACTGGACCCGCGCGGCCGGCGGGCTGGGCGCGGTCGCGCTGCTCGCGTCCCTCGTCGGACTCGGCGGCAACGAGGTCCTGCGCGTGAAGTACGCGGCGGGCTACGCCGAAGAGAACGTCGGCTACGTGCACTGGACGCCGCTCACGCGACTCGCGGTCCACGAGGACGAGAAGCGCGGTGCGTACATCCTTCTCGACAACTCGAGTGCGTCGCAGGTCGTGCGCAGCGAGGCCCAGCGCCTGGGCCTGACCAAGGAGGAGACCCGCTCGCTCGTGTACCGGCTGCACGACCCGCCGGGACACGTGGCCATCCTCGCGGCGTCCGCCGGTCCCGAGGTCGCGGTGGCCCAGCACTTCGGGTTTACCGACATCGAGGCGATCGACATCGCTGGCGAGATCTTCGACATCGTCGGCGACAAGTTCGCGGACGACCCGACGAACCCGTACACCCACGGGGGCACCAAGCGCATCAAGTCCGATGGTCGCGCGGCGATCCTGCACAGCAAGGAGCCGTACGACATCATCCAGATGGTGCACGCGAACCTGTGGAGCTCGGCGGGCCTGCTGTCGAGCGCGTGGTCGCCGTCGTTGCTCGAGACCACGGACGCCTTCCACACCTACCTCGACCGCCTCAAGCCGGATGGCACGCTGTCCTTCGGCCGCGGTCAGACCACGACCTGGATCGTGCGGGCCAGCGCGGAGGCGCTGCGCGAGCGCGGCGTGAAGAACCCGCGTCAGCACATCGCCTACGTGAAGGGCCGCTCCTCGGTGATGCTGCTCAAGCCGCGTCCGTGGACGGTGGCCGAGCGCGACAAGCTCGTCGAAGTGCTCGACGTCTACCGGCGCGGCATGCCGAAGTGGGACCCGCTGAAGATCGATCCCCTCGGGGAGCCCGATGCTCAGGTGCGCCGCTGGCTCAATGACGGCGCGGTGATGACCGACGACCGTCCTTACTTCGACACGTGGGACGGTGTGAAGCACACGCTGTCGCAGGCCTTCGCGCAGGCGACGGGCGACGGGCAGGGCGAGTCGCCGCTGGCGGTGGTGTACCGCTCGATCGCGATTCAGGCGCTGTTCGTGTTCGCCGCGGGCTTCCTGTTCATCCTCGTGCCGCTGTTCCTGCGGGGCGCGAGCGGTGTGAGCAAGCTCACCGGCGTGTTCCCGGCGCTGCTGTACATCTGCTGCCTCGGCTACGGCTACCTCGCGCTCGAGACCGTGCTCATCCACGAGCTCGTGCTCTTCGTTGGCCACCCGACCTACGCCGTGACCGGCGTCATCCTGTCGATGCTGCTGTTCTCGGGCCTCGGCTCGGTCACCGCCGAGCGCGTTCCCGAGGAGGCGCTGGTGCGCACGCTGCGCGGTGTGCTCGTCGCGGTGCTCCTCCTCGGCCTGCTCCAGGGCTACGTCGTGCCTGGGCTGCTCTACGAGTACTTCCTGGGCCTGGCACCGCTCATGCGGCTCGCCATCGTCGGCCTGCTGCTCGCGCCTCTCGGCTTCGTGATGGGCATGCCCTTCCCGCTGGCGATGCGCACGCTCCCCGAAGAGAGCACCGGCATCGTGCCGTGGGCCTGGGCGCTGAACGGGTGGATGAGCGTCGCGGCGTCGATGATGACCGTGATGATCAGCCGCCTCGAGGGCTACCACCGCGCGTATGCGGTCAGCCTCGCGGCCTACGCGCTCGCCTTCGTGTTCGCGCACGCGATGAGCCGGGTCCGCCCCAAGTAGGCTCGGGGCGTCGAAATGCGGCGGAGATCGTCGGGGTGACCTCGACGGTCTTCGCCGTTTTTCGTCGGATATGACGGGTCTGACCCTCGAGGAGGGTCTGACCCCTGAGGGGGGTCTGACCCCAGGGTAGGGTCAGACCCCCAACGGGGGTCAGACCCCTGCGGATCCGCGCACCAGAAGCTTCGACATCCTCGACCCGCCGTCTCGCACGCCGTCGGCGACTCGGGAATCGGGGCTCCAGGCGACGCGAATTCACGTCGCCTGGCACGCGAACTGCTACTCGCGGTCGCCGTAGATCGGGATGACCGTGGTCACGCAGTCCGGCGGAATCGCGCACGACCCCAGCACCCCGCAGTAGATGCCCGTGCCTCGCGCGAAGGTGATGCGGACCGCTCCCTCGAAGTGGTCGGCGCTGGTGAACGTCACGTACGTGCTCGCGGTTCCGCTGGTCTCGACGAGGTTGTAGTACTCGAAGAACCCGACGCCCAGCTGAGGCGCGATGCTCGAGTTCGCCGAGAAGTCCACCGTCGAGCTGCTGGCGAACGCGCCCTGGAGTCCAGGCGCTCCGCCGCCGCAGTTGCCGGGCTCGCAGCCGTTGATGTTCATCACGTCCGAGTTGTTCTGGTCGAGCGCCCACAGGCTGATCAGCGGGTCGGCGTGGTCGATGAGCATACGGCCGAAGTCCCAGGTGACGCCGCCGTCGGCGCAGGTGAAGTCGACGGTCGTGCCGTCGCTCGCGTCGCGAACCTGCCAGTAGCCGCTGTAGTCCGGCCCACAGCTGTCGTCGCCGCCGACGCAGTCGTTGTCGAAGCCATCGCCGCACACCTCGGTGCCGCCGGGTGACTCCTGGGACTCGTTGTCGTCACAGTCGCCGCCGACGGTCGCGTCCCAGTCGCCGATCGGGCCGCACTGCTGCACGGGCCCGGCGCCGCCGTAGCCGTCGCCGTCCACGTCCTCGTAGTAGTCGCTCGTCGCGAGACCCTCGTCGGTGGCCGCGTCGCAGTCGTCGTTGATCTGATTGCAGGTCTCGGGCGCGCCCGGGTACACCGTCGCGCCGGTCCCCACGGTGTCGTCGCAGTCCGTGGAGTCGTCGACGTACCCACTCGGCTGGGTGCACGCCTCGCGGCTGTTGCCCAGATCGCCGAAGCTGTCGGTATCGGCGTCGCGGTACCAGGTCAGCGGCGGGTCGTCCTCGTCGGTCTGCGCGTCACAGTCGTTGTTGATCGTGTCGCAGTCGTCGACCTGGTTCGGGTGGATGCTCGCGTCGCTGTCGTTGCAGTCGCCGGCCTCGGTGGCCCACTTCGCGGGCGGGTTCGGCTCGGTGCATGCGGCCGTCGCGGGCGTCACACCGTAGCCGTCCTCGTCGTTGTCGTAGAAGTAGTCGGTGAGCGCGAAGCCCTCGTCGACGCCGTTGTTGCAGTCGTCGTTGATGCCGTTGCAGACCTCGGTCACGCCGGGGTTGATGTTCGCGGCGCCGTCGTCGCAGTCGCCCGCGCGGTCCACGTAGTCCGCCGGCTGCGTGCACTGCACCAACGTCTGGTTGGCGGTGCCGTAGGTGTCGGTGTCGCCGTCGTAGAACCAGGTCGCCGGCGGGTCGTCCTCGTCGACGGACGCGTCGCAGTCGTTGTTCACGCCGTTGCAGTCATCCACCGCGAAGGGGTGGACCGTGTCGTCGCCGTCGTTGCAGTCCCGGTTGTCCGCCACGTACCGGTTCGGCTGCGTGCACGCCTGCTGGCTCGTGTTCGGGTCGCCGTAGTTGTCGCGGTCGCTGTCCGCGTACCACGTCGCCGGCGGATCGTCCTCGTCGACCTGCCCGTCGCAGTCGTTGTTCACGCCATTGCAGTCGTCAGTCTGGTTCGGGTAGATGGTGTTGTCGTTGTCGTTGCAGTCACCCGCCCGATCCACGTGGTTCGCGAGCGTCGTGTCGCAGGTGGTCTGGCTGTTCGAGGGGTCCCCGTAGGTGTCGGTGTCGCCGTCGTAGTACCAGACCGTGGTCGGCAGGCCCTCGTCGACGCCGTTGTTGCAGTCGTCGTTGATGCCGTTGCAGACCTCGGAGGCATCCGGGTTTACGGCGCTGTTGCCGTCGTCGCAGTCGCCGGGCGTGGCGACGTGCTGAGGCGGTGCGACGCAGGCGTTGACGGCCGTGCCCGCGCCCCAGTCGTCGCCGTCGGCGTCGAGGTAGAACAGCTGCGTCGACAGGCCATCGTCGACGCCGTTGAGGCAGTCATTGTCGATGCCGTCGCAAATCTCGGTGTTGCCCGGATAGGCCGCACCCTCGTCGTCGTCGCAGTCCCCGCCGCGGTCGATCTTGCCGGCGGGGCGGTCACAGGCGGCCTCGGCGGTGGCGGGGTCGCCGTAGCCGTCGACATCGAGGTCCGCGTACCACACGGTCGCGTCGGTCGCGTTGTCGTCGGGGGTGCCGTTGCAGTCGTTGTCCTTGTCGTCGCAGATCTCGTCGGCTCCGCCGTAGATCGTGTCGTCGCCGTCATTGCAGTCGGTGCCGCCGAACTCGATGGCCCGGTCACCATCGGCGTCGCCATCGGGGTTCACCAGGTGGAACGTGCGCGTGCGCGTCGCCGAGTCCCCGGCATCGTCGGTGACCGTGAGGCTCACGGTGTAGGCGCCGTCCGCGAGCCCGCTCGCCGTGAACGTGGCGAAGCCGGTGGAGTCGGGGGTGGCGGGGGCCGCGGACAGGTCCGCCAGGCCGCTCCACGCCAGCTGAAGGTCCTGGTTCGGCTGGTCGGGGTCCGTGACCGTGACCTCTATGACCACGTTGCTACCCGAGGCGAAGCGCTGCTCCGCGGTCGGTGCGTCGATGGTGATCGCGGGCGGCGTGTTGTCGACGTAGGTGATCGCCACTGGCGTGGTGGTCGTCGCGCCGAGCGGGTCGGTCGCCGTGATCGAGATCGACTCCGCGCCGACGCTCGCCGGGAAGCTGAACGTCCACAGGCCGCCGCCGGGAACCTCGACCGGATCGCCGTCCTGGGTGGCCTCGGGGATGTTCGTCGTCAGCGTGACCACGTCCCAGTCCTGGTCCGGGTCCGGATCGTCGGCGGTCGCCTCGATGATCACCGTGTCGTTCGGGTAGTACGGTGCGCCCACCGCCACCGCGCTGAGCACGGGCGGCTCGTTGTCCGCCTCGGTGACGCTGATGTCGCCGTTGCAGGCGAAGAGCGCGAGCGAGGGGATCAGGCCCAGGGTCGAGGGCCGGGCGAAGCGCATGCTGCCTCCACAGAGGTCAAGCATACGTGAACGCCCGGGCGCTCGGCGAAAAAATGCCTCCGCAGGGTATCAGCGCTGGACGACCCACTCCACGGTCTGCGGAGGCCCGCACAGGCTCTCGAAGCAGGCCTGGTAGGTCAGCGTGCCCTCGAGCTGGGACGCCGCACTCCTCGCCTTGACCTCGATCACGTGTTCGCCGTGGAGCACGCGCTGAACGCCGCTGTCCGTGTGCTTCTTGTCGCCAGCGGGGAGCTTTGCCTTGCCTCCGGCCACCTCCATCGACAGGGGAACGGCCATGCGCTCCTTCGCGCCGTACACGGTGAAGCCGTCGGCGACGTCGAGGTGGAGGAGCGCGCCGGTGGCGTTGCCTTCGGGACGAAGTCCGACCGCCGTCGCGAAGTCTGGTGCCTGCGCCCCTTCGGCGGGCTCCGGCGACGCGGTGTCCGGGGGAGCGGGTTCCTGGGCCAGGGCGACCGCCAGCCACCAGATCATGCCTTCTCCACCACCAGCTCGGGCTTTCCGAGAGCCTCGACTGCGATGTTGAACACCTGCCGGTCGTCCTCGAGTCCGCCGATGCTCGTCAGGTCGCCTTCGCCGTCGTCCTCGAGCACGAAGTAGCGGACCGCGATCTGAGCCAGGCGCAGCTCGGTCTCTGGCTGGTTCGCATCGAGACCGGTGAGCAGGGCGAGGCTTCCCTGGACCAGGGCCTCGGCGAGCTCGATGTTCACGTGGGGCTGCGTGGCCGCCACGTCGAGGATGTGCCGCCGGTAGTCGACCACCTCGGCGATGAGCGCCGGCAGCGCCATCATCGGTTCGTCGCACAGGTCGAGGAGGGCGGTGCGCGTGGTCTCGTCGAGCCCATCGAAGGCGGGGTGCAGGAGCATCGGAGCCTCGGGAGAGCATCGAGCCTACACCCCGCGGCTTCTCCCGGGAATCGCCACCCGGAGCCCGGAGCGTGGTGATATGCGGTCCACCATGCGCAACTTCCGCCGACTTGCTGTCTACTGTGGTTCCAGCGTGGGGCAGCGCGTCGCCTATCGCGACGCCGCCGAGGCCCTCGGTCGCACCCTCGCCGAGCGCGACATCACTCTCGTGTTCGGGGCGGGACGCGTCGGCTTGATGGGTGCGATTGCCGATGCCGTGCTCGACGCGGGCGGCGAGGCCTACGGGGTGATCCCCGAGAAGCTCATGGACCTCGAGCTCGCCCACCCGAACCTCACCGAGCTCTACGTCGTTCAGGGCATGCACCCGCGCAAGCTGCTCATGGGCCAGCTCGCGGATGGCTTCATCGCGATGCCCGGTGGCTACGGCACGTTCGAGGAGCTGTTCGAGGTCATCACCTGGACCCAGCTCAACTACCACCTCAAGCCCGTGGGCCTGCTCAACGTCGATGGCTACTACGACAAGCTCATCGACTTCCTCGACCACGCGCGGGACGAGGGCTTCGTGCGCGGCATCCACCGCGACATGCTCGTCGCTGACGCCGATCCCGCCGCGCTGATCGACAAGCTGGCCGCGGTCCACGTGCCGGAGCTCGGCCAGTGGATCGACCAGGTCTGATGCTCGCTGGAGTCCACTGATGGCGCTCACCGAGGGCAGTGTGCTCGGCGAGCGCTTCGAGGTGCGAGGCGTGCTCGGTCGGGGCGGCATGGCCACGGTGTATCTGGCCCATGACCGCGTTCGGAACCAGCGCATCGCGCTCAAGGTCCTCCATCCACACCTCGCGGACGACCCGGGCAGCGCCCGGCGACTCAAGCGCGAGATCCAGGCCGCGAACCTCGTTCGCCACGAGGCGGCGCTCGTCGCCCACGAGCTCCACGAGCTCGACGGCGTGCAGGTGCTCACCCTCCCGTTCTTTCCGGGAGAGACCCTCGCCGAGCACGTGGCGGCGGGCTCCACGCTGTCCGAGCCCGAGCTGCGGGCGCTCGCGACGCGGGTCGGCGAGGTGCTCGCCCAGGCCCATCGCGTCGGCGTGCTCCATCGCGATGTGACGCCGAACAACGTGATGATCGACAGTACCGGGCGCTCGGTGCTCACCGACTTCGGACTCGCGCGGGTCGGGGAGGGGGGTACGAAGAGCACCACCGCCCTCGGGACCGTGGGCTACGCCGCGCCCGAGGTGTACGCCGGCGACCGCGGTGACCCGCGCTCGGATCTGTACAGCCTGGGCGCGGTCCTGTACTTCGCGGCCACCGGCAAGGAGCCCTTTGCCTCGCCGACTGCGATGGGGGCGCTCCAGAAGCAGATGTCCGGCGAGATCACGCCGCTCTCCGAGCTGCGCCCTGATCTCTCCGAGGACTTCGTGCGCACCGTCGAGGCGCTGCTGCATCCCGACCCGAACCTGCGGCCCCAGGGCGCCTCGGACGTCGTCGGCGCGGTGTCGCGGCACCGGGCTCCGGAGCGCTCGACGGGTCCCTTGCCCCGCGCCCCCGAGGCCACGTCCGCGAAGGGAAGTCCGGGGACCGCCCTACAGCGCGCACTTCCGTCCGGTCACTGGGCGGTGGTCGTCAAGGACGGCGACAACGAGGCCCGTCGCAAGGTCGTGCGCGTCGAGATCGGGCGCGACGGCAAAACCGTCGAGTCCATGGCGTTCCGCTCGCTGCTCACCCTGTGGGACGGACTCAAGGAGGTTCTCGGGGTGTCCGACGTACCGGTGGAGCAGCAGCTCGCCGCGGCCGTGGCGCGCGTCGCGTCACTTCCTCCGGAGGCCCTGGACCTGCCGAACGCGATGTACGAGAGCGAGTTCCGCCTGGTCGACGGCGTGAGCGAGGCCACCGCGAAGCGCCTCGCCAAGGAGGCGAAGGCCCTCGGCTTTCGCGCGCGGGCCCGCGAAGCGCGTCCAGCGCTCACCGGGTGGGCGGCGGAGGCCGCGAAGATGCGCAACCCGCTCATCGCGATGGTCTGGGGCTTGTACATCGCGGCGTCGGTGGCGGGCTTTGCGGGCGGTGAGGTGTTGGGAGCGGCCATCGTCACCACGCTCCTGCTCGCCTTCCTCCATGATCAGGGCGATCCGGCGTGGCGGGCACTGCCGCTCGCGTACGGCGACGACCTCAACGAGCACGCGGCGGAGGGCTACGAGCACGTGGTCACCGCCGAGGACCACGAGCTCACCCGGGGCGAGGAACTCACCCGTCGCGCGGAGGTGCGCCTCGAGGCGCTGTCGGTGGCCATCGACCGTGCCGAGCACCTGCCGGATCCGGCGGTTCGCGACCTTCGGCACCTGGTGATCTCGCTCGCGGAGCAGGCGCGCGTGCTTGGGGCCGAGGTCGATCGGCTCGAGGCCGAGCTCGCGGACCACGCCGAGCCCACCCAGGAGGCGGGCTGGCTTGCCTCGCGGCTTCAGCGCCTGCGCACGCTCCAGGCCGAGGGCGAGTCCGTGGACCCTTCCGAGATCGCCCGGCTGGAGCAGGCCCTCGCCGCCGATGCCGAGGCGTTCGAGGCGCGCGGTCGGGTCGAGTCGGCCCTCACCGCGGCGGTCGCCCAGCTGCTGGAGATCGCCGCGATCGCGAGTCGCACCCGCCTCGACCTCGCCGCACGCATCGACGATGCCCGCGCTCCCGAGCTCGTGGCCTCCCTCAAGCGCGATGCGGAGGCGCTCGATCGGGCGCGGCGCGAGGTCCAGCGCGGCAGGGTGGTGCAGTGAGGCTGTGGTGGCTGCTACTCGCGTGCACCCCGGTGAACCGCCAGCTCGATCCGGGACCGCTGGCTGTCGCCTCGACGCAGACCGAGGCCGGGGTGAGTGCGGAGGGCCGTGGTTGGCTGCTTCGCGCCCGCGTGGCCGAGGAGCGCGGCGACCTCGAGGAGGCCGAGCGCGCGTGGGGCTGGGTGCTGCGCCTCGAGCCGAAATTCGCCGCAAGCTGGGTGGCGTGGGGGCGCTTCCTGGAGCGGCAGCGCCGCGACCAGGAGGCTTCCGAGGCCTACGAAGAGGCGCTCGTCCGGGACCCGAGCTGGTCGCCGGCCCACCTGCACCTCGGCGACCTGCTGGTGCGCGCGGGCCACCTGAAGGAGGCCTCCAGGCACCTCGAGAAGGCCCTCGAGGGCGGCGAGCGCGAGGCCTACGAGGTCCTTGGTCGACTGTACGTGCGGTTGGACGATGCCGAGGCGCTGTCCTCCCTGGTCGATCGCTGGCTCACCGAGCCCGAGGCGAGCGTCGAGGAGCGCATGCGCCGGGCCAGTGCCGCCCTCGACGCCGGGCGCCCCGAGGCGGCCGTCGACGACCTGGTGGTGGTAGTGGAGGAGCGCGATGACCCGCTTGTCGCCGAGCTCCTCGTCGAGGCAGCCCTCCGGAGCTGCCGCCAGTCTCACGTCGCCACCGAGGCCGCGCGACTCGGTCTCGATCGTGACCCTGCCTATGCGAGCGCCATGGCGCGCCTGGCCGCGTCGGTGGCGAGCCCGGAGCCGCCGTGCGATGCTGGCTCCTCCCCGGAGCCTCGGTGAAGCACCTCCTCCGCACCAGCTTGTTCCTGCTGCTCGTGTCCTGCGGACCCAAGAACCGTCCCACGCCCATCTCGTCGGACATCGCGACGACCCTCGAGATGGCTCGCAGCCGCCCCACACCGGAGCGCGCCACCGTGCGCGTGACCGTGAAGGTGAAGAGCGACCCGCTTGGCGTTGCCGGCAGCACGGGCGGCGGACTCGTCGTCGATCGCCCGGGCCGCCTGTTCCTCGAGGTCTTCGGGCCGCTGGGCTCGTCGCTGGTCAAGGTGGCGAGTGACGGCACCGGCTTGTCCGTGCTGCTGCCTAAGGATGAGCGTCAGCTGCTCGCACCCTCCGCCGAGGAGGCGCTGCGCGAGATCAGCGGCGGCGCCATCGGACTCGATGACCTCGCCGGTCTGCTGGTCGGCGACCTGCCGTTCGACGCCGCCGAGCTCAAGGCCACGCACGTGCTCGAGGACGGCCGGCACCAGGCCGAGCTCGTCGCGCCGGGCGGCATCCAGGTCGTGGCGGACCTCGAGCCCGCCATCGGCACCCCGATCCACGTGGTCGCCCGCGATCAGGACGGCGTGACCATGGTCGAAGCGAACTTCGGGCCCTTCGAGGCGGACGAGAGCGGCATGCTCTGGCCGACCGAGGTCGAGGTGCTGCTCCCCGCCGTCGAGCTCACGTCCTCGCTTCGCTACAAGACGTGGAAGCCTGTCGACGAGGCGCCGCCGGTGTTCGATCTGACGGCGCCCGAGGGCTTCACCACCGAGGACCTCGAAGAGGCCCTGCGGGGTCTGGCTCCGCCACCGGCGGAGTAGCGCGCCGGCCTAGGCCTGGAGCACGCCGGCTTCGGTGCCGAGCTCGGTCCAGCGAGCGAGGGCGCCGTTGAAGCGCTCGAGGTCCGCGTCGATGTCCACGAGCTTCGCGTCGACGTCGGCGAGCGACTTCTTGATGGCGTCGGACTGCGCGTCGAAGTCTTCCTGGCTGATCGCTTCGATCATCAGGTTGAGCTCGAGCTCTTCGAGCTTGTTGCGCTGCTCGGTGGTGCCGCCGTTGATCTGCTCACGGTTGCTGTTGAGTTCCTCGACGGAAGACTCGACCTCGAAGAGCACGGTCATGATCTCGGTCACGACGGCCATGCCCTTCTCGTTGTGGTCGTTGACCACCTTGGCGACCACTTCGGGGTTGAACTTGCCCTCGAGGGCCTTGGCCTTCTCGATCTTCTCGCGGTGGTTCGCAAACGCCTCGATCTGCGAGGAGAAGCGGTCGTAGAGGTCGTCGTACTGGCTCATGCGCGGCTCCATGAGGTTGGTCGCGCATCCTACACCTCGGCTCTCCGAAACACACGCCCGGCGTCGGCAGCTTCGTGGATGACCGGCTAACAGGGCGTATCTCGGAGAGGACATGACGGTGGATGAGGCGCGTGATCGCGCCGAGTTGCTCGCGGACGACGGTTCCTTCGACGACGCGCTGGCGTTGCTCGCGGAGGCGCGCACGGGTGCGGGCCGTGCGGGCGCGTTGGCGCTCCGCATCGACGAGGGGGCGGTGCTCGCGCGCGCGGGTCGCCTCGACGAGGCCCTGGCAGTGCTCGAGATCGCCGAGGCTTCGGCGGTGGGCCTGCCGTTGCTCGGCGCCGAGGCCCGGGTGATGCGCGGCAGCGTGCTCGGCGCCCTGGGGCGCTTCGACGAGGCCCTGCCGTTGCTGCGACGAGCGGTCAGCGAGCTCGAGAAGCTCGATGCGCCTGAGCTGCTCGCGGATGCGAAGGCCGAGCTGCGCTCGTTCGGCAACCTGACGAGCCCCAAGCACGCGGGGACCTGGGCGTCACTCCTCCGGCGGGACTGAGGGCGCTTCCGGCTCGGCGGGTTCCGCTGGCGCCGGGGTCAGCGCCTGCTCGAGGGCCGTGGCACGCGCACTCCAGTCCTCACCTTCGAGTCCGCCCTTCTTCCACTCGGTCTCGTCCTGCCACAGCAGGCCCAGCCAAGCGGCCTCCACGCCCGTGGCCTCGCGTCCCACCGTATCGACCTTCAGGGCGACGTGGCACGAGCGGCAGTTGTCGACGAGCGTGACCAGCTCCTTTGCGGCGGTGCCCGCGTCGGCGGCCTCACCGATGTTGGCGCCGCGCTCGCGCACGGCGGCGAGCAGGGGACGGAACTCGTCGGGAAGCTGCTTCACCTCGTCCTCGCGCGCGAGGGCCTTGCCTGCGGTGTGGACGGCGTCGAGGTCTCCGGCGGCGAGGGCGCGCACGGCGGCGAGCGCATCGTCCTCGTGGTCGGCCATCTCGGTCCAGCGCTCGTCGAACTCGCGCTCCCAACGGGGCCAGCAGGCGACGGCAGCGAGCGCGATCAGCGGAAGAGTGCGGTGCATCGGGGTCTCACAGGAGGGTGGAGAAGCCGTGGGGCGGCGCGAAGGCATTCCAGTCGAGCTCGTCCTGCAGGCGCACGCGCATCGCGTCGCGGGCCGAGGGCTCGCCGTGCACGACGTAGCAGGACTCGGGCTTGCGCATCGGTCGCAGCCACTCGAGGATCTCGCGGTAGTCGGCGTGCGCGGAGAGCGCCTCGATGCGCCGGATCTGCGCGCGAACCTGGAAGTAGCGGCCGTGGAGCTTGATCTCCTCGGCGCCGGACGTGAGCGCCTCACCCCGGGTGCCGGCGGCCTGGAAGCCAACGAAGAGCACGGTATTCGCGGGGTCTTCGAGGCGGGCGGCGAGGTGGTGGAGGATGCGTCCACCGGTCGCCATGCCGCTTGCGGAGAGCACGATCATCGGGCCCTTGGCGTGGGTGATGGCCTTGGACTGCTCGACGGTGGGGGTCGGCTGCACGAGGTCGCACATCGCCTGGCGCTCGGCGTCGGAGAGGCGGCTGTCCTCGTCGTTGGCGACGAACAGCTCGGTCGCGGAGATGGCCATCGGGCTGTCGAGGTACACGGGCACACGCGGGATCGTGCCGGCGGCCATGCCCTTGGCGAGCTCGTGGAGCACCATCTGCGAGCGACCCACCGCGAATGCCGGGATGAGGAGCACGCCGCCACGGGCGTTGGTGTCGCGGACGACCTCGGCGAGCTCCTGGGCCGTGTCCACCTCGGGGTGGCGGCGATTGCCGTAGGTGGACTCGACGACGACGACATCGGCGTCCTGCATGCGCTCGGGCGGCTTGAGCAGGGGATCGCTGGCGCGCCCGACATCGCCGGAGAAGCTGATGCTGCGCCGTCCGTCGCTGACGTGCACGCTGCTCGCGCCGAGGATGTGGCCAGCGCGGGAGAAGCGGATGGTGAGGTCGCCGACCTGCACGTCCTCGTGACGGGGCACGGCCTCGAAGTACTTGAGGGCCGCGAGCGCTTCGTCGCTGGTGTACAGCGGCTCCGCCGGACGATGGCGGGTGGCGCCGATGCGGTTGAGGAACTTCGCCTGCTCCTCCTGCAGGTGTCCGCTGTCGGGAAGCAGGATGCGGGCGAGGTCGCGGGTGCCCGTGGTGCACAGGATCTTGCCGCGGAAGCGCCCGCGTCGCGTGAGCACGGGCACGTAGCCGGAGTGGTCGAGGTGAGCGTGGGTGAGCACCACCGCGTCCAGGCTGTCGGTCTTGACGGGAAAGCGGTCCCAGTTGCGGGAGCGCAGGGACTTCACGCCCTGGAACAGACCGCAGTCGACGAGGATGCGGGTGCGCTCGGTCTCGACCAGGAACTTGGAGCCGGTGACCGTGTCGGTCGCGCCGTAGAACGTGAGCTTCATGGGACCTCGGGACTCCACGGTACCGCGTGCGGGCCCCTGGCAGGGAGGCTGCGGGCACGGCTGGCCGACGAGCGGGCGTCGAGCTACGGGTGAGCAGGGTCGCAGGGGGCGGCCTGTCCCGCCAAAGACGACGTCTCCCTCTCGATACCGACCCATCCGAGACGCGCTGCGTCTTTCCCTGGCTCACGCGGGACGCCACACTCTGGGAGAGACCCATGAACGCCCTCGATGAAGTGAAGACGCGCGCCGCGCTCCTGCACAAGGCCGCGCTGCGCGGCGATGCGGACGCGCTTCGCGCTCTACCGACCGACCCTCGGCGCAAACATGCGCTCGAGGCCGTGGCCCGACGCCTCGGCTTCCGGCACTACCGCCACGCGCATGCTGTGCTCACCGGGGAGGCGAGCGAGCTCGGCTGGGGCAAGCTGCTCGTGCCTGGTCATGGCGGCGGCTTCCTCAACCACTGGTTCGCGGACCACGAGGAGGCCACGGCGCACTTGCGCGCCTCCGGCGGCTACCTGCTCGGCTATGCGCAGCAGTACGTGGTCGTTGGCGAGACCTACGTCGAGGACGTGCTCGGTCTCGACCCGGAGGCACCCGAGTGGTGGACCCTCGGCTGGGACTGGACGAACCCGGGCGGCGCGGAGGCGCGGCGCACGCTGTACGCGGCACTGCTTGTGGCCCGTCGGCCCGTGGCCTGCTGATCTACCCGGGGTGCCGGGCGATCACCCGGCGCCCCGGCGCTTTCCGAGGACCCCGACCGCGATGCTCCCGAGGATGACCACGCTTGCCGCCACGAGACGCGCGGTGACCGTCTCCCCGAGGAGCAACACGCCGCCGGTCGCGGCAATCGCGGGCACGGAGAGCTGGACCAGGGCTGCACGGGTCGCGCTGAGGTCGCGGAGCGCGAGGTACCAGATGGCGTAGCCGAGCCCGGAGGTGATGCCGCCCGAGAGGCTGGCCCACACCAGACCCATGGGCTCGGCGTGCAGCCAGGGAATCGCGAGCAGGGACACGGGGACGACGTAGGCGGCGCCGCGCGCGAAGGCAGCAGCGACCACGGCGGTGGGCTCGCCCTGGCCCTTTCCGGCCAACGAATACAGGCCCCAGCCCACCCCCGCGAGCAGCATCAGGGCAGCCTGGGCCGGAGGCGGCGCGGAGACGCCAGGGGACACGAGGTACACCACTCCCGCGGAGGCGCCGAGCAGGGCGAGCCACTCTTGTGGCGACGGGCGCTCGCCGGCACGCATGCCGAGGCCGATCATCGTGATCTGCACGCCGCCGAAGAGCAGCAGGGCGCCAGTGCCGGTGTCGAGGGCGACGTAGGCGAGCGAGAAGGGCAGGCGTAGAGCACGAGCATGCCTGCGCGCCGCCAGTCCGCTGCGCCCGCCCGGTACGTGGTCTGGCGGGTGAGCGCCCACAGCACGGCGGCACCGGTGGTGAGGCGGAGCGCGGTGAAGCCGATGGGGTCGATGGAGCCCCCGGCGAGCGCCAGGCGGCAGAGCACCGAGTTCGCCGCGAACGCGAGCATCGCGAGCACAGTGAGGGTGGCGACGAGCTGGGCGGATCTGCCGGACATCTGTGGGTCGTACCACGGGGGAGAGTGCAGGACGCGCGAGCGACGGACCAGGGCTCTGACCCCGGTGGAGGGTCTGACCCCGGTGGAGGGTCTGACCCCGTTGGGGGGTCTGACCCCGTTGGGGGGTCTGACCCCAGTGAAGGGTCTGACCCCATTGGAGGGTCTGACCCCGTTGGGGGGTCTGACCCCGCTGAGGGGTCAGACCCCGTGGCTGGCATGGGCAAGGTTCCGAGCTCGTTTTGGGCTGTTTTGAAAACGGCTCCCCAATAGGCGACGGTACTGAGGCCGACCTGGCATGTGACGCGGTCCACGCCGCCTGTTTTTGCGGGGGGCCACATCGCGGTTCATCCCTCGCCGCGCCCGGTCTGACCGAATGAGCTTCCATTCAGTCAGCATTCCCAGATCCGCCGGCTTGTCCCTGCGTTTCGCCCGTCGTACCCTCCGGTCTCCGCGGGAGGCGCATGCAAGAAGAGTGGCTGTCCGCGCTGGTCTTTCTGGGACTGGCGTTCATGGTGCCCATGTCGATGCTCATCGGCGCCGCCATTCTCCGCGTGCGCGCGAAGACCAACGTCGAGGCGAAGTACGACACCTACGAGTGTGGCGAGGAGCCCGATGGTCCCGCCTGGGTGCGCTTCCATCCGCGCTACTACATCGTCGCCCTCGTCTTCGTGCTCTTCGACGTCGAGGCCGCGTTCCTGTTTCCGTGGGCCCTGACGCTGCGCGACCTGGGCATGCTCGCGCTCATCGAGATGTTCGTCTTCGTCGGCATCCTGTTCATCGGCTGGGCGTACGCGGTGCGCAAGGGAGCGCTCGAATGGCAGTAGACGAGGGCTCCCGGAACTACGAGCACCCGGCCTACGACTACATGGAGCGCATGCCGGGCCTGTCGCTCGCCATGACCACGGTCGACAAGGTGCTCGAGTGGTCCGCGACGAACAGCCTGTGGATCTTCCCGATGGCGACGAGCTGCTGCGCCATCGAGTTCATCTCTTCGGCGGCCGCCCGCGTCGACATCGACCAGATCGGCTCGGTTGTGCGCCCCACGCCGCGTCACTGCGACGTGATGATCGTCGCCGGCACCATCACCGTGAAGATGGCGCCGCGCGTGAAGAAGCTCTGGGAGCAGATGCCCGAGCCCAAGTGGTGCATCGCCATGGGCAGCTGCGCCATCAGCGGTGACTTCTACCGAGACATCTACTCTGTGGTGCCGGGCATCGACACCGTGGTGCCGGTGGACGTGTACATCCCCGGCTGCCCACCGAACGCCGACCAGGTGCTCCACGGCCTCGAGCGCCTGCAGGCCATGATCCGCTCGGACCGCGCGGGCGGCGGCATGCCCCGCGAGGAGCGCCCCGAGACCGCGAAGATGATCAACCCGGAAAACCGGCGCGTCGGCGACCCGGAGCGCGACCCCTCGCTGACCGATGCGCAGCACGACGCGAGTCGCAACCTCGGCGTCGGCGCCAACTCCGACCGCACCCGTGATGCCCGTCCGATCGGGGACATCGCGGAGGACGAGGCCGCGGACGTGCGCGGCTCGGTCGACGACCTCGAGGAGGGCGCATGAGCGCGTGGGAAGCCCTTCGCGAGCGCTTCGATCTCCCCGAGGAACCCTCCGCGGAGGAGCCGCCGGTCATCGACGTCTCTCGCCACGTCGAGATGGCCGCCGCCCTCAAGGAATTCGGCTTCACGATGTACGTCACCGTGTGCGCGACCCACTTCCCCGAGGAGGCGCCCAAGGCGAAGAAGGGCGAGGACCCGCCGCCGCCGATTCCCGAGCACTGGGAGGTCGCGACCGTGCTCCGTCGTCCTGGCGCGCGCAGCGAGACCTTCGCGTGGCGCGTGTCCGTCGAGCGGCCCGTCGTGCCCACCCTGTTCCCACTGTTCGCCGGCGCGGACTGGCAAGAGCGCGAGCAGTACGACCTCGTCGGCGTGATCTTCGAGGGCCACCCGGATCTGCGCCGGCTGATGATGCCCGAGGACTGGGACGGCCACCCGCTCCGCAAGGACTACGCCATCGACACGCGGGTGCACCCATGGCGGTGAACCCATGACGGCGCCACACTTTCCGCCTCGTGTCGATCCGCACATGGACATCGAGGACTACGACCCCGACGCCGACCTGATGGCGTTGAACATGGGGCCGCAGCACCCGTCCACCCACGGCGTGTTCCGCATCAAGCTCATCCTCGACGGCGAGCGCATCGTCAAGGCGGTGCCGTACCCTGGCTACCTGCACCGCGGCGTCGAGAAGCTCTGTGAGAAGCTGACCTACGTCCAGATCACGCCGATCTTCGACAAGCACGACTACGTCGCGCCGATGACCAACGAGCAGGCCATCAACATGGCCTTCGAGAAGCTCCTCGGTCTCGAGGTCCCGCAGCGCGCCAAGGTCCTGCGCACCATCCTTGCGGAACTCCAGCGCATCGCCAGTCACCTGCTGTGGCTGGGCACGTTCACGCTCGACATCGGCGGCACCATCGGCGGCGGCGCCTCGCTGATGATGTACACCTTCCGCGAGCGCGAGCTCATCCTCGACCTGTTCGAGGCGCTCACCGGCTGCCGCTTCCACTACAACACCCACTGCCCGGGCGGGAACCGCCACGACGTGCCCGAGGGCTGGGAGACGGTGGTGCGCCACGTGATGGACACCATCGAGCCGCGCATCGACGAGTACGAGGCGATCTGCGACTCCGAGATCTTCCTCATGCGCACCGAAGGGGTCGGGCTGATCTCGCCGGACCTCGCGCTCGAGACCGGACAGAGCGGGCCCGTGCTCCGCGCCAGCGGCATCGACCACGACCTTCGCCGGGACGCGCCCTACCACGCCTACGACCAGGTCCAGGTGCGGGTGCACGTCGAGACCGCCGGCGACTGCCTCGCTCGCTACAAGGTCCGGGTCGCCGAGATGCGCGAGTCCATCCGCCTCGTGCGCGAGCTGCTCGGTCTGCTCGAGCCCGGTCCCATCGTCGGCAGCAAGCCCATCAAGAGCCTCGTCCAGTTCAAGGCCAGCGGCGGCCAGGTCTACGTCGGCATCGAGACCCCCCGCGGCGAGCTCGGTACCTACCTCGTCGGGGGAGGGGACCAGCGCGGTGCCGCCCCCTACCGCTGCAAGATCCGCCCGCCCTCGCTGCACGCGATGAGCGTGCTGCCCTACGTCCTCCCGGGACACCAGGTGAGTGACGTCGTCACCATCCTCGGTTCCCTCGATCCCATCATGGGCGAGGTCGACCGCTGATGCTCGACAACCCCATCGTCTGGGCCTTCGCGATCGGCGGACCGCTGATCACCTTCCTCATGGGGGGTGGTGCGGTGGCCACGTGGTGGGAGCGCCGCTTCGCCGGCAAGATGCAGACCCGCTTCGGCCCGAACCGCGTGGGCCCTCAGGGCATCCTCCAGCCCGTCGCCGACGCATTCAAGATGATGCAGAAGGAGGACATCGTCCCGAGGGCGGCGGACCGCACGCTGTTCAACCTCGCCCCGATCTTCCCGCCCTTCCTCGTCATCGCCAGTGCTGCGGTGATTCCCTTCGCCGCGACCGTCGATGCCACCGGCAAGTACGACCCGACCGGCGCCGTGGCCGAGCTCGACATCGGCATCCTCTGGGTGCTGTCGATGGCCGGGCTCATGGTGTTCCCGATCTGGGTCGCCGGGTGGTCCGCGAACAACAAGTACACGCTGCTCTCCGGCATGCGCATGGTCGCCCAGGGCATCTCCTACGAGATCCCGATGGTCCTGTGCGCGCTGATTCCCGTGATCTACGCGGGCAGCCTGTCGCTGTCGGACATCGTCGCCTACCAGCACGAGCACGGGTGGATCGCGCTGTCGCTGTCGCCGTCGATGTTCGTCGGGGCGGCCGCGATGCTGCTGTTCTTCCTCACCTCGCTGGCCGAGGCGAACCGCATTCCCTTCGACATCCCCGAGGCCGAGAGCGAGCTCATCGCCGGCGTCATGGTCGAGTACACGGGCATCAAGTTCGGCATCTTCATGCTTGCCGAGTACCTGCACACCATCGTCGCTGCCGCCCTGACCTCGGCGCTGTTCCTGGGCGGGCCGTCGCCGCTGTTCGGGCCGGCCGGGCCCATCGCCGGGCTCATCTGGATGCTCGGCAAGACCCTGGTGCTCTTCGTGCTGATCTACTGGCTGCGGTGGTCGCTGTACCGCTTCCGCAGTGATCAGCTCATGGACCTGTGCTGGAAGGTCCTCGTTCCCATGTCGCTGCTGCTCGTCATGCTGGCGGCGCTGATGGTCGCGGGAGGCTTCGCATGAGGCGCTCGCTGTCCCTGCGGTGGATCTGGCAGAGCCTCAAGGCGCTCGGGGTCACGGGCAAGCACGTGCTCTTCGAGCCGCGCACCACCGAGGGCATCCGCTCGGCCGAGTCCCGCGCGCCGCGCTACCGCGCCTCCTTCGCGCTGGTCCACGACGAGCACGGAGAGGAGGCGTGCATCGGCTGCTCGCTGTGCGAGAAGATCTGCCCCTCGACGGTGATCACCGTCGTCCCTGGCGGAAAGGTCGAGTCGCCGGCCACCGGCAAGAAGCGCGGCACGCTCGAGGACTTCACCCTCGACCTGCAGGCCTGCATCATCTGCGAGCTCTGTGTGCAGGTGTGCCCGGTCGACGCCATCGTCATGGTCCGCGAGCAGGAGACCCCCGGCTACAGCCGCGAGGATCTGGTGCTCACCATGGACAAGCTGTACGCCAACGAACACGACAAGCCCCGGTACTGGGGAAGCGGCAGCGCGCTCATGGAGATGCAGGACCCGAAGAAGGAGGTCGGATGAGCCCGCTCATCGGCTTCGGCCTCGTCGCCGGCTTCCTGCTCGCTTCCGCGGTGATGGTCGTGCGCAGCGACAACCTCGTGCACAGCGTGCTGTGGCTGTCGGTCGTGCTCGTGCTCACCGCGGTCGTGTTCATCCTGCTGGGCGCGACCTTCCTCGGCGGCATCCAGATCATCCTCTACACCGGCGGCGTGATCACGCTGATGCTGTTCGGCATCATGCTCACCGGCAAGCAGGACACCGTGGAGATCCCGAACCCCTCCGAGGGCCACCTCGCCGGAGCGGGCGCGGCACTCGCGTTTCTGGTGCCCACGCTGTCGGCGATCTGGGCCACCGACTTCGGGCCCGACAAGGGCCTGCCGCCGGTGACCGCCAAGCACATCGGAACGGCGGTGCTCGGCCCGCACCTCGTCGCGTTCGAGGCGCTGTCGGTGCTGCTGCTCGCCGCCATGATCGGCGCCATCGTGCTCGCGCGGCGCAGTGATCCGGGGGAGGGCCGATGATCCATTGGGTCCTCACCGTCGCCGCGGTGCTGTTCGCCCTGGGCATCTACGGGGTGAGCACGCGCAAGAACGCCGTCGGCATCCTGCTCTCCGTCGAGCTCATGGCCAACGCGGTGAACCTCAACCTCGTCGGCTTCGGCATGCGCGCGGGGGACAGCGCCCACGTGTTCGTGCTCTTCGCCATCGCGCTCACCGTCGCCGAGGTCGTCGTCGGCCTGGCGCTGGTCGTGCTGCTCTACCGCACGCGCAAGAACGTGCTCATCGACCTGGCCTCGGAGCTGCGCGGATGAGCGACGTCGCCCTCTTCACCCTGCTCGGACCCCTCGGGGTGGCCCTGCTGCTTGTCGTCGCCGGCAACCTGCGGCGCTCGGGCTATGCCGCACTCGCCCTGTCGCTGCTCATGGCGCAGGCCAACGTCATCGCCTCGGTCATCGTGCTGAGCAAGGCGTGGGGTGCCCCCGCCGTGACCGTCGAGACTCCGTGGCTATGGGCCTCGGGCAAGACCATGGCCACGGTCGGCGTGCACATCGACCCGATCAGCGCGTCGATGCTGTTCGTCGTCGCCGTCGTCGCGATGTGCGTGCAGTTCTTCTCGGTGTCGTACCTCTCGGACGAGCCGCGAGAAGGCATCGGCCGCTACTTCACGTGGCAGTCGCTGTTCCTGTTCTCGATGAACGCGCTCGTGCTCGCGCCGAACCTGCTGCAGCTGTTCGTCGCCTGGGAGCTCGTCGGCCTGTGCAGCTACCTGCTCATCGGCTTCTGGTACACCAAGCCCAGCGCCGCCGAGGCCGCGCTGAAGGCCTTCTGGATGACCAAGCTGGCCGATCTCGGCCTGATGATCGGCCTCATCCTCCAGTACCGCTGGACCGGGGAGTTCGCGTTCACCCACGAGGCCGCGGTCGCGCTCGGCCCTATGGTGTCGACGGTCGCGCTGTTCTACTTCATCGCCGTGATGGGCAAGAGCGCGCAGTTCCCGCTGCACATCTGGCTTCCCGATGCGATGGAAGGCCCGACCCCCGTGTCCGCGCTGCTCCACGCCGCGACCATGGTCGCCGCGGGCGTGTACCTCGTCGTCCGCGGGTGGCCGATCTTCGAGCTCGCCGAGGATACCCGCCTGTTCATGGCGATGATCGGCGGGTTCACCGCCTTCTTCGCGGCCTGCGTGGCCATCGTGCAGACCGACATCAAGAAGATCCTCGCGTACTCGACCTGCAGTCAGCTCGGGTACATGGTCGCGGCCCTCGGCGCGGGCGAGATGACCGCCGGCTACTACCACCTGACGACGCATGCCTTCTTCAAGGCCCTGCTGTTCCTCGGCGCCGGCAGCCTCATCCACGCGGTGCACAGCAACGAGCTGTCGAACATGGGCGGGCTGTGGCGCAAGATGCCGGTCACCGCGGTGACCTTCGGCATCGGCACCCTCGCGCTCTCCGGCATTCCGCCGTTCGCCGGCTTCTTCAGCAAGGACCTCATCCTCGAGGCGCTGCTCCACGGTGCCGAGCACGACCAGCCGCTGCTCTACATTCCGCTGGTGCTCTGTGTCATCGCCGCCGGCATGACCGCCTACTACATGTTCCGGGTCGTGTTCCTCGCCTTCTTCGGTGAGCCGTCGGCGCATGCTGAGCACGCCCACGAGGGCGACCTCGGCATCCTCGGGCCGCTGGTCCTGCTCGCGTGCCTGTCGTTCTTCGCCGGCATCCCCGTGCTCACCTCCCTCACGGGACAGTGGGGGCACGCCGCGCACTTCCACGTCACCGGCCTCGGCATGCTGGCGCTGGCGCTGGCGCTGGGCGGCATCGGGCTCGCCTGGCAGCTCCACCTCCGAGGCGGGACGGTTCCCGGGCTCGGCGCACTCGCCCCGCTCGGTGACATCGCGCGCTCCCACGCCGTGGACCGCTTCTGGCGCAACCTGTACCTGGGCGGCCTTCGCGGCATCGCGAAGAGCGTGGCCTGGTTCGACCGCTACGTCATCGACGCGCTGATCAACCTCGTCGGCGTCGGCGCGCTCCAGGGTGCGGAGCAGGTGCGCAAGGTCCAGTCCGGACGCGGCGGAGACTACGTGTACGCCGTATTCCTTGGGCTCATCGTCGCGGTGGCCTGGTCGGTGGTGCTCGCATGACCGGACAGGCCGAGATCGTGAGCAGCACCGTGGTGCTCGACCCGGTGTTCCCGTGGCTGTCGTTCGTGGTGCTCGCGCCGTTCGCCGCGGCGGTGCTCATTGCGCTGCTCCCCGAGCGCTTCACCCACTACCTGGCGCTGGTGGGCGCGACGCTATCGCTGGGCGGCTCGGCGGTGATTGCCGGGAGCTACAGCCCCTCGGTCGGCGGCCTGCAGCTCGCCGAGACCGTCGAGCTCGTGCCGTCGCTGGGCATTCGCTGGGCGCTGGCGGTGGACGGCTGGGGCGTGGTGCTGCTCCTGCTCACCGGCGTGATCATCTACGCGGGTGTGTGGGCGAGCTGGACGCTCGAGAAGCGGGTGAAGGAGTTCTTCGTCCTGCTGCTCGTGCTCGTCGCCGGCGTGTTCGGCGTGTTCGTGGCGCAGGACCTGTTCGTGTTCTTCCTGCTCTACGAGATCGCGGTGCTCCCGATGTACCTGCTGATCGGCATCTGGGGCAGCAGCAACAAGGTCGCCGAGGCCGGGCCCTTCGCCATCGTCTTCCGCCTGCTCGACGTCGGCGGCAAGGAATACGCGGCGATGAAGCTCACGCTCATGCTCATCGCGGGCTCGGCGCTGATCCTCGCCGCGATGCTCGGCATGTACTGGGAGGCGGGCCAGAGCTTCGACCTCGCGGTGCTCGCGCGGACCGAGTTCTCGTCGACGCTTCAGTGGTGGGCCTTCCCCGCGCTGTGGATCGGCTTCGGTACCCTGGCTGGCCTGTGGCCCTTCCACACCTGGTCGCCGGATGGCCACGCGGCGGCGCCGACCGCGGTGTCGATGCTGCACGCGGGCGTGCTCATGAAGCTCGGCGCGTTCGGGGTCATCCGCATCGGCATGATGCTGCTCCCCGAGGGTGCGGCCTGGTGGGCGTTCTGGGTCGGCACGGTCGCGGTGATCAACGTGCTCTACGGCGCGCTCGGCGCCATGGCCCAGAAGGACCTCAAGTACATCATCGCGTACAGCTCGGTGTCGCACATGGGCATCGTGCTCGTCGGAGCGGCCACGATGACCGTGAACGGCTGGAACGGCGCCATCTTCCAGATGGTCGCGCACGGCGTGATGACCGGTCTGTTCTTCGCCCTCGTCGGCCTCGTGTACGAGCGGGCTCATGACCGCTACATCCCCGGCATGGGCGGCTTCGTGCGTCCGATGCCCTTCGTGGCGGCCGCGTTCACCCTCGCGGCGATGTCCTCGCTCGGTCTGCCCGGCACCGCCGGCTTCGTGGCCGAGTGGCTCGTGTTCCTCGGCGCCTTCGAGAGCGCACACCCGTGGTGGACCTTCCCGGCGCTCGCCGGTGCGTTCATTACCGCGGTCTACGTGCTCCTCGGCGTGCGGACCATCTTCTACGGCGAGGGCCCGCCCGAGCGCTTCCACGACCTCGAAGATGCCGATGGCAGCGAGCGCATCGCCCTGTGGATGCTCGGCGGCTGCATCGTGCTCCTCGGGGTCGCACCCGGCATGGTCATGGTGTTCATCGACCCGACCACGGTCGCCTACCTGCGCATGGCGGTGCCCTGATGTGGGCCTCCCTGTCGCCACTGGCCGCGGACCTGGTGCTCGTCATCGGCGCCTTGTCGCTGCTGATCGTCGATCTCGTGCTTCCGCACGGCGAGAAGAAGGTGCTCGGCTACGGCACTGCCGGCGTGTTCATCGCCGGGCTGCTCGCGACCTTCCTCCTCGACCTTTCTGGTGAGGCCCTCGGCGGCGCCTACGTCGGCGACGGCATGGCCCTGCTCGTCAAGCGCATCGTGTACGCCGGCGGCTTCATCGCGGTGCTCGGCAGCCTCGACTACGGCGAGCGGCACTGGCCGCTGCGGCAGGGCGAGTACTACCAGCTCATGCTGTACTCCGTGCTCGGCATGGGCCTGCTCGGCGGCGTGGAGGACCTGATCCTGCTCGCGGTCGCCTTCGAGCTGATGGGCGTGCCGCTGTACGTGATGGCCGCGTTCGCACGCAAGGACAAGCTCGCGGTCGAGGGTGCGCTCAAGCTGTACCTCACGGGTGCGGTGTCGTCGGCGGCCACGCTGTACGGCTTCTCGCTGATCTTCGGCGCGGCCCAGTCCACCCGCCTTCAGGACATCGCGGTCGCCGCGAGCTCGGCTCCGTCGCCGATCCTGTGGCTGGGCGCCTCCGCGGCCCTCGCAGGCATGGGCTTCAAGCTCGGCGTCGTGCCGTTCCACATGTGGGTGCCGGACACCTACCGCGGGACCTCGCCACCGTTCGTCGCCTTCCTCGCGGTGGGCCCGAAGGTCGCGGGTATTGCAGCCGTCGCGCGGCTGTTCCTGCACGGGGAGACCGCGCTGCTCGACGGCGTGGCCCCGTTCGCGCTGCTGCTCGTGTGGAGCACGATCATCGTCGGCAACTGGATGGCGGTGCCGCAGACCAGCGCCCGCCGCTTGCTCGCGTACTCCGGTGTCGGTCACATGGGCCTGGTGCTGCTCGGCGTCGTCGCCGGCACGCACACCGCCCTCGCCGCGGTGATGTTCTACGGCGCGGGCTACCTGGTGACGACCGCGGGCGCGTTCCTGGTCGTGTCGGCGCTCACCGACGAGCAGGGCTCCGACGAGCTGGATCGCTTCGCGGGCCTCGCCCAGAAGAGCCCGTTCCTGGCCTTCGCGATGCTGGTGTTCCTGCTGTCGCTGGGTGGCATCCCCTTCGTCGTCGGCTTCTGGGCCAAGCTGTACCTGTTCCTCGGCGCGTGGGGCGCCGGCTTCGCGTGGAGTGTGGTCCTCGGGGCCATGGCCAGCGTGGTCGGCCTGTTCTACTACCTGCGGGTCGCGCGCACGATGTACATGGACGAGCCCGATGCCCAGGGCATCTCCGTCGACATGGGCACGCAGTTCGCCATCGTGCTCTGCCTGGTGTTCGTGGTCGGCATGGGCGTGGTGCCCCAGCCCTTCGTCGCCATCGCCGAAGAGGCCGCGAGCGCGCTGCTGCGGCCCTGAGCGCGCGACGGTCTTCCCGCCGGAGCGGGGACGCGCTAAGGTGCGTCACTTCCGGAGTCGCCCCCATGCGCCAGCTCACTCTCCTCAGCCTCCTCGCCCTCACCGCGGCCTGCAGCCCCCGCGAGCCCGGCCCCAACGCCGACGAGTTCGGTGCGGTCACCTTCTGGCGCGTGGCCTCGCTCGAGTCGACCGTCGACAGCTGCACCGACGACCCGGAGTTCGCGTCCGCCACCGAGCCGCCGGCCATCGAGGAGAACACCTTCCTCATGTACCGAGTGAGCGAGGACGGCGGCAGCGCGCAGTCGATGAGCTGCACCGAGACCCGCGCCTCGTCGTGCACCGAGGGCGACCTCACGTTCACGGTGGCCGGGAGCACGCTCAGCACCACCATCGGCCCGGACCTCGTGACCACCGTGGGCGGCTGCAACATCGACGGCCTGCAGGAGTGGTCGATCACCGACAACGGCGAGACGGGCGTCTTCGCGGTCGCGCTGTCCTTCGTGTTCAGCGGCGACCAGAACGACTGCGACGCGGCCGAGGACATCCTCTCGAACGACAGCACCAACGGCTTCGGGCTGGCGGACTGCACCGTGACGATGTCCGCCGACCTCGAGTTCTCGACCGTCGACTAGCCGAAGCTGCGCGCCAGGCGAAAGCCGGTGCTGTAGTTGCGAGTGACCGGCTTGTTCCACGCGCGGTACGCGAGCCGGGCGTGGTTCGCGAGCCCGTACCAGTCGCCGCCGCGGTAGCCCCGGGGAAGGCTCGGGTCGTCCACGTCGTCGGGCAGGACCACGCGGCCTTCCGGCGTCGGCGGACCGGCCTCGGTGGCGCTGTCCAGCGTCCAGTCGCGCACGTTGCCGGCCATGCCGTACACGCCGTAGGGCGACACGTCGTCGGGGTAGGCCCACACCGAGGCAGGCTTGGGGCTGCCGACGTGGCTGTTGCGGATGCACATCCAGCGCGGGTCGGCATGCTCGCCCCACGGGTAGGCGCGCCCATCCACGCCCCGCGCCGCCTTCTCCCACTCGAACTCGGTGGGCAGGCGCCAGGGCTGGCCGGTCTTCTCCGCGAGCCAGCGCGCGTAGGCGGTGGCCCCGAACCAGTCGACCATGACCACCGGCGCGTCCGGGTCCCAGGTGTCGCCCTGGCCGTCGGCCTTGAGGAAGAAGCGGCCGTCCTCGAAGCCGAAGATCAGCGGGCCCGGCTCGTTCGGGTCCGCACTGCGCTCGCGGGGGGCGTGGCGCAGGGCCTCGGCCTCGTCGATGTCGCCGAGGAACGCGAGGAACTGCGCGTTGGTCACCGGACGCCGCTGGATGAAGAACGGGTCCACGTGCAGCTCGCGTCGCGGTAGGCAGGGCACGTGGGGGTCGCCGCCGCTCACGAAGGGGCCCCCGGCCACGAAGGCCTCGGCGTCGTCCACGTGGGAGGGCAGGTCGACGTGGAGCACGACCTCGCCCTGTCGGCGGATCCACACCGGGACGTGCACGGGCGGTCGGCCCTCGGCGTGAAGCACGACCAGCCAGCTGCCCATGCCCAGGCTGCGGTCGATGGGGGTGGTGCCGAGGGACTTGTGGATGCGTGGGACCAGGCGGCGATCGACGGTGTGGTAGCGAAACAGCTGGGCCGACGCCGGCACATCGGTGGTGAGGACCAGGCGTCCGCGGCCCCTGAGGTAGGCCGCGTGGCGGTGGCTTCGGTCATGGGCCTCGAGCAACAGGCGCAGGCCCGGCGCGTCGCGACCCTCGCGCTCGGCGGCCTCGTGCTGGGTGCGATAGTGCGCGGCGAGCGCGTTGTGGGCCTCGGCCAGGTCGGCGTCGAGAGTGAGCGCACCCTGCAGGTGATGCACCGCGCGCACCTCAGCGAGCTCGGCCTCTTCGGCGAGTGCGGCGGCGCGGTCCTCCATCGCCCAGGCCTCGGTCTTGTCGGCGATGGGTGCGAGCGGGGGGAGCGCGGCGAGTCGGGCCTCGGCGCGGGTTCGGAGCTCGACCGCCTCGCTACGCAGCGCCACGGCTCGCGGGAGTAGTGCCTCGCCCTCGGCGACGGCCTTCAGGGCCTGCTCGCGACGCTCGGCGCCGTGGAGCCAGGCTCGCACTTCCTCGGCGAGCGCCCCGGCCTCGGGATGGCGCAGGCTCGGCTCGCGCGCCATGGCCTGCAGGCAGATGCGCTCGAGCTCCGGAGGCACGGAGATGTCAGTGTTCAGCGAGGAGGGGGCGGGGGGCGGCCCCGCGAGCAGGTCGTCCAGCGTCGCATCGCTCGACGGGCGGTCGTAGGGCGGGCGGCCGGTGAGCACCTGGTAGAGGACGGCGCCGAGTCCATACACGTCGGCGGACACCGTCAGGTACTCGCCGCGCGCGGCCTCGGGGGACATCCACGCGGGGGTGCCGACCACCGAGCGGACGTGGGTGCGGATCTCGGAGGGCGCCTGGATGCGGGCCAGGCCCCAGTCGGCGACCTGGACCTCGCCGAACTCCCCGACCAGGATGTTCGACGGCTTGATGTCGCGGTGCACGACGCCCTTGGCGTGCGCGAAGGCGACGGCCTCACAGGCGGACGCGAAGAGGTCGACGAGGCGGTGCACGCCGAGGTTCCTGGCGTGGTGCTCGCGGACCACTGCGGACAGGGTGCGCCCGCGGATCTCGGTCATGGTGAAGTAGTAGCGCCCCTCGCGGGTGCGTCCGAGCTCGTGGACCGGGACGATGCCGGGATGCTGGAGCTGCGCGGTCATCTGCGCTTCCTCGACGAAGCGAGCGACCACGGCGGGGTTGTCGCCGAGCTCCTTGCGCAGCAGCTTCATCGCCACGGTGCGGCCGAGGTCGCGGTCGCGCACCTTGCGGACCTCGCCGGAGCCGCCGGCGCCGAGCAGACCGAGGTCCTCGTAGCGCTCTTCGCTGGCGTGGAACTCGGCGATCTCCTCTTCTGAGGCGTCGATGGGGAAGGTGTGCGCCGGGTGCAGCAGAGCATCGCCGGTGTGCCGCGAGCCATCGGTGAACTGGGAGGGTCCGAGCAGCGCGACCAGCTCGGCCTGGCAGTCGACGGACAGGCCGTAGCGCTCCATGATCTCGATGAGTCGGTCGCGCACGCGTCCCTCCGTGGACGCGCATTGTAGCGGGTCAGCCTGGCGTGGCGGCGACGCGGTCCGAGTGCACGTCTTCCATGCGGATCTGGGCGACGACGCCCGAGGCGGCGGTGAGGGCCGCGACGACCCACACGGCGGCCGTCAGTCCGAAGGCATCGGCGACCAGGCCGGCGACCAGCGCGCCCACCGCGTAGCCGGCGTCGCGCCACAGGCGGTACACACCGACCGCGGTGGCCCGCCAGCTCGGGTGCGCGGCATCTCCGATCGCAGCGAGCAGGGCCGGGTAGACCATGGCGGTGCCCGCCCCGAGCAGGATCGAGGCGAGGGCGAAGTGGCCGAAGGCGTGTGCGAGCGCGACGGTCGCGAGGGCGAGGGACTGCAGGGTCATACCCGCTACGATCATCGGCTTTCGCCCTACGACGTCGGACGTAGCCCCGGTGAACAGCTGCCCAACGCCCCACACCGCGGGGTAGAGCGCGGCCAGCTGCGCGATCTGGGTCAGGTCCATGCCCGCGGCGGCGTACACCAGCGGGAACAGGCCCCACGCCAGGCCATCATTGAGGTTGTTCACCAGGCCCGCCTGGCTCGCCGACGACAGGTTGGGGTCGGTGAGCGAGGTGCGGCGAAACACCTGGCGTGGGCTGAGGCTCGGGGCGTCGGCGACGGCGCGCGCCTCGAGGACCGCGTGGGAGCGGGTCTCGCGAACGAGGACCACGGAGAGCAGCAGGCCGACGGCGGCGTAGGCGATGCCGAGGGCGAAGGGACCGGGGCCGAGGCCGTAGGTCGCGGCGAGGTAGCCACTCGCCAGCGCCGAGGCGCCGACAGCGAGGTAGCCGGCGAACTCGTTGACCCCCATGGCCAGGCCGCGTTGGCGTGGGCCGGCGAGGTCGATCTTCATGATCACCGTGGTCGACCACGTGAGGCCCTGGGACACGCCGAGCAGGGCGTTGGCGGCGAGCACCCAGCTCCACGAGGGAGCGGTGAGCAGCAGGAAGGGTACGGGCAGCGCCACGAGCCAGCCGGCGATGAGCACCCGGCGGCGTCCGTGCAGGTCGGAGAGGCGGCCCGCCACGTAGTTCGCGGCGGCCTTGGAGAGTCCGAACACGGCGATGAACGAGAGCATCGCGGACTTCGCCGCGAGACCGAAGTCGTCCTCGGCCAGCATGGGGAGCACCGTGCGCTCGAGGCCCACCATCGCGCCGACCAGCCCGTTGACGAGCACGAGCAGCGAGAACTGGGCGAGGTTGGCGCGAATGCCGAGGGTCATGCGATCGCGCCCCCGTCGGCGACCCACTCGCCGACGCCGTCCTCGAAGCGCACCGCCTCGCGGCCGCTGGCGCGGATCAGGTGGACCGCCTCGTCGGCGTAGGTGCAGTACGGACCGCGACACGTGGCGACGATGAGGCGGTCGTCGGGCAGTTCGTCGAGGCGGGAGGCCAGCTCGCGGATGGGGATGGACAGCGCGCCTGGGAGGTGCGCGTGCTCGAACTCGAGACGCGGGCGAACATCGAGCAACACCGCGGTCTTCGAGGCGAGTGCCGCGCGCAGCGCCGGCCGGGAGATCGAGGCTTCGCCGAAGTAGTCGCGCTTGGCCTGGTCGAGCAGCGGGTGACGCGCTTCGGCGAGCCTACGCAGCGCGACGAAGACCTCGGACACGCCCGCGACGAGGGCGTACTCGATGGTCGTGCCGAAGCGACGGGTCTCGACGACCCGGGAGCGCTTGAGCACCTGCAGGTGCTGGGAGGTGTTGGCGGTCGACTGCCCGATGGCCGAGGCGATGGCGTCCACGGAACGCGGTGACTGCAGCAACAGGTCGAGGATCTCGAGCCGGAGGGGGTTGGCCAGGGCCTTGGTGACCTCCGCGAAGGTGGAGTACACCTCGTTCTTGAACTCGCGAGCACTTGTCATGAACTCAATATAATACTTGATTAGTGAACGCGCACGGTCCAGGACACGCCGGCCCTCTGCGCAGGGGCGCGGAGCTAGCGCGACGCCGTGCGGCTGAGCAGCGGGAACAGCGCCGTGCGCAGGCGAACGTCGGTGGCGATGCGCGGGTCGGCCTCGCGCATGGCTTGCCACATCTCCCGACGAGCGCCTTCCGCGAGCTCCTGGAGGATCGCCACTGTCGCCGGGCGCGTGTCCTGCCGGAAGAGCAGCGAGGCGAGGGCGGCGGCGTCCGGGAGGGCTTCGGCGAGGATGGCCGGAAGCCAGGTGCGGACCTCCTCGGCGTTTCCTCCTCTGGCGAGCACCTGGAGCTCGGCACTCGCGAGCCCCGCGTGGCGCAGTCGATCGAGCAGGTTGCCGCGGAACTCGGCGTCGTCGACCTCGGCGAGCTCGGCGGCGGCCAGCAGCAGCAGGTCCTCCACACTGCGGCCCTCCTCGCCGGGGACGAGGAGTACACCGACGTCGTGGGCATCCACCGCCGCTGCGAGCACGGTTCCCAGGCGTCGATCGCCGAGGGCGCGCGCGAGGTGGGTGCACTCGACCAGGGTGCTGGGGCTCGGGTCCTGGAGCAGCGCGGCGACCAGGCCGACGGCCAGCTGCGCCGGGAGTAGTCCCTGGCGCACGAGTGCGGGAACCCAGTCCCTGGGGCGCTGCCCGGCGAGGATCGCTCCGCCGGCAGCGGCGTCGGCGCGCACAAGCGCCGCGAGGCCCGGGGGGTCGGTGACGGTGCGGCCGGCGATGGACAGGGGGAAGGTCACCCGCGAAGGCTACCGCGAGCGACGAGGGATGGTGAGACCCCCGTTCGCGGGTTGCCGGGAACAACGACCACCGCTACGGTGGTCTCCCCGCCCAGGATCCCCGCATGCTCCCGCTCTTGCTGCTCTCCGCCTCCTTCGCTGCCGAGCCGACGACCGTCGAGCTCACCTGGTCCCTGTCCCTCGGCGATCAGGCCATCGGCGAGCGCACCGCGACGATCAAGACCCGCGACGCGGAGCGTGGCTCGCGGCGGGTGATCGAGGTGCTCACCGACGTCGACGCCGAAGTGGCGGGCATGAAGCTCACCTACGACCAGCGTCTCACCGCGCATGCGGGCACCGGGCCGGCCTCGTTCCACAGCGTGCTCCGCGACAACGGCAAGCCGCGCGAGATCCAGGGCCGCTCGAACTTCAGCGGGTGGACGGTGACCGTCGTCGAGTCCAGCGACACGCGGACCTGGGACCTGCCGTCCACCAAGATCGACCTGTCGACCGCGGACCTTCTCGACCCGCAGAGCCAGGTCGCCCTCGACCGCTTCTCCCAGGTCAAGCTGCTCTCCGCCGAGACCGGCGACGTGTTCACCGTCGAGATCGAGCCCCTCGGGCCGTCCACGGTGGACCTCGGCTCCGCCAAGGTCGACGTGATCGGCTACGCACTGCACGGCGGTCCAGGCACGACCAAGGTGTTCTACTCGAGCAGCGGCTACCTCGTGCGTCACGAGACCCGCCTGCTCGGCAAGTCCATCGTCGCGACGCTGACCGGGGCGCCGCCGGTGTCCGCGGACGATGCGCCCCTGGTCGAGGACGCGGCGATCACCGAGACCGAGCTGTAGCGGGCTGCTGACCGCCCGCTAGTTGCAGGTCGTCAGGCTGCCGGGGCTGTCGGTGCCCGCGGCGACGTCGAACGGGCCGTAGGTCCACGCGCCAGGCGTCGTGCCCGTGAAGCAGCGCTGGATGTGTCCCGGGGCGAAGTCGCCGTCCGGCCCGACGGTGTTCGCCTGGGTCGCGTAGGTGCAGTGGTATGGCGAGGCGGTGTCGAGCGGGACCGGCCCGATCACCGAGGCGGCGTCGTACTCCGTGGTCCACGGCGTGACGTCGAGGAAGCAGTCGTCCTCGGCGTCGAGGTCCTGGCCCAGGGCGCCGGTGAAGCCGCTGACCAGCATGAACGTGACGTTGTCGGCGTTCTCGAAGTCGAGGGTGCCGATCTGGTCGGCGCTGCCGAGCGTAAACGTGCTCTCGGCGATGACCCACACGCCGCTCGCGGTGCTGCTCACCTGGGTGACCGACTCGATGACGCCGCTGTTCGCGCCGCTGTCGCCGATGACGATCAGGGTGAGGGTCTCGCCGTTCGAGGCGGGCGTGGTCGAGAGGTAGAGCTCGGCGTACTCGTCGTTGTCGGTGCTGACCTGGTCGCGGCGCACCTCACTGAGCGCGTACACGTCCGCGTCGGTGTCCGCGTCGCTGTCGCTATCCGAGTCGGCGTCGCTGTCCGCGTCACTATCGCTGTCGGAGTCGCTGTCGCTGTCCGCGTCACTATCGCTGTCGGAGTCGCTGTCGCTGTCGGCATCCGTGTCGCTGTCGCTGTCGCTGTCGCTGTCGGAGTCGCTGTCGCTGTCGCTGTCGGCATCCGTGTCGCTGTCGGAGTCGCTGTCCGCGTCGCTGTCGCTGTCTGTGTCCGAGTCGGCATCCGCGTCCGCATCGGCGTCGGTGTCCGCGTCGCCTCCCGCGCAGAACGCGTTGCAGTCGGGATCGTTGCAGTCGAACAGGCCGTCGCCGTCGTCGTCGACGTTGTCGTCGCACACGAGCTCGACGGGCTCGCCGGTGCAGGCAGTGAAGGCGAGGGCGGCGATGAGGACGAGGGAGCGCATGCCCCTGTCTACCGAAACCCGCAGCCCTTGGCTACCCCGGCGTGTCAGTACGTGCGCACCCAGCTGTCGCGCAGCGAGGCGTCGATCTGGGTGGTGGTGCCGAACACGTAGACGGGCGAGACGATCTCGACGCAGTCCCCGACGGCGAGCGAGGCCTGGTTCCAGCCCGAGTCGCCGGAGGTGCGCAGGGTGACGGTCTGGCCGCCGTGCTGGAAGTCCCAGCAGGTGCGGTTGCCGCCGCACAGGCCCTGCGAGGCGACGAGCTCGCCGTACAGGCGCACGACCTCGAGCTCGTTGTTCTGGTAGGACACGGCGGTGCCGGTGAGGTCCTCGATGAACACGCCGTTGTTGGCCGAGACGAAGGTGACCGTGCCGCCGGTGATCTCGACGCCGCCGTTGTAGCGGGTGAGCTCGGTGACGCTGAGGTTCACGCGGTCGCCGGGGTACAGCTGGCGGCCCGGGTCGACCATGTACGTGCGGATGGCGCCGAAGCCGTCGCGGATCCAGATCGACTCGGAGGTTCCGAAGGTCGCGTTCTCGAAGGTGGCAATGACCGTGGCACCGGTGATCGCGATCGGGCTGGTGCTGATGTCGTAGGCGCCGTCGGTCGAGGGCGTGGCTGCCAGGGCCGATGTGATGCCCGCGTTGTTCGAATAGGGCGTCGCGGTGCGCAGGGAGGTCAGGCCCTGCTCGGTGAGCTGCCCCCACCAGCCGCTGGGCGGCACGCCGCAGAACGGGTCGGTGTCGGTGTCGGTGTCGGCATCCGTGTCCGCGTCGTGGCCCAGGGGTTCGCATCTACGGTGACCAGACGAGCATCCTGGCAGCAGAGGGTGCCGTTGTGCTCGCGCAGAATTCCGACGTCGCGGCGACCGACGGCTTCACTGGAGAGGTCTACTCCGGGGCGGTCGTCGATCTCAGGAATTCCACATTTGGTTTCACTCCTGACGGCCTCGAGGTCACTGGCATGTCCTTTGTGGATCTGAGAGGGAGCTCCATGCCCAACGGCAGGTTGTGGGCCGCCTCGGGTGCATTCATCTACTCGGAGACGACGAATTCCTACGCCTCCGTCTCGCCGACTGCGGGTACGTACAACATGAACGACGGCGCCTACATCCGATGATTTTCAGCGTGCTGATTGCTTTGGCGAGTGGAGCCGAACGTCCCTGCGGTGAGGCCGAGCTCACCGCCGCCGACTTCTCCGCCTGGGTCGAGGCCGCCGACTCCGCGCTGAACCACGACGACGTGCTCGCCCACGGTCAGGTGTGGCGTCAGATCCAGGACGGCGTGCCGTGCATGGTGGTGCCCGTGCCCCGCGAGGAATGGGCGAGCTTCCTCCAGGGGCTGGCGGTGGTCGATCACGCCGCGGGGGACGACTGGCAGCCCGCACTGACCACGGCCCTGCTCATCGACGGCGAGCTCGACCGCTCATGGCTGCAGCCCGAGCTCCAGGCCTTCGCGCCGCTGCTGCCGAGCACTCCCGAGGAGGCCCTGCCCACCGATGCCGTGTACTACGTGGACGGCAAGCGGGTGAAGACCCTGCCGGCGCTCCCGGGCATCCACATCGTGCAGCGCGAGTACGTGGGGGTCTGGGAAGGCATGGTCATCGACGATGGCGTGTTCCCCACCGCCTGGCGGGCGGACGTGCCCCTGGCGCCCGAGCCGGTGACCACCAAACGCAAGCCGAGGCTCGGGCTGGCGCTGGCGGGGGCAGGCGGCGCCGTCGCGTTCGGCGCAGCATCACTGGCCACGGGCTTCGCCGGGGTCAAGGCGCAGCGAGACCTCGACCGCGAGGGCTACGCGACCATGCGTGGGCTGAACAACACGGCAGTGGTGCTCACCGGGCTTTCTGGGGGCGTCGCGGTGCTCGGCTTCGTGCTGCCGACGAAGAAGTAACGCCCAGACGCACGAAGGCCCTCCGCGTCCGAAGACGGGGAGGGCCCTGGTTCATCTGGGCGGTCAGTCCGCGCTGACGATCACGTTGTCGATGCCGAAGTCCTCGAACCCGGCATTGACGGAGACCGACAGCGACACGGTCAGGCTGGATCCGGTGCCGGTGATGGGGAAGCTGTAGGTCTGCGCAGCAGGCCCGACCGCCGGATCGCCATCGCCGATGCCGTCCGCGTTGGTATCGACCCGGAACAGTCCGTTGGTTGCGTCGACATCACCCCGGAACTCCGCGACCGTCTCGGCGGTGCCGCCATCGACGGTCGCTTGAACGATGATGAAGTCGGAGATGTCGATGTCGTTGTTGCCGTCGTTGGACAGCGCCTCGGCGATGTCCAGGCTGATGGTCAGCCCCGTCTGGCCGGAGATGTCGAGGCCGGACCAAGTCAGGTTCGCCGGGACGACGAATCCATCGCCGTCCATGTCGGAAGCAACGAGGAAGTTGCCGTCGAAACCGGTGTACCAGCCGGTGACGTCGGAGGCGAAGCTCGTCCCGTAGTCGCCGCCGGTGGTGCCGTCACTGATGCCCAGGAAGTCGAACCCGTTGGAGGTGTCCGTGGCATCGGAGAAGAAGGTAGCGGAAGCGTCGTTGCCATCCGTGAGCGCAAAACCGTTCGCATTATCGAAGGTCTCGTTCAGGATGACGGTGCGCCCGGTATCGGTGTCCGTATCGGTGTCCGTGTCCGTGTCGGTATCGGTGTCCGTGTCCGTATCGGTGTCGGTGTCGGTGTCGGTATCGGTATCGGTGTCGGTGTCGGTGTCGGTGTCGGTATCCGTGTCCGTGTCGGTATCGGTGTCCGTGTCCGTGTCCGTGTCGGCATCCGCGTCGGTGTCGGCATCGGCGTCGGTGTCGGCATCGGCGTCGGTGTCGGCATCGGCGTCGGTGTCGGCATCCGCGTCGGTATCGGCGTCGGCGTCGGTGTCGGTATCGGCGTCGGCGTCAGTGTCGGTGTCGGTCTCGGTTCCGCTGTCGGTCTCGTCCGTACCGTTGTTGGTACAGCCGGTGGTCGCCAGGAACGCGATGAGCGCGAGTCCAGTGAGGCGCATGTCTCCTCCAAAGAGAAAGCGAAGTCGCGGGGTGAATAATGTGCCAAGGCCCCCGCGCAAAGTGACGATCAGGCCGCCGGCGTGACGCCGAAGCCGAAGAACTTGAGGTAGCGAGTCTCGGGAATTCCGGGGACGACGGGATGATCGGAGCCCTGGCCACCCCTCCGAGCGAGGCGAAGTCGCTTGCCCACATGATGCGCGGCTTCCTGCACGGCACCGAGGTAGGCCTCCTCGTCGACGTGGAAGCTGCAGCTGGAAGTGCCGAACAGGCCGCCGGGAGCGACGAGCGACAGGCCGAGGCTGTTGATCTCGCGGTAGCCGCGAACCGCGCTCTTCACGACCTTCTTGGTCTTGGCGAAGGCCGGAGGGTCGAGGTTGACCACGTCGAAGCGATGGCCGCCGCCGACGAGCGACTCGAGCGTGCGCTTGCCCTCGTCGCACAAGATCGTCAGCCGATCGGCAACGCCGTTGAGCTTGGCGTTCTCGTGGGCGAGCTCGCACACGGCCTCGGACTTCTCGACCATCACCGCCTTCTCGGCGCCGTGCTTGAGCGCGTGCAGTGCGAAGCCGCCGGTGTTGCTGTACACGTCGAGCACGGTCTTGCCGCCGCACAGGCTGCCGAGCCAGTGGCGGTTGTCGGTCTGGTCGAAGAAGTGGCCGGTCTTCTGGCCCTCGAGCAGCCCGACCCGGAAGGTCACGCCGTACTCGTCGACGTCCACGGACTCGGGGATGTCGCCGAACCACGCGCCGCGGCCCATCTCCATGCCCTCGAGCTCGCGCACGCGCGCGTCGTTGCGAAGCACTGCGGCCTCGAAGCCGAGGGCCTTGAAGGCCTGCTCGAGCTGGGGCTTGCGCTCCTCCATGCCGAGGGTGGTGATCTGCACGGCGAGCACGTCTCGCAGGCGATCGACGACGAGGCCCGGCAGAGCGTCGCCCTCGGCGTGCACCATGCGGTAGCTCTCGCGACCGGGGAGCACCTGCTGGCGGTAGCGCAGGGCCTCCTCGATGCGGCGCTGGTAGAAGGCCGGGTGGTCGATGTCCTCGCGGCGATTGCGGGTGAGCAGCCGCACGGCGATGAGCGAGTGGGGGTTCGCGTAGCCGCGGGCGATGAACGCGCCGTTGGGGGCCATCACGTCGACGGCGCCGCCCGCAGGCAGATCCTTGACGCTCCCGTCGATCTCGTTCGAGAAGATCCAGGGATGACCAGCGCGGGCACGCTTGTCGGCGCGGGGCTTGAGGCGGACTTCGGGGATCACGGGAGGCTCCGGGTCGGTGGCGCCTCCTATGCCGTCAGGCTCCAGACGGGTACTTCTCTGCCATCTCGGCGAGCGACGCGACCATCAGCTCGCGGAGGACGTCGAGGTCCACGTTGGCGAGGCGCGAGATGTACAGGCAGGACTTGCCGGTCTTGTACTTGCCGAGGCGTGAGAGCAGGTCGGTATGCTGCTCGAAGCCGCCCATCAGGTACACGACGTTCTCGCGCTTGCGTGGGGAGAAGCCGATGCGGAGCCACTTTCCGCTGCGTCCGCTGTCGTAGGTGTAGTCGTAGGTCCCGAAGCCCACGATCGTCGGGCCCCACATGCGGGGGGCCTCGCCGCTGACGTCGGAGAGCAGTCGGAGCAGGGTCTGGGCGTCTTCGCGGCGGGCCTCGTTGGGCACGGCGGCGACGAAGGCCTCGACGCTCGCGTCGGTGGGGGTGGTCTTGTTGCTCACTACAGGCTCCAGATGCGGCGGGCGAGCTCGGCCACGGCCCCACCCTGTCCGCGGACGGCGTCGAGGGTGTGGTCGGCGGCGGCGATGGCCTCGGGCGCGGCCTCGCGCATCGCGAAGGACAGGCCCGCGCGCTCGAGCATGGGCAGGTCGTTGAGCCAGTCGCCCACGGCCACGACGTCCTCGGCGGTGAGGCCGCGATCGGCGGCGAGGCGCTCGATGGCGGTGCCCTTGTCGTCGCCCTCGACGCGCAGCTCGACGAAGCCGTCCCCGTGGAAGGTGGTGAAGGTCGTCGGACGGATGGCCGGCAGGTCCGTGCGGATCACGTCGGCCATGGCGTGGATGGCGTCGTGCTCGGCCACGCCGCAGATGGCGACGAGCGCGTGGTGGTCCCAGGCGCTCGCGGCGAAGATGTCGGGGTGCCGGGTGAGCGCCTCGGTCCAGATGGACAGGTAGGGCGCGTGGTGCTCGGCCTCGTGGGCGAGGTGGATGTCGTGGCTCGCGAAGAGGAAGGGGTGCACGCCGTGGGTGTCCAGCAGCTCGCGGATGACCTGGCGCTCGGGGTGCGGCAGGTACGCGCCGTAGGAGACCGTGCCGGTCTCGGCGTCGAGCAGCTCGGTGCCGTTGATCACGGCCAGGGAACCGCGCACGCCGAGGGCCATCGCGGCGGGCCGGGTGCCGGTGTAGAGGCGCCCGGTGGCGATGGTCACGTGCACGCCGGCCTCGGCGAGGGCGTGGGCGGCGGCGATGTCGTCGGGGTGGACCTTTCCCTCGTGGGTGAGGGCGGTGCCATCGAGGTCGAGGACCAGCATCTTGGGAGGCATCTGTCGTTCATAGCCTCCTGGGACGGGTTGTCCGAGGGGATTGCGCGGAACACGGCTCGCAGGGGCGCGAAACGGTGGTTGGGCGGTGGTAGCCTCGGGTGGGAGGCGAGATGCCGTATGACGAGGCGCTCGCGGAGCGCGTGAGGGACCTGCTCGCCGGTGAGAACGGGCTGGTCGAGAAAAAGATGTTCGGCGGTGTCGGGTGGACGCTGCACGGGAACATGGCCTGTGGCGCGCACTCCGACGGTCGGCTCATGGTGCGGGCCGCGCCGGACGACTGGGCCGAGTGGCTCGAGGAGCCCGGTGTAGGCGGCATCGAGCGCGGCGGTAAGCCCATGCGCGGGTGGTTGCTCGTGGATGCGGCGGTGGTAGAGGACGATGCGGCGCTTCGGAGTTGGGTGGGCCGTGGGCGGGACTACGCGAGGTCACTGCCCGCGAAGTGACGAAGATCGTCGAAGAAGCGTCGAAGTTCGACGCTTTTCCCCGTCGTTTTTCGACGGTGGAAGGGGTCTGACCCGGGTGGGGGGTCTGACCCGGGTGAGGGGTCTGACCCCGCAGAAGGGTCAGACCCCCCGGGGGAGTCAGACCCCTTCAAGTGCTTATGGAGAGCGGATCCGCGCCGGCGTCGCTCCTCCCTGGGTTGCTGCTTCCACCGCCGTCCGACCCTCCAGATCCGAAGCGGAGAGCAGGTCGTGGCACAGGTCTTGCGACAGCGTGGGCGAGGAGGACGCATGTCTCGACCGCCACGCATGGACTACCCGGGCGCCCACCACCACGTGATGAACCGAGGGGCCCATCACCGCCGCATCTTCCACGCCTCTGACGACCGCTGGCTGTTCCTGGGCCTTCTGCGCGAAGTCGAAGCGCGTCATGGCGTGCAGGTGCGGGCCTACGCGCTCATGCCCAACCACTTTCACCTGCTGGTGGTCAGCGACAGCGGCCAGCTCAGCCAGGCAATGCAGGACCTCCAGGGACGCTATGCCGGGGAGATCCACCGTCGCTCACGTCGCGACGGTCCCATGTTCCGCGGGCGCTTTCGCAGCCGCCTCGTCGAGGATGCCGCCTACTGGCGGCATCTCTTCGCGTATGTGCACCTCAATCCCCACCGCCTGAACCCCTCACGGGTGGAGCATCCGCTGTGGACCAGCCACGGCTTCTTCGAGCGCGGAGCCGGCTGGCTGCACACGGACGATACGCTGGCCAGCCTCGGTGGATTGGCCGCCTACCTCGAGTACCTCGAGGCGGTGCGCTCCCTGCGCTTCTCTCCACCAGGCTTCGACCCGAACAACCTGTGGGGCGCGGAGCGATGGTCGCGGAAACAGGCATGCCAGACCCTCGCGGCCCGGGGCTTCGACAGTCGCGAGATTGCCGCCGCGCTGCACCTCCCCTGGGCTCGCGTGGCGAACCAGCTGGCGGCTCAGGCCTGAGCCACGAGGTCCCCGAGCTGCTCGAGCTGCTGGTTCGCGCCCCCGAGCAGGAACTCGTGCTGCTTCACGGCCAGGAAGTAGCGATGCAGCGGGTAGTCCCGGTCGAAGCCGAAGCCGCCGTGCAGGTGCTGGGCGGCCGCCGTGACCCGGTGTGCGCCCTCGGCGGCCCAGTACCGCGCAATCGCGCGTTCCCGAGCGCTGTCGAGCTCTGCGTCCACGCGGTAGGCGGCCTGCCACAGGCACACCTCCATCGCCTGCAGGTCGATCCACGCGTCGGCGGCTCTCTGCTGCACGGCCTGGAAGCTGCCGATGGGGCGGCCGAATTGCTGCCGGTCGGCGACGTACTTGGCCGTGAGGATCAGCGCTTCCTTCGCGAGGCCAAAGAGCAGGGCGCACACGCCCACATCCACCCGCGGCAGCCACCAGTCGAGGACCTCGTCCCCGCCGAGGCGTTCGCAGGGGGTGCCGTCGAAGACCACGGTCCCCACGGGATCGTCGTGGGTCGCGGTGCCTTCCTCGATGCGACAGTCGGCGAGGTTCGCGACGTACACGCCATCCGTGGCGGGCACGACGATGCGGCTCGCCTGGGACGCCCACGGCACGCACACCTTCTCGCCGTAGAGCTTGCCGCCCTCGCAGCGGGTCGTCGCACGTCGCGGGTCGCGGCTGTGGGCCTCGACGAGGCCGGCGGTGAGCACCGTGCCGGGCGCTGGGGCTTCGCCGAACTTCGCGATCGGCGCTCCGAGCACCAGCGTCTCGAACAGCGGGACGCGCGCGCCCGCGCGCCCGCAGGCGACGAGCAGCGAGGCGATCTCGAGGGTGCCCTCGAGGTCCATGATCTGCGCGTCGACCAGGTCCTTCCACGGCTGGGTGGAGCCCGCGAAGATCTGCTTGGCCAGGCCGCTCACGGCCTCCTGCATCTCGTTCTCTTGCCAGTCCATGTCTACCTCTGCGCGCGCGGCAGGCGCAGGCCCGCCATCGCGATGATGTCGCGCTGCACCTCGTTCACACCGCCGCCGAAGGTGAGCACCAGCGTCGCCCGGTAGTGCCGCTCCAGCTCGCCGCGCAGTAGCGCCGCACTGCTTCCGTGCTTGACCAGCCCCTGCACGCCGAGCACCTCGAGGAGCAGCCGGTAGCCCTCCACGTAGAACTCGCTGCCGAAGACCTTGAGCCCGCTCGCCTCCTGCATCGTGAGCACGTCGCGGCCCATGTTCCACGCCTGCCGCCAGTTGAGCAGCCGCAGGGCCTCGAGCTTGGCCTCGACCACCGCGAGGTTCCGGCGCACCCAGGGCTTGTCGAGCAGCGTGCCGTCGCCATCGGGCACGCTCTTCGCCCAGTCGCGCACCTCGGCGGAGAGCCGCGCGAGAGGACCGACCATCATCAACGCGATGCGCTCGTGGTTGAGCTGGGTCGTGATCATCTTCCAGCCGCCGTGCTCGGGGCCGACGCGCGCGCTCACGGGCACCCGCACGTTCTCGAGGTACACCGCGTGGATGTTGCTGTCGCCGAGGTTGCGGATCGGCGTGTGGCTCACGCCCTCGGCGTTCATCGGCACGCACAGGATGCTGATGCCCTTGTGCTTCGGCGCGTTCGGGTCCGTGCGGCACGCGAGCCACAGGTAGTCGGCGAAGTCCGCGAGGCTGATCCAGATCTTCTGGCCGTTGATCACGTACTCGTCGCCGTCCCGCTCGGCCCGCGTGGTCAGCGAGGCGAGGTCGGTGCCGGCGCTGGGCTCGGAGTATCCGATCGAGAAGTGCAGCTTGCCGGCGAGGATGCGCGGCAGCATGTCCGCCTTCTGGTCCTCGGAGCCGTACTTGATGAGCGTGGGGCCCACGGTGTTCAGTGTGAGCAGCGGGATCGGAAAGCCCGAGCGGTGCGCCTCGTCGAAGAACAGGAACTCCTCGATGGGCGAGCGCTCCTGGCCGCCGTACTCCCTGGGCCAGCCGACTCCGAGCCAGCCGCCCTCCGCGAGCTTCTCCATCGCCGCGTAGTACAGCGGGCCGCCGCCTTCCTGGTGCACGAGCTCCTCGCGCATCTCGGGCGTCATGATCGCCGCGAACATGGCGCGGACCTCGGCCTGGAAGGCCTTTTGCTCGGGAGTGGTGTCGATCAGCATCGTCGAGTTCCCAGGGGGTGAGTGACGGTCAGCCGTCCGCGGAGGTGAGCACGCGGGCGATGTGCTCGCGCTTCATCAGCCGGAACACGCCGCGGCTCTCGGCGTACACGACGTCGCCGCCGCGCACTTCCGCGTGGATGGTGGTGGTTCGGTCGTCCTGCGCGGTGACCCAGGCAGCGACGGTGAGCGGCACGCCCACGGGCACGGCCTTTCGATAGGTCACGTCGAGCTGCACGGTGAGTCCGCCGCGCTCGGCGAGGGTCGCGCAGTGGCCGCTGACCTGGTCCAGGGCCGCGGCGATGAGCCCGCCGTGGACGATGCCCGGGGCGCCGCCGTGTCGCCAGCCGAAGCGCATGTCGCATACGCTGCGCGCGTCTTCCCAGCGGATCAGCATCGGTGGTGCCACGGGGTTGCTCACCCCGAACATGGCGCTCCGGTCCATGTACACGGCCGGGTCTTCGTGGAAGCTGCCGTCGGCGTAGGCCTGACCCGGCGTCTTGCCAGGGTTGAGCAGGGCGACGGCCTGCTCGACAAGCGCGGCGGCCGCACTCAGCGCCGCTTCGTCGCTCTCGGCATCGACGCAGCGGTCCGAGAGCACGCGTCCGGCTGCGGCGAGCCGCCGCCGGGCATGCCACGACGCGTCCTCGCCGGGGTCGAAGTGGAAGAAGCGCTGGAGATCAACGGCCATGAGTGCGCATCAGAAGCTGTTCCAGCCACCGTCGACGCTGATCACTTCGCCGTTCACGTAGCTCGCGTCGTCGCTGACCAGGAACGCGGCCAGGGCCGCGACCTCGGCGGCCTTGCCGTGCCGCGGCATGGTCCCGAAGTGCTTCTGGTAGGCCTCGAAGCCGCGCTGGTTCGGCGGGGCCCGGAAGTGCATCTTCGTCTCGATGGCGCCGGGGGCGATGGCGTTGCAGCGGATGCCCTGGCTGCCGTAGTACCAGGCGGTCGAGCGGGTGAAGCCGAGCAGGGCGTGCTTGCTGGCGGTGTACGCAGCACCCGCGCGGCCGCCGCTGAGCGCGGCCGCCGAGCAGGTGTTGAGGATCACGCCGCCGCCGGCCTCGGCGAAGCGGGGAAGCACCGCGCGCATCGCCTTGAACGGAGCCTCCACGTTGATCTTCATCACCTTGGCGTACAGCTCGTCACTGACCTCGTGCAGCGGGGTGAGCGCGTCGAGGATGCCAGCGTTGTTGCACAGGATGTGCACGTCGCCATCGAGCATCTGGGCGATGATCCCGTCGTCGCTGATGTCGCCGGCGACCATCTTGCAGCCGAGCTCGCTCGCGACCTTGGCGAGGCGAGACTCGTCCATGTCGACGGCGACGACGGACGCGCCCTCCTCGGCAAAGCGGCGGGCCATGGCGCGACCGATGCCGCTCGCGGCTCCGGTGACGACAGCGGTCTTTCCTTCGAGACGACTCATGCGGAAGCTCCGAGTTCGATGGCCCGCTCACGGGCCCAGCGGTAGTCCGGCTTGCCCGAGGGCTGCCGGTTGAGATCGTCGACGACCCAGATCTTCCGGGGCGTCTTGTAGCCGGCGACCTTCGTGCGGCAGAAGGCCTCGATGTCGTCGATGTTCGGGGCGTCCACGCGGGCGGTGACCAGCGCCTCGACCCGCTGTCCCCAGCGTTCGTCGGGCACGCCCACGACCACGGCGTCGAACACCTCGGGGTGGTGCTTCAGCGCCTCTTCCACTTCCTCGGCGTAGACCTTCTCGCCGCCGGAGTTGATGCACACGCTGCCGCGGCCCAGGAAGATGACCGTCTCGTCCTCGGCGACCATCGCCATGTCGCCGGGCACGACGTAGCGCACGCCGTCCTTCTCGAAGAAGGTCTTCGCGGTCTTCTCTTCGTCCTTGTAGTAGCCGAGCGGGATGTGGCCGAAGCGGGCGAGCTTGCCGACCACGTCGGAGCCGGGCTCGACCGGGTTCAGGTCGTCGTCGACGACGATCGAGTGCGTCGTGTCGAAGATCCAGATGGCCTTGCCGTCCTCGTAGAAGGCGGTGCCCTGGTGCCCGGTCTCGGACGCGCCGAAGTTGTTCATCACCATCGCCGAGGGGATGAGCTCTTCCAGCTTCTCGCGCACGTTGCCGGAGAGCACCGCGCCGGCGGAGCTGATCACGTTCAGGTCGGTGAGCTGGTACTTGCCGGGGTTGGCCTCGAGCTCGGTGATCAGCGGCAGCGCCATCGCATCACCGACGATGTTGATGCTGTGAACGTGCTCGGCGGCACACAGCCGCAAGGTCTCGTCGGGACGGTAGGAGCGGCCGGGCACGATGATCGCGACACCGCCATTGAACAGCGCAATCCACGCCGCGAGCTGGCCGGAGCCGTGAATCATCGGAGCTGGGCAGTGGATGTGCAGCCCGTCGCCGTTGATGGTCAGCTGCTTCACGGCCTGCTCGGGGGTCTCGAAGGACTCGCCGCCCGGGTTTCCGCCCTGAAGACCGGCGTAGTAGAAGTCCTCGTGCCGCCACATGACGCCGCGGGGCATGCCCGTGGTGCCGCCGGTGTAGATGATGCACAGGTCGTCGTCGCTGCGCGCGGGGAAGTCCCGCGAGTCCGAGCCGGAGGCGAGGGCGGCCTCGTAGGCCTCGCCGCGCTCGAGCATCAGCGTCATCGCGTCGGTCTTCGTCGGGTGCACGAACTCGGCGAGGTCGGGCTCGTAGACGAGCGCCTTGAGCTCGGCGTTCTCGAAGATGTAGCGCAGCTCGTCCGCGACGTAGCGGTAGTTCACGTTGATGGTGCGCGCGCGGATCTTCCACGCCGCCAGCATGCACTCCAGGTACTCGTGCCCGTTGTAGAGGTACAGGCCGATGTGGTCGCCCTCGCCGAGGCCCTGGGACGCGAAGTAGTTCGCGAGCTTCGTCGCGCGGTGGTCGAGCTCCCCGTAGGTCATGCGCAGGTCGCCGCTGACGATGGCCAGCCGGTCCCCGAACGCGTCCGCCTGGGCCTCGTAGAGGTCCGCGAGGTTGAACTTCGTGGGAATGCTCATGGGCGCTCCTTGCCGACAATCCACATGGAGAAGAACTGGGAGCCGCCGCCGTAGGCGTGTCCCATGGCGATCTTGGCGCCGTCGACCTGGTGGGCCTCGGCGGTGCCGCGCACCTGGCGGGCGGCCTCGGCGAAGCGGATCATGCCGCTGGCACCGATGGGGTTCGACGAGAGCACCCCGCCCGACATGTTGATCGGCAGCTCGCCGTCGAGCTCGGTCTTGCCCTCGTCCACGGCTCGCCACCCGTTCTCGAACAGGTGCAGGTTCTCGAGCCACATCGGCTCGTACCAGGAGAAGGGCACGTAGATCTCGGCGCAGTCGATGTCCGCGGGGGTGATGCCCGCGTCCTTGTACGCCGAGGTCGCGCAGTCGCGGCCGGCCCGAGGGCTGACCTCGTCGCGACCCGGAAACAGCATGGGCTCGCTGCGCATGGCGGTGGACAGCACCCAGGCGGGGTTCGCGACCTCGCTGCCGTCGCTGCTGAAGATCATCGCGCACGCGCCGTCACTGCTCGGACAGGTCTCGCCGTAGCGAATCGGGTCCCACAGCATCGGCGTGGCCCGTACCTTCTCGATGGAGATCTCCGGGTCGTGGATGTGCGCGAGCGGGTTCTTGAGCGCGTTGGTGCGGTCCTTGACCACCACCTTCATGCCGATGTGATCGGGGGCGTCCGTGCGGCGCATGTACGCGCGGATGATCGGCGCGAAGTAGCCGCCCGCGCCGGCCGCGACCGGCGGCTGGAAGGGGAAGCGCTGGGACAGGGCCCACATGGCGTTGGACTCGGACTGCTTCTCGTAGGCCACGGTGAGCACGCGCTTGTGCACGCCGCTGCTCACGAGGTGGCTGGCGACGATGGCAGTGGAGCCGCCCACCGAGCCCGCCGTGTGCACGCGCATCATCGGCTTGCCGACGGCGCCGAGCGCGCCGGCCAGGAACAGCTCGGGCTGGACGACGCCCTCGAACATGTCCGGGGCCTTGCCGATGACCACCGCGTCGATGTCCTTCCAGCCGAGACCGGCGTCAGCCAGGGCCTTCTGGGCGGCCTCGCGGAGCAGACCGGGCATGGAGACGTCGCCGCGCTTGGCCGAGTATTTGGTCTGGCCGATGCCGATGACGGCGCAGCGTTCGTGGCTCATGAGATGACCCCCGTCGAACGGGACATCCGATGATCGCGGCGTCCAGGTGGTTTGGCCGCGAGGGGCCGACGGCCGAGGAGTGTTCCACCACGTGAGGTCGTCGTGCGCGAGCGGGCGGGCCGCCTGGGCACGCGAGGGCGGGTGTCACGGAGAACGGGGGTCATCACTCAGCCTCCAGGACGCACACGAGGTTGTGCTGGAGCAGCGAGCCGCTCGTCGCATGGCCGATGGCGGCGGGGGCGCCGTGGCGCACGGCCATGGCCGCCTCGCCGATGCGCACCAGGCCGGCGACCATCGGCGTACACGCCGGAATGGCGCCTCCGGACGGGTTGATCGCGACCTCGTCGTCCAGGCCCATGGCGCGCTTGAGCACCGCGACCTGGGTGGTGTACGGGGCGTGCAGCTCGGCCACGGTCACGCCGTCGGCTCCGCCAGCGGCTTCGAGGGCCTGTCGGGCGGAGACCGCGTCGGTGAGGTCGCGCGAGCCGGGCTGGTGCTGGTCCATGATGTGGGCGATGCCGCGGATGCGCGGTCCGCCGCCGCCGACCCTGAGCACGATGCACGCGGCACCGTCGGTGCGGGTCGGCAGGTCGTGGGCCCGCAGGGGCTCTCGGACGTAGGGCTGTGCGAGGAGCGCGTCGGCATCGGCCTCGTCGGAGTGCGGCGCGTTCGGGTTCTTGTTGCCGTCGCGGCGGGCGCGACAGGCGATGTGGGCAAGCTCGGCCTCGGTGATCAGCCCCTGCTCGAGCAGCATCCGGGCCTGCATGGCGGCGAGGCTGTGCGGGTCGACCTGGAGTGGTGCCAGCGAGTAGGGGTCGAGCTCGTAGGTGTGGACCTTGTCGACGCTACCGAGGCTGGACTTGCCGAAGCAGTAGACCAGCGCCACGTCGACGTCTCCGTGCTGAAGCCGCACGTAGGCCTCGTACATGGCCCAGGCCCCGTCCATCTCGACGTGGGACTCGCGGATCGGCGGCCAGGCACCGAGTCCGTCGATGGCCATGGTGAACGAGAAGGGCCGCCCCATGACGTAGTCGTTGGAGCCCGAGCAGGTGAATCCCACATCCTCGCGGCGCAAGCCGGCGTCGGCGAGGGCGCGCTCGGTGATCTCCTGGACCATCTCGGCCTCGTCGTAGTCGTCGAGGTCGTGGCTGTTGGGAAGCTGGGCGAAGCCCGCGATGTGCACGTCTCGAAGCGCCATCACACGTGCTCCTTGAAGCTCTCGTAGGTGGCGTCTGGCTCGTCGATGGGCCGGAAGTAGCGAACGGAGGCCAGGGTCGGCTGCAGGTCTTCGACCCACACGGCCTCGACGCGCATGCCCATGCGCACGTCATCGACGTCGCAGTCGCCGACGATGTGGAGCAGCGGCACGTCCGCGCCGTCGAGCAGGACGTGGGCCGCGGCGTAGGGCGGCTCGAGCACCTGTCCCTCGAAGGGGATGCGGATGATCGAGAAGGTGGTGACCGTGCCCTTCTGGGCGAGAGGCACGACCTCGGAGGTGCGCACGCCGCAGAGCGGACAGGAGCCACGCGGTGGGATGTAGATCTTGTCGCAGCTCGGGCAGCGGCGGCCGTTGAGCTCCTTGCGCAGGATGCCGCGGAGGAACTCGGCGGTCGTGGCGCCCGCGGCGACGGTGTACTCCGCGTGCACCGGGGCCTTGAAGCGTGTCACCGGGTGCTCCGCCGGGACCGGCACCAGCTCGGGAGCCGGCAGGTCAGCGGGTTGGAAGTACGCGAGGTCGGTGATCATGCCGCTGCGCTCGGCCGCGAACACGGCACGCACGCGCATGCCGGTGACCAGTGCGTCCTTGCCGCACTTCAGGGCGTGGAGCATGGCGGTGTCGGCGCCGTCGAGCTTGACGAGCGCGTACGCGAACGGCTCGGACAGGGGCTGCCCGGGTTCGGGCTCGGCAACCCACGTCCACGTGGTGACCGTGCCCTCTGGGCCCACTTCCACGAAGTCGACGATGTCTTCGCCGGTCTCGGGGTCGTATTCGACGGGTGGGCAGAGCACCCGACCCGTGGCGGTGCGCACGCCCTCGATTCGGCCTGCACGAAGCGCGGTCAGGAAGCGGCCGATGACCGGTCCTGTGCTGCGCTTGTAGGCGTACTCGAGGACGAACGGCGAGACGAGCTCGACCGTCGTCATCCGGAACTCCTGTCCTAGATGTTCCCGGTCGGGAACATCTGCTGCATCTTGCGAGCGACCACGAGGTTGCCGCCGATCTTCATCTTGCGGGTCATCACGGCGCGCAGGCCGTTCATGTCGCCGTTCGAGATCTTGATGTAGTCGGCGGCCTTGGCCGACACCGTCGCCGAGGGCTCGGAGTGGGGGCCACTGTGGACCTCCATCGCGCCGTCGTTGACGATGACGTGCCAGGTTCCGCCGCCATCGCCGGAGATCTCGAACTGAAACACGGCGCTCACGCCATTGGCGGCGCTCTGCACGAAGCGGTCACCGAGGGTGTCGAAGTATTCCTGGACGGTGTTGATGCGTGCGGCCACGGTCTTCCCCCTACGAACGGCCTCTTCTGGCCGAGGTAGAACATGTTTCACTTTGAACGGCTGAACTAGAACATGTTCTACTTTTGAGTGCAAGTGCTTTCGATTCGAAGTCGTTTGCTTGTTGGGGAGTGGTTTTCAAAAGGCGGCATAAAGGTGGTTAGAGCCGGTTATTGGGCGGTTGGGGGTCTGACCCCCGAATGGGGTCAGAGCCCTGCGTGGGGTCAGAGCCCCGCTTCGTGTCCGACCCCCGCGTGGGGTCAGAGCGCTGCGTGGGGTCAGAGCGCTGCGTGGGGTCAGAGCGCTGCGTGGGGTCAGAGCGCTGCGTGGGGTCAGAGCGCTGCGTGGGGTCAGAGCCCCGCTTGGTGTCCGACCCATGCTCGGGGTCAGACCCCCCGAGCGGGAAAGCCTGCCGCGCACCGCGTCGCCCTGGCTCCCTCTTGCTGGTCCGAGTGCTACGCCGGGGCGGTGAGCGCCGTCACGAGCATGCCGGCGCCGATGCCAGTGACGAACGTACCCATGCCGGCGAGCATGCGGCTGTGCACTGGCGCCCCGCTGGCAGCAAAGGCCTCGGGATCGAAGAACGCTGCCCCGTGGGTCGCGTACCACCACGCCGAGCGGTCCTCGGCGGGATGGCGCATGGCCAGCTCGGCCGCCGAGACGGCCGCGAGCAGCCATCCTCCGATGCCCAGCGCGAAACAGGGAATGGCCCACAGCGACATGCGGCCTCCGCGACGAGACTACCGCGGAGCTGTGACGCTCGCGGGCTCGCGGTGTAGCCTTCCGCGCATGACCCGCCTGCTGCCACTCCTCGTGCTCATCGCCTGCGGACCCGCCGAGACGCCGGCACCCGAGGTGCCATCCATCGAGGTCTGCGATGCCTGGGGCGCCCGCAAGCTCGGAGAGTGCGCCGAGGCCCTGGCGCGCGCGCCCGTTCCCCGAAACCCGGACCGCAAGGGGCGCCTGCACGGTCTCTCGCTGACCGATCAGTGCGCGCTCTTCGACTCCCGCCGGACTGCCCTCGCCGAGTGCACGGCGATGACCGAGTGTGATGCGTATGCCGAGTGCACCGTGCGGGTGGCGGTCGACGACTGGGTGCCCGCCGCGGATCCGGGACTGTGCGAGTCCGTGGTGCGCCGCCGTCTCGGCACCGCTCGCCCGCTGCTCCAGGAGAAGATCGACGCCCTCACCGATCCCAAGCAGCGCGAGGCCGCCTTCGCCGAGCTCTACGCGATGACCGACCGCTGCGCGACGGACCCCGCGGTCCGCGAGCGGCTTGGGCTGTGCATGCGCGAGTACGACGAGACCTTCGCGGCGTGCCTGCTCACCTTTGTCGGCGAGTCCCTCACCGCTCGTTGAATCGCGTGCGCTCGCGGCGGCGCGGTCCCGCCGAGAAATGCCGGGTAGCCGCCACCCCAACGCCTCCCGACGGGGGTACGCTGGCGGAGTGATCGAGACACTCGCCGTCGCCAACTACCGCTCGCTGCGGGAGCTCGTGCTCCCCCTCGGTCGCCTGAACGTGGTCACCGGCGCCAACGGCGTCGGGAAGTCCTCGCTGTATCGCAGCCTGGCCATGCTCTCGGACGTGTCGCGCGGGGAGCTCATCGGGTCCCTGGCTCGCGAGGGAGGCCTGCCCTCCACGCTGTGGGCGGGACCCTCGCAGTTCTCGCGCGGCATGCGCGACGGCAGTCAGCCCGTGCAAGGCACCGTACGCAAGGGGGCCATCGCGCTGCGCCTGGGCTTCGCCACCGAGGACTTCGGCTACGCCATCGACGTGGGCCTCCCGCAGCCCGGGGATACGCGCTTCGACCGCGACCCCGAGATCAAGCGCGAGGTCCTGTGGGCCGGGCCCAAGTGGTCACCGCCGGCGACCCTCGCCGACCGCAATCGCGGACTGGTGAACGTGCGCAACGCCGAGGGCACCTGGGTCGACACGCACCACTACATGCCGAGCCACGACTCCATGCTCACCGAGCTGGCTGACCCGGTGGGCGCTCCCGCGGTGTTCCTGCTCCGCGACCGCATTCGTTCGTGGCGTTTCTACGACCACTTCCGCAGTGACCGTGACGCCCCGGCCCGCCAGCCGCAGGTCGCCACGCGCACGCCGGTCCTTGCGCACGACGGGCGCGATCTGGCCGCTGCCATCGCCACCATCGAGGAGGTGGGCGACCGCGGTGCGCTCGCCGACGCCGTCGCCGACGCATTTCCCGGCTCGACGCTGGAAGTACAGGGATCCAGCACCTCGATGCTGCTCGCCATGCAGCAGCCCGGCATGCTGCGCTCGCTGTCGGCCGCGGAGTTCTCGGACGGCACGCTGCGCTACCTCATGTGGCTCGCCGCGCTGCTCACGCCGCGTCCGCCGGAGCTCATGGTCATCAACGAGCCCGAGACCAGCCTGCACACGGACCTGCTCCCGGCGCTGGGACGCCTGATCCGTCGGGCCGCGCGCGAGTCGCAGGTGTGGGTGGTCACGCACTCCGACGTCCTCGCGGCGGCGCTTCGCGAAGAGGACGACTGCCACTCCTTCGACCTGGTCAAGGAACTGGGCGAGACGCGCTGGGCCGGGCAGGACCTGCTGTCGACCCCCGCATGGAAGTGGCCGAGCCGATGAGCCAGCATCCCGACGCCGTACGCCTCGCGCGCCTGTACGCACTGCGTCGGCACCAGGGCCAGGCGGCCCTGTCGCTCGATGCCTACGACCGCTGGGGACACGGCGCGAACTACCCCGGTCTCGAAGCCGACCAGGCACTCGCCGCCGGAGCCTCCGAGACCGATGCGGCCATGCGCGCGCTGGCCGCGACCCTCGACCCCGAGGTGCGCCAGGCCTTCGTGGAGGCCCGCATCGCACTGCTCGAGCGCTATCTGGAGCACGTCGCGGGGGACTCGACGGAGGCCTTCGTCGCCCGCGGCGAGTGCGAGGCCTGGCGCGGCTTCGGGCGCGGCGAGAGCCAGCTCGTGCGCCAGAACACCTACTACGTGCGCTTCGACGCCGCGCAGTTCCAGGAGCTGTTCGGCTTCGACCCGCTGGACCTCGACGCGCTCACATCGTGAACGGCGGCACCCGCCATGCGGCCCAGGCGGTCGGCCCCCAGGTATCGGTGCAGTTCACCTGACCGACGAAGCCCCAGGAGCCGGCGTTCTGCACCACCAGCATGTGGTCGCCGTCGGTGATGTTGCCGCTGTGGTTCGGTCCCAGCGTGAGCTCGGTGTCCGCCTCGAAGGACAGCTCGTAGCCGCGTCGAGTGCCGCACTGGTCGGCCTTGCGGGGACCGGTCGCGTCGCCGCGCTCGACCGAGAGCCCGGCCAGCGGGTTGTCGGTGCCCAGGCGGTCGAAGTCCGTGGACCACCCTTCCTCGAGGGCGAGCACCACCCCTGCGTCGTCGGTAATCGCCAGGCCGTGGTCCTGTCCCCAGTCGTTGGTGCGCACGAAGTTCACGACGACCGCATCACCGACCTCGACCAGGCGCAGGGCCGGGGTCACGTCGTCCTCGCCGACGAGCAGGCTCCAGCCGACGGTGTGGAGCTGACCGTCCTCGGTGCGCAGGGTCATGCCGGCAGCGCCGCGCGCCGCGCCCGCGGTGTCGCAGCTCACGTCGGCGTCGAAGCTCTCGATGGTGCCGTCGAGCGTCCACAGCTCGGAGCCGTCTTCCAGGGTGACCGGGTCGGCGGGGCTCGACAGACAGGTCGAGGCACTGCCCTCGAAGGTCGAGGGGGCGCAGGCGGCGAAGAACACAGACAGAGCGAGAAAACGAGTCATACAGACCTCCCGCGGGACGCCGATGCACAGGGCGTGCCACCGCGCGGAAGCGCATGAAGAGCGGGTTCGTGATCCATCCCGCCGGGACGAGCGCGCGGATCGCGACACGGCTGTCCTAGTCGGTACCGCCCTTGCCGAAGTTCTCGGGCAGTGGCATGGCCCATGCGACCGCGAAGCCGGGGAGCGTGAGCAGCACGACCCACGCGAAGAAGGCCTGGTAGCCGAGCGAGAGCTGCATGGCGCCGCTCCACGACGCGGAGGCCCACACGGCGAGGGCCATCAACCCCGTGGCGAAGGCGTAGTGTGCCGTCTTGTACGGCCCGTCCGCGATGTGGATCAGGGTCATCATGTACGCCGCGAAGCCGAAGCCGTAGCCGAACTGCTCGACGCCGATCAGCGCCACGCCCACGCCGTAGGCCTCGGGCTGGGCCGTCGCCAGGTACAGATACACGAGGTTCGGCGCGTTGAGCGCGAAGGCCATCGGCATCATCCACCGGGTCAGGCCATGCCGGTAGATCGCGCCGCCGCCGAGGATGCCGCCGGCGACCAGGCACAGCACGCCGACCGTTCCCTTCGCGAAGCCCACCTGTTCCAGCGTCCACCCCAGGCCGCCGACCTCGCGGGGATCGAGCAGGAATGGGCTCACGAGCTTGGCCAGGTGGTTCTCGGCGAAGCGGAACCACAGGATGAACAGCAGTCCGACGAGGATGCCGTCGCGGGCGAAGAAGCTGCGCACGATCTCGGTGGTCGGAGGGCCGTGCTCCCGGTCGCGCGGCACGTCGCTGATCGGGGCCGGCAGCGCCCACGCGTTGTACGCCGCGGCCACGGCGAACAGCGCCGCGGTGATGCCGAGCGTGGCCATCCACCCGGAGCGCGCGGAGTCCAGGCGGGTGCCGAGCACGCCGGCGAGCACGACGAGCCCGCCCTCTCCGAAGACCAGGGCCAGCCGCCAGAAGGTGGAGCGTACACCGACGAATGCGGACTGCTGGCCCTTCGACAGTCCGAGCATGTACAGGCCGTCGGCGGCGATGTCGTGGGTGGCCGAGGCGAGGGCGAGCAGCGCGAAGCCCGCCAGCGACAGCTCCACGAAGCGCGGTGTGGGCAGCGCGAAGGCCACGAGAATCAGCGCGGGAACGAACGCGAGCTGCATCGCCAGCGTCCACCGGCGCTTGGTGCTCACCCCATCGACCAGCGGCGCCCACAGCGCCTTGAGCGCCCAGATCAGCCCCAGCGTGCTCGTCCACCCGGCGATCACGTCGTTGGCGACGCCCAGGGTCTTGTACATCGGCACGCTGACCACGTTGACCACGGTGTAGGGCAGCCCCTGCACGAAGTACAGCGACGGCACCCAGCTCCAGGCGCGGCCCCAGCCCTCCTCGGGCGGATCGGTGGACTCGTTCATGGCCCAGACCCTATCCCAGGCGCGTGCAATACACGCGACGGTCCCTGCGTCCTCACCCCGCGTGTGCAATGCTCGCGCGCAGGCCACGGCTGGGAGGCCCCATGGAAAACGAAGGCATGTCCAAGAGTCAGATCACCCTCATCCTGGGGCTGGTCAGCCTCGTGGTTTGCTGCATTCCGTGCGTGGGCAGCACGCTCTACATGATCGCCGCGGTCGCGACCTTCGTGTTCGGCTTCCTCGCGCACAGCGAGGCCGGTCAGACCGGGGCCGACACGACCATGGCCAAGGTCGGCATGGGCCTCGCCCTGCTGCCGATCCTCGCCTTCGTGGTGTTCATCGCCCTCTACATCTGCGGCATCGGCGGCATCGTCGTGCTCGACAACCTGTAGGCGGACGACGGGCCCCCGTGGGGGCCCGGACGATCAGCGACGTCCGAAGAGCGCACCCAGCAGGCCGGGAGCGGCCTTGCGGGTGCCGTCTTCACGGCACTGGCAGCGGTCTTCGGGCTTCACGTCGCCGAGGACGGCTTCGACGTGGGCACCGCAACCGGCCCAGTCGGGCTTGTTGCAGTCTCGGCAGGTGACGCGTCGGCACATGGGATCTCCAGGTGAGGCGTGAGATGCCTCTTCGACGGGTAGAGCCGTCATCTCCCGGAAGTGTGTCAGGCGCCGGGTTCGGGTTGCTCCAGACGCTCGCTGAGCTCGGCCCGAACCCGCTTTCGCGCGCGGGAGAGGCGGCTGCGAACGGCCTGAGCGGTGAGCCCCAGCTCTTCGCCGATCTCGGGTCCGGTGTCGCCCCGTCCCTCGGCGAGCAGCAGGATCAGGCGGTCGGTGGGGGAGAGCTCCTCCATGACCTCGGCGAGCACCCCGAGCAGCTCGCCCTCCGCGACCTGGCGCTCGGGGCTGGCCTGGTCGGCCTCGAGCACCTTGTCGAAGACGTGCAGCGTCGGGTCGTTCTTGCGGCCGCGCCGCAGGCGGTGGCACGCGTTGGCGACCATGCGCACGAGCCAGCCCTCGAGGGAGCCTTCACCGCGGAAGTCGGTGAGGTGCTGGCCCGCGGAGAGCAGCGCGTCCTGCACGGCGTCCTCGGCCTCCTCGGGCGTGCGGCAGCGGCGGCGACCCTCGGCGGCGAGGCGCTGCCCATAGCAGTGGGTCATCTCCTCGAGCACGGTGAGGTCCCCGCGCTTGGCGGCAGCGATCATCTTGTCCGGGTGGCAGAGCTCGACCATGGTCCGACCAGTGTAGCGCGCTAGCGGCCGAGGGTCGCTCCACCCGCGATGCGCCACGGGTCGTCCTCGGTGAAGAACAGCCCATCGTCGCCCGCCGGCTGGCTCAGGTCGGGCGCGGTGGTCGGGTTGCACGGCCCGAGGCCCTCGAACAGCCGCGCGAAGTCAGCGTCGTTGCCTTCCGTCGCGCAGCTCCACAACGTGATCTGCGCCTCGCCCCAGCCGTCGAAGGCCGCCGGGCTGTCGACTACCGCGAAGTCCTCGATCTCGACCTCCGCGCCCGCGTCGGTGGCGAGCAGCAGCCCGGCCTCCCCCGCCGAGAACACGCTGTTTCGGGCGAAGCGGATGTCCGGAGCCTCGGCGCGCGAGGTCTCGAGGTGGAACCCGTCGTGACCGGGCCGGATCACGGCGTTGTCGAGGAAGGTCATCGACCCGATCGGAGAGAAGTAGTCGCTGACCTGAAAGCCCTCCCGCCGCGTGTCGAGCACGAGGTTCTCGCTGTACAGGCCGGAAGACGCGACCTCGATGCCCCAGTCGCTGCGGAGCACCACGTTGCGCCGCACCACCACGTCGACCAGCCGGTCCTTCACGTTGATGGCGTCGTCCTGGGTGCTCCACGGGGTCCGGCAGTCGTGGACGAGGTTGTTCTCGATTCGCAGGCGCACGTGGCTGTCGGCGTCCTCGCCCTCGGAGCCGCCGATGTACAGGCACTCCCCGTGCTGGTCGTAGATGTGGCTGTTGCGCACCGTGAAGTTCGTCGACGGGTAGCCGCTGCGGCTCGAATACTGCAGGTGCACCGCCGGCGAGCCGCGGTTGTCGTGCACCTCGACGTCCTCGATGACCACGTCGTCTCCGGACTCCCAGTAGATGCCCTTGTCACGAGAGCCCGTGACCTCGAAGCCGCGCACGGTCACCCGGTGGGTCGGGTCGCTGTCGTAGGGCGTGAGGATGCCGGCGACCACGGCGCGGCCGGCTTCTTCGCCGCCACCGTCGAGGTGCAGTCGGTAGGGACCGTCGTCGGTGCGCCGCACGGTGAACCGCGGGTAGCGGCCGCCGGGCGTGAAGCGGACCACGACGTGGTTGTCGGCCAGCGCGTCGTTCACCGCGGCCCAGTCGAGCTCGTCGCCCTCCGCGAGGTCGAAGACCTCGGCGCCACCGGGCTCGTTGAACTGCGGCTGCACGAAGGGCAGACAAGCGCACGAGCCCTCGTACACGACGGCGTGGCCCGGGTTCTCTGCGGGGCACACGCAGGGGTCGAGGCTCGGGCGGCAGGCGGCGAGCAGCAGGAGCAGGGGCAGGGGCAGGGGCAGGCGCATGCCACGTTGTACCCGGGGGATGCGCGGACCTACAGCCCTTCTTGCTCGAGCAGCTCGATCCGCTCGATGGTGCTCACCACCACGCGCCGTAGCTCGGGGGACAGCGGCCCGGCGGCCGCGGAGTCGAGGGCCTTGAGGGCCTCGGTGGTCAGGCCCTGGTTCTGGGCGCAGATGCCGCGCCATGCCTGGGCCTCGGCGCGCTGGAGTCCCGTCGCGGCGCCGGCGAGCTCCCGGTAGTAGGGCAGGGCCATGGCGCAGTCGCGCAGCCCGTCCTTCGCGAGTCGCGCCTGCAGCTCGAGCAGGTCCAGTCGGCGAGGCAGCCCGGGGTGGGCGGCGCGGACCTCGGCGAGCATGCGTACCGCCTCTCCCGCGGGAAGGCGGGTGGCGCGGACCTCGGCGACGCGCACGATGGCTTCCTGGGTCTCGGCGGCACGGGGCCAGTCCTCCTCGAGGGTCGCGAGGGCGGCGACCAGCGCCTCCGTGGGCGCGTTGGCCCCCACCAGGTCGAGGAGCTGCGCGAGCTGGGAGGCGGCGTCCGGGCGCTCGACCGGGGCGGGGGCGACGACGACCGGGGCGGGCGCGGGCCGTACGGGCCGCGGCAACGAGACGTGCTTCTGAGCGGGCAAGGCGGCTGGTGCCTGTGCGCTCACCCAGCGCTGCCCGGCGTGCAGCGCGACCTCCGCGCCATCGGGAGCGAGCAGGGTGGCGGTGCCGGCGATCACCCGCACCTCGACCCGGTCCGCGGCCATCGACACCTGGAAGTCGCCGCTGTCGGCGCGAAGCTCGAAGTCGCCCGCGAGCAGGGCAAACGAGCGGGTCGCGCGCAGCGAGGCCGCGCCGTCCGCGAGCCGGAGCACCGCGACGCTTCCGTCCTCGACGAGGGTGAGCTCGCCGACGACCTCGGCGAAGATGCCGGCGACGAAGGGCTCGTCGGCCACGGGCACTTCGCGCACGACCTCGACTTCGCGGACTACCTCGCGCACGGTGGGCGATGGGCGAAGCAGCAGGAGCACCGCGGCGGCGAGTGCGAGCACCAGGGCGGGCGCGGCGACCCACGAGGACTGGGGTCGGGGTGTACGCACGCGGGCCAGCAGCGCGCGGACCTCTTCCTCGGAGGCAGCGGTGCCCTGGGCGAGCTCGCGGGCCAGCTCGTGCGGCAGGGACTCGGAGATGGGGCCGAGCTCGTCGCTCATTCGAGCCCCCATGCGTGGCGGGCGCTGTCCGGTACCCACTCGCCGGCGCTCGCACGCTGCTCGAGCAGGGTGCGCAGGGACTTCCGGGCGCGATGCACCCGCGAGTACACCGTGCCCACGGCGACGCCGAGCAGCTCGGCGACCTCGGGCGCGCCGCGCTCTTCGAGATCGCACAGCACCAGGACCTCGCGCTGTTCCGCGGAGAGCGCCTCCAGCGCGAGCTGGAGCTGGTGGCGTCGCCAGGCGGCGTGTACCCGCGCATCGGCGGTGGGCAGGGGCGTGGCCGGCTCGCGCACGTCGTGCAGGCCGATGAACCGCCGGAAGCTGGCGCGGCGCCGAGCGTTGGCGACGACCCGCCGGGTGATGCCGTACAGCCAGCCCTCGACCGGACGTTCCGGGTCGAAGGTGTGCAGCTTGCGGATGGCCACGGAGAACACGTCCTGAGCCACGTCCTCGGCGTCCAGCCACGGGCCGCCGAGCCGCCGAACCCAGTCGAGCACCCGGCGCGCGTTGGCCCGGTAGAACGCGTCGATCGCGGTAGCGTCTCCGCGTGCGAGTGCGTGCGCGTCGATGGCGATCTCGAGGGGCATGGGCTTCACCGCGAGCCCCCGAGGTCGAAGCGGAGTCCGGCGCGTGCGAAGGGCTCGACGTGCCCCTCGACCTGGTGCTCGACACCCGCGTGGAGCTCCCAGCCGACGAGGCCGTCGCGACGGGCGATCAGCCCGTACTCGGCCGCCAGCGGCTCGATGCGACCGACGGGGCCCGTGCCGACGAGCCATGGCGGCGCCTCTGCGCGGAAGAGCACGGTCAGTCGCTCGATGCGGCGCCCGATCTCGGCGGCGAGCCCCAGGGTCGCCTGTACGCCGACGGGCAGGCGGTGCTCGCTCTCGAACACAGCGCCCGGAGCGAGGACCCACGGCCCGGGAACGAGGTCGTGGCCCGCCTCGAGCTCCGCGCCGAAGCGCCCGCGGCCGGGCTCGTAGTCCTTGTCGCAGGACGTGGAGCTGCAGGTCACGGGGCCCTCGGTCTCCCCGAGCACCTGTGAGCCCACGGACAGGCGCACCCGCGTGGCGAGCCAGCCCTGTGTCTGGAGCTCGGCGGCGCCCGAGAGCTCGCGATCGACGAGCACGGTGAACCCGCCGAACACGAGGCCGGGACGCCCCCAGTCGAGATCTTCGAGGACCCACGTCCGGGTGGTCGCCGGCGCCGGAGGCAGCTCCGGAACCCAGCCGAGGCTCGCGGACGGCGCGCTCTCGGCATGCCACGAGCGGGCGAGGACCACCGCCTGGCGAAGGTCGTCGACCTCGGCCTCGCGGCTGGTCGCCTCACCGTGCCACGCGAGCATGCCGTCCCCGATCACGAAGCCTTCGCCGCCACCGACGCGTACGGTGTGCTCGCCAGGCCACAGATCGGCGAGTACCTCGGCGAGGGGCTCGGTCTGATCGGGCTCGGCGACCCACCACGGCGCGGCGTGGGCGGCGAGGGCTAGCAGGGCGACGGTCAGTGCAGGCCTCCTGCTCGGTCCTTGTCGCGAGCACGCCGGTCCTTCCCCCGCGGGATGCGTTCGCTGCGGAGGTCGGGTACACGCGGGCTCACGGGCGGACCATCCACGCGATCCGCGCGCGCACGGGGTAGCGCATGGGCGTGCTGTGGTCGGCTTCCGGATCGACGCGCCAGTGACCCCCGAGGTCGAGCTCGATCCGCCCCAGACCCACCGGCACGGCGACCACCGCGCTCACCGCGCCGAGCCGGGTGAGGCGACCGATGAGCGGGTCGTCGCTGTGGCTGCCGAAGCTCGCGATGGGCAGCAGGTACTGGGCGTCGCCGCCGACGGCGAGCTTGCCCACGGGCAGCTGGACGCGGGTGCGCGCGCCGGTCCACAGACCACCCAGTGCCTTGGCCGTGCTCGGCATGCCGCGCCACGCGCCGCCAAAGTCGGCCACCATGAATCCGGGTCCCAGGCGAACCTCGCCCTCTCCGGGGAGGAAGTCGAAGAGCACGGCGCTGCGCAGCTCCACGGCGACCCAGCTTCCGCGCGGCAGATCGCTGGACGCACGCTCCCACAGGGCGGGTCGCAGCCAGCCGAGCAGCTCGAGCTCTCCGCCGACCGGGTCCCGGAAGGAGGTGCGAAGGCCGCTGCCCACTCCGCTCTGCGCCTCCATCACCGGTCCGAGCCACGCTTCGGCCGAGCGGCGGGACAGGCGGGCCGCGGCGGGCCGCTCCACGGACTCCACCTCCACGACAAAGTCCCGCAGGGACTCGCCGAACCCGATGTCGAGGTCGAAGGCGCTGGCTCCCGCGGGCATCCACTCGGCGCGGGGCTCGGACTTCGCGTACCAGCTGCGGGCCAGGGCCACGGCCGTGCGCGCGCTCTCCGCGGGGGACCGGTCCACCAGCTCGCCCTCGTCGAAGCGGTTCACATAGCCGGCGACCCACACGACCTCGATGTCGCGGGACCACGCGGCACCGACCACGATCTGGTGTGACTCGCCGGACCACAGCGTGTCGAGGGCCTCGCGCAGCGGCTCCCGGTCCGCGGGCAGGGGTACCCACCACTCGGCGGCTCGCGCCGGGGCACACAGGAACAGAGTCAGCAGGAACGCGATCACGTGGAGATCAGTGTAGGTGGCACAGGGCCCCTCCACTCTGTCCTTTTCGCGAGCCTTCGGTTCCTTCCTGAAATCTCGTTCGTGCTCCCGAAAAAAATCGAGGTCTTCGGGAATGGCGACCAAGGATGGCCGTAGGGTGGGTCGACATGATGCTCACCACGCCATTCGCCCATCTCCTCGCCGCCGCGATGCCTCGCGTGCACCGGGCTGCCCTCGGCTTGCTCGGCGACGAGCAGGAGGCTCGGGAGGTCGCCCAGGAGGCGCTGATGAAGGCCTACTCGGCCCGGGACCGCTACGATCCCGAGCGCCCGTTCTACCCGTGGATGTACCGCATCGTGCGCAACCTCGCGTCGGACGCGAAGGCCCGGCGCCGCCACCGCGCGGTCAGTGGGCTCGATACCGAGCGGGTGGTCTCGGCACGCGCCGACCAGCTCGCTCAGCTCGCGCAGAGCGAGGCAATCGCGGCCGTCCGCGCCGCCATGGAGACCTTGTCCGACGAGCACCGCGAGATCCTCGCGATGCGCCACTTCCAGGACCTGAGCTACGCGGAGATCGGCGAGTTGCTCGACCTGCCCCAGGGCACGGTGATGAGCCGCCTGTACCGGGCACGCAAGGCACTCGCGGCCGCGATGGGAGGGGAAGCATGACCGAAGACCGCCTGTACGAGCTCATGGTCACGGTCGTCGATGGCGTCGCCAGCCCCGCGGATCGCGAGGAGCTGATGGCGTACATCGCCGACAAGCCCGAGCTTCGCCGAGAGCTGGAGGCGCACCAGGCGCTGAAGGCCGTCACCGATGGCTGGGTCGAGCGACTGGAGCTCGACCTCGTGGAGGACCGCATGCGCGAGCAGGGAACCAACACCTGGATCAACGGGCTGGGCGTCGCCCTGTTCCTCGGCAGCGTGTCGCTGCTCACGGGGTGGGGGCTGGTCGAGGGCATGCTCGACGACAGCGCGCCGCTCGTGGTCCGCCTCGCTCTCGGGGGCCTCGGGGCCTCCTTCCTTCTCCTGCTGGTCGGCGCTTTCCGCTGGTGGAACGCCACGCGCAAGGTCGACCGCTACTCCGAGGTGATCCGATGAGCACAGAGCTCACCCGTGCTGCCGCCGATCTCGCCCACCGCCCGGGCGAGATGCCGATGTCCACCACCGACGACCTGCCGGGCTACCGCATCGTCGACTCGCTGGGCCTGGTCCGCGGAAACACCATCCGCGCCAGGCATGTCGGCACCGACATCGTCGCCGGCATCAAGACCCTGTTCGGCGGCGAGATCTCCGAGTACACGAAGATGATGGCCGAGAGCCGCGAGCAGGCGCTCGACCGCATGCGCGCCGAGGCCGTCGAGGTCGGCGCCCACGCGATCGTCGGCGTGCGCTTCACGACGAGCACGGTGCTTCAGGGCGCCGCGGAGATCCTCGTGTACGGCACGGCGGTGCGCGTGGAGCGCCTCCCGCCGGCCTGAGTTCGCGCTACGGGCAGTTCCGGGTCTGCTCGACCAGGCCCGCCGCACCGGGGTAGGTGCTGCTCGAGCCGCCGCTGCCGGGGGCGCCGAGACGGAAGGTCACGTTGCCGTCGTTGGTGAAGGTGCCGGTGGAGCACATCACGCCGATGACCGGGCCACCGCCGCCGCCGCCGCCGTCGCCGCCGC
>SBGP01000093.1 GCA_006226595.1 Deltaproteobacteria bacterium
CGACCCGCGGGTCGCGCTGCTCTCCAACGGCGCAGAGGCGAAGAAGGGCACGCCCGCCATCGTCGAGGCCCACCAGCGCCTGCTGGCGAGCACGCTCAACTTCCAGGGGAACATCGAGGGACTCGACATCCCCAAGGGCACGGTCGACGTGGTCGTGTGCGACGGCTTCCTCGGCAACGTGGTGCTCAAGATGCTCGAGGGCGTGAGCGAGGTGTTCCGGGACATGGCGCGCCAGGCGTCGAGCCGCTCGTTGCAGTGGCGCATCGGTCTGTCCATGCTCGGCGGTGGTCTGCGGCAGCTTCGACGGCTGACCGACTGGAAGGGCTACGGCGGCGCGCCGTTCCTGGGCTTCGACCAGGTCGTGATCAAGGCGCACGGACGAAGCGAGGCCCGCGCGATTCGCAACGCCGTGAAGGTCGCCGCCAAGGCCTCTCGCGGCGATCTCATCGGACGCATCCGCGACGGTGTCGCGGCCGAGGGAGCCGAGCCGTGAATCCCTGGTCGGAGGACATCCGAAACCGGTGGTTCTACGGTGCGCTCGCGATCAGCACGATCGCGGTCATCGTGCTCTTCTGGCCCTTCTTGTACACGCTGATGTTCGCGGTCGTGACCGTGGTTGTCACGTGGCCCGTACACCGCTGGGTGACGAGCAAGGTGCCCAACCGGCCGGCGGTGGCAGCTGTGCTCACCGCGCTGCTCTTGTTCTTCGTCGTGTTCGGACCCGTCGGTACCGTGCTCTACCTGTTCGCCCTCGAAGCGGCGCAGGTCTGGGGCCAGGTGCAGGACTTCATCGAGAGCGGCGAGCTTCAGACCTGGATCGAGTGGCTTCGCAACGACGAGCTCGCCGTGGTCCAGCTGTGGATGGACGAGTGGCTCGGCGACTGGTTGCCGGAGGGCACCGACCTCATCGGCGCCGCGATCGACCGCCTCCAGAGCCTTGCCGTGACCTCGATCAATGCGGGAGCGCAGTCGGTGGTCGGCATCGTCTCGGCCACCGCGACCTCCGCCCTGCAGGCGCTGATCTTCGTGTTCGCGGTGATCAGCCTGTACATGGAGGGCCCGCGGGTTCTGCGGGCGATCAAGAACCTGTCGCCGATGGACGACGGCTACGAGGACCGCCTCTTCGACGTGTTCCGCGAGTTCGCGAACAACATGGTGCTCGGCTCGATCGTCTCGGGCGCGCTCCAGGGCGTGGTTGCCGGCATCGGCTATGGCATCGCCGGCGCGGACCGGGTGGTGTTCCTCGGCCTGCTCACCGGTGTGTTCAGCTTCATTCCGCTCGTCGGGACGGCGGTGGTGTGGGTGCCGGTGGCCATCGGCGTGTTCGTCACCAAGGGGCTCGGCTGGGCCATCTTCATCGCGCTGTGGAGCATGCTGTTCACGGCGAGCGTCGACAACGTGGTCAAGCCGCTGATGCTCCGCGGAAACACGAACATCCATCCACTGCTCATCTTCCTCGCCGTGTTTGGCGGCATGTCGTGGATGGGCGTGCCTGGCGTGCTCGTCGGGCCGGTGATCGTCGCGTTCTTCCTGGCGCTTTACCACCTGTACGTGCGCGACCACCTCGGCGTGGAGATGCCCGAGCCCGATGCGAGCGGGCCGGCGCTCCCGGCATGGCTGACGCGGTTCTTTCCGGCCCTGGGGGCCCGGGACGGCAGCACCGTCGAGACAGCGGCCCTGCCCGCGGACGACGAGAGCGTGGGGTAAGCTTCGCCCGCGGAGGTGCGATGCAGCAGGCGTTGGAGGCCTGGCTCGAGGCGGCGGCGCGCGGCGAGGGTCGCGTGGGTGCAGCCCGTGCGGCAGCCGAGGTCGACGCGGGTCGCCCGTGGGAGGTGCTCGCGCACGCGGGGCTGCTCGCCCGGTGCCGCGTCGAGCTCGCCGAAGAGGATCTCGGCCTCACACGCGGCCTGAAGCTCCGAAAGCCCGATGGCGCGGGCGTGATCGCGGTGGTCCGTGCCGGCGAGCCCTATCCGGCGTGGGACAAGAGCGGGCGTCGTTCGCGTGGCGCGTTCGACACGCCGCCCGAGATGGCGCGGGAGACGGTCGCGCGTGCCCTCGACGTCGCGCGAGTCCGTGTGCAGAGCGGCATGGACCCGGCCTGTGGCACGGGGACCTTCCTCGTGGCCATGTGCGAGGCTGGCATCGCGGAGGTTCGCGGAAGTGATCTCGACGAGGCCGCGCTCGCCGTGGCGCGCGTGGCTGCGCCGGACGCGAGGGTGGAGCGAGCCGATGCCCTCGAGCCCCGCGGCATCGTCGACCTCGTCGCGGGCAACCCGCCCTTCGTGCCGCCAGAGCGCCAGGACAAGCAGCTTCGAGAGCGACTGCGTGCCCGCTTCCCCTGGCTGCGTGGGCGCTTCGACCTCGTCGTGCCCTTCGTGGCGGTCGCCATGCAGAGCGTGCGGCCTGGCGGCGTCGTGTCACTGATCCTGCCGGCGGCAGCGATGGTCCAGAACTACGGCGCACCGCTGCGCCGCCAGCTCGCGGCCCACCACCACGTGACCCACCTCGACGGTCCGATGCCGTTTCCCGGGGCCTCGGTCGATGTCGTACGGCTGGTCATGGTCAGCGAGGACGGCCCGGCAATGGTCGCCGACACGGGCGTGCATGCCGAAGAGCTGCTTCGCCTCGAACACGTGCCGCTCGTCAGCTCGATGGCTCCGGGGGACGTGGCGCTGGTCGAGAAGGTTCGCGAGAACTCCGTGCCCCTGGGGGAGCTCGCCGTCGTCGACACTGGCGTCGTCGCCCACGGCATCCACGGCTCCAAGGACCGGCTGATCCACGACGAGCCCGCGCCCGGACGCGTCTGCTACGCCGATGCCCGCGGCTTCTTCGCGGGGGAGCGTCGCTGGCTCGAGTACGCCCCGGACCGCATGCACCGCGCCAAGCGTCCCGAGATGTTCGAGCGCCCCAAGATCGTCATCCAGCGACTTCGCGGCAGTGGACCCGTGCGTGCAGAGATCGACCGGGACGGCGTGTACGTCGGGCACACCTGTACGGTGGTCACCCCCGAGAAGGAGCGTGTCCCTCTCGAACGGCTCCTCGAGCTCGTGCGCTCGCCGCTCGCCTCGGGCCTGATTCGCATCGAGCGCGGGGCGCGACTCGACCTGTATCCGCGCGACGTGGCCGGATTGCCCGTTCCGCGTACCTGGCTCGAACAGCCGGACATGCCGCTCGCCGAGGCGTGGGGCATCGACGAGCACCAGCAGGCCCGCCTCGGGCAGCTCGGCGTCGGCGCCTGACCACGTTTCGGGTTAATCGCCGCCCGACGGACCGGTCGGGTGCGTTCTTCCCGCCCGACCTCGCTTTCGCTGACTCCTCCGCCAGCCGCCGAGGAGCTCCCTGGAGATGATTCCGATGCTCCGCTCGATGACTGGATTTGGCCGCGGGGAGGCCGCGAGCGCCGACGTCACCGTCGTCGTCGAGCTTCGCAGCGTCAACAACCGCTTCCGCGACCTGCAGCTGCGCACCCCGCGCGAGTACATGCCGCTGGAGCCGCGGATCAACAACCTCCTCAAGGAGCCGTTCGCCCGCGGCCGCATCGACGCCTTCGTGCGCCGCTCGGCGTCCGGGAGCAAGTCGCGGGTCGCCGTCGATGCCGAGCTCGCGAAGGCCTACGTGACCGCCGCGCACGCTGTCTCCGAGGTGCTTCCCGAGGGGAGCGACGGTGCAGTGCCCCTGACCTGGGTCGTCAGCCAGCCTGGCGTGCTCGAAGTCACCGAGGTCGAGGCCGACGTGATGACCGAGTGGGATGTGGTCGAGACCGCACTCACCGCCGCCGTCGAGGACCTCGTGCGCATGCGCGAGGTCGAGGGCCAGGCGCTGTACGCCGACCTGCTCTCGCACCTCGGGGAGCTCCGCACCGCCGTGGCCGAGGTCGAGGCCGTGGCCGTGGGCCTGAACGAGCGCCTGCGTCAGCGCCTCGAGGCGCGCCTGACCCGCCTGCTCGGTGATCGCGGGCTGGACAAGCACCGCCTGCACCAGGAAGCGGCGGTGCTCGCCGACAAGGCAGATGTGAGCGAGGAGATCGCGCGTCTGCGCAGCCACTGTGACCAGTTCGCCGACGCCCTCGACGACGACGAGCCCGTCGGCCGTCGCCTCGACTTCATCCTCCAAGAGATGAACCGCGAGGTGAACACCATCGGCAGCAAGTCCGTCGACCACCCGATCTCGCATCGCGTGGTGACCATGAAGTCCGTGCTCGAGCGCATGCGCGAGCAGGCCGCCAACGTGGAGTAGGCGTGGCCTGGAGCAACCCGGACCGCGGTGCACTGTTCGTCGTCACCGGCCCCTCGGGCGTCGGCAAGTCGACCCTGATCGCGCACCTCATGGAGCACATTCCCGGCATTCGCTTCTCGGTGAGCGCGACGACGCGTGCGCCACGGGAAGGGGAGCAGGACGGGGTGCACTACCACTTCCTCACGCCCGAGCGCTTCGCGGAGCTCGTCGGCGACGGGGCCTTCCTCGAGTACGCCGAGGTCTATGGCCGCCGCTACGGCACGCTGCTCGACCCGATCATCGACGCTCTCGACGCCGGTGAGTCCATCCTCCTCGATGTCGACCTGCAGGGCGCACGCTCCGTGCGTCGCGACTACCTCGATGCCGTTCGCGCGCGGGTCGGCCGCAGCGTGGATGACGCCATCTTCGTGTACATCCTCCCGCCGTCCATCGCGGTGCTCGAGGAACGCCTGCGGGCGCGAGGTACCGATAGCGACGAGATCATCGCCGGGCGCATGGCCAAGGTCGCGTACCAGCTCGAGGGTGTGGCCGAGTACGACTACCTGGTGGTCAACGACGATCTCGACGAGGCGCGCGAGGCGCTCACCAGTGTGTTCCGTGCCGAGTTGCTCCGCCGGAGCCGACGACAGTCCTGGGTCGACGCGGTCGATGCCGAGCTAGAGGCACGTCGCAACCCGGCTTGACGGGGGCGTGTCCGCCATAGGGCTTGAGGCTTGCGCGTACGCGAGTACATTTCCCCGTGGAGGCACTCGCATTGACGCAGATTTCCGACGTCCTCGAGCAGGTTCGCAGCTACGCGCCCGATGCTGACATCGCGCCGGTCATGGCCGCCTACCTGCTCGCCGCCAAGGCTCACGCGGGCCAGACGCGCAAGTCCGGCGAGCCGTACCTGACCCATCCGCTCGAAGTGGCGATGATTCTCGCCGACCTGCGGATGGACGTGGAGACCATCTCGACGGCCCTGTTGCACGACGCCCTCGAGGACAACCCGCTGTCCGCCGAGGAAATGACCGAGCAGGTGGGTCCGGTGATCACCCAGCTCGTCGATGGGGTCACCAAGATCGGCAAGCTCAAGTTCCGGTCGAAGGAAGAGCTCCAGGCCGAGAACTTCCGCAAGATGATGCTCGCGATGAGCCGGGATGTCCGGGTGATCCTCGTCAAGCTCGCGGACCGTACCCACAACATGCGGACCATCGAGCATCATCGTCCGGACAAGCAGAAGACGATCGCGACCGAGACGACGGACATCTTCATTCCGATCGCGAACCGCTTGGGCATCACCAAGCTCAAGAACGAGCTCGAGCAGGTCTGCTTCAAGACCCTCGAGCCGGACGCCTGGTCCACCATCTCCGAGTTCCTCGACTCCACCCAGGCGGACCGGGACGAGTACATCGCGCGCACCCAGGAAGTGCTGACCAAGATGCTCGCCGACGAGGGCATCGAGGGACGCGTGTCGGGGCGCGCGAAGTCGCCGTTCTCCATCTTCCGCAAGATGGAGGCCCAGAACCTCTCGGTGGAAGAGGTGCCGGACACGCTCGCGTTCCGCGTCATCCTCCCCGAGGACGGGCAGCCCTACGCCGTGCTCGGCGCCGTACACGCGCGCTTCGCGCCGGTTCCCGGACGCATCAAGGACTACATCGCGCGGCCGAAGCCCAACGGGTACCAGAGCCTGCACACGACCATCATCGGCCCCGAGGGTCGGCGAATGGAGATCCAGATCCGCACCGAGCTCATGCATCGGGTTGCGGAGGAGGGCATCGCCGCCCACTGGAAGTACAAGGAGGGCCACCTCGCGCTGTCGCCGGACGACGTGGCCGCGATCAGCCGCATCCGCGAGCTGTTCGAGACCGCGCGTGACGCCGAGAGCGCCGAAGAGTTCATGGAGACCGTGAAGGTCGAGCTCTACGCGGACGAGGTGTTCGTGTTCACGCCCGCTGGGGACGTGAAGCGCCTGCGCAAGGGCGCCACGGCGCTCGACTTCGCGTACCTGGTGCACACCGACGTCGGCAATCACTGCGTGGGCGCGCGCGCGAACGGCCGCATGGTTCCACTGCGCTACGAGCTTCAGTCGGGGGACCGGCTCGAGATCCTGACCTCGCCGTCGCAGAGTCCCAACCGCGACTGGCTCCAGATCTGCAAGACAGGTCGCGCCCTGCAGAAGGTGCGTCGCTACCTGCGCGAGGAAGAGAAGGAAGCGGCGGTCCGACTCGGCCGCGAGATGCTCGACTCCGAGCTCAAGAAGTACGGCTCTTCCGCGAAGAAGATCATCGGCTCTCAAGAGTTGAAGGAATTTCTCAGCAATCGCCCACATCGGGATGCGGAACAGCTCTTTGAGGCGATCGCGCGTGGGCAGGTTGGCCTGTCGACCGTGTGCAAGGCAGTGCTTCCCGCGGGCGAATACGAGCGCCAGCGTCAGCAGGCCGGAACCTTCGGGCAGCTCCTCAACCGGTGGCGTCGACCGACTCAGAGCCCGGTCCTCATCACCGGCGAGGACGGCGTGCTCGTCACCTACGCCGGGTGCTGCAACCCGCTGCCGGGCGAGGACGTGGTCGGCTTCATCACCCGCGGCCGCGGCATCACCGTGCACAAGGCGGCGTGCTCACAGCTCAACGGCCTCGACGAGGGCCGCCAGATCCCGGTCGAGTGGGACATCGGTCGTGGCACGCAGCACAGCGGTCAGATCAAGATCTTCTGCAACGACCGGCCCGGCATGCTCGCGAACATCACCAGCGTGTGCGAGCAGCAGGCGGTGAACATCCTCTCGGCGCAAGCGAGCAGCGGGTCGACCGAGGGGGCGGTGGTCACGCTCGACCTGTCGGTCCGCGACGTTGCCGAGCTCACCCGGGTCATCCGCAACATCGAGAAGATCCGCGGCGTCGAGGCCGTGCAGCGCGTCAGCGGCTAGGTCGCGTCCACGCCAGCGCCGCGGCGGCGACCAGAGCTGCGGCGAGGGCGACGGCGGCCGGGATGCCGGTGACCAGCAGGCTCGCGGCCAACGCCGCGATACGCAGGGCGATGGCCGGCCACACCGAGTTGCTGTGGGCGGTGACCATGGCCAGGGGCAGGCCGACGGCGAGCCCGTGAAGGGGGTCCTGCGGCGTGATCACCGCGACAAAGGCTGCGAGGGCCAACCACGGCCCCACCGAGCGCTGGAGGATGCCGCGGAACACGACCTCCTGGCCCGCGGCGACAGCGAGCAGGCCGACGACGGTGCTCGGGTGGGCGGCCGCCGTGAGACGGGCTTGAGCCGCGGCGAGGTTCGGGGACATCGGCTCCCAGGTGAGCCCGATCGCGAGGGCGCCGGCGAGGGCGCCCACTGCGCCGAGCCCGAGGGGGAGCGCGCCCAGCGTGGGCTTGCGCAGCTGCGCGGTCGTGAGGCCGTCGCGCGCGACACGCAGGCCGGCGAGCAGCACCAGGCTCGCCCCGCCCGCGACCGCTCCGTCCTGCGGGTCGAGACCTTCGGTGAGGTTCGGATTACCGGCCATCCCCCACAGCAGAGGACCGAGGATCGGGGCGAGCCAGGCGGTCGCGGCCATCGCGCCGACGAACACGAGGTCACGCATGGGGGAGCGGTGCACCTCGCCGCCCGGGTCGTCCGAGAGGTCGTGGGCGGTGCGCTGGAGCAGCGCCGCGGCACAGGCCCCGGTGACCGCGGTGGCGACGAGTGGCGGTGCGACGCCCGGCCACGTGTTTCCGGCGGTGAGCAGGGCGCCTCCGAGGGGCACGCTCGCGCCGGCGAGCGGATGCACGCGTCCGAGGAACCACGCGGCGATCCCGGCCCCCATGAGTGCCGCGGGGAGCACGCGGAGGCTGATGGTCGCGCCGGCGACGACGTCGCGAGCCCGCCGGACGAGGTACAGCCCGAGCGCGACGGTCGCCGCAGGCACCACGGGCAGGGGAAGCAGCCACAGACCCGGCTCGACCTGGCCGCTGGCGATGGCGACCCCGGCCGAGAGCAGCGCGGCGGTGGCCCCGTAGCCGGTCCACGCGAGCCACTTGCCCACGACGATCTCTTCCTTGGTCACCGCGGCCGCGAGCAGGGTCGACAGGGTTCGGCGGGCGCGCTCACCGGCGAGGGACTCGGACAACGCACCCATCATGATCGACGACGAGATCAGCGCCATGAGCAGCGTCCGGCCAGGCACCGGTAACGGGTCGCGAATCACCTCGATGCGGACGGGCTCGGGGTCGACGGCATCGAACGCCTTGCGCAGCCGGCCCGGCACCGGACCGCGTACGACGTAGCGGCCGTCGTCGTCACGCGCGATGCGCGTGGGGCTGCCCTCCGCGAGGACCACGGCTTCCCCCACGTCCTCGGGGAGCTCGCCGCTGACGCGCACCTGCTGGGGTGTGGGCGCTGGACCGAGGTTCTCCGGTCGGGTCACCGGTACGGCCGAGGCCGGGAGCAGCAGTCCGGCCGTCAGCGCACCGAAGAGCAGGCCGCGGGCCCCGCGGAGCTCCATGCGCAGGTCGCGTCGAGCAATGGCGACGAGCGTGCCCAGCCTCACTTGGCCCTCCACGCGAACCAGGCGGAGGAGGCGAGGCCGAAGCCGAGTGCGACCATCAGGGGCACCACCGGCGAGCCCTCGCTCGACAGGCTCGCGATCGGCAGGAAGTGAAGGTTCGGGTTCGACAGGCCGACCGAGCCGAGGGCGGTGATGCCGGTCATGCTGAAAGCGAGGGTGGTCGAGAAGCCGGACTTCAGCGTGGCGTTGCCCGCGGACGCGAGACCGACGGCGGTCGCGCCTGCCGAGGCGGCCACCCCGTGCCCGATGACCGTCAGTGGCTCGGCGAGGTCGAGCACGGCGTCGACGAGGAGCACGCCGCCCGCGAAGAACAGGCCGAGCCCCGCCGAGCCCGCCACGAAGCGCGCAGTGGCGGGGACCCAGCGCGCGATCGGCATGGACAGCTCCGATTCGAGCGTGCCGTCCTCGCGGTCACGGGCGAGCATGCCGGCGCCGAACACGCCGCCGTACAGCGTGAACAGCACAGCCAGCAGGCGCGCGATCCGGAGCGCCCATGGGCGCGACTCGACGTTCGAGGGACGCAGCACTGCGGAGGCCGGTCGCCACGCACTGCCGCGTGCTTCGCGCACCATGGACTCGAGCCGGCGCAGCTCGGGCGTCTCGTTGCGGGTGACGATGTCGTCGCCGACCACCGCAGCCCACACCATCCGCCGCTCGACGGCCTCGCGCGGGGTCTCGGTCTCGACGACCGTGAAGCCTGCCTCGTCGACGAGCGCGCTGGCGGGGTCACCAGGCACCATCGCGACGGTGCTCGGGCTCTGGATGGCGGCCATGACCGCAAGCGTGGCGAGCAGCGTGCCAATGACCAGCGTGGTGGGGAACACAAGCGAGCGCACGATCATGCCCTCGCGCGACAGCCGCTGCACGAGGGTGACCGTGAGCCAGAACAGTGCGCGGAGGTTGTTCATTCGACGAGCTGCACGAAGGCGTCGTCGAGGTTGTCCGCCCCGGCGACCTTCTTCACGTCTTCGACGCTGCCCTCGGCGACCAGCTCGCCCTTGCGCATCACGCCGACCCGGTCCACCACACGCTCGACCTCGCTCATGATGTGCGAGCTGATCACGATGGCGCGCCCGTCCTTGGCCTGCTCCCGCACGAGCGAGAGCACGTCCCGCCGACCGGGCACGTCCAGACCGTCGGTCGGCTCGTCGAGGAGCAGCGCGACCGGCTCGTGCACCAGGGCTCGAGCGAGCACGACACGGCGCTTCATACCGGTGGAGAGGTCTCCGCACGGCGTGGTCGCGTAGGAACTTGCGCCCAGCCGGTCGAGCAGTTTCTCGGACTGCTGCCGCGGAGCGGCGACTCCCTGGATACGCGCGAAGAGCTCGACGACCTCGATCGGCGTCAGACGCTCGGGCAGCCCGGCTTCGGCCGGTACGTAGGCCAGCTTGCGGCGGATGCCCAGCGGGTCCTCGAGTCCCACGCCGGCCACGGTCACGGAGCCGCTGGTCGGCGCAATCAGCGTCGCCAGCATGCGCAGTGTGGTGGTCTTTCCCGCGCCGTTCGCGCCGAGCAGCCCGTAGACCTCGCCCGGCTCGACGGTGAACGAGAGCTCGTTGACCGCGGTGAACGCATCCATCCAGCCCTTCGGAAAGCGCTTCACCAGCTTGGAGACGACGATCATGCGGACCTCGGTCGCCGATGGTACCGAGTCGGGACAACGAGATACGCCCTCGATGTGAGTGCGATCGACGCCAAACCCCGTGCCCGCGAGCTTCTCGCGCCCATGTGGCAGCCCTTCGAGGCCGCGCTCGCGTCGCTGCCCACGGTGCAGCTGTGCATCGACGTGGGAGAGGTGGAAGGCTTCGCGTCGTGGGTCGACGACACCTGGGTGCTCTCCTCGGCGCTCGAGGGCCCGGAGCTGCGCCACCCCGACGAGCCCTCTCAAGTACCGCTCGACCGCTGGCGTCGGGCGATGGGCGCGGCTCTCGAAGGCGTGGCGTGGGCGTCGTTGGTGTCGCATGGCGCGACCCGCGGGCCAGGCTGGTGGCAGGGGGCCGCGGTGGCAGCTGCCGATGCGGTGGCGCCTTTCCTCGAGCTTGGCCTCTCGGCTCGCCGTGACGCGCTGGCCGCGGGCTCGCTTCGCGGCAGACACGCGGCCCTGCTGTTCGCCGACGCGCCGCTGGATCAGGCGAGGCGCTGGCTCGACATGATCGAGGGGGCCGAGGTTCGAGCGGCGCTGGCGCGGGCCCTGGCCGATCCCGACCTGCGGCCGCTGCCCGATCCGATCGCGCTCCCGCTGGATCTGCCCGCGTGGTGTTTCGCGCGGGTGCGCGCCGATCGACCCGGCCGCCTCGCGGATCTCGGACTGGCCGTCGGCCCCGAGCCAGCCTGGGTCGCCGTGTTCGAGGATCGACGCCTCGAGCTGGCCCCGGTGGGCGTGGAGGGTCGCTGGGACCTTGCGAGCACCGATGTGCCAGGCAACATCCTCGGTGCGCGAGGCGTGACCATGCGCTTCTACGCGAGTGGACGCGTGGACCTGTTGTTCGCGGACGCCTTCGTCGGGCCGCTGGCCGCGCTCGAGATCGCCCGCCAGATGGGGCACTCGGGCATGACCAGCGGCACCTGGCAGGCGGTGGGGCCGTCCCGGATCCGCTTCGGTCGCTTCGGAGCGGCGCCGATCACGATGCACCAGCGCGATGGCTCGCAGGCCATGCCCCAGGTGGGGTTCGGCGTCACCGAGTGGGTCGCGGCCTTGGAGGGCAGCGAGTGGCGCGTCGAGCGCGGCGAGAGCGAGCTCGTGCTCGACGGTCGACTGATGGACATGCCGGTTCGGCTGCGTCTGGTCCCGGAGCGCGACTGAGCGCGTTACCTGCGGGCGCTGACGAGGAAGACGCATGAAGACTCCCCGCAACGTGATCCAGGGCCTCTCTGGCGGCATCCTGGGCGGCGCCACCGTCGGACTGATCGAGGCCTGCTACCTGCTCGGCTCGACCGGAGCGCCGGACTACCTGTCGCCGTTCTACGCGACGGCGCTGTACGGGCTGATCGGCGCACCGCTCGGCATCGGCGCCGGGCTCGCGCTGTCCGTGGTCGAGAAGCTTCGCGGCAAGGACGTCGAGGACGCGTTCGCGTGGTCGTGGGGCTACGTCGGCGGCATGGTCCCGCAGGTGCTCTTCGTGTCGATGTACATCGTGCGCAAGGTCGTGTACGCGGAGCAGGGACTGCCGCTGCCGGGCCTGCTCGGCATCCTGGCGAATGCGCTGTTCGACGTGGTCGTCGTGCTCCTCCTGGGGCCGAAGCTCGTCGACGGGCCGTTCAAGTTCCTGCTCAAGGCGCCGGGGCTCGCCGTGGCCTGGGGCGGTCTGCTCGCCGTGACCGGTGCGGTGGCGATGGCGCCGCTCACCGAGGATCCGCGGGCGAACTTCGCCGCGGACAAGCCGGTGCCGCCCGGTCTCGAAGAAGCGCCCGACGTGCTTCTGATCATGATCGACACGCTGCGCGCCGACTACCTCGGCATCTACGGCAAGGAGGGCAACCCGAGCCCGAACCTCGATGCGCTGGCCGCCGACGGCATCGTGTTCGAGCAGGCCTTCGCCCAGGCGAGCTGGACGCGCTCGTCCGGCGCCACGCTGTTCACGAGTCGCATCCCGTCGAGCCACAACGCCGACACCAAGGCCGCGCAGCTCTCGCCCGACGCGGTGACCTGGGCCGAGCCCCTCCAGGCCGATGGCCTGACCACGGGCGCGCTGGTGAACAACATCAACATGACGTCGACCTTCGGCTTCGATCAGGGCTTCGACACGTTCCTCTACGAGTCGCCGGCCTACCACTTCGGGGCCACCGAGAGCGTGTTCGGGCTCACCATGTACAAGGTCGTGCACAAGCTCTCGGAGCGTGTGCTCAAGACCAAGCACGTCGAGAGCTTCTACCAGCCCGCGGAGGTCGTGTTCGCGGACGTGAAGACCTTCCTCGAGGCCAACGCCGACGGCCGCGTCGCCCTGTACGCGCACCTCATGGAACCGCACGATCCGTACTTCGAGCACCCGTCGCTCGCGGGTGAGGGGGCCGAGTACAACGGGGTGGCCTACGGGCGCGCCGAGCACGAGCACCCCGACCCGAGTGATGCCGAGTACCTCAAGCAGGTCTACCTCGACGAGATCCGGTTCATGGACGCGGAGATCGGACGCTTCGTGGCGTGGCTCGAGGAGTCGGGCCGCTACGACAACACGCTGATCATCATCACCGCCGACCACGGCGAGGAGTTCGGCGAGCACGGCGGCTTCTGGCACGGCACCACGCTGTACGAGGAGCAGATCCACATCCCGCTGATCATCAAGCTGCCGAAGGCCGAGGCCGAGCTCGCCGGCACGCGCGTGCCGTGGCAGGTGCGCTCGCTCGATGTCGCACCGACGATTGCGGCCTACGTCGGCACCGAGCCGGACGAGGGCTGGCAGGGCAGGGACCTGCTTGCGGACGTGCGTGGCTGGGTCGCCGAAGAGGAAGCTCGGCTCGCGGCCGAGCCGGAGCAGGCGGTCGAGGACGGGGAGGGGCTCGAGGACGAGGTCGGCACGCCCGAGGAGCCCGCGGTGCCCGTCGAGGAGCCGGTCGACGAGGCGCTCGAAGCGATTGACGAGGCGGCTCCGGTGCGTGGGCACGCGCGAGATCGCGTCGTGGTTGCCGAAGAGGACTTCGAGGGCAACGTGATCCGCGCGATTCGGCGCTTCGGAACGAAGTACATCGAGGCCGAGGCCGGTGGGCCCCGCGGCCTGCCGGAGAAGCAGCTGTTCGACGTGCAGGAGGATCCGAAGGAGACCGAGGACCTGCTCGCCGAGGGCGCGACCCTCACGGACAAGCCGGCTGCCGAGCACGCCGAGGCGCTGTCCGAGCTGCTGCGTACGACGATTTCCGAGGCAGAGAGCGGGGCGCTCAGCGCCGAGACGGTGCAGCGCTCCGCCGCCGAGTGCGAGCGCCTCAAGGCGCTCGGGTACCTGGGCGCCGACGAAGAGTGCTGAGCCGGCGAGTCCTGCTCGTCGCGCCGTGCCCATTCCCGGCGCCACGCGGCTCCCAGGTGTTCATCGCCGGAGCCGCGCGCGGACTCGTCGAGGCCGGCCACGACGTGACCGTGGCCTGCTACGCGAACGGCCAGGGGACGCCGCCCGAAGGCGTGCACCTGGTGCGCGCGAAGCCCGTACCTGGCGCGTTTGGCGGTAGTGGGCCGCATCCGAGCAAGCTGCTCGCCAACGCCTCACTCGCGCGGGCCGTGCGGGCCTGGGCCGCGGTTCGTCCGCCCGATGTCGTGTTCGCGCACAACGTGGAAGGGCCTCTCGTCGCGAAGCTCGCGGGACTCTCGGCGCCCGTGCTGTGGGAAGCGCACACCCGGATGGCCGAAGAACTCCCGACCTTTCTCGCGGGCACTCGTGCGATGGGGGCTGCGCTCGATCACGCTGCGGCGAGGTGCAGTGACGCGGCGATTGCTCTGTCGGATGCGGGGGCGACCTGGCTGCGGTCGCTCGGGCTCGACACCACCGTCGTGCCGCCGGCCATCGACCTCGGCGAGCTGCGGCTGCCCGACCGTGCCGAAGCCCGGGCTCGCTTCGATCTCGACGACCGCGTGTGGGTCGTCTACGCCGGCAACGCCGACCCGTACCAGGAGCTTCCGCGCCTCGTCGAGGCCGTACGCCGCGCGCCGGCCGTCGGACTGTTGCTCGTCGCCGACCGTGCGCAGGGCGTCGACGTCTCCGGGCTGTCCGCGGACCGGCTCAGGGTCGTCGCATCCGGGCGCTTCGCGGACCACCTCGCCGCGCTTGCCGCAGCAGACATCGCGGCACTGCCGCGGACGCGCTGTGCGGGCTTTCCGATGAAGCTCTTGAACCACGCCGGGGCCGGGATCCCCACCGTTGCTGCGGGCGACAGCGCTCGCCCGATCCCCGGCACCATTGCCGTCGACGCGGACCCGCGCGCGATGGCGGACGCGTTCTCGCGCCTGGCGGCGGACGCGGCGCTGCGAGAGGGGCTCGGCGAGGCTGCCCGTGAGGCGGCGCGCGCGATGACCTGGCGACGCCGGGCGCGGCTGCTGATGGCCGCCGCCGTGCGCGCGTAGGCTGGGCTCGGTCTCAGCTCAGCGGCGTGAAGGTGATCGGGTAGCGCACCGAGCCTGTTCCCGCGGGGAAGTGCCAGGACTTGCTGCCTTCCATCACGCAGGTCGCGAGGGGCTCGATGTCGAAGTCCTCGGGAAAGGTCGACGACACGACCTGGGTCTGCTGGACGCGGTGGTTGTCGATCACCCACTCGAACTCGATGCGTCCAGTGAGCTTCGGGTTCTCTCGCAGCTCGTTCTGGAAGCAGGTCTCGATCAGGCCCTTGTTCTCCTCGAGCACCGAATCGATGTCGGCGGGACCAGCTTCGACAGCCTCGGTCTCGACGGAGATGGCGACGGGCGGCGGGGGCGCATCGTCACCGCCGCACGCGAAGAGGAACAGGAGGAGGGATGTAGTGCTCATGGGCGGCAGTCTATCAACGCGCAGCCGGGAGTGTGAGCACGAAACGCGCTCCTTGCTCGCGGTTCTCCGCGGCGACGTGGCCGCCGTGCGCTTCGACGATGGCCCGAGTGAGGGCGAGACCCAGGCCCGTGCCCACCGTGGCGCCGCGGCTCGTGTAGAAGCGGTCGAACACGCGGTCGAGGGCATCCGCGGGCAGCCCGGGGCCGTCGTCGTCGACGACGACGCGCACCACCGCGCCTCCGGTGACCTCGACGCTCACCGCGTGGGACGCAAAGGAGGCGGCGTTGTCGAGCACGTTGCGCAGGGCACTCTCGAGGCTGGAGCTTCCCGCACGCACGGTGGCGGGCTCGGTGCGCGCCATGAACGTGAGCCGCTCGAGGCGCGGATCGGCACGAAGGGTGTCCACCAGTCCCGAGATCAGCGCGGCGACGTCGACCTCGGCGCGCTCCTCGCTCTGCAGGCCCGCCTCGGCCCGGGCGAGCTCGAGCAGCTGTGTGACCAGCTCGTCGAGGCGGCGGCTGCTGTCGTCGAGGATGCGTGCCAGGCGCGCTTTGCGGGCTTCGGTGACCTCGGCTTGTCCAGCCAGCGACTCGGAGGCGGCGCGAATGGCGGCCACCGGGTTCTTCATCTCGTGTGCGAGATCGGCGACAAAGGCCTCGTTGGCGGCGCTGCGGTCGCGGACCTCCGCGAGCAGGCGGTTGAACGCACCCGCGAGCTCACCGAACTCGTCGCTGCGCGACAGGGCCACGGGAGGTGCGGACAGCGGTCGGTCGACCCGGTCGAGCACCTGTCGGCGGAGCTCTTCGAGCGGTCGCACCATGCGGTTTCCGAGCCAGGCGCCGGCGAGCAGGGCGGCGATGGCGACGAAGATCGACACCTTGAGCAGCTGGAAGCGCGCGTCGTACAAGGCGCGGATCGGCAGGCGCTTCACCTGCTCGGCGACGACGATGCCTGCCGGGGTGTGCCGCGCGCTGTAACAGGCGACCAGGCGCTGCTCCGAGAGGCCGATGCAGCCGGAGACGTGGCCCTCCGCTCGGGCCCGCGCCACTTCCTCCCGGTCGGCCAGGGTCGGACGAACCGCGTCGAGCACAGCCAGCGACGGCGGTGCTTCCTCCTGGAAGACCCACTGGGTGAGGCGGCCGGACCAGCCGCTCTCGCCGCTGTGGTCGGACTCGGCGAGCACCGCGCCGTCCGCGCCGACGAGGGTCAGGCGCGCATGCCCCTGACCGGCCTGGGCATCGAGCACCGCGACTGGAGACCCCGAGGAGGCGACGCGGCGGGTGAGCGCGGAGAGCGACATCTCCATGCGCTGGGCGACCGTGGCGTCGGCGAGATCGGTGGCCCACACCGCGAACACGGGGAGCGCGGCGACGACGACGACGACGATCAGGGCGCGAAGGCGCAGGCTGCGAGGGCGCAGCGCGGCGCGAAGCCGCCGGATCACGCGTCGCGCCAGCGATATCCGGCACCGACCACCGTCTCGATGTGCGCGAACTCGGCGTCGATGGACTCGAGCTTCCGGCGTAGTCGGCGGATGTAGGTGTCGACGATGCGCTCGGCAACCACGCTGTCGTCGCCGCGCATGCGCTCCATCAGCGCGTCGCGGGAGAACACCACGCCGGGGCGACCGACCAGGGTCTCGAGCAGGCGGAACTCGGTGACGGTCACGCGGATGGGCTGCTCGAGGAACCGCACCTCGAGTCGCTCCGCATCGAGGGCGAGCCCGTTGCGCTCGAGGCGCTGGGTGCGGTCCACAGGCGCGCTCGCGAGTGCCTCGCGGCGGAGCAGGGCGGTGACCCGCGCGAGCAGGATGCGGGTCGAGAAGGGCTTGGCCACGTAGTCGTCGGCGCCGAGCTCCAGGCCGAGCGCCTCGTCGATCTCGGAGTCGCGGCTGGTGAGGAGCACGATGGGCAGTCCGTGGCCGGCATCGCGCAGGCGTCGGGTGAGCGTGAACCCGTCGACGTGCGGCATGTTCACGTCGCTGACGACCAGCGCGGGACGGTGCCGCTCGACAGCCTCGAGGCCTTCGCGGCCGTCCACGGCCACGGTGATGTCGTGTCCGGCGTCCTCGAACGCCATGGCGAGGGCGTCGAGCAGGGAACGGTCGTCGTCGATGATCAGGACGTGTGCCACGGGCGGATAGTATCCCACCTCACGGGAGGTGAGGTGCGTACGGCAGACCTGGTGGTCGTGGGAGCCGGAGTGGTGGGGCTGGCGATCGCGCGTGCGGCGCTGGCCGCGGAGCCTTCGCTGCGCATCGAGGTCGTCGACAAGGAGCCGGCGGTGGCCGCGCACGGCAGTGGTCGCAACAGCGGCGTGCTCCACAGCGGGGTCTACTACGCGGAGGGCACGCTCAAGGCCCGGTTCTGTCGGGACGGGAACGCCGCGTGGCGCGCGTGGTGTGCGGACAAGCGCGTGCCGGTCCGGTCCTGCGGCAAGGTGATCGTCGCGCGTAGCCTGAGCGAGCAGGCGGGCCTCGAGGAGCTTGCCCGTCGGGCCGATGCGGGAGGCGTGCGCGTCGAGTGGCTCGACGAAGCGCAGCTCGCCGAGGTCGAGCCCAGGGCGCGCACCGTCGGCAAGGCCCTGTTCTCGCCCGACACGGGCTCGGTGGACCCCCGCCGAGTGATGACCGAGCTTGCTGGCGAGCTGGCGGCGAAGGGTGTGCGCCTCACCCTCGGCAAAGCCTTCCACGGTCGCACCGGCGAGGTGCTCGACATCGGAGGCGAGCGGGTGACCGCGAGCCACGTGGTCAACGCCGCCGGGCTGCATGCGGATGTCGTCGCCAGGGAGTTCGGGGCGGGGGGGCGCTTCCGCTTGTTGCCCTTTCGGGGGCTGTACCTGTACGCGGATGCCTCGGCCGCACCGTTTCGCACCCACGTGTACCCGGTGCCCGACCTGACCATGCCCTTCCTCGGCGTGCACGTGACCCTCACCGTGGATGGCAAGGCCAAGCTCGGGCCGACCGCGATGCCCGCGCTGTGGCGCGAGCAGTACGGGGGGCTCAGCGGCTTCTCGGCCGAAGAGGCCGCCCGCATCGGGCTCGGTCACCTCCAGCTGCTCGCGACCGACGCCTCCGCGCGTCGGCTGGGAGCCGCCGAGATCGCCAAGCTCTCCGCCCAGCGCTTGATCGAGGGAGCTCGGGGCCTGGTGCCCGATCTCGACCCGGCTCGCTGGAAGCAGTGGGGGCGTCCGGGTATCCGCGCTCAGCTCGTCGACACCCACACGGGGCGGCTGCACATGGACTTCGCGGTCGAGGACGCCGAGCGCAGCACCCATGTGCTCAACGCGATCTCGCCGGCTTTTTCGTGTGCCCTGCCGTTTGGCGAGTACGTCGTCGCGCACCACCTACGCGGCACAGTGTTGTGAGCGCGCACTCGGGGCAGATCGACGGTTCGTAGGCTCCGGTGCACGCTCCGCTGATGCCGAGGTGGGCGAGCGCGAAGTCGAAGCGCACCGGATCCTGGGGGTCGATGGCGGCGAGGGCACGCGTCACGTCTTCCGACGTGCGCCAGTTCGCGGTCTTGCGCTCGGTGAGCCCGGTGAGCAGCGCGATGCGGTGCACGTGGGTGTCGAGCGGGATGACCAGCCTGGCGGGAGACAGGTGGGTCCACAGCCCGAAGTCGATGCCGTCGCTCGGCCGAACCATCCACCGCAAGAACATGCACCAGCGCTTGCATGCCGAGCCCGAGCGAGGCGAAGCCAGGAAGGCGGTCATGCCGCGGGTGGGCGAGGGGAGCTCGTCGGCAAGTCTCCCGATGCCCGCGGAGAGCGCTTCGGCGGCAGTGTCGCCGCGAAAGTGGGAGGCGAGCGGCCCCGCCTCGAGCACGCGTCGCAGGCCCGTGGCGACTGCGAGGAAGTCTCCAGGCCAGATCCACCGGTAGTTGAGGGTGGCGAGCACTGTGGGCTGCTGGGCGTCGAAGCCACGAATCCACGCGTAGGGGCCTCCCGCCTCGTCGGCCTCTGCGAGGATCAGGTCGAGGGGCCGGGCGAAGCTCGCGACGCGCCCGAACGCCAGCTGCGACGCGAACAGCGCGGCGACCTCGATGTCGCGTGGGTCTTCGTAGCGATGCGCGAAGCGCACCGGGTCCGCGGCGAGCCGTGCGTCGACGTCCGTGGCGGCGAGCAGGGCGTCGAGAGACGCGGCGAGGGTCATGCGGCGTCGATCGCGCGGGCGAGTGCGAAGTCGAGGTCGGTGAGTCCGCCGCTGTCGTGCGTCGTGACCGCGAGCTTCACCCGGCCCCAGCCGAGCTCGATGTCCGGGTGGTGGTTCAGTACCTCGGCGCGGGCGGCGACGTGCTGCACGAACGCGTAGGCCTGCGCGAAGTCCGGGAACGACAGCTCGCGCACGAGATGGTCGCCGTCTCGGGACCACTCGGGGACCTCGGCGAGCTTCGCGCGGATGGCGTCGTCGTCGAGCAGCGTGGTGTCCGCGACGGCGCGCGGGGGTTCCGCGTCCCCGGGCACGGGGGTGGGATGCGCCGTGAGCATCGGGTGCGACAGGTGGTCCAGCGGGCCCCGCGGCAAGATGCGGTGCGGGTTCAGGCTCTCGTGGCTGCGGTGGTAGTGCTCGTGGATGTGGTCCATGCGCACGGTGCTCGCGACCTCTGGCATGGCCAGCATGCGCTCGAGCAGACCCTGCAGGTTGGCGTACTCCGTGATGTGCCGGCCGTTGCACTTGAAGTGCAGGTAGTAGACGGGATCGAAGCGAAGCAGCGTGGTGAACAGGAAGATGTCCGCATCGGTGAGCTGGTCGCCGACAAGCCAGTGCTTGCCCTCCAGCTCGCGATCGAGGCGGTCGAGCTCGTCGAAGAGCTCCGCGAACGCGCGCTCGTAGGCGCCCTGGGACGTGGCGAAGCCGCATCGGTACACGCCGTTGTTCACGCGGTTGTAGAACCGCCGTGTCAGCGCATCGACCTCTTCCTGCAGCGCGAGCGGGGTGAGCGTGGTCCCGCCGACGAGTGCCGGCGCGAGCGCGCGATCGAACATGCGCACGATCTCGGCGGACTCGTTGCTGACGATGCGCCCGGTCTTCAGGTCCCAGAGCACGGGAACGGTCACGCGGCTGGTGAGCCTGGGGTCGGCGGCGAGGTACACGTCCCGCAGGAAGCGGGCGCCGAGGTGAGGGTCGAGGTCGCAGCCGTCGCGGGTGGAGAAGTGCCAGCCTTCATCGGTCATGAACGGGTCGACGACGGTGACGCCCACGTGGGGCTCGAGTCCGAGCAGGCTTCGCGCGATGAGCGTGCGATGTGCCCAAGGGCATGCGTAGCTCACGTAGAGGTGGTAGCGGCCGCTCTCTGGCCGGAACGGGCCGTCTGCGGTGATCGCCTCCCGGAACACCGAGGCGGAGCGCTCGAAGGCCCCCGAGGCGCTGCGCGACCACAGTCGCGTGGTCCACCTGCCGTCGACGAGCTTGCCCATGGGGTCCTCCGCACGACCCTGCTAACGCCTCACCGGGGCTCGCAGCGGTTGAACGAGGCGTTGCACACCACGCGCAGGCGACGGCCCGCCTCTACGGTGATGCGACCGGCCACGACCCGGCCACGCTCCGGAAAGCTCGCCTCGATCACGTAGGTGCCTTCGGGGACGCGTCCCGGGGGAAACGAGCCCTGGTCGCCGATCAGCGTTGCCGAGATGTGGTCGCCGGTGATGGTGACCTGTCCGGAGTTCTTGCGCGTCACCTGGACCACTTCGACCGTCGCGGGCCGGGAGGGACGGGGGCGCGGGGTCGGCTCGTCCGTGCCGTCGCCTTCCTCGACGTCGCCTTCGGCAGGCTCCGCGTCGACCGACTCCTCCTCGTCGATCAGGCTCTGCTCCGGCTCGTGCAGGGACTTCGCGGGCTCGGGCACGCGGGTGTGGGCGCGGTTCACCGCAACCGTCGGGCGAGGGGGCGCGGGAGTCAGCGCCGCCATCACCATCGCACCCATGGTCATCAACACGAGTGCGAGGAGCACGACCGAGCCCACGGCCCAGGCGCGGCCTGCGAGCGTCTGCGGATCCGGGGTGATGTCCCGGGTGGCGAGGTCGACCAGCGTCAGCGCAGGGCGCTCGGACCGGCTCTGCTCCTGCTCCTCGGTGTCCTGGCGCTGACCGGGCTGACCCAGATCGTCCGTGTCCGTCGGGAGGCCGAAGGCGGGTGCGGCATCGTGGTAGCTGGCCTCTTCGTCGATCTCGTGCGCGGCGTGGCCCTCCTCGAGCAGGGCGCCGGAGAGCCGGTCGAGGGGGAGCCGAGGCACGCGCTCGACGACCATCGGGATCGAGCGTGCGGCCCAGGTCGCCAGCCCTTCGCCGCCGGCGGCGTCGCGTGCAGCGAGGGCCAGACGCTCGACGTCCCGCGACGCGGGTCGATCCTCCGGGTCGTACGCGAGCAGCGAGCCGACCAGGGACACGACCTCGGGGACCTTGCCCGCGGGCGTGCTCGCGAGCCGGTCCAGTCCCTCGCTGAGTCGCTTGTGGTGCCGAACCGGATTGCCACTGGCGCGACCGAAGGCCTCGCCGACGAGGGCTTCGAACAGCAGGGTGCCGATGCTGTACACGTCGCCGGACGGGGAGTCGATGCCGTCGAGACGCTCGGGGGCCACGTAGTCCCACGAGCCGAAGCCGCGGTCGGTGGTGTTGGCCTCGCGGCGCTCGAAGTCCGCGGTGGCGATGCCGAAGTCGAGGATCTTCAGGGCACCCGAGGGCGGCACCTGGATGTTGCCCGGCTTGATGTCGCGGTGGAGGATGCGCAGCGGTCGCCCGTCCGGGCCCGGCGTGTTGTAGGCCTCGTACAACGCACTCGCGATCTCGGCGGCAATCTCGAGGGCGGCGGCGACGGGGAGGGGGCCGGCGGTCTTGATGCAATCCTTGAGGTTCGCCCCGGAGACGTACTCCATGATGATGGTCCAGTGCCCGCTGAGCTGGACCAGCCCATCGACCTGGACGATGGCGCGGTGGCGCACCATGCCGAGGATGCGCGCCTCGTCCCGCAGCCTGCGCAGGATCTCGTCGGCTCGCTTGTGCTTGCCGTGGAGCATCTTGAGCGCGACCTGTTTGGAAAAGCCCGCGCCGCCGAGCAGCTCCGCTCGGTACACGGTGCCGAATCCTCCCTGGCCGATGGGAGCGACGACCTGATAGCAGCGACCGCCTCCGGTGCCCTCGGTCACGGCACCCACGCCGGCATGGACGAGTCGGGGAGCACGGCGACGGTGCCCAGGCCCACGGCGGTCAGGGTGAGCAGCTCGAACCCGAAGAACTGGCGATTCGCCTTGCCCTTGAGGGCCGCGAGGTCTTCGTAGGGCGTGCTCGTGTCCTTGAACTCGGCGCGGTTGCCGAGGCTGGCGTTGAGCAGCGCAATGCCGCCCACCAGCGCCACGGCGGCACCGCCTCCCGCGACGACCCGGCGCGTGGGGAAGCTTCCGCCGCCGCTCCGGCTCGAGCCCGCGCCATGGCCGACGCGCTCGCTGGGCTCCTTCGTGCGCGTCACCTTGGTCTTGCGGGTCGCGTCACTGGGCGCACCCATGCCCGGGAGCAGGTAGCCGGAGTAGGTGACCTCGCCCTGCTTGCGGACCTGGAGGAGTGCGGGCACTTCGCGCGGGCGCAGGCCCGTGCCGCGTCCGTCGACCCAGGTGTCCGCATCGTTCATGTTCAGCGGGTCCTGCGGCGACGGAGATGCCTCGCGAGCGCGGTCGAACTGCACGCGCAGCGGGTGACCCGCGGGGGCGATGTTGGACGGCAGGTCGTAGTCGGGCTGCAGCTCGTGGGCCCGGCGGAAGCTCGCGTAGGCGCCGACCTCGTCGCTGTTCGCGAATGCCGCGAGCGCCTCGAGCCGGTGGTACGCGGCGGCATCCTTGGGGGCGACCACGCCGGAGAGGCAGCCGAGTGCGGTTCGCGCCTTGTCCCGGGTCTGGCGGAACGCGTCGAGATCCATGCGGTCGAAGTCACCCATCGCCCGCTCGTAGAACCCGGAGAGGTCCTTGCCCGTCGAGGGGCACGGGTCCTGCGCAAGGGCGGGGACGGCGAGGACGAGGGCAAGGCTGAGAGCAAGCGTGCGCATGAGCCGAGGTTAGCACTGCCGAGGCGGGCTATACGACCCCTGGAGGTTTCCCGATGGCCTGGTCTCGCATCTGCGCTGCTGTCCTTGCCGGTTCGCTGCTGGCGGCACCGAGCGTTGCCAGGGAGCGTGACCTGCCGGAGTTCGGCTGGGATTGGGGCACCGGTCGCCGTTACTTCCTCGAGTCCAGCGTCGGCGGCGTGGTGATGATGTTCTCCGCGGACAAGAACCGCGACGTCGTCATTCGCCAGTTCACGACCCAGATGGTGGTGAACTGCCACGACCCCGAGCGCACGGGCCGCCGCAGCTACGAGGTCCGCTGCGACATCGAGGACTTCGCGATCCAGGCCATGCCGCGCCCCTCCGAGGCGGGCCTGCTGCAGATCGTGCTCGAGGAGGTCGAGGCAAAGCTCGAGGACGGCGCGTGGCTGCAGGTGAGGATGCGCGACGACGGGCAGCTGATCAACTTCCAGCTCGAGGACTACCAGGCGCGCTTCCGAGACCAGAACCGCATGGCCGAGAACGTGCGCCTCATCCTCATGCGCAGCTTCGCCGGCCTCGATCTGCGCCTGCCGACGCGAGCCCTCGACCGCGAGCAGGGCGTGTGGGGCCAGACCGAGAGCACGATCACCATGTACCCCTCGGCGCTCGGCACCGCGGGCAGCGTCGAGATGGCGAACCTGGCGACGAAGCGCAGCGATGACTGGGTCGTGATCGAGACCGCTGCGCGGGCGACCATCTCGCCCCAGGCAGGAAAGGACACCTACGCGACTCGGGTCGAGGCCCGAGCGGTGTTCGACATGGCCCAGGGGTACATGGTCGAGCGCATCTGGGTCGCCGAGGGCTGGGCCACCGCGGGCTCCGCATCGGCCGAGGCGGGCGTGCGCCCCTACGCCCAGGCCGGTCGCCTGTTCGTGATCGAGCCGACCAGTGCGTCACCGGTGCTCATGGACACCATCGAGCTCGCCCCCAAGCCGACGCAGTTCTCGGACAAGGAGGCGACGGGTGGGCTCGCGCCGGCCGGCAACTGAGCTGCCTCCCGAAGCCTGGGAGCGCCTGATCTGCCCGAGCTGTCGTGCGCGGCTCGCGCGCGACGGAGACTGGCTCCGCGGCGACTGCGGGCATCGCTACCCGATCCTCCATGGCGTGCCGCACTTGCTGCCTGAGTACGCCGAGCGCGACGATGCGCCCGTACCCGGAGAGACCCGTGCTCCTTAGCCTCGCCCTTGGCCTGGCCCTCGCCGCGACCCCCGACCTGCGCGACGCCGAGTGGCACCGCGACGTCGACCGTCTCGCGCTGTTCGCGAAGTCCGATGCCCCCGGTGTCCGCGCCGAAGCCGCGCGTGCCCTGGGACGAACCCGCGAGGAGAAGGCGCTCGACCCGCTCGCCGCCCTCGCTCGTGACCCGGACCTCGCGGTTCGTCGGGAGGCGCTGGCGGCGCTGGCCTGGGTTCCCGGCGGGGACGAGCCCCTGCGCGAGGCGCTTCAAGTGCTCCCGCGACACAGTGGGTGGGGCAAGGCAGAAGCGGCGGCCGAGCTTCGGGGCGTCGCGATGTGGGCTCTCGGACACCACGGCAGTGACGAGAACTTGGCGCTTCTCGTGGAGGGGCTTCGCGAGCGTGGCCCCGCAGCTGTGGGCGCGGCCACGGGCCTCGGTCGTATGGGGCGCGACAAGGTCGAAGGCGTCGAGGCCGCGCTGTCCCCGCTGCTTGCCGCGGCGGAGCGCGATCTCGGCGAGCTTCCCGAGGCCGCGGCCTATGCGGCAGGTCGCATTGGCTGCGACGAACCGAATGCGCCGAGGGCGGCGCGCCGGGCCGCGACGAGCCCGTGGCCTACCGCTCGCGCGTATCTCCTGCGCTGCGCGGGCAAGGGGCTGGATGCGAAGGCGCGGGCCGAGGCGGCGCGGGCTGGTCTCGCGGACGACGACGCCTTCGTGCGCGTCACTGCCCTGGGTCTGCTCGAGGAGGGCGACCCGGTGGTGCTCGCCGTCGATGCGGTCGAAGATGCGGATCCCGGCGTGCGGACGGCCGCGGTCGCGGCGCTCGGGCGCCTCGGTGCCCGGCGACAGCTCGAGATGCTCGCGGCGGACCCGGATCCCTGGCGAGCCGCCGAGGCGATCGACGCCTTGCTCGGAATCGGCGTGCCGGCCGAGCCCGCGTGGGTGGACGGTCCGCTGCCGGTGCAGGTCGCGGTCGCGGGGCACGCCCCGCTGGAGTCGGCCGTGGAGCTCGCGCTCACGGCGAAGGAGCCGGCGGTGCGCAGTGCGGCCTGCGGTGCCTTGTTGGGTGCGGAGCTGGCGCCGGAACAGGCCGAGGAGGTGGGCCGGCGACTGCTCGGTGCGTCGGATGGGGTGGTTCGCGCCGTGGGCGTTGGTCTGCTGGAAGGCGTCGACCCCGAGGCGCAGAAGGCCCTGCTGCTTCCCGTGATTCGCGTCGAGACCGACCCCGAGGTGCTCGGCGAGGCGCTGGGGCGTCTGGCGGGCTTCGAGTGGAAGCAGGCCCCCGAAGGTGTGGACGTGTCGCTTCGTCGCGCCATGGGCCTGGGGCACGACCGGGTGGCCCGCAAGGCGGCGGCCCTCGCCGCTGCGATGGACGTCGAGGCGCCGGACGCAGCGGCGGACCCGCGACTCCTCATCGATCTCGAGCGCACCGCCACCCTTCGCTCCGTGGTCGTCGAGACCTCACGGGGAAGCTTCACCATCGAGCTGTTTCCCGAGGTCGCCCCGCTTGCGGCACACCACTTTGCGACCCGTGCCTCCGAAGGCTTCTACGACGAGGCCGTGTTCCACCGGGTGGTGCCGTCGTTCGTCGCGCAGACGGGCTGCCCGCGGGGCGATGGCTGGGGCGGGCCCGGATACACGCTTCCGGACGAGGTCAGTGACCTGGCGTACGTCGAGGGGCGGGTGGGCATCGCCCGCTCTGATCGCGACACCGGCGGGTCACAGTGGTTCGTGACGACCTCCGACCAGCCGCACCTCACCGGTGACTACACGCTGATCGGCGAGGTGAGTCACGGTATGCACGTGGTTCACAGCCTGCGCCGCGGGGACGTGGTCCACGACGTGCGCGTCGAGGTGGCGCCGTGACCGACCGGGAGCGCGCCCGGGAGATGCTCGCGCGGGTGAAGACCCGGGGCGACGCGAAGCGGGTGGGCACCGAGATCGACCGGCTCGACGATCGAAACCTCCGGCTCGCGCTGGTCGAAGAGGGGCGTGCCCGAGGCGCCGAGCTGCCGGACGAGGCCGTGGGCTGGCCGGGCAAGCGCCTCGTGCGGCGGGCGCTCGCGAGGGACGGCGAGGCTCAGGTCCGCCGCAATCCCATCGCCGTGGACGAGTCCTTCGCGTGCGGGCACTGCGGGCGCGAGGTGCCTCCGGGGGGCCGCACGGCGCGGAACCACTGCCCGTTCTGCTTGTACAGCCTGCACGTGGACGTCGTCCCCGGAGACCGAGCCGCAGACTGCGGCGGACTGCTCGCTCCGGTCGGCGCGAGCTTCGCTCACGACACGTGGACGCTGGTGCATCGATGCGAGCGGTGTGGCGCCGAGCGCCGCGTCCGCGCCTTGCTCGATGTGGACGTGCCCGACGACATGACCGCACTTCGTGAGGTCGCGGCGCGTGGATGAGCTCGTCCGCCGGGTCGGCGAGCGGGCTCGTGAGCTGTGGCCGCCACAGGCCCGCGTCGCGGTGGCGGTGAGCGGGGGAGCGGACTCCGTCGCGCTGCTCGCCCTGCTCCATCGCTCTCGGGGGCTGCATCGCGGTGTGCTCTCGGTGATCACCGTCGACCACGGTCTTCGCCCGGACGGCGCCGAGCACGCCGCGTGGACCGTCGATCTGGCGACTTCCTGGGGGCTCGCGGCCCGAGCCGTCCGGGTGTCGTGCGAGGCCTCGGAACAGGCGGCCAGAGTCGCGCGGTACGCCGTGCTCGATGCGCTCGACGTCGACCGCGTCGCCCTGGCACACCACCGGGACGACCAGGTCGAGACCGTGCTCATCAACCTCCTCCGCGGCACGGGACCCCGCGGTCTGGCGGGCATGCGCGCGATCCGTGGGCGCTATGTCCGCCCCCTGCTCGATGTCCCGGGGGCTGGGCTGCGGGAGTGGCTGCTCGCGCAGGGCCTGTCCTGGCGCGAGGACGAGACCAACGCCGCGCCGCGCTACCTGCGCAACCGCATCCGCCACGAGCTCGTGCCGCTCCTCGAGGCGCTGCGTCCGGGCGCGAGCGCGGCGATGGCGCACGACGCACGCTATCTCGCCGAGCTCGACGCCTATGTGAGTGCGGAGGCCCGTGTCCTGGGCCCGCTGCCGTGGCAGCTCGTGGAGCCGGTGGCCGACGCGGTGCTTCGCCGGGCTCTGCTCGACGCCGTGCCGGGCGCGCTGAACCAGCACGCCGATCTCGTGATCGCCGCGGTGAGGGAGGGGAGCGGCACGGTGACCCTGCCGGGCGGGCATCAACTCCGGGTTCACGGAGGACGGGTGTGGGTCGAGACATCGGGAGACAGCGGTGCCTGATGCGCGGTGTTACCAGGCACATTGAACGAGGACTCATCGAGATCCATGCGGAATATCTGGCGCGGAAACTTCATCTGGTTCCTGGTGCTGCTGGGCGTGCTCGGCATCATCGTCACCCAGGGGCCCCTACGCGGTGACAAGCCCGTCGAGCTCAGCTTCAGTGAGCTGATGGCGCACGTGCGCGCGTCCGAGGTGAAGGAGATCACCTTCAAGGGCCAGCAGGTCCGCGGCACGCTGACCGTCCCTCCCGAGGGCTCGGATGCTCCGGCGGGCGAGACGAACTTCGTGTCGGTCGGCCCCACCGATCTCGCGCCCTACTTCGAGATCATGGAGGCGAACGGCCTCACGCCGAACCACGAGCAGGTCGAGGACGAGAGCCTGTGGGTGACGGTGCTGCTGTCGTTCCTGCCGCTGCTCGTGATGGCCGGCATCCTCGTGTGGTTCCTGAGGAACCTCCAGTCCGGCGGTAGTCGCGCGATGAGCTTCGGGCGCTCGCGGCACAAGGTCCTCAACGAGAACAGCAAGCGCATCACCTTCGCAGACGTCGCGGGCATCGACGAGTGCAAGGAGGAACTCTCCGAGATCGTCGAGTTCCTCCGCGACCCGCGTCGCTTCACGCGCCTCGGTGGCCGCATCCCCAAGGGCGTTCTGCTGATGGGGCCTCCGGGTACTGGCAAGACGCTGCTCGCCCGCGCGGTCGCCGGTGAAGCGGGCGTGCCGTTCTTCTCGATGTCCGGCTCCGACTTCGTCGAGATGTTCGTCGGCGTCGGCGCGAGCCGCGTACGCGACCTGTTCGAGCAGGCGAAGAAGCAGTCGCCGTGCATCGTGTTCATCGACGAGATCGACGCGGTGGGTCGCCACCGTGGCGCCGGGCTCGGTGGTGGTCACGACGAGCGCGAGCAGACGCTGAACCAGCTGCTCGTCGAGATGGATGGCTTCGAGAGCACCGACTACGTCATCCTCGTGGCGGCGACCAACCGTCCGGACGTGCTCGACCCGGCGCTGCTCCGCCCCGGACGCTTCGACCGTCGCGTGGTCGTGCCCGCGCCGGACGTTCGCGGTCGTGAGGCGATCCTCGCGATTCACAGCAAGCGCATTCCGCTGGCCGAGGCGGTCGACCTCGAGGTCATTGCCAAGGGCACGCCCGGCTTCTCCGGCGCGGACCTCGAGAACCTGTGCAACGAGGCGGCGCTCAACGCGGCGCGCCTGCGCAAGGACCAGGTCGAGCAGGCGGACTTCGAGCTCGCCCGCGAGAAGGTGATGATGGGCCCGGAGCGCCGCTCTCTCGTGATGAGCGAGCACGAGCGCCGCAACACCGCCTACCACGAGGCCGGACACGCCCTCGTCGCGTATCTGCTGCCGAACCACGACCCGGTGCACAAGGTGACCATCGTTCCGCGCGGCCGCGCCCTCGGCGTGACGATGACCGTGCCCGACGAGGACCGGCTGTCGCACACTCGCCGCACCCTGTTCCAGCGCATCGCGATGGCGATGGGCGGGCGCGCGGCCGAGGAGGTCGCCCTCAACGAGATCACGAGCGGCGCCGCCAATGACATCGAGCAGGCCACGCGCATGGCGCGGTTCATGGTGTGCGAGCTCGGCATGAGCGATTCCCTCGGCCCCGTGAGCTGGGGCGAGGGTCAGGGCGAGGTCTTCCTCGGCCGCGAGATGGCGCGCTCGAAGAGCTACTCCGAGGACACGGCCCAGCGCATCGACGCCGAGGTTCGCGCCATCGTGGGGCGTGGCTACGACGCCGCGAAGAGCATCCTCGAGAACAACCTGCACGTGCTGCACGCGGTGGCCGGTGGACTCATCGACCGTGAGTCCCTCGATCGTCGCGAGTTCGAAGAGCTGGTGGACCAGGCCGGGCCCAGCCTCCCGGAGGGCCTGGGCTGGATGGGCGCGTGAGCATGCGCTCTCCGGTGCTCATGGGCATCGTCAACGTCACCCCGGACAGCTTCTCGGATGGCGGCCGCTACCTGGCGACCGATGCTGCGGTGGCGCACGGTGCGCGCCTGTTCGCGGAGGGGGCTGCTTGGCTCGACGTGGGCGGGGAGTCGACCCGTCCTGGCGCCGCACCCGTCGACCCGAAGGACGAGGCTGCGCGCGTGGTCCCGGTGATTGCGGGGCTTCGCGAAGCCGTGCCCGACGCGGTGATCTCGGTGGATACCCGCCGTGCGCTCGTCGCCGAGGCGGCGCTCGACGCCGGAGCGAGTATCGTGAACGACGTGAGCGCTCTCGAGGACCCCGGCATGGCGCCGTTGGTCGCTGAGCGTGGCGTCGAGGTGGTGCTGATGCACATGCGGGGCGACCCGAGCACGATGCAGCGGAACACGCGCTACGCCGACCTCCTCGGTGAGGTCGAAGCGCATCTGCTCGCCCGAGTGGCGCAGCTTCGCGCGCTCGGTGTGCCCGACCACCGCATCCTTCTCGACCCCGGTGTGGGCTTCGGCAAGGCGCCCGGCGACAACCCGTCCCTCATCGCCGCGGTGCCGCGCCTCAAGGCGCATGGCCACCGAGTACTCATCGGCGCCTCGCGCAAGCGCTTCATCGGCGAGCTCACCGGCGTGTCGACCGCCGCCGAGCGCGTATTCGGCTCGGTGGGAGCTGCGCTCGCCGCCGCTGCCCGGGGAGCGGACGTGCTTCGGGTCCACGACGTCGCGGCCACGCGTCAGGCGCTGGCTGTCTTCCTCGCCGTGGAGCACGCGTGAGCGGCTTCCGCGACTGGTACGAGACCAGCGCCTTCGCGACGGCGTCGTGGGTCGACTACGCCGACGTGCTGCTGCTCGCGTGGCTGATCTACGTCGCGCTCACGCTGATCCGCGGCACCCGCGCGCTGCGCAGTCTGCTCGGTCTCGGCATCCTCGCGCTGATCTACGCGCTCGCCTACGTCCTCAACCTGTCGACGGTCCACTGGCTGCTCGACCGCCTGTTCGTGTACCTGGTGATCACGGTGCTCATCCTTTTCCAGGAGGACATCCGGCGCGCGCTGGCGCAGGCGGGAGCGACCTTTGCGCGTCGCGCGCGTCCCTCCGAGGTCAACCTCCGCGAGGAGGTGGTGCAGGCCGTGTTCTCCCTCGCGAGCCGCCGCATCGGCGCCATCATCTGCATCGAGCGAACGGCCAGTCTCGGGCCGTTCCTCGAAGGCAGTCACCTCATCGACGCCGCGGTGTCCACCGAGCTCCTCCAGGCCATCTTCCACCCGACGAGCCCCATCCACGACGGTGCGGTGGTGATTCAGGAAGGGCGCCTCGCCGCCGCCGGCGTGTTCTTCCCGATCACGGTGAGCCCGGACGTCTCCAAGGCCTTCGGAACCCGCCATCGTGCGGCGATGCGCGTCACCGACGAGACCGACTCGATCTGTCTCGTCGTCAGCGAGGAGCGCGGCACGGTGGCCATCGTCGAGGGCGGGCAGATCATCCCCGTCGCCGACGCCAAGGAGCTGCGCGAGCGCCTGCAGGAAGAGCTCGAGCGCGAGGTCGCCGCCGAGCCCGAGGTGGCCGGTGCTTGAGCGCGTGCGACGCATCTTCGGGGTGGTGTTCGCCAACCCGCACTACAAGCTGCTTTCGCTGCTGATCGCCGTGGCCGCGTGGCTGTGGGTGCAGGGTGAGGAGGTCATTCAGACCCAGGCGCGGGTGGACGTGAGCTGGACGCTGCCCGACGGGCTGGTCACCGCGGCGCCGCTTCCGCACAGTGTGCTCGTCACGCTACGCGGCGCGCGGAACGTGGTCCGTCGCGTGGAGGACCTCAACCCGAGCATTGCCCTCGACCTCACCGACGTCGGCGTCGGCGAGCATCGCATCGAGTTCGGCATGGCCAACATCCGCGGCCTGCCCGCCGGGGCCGAGGTGGTGAGCCACACGCCGGCGAGCGTCGGGCTCGTGCTCGACCGCCTGGCGGCACGCAAGGTCCGCGTTCGCGCGGTTCGGGTCGGGGAGCCCGACCGGACGGTGGACGTGGTCGGGGTGACGCTCGATCCGCAGGTGATCACGGTCCGAGGGCCAGCCCAGGCGATTGCCGATCTGGTCGAGGTGTCCACGGTTCCGATCGACGTCACCGGGCTGTCCGAGGACAGCCGCCTCTCCTACGAGGTCGAGCTGCCGCAGGGCGCCGAGGTGGTCGGGGTGTCCCGCCTTACCGCCGAGGTGGACGTCGAGGCGCGACTCACCCGCCGCACGTTTGCGGCCGTTCCCGTCTACGTCTGGCAGCAGCCGGAGTGGCGCCCGATCACCGAGGCGGTGCAGGTCGTGCTCGAGGGACCGGCAGGGGAGCTGCGTGGCCTCGCGGCGGACGGCGTGCTGGCGTTCGTCCACCTGCCCAGCGAGCCCAGTCGCCTTCGCTACGCCGCCGAGTTCGGGCCGACCGAGGGATTGCGGGTCCGTGTGGTGCACCCCGGGTCCAAGGAGGTGCGCGCCGTGTCCGTCGACCCGAACGAAGTAGAGGTCTTTCGCCCATGATGCGCTTTGGAACCGACGGCATCCGGGGAGTGGCGGGCCACACGCCAGTCGACGTGCAGGGAGCGGTCGCCATCGGGCGGGCTGCTGGGCGCCTGAGTCCGAGTGGTGCGGTGCTCGTCGCGCGGGACCGGCGTCCGAGCGGCGAGGCCCTCGAGGCGGCCGTCATCGCCGGCATCGTCGACGTCGGGGCCACCGCACGCGTGGCAGGGGTCCTTCCCACCGCTGGCGCCTCCGAGGCCGTTGCGCAGGGGCTCGGTGACGTGGCGGTGGTGCTCACCGCGAGCCACAACCCCGCCGACGACAACGGGTTCAAGCTCCTGCTCGATGGCGGACGAAAGCCCACGGACGAGGAAGTGGCCGAGATCGAGCGCTTGCTCGCCGACAACGCCCCCGGCGGCGAGCTCGGTAGCGTGGAGCCGGTGCCGGAGGCGGCCGTGCTCGCGCACATCCAGGCGCTGAGCGAGCGGCTGGACCTCGGGGCCCTGCGTGGGCATCGCCTCGCCATCGACCTCGCGAACGGGGCCGCAGTCGCGCTTGCGCCCTGGCTCGAAGGACTCGGGGTGGACTGGGTGTTCGTGGCCGACGGGGATGGCGTCGAGAACGAAGCGTGTGGCGCGGTACACCCCGAGGCTCTCGGGGAGGCCGTCCGCCAGAGCGGTGCGCGCGCTGGGCTGGCGGTCGACGGAGATGCCGACCGCTGTGTGCTCGTCGACGAGCGCGGCCAGCCGGTCCATGGCGATGTGCTCGGATGGTGGCTGCTCGAGGGCATGGGACTCGACTCGGTCGCGGCGACGGTGATGAGCACACACGCGCTCGAGCCGGCCCTCCCACAGGTGCGCGTCACGCGCACGCCCGTCGGGGACCGCCACCTCCAGGCGGCGATGCGCGAGCACGGTCTGGCGCTCGGCTACGAGGAATCCGGTCACGTGCTGTTCGCCGATGGTCTGCCCACCGGCTGCGGCCTGCTCACTGGGCTGCGGGCGCTGATCCCGCTGCTGCGGAGCGAGGTGCCGGTCTCGACGCAGCTCGGTGGCTTCGTGCCCTGGCCGCGGAAGACGGCGAAGGTGCGGGTCGCCGACCGGCCGCCGCTCGATGAGGTTGCCGCGCTTCAGGATGCGATCCGCGAGGTCGAGGGGACTCTGGCTGGCGGACGTACGCTGCTCCGCTACTCGGGCACCGAGCCTGTGCTCCGCATCCTCGTCGAGGGTCCGGATACGGCGTCGGTCCAGGCGGGCTGCGCACGCCTGCTCACGGTCGCGACGGCGAGTCTCGGGTGAGGTGGATCAGCACCGGCGCCCAGGTCTCGGAGCTCGACCGGCGGGCGATCGAGCTGTACGGCGTGCCCTCCGTCGCGCTCATGGAGACCGCCGCCCACGGGGTGGCCGAGGCGATTCGCGTCCATCACGCCGACGCGGCGCGCCAGGGCGTGGTCGTCGCGTGCGGAGCCGGCAACAACGGGGGGGATGGGTACGCGGTGGCGCGGTGGCTGTACCAGTGGGGCTTTCCCGTCGCGGTGGTCCAGGTGGCGGAGCCCAAGACCGAGCCCGCGAAGATCCAGCGCGAGGCGGCATTTCGCATCGGCGTGCCGTTCGCCCAGGGCCTCGGGCGACCGGGCCTGCTCGTCGATGCCCTGCTCGGAACGGGTGTCAGTCGGACGGTCACCGGCCGCTTCGCGCAGGCGATGGCGGCGATGCGGGACCTCGGGGTTCCTTGCGTGGCCGTGGACGTGCCGAGCGGCGTGGACGTGGACCGTGGCACCGCGCTCGGTCCGGTGGTGCCGGCGGTGCGTACCGTCACCTTCGCGCGGCTCAAGCCGGGGCTGCTGTGCGGGGATGGGCAGCGTCTCGCGGGCGAGATTGACCTGGTGGACATCGGACTCGCGCCCGGACCCGAGCTGGCATGTGGCGAGATGCCCGAGCGCGCGGACCTCGCGTGGCCTTCGCGCGCGCCCGACGCCCACAAGGGCGACAGCGGGCACCTCGTGATCATTGCGGGCTCCCAGCGAATGGCTGGCGCGGCCATCCTCGCGTGTAGGGGGGCGCTCGCGGCGGGCGCGGGGCTACTGACCCTCGTCGCTCCCCGCGGCGCTGCGGCGCGACTCGCCGCCCTGCCGCCGGAGGTGATGTGGATCGAGGCCGGGCAGGGGGGCGTGGTCGACGAACTGCCGATGGCGCTCCTCGAGCACGCCGGCGCAGTGGTGGCCGGGCCGGGACTTGGCGGAGGACGGCCCCTTCCAGCGGGGCTTGCCGCCGAGCTGCGCCAACTATGGACGCAGCTGCCCGTGCCGGTGCTCTTCGACGCGGATGCGCTGCCCTGTTGCGAGGGCGTGGGCGGAGGCCCGCGGGTGATCACGCCCCATCCCGGCGAGGCCGGGCGCATGCTCGACGGGCGCAGTCGCGACGTGCAGGCCGATCGCTTCGGCAGCGTCGAGACGCTCGCGCGCACGGACCGCACCGTCCTCCTCAAGGGCCGCTATTCGCTCGTCGCCAGCGCGGGGCAGCCGATCTCCGTGAATCCGACCAACTCGCCAGCGCTCGCGACCGGAGGCACCGGGGACGTGCTCTCTGGCGTGATTGGGGGGCTGCTCGCGCGGGGCGTGCCCGCTCGCGAGGCGGCGCGCCTCGGGGCATGGGTCCACGGGCGGGCAGGGGAGCTGGTGGAACAGGAGGGGGCCGTGATGTCGGCTTCCTCGGTGGTCGAGCGCTTGCCCGCGGCGATTGCCGAGCTCGCGCGCTGACATCTCCTTGACGAGCGGGCGCGGACGGGCCAATTCGGTGGGGATGCGTACGTTCACCTGCCCACTCCCCGAAGACACCGAAGCGCTCGGCCAGCGCCTCGGCGAGGTCGTGCCGCCCGGTACGGTCGTCGCGTTGCGTGGGGATCTGGGCGCCGGCAAGACCGTGTTCGCGCGAGGCGTGGGGCGCGGGCTCGGCATCACCACGCGGGTGCAGTCGCCGACGTTCGTCATCGTGCAGTGGCACGAGGGCGGGCGGCTGCCGTTTGCGCACGCCGACCTGTACCGGCTCGGAAGCGAGGACGAGCTCGAGGAGCTCGGACTGGACGAGCTGTTCGACGAGGGTCTGCTGCTCGTCGAGTGGGCTCATCGCTTTCCCGACGCGCTCCCGGCCGATCACGCGGTGGTCGTCATCGAAGAGGACGGCGAGGGACGCATCGTGCATGTCGATGGCCACGGTCCCCGCAGTCGCGCACTCGTGGAGGCGCTGTGAGTCGCGTCGCACCACGCCTGCTGCTGCTGGCCGGGCTCGCCCTGGGCGTGAGTGCTCGGGCCTGGGTGCCGCGCGAGGCGCCGCCCGAGTATGTCGAGGTCGTCCTCGGCGACGAGGTCCGCTGGGTGCAGGCCCCGGATCGGGAGGTGGACGAGGTACTCGCCGCGATCGGGCGCGAGCCGCTGCACGCGCACCTGACCATCCCCGCAGGCAGGGCGCTGGTGGCTCGCGGAGATGGCTGGGCGCTCGAGTCGGCGACGCTGCCGCAGCTCGAGGGGGCGCCGGTCGACCTCAACCTCGCCGGACCCGAAGCGCTGCTCGCGCTCCCCGGTGTCGGGCCAGCCACCGCGCGCGCGATTCGCGAGGGGCGGCCGTACCGCGACGTTGCCGAGATCGTGCGCGCCCGCGGCGTCGGTCCCGCGACCCTGGCTCAGCTCGAGGGGCATGTCTTCGTGCACGACGCGGTTCCCGCGCCACGGCGGGTCGACCTGAACTGTGATGGCGAACGGCGCCTTCAGTCCCTGCCGCGCGTCGGGCCGGTCATCGCCGCCCGCATCGTCGCCGCCCGGCCGTTCGCGCAGCTCGACGACCTCGAGCGCGTCTCCGGCATCGGCCCCGCCACGGTGGCTCGCCTGGACGGCGAGGTCGTCCTCGGGGACTGTCGGTGATCTACCTCGATCACAACGCCACCTCGCCGCTTCTCGCCGAGGTGCTCACGGCGATGGAACCGTGGTTCGGCGTCCCAGCCAACCCCAGCTCGGTGCACCGCGCGGGACAGCGTGCGGCGGCGGCGATGGAGCGCGCGCGCTCGCAGATCGCCGAAGCCGTCGGTGCGACGCCGGATCAGGTCGTGTTCACCTCGGGCGCCACGGAAGCCAATGCGCTGGCACTTCACGTGGCCACCCAGCGGGTGGCGGGCCTGGTGGCCGCGAGTCGCGCCGAGCATCCCTCTGTGTGGAAGGCGGCCGAGGACCGCGGCTGGACCGAGCTCCTGGTGGATGAGCACGGTCGCATCCGGCTCCAGGACGCTGGCATTCTCGCTGTGCAAGCGGTGAACCACGAGACGGGCGTGATCCAGGCCGATCCGCGTGGCCGAGCGCGGCACGTGCACGTCGATGCGACCCAGGCGTTGGGGCGTGTTGCGCTCGACTTCGAGGGCCTCGACAGCATGGCCTTGTCCGCGCACAAGCTCGGCGGTCCACCGGGGATGGGCGCGCTGATCCTTCGAGGTCCCGCGGTCGAGGCGCCGCTGGTGCGAGGCGGCTCCCAGGAGCGTGGGCGTCGTCCCGGCACAGTGCCCACCGCACTCGTCGTGGGCTTCGGCGAGGCCTGCGCCCTGGCGGTGAGCGAGCGCGAGGCTCGGGTTCGCCGGTGGCAGTCTCAGCGGAAGGCGCTCGAGCGCGCCGTGCACGACGCGGGTGGTCAGGTGCTCGGTGAGGCCGTCGACCGCGTCGCGAACACGGTGTGCGCCGTCTTCCCAGGTCTGCTCGGCGAGAGCGTGGTTCAGGCGCTCGACCTCCGCGGCATCTGCGTGAGCTCCGGCGCCGCATGTGCCAGCGGCTCGACCGAGCCCTCACCGGTGCTCGCGGCGATGGGGCATCCGGAGCCTCGCGGCGGCGTGCGCTTCTCTCTCGGGCCGCGAACCACCGACTCCGAGGTGCAGGAGGCCGCACAGGCGCTCTCGGTCGTGGTCCCCGCGGTGCGCCAGGCGCTCGCCTGGGAGTAGGGCGAATCGCCGGGATACGCTGAGGGCATGGTCCTCCTCCTCGCCCTCATCGCGCTCGCCCAGTCGCCGCTCGCGATCCCGGGTGGTCCTGGACCGGAGGGCCCGCGGCGTGCCGTGTCCGAGGCGACACTCGAGCGCATTCGCGCGTACCGGCACCGCCACCTGCAGCTGGTGCCCGAGGTGCGCTACCGCTTCTCTCGCGCGCAGCCGGGTCCCTTCGGCCCCGAGCCGTGGGCGCCCCCACCGCCGCCGGTAGAGATGCGCACGCTCACGGTGTACCAGGGGCGCGAGCAACTCCAGTCCGCCGCGCTGTTCACGTTGCTTGGCCAGCCCGAGCTCGCCGCGGAGGTCGAGCGCACCGTGCTTCGCAACCGGCGCTTCGGCGCGGTGCTGTACACGATGGGCGCGATGGGCGCCGTCGCGACCCTCGGGGGGCTGTGGGTCATGGACCGCTCGGACCTCGGCGGCCGCGCGGGCGAGGCCATGGCAGTCGCAGGGCTCGGCGTCATGGGCCTCGGACTCGTCGGCGGCACCTTTCCGGTGGCTCGCGCCCGACGCGTCGAGTGGGACCCGACGGAGAGCCTGCCTCTGTACGAGGTCGAGGTGGAGCTGGCCGACTACAACGACGCGCTTCGTCGCGAGCTGGGGCTGCGCGAGGCGGACGTGGCGATCATCGACCGCCCGTCGCTTCCGGTCATTCGCGGCCGCTGACCTGCTGCGCGAGGTAGCGGGCGGCCTTCTGGAAGTCCCAACCCGTCTGCGTGCGGAGCTTCGCGACCGCCCCGGCGAGACCGTACTGGGCCACCCAGCCTCGAAGCACTTCCGCCTCCGGGACAGCGGACTGTGCAACGGGCTGTGGCTTGGGGGCGGGCTTGGGCTGTGGGCGCTGCTGCTCCGCCTGGAGCCTGCGCGCCTGCTCCATGGCGATGGCCGCCATGCGGCTCTGGACCGCGGGCTCACGGATGGTCGGCTGCTCGACCGGCGTGGGCTGTGGCTTCGGAGTCGGAGCTGGGCGGGCCTTGGGGCGCGCGCGGGTCGCCTGCACAGGGGGCGACTCGCCGTCGCTCAGCCGTGGGTTGCCGGTGAGGCTGGTCATGTGGTCGGTCTTGGACTGGGAGCCCCGCTTTCGCGGGCCGAAGTGCGGGTCGTCCCAGGACTCGGAGGGCCACTTCATCTCGGGCAGCCGGCGGACCTCGTGGGGGCGCTCGCTGGGCCACGGCATCGGGTACGGCTCGAGATCGAGCGGCTGCCAGCGCGTGTGCACGTGTGTGGACTGCTGCTTCTGCGGCTCGGGACCCATGTCCGGCTGCGAGAACAGGTCGGAGGCGCGCTCCGCCATCGACATCGCGAACAAGCCGCCACCCAACGTGACGACGAACCCGGTGATGCCGGTCGCCAGCTCGAGAATCATCCACCCTCCCACTTCACAGACCCTACGCGCGAAGCGGGGGTCCGACCAGGGGTCGGCTCACAATGCTTCGGGCTGGGCCTTGTGAATGGGCAGCTCGGGCTCTCGGCCGACGAGGCGCACGATGGCGAAACACGCCGCGAGGCCGAGGGGCAGGCACAGGTATGGGCTGATGCCCATGCCGGCCGGCAGGTAGCCGAGGCCGATCGAGATCGCGCCAGTGGTCAGTGCGTAGGGCAGCTGCGTGCGCACGTGCGTGATGACGTCGACCTGCGCTCCGAGTGCGGAGAGCACGGTGGTGTCCGAGATGGGAGAGGCGTGGTCACCGAGGCAGCTTCCGGCGAGCACGGCGGCGATCGCGCCGAGGGCGACGGGGCCCATCTCGGGGTCGGCCTGCACGGCGATCTGCACCACGGTGGGCAACAGGATGGACATGGTGCCGAAGCTCGTTCCCGTCGCGAAGGCGGTGCCCGCCGCGAGCAGGAAGGCGACCGTCGGGAGCGCTGCGATCGGCAGGCTGCCATCGATGATCGTCGCCAGGTACGGGGCGGCTCCGGTGGCCTTGACCGCACCTCCGAGGGTCCACGCAAGGTACAGGATCGCGAGGGCGTCGAACACGGGGCGGATGCCGCTCCAGATCGCGCTCGGCACCTGGCTCGGCGACAGACCTCGGGACGCCATGGACAGGACCACGGAGAGTCCGAGACCGGTGCCGCTGCCGAGCAGCATCGCGCGATAGGCGTCGGCCTCTCCGACGATCTCGAAGAGGCGGGCGCTCGCGGCCTTGTCGCCGAGTGCGCTCACGCCCTGCGTGTACAGGCTGAACGCGGTGACGGCGACGAGCGCGACCACACTCAGCGCCGCGGCCCACCACTGGCCGCTGCCCTCGGACTCCGCGTGGACGTCCACGTCGGGGCGGGCGAGCGCTTCGGTCTCCGCATCGAGCATGGGCCCGAAGTCGCGCCCGGTGCCGGCGATACTGCCCACGAACCCCAGGGTGTAGATGCTGTAGAAGCGGAACGGCAGCGCGGCGAGGAAGATGGCGAATGCGGTGAGCGCGACGTTCGTGCCCTCGATGCCGTCGGCGATAAGGCCGACCTCGAAGCCGACCCACGTCGACACCACGGCCAGCGAGGCCACGGGAGCGGCGGTGCTGTCGACGATGTACGCCAGCTTCGCCCGCGACACCTTGTGGCGGTCGTACAACGGGCCCATCGCGCCGCCGACGACGAGGCAGTTCGCGTAGTCGTCGAAGAACACGATGGCGCCGGAGAGCCAGCTCGACACCATGGCGCCGCGCCGGCCCCGCGCCAGCCCCTCGACCTTGCGCACGAGGTCGCGGGTCGCACCGGCCCGGTAGATGACGCCCACCATGGCAGCGACCATGAGCGAGAACAGCATGATCCGCGTGTTGTCGTGGTGCAGCCACGACGCCAACGCAGCGACCGCGCCCTGCTGCTGGAAGGTCGGCAGGAAGTCGTCGCCGAGCACGGCGGAGCGCATGTGGCTGCCGAGCTCGAGCACGCCGCCCATGATGTCGAAGTCTCGCGCGACGATGCTGGAGACCAGCGCACCGACGGCGAGCGACGGCACGACCTGCCGCGTGGTCAGCGCAAGAGCGATGGCCAGCAGCGGCCCGAACAGCGACCATCCGCCGCGGTTCGGGGCATCGGCTGCCAGCGCCGTGACCGGCGCTAGCCCGAGGACGACCAGCGCGAGCAGCCGGTGCACTACTTGGCCACGTCGAACTCGCCGGCGGCGAGCTTGCCCAGGTAGTCGTCGAGCGCGGCCTTCACCTTCGGAGCGAGGAAGTACACGCCGAGGATGTTGGGGAAGGCCATGCCGAGCACCATGAGGTCGCTGAAGGTGAGCACGTTGCCGAGGTTGAACACGGCACCGAACACGACGGCGCAGAGGAACACGACCTTGTAGGGAAGCGACGCCGCCTCGCCGAACAGGAAGGTCGCGCAGCGCTCGCCGTAGTAGCTCCACGAGATCATCGTCGAGAACGCGAACATCACGACCGCGAACGAGAGCACGACCGGGAACCACTCGATGACCGAGCCGAAGGCCTTGGAGGTGAGGAGCACGCCGTCACCCACGGTGGTGTCGGTGTACACGCCGGTGACGACGACGACGAGGCCGGTCATCGTGCACACCATCACGGTGTCGATGAAGGGCTCGAGGAGTGCGACCAGGCCCTCGCGGACCGGGTAGTGCGTGGCCGCGGCGGAGTGGGCAATCGACGCGGAGCCGACGCCGGCCTCGTTCGAGAAGGACGCGCGCTGGAAGCCGATGATGAGCACGCCGATCAGGCCGCCGAAGCCGGCCTCGGGGCTGAACGCCTGCATGAAGATGGTCGCGAAGGCCTCGGGCACGGCCGCCGCATTCACCGCGAGGATGTACATGCCCGCGAGGATGTACACGCCGCACATGATCGGGACGATGAAGCTGGTCGCGGTACCGATGCGGCGGATGCCGCCGATGATGACGAGGCCCACGCAGAACGCGAGGATGATGCCGTACAGCCAGCTGTAGTTCTGGAGCAGGGGCACGACCTCGGCCACCGCCGCATAGGACTGGTTGGCCTGGAACATGTTGCCGCCGCCGAGGCTTCCACCGATGCACATCAGCGCGAAGGTCACCGACAGCACCTTGCCGAGGGGGCCGAAGCCGAGCTCGGCGAGGCCCGTGTCGAGGTAGTGCATCGGGCCGCCGGACACGCTGCCATCGGGCTTGGAGGTCCGGTACATCTGGCCGAGCGTGCACTCGGTGAACTTGGACGACATGCCGAGCAGCGCGGCGACGACCATCCAGAACACCGCACCGGGGCCGCCCGCCTGAATGGCGAGGGCGACGCCCGCGATGTTGCCGAGGCCGACGGTGGCGGAGAGCGCGGAGGTCAGCGCCTGGAAGTGGCTGATCTCGCCGGGGTCGTTCGGGTCGTCGAACTTGCCCATGGTGATCTGGATGCCGTGCCAGAAGCCGCGGATGCTGATGAAGCGCATCCACACGGTGAGCACGAGTGCACCCATCACCAGCCAGGCGACGACCGCCGCGACGCTGGTGTTCTCGGGGTTCGCGAGGGCCGCGGGGTCCTTGGCGAGCTCGGTGCCGCGGAGGGAGAGCTTGCCCTCCTCATCGACGGTGAGCACCACGGCTTCGCGCTTGGCGCCGCCCTCCTCGGCCGGAGGGGCGAGCACGGTCATGCCGGCGGCGACGGGCACCACTGGCGTGTGCTCGGCAGGCACGTCGGTCGCGAGCACCACGCCGCGGGCGGCGTCGACCTGGACCGGGAACGGCGCGAGGGTGTCGACGCTGACGGGCTCGGTCGCGGTGACATCGAGGCCGAGAGCCGCGATGTCCACGCTCTGCTCCGGCACCTTGGCGACGAGAGCGCCGTCGGTGGTGGAGACCTGGAGCTTCAGCGATCCCACGTCCTGCTCGACAGGCTCGGCGAGCACCGGAACCACGCTGTCGACCTGGCTCTCGAAGAGCGGGGCGAACTCGTAGCCTTCGGGCCCGTGGTCCATGACCTCGTGCGGGCTGCCGTTGTAGCTGACGGTGGTGCCGACGCCCTCGCCCAGCGGGAGCGTGTTGTCCCAGAACATGAGGTCGTAGAACATCACGGAGGCGAGGGGACCGACGAACCACGCGCCGAACTGGGCGTCGGCTGCGGTCATCGCGGCCTCGAGGGCGTTGGGCTCGGCCGGAGCCTCTTCCGCCGCCGCGGGGGCCTCTTCGGCCGCGGCCGTGGGCGCTTCCTCCGCGGGGGCCTCGGGTTCCTCGGCCAGAGCCGTGGCGCAGGTCAGCGCCTGGACCACGAGCAGACCGCTCACCATGCGCAGCATCGAACCTCCCTGATCTTCCGTGCAGCTGGAGTCGCCCGGCGGGGTGAGCGCGGGCGGCGGACGTCGGATAGCCCGCTGCAATCCGTGTGCAAGCCGTTCTCGGGCCTCCGACCTTGGCTTGACGCAGCGCGTGATAGGAGGGTCGGCGTGGAGGTCCTCGTGATCCTGAAGCTGGTCCACCTGCTCATGCGGCTTCGCCTGTGGTTCGCAGGCTTTCGCGGGCGGAGCGTGCCCACGGCCCACGGGCCGATGCACGTCATCGAGTACGAGGACTCGGGCTCGCTGCCCCCGCTGGTCATCGTCCACGGGATCTGCGCCGAAGGGGCCGAGTTCTTCGACACGATCCTCCGGCTCCGGGGGAACTTCTCGCGGATCATCGTCCCGGACCTCCCGAGTCACGGGCGCTCCTCGGACCCGGTGGGCGGACTCACGCCGGACACGCTTCGCGACACGGCCATCGAGCTGCTCGATGCGGTGGTCCCCGAAGATGCGCTCATCCTCGGCAACAGCCTCGGGGGCGTCGTCACGCTCCGCTACTGCCTGGTCCGCCCCGAGCGCGTGCGTGCGCTGTACCTGTCGTCACCGGCTGGGGCCCAGGTGGCACCCGACTCCTTCGAGTCGTTTCGGCTGACCCTCAAGCCGCGAAGCTGGCGTGATGGGGTTCACTTCGCGAACCTCATCCACCGCGCGGACGTGTGGCACGCGTGGCTGATCGGGGGCGGCGTGCGCGATCTGTTCGCGCGCGGGCCGCTCGCGGGCTTCGTCGACGCACTCGGCTGGGAGGACCTCGTCACTGCCGACGAGATCCGCGCGCTCTCCGTCCCGACTCGCGTCGTGTGGGGCACGGAGGACACCCTGCTTCCGCGCGACCAGCATCGCTTCTTCCTCGAGCACGTACCCGAGGGCACGCAGGTCGAGGAGCCGGACTGGGGACACTGCCCCTACCTCGACACCCCGGGAGCGTTCGCGGACTCGATCCTCGCGTGGGCGCGCTCGGTGTGAGCGCGACCGACTACTCGGCGATGGGCGTGGAGCGGTTGCTCTCGCCGATGCGCACATCGCGGCCCGGGTAGCGCAGCTGCAGCCACAGGCGGGCGGTGTCGTTGGCGAGGGCTCGCCCTCCCATCTCTTCGCGGTGGATGAAGCCGAGGCCGACGTCCACGCCGGGGGTGATGTCGCGCCAGGACGCGCCGGCGTGGAGGATGAGCACGTCGCCGTTGTCGGACACACCCATGGCGTCGTCGAAGCTCGCCGCACGCACGGCCGGCTCGATGCCGCCCATGCCGTCACCCACGGGGATGAAGTACGAGATCTGGCCGGACCAGGCGAGCTGGCCGGTGGTCTCGCGCACGTCGGGCTCGATGACGTTGGCATCGCCCGGGGTGATGTTCAGCCAGTTGAGCTCGCCCATGACGTTGAAGTTCGCGACCCGGAAAAGGACGTCGCCGCCCGCCGCGAGGCGACGGCTGGTGAGGCCGCCCGCGTAGAAGCTCGCGAGGCCGACGCCGAAGGCCATGTCGCCTTCCGGGTCCCAGGAGCGGTAGATGTCGCCCTTGGCGAACTCGAGGCGAACCGCGCCGAGCAGCGCGTTGTCGTCGTTGCCGAAGATGGTGCCGCCGCCATTGAACGCACCGGCGCGGGCCCGGAAGCCCGAGCTGTGGCGGAAGTCGGCGACCGCGCCGACCTCTCGGCCCGGCGCGATCCAGCTGTGACCGACCGAGCGCTCCTGGAACACGAGGTCCGTGGAGGAGATCAGCGTGTCGCGGGAGAAGGGCACGCGCTGCGTGCCCGCCGAGATCGTGAGCTCGTCGGTGGCGTGCAGGCCGACGAACGCGTCGACGATGCCCACATCCGTCTCTTCGGTGGAGAGGCGGTCGTAGGGGGAGCCCACGCCGACGCTCACTTCGTACAGGAAGTGGTCGGCCTCGCCCCGGAGTCCGGCGCGCGCACGCGAGATCGAGAAGCCCATGTCGTGCTCGGGATCGCCGTAGCTGGCGGGGTCCGCCTGCGGGTCGGTGTCCTGGTCGAAGGCCGTCAGCCAGGTCTGCACCATGGCGGTCGGCTGGGGGGGCTCGATGTCACCGGCGCTCGCGTTGGTTACGAGCAGGGAAAGCAGGGCGAGATTCATTCGTCTACCTGTCACGTGCTGAGGTGGTGGGCGGCGCTAGAATAGCGCCATGCTCACGAACAAGCCTGTACGCCGCGCGCTCGTCACCGCCCTGGCACTCACCGCGTTCTCCGGATGCACCCCGGAGGAGCGGACCTTTGCCCGTGCGACGACGATCGACGATCTCTCCCAGACCATCGGTGGCCCCAAGGCCCTCGGTGCGCCGGGTGACTTCTTGCTCGAAAACGATCGCGTGCGCGTGGTCGTCACCGGTGCGAGAAACAGCATGGGCCCCAGCCTGTATGGCGGCTCGCTGATCGACGCGGATCTCCAGTGGGACGACCCGTCGCTCTCGCAGGGCTACGGGCGCGATCAGCTCGCCGAGATGTTCCCGACGGTGAACATGAACGTCGGTCGGCCGATGGAAGAGGGGGATGTGTACATCCTCAACGACGGCAGCAATGGCGAGCCGGCCGTCGTGCGCGTCGTGAGCAGCTACGAGCCATTCATCACGCTGCTCGGCGCACTGTGGGGCATCCTCTCCGCGCCCGACTTCCTCATGGTCACCGACTACATCGCCGAGCCCGGCAAGCCATGGATCCGCATCCAGACCACGGCGCTGTACGGCACCGACGATCTCGACGTCGCCCGCGAGTTCGAGGTCGGCGATCCGGTCCAGTACGGCGACGGCGACCTGCCGCTGCTCGACTGGGCCATCGAGACCGGCGTCGTCATCGGCGACTTCTACCTGCAGGGTGGCAGTATCGACGTGTTCGCCCCCGGGGACGGCTTCGACGAGGACCGGGTGGTGTTCGACGCCTTCCAGGCCGACCAGAACACGTTCCAGGAGCCCTTCGCCTATCCGTACCTGGCGGGCACCGGCGATGGCATCTCCTACGGCATCGCGGCGGCCGAGGGCGACGTGTTCGTCCCCCTGTTCACCGCGTCGCAGACCGCGGCCTTTGGTGGGGGCATGCAGGGCGACGGCACGGACGACCGCTTCGCGCCCGGCACAGCCCTGACCTACGAGCGCTACTTCTTCATCGGCCACGGCGACGTCGGCTCGATCTTCGACGCCTACGCCGAGGCCCGCGAAGTGCCGACGGGCAGCATCCAGGGCACGGTCGCCGAGCAGGGCACCGGGCAGGGCGTCTCCGGCGCGCACATCTTCCTGTTCGAGCCCGGCGCCGAGCTTCCCACGATGCAGTGGGAGTCGGACGTCGACCCGCGCGACGAGATCGCCGACGGCTCCTTCGCCGGGCGCATCCCCGTCGGCGACTGGGAGATCATGGCGCACATGCACGGCCGCCCCGACTCGGCCCGCGTGCCGATCACGGTCGAGGAGGGGAGCGAGCTCAAGGTGCAGCTCGAGACCCCGCGCCCCGGCGTGCTCACGTACACCGTGCGCGACGAGCGCAACCGGACCATCCCGGCAAAGGTCACGATCTTCAAGGCCGATGCCGGCGAGCCTGCGCGCAACCCCGATCTCGGCGATGGGTACGAGGCGCGGACCGCGCGGTACGGGCGCCCCGAGATGGTGCTGTTCCCGATGTACGGCGCCGGCGAGGTCGAGCTGCCCGACGGCGACTACATCGCGGTGGCGACCCGCGGTCTCGAGTACGAGATCCACGAGTCCGCCCCGTTCACCATCGACAGCAACCGCGCGCACCACATCGACTTCCAGGTCATGCGCGGCATCGAGACCGACGGCTGGGTGAGCGCCGATCTGCACGTGCACGCCCAGCCCTCCCACGACTCCGGTGTGCGGCTGCACGACCGAGTGCGGACCATGGTCTGCGAGGGCGTCGAGTTCTTCGCGTCCACCGACCACGACTTCATCACCGACTACGGCCCGATCGTGGAAGAGCTGCAGATGGAGGAGTGGGTGCAGACGGCGGTCGGCGTCGAGACGACCACCATCGAGCTCGGCCACTTCCTGTCGTTCCCGCAGCAGGCGGACTTCCTCGGCCACGCCGGCGGTGCCTTCGACTGGACCGAGCAGGCGCCCGAGGACATCGTCGAGGAGCTGTACCGCAGCGGTGAGGCCGCCGGGTACGACCCGATCGTCTTCGTGGGCCACCCGCGCGACGGCATCCTCGGGTACTTCGACCAGTACAGCCTGAACCCGTACCGGGGCACGCCCGGGTTCGACGGCGAGCCCGGGCAGGCGGCGTTCAGCCCCGGGCTGACGTCGGCGACCAACCCGTTGCTCGCGCAGACCAACTTCACGTGGGACTTCGACGCGCTCGAGCTGCTCAACGGCAAGCGCCTCGCGTGGTTCCGCACCCCGACTCAGCCCGAGATGGACGCGTTCAAGGCCGAGGGCAACGATGCGGAGGCCACCTACGAGTGGATCACGCGCACGATGGAGGAGCAGGACCAGCTCGAGCAGGGTGTGTACAAGCTCGGCTACGGCTTCGAGGGCGAGCTCGATGACTGGTTCACGCTGCTCAACCTCGGCTTCCGGTTCACCGCGCTCGGCAACTCCGACACCCACGGGTGGACGAGCACCGAGTCCGGCTGTCCGCGCAACTACATCATGTCCGAGACCGACAGCCCGGCCTGGATCGACGACCAGGCAATGGCGGATGCGGTACGCGAACACAAGGTGGTCGCGAGCTACGGCCCCTTCGTGCGCTTCACGGCGGACCAGGGCACCATCGGCGACCAGATTCCCTCGGATGGCACCGTGACGTTCACGCTCGAGGTGCAGGCGCCGAGCTGGATGGGCGCCGACCGCATCGAGTTCTACGAGAACGGCACCCTGATCCACGAGTTCGAGATCCCCGAGACCACGGACTCCCTCCGCTACCTCGAGAGCTTCGAGCACGAGGTCACCAAGGACAGCTGGTACGTCGCGATCGTCACCAGTGACGACGACCTCGCCCCGCTGTTCACGCCGGTCGAGATCCCGTACGTGCCGCTCGAGGAGGTCGTCACCGAGGCGCTCTCCGGTGTGCCGGCGGTCGCGAACCTGCTGTCGGCGGCCGAGCCTTTCCCGCGGGTGTACCCGATTCACCCGTACGCGGTCACCAACCCGATCTGGGTCGACCTCGACGATGACGGCTGGGACGCGCCGGGCCTGCCGGACTGGCTGCAGGAGCCCGACGAGCCCGCCGCGCGGTAGGGGCGCGCATGCGCATCGGAATCATCGGGCTTGGATGGGTCGGGACGAGCGTCGCGATCTCGACCCTCCACCGTGGCGTGGCCCGCGAGCTGTGGCTGTATGACCTTCAGCGCGAGCTGGCGGAAGGCGAGGCGATGGACCTCGCGCAGGGCTCGCCGTTCTATCCGCGCGCCGAGGTGCGGTCGGTCGACCTCGCGCGCATGCGCGAGTGCGACGCGGTGGTCATCGCCGCCGGACGGGGAGGCACCGCCAACGAGACGCGCCTGCAGCTGCTGCGCGAGAACGCTCGCATCATGCGCGACATCGCGCACGCGCTTCGGGGCTGTCGCGGCATCGTGGTGGTGGTGTCGAATCCCGTGGACGTGCTCACCCGAATCGTGCAGGAGGCGTCGGGCTTGCCGCCGGCGCGGGTCATCGGCACGGGCACGATGCTCGATACGGCGCGGCTCAGGCATGCCCTGGGGGCTCGGCTCGATCTGGAGCCCCGCTCGGTCCATGCCCAGGTGGTCGGCGAGCACGGGGACTCGGAGGTCGTGCTGTTCTCGTCGGCGCAGATCGGCGGTGTACCGCTCCGGTCCTGGCCAGGCTGGAGCCCGACTGCCGAGGGCGAGGTCGCCGAGGGCGTGCGCCGAGCGGCCTACGAGATCATCCAGCGCAAGGGCGCGACCAACCATGCCATCGGCCTGGTCACCGCGTCGCTGCTGCAGTGGACGCTGCGCGGTGAGCGGCGGGTGCTCACCGTGTCGCGCGTCCAGGAGGGGGCGTTCGGACTGCGCGACGTGGCGCTGTCCCTCCCGACTGTCGTCGGCGCAGACGGCGCCATCGAGGTGCTCGAGCCCACTGTCGACGAGGGTGAGCGCGCAGGACTGCTGCGTTCCGCCGAGGTGCTCGCGGCGGCCTACGCATCGCTCTAGGGCGAAGCCCGAGCCTCGTGTCGAGGCCCGAGCGGGCCGGAGCTAGTCGTTGATCTCGATCTGGCGGATCGAGCGAATCGCGTCCTCGTCGCCGGCGAGGTCCTTGGCACGCTGCACCAGCTGCTCGAGCTCGTGGGGCTTGAGCGGCCGGTCGAGCACGGAGAGGTCGTAGGCGATGCCGTTCGGGAAGTCGAGGTGGGTCGACCCGAGGTTGCTCGCCTCGGCCTCGTAGATGGCGTCGTCGACGGCCTTCTTGGTTCCGCGAGCGGTGGAGTGCACGACCGCGAGCACCGCGCCGCCCTCGGGCGGCGGGTTCACGGCGAGCTGCGCCTTGGGCGAGAACACGCAGTCGCGGATCTGGCCGAAGTTCGACGCGGCGCCGATGGTCTGGGCGACGCGCCGGGCGATGCGCGGCTGCGCCTCCTGCGTGGCCGCACCGATGTGCGGGGTGCAGGTGATGCGGTGCTGTCCAGCGTAGGGGTTCTCCCACGCGGGGGCGCCCGGCGCGGGCTCCTCGGGGTACACGTCGACCGCGGCCCGGCGGATGGCGCCGGCGTTCACCGCCGCGAGCAGGGCCTCGCTGGTGTGGAGGTTGCCGCGAGCGAGGTTGAGGAAGATGCGCGGGCTGGAGCTCGGACGGTCGGCGCCGAGCTGGCCGAGCACGTCGTCCAGCAGGTTCGCATTGTCACGACCGCGGGGATCGCGCGCCGAGGTGTGCACCGAGACGATGTCGCAGGTGCGGAACAGCTCTTCGACGGACTCGCAGGCGTGCCAGCCGAACTCGTGACCGACCTCGGTGGCGACGAGACGCGCGTCGTAGAACGCGATCTCCATGCCGAGGGCCTCGCAGGCACGAGCCACGCCGCGCCCGATGTTGCCGAGCCCGAGGATGCCGAGCCGCTTGTCCATGATCTCGAAGCGGCCCGAGGCCGTCTTCTCCCACACGTGGGCGTGGGTCTGGACGTCGGTCTCGTAGAAACGCCGGGACAGCGCGATCATGTGGCCGATAGCCATCTCGACGACGGAGCGGCCGTTGGAGACCGGGTCGTTGAACACCATCACGCCGTAGTCGGCGCAGGCCTCCTTATCGACGCTGTCGTCGCCGATGCAGCAGAGCTGGATCGCGGCGAGGTCCGGGCAGCTCTCGATCACGCGGCGGGTAACGGGCACCCGGCTGCGCTTGAACAGGACCTGGGCACCGTTGTCGCGGATGGCGGCGATCAGGGTGTCCTCGTCGGGCACATCGTCGATGCGCACGGCCTCGATCCCCACCCGCGACAGGCGCTCGTCGAGCGTGACGTGCGGGTTCTCGACGACCAGGCCCTTGGTGTACGGGCCGGTGTGAATGCGGGCCATCAGCCCTCCTCCTCGGTCTTCTTCTTGGTGGTCCGGCGGCGGCGGGGAGCGCGCTTGGGCTTCTCCTCCTCGGCCGGTGCCTCCTCAGAGCCATCCGCGGATGCATCTGTGGCAGCGGCCTCGGCGGGCTCGTCAGCCTTGGGCTCCTCCGCCGGCTCGACCGCCTTCGGCTCCTCGACCTTCGGCTCCTCGGCGGGGGCCTCGTTGGTCTCGGCGGCGGGCTGCGCGACCGGTGCTTCCTCGTCCGCGGAGGTCTCCTCGACGGTCTCGGCCGCGGGCTTCTTCTTGCGGGTGCGCTTGCGCTTCTTGGGCGCGGGCTCCTCTTCGAGAATGAGCACGTCACCGTCGTCGTCGTCGCCGCCGACCTCGAGGATCGCGTCGAGGTCAGAGGCCGCCGGCGCGTTCTTCGCGGGCTGCTCCTCGGTCTCCTCGAACACGAGCAGGTCGTCGAGGTCGAGGTCGATGTCCTTCGTGCCCTGGGGGCCCTGGGCGTCGTCGTCGTCGTCGTCGCTCTTCACCGGCGGGGCGGCGAGCCACGCCAGCGCTTCCTCGACCTCCCGGCTGCGATCGGCGTTGCCGAGGAACAGCTCTGCGAGCACGGTGGAGTCGGGCAGATCGACGTCCGCCTCGCGGAGCTCGCCGAGGTACACGCCCATGAGCAGCTCGTTGATCTTCGCGGCGTCCTTGTTCAGCGTGAACGGCGCCTGGAAGGTGCGGATCGGCGTGCCGTCCTTGTGGATGAGCACATCGGCCTTGAGCAGCGCGTCGAACAGGGCGTGCACGCTCTGCTTCGGCAGCTCGGGGCGGGTGCGACGGAGGCGCTTGCGCACGTCCTCCTGCACGAACTTGGCAGTCACCCGGCGGCGGCGCTTGCGGCGGTCGCTGACGATGGCGTCGATGGTCTCGAGCACGGTGAGACGGGTCGGCGCGGACATCGGGTCCATGCCGCGCGCGGCGAGCACCTTGACGATCTCGAGGGCACCCTCGGGGGTGTACTCGTCGACGTAGGCGCCCTCGACGGTCTCGCCGGCGGGGGCCTTGCTGTCCTCGCTGCGCTCGCGGACCGGCTCCGGGGCCTCTCCCTCGACGAGGTCCACGCGGTAGCCGCCGGACTTGGTGTCGCGGATGACCTTGATGAAGCCGGCGTCCTGGGCCGCCTCGAGGAAGCGCGCGAAGGAGCTGAACTTGAGATCGCTCTCGGAGAAGTCCGGGCTCTTGCGGAGCATCGCGCCCTTGACCACGCTCGCGAGCGGCGGATCCGGGTTCTCGCGCTGCAGACCCTGCACGGCCTCGGCGGCCAGCTCGTACGCGGCCTCGCGGGTCATGCGGTTGTCGCGACGACGCGTGCGGGTGGACTGGCGGCGACCACGCTGCTGCTGCACCAGGCCGTCGTAGAAGAAGAACTCGTCACACGCCTCGATGAGCAGGCGGCTCGTAGAGGACCGGCAGCCGCAGCCGATGACGCGCTTGTTGTGCTCCCGCAGCTTCTGGGCGAGGGGAGTGAAGTCGCTATCGCCGGAGACGATGACGTAGGTGCTGATGTAGTCGCGCGTCAGGGCGAGCTCGAGGCAGTCGACGACCATCGCGATGTCCGCGCGGTTCTTGTCCTGCATGCCGTGCGACGTGAGCTCGTACATGGTCACGTTGGCGCGGAGCAGCTCCTGCTTGAAGCGAGCGAACCGACCCCAGTCGGCGTAGCTGCGGGCGACGAGCACCCGGCCCTTGTCCTTGACGCGGGCGAGGACGGCTTCGACGTCGAACCGTCCCAGGCCATCCTTCTCCGTGCCCGCTGCAATGTTTTCGAAGTCGATCAGTACCGCGAGGGTCTCTTCCAAGTTGTTCTCCGCGAAGTGTCGCGTATGGTCGTTCTCCCCTTGGGAGGCCGCACACCGGGGTGTGCGCCTTTGGGCCACGGGGCGTGGGGTCGACTCGCGACGAGCCGCACCGCCGCCAGCCGCATAAGCGGACGGTGAGTCCCGCACAAGGCGAAGTTCGGGTGACGAGCGTGTCATCCGGGTGCCGCAGGGCCAGCCCAGGAGCCCACACGATGACGCAGTTCGCTCGTTTCTCTGGTACCGACCGCTACATCGCCGACGAAGGCCTGATGTCTTCGGTGAACGCGGCGCTCGTCCTCGAGCGCCCGCTCCTCGTGAAGGGTGAGCCTGGAACCGGCAAGACGCTCCTCGCGCATGCGGTGTCCGAGGCCCTTGGCCGCCCGCTGCTCACCTGGCACGTGAAGTCCACGACCAAGGCCGAGGAGGGCATGTACACCTACGACGTGGTCCAGCGGCTCAACGACAGCCGCTTCGGCGACCACGACGTGAGCAACATCCGCAACTACATCCAATACGGACCCGTCGGGCAGGCCTTCGCCTCCGAAGTCCCCACGGTGCTGCTCATCGACGAGGTCGACAAGGCCGACATCGAGTTCCCGAACGACCTGCTCCGCGAGCTCGACGAGATGGCGTTCACTATCCGTGAGCTCGACGAGACCGTGAAGGCCGTGCACCGCCCGCTGGTGATCATCACCTCGAACGCCGAGAAGGAGCTGCCTGACGCATTCCTCCGCCGGTGCGTGTTCCACTTCATCAGCTTCCCGGACCGCGAGCGCATGGAGCGCATCGTGCGCGTGCACTTGCCGAAGCTCGAGCAGAACCTGCTCAACGCGGCGCTCGACCGCTTCTTCGCATTCCGCAAGACCCAGGGCCTGCGCAAGCCGCCCTCCACCTCCGAGCTCGTCGACTGGCTGACCGTGCTCGTCGCCTCGGGCCTCGATCCCGAGACCGTCTCCGAGGGCGACCCCTTCCTCGGTGTGCTGTTCAAGGGCGAGCAGGACCTCGCTGCCGCGGTCGACAAGCGCCGCGGCCGGTCGAGCTGGTAGCCCGTGTTCACCGAGCTCCTGTTCAACCTGCGCGCGCAGGGCCTGGTGGTCGGCGTTGGGGAGTGGCGCACCTTCCTCGACGCGATGAGTCGCGGTCTCGCCACCGACCTCGACAGCATGTACCACCTCGGCCGCAGCCTGCTGTGCCGCGGTGAGGCGGACTTCGACGGCTTCGACATCGCGTTCGCGCAGACCTTCCGGGACATGGACGTCGGCGAGGACCTTCGCGCGAAGCTCGAGGAGTGGCTGCGCGAGGCGCGGGAGAACCCGAACGTCGACCAGGTCGCGCCCCACGAGTTCAAGTCGGTCGAGGACGTGCTCGAGGCACTGCGCGAGCGGCTCCGCGAGCAGAAGGAGCGCCACGACGGCGGCAACCGGTGGATCGGGACGGGGGGCAAGAGTCCGTTCGGACACTCCGGACAGGCCGAGAACGGGGTGCGCGTCGGCGGCTCCTCGGGCGGGCGCAGCGCTGTGGCTACCGCGCTCGAGCGCCGCTGGGAGGGGTACCGCGGTGACCGCACCCTCGATCTGCGCGAGCTCAAGGTGGTGCTCCGCATGCTCCGCAGCCTCGCGCACGACGGGCCGATGGAGCTCGACATCGACGGGACCATCGACCGCACGTGCAAGAACGCCGGAGACATCGAGCTGGTCGAGCGCCGAGCCCGAAGAAATCGCCTGAAGGTCGTGCTGCTCATGGACGCCGGCGGGTCGATGGCGCCGCACGCGGAGCGGGTCGAGCGGCTGTTCTCCGCGGCCTCGCAGATGAAGGACACGTTCAAGAGCTTCGAGGCCTACGCGTTCCACAACTGCGTGTACAACTGGTTGTACAAGGACATCGAGCAGCTCGACAAGGTGCCGACGTCGGAGGTCCTCGCGAACCTCACGCCGCAGCACCGCCTGATCTTCGTCGGCGACGCGTCGATGGCGCCCTACGAGCTGTTCTCGGCGTATTCGTGGCCGTCCACCCAGCCCTCGAGCGCGGGGATCGACTGGCTGCGTCGCATGCGCGAGCGCTGCCCGGCGAGCATCTGGCTCAACCCGGATCCGAAGCGGTTCTGGCAGCATCCGACCGTCTCGGCCATCGGGCGAATCTTCCCGATGTACGAGCTGTCGGTCGAGGGGCTCAAGGACGGGATCAAGAAGCTGCGCGTCCCGTACTAATGAGACGCTCGGCTCACAGGCCGTCCATGAGTCGCTGAGCGAGCTCCTGGCCGACCTCGAGCGGCGTCCTACCGCGAACGGCGACGCGATGCGTCGACCGGGTGAGCACGGCGTGCAGCGCGTCGAGCTCCGGGCGCAGGTCTTCGTCGATGGGACCGCCGGCCCGGATCGCGTAGTGCTTGCGTCGATCGGCGTCGACCTGGGCCTGCATCGCGGCCATGGCCTCGTCGACGCTCATGTCGAGGAGTAGCCAGGTGGCGACGTCGAGCTTGCTCACGAGGCGGGGGTCCGACACGGTGACCGAGGATCCGGCGATGACCTGGGGCTTCGGACGACCGAGGGCCTCGTCGAGCACGACCGCTTCGAGCGCCAGGCGCGCACCGCGACCCTCGCGGAACTCGACCAGCTCCACGGCGTTGCTCGCGAGGTGCTCGACCCGACGGTCCACGCTGATCAACGGCAGACCGGTGAGCATGGTCGCCACGCGCGCAGTCATCGCCGGCTCGGAGCCGGGAAGACCACACACGAATAGCGGCGCTGAGAGCTGGGCCATCGGGGCGTAGGAGTAGTAGTCCACGAGAACCTCGGGACTCTTCCTATGCAGGAACGGACCGCGGCGTTCGCCACGGTTCGTCACCGCCCGCGCATCACTCGGGATCGGCCAGGAACAGGCGGCTGATCGAGTCGTTGAAGTGGATGCTGCGGATGGCCTCGGCGAAGATGCTCGACACCGAGAGGGCCTCGATCTTCTCGAGCTCGGCGGCCGCCGGAGAAAGGGGAATGGTGTCGGTGACGATCACCTTCTCGAACACGGAGTCGCGGATGCGCTCGACCGCCGGTCCGGAGAGCACCGGGTGGGTGGCCAGGGCGTACACGGACTTGGCGCCGTTGTCGGCGACGGCCTGGGCCGCCTTGGTCAGGGTACCGGCCGTGTCGATCATGTCGTCGACGAGGATCGCCCGCTTGCCCTTCACGTCACCGATGATGTGCATGACCGCGGACTCGTTCGGGCGGGCACGGCGCTTGTCGATGATCGCCAGGCCCGTGCCGAGGCGCTTCGCGTAGGAGCGCGCCCGCTCGGTACCGCCGGCGTCGGGGGAGACGATGACGGTGTCGGGGGTGAGCAGGTTCTCGCGCGCGTGGCGGTAGAGCAGGGGCTCGCCGTAGAGGTTGTCCACGGGGATGTTGAAGAAGCCCTGGATCTGTCCGGCGTGGAGGTCCATGGTCAGGATGCGGTCGACGCCGGCGGCCTGGAGAAGGTCGGCGACGAGCTTGGCCGTGATCGGCGCGCGCGGCGCGACCTTGCGGTCCTGGCGGGCGTAGCCGAAGTACGGCATCACCGCGGTGATGCGGCCGGCGGAGGAGCGCTTGCACGCCTCCACCATGATCAGCAGCTCCATCAGGCTGTCGTTGGCGGGCGCGCAGCTCGGCTGGAGCAGGTACACGTCGCGTCCGCGGACGTTCTGGTACAGCTCCACCCGGGTCTCGCCGTCGGAGAACCGGCTGATGTTGGCCGGAGCGATGGGGTGACCAAGGCGATCCGCCACGCGCTTGGCGAGGGCGGGGTTCGCGTTTCCGGTGAACAGGACCATCTCGCCGTACACGGGTACCTCCGGCCTGGGTGAGCGGCCGTTATCGGGCCTCTCGAACGGCGACCAGCGCTGTTCACCAGACCGACACGCGTCCGGCAGCAGACCGCCGATCTCGTCGCGCTCGACTGCGGCCTCCGGGAACGGTAGGAGGCGCGGAGGGAGGCCCGCCGGGCGAAATCGGCGAGTACCTTCCCGACAGATTGCCCGCTTTTGGCCCATTGACAGGCGCCCAGGCGCCCGTTAAACCCGGCCCGCTTCGAGCTGCCCCTTCGCGGGGGCGGCGAACACAGTCCGAACTTCCGTCCCGGTTGCAGACGCAGCCCGCAGTCCAGGGGATGGGCGTAGAGAGAGCTTCACCGCTCTCGAGCCCTCCCAGTCCGACTACGCGAGGACGACCCGAGGAGAGCTCTCATGGACACCAACCTCACCGCCACCGTGCGCGCCGACCACGGCAAGGGTGCCGCCCGCAAGGCTCGCGCCGCTGGCCAGCTCCCTGCCGTCATCTACGGGCCCGACTACGAGCCGAAGAGCGTCGCGCTGGATCCCGTCGCCTTCGACACGATCTTCCGTCACACCCGTGACCCGAACACGCTCCTCCACCTCGACATCGAGGGCGAGACCGTTCCCGCGCTGGTGCGCGAGGTGCAGCGTCACCCGCTCTCCCGCGAGCTCCTCCACGTGGACCTCCTCCACGTGAGCGCTGCCCGCAAGGTACAGGTGCCGGTTCGTATCGAGGCCAAGGGCCGCCCCGCCGGCGCCTCCCTCGGTGGTCGCGTGCGCATCATCCGCCGCACCCTGAACGTGGCCTGCCCGTTCGATGCGATTCCGGAGAAGCTCTACATCGACGTGACCCCGATGCACATCGGCGACATGCGCAAGGCTTCCGAGATCGAGCTGCCCGAGGGCGTCGAGCTTCTGCTCGAGGCCGACATCAACATCGTCACCGTCTACGGAAAGAAGGGCGGCGGCAAGAAGAAGTAGCAGGGCCTTCTCGTGCACCTCGTCCTCGGACTCGGCAACCCCGGTCGCCGCTACGAACGAACCCGGCACAACGTCGGGTTCGTTGTCGTGGATCGGCTGGCCGAGCGCTGGGGCGAGAACATCGAGAAGAAGCAGTTCGGCGCGCTCGTGGGCTCCGCGCTCATTGGTCGCTCGCCGGCAGTGCTCTGCAAGCCGCAGTCCTTCATGAACCTCTCCGGCCAGCCCGCGGCTTCGCTCAAGGGCTTCTACAAGGTGCAGAACGAGGCCATCGTCGTGGTTCACGACGAGCTCGATCTGCCCTTCGGCGAGGTTCGGATCAAGAAGGGTGGGGGACACGCCGGCCACAACGGCCTGCGCGACCTTCAGCAGAAGCTGGGCGGCAACGACTTCATCCGCATCCGCGTCGGCATCACGCGCCCTCCCCAGGGCTGGGATGTCGCCGACTACGTGCTCGGCAAGTGGTCCTCCTCCGAGGAGTCTTCGCTGGGTGAGGTGGTCGAGCGGGCCTGCGACGCGGTCGAGGCCGTGCTCGCCGATGGCGTGACCGCGGCGATGAACACTTTCAACACCCGCTCGGAGCGTGCCGAACAGGCTGCATCCGGCGGTTCTTCGTCTTCCTAGAACCCGAGCGGGTCACCGACCCGGGGAGTCCTTTTGGAGAACATCATCTACGCCGTACCGGCCGCTGGCGCGCTTGCGCTGGTGTTCGCGTACTGGAAGGCAACCTGGGTCGCCAAGCAGAACCCGGGCGACGCCAACATGGTCGAGATCGCCGGTCTCATCAAGGAGGGCGCGATGGCCTTCCTTGCTGCGGAGTACAAGGTCCTCGCTGGCTTCGTTGCTGGCGTGGCCATCCTCCTCGGTGTGGCCAACATGAGCGGTGACGGGCAGAGCCCGCTCATCGCCGTGGCGTTCATCTGTGGCGCCGTCGCCTCCGGTCTCGCCGGCTACTTCGGCATGCGCGTGGCCACCACGGCCAACGTGCGCACCACCTTCGCGGCCCGTTCCGGTCTGCCCCAGGCCCTGCAGGTCGCCTTCTCCGGCGGCGCGGTCATGGGCATGAGCGTCGTCGGCCTCGCGCTGGTCGGCCTCGGCGGCCTGTTCATCGTGTTCTCGAAGTTCGTCTTCGTGGGCGAGATGGCGACCACCCTCAACGTGCTCGCCGGCTTCTCGATGGGCGCCTCGTCCATCGCGCTGTTCGCCCGCGTGGGCGGCGGCATCTACACCAAGGCCGCGGACGTCGGCGCTGACCTCGTCGGCAAGGTCGAGGCTGGCCTTCCCGAGGACGACCCGCGCAACCCCGCCGTCATCGCCGACAACGTCGGTGACAACGTCGGCGACGTGGCCGGCATGGGTGCCGACCTCTTCGAGTCCTACGTCGGCGCCATCATCGGCGCGATGGTCCTCGGCCTCGGCTTCGAGGCGGCGGAGGGCGGCGACCTCGGTCCCATCATCCTCCCGCTCGCGATTGCCGCTGCCGGCATCATCGCCTCCATCCTCGGCACCTTCGTGGTTCGCACCGAGGAGGGTGGCAACCCGCAGCACGCCCTCGACATGGGCGCCTTCGGCTCCGCCGGCGTGATGGCCGTGGCCACCTTCGGCCTCGCCAACCTGCTGTGGCCCAAGACGGGCACCGGTGGCGTCGAGTGGTGGGAGGTCGGTGCTGCGACTGTCATCGGTCTCGCCTGTGGCGTCGCCGTCGGCATCATCACCGCCTACTACTGCTCCATGGACAAGCCCCCGGTCGACTCCATCGCCGAGCAGTCCAAGACGGGCACCGCGACCAACATCATCGCGGGCCTCGGCGTGGGCATGCGCTCCACGACCTGGCCCATCGTCTGCATCGCCGTGGGCGTGGTTGCCGCGAACGCGGTCGCCGGCCTGTACGGCGTGGCCATCGCGGCGCTCGGCATGCTCTCCACCACCGGCATCCAGCTCGCCGTCGACGCCTACGGCCCGATTGCGGACAACGCCGGCGGCATTGCCGAGATGACCCACCAGGAGCCGCAGGTGCGCGAGCGCACCGACAAGCTCGATGCGGTCGGCAACACCACCGCCGCCATCGGCAAGGGCTTCGCCATCGCGTCCGCCGCGATGACCGCTCTGGCGCTGTTCGCTGCCTTCACGCAGCAGGCCCAGATCGACGGCATCAACATCGGCATCCCGGTCGTCATGGCCGGTCTGTTCGTCGGCGGCATGCTGCCGTTCCTGTTCTCGGCCATGGCCATGGAGGCCGTCGGTGACGCGGCCATGGACATGATCGAGGAGGTTCGTCGTCAGTTCCGCGAGATCGACGGCCTGCTCGAGGGCAAGGCCAAGCCCGACGCCGCCAAGTGCGTCGAGATCTCCACGAACGCCGCGATCAAGCGCATGGTCGCCCCCGGCGCCATGGCGATCGTGACCCCGGTTGTCGTCGGCTTCGGCTTCGGCCCGCAGGCGCTCGGCGGTCTGCTCGCTGGCGTGACCGTCAGCGGTGTGCTCATGGCCATCTTCATGTCCAACGCCGGTGGCGCCTGGGACAACGCCAAGAAGTCCTTCGAGGGCGGCGGCTACAAGATGAGCGATGGCAGCATCCACCCGAAGGGCTCCGAGGCCCACAAGGCCTCCGTCGTCGGTGACACCGTCGGCGACCCCTTCAAGGACACCGCTGGTCCTGCTCTCAACATCCTCGTCAAGCTGATGAGCGTGGTGGCCCTGGTCATCGCTCCCCTCATCGCTGGCGGAACCGGCTTCCTCGGCGGAATGCTCGGTCTGTAAACCCTCCGCGGGGGCGCTAGCCGCCCCCCGCAAGTCCATGTGGAGGACTTCATGTCTCTCAACGAGTACGAACTCGTCATCATCATCCGGCCCGACATCGACGAGGCCCAGGTCAAGGGTCTGGTCGAGAAGGTCGAGGCTGTGATCACCGCTGACGGTGGCCACATCCTGCACCGCGACGACTGGGGACAGCGCAAGCTGGCCTACCCCATCGGCAACCACCAGAAGGGGCACTACTTCGTGCTCTACAACCTGGCGCAGGCGTCCACCATCGCCGAGGTCGAGCGCGTCATCCGCATCACCGAGGGGCTCATCCGCTTCCTCACCGTCCGCAAGGGCGAGGCGGTCGACGTGGAGAGCCGCATCAAGGAAGCCGCCGAGCAGGCGCGCATCCGCGAGGCGGAGGCCAAGGCGCGCGCCGAGGCGGAGGCCAAGGCTGCGGCCGAGGCTGCCCTGCACGGCGACGACGACGACAACGAAAACGACGACGACTCGGCCGAGGCCGAGCTTCACGCCTAAGGAGACACCATGCGCGTCATTCTCAAGAGCGAGGTTCCGCACCTCGGCGACGCTGGGGACATCGTCCGGGTGGCTCCGGGCTACGGCCGCAACTACCTGATCCCGCGTGGGCTGGCGATTCCGGCCTCCGAGGGCAGCGTGGCGACCCTCGAGCATCAGCAGCGTATGGCCGCGGCCATCCGTCGCAAGAAGCTCGCTGAGGCCCAGGAGCTCGCCGAGAAGCTGAACGGTACCGCCGTCTCCATCCGCCGCGAGGCCGGTGAGGACGACAAGCTGTTCGGCTCGGTCACCAACCGTGACATCGCCGAGGCGCTCGCCGCCGAGGGCATCGAGATCGACCGTCGGAGCATCCAGCTCGACGAGCCGCTCCGCGCCATCGGTCTGTTCACCGTGCCGGTCCGCCTGCACCGTGAGGTCGAGGCCAACGCTCGGGTGTACGTCATCCGCGCCTGATCGGATCGACTCGACTCGAGAGGCCCGCTCCACCTGGAGCGGGCCTTCTTGTTTGTGGGGCGCTCGTCGATCCGCGCCCACGCGGGCTGGGGCCCGTGCCGGCATCGCAGGGCAGGGGATCGGGCGGTGCACCCGGCCGTCGCGGGATAGGGTGGGGAGCCATGTCCCAGCGTCCGTACCCCAGCTCCGAAGAGTCCGAGCGCGCCCTGCTCGGCGGCCTCATCCTCGACCCGTCGCGCATCGACGAGGCGGCTCACCGGGTGAAGCCCGAGGACTTCTTTCGCGAGGACCACGGGCGCCTGTTCCAGCTCCTCCTCGACCTCCGCGCGCAGCAGCAGGCCATCGACCTGGTCTCGATCAGCGAGTGGGTCCAGCGTGATGACAAGGCAGGCGCGTATGGCGGTGTCGCGTACGTGGTGTCGCTGACCCGCGAGGTCCCGGCGACGGCCAATCTCGCGCACTACGCGGGCGTGGTTCGCGAAAAGGCGGTGCTCCGTAGGCTCATCGAGCGCACCGAGCACTTCGCCGAGCGGGCGTACGCTCAGCCGGCCAGCGTCAGCACGCTGATCAGCGAGGCGGCCCGTGACATCCAGGAGCTCGCTGCCGACGGCGACCAGAAGGGATGGTCGGCGATCAGCTCGATCATCGACGACGAGATCGTCGCCATCGAGGAGCGCGGACAGAAGGACAGCGACGTTGCGGGCATCCCCACGGGATTCCTCGACCTCGATGCCAAGCTCGCCGGCCTGCACCCCACCGACCTCATCGTGCTCGCCGCCCGTCCCGCGATGGGCAAGACCGCGCTCGCGCTGAACCTGGCCCAGAACGCCGCCCTGCGGGGTGGGGTGGGCGTCGGCATCTTCTCGCTCGAGATGGGTCGCGGGCAGCTCGTCAGCCGCATGCTGTGTACCCTCGGAGAGGTCGACGCTTCCCGTGTGCGCAAGGGCCGTCTCGATCCGGACGACTGGGACCGCATGAACGCGGCCTCCGACGAGCTGCGCAAGCTCCACGTGTACATCGACGACACAGGAAACCTGTCGATCGGCGAGCTTCGCGCCCGCGCGCTGTCCCTCGCCGCCAAGGCACCGAACCTCGGCCTCATCGTCATCGACTACCTGCAGCTCATGAAGGGCGATCCGCGGATCACGTCGCGCGAGCAGCAGATCAGCAGCATCTCGCGTGGGCTCAAGGCGCTGGCCAAGGACCTGAACGTGCCGGTCATCGCGCTCTCGCAGCTCAATCGTGGCGTGGAGAGCCGTCAGAACAAGCGACCGCTCGTCTCCGACCTTCGCGAGTCCGGCGCCATCGAGCAGGACGCGGACCTCATCCTCTTCATCTACCGCGACGAGTACTACAACGAGGACTCGCCCGAACCGGGGGTGGCCGAGGTGATCATCGCCAAGCACCGCGCCGGTCCGACCGGCACGGTCAAGCTCGCGTTCCAGGGACAATTCACTCGCTTCGACAACCTGGCGGATCCGAGCGTCATTGCCCTCGACTGATGCTTTGCGAAGCTCTTGCGCGACCAAATCCGACGTGCCACCTGCACCGTTGTCCCGCCGCGTCTCGATGCCTTGACCCTCGAAGCCCCCTCCGGTAGGACGGTTTTCCCAGGTCGGGCGCCCGACCATGACATCCGTGGCTGTGCAGACGGCTGCAGTGCGATACAGTTCCGCCTCACGCGAAACAGGAGAAGGCCACCCCCATGGACAACGCTGAGCTTCTGTCCAAATTCCAGGGCCATGTCACCAAGTTCGAGAAGTTCTACGGCTTCATCGAGAAGGCGAAGAGCCAGGCCGGCAAGTTCGCCCCCAAGGTCGTCGAGAAGGTCATCTCGGACAACACCGAGAAGATGATGACCTGTCTCGAGGACATCATTCCGCTGATTGGTGACATCGAGACCCACGTCGCGGCGCTGGGCGAGAAGCGTGAGGCCACCCTCGGTGGTCGTCAGGCCTCTCAGTTCGCGATCGAGGAGCTGGAGCTGCGTCTCGCCATCGACGACCTCGGCCAGGAGGCGTTCGACCAGGCGGTGGCGGACCACAAGGCCAAGGTCGATGGCATCGACGCGGCCGTGGCTGAGATCGACTCCGAGCTCGAGGCTTTCCAGGCCGAGCTCGACAAGTGGAGCAAGCTCGGAGAGGCCAGCGGGGTGTTCAACCCCGAGCCCGAGCCCGAGCCGGAACCCGAGCCGGAGCCCGAGCCCGAGCCGGAACCCGAGCCGGAGCCGGATCCGGTGGCCGACGAGCTCGCCGGCTTCGACGATGCCCAGCCCGAGGCGCACGTCGAGCAGGTCTCCATCCAGGACGACGTCTCGGCGGTCTTCGACGACCTCGGTGACATCGCCATCGGTGAAGAGGACGACGTCGAGATCGAGGTCGACTCCGAGCCGATCGCGGTCGACGAGGCGCCCGCAGATGACGATCGCCCGCGGCGCGCTGTGCTCCTGTACCAGGAGGGCACCGCCGAGGAGCAGATCCACCCGTTCAACGGCGAGGTCATGTCCCTCGGCCGTGGTCGCGACAACGACGTGCAGGTCAAGAACGACAGCAAGGTCAGCCGCTACCACTGCAAGCTGTTCCGCCGGGATGGCAACTTCTACATCGAGGACAACCGCTCTGCGAACGGCACGCTGGTCAACGGCGAGTTGATCACCGAGCGTCGTCTGTTCGGCGGCGAAGAGGTCATCATCGGAGAGACCTTCTTCCGCTTCCGCATCCTCGACTGACGTGCCGGTCCTCGCCGTCAGAGACGAGGCGACGCGCGATGAGCTCCGGGCGGCGTTTGCCGCTGCGGGGCTCTCGTGGTCTGTAGAGCTGCATCGTGATCTGACGGGCGACGAGGACGTCGTCTTCACCGACACCCCGGTCGTTCGTCCCGAGCTGCGCAAGAAGCTCCGCCACGACGTCCGCACGCCGCTCGCCGTGATGCTCGGTCAGGCCGATCTGCTCGAGCTCGAGCCGCTGACCGCTCGGCAGCAGCGATGTGTGGACACGCTTCGCACGCACTGTGAGCGCCTCGAGGCCATGCTCACGAACATTGCGAGCGAAGTCACTCCCTGACCTTGTACGGACCGTCGGTGACGAAACGACGGCGTTCGGGTATTGTGCAAATTGTGCGAGGGCGGATTATCCGCGTAGCCCACGTTGGATACCCGCTGTAGGAAGCAGTTCATGGCCCGCAGGAAGAGCAGCGTCGATGGCCCGGTGTACTACACGACCTACCAGGTCGCGAAGTTCCTCGGTGTTTCCCTGCCCACGGTCGTGAACTGGGTGAACTCGGGCCTGCTCTCGGCGCACCGCACGCCGGGCGGTCACCGTCGTATCGCTCGAAACGACATCATCGCGTTCGCCCGCGAGCAGAACTACCCGCTGTCCCGCGAGCTGCTCGGTGACGACGAGGGCGGCCAGCGCGTGCTGATCGTCGACGACGAAGAGGACTTCGCGGCGATGGTCCGCGACTACCTGACCCTGAAGGGCGGGTTCGAGGTCGAGGTTGCCGATTCCGGCTTTGCCGCCGGCTACACCGTGGCGCGCTTCAAGCCGCACGTCATCCTCATGGACCTGATGATGCCCGACATGGACGGCTTCGAGGTCCACCGCATGCTGCGCGACGACGAGGACACAAAGCACATTCCAGTGCTCGCGTGCACCGCGTACCGCGACCCGGTCGTCGACGCCCGCGTGGCCGAGGAGCGCTTCGACGGCTTCGTCGAGAAGCCGGTCAAGCTCGACCACCTGCTCGCGATGATCCGCGACAAGCTCGGGCTGGCCGCCGAGGCATGAGGGTCTTCGCAGCCGCGGCCCAAGCCATCCGTACGGGCCGGCGAGCGGCGCTGGCGACCGTGACGGACGTGGGAGGCTCCACGCCGCGGTCGAGCTCCGCGCGCATGCTCGTGTACGAGGATGGCGAGATTGTCGGAACCATCGGCGGGGGGGCCGTCGAACACCAGGTGATCGCCGCCGCCATCGAGTGCATCCGTGTGGGACGCCCGACGAAGTGGTCCGCCCACCTCACCCGAGACCTGGGCATGTGCTGTGGCGGGCGCATGGAGGTCTACCTGGAGCCGCTGATGCCACGAGAGCCCTTCGTGATGTTCGGGGCGGGGCACGTGGCCCACGCACTCGCACCCATGCTCGACGCCCTCGACTTCGACGTGATCGTGGTCGATGGCCGCGACGAGCTCAACACGGCCGAGCGCTTCCCGAAGGCGCAGCGCGTGCTCGAGGACGGGCGGGGGTATGCCGCGAGCTTGCCCGACGACGACGACGCGTACCGCCTGGTGGTCACCCACGACCACGCACTGGATCAGGACCTCGTCGAGGCCATGCTCTCCAAGCGCTGTGCGTGGCTCGGCATGATCGGCTCGAGAGGCAAGGTCGCGCGCTTCCTCGTGCGCTACCTCGCGGCGGGCGTCGACCAGTCCCTGTTCCAGAACCTCTCGGCACCGGTCGGGCTGGACCTCGGCGCCGAGACCCCGGCCGAGATCGCGGTCGCCATCGCGGCCGAGGTCGTGGCGGTCCGACGCCGCTCGGTCGCACCAGCGATCGCCATGTCCAAGCACCCGCTCGAGGCCCGGGGCGGGGATGGCACCGCTACACCGCCCCGTCTCCGAGAGTCCTGAGGGCCGCGGGCGCGCGGGACGCGAACTTGCGGTAACGTCGCGTTCGATGCGCCTCTGCCTTCCCACCATCCTCGCCCTGCTCGCGCCCCTGTCGGCGTGGGCCCAGGAAGACCCCGAGGAGTTGCCGCCGATCACCTTCGGGACCGCCGAAGAGCCGGTGGAGGAGGGACCTCCGCCCGAGGCCGAGGCGAAGAGCTTCCAGGGCTACCGTTGGGAGGCCACGGCGCCGGCGACGCTGCGCGACGTGAGCGACATTGCGGTTCATCCCGATGACAGCACGCTGATCGCGCTGGTGACCGCGGCCGGGTCGGCCTGGCTCTCCGAAGACGGGGGGCTGCGCTGGCGGGAGGTGCTGGTCTCCGGGGATGCGCTCGGCTCGCTGTCGGACGACGAGGCCTTGATCCGCGATGTCGAGGCGTTCATCGAGGACGTCGTCGATCAGGTGAGCGCGGACGACCCGACCGAGTACGAGGACTTCGCCGATGCCGAGTCCGAGGCGGATGCGATTGCGGCAGCCCTGCAGGACGCAGCGGACCAGGCGACGGCCGCGGCGGACACGGTGCGTGGCGACGTCGACACCGGCGCGGCCTTGCTCGACCGATCCGATGCGGACGGGGGTGGGGCCAAGGTGTGGTGGGGGCCCAACGGCGAGCTGTTCGTCGGACGCGCGGACGGCCTGCACTACTCGACCGACAACGGTGGCCGCTTTTCCCAGGTCCTCGACGTGCAGGTGCGCGCGCTGTCGTACCTGCCGACGCGTGGACTGTGGGTGGCGGGAACCGACGACGGCGTGCGCTGGGCCATCGACCCGCGCGGCTGGATCGACGCCGAGGACGCGACCGACGGCGTGGTGGTCCGCGACCTGTCGAGCGGTCCGCTGGGCATGTACGCCGCGACGGATCACGGCGTGTTCTTCGCCGAGGATGCGCAGGACTGGCAGCGGCTCGGTGAGCCCGCGTCCTACCTCGCCATCGAGGCGGACCCGGACTGGTCCGGCGGCTTCTGGGTAAGCAGCGAGGACCGGATCTGGCGCTCCGACGACCAGGGCCAGAGCCTGCGCGCGTCGTTGGGGGCGCCGCTGCGGCAGGTCGTCGACATCGAGCGCGTCACCCGCGGTCAGCTGCTCGTCGCCACCCGCACGGATGGCCCCTGGGAGTCGATGGATGGCGGCACGCGCTTCTCGCCGCTGGCTGCGGGCCTCCAGGAAGCCGACACGCGCGGCATCGCGCTGCGCGGACGCGCGGTGTACGTCGCATCCGTCGAGGGGGCCTTGCGTCTCGTCGAGACTGCGCCCGAGGCCGTCGAGACTGTGGCCTACGTGCCGCTCGGCGCGCTCCTCGACGCGTCCATCGTGCGCGAGGGACTGGCCCCACGCGGCCCGACCGCGGCCTCGCTGCTCCGCAAGGTCCTGCCGAGCCTCGTCGTCGAGGGCTACCGCCACGCGACCGACGACCTCATGTGGAACGGCGGCACCAGCGCGGGCGACGGCTCGGAGTGGCGTGTGTCCACCCGTCTCGTGTTCTCGCCGCGTCCCGGCCGCCGGGTCGGTGGGGATGTCGACCTCGACTCGACGACCACGGTGCTCGTGGTCGACGGGAGCGTCGAGCTCGTCACCGACAACGAGGGCCTCACCGGGTCCATGGACCGACGCGGACGCCGTGGCGCCATCTCGTACCGGTCCACGCTCATCGAACGTATCAGTGCAGTCTACGGAGCCCGAGCCGAGCTCGCCGGCCGTCCGCGGGGGGAACTCACCCTCGCCGAGGCCGTGGAGCTCGAGCTGCGACTCCAGGAGCTCGACGCCGAGCTCGATCTCTTGACCGACGGGATGGTGTCCAGCTGGATGCTGACCGCCAGGGAGGAAGGATGACCACCAGCCTGCTCACCGTGCTCCTCGCGAGCGCGCTCGCAAGCGAGCCCATGACCCTGAACGACGCCACCGTGGAGCAGCTCGCTTCGCTGGACCACGTCGATCAGGACGATGCCGAGGCCATCGTCGAGCTCCGTGCGAAGCGAGGCGGACAGCTCGGCAGCGTCGAGGCCCTGCGCGTGCTTCCGGGTATCGACGCGGCGGCGCTCTCCGACATCCGCGAGCACACCGAGGTCGAGATCCACGTGCCCGTCGGACGTGGAAAGACCTACAACAGCGCCGATGAGGTGCTCGCGGAGTTCGACAGCGAGCCGAGCGTCCAGCAGGTCCACGGCTGGGCGACCTCCTACGCGAAGCTCAACCCCGAGCTGGTGCAGCGCTGGCTCCGCGCCTCGCACAGCTTCGCGGCGCTGCCGATCCTCCAGCTCGAGTACCGGGTCCGCAGCGACTGGGACCGTGACTTCGAGTATCTCGACGGCAACGGCTCGCCGGTCCAGCCGGGCGGCAATGACGCGGCGATTGCGGTGCTCCAGGACGGCGGTACCGGCCAGGACCAGTACATCACCGCGCGCGCGCGG
>SBGP01000024.1 GCA_006226595.1 Deltaproteobacteria bacterium
GCCCAGCTTCCGCTCGCCGAGAAGGAAGCGGTCGCGACGCACGTGATCAAGAACGACAACGGCCGCGATGCCCTGATCGCGGCCGTGGACGAGGCGGCCGAGGCGCTGGGCCTCACCCGCTGACGAGGGCGCCCGTCAGTAGTGGACGAGCGAGTGCACTTCGCAGTCGAGGTGCTGGCGTCCGCCGAGGAAGTCGAGCTCGATCATGAACGCGCAGCCGACGACTTCGGCGCCGAGCTGACGCACGAGCTCGACGGTCGCCTTGGCCGTGCCGCCGGTCGCGAGCAGATCGTCGACCACGATCACCTTGTGGTGACCCTTGAGCACGTCGGTGTGCAGCTCGAGGCGGCCGGTGGCGTACTCGAGCTCGTAGTCGACGCCGATCTTGTTGAACGGCAGCTTGCCGGGCTTGCGCGCCGGAAGCAGGCCGATGCCGAGGCGATCGACGATCGGCGCGGCGAACAGGAAGCCGCGGGACTCCATGGCGACCACGTACTCGGCGCCGCTGTCGTTCACGATGTTGGTGAACCAGTCGACCACGCGCTTGTACAGCTCACCGTCGGCGAGCACGGGGGTGATGTCCTTGAACAGCACTCCCGGCTTGGGGAAGTCGGGGATGTCGCGAATCGCCGCGGCGACGTCCTGGGCGAGCTGGCTCATTGCGTGGCCTCCATCGGGTCCGCACCCCTATCGGGCCGACCTCAGTGCATCCACTTCAAGACGGCAAACCCGCCGACGAGCAGCACGCCGAACACCATCGCGAGGATCTCGAAGTACTTCTCGATGAAGGCCGCGATGGGCTCACCCTTCCACCACAGCAGCCCTGCCACCGCGAAGAAGCGCAGTCCGCGACCGACGAGGCTCGCGCCGATGAACGGACCGAGGCTCATCTGCGTGGCGCCGGCGGTGATCGTGACCACCTTGTACGGAATCGGCGTGATCGCGGCGACGAGGACCGCGAGGTCGCCCTGGTCGCGGAACTTGCCGGCGACCTCTTCGTAGGTATCGACCTTGCCGTACAGCTCGAGGATCGGCTGGGCGATCGCCTCGTAGGCGGCGTACCCGAGGTAGTAGCCGAACACGCCGCCGAGCACCGAGGCGATCGTGCACAGCGCCGCGAAGCGGAAGCTCTTCGAGATCGCACCGAGACACAGGGCCATGAGCAGCGGATCCGGCGGAATGGGAAAGAAGCTCGACTCGGCGAACGAGAGCACGAACAGTGCCAGCGGACCGTAGGGGGTCTCGGCCCACGAGAGGACCCAGTTGTACAGACGTCGGGGGATGCCGAGGATGCCCTCGGGCGCCTCGGTGGTGGTGTCAGCCATCGGTCCAGCTCCGCACGGCATCGAGGTGCTCGTGCCAGGTCAGGTCGGGGTGCAGGGGGGTCACGGTGGCGAAGCCGCCGTCGATGGAGGGGCCATCGGTGCCCTCGGTGGCTTCGAAGCCCGCGTGGGGCCCGCCAATCCAGTAGTAGTCGCCGCCGCGGGGATCGACCCGCATGTGCACGCCCGGGTCGTAGAACCGTCGACCGAGGCGCGTCGCGTGCAGGCCCTTGAGGTTCTCGGGAGGCACATTCGGAATGTTCACGTTGAGCATCGCGCCCTTGGGCACCGGACTGTCGTACATGACCGCGTTCACCACGCGCTGCACGACCTCTTCGGCGGTCTCCCAGTGATCCACCGGGTCCTCGCTGCTGCGGTGCAGGCTGAACGCGAGACCCGAGTAGCCCTGCATGCAGCCCTCGAGCGCCGCGGCGACCGTGCCCGAGTAGTGCACGTCCTGGCCGAGGTTGCTGCCGCGGTTGATGCCGCTGATCACCAGGTCCGGGGGCTCGTCCAGAAAGTGGTGGATGCCGAGGTACACGCAGTCCGCGGGTGTTCCGGCGACCGACCACTGCCGCGCCCCGCGCTGACGCACGCGGAGCGGCTCCCACATCGTGAACGCGTGGCTCTTCGCCGACTGTTCCTGCTCCGGAGCGACGATCCACACTTCGCCCAGGGGCCCGAGCGCACGAGCCAGCGCCGCGATGCCGGGAGCCTCGAATCCGTCGTCGTTGGAGACCAGAAATCGCATGGCGGGCGGCATAACTCGGCGCGACGCGGGTGCGCTGATATGTGCTGGATCCGAGAAGGCCTCATCTGGGAGGAATCGTGAGCCTGGCCGAGCCGACCCCCACCCTGCCGCCGACGCCGACGGTGCGCTTCGTGAACCGTGAGCTGTCGTGGATGGCCTTCAACGAGCGCGTGCTCGAAGAGGCGCTCGACCCGGCAAACCCCCTGATCGAGCGGCTTCGGTTCCTCACGATCTTCCACACCAACCTCGACGAGTTCTTCATGATTCGCGTCAGCGGCCTCAAGCAGCAGGTCGCCGCCGGCGTCGACGTGCTCTCGCCCGACGGTCTGTCTCCGCGCGGTCAGCTGCAGCGCATCTCGGACACGCTCCGCCCGACGCTCGAGGCGGCCAACGACACCCTGCACAACGAGGTGCTGCCGCAGCTCGCCGAGCACGGCGCCTCCGTCGTGCGCTACGCGGCCCTCGACGAGGAGGAGCGCGAGGTCTGGGACGACTGGTACCTGCGCCACGTGCACCCGGTCCTCACCCCGCTGGCGGTGGGCCCGACCCACCCCTTCCCGTTCATCTCGAACCTCTCGCTCAACCTGGGCCTGTTCGTGACGAGCAGCGCTGGCGAGACCCGCTTCGCCCGCGTGAAGGTCCCGGGCATGCTCCGCAGGCTCATCCCCATCGATCCCGAGAGCGCCCTTCCCGTGCGCTACATCCTGCTCGAGGAGCTGATCGCGGCGAACCTCGACCGCATGTTCCCGGGCATGAAGCTCTCGGAGGCCTGGGCGTTCCGCGTCACCCGCGATGCCGACGTGGCCATCAAGGAAGACGAGGCCGACGACCTGCTCAAGGTCATCCAGGAGGGCATCCGCCGCCGGCGCTTCGGCCAGGCCGTGCGCCTCGAGGTGCAGCAGGGCATGCCACAGGAGATGATCGACACGCTGCTCGAGGGTCTCGATCTCGAAGCGGCCGACGTGTACGAGGAGGCGGGCCTGCTCGGCGTCCCGCGCCTGTCGATCCTCTGCGACCTCGATCTTCCCGAGCTCAAGTACCCGCCCTACGTGCCGCGACGTGGCCGCCTGCTCGCCGAGGACCCCTTCGCGACGCTGCGCAACCAGTCCGTCCTGCTGCACCACCCGTACGACAGCTTCAACCCGGTAGTCGACTTCGTGCGCCGTGCGGCCCGGGATCCGTCCGTCCTCGCCATCAAGCAGACGCTGTACCGGACGAGCGGCAACTCGCCGATGATTCGCGCCCTCGAGGAAGCCGTCGAGAACGGCAAGCAGGTCGCGGCCATCGTCGAGCTCAAGGCGCGCTTCGACGAAGAGAACAACATCGTGTGGGCCCGGCGCCTCGAAGAGGCCGGCGTACACGTGATCTACGGCGTCACCGGCCTCAAGACCCACTGCAAGATGACCCTCGTCATCCGGCAGGAGGGCGAGATGCTGCGCCGCTACGCGCACATCGGCACGGGCAACTACAACCCGAACACGGCGCGGGTGTACACCGACCTCGGTCTGCTCACCTCGGACCGCGACCTCACCGCGGACGTCGCCGACCTGTTCAACCGGCTCACCGGCTTCGCAGAGCCCCGTCAGTTCCGCCGCCTGCTCGTCGCTCCACGGCACATGAAGCGCGAGATCATCCAGCGTGTTCGCCGCGAGGCGGAGCACGCCCGCCATGGTCGCGGCGCCCGGCTGATCCTGAAGGTGAATGCGGTCACCGACCCCGAGATGATCGAGGAGCTGTACGAGGCGAGCCAGGCGGGCGTGGAGATCGACCTTCTCGTCCGCGGCATCTGCTGCCTGCTCCCTGGAGTCGAGGGCCTCTCCGAGAACATCCGCGTGCGCAGCGTCGTCGGGCGCTTCCTCGAGCACAGCCGGGTCTACTGGTTCGGCAACGCCGGCAAGCCCGAGGTGTACATCGGCTCCGCCGACCTGATGGACCGCAACCTCGAGCGTCGCGTCGAGGTGCTCGTGCCCCTACCGACCGCGCTGCTCACCTGGGTTCGCAAGGAGTTCCTCCAGCCGTACCTCGACGACCGGGGCCGCACCCGCGAGATGCTGCCGGATGGCAGCTTCGTGCGCCTGCGTCAGAGCCCGGAAGACCTCGACGTGCACCAGCACTTCATGGGGAGCTGAACAGACCTGGCAGCGAGCCGCGCGCCTCGGCGCACAGGTCGCGCACGGTGATGGCCTCGGCCGCGACGACCTCCTCGTCGCCCGTCTTCACCAGGGTGTGCTCGAGCACGGCAGCTCCGGCCTCGGTCACACCGATGAGGCGCGTGCGCACGTCCAGTTCCTCGGGGGCGTGCACGGCCTGCTTCCACTTCACCCACTCGGCGACGGGCACCAGACGCTGGGCGTCGACCCCCGCCGCGTGCAGCACTCGGCTCGTCGCCTCGTCGCACCAGTCCAGGTAAAGCGGGTGGTTCGCATGCGCGAGCGGATCCATGTCCGTGTGCCAGACCTTGAACGCGAAGCTGTGTGTCGGCCCTTCGCGGTCCTCCCACGCGGGAAGCTCGGCCACGGGGCCCTCGGGTACCGCTTCGAAGCTGTCGACGAGTTCCTGGCTGGCGCGCGCCGGCCGAATCCCCTCGCCTTCCTTGATGCGCTCGGCGACGTGCACCCACTCCTGGGTCGCGGCCGCCGCGGGCTCGCCGCTCGCGTAGAGCACGATCTGCCGCGGCGTGATGATGCGGCGCCGGAACTCGCTCACCCAGGTCTGCGCCTTCACGGGCTCGCCGTAGCGGATCTCGCGGTGGTGCACGACGGTCATCGTTCGGACGATGAACGCGATGCCCTCGGTGCGGTAGCGGGACGGCGGCCAGCCCACACGCGACGAGCCGATCAGGGCGGCATCCTGGAACGAGCGCCACACGTCTCCGGCCCTCGCGACATCGCGCGGGGTGAAGCAGTGGCGGGACAGCATCAGGTCGATGTCGTGCTTCATGGGGTGCATGGCTAGCACGGAACGCGGTGCGGCGTGCCCCAACTCGTTAGTCGAGCACATGCTGCGCTTCACCCCCCCTGCCGCCGAGTCCCTGCGCCGAGCCATCCGCGAAGCCGGCGGGGTCGAGGTGTTCGCGATCGGCGACGTCGAGGGCGGACAGGTGGTTCGGACCACGGTGAGCTGCCGGGGGACCGAGAACGCCGTTCCCGCCTTGTTCGATCGCCCGCGCACGGGACAGGTGGTGATTCACAACCACCCCTCCGGCGACCTGCGGCCCAGTGCCGCTGACATGGACCTCGCCGGGCGCTATGGCGACGCCGGCATCGGCGTGGTCATCGTCGATTCCCTGGTGTCGCGCGACAACTGGGTGGTCGAGCCCTACGCCAAGAAGCAGATCCGCGTCGACCCCGAGGACGTGATCCGCTTCTTCACCCGCGAGCTGCCCAGGGCCTACCCGGGCTGGGAGCCGCGGGAACCGCAGATCGAGATGGCCCTCGGCGTAGCCGCGGCCCTGTCCGAGGAGCGGCCTCTCGCCGTCGAGGCCGGAACCGGCACCGGCAAGTCCCTGGCCTACCTCGTGCCTGCCGCCCTGTGGGCGCTCGCCAACGACGGGCGGGTCGGCATCTCGACCTACACCCGCGCGCTCCAGGCCCAGCTCGTGTCCAGCGACCTCCCGGTACTCGCGAAGGCCGGGCTTCCGGTGCGCACCACCATGCTCATGGGCCGCAACAACTACCTGTGCAAGCGACGTCTGCAGCTCGCGCTCGACGAGGACGCCGAGGTCGAGGCCGAAGAGAAGGCCGCGCTGCTCGAGCTCGCGCGCTGGGACGAGACCACGGCCAGCGGCGTGCGCGGCGAGCTGCCGGTGCACGTCGATCCGCTCGTGTGGGAGCGCGTGGAGTCCGACGGCGATCTCACCCTGCGCGTGCGCTGCCCGCACTACCAGGAGTGCCACTACTACCGGGCCCGTCGGGAGGCCTCGGGCGCTCACCTCGTCGTCGTGAACCACGCCCTGTTGCTCGCGGACCGCGCGCTGCGGGATGTCGGCGCGCACGGCGTCTTGCCCGATCTGGGACGGGTCATCCTCGATGAGGCCCACCACATCGAGCAGGCCGCCACCAGCGCCGTCGGCGAGCGCGTCACCCACCGCGCCGTCCAGCGCGCCATCGCGCCGGCCCTCGGCCGCCGGCGCCGCCGGGGGAGCCTCGACCGGCTGCTCGACGCGCACGCGGGACCTCGCTCGGATCTGCCCGGCGACAAGCGCATGGAGCTGCCGACGCGCATCGAGCAGGCACGCTCGGCGCTCGAGCGCGCCCGCCGCGACGTGCCGGACAGCCTCGCCGACCTCGCGAACCAGGCGCTCACCATGGGCCAGGCACCGGTTCGCGTGAAGGCCGAGACCATGGAACAACCCCTGTTCCTCGACATCCTCGAGCCGGCGGTGGTCGGAGCCGCCGAAGCCCTCGAGGACGCGTGCAAGGCCCTGCTCCGCGTCGACGAGCTGTTCGACGACCACCCGCCAGCCCCGGGTCGCGCCCAGCCCTTGCTCGACCTGCGCCGGGTGCACCGGCGGCTCGTGACCCATGTCGGCGTGCTTCGCGAGTGGCTCGACGAGCACCCGGACTTCGCGCGGTGGGCCGAGCCCGTGCGCGACCGCAGCCACGTGTTCGCCGGCATCGTACGCGCGCCCATCGACGTCGCCCCCACCCTCAAGCGCATCCTGTGGGGGAAACTTCCCGGCTCGGTGTGCACCAGCGCGACCCTCGCCGTGGCCGGCAAGTTCCAGCACTGGCAGGCCCAGGTGGGCCTCTTCGACGCCGAGACCGCGCTGCACCCCTCGCCCTTCGACCACGCCCAGCAGGCGCTACTCGCCCTGCCTCGCGACCTCCCGAACCCGAAGCACGAGACCTTCCTGCCGCGGACGGCGGAGAGCCTGGTCGAGGCGATCGACATCGCCAACGGGGGCGCCTTCGTGCTGTGCACCAGCTACGAGGCCGTCGGCTACTACACGCGCGCGCTGCGTCGCGCGAACCCGCGCCGGCTGGTGCTCTCGCAGGGAGAGACCCCACGTCCCGTGATGCTCCAGCGCTTCCTGGACCACCCGGACGCCGTGCTCGTCGGCACCGACTCGTTCTGGGAAGGCATCAGCGTCAAGGGCGATGCGCTGCGCCTGGTCGTGATCCCACGGCTGCCGTTTCGGGTACCGAGCGATCCGCTCCAGGAAGCCCGGGTCGAGCGCATCCAAGCCAAGGGTCTCGATGCCTTCCGGGCGTACAGCCTCCCGCACGCGGTGATCCGCCTGCGACAGGGCTACGGCCGACTGATCCGGAGCACCACGGACCGAGGCGTGGTCCTCATCCTAGACCGTCGCATCCACGAGGCGAGCTACGGGGCGCTGATGATCCGCAGCCTGCCGCCCGCCCGACGCCTGAATGCGCCGTGGCGACGGGTGCGTGAGGAGCTGATCCGCTTCTACGGCGGGTGATCAGTCCCGTCGCTCGAAGCGCGCCCGCACCTGGTCCACCGTCTGATCGACGAACTGGCGCTCGGCGGGGCTCGGCTCCCGGGTGAGCTCGAGTCGCAGCTCCAGGCCCTGGGCCGTGCCGATCACGCCGGCCACGTGCACCAGATCGGCGGGACCACCCGCGAACAGCGCGTCCTGAAGCGCACGCGACATCGCTCCGGGCCCCTCGCCACAGCCGCAGGTGGCACCCTCGCGCAGCGCGATCAGGTGCAGCCGGGCGAGCTGGGCATCCGGGTCCGGCGACGGAAGCCGCGCCCCGTGCTCGAGGTGCGCCTCGGCCCCGCGCTCGCCGCGGTGAAAGAGCAGCACTCCGAGAGCGGTGTGAGCGCGAGCCGCCTCTTCCTCGTCCCCTGCCTCGATCGCCTGCCGCAGCAGCGCGTCATCCTGGGCCAGCGAGCCCGCCTCCGTGAGGAAGGCCGCGCGGGAAGCGGGCTTGTGGTCCGCCGCCTCGACGAGCAGCGCGACGCCCTTCTCGGGACGCGACGCCTCGGCGTGGGCGCGAGCCAGCGCGATCATCGCGTGCCGGTGCAGCTCGTCCTCCCCCGACTGCAGGAAGTACAGCGCCAGGGACTCGAGCGCGTGGATGCGGTCGCGCGTGCGGCCCAGCTGCTGGCCGAGCTCGGCCACGAGGGCGAGGATCTGCGGGTGGCTGATGCCGCCGCGCTGTGCCTTGTGCCAGTGGTCGAGCTCGAGCAGGACCGGCACGAGGTGCTTGGCGCGGTGCCGCTGACCGACAATGGCCTCGCGGAGCAACAGGTCCTGGGTGTCCGGCGGAAGCGAGTACACCGGCTCGAGGGCGTCGTAGTGGCGTCCCTGGGTGGCCTTGATCGCCATGGCTCGCACGAGCAACCCCTCCACCGCGCGCTCGTCGCCGGCTTCCCACAGGGTGCGCGCCGACACGTCCGAGAGCATCTTCGCTTCGCCGCGCTTGCCGAGTCCGAGCAGGACCGCCGCGAGACTCACCGCCAGCGCCGCGTACTCCGCGTCCTCCTGCGAGGTCGCTTCGAGGCGCTCGTCCATCGCGGAGCGAAGCACGGCCTCCGCCTGGAGCAGCTCACCGAGCCGCTCCAGCAGCTCACCGAGGTAGCGCGCGGCCTCCATGCGGCTCACCGCATCCGGCTCGCTGCCGTCCTCGGGACTTCCCCATGCGTCGCGGAACCACTCCAGGGCCCGGGTGACGTCGCCACGGCGGACCTCGAGGCGTCCGGCCTCGATCTTCGCGCGTCGCGCGTCGGCGCCCTGGCCGCGGGAGAGCTCGATCAACAGCGCATGTGCGTCGTCGAGCTGGTCATGGAGGAGCAGGTGTCGCGCCTGGTCGAGGGTCATGAGAACTCCGGCCGGCCCGAGTAACCGGATAGACGGGGGGCATGCATCGCTTCCTGCCCGTCCTCGCCTTGCTCGCTGGCCTCGTCGCCTGCGAAGAGCCCCCGACCACGGCGCGTCCCGCGTCCCAGGTCCCGCTGCCGTCACCCGTGCCGAAGGCCGAGGCGACGCCCACCGCGAAGAAATGGATCAAGCGCACGGACCTCGAGCTCGATGCCGAGCTCAAGCAGGTGTGTTCCGCTTCGGTGGCCGACGGAAAGCCCATCCTGCTCGAGTTCTCCGCGGACTGGTGCGTGGACTGTCGCCGTCTGGTGGAGCTGGGCAAGAACGAGGACGTGGCCGCGGAGCTCGACGCGTTCCACCACCTCACGGTCGACGTGGGCCAGTGGGACCGCCACAAGCCGCTCATCGAGGCCTTCGGCGTGGGGATGCTCGCGTGGTGGGCGGTGCTCGCCCCCGAGGACTGCGACGCACCCGTGCCGCAGTGGAAGCGCCTGAAGGAGGGCGGCTTCGAGCCCGCTTCGTCGGGCGCCGGGGCGCGGACCGCCGAGGACGTGCTCGCCTGGCTGCGCGCCGCGAGGGGCGCATGAACACCGCGGTGGCCGCCCTGGAGCGAAACGCGCGCCTGCTCGCCATGGCGACCATCGCGTGGAACGTGATCGAGGGGGGCCTTGCCCTGTGGCTCGGATACGCCGACGAGTCACTGGCGCTCATGGGCTTCGGCCTCGACTCGTGGGTCGAGGTCGCCTCGGCGGTCATCGTGCTCCGCAAGCTCCAGGACGGCATCGACCGCGAGCGGGAGCGAGCCGGAGCCAAGGCCATCGCCGCCCTGCTCACGGGACTCGGCGTGGTCATCGTGCTCGGCGGCCTGGTGCGCCTGGCTTCGGCCGCCGGCCCCGACACGGGGCTACCCGGCGTGGTGCTCGGGTCCGTGAGCGCGGTGCTGATGCTCGGCCTGTGGCGGGCCAAGCTGAACACCGCCCAGGCGCTGGACTCCCGCACCCTCGAGCTGGACGCTGCCTGCAGCCGTGGCTGCCTGCAGCTCTCGGTGGTCCTGCTCGCCGGAAGCGCGCTCGTCGCGCTCGCCCCGGCCCTGTGGTGGGCAGACGCCGTCGCGGCCATCGTGCTCGGCGGCATCGTTGCCCGCGAGGGGCGCGAAGGCTGGGTCGCCGCAAACGCCCCCGAGTTCGACGGGGGCTGCGGCTGCCACTGATCAGGCGCCGATCTTGGCGACCTCGGCGAACACGGCGGCGAGGTGCTCGGGCCCGCGCCAGCCAGTGATCTGACCGACCGGCTGCCCGCCGTGGAACACCATCAGCGTCGGCAGACTCTGGACCTGGTACTTCATCTGGCTTCGCCGGTTGGTCATCGTGTCGAGCTTGACCACCTTGACCTGGCCGTCGAACTCACCCGCGATGCGCTCGAGGTGCGGCGCCAGCGCCTTGCACGGACCGCACCAGTCGGCCCAGAAGTCGACGATGACGGGCACGTCGGACTGGAGGACCTCGGTGTCGAAGGTGGCGTCGGTCACGGCAATGGGCATGTCGCCCTCCTGGAGTTGTGGGCGACACGCGTCGCCGATGAAGCGAAAGCTGCGCACCGTTCGCGCCGCGGAAAGCCCCTACGCGTCCTGGGCGATACGCAGCGGTGTGTCGATGCCGGCCATGAGGATGTCGCCCCAGTCCCCACCTGCCCCGAGGGCGGCAAGCACCGAGTTCATGCCCCACTGCAGGCGGTTCGCGAGCAGCCACGGTCCCGGCATCGGGGTGCGGAAGCGGTTGGGGTTCTTCCACAGGATGAGATCGTAGGACTGGCGCACGTACTCGTGGGAGTAGCGGAAACCCGGCGTCTTCATGGGCACGTACAGGTACTCCATGACCTTCCACTGGTAGTCCATGTCGAAGCGGTCGGACGTCGCGAAACCCCCTGCGCGGAAGGCGCGCTCGAAGCGGGGCTGATCGCCGGCCATGACCGCGCGCGCGATCTCCTTCCAGTTCTCGACGAAGGTCTCGTCGAAGACGCGCACGCAGCCGAAGTCGAGAAACGCGACCTCGTCTCCGCCGGGAAACAGGTAGTTGCCCGGGTGCGGGTCGGCGTAGAGCAGCCCGTGCTCGAAGATGCCGCGGAAGGCGAAGTCGTAGATGCGCTGTCCCGCGCGGTCCCGTTCCTCCTGGGTCGCGCTGGCGGCGAACTCCGCGAAGCTCTGCCCCTCGATCCACTCGGTGGTGAGCACGCGCTCGGACGAGGCTGCCGCATGCACGCGCGGGATGCGGACCCCGGGTGTGTCGGCCCACAGCGCGCGAAAGCGCTCGGTGCGACGCGCTTCGATCCGGTAGTCGCATTCCTCGGCCATGCGCTCGGCAAGCTCGCCAATCATCTCGTTCGAGGACATCGCCGTGCCGAGGGTACCGAGAAAGGCGTAGCGACGGAGGTTGCCGAGGTCGATGGACAGCGTGTCGGCGACGCCGGGGTACTGCACCTTCACGGCGACGGGCTGCCCGTCACGGGACGCGCGGTGCACCTGGCCGATCGACGCAGCGGCCGTCGGCTCCTCGTCGATATGGTCGAACAGCGCGTCCAGCGGCCCGAGCTCCGCTTCGATGGCCGCGCAGATCACCGCCCACTCGAGGGGCTGGGAGTCTGCCTGGAGCTTGGCCATCGCCGCCTGCGCCTGCTCGGGCAGCGCGCCGTCGAGGTAGCTCGCCATCTGGCCGAACTTCATCATCAGCCCCTTGAGCTGACCCATGCGCGCGGCGAGTTCCTCAGCGGAGAGCTCGTCCATGCCCTCGCCCTGGGCCTCGCGGTCGAGGGCGGTTCGCACGAGCTTGCCCGCAGCCGCCTTGCCGACGCCAGCGGCCATGCGAGTGGTCTGGAAGGTTCGGCCGGCCCAGCTCTTCGTCAGACCGGCGAGCTTGTCACGCTTGCCCATCGCACCGGTCTATCCGTCGTCCCGAGCCCGGGCGAATGCGTCATAGGCGCGCTGGTCGAACAGCACGAAGCGCACCTCATCGAGGTCCCATGCCTGCCGCGCCACCGCCAGCGCGATGGGCGCTGCCTCGTCGAGTGGGTAGCCGTAGGCGCCCGTGCTGATCGCGGGGAACGCGACGCTGCGGCAGCCGAGATCGACGGCGAGCTTCAAGGCCCGACGGTGGACACCGGCGAGCAGCGACGCCGGCTCGGGGTCGATGGCGTAGCGCGGACCGACGGCGTGGATCACCACGCGACAACGCAGGGCACCATAGGCGGGCGTTGCGCGTGCGTCGCCAGGTTCGCAGCGGACTCCGGGCCGAAGCAGCGGTAGCGCGCGACAGGCTTCGACGAGCTCGGGTCCAGCGGCTCGGTGGATGGCACCATCGACCCCTCCGCCCCCGAGCAGGGTCGCGTTCGCGGCGTTGACGATCGCGTCGACGTCCGCCTCGACGAGGTTTCCGAGCACCAGGCTCACCGTGGGCATGTCGTCTCCGGTAGAAAGTTCGCGGGCGATGTCGATCGCGGTGGGCCTCATCCGTCGCGTGGATGAGCGCGGACGAAACCCCCCGCGCCAGCCGGGCCTGGGCCCGAGGAGTGACCGTGGAGTACCTGATCCTGATCTACGAGGACGAGCGCATCAACGAGGCGCGCGACCCGAAGGCGAACGACGAGCTGATGCAGGCCTACTATTCGTACACCGAGCAACTCAAGCAGGCCGGGGTGCTCATGGGCGGCAACGCGCTGCACACCATCGACACGGCCACCTCGGTGCGCGTGCGAGAAGGCCGCACACTGACCACGGACGGCCCCTTCGCCGAGACCAAGGAGCAGCTCGGTGGGTACTACCAGATCCGCTGCGAGAACCTCGACGAGGCCCTGAAGTGGGCTGCCCTGTGCCCGTCGAGCGCCACGGGCACGATCGAGGTCCGCCCCATCCTCAACTACTGACGGATGTACGGCGAGCGCCTGGCCATCGAGCGGGTGATCCGCGAGGAGTACGGACAGGTACTCTCCGCGGTCATGGCCGGCGTGCGCGACCTGCAGCTTGCCGAGGATGCGGTGATGGATGCCGTCACCGCGGCACTCGAGACCTGGCCGCGTCAGGGGGTGCCCGAACGACCCGGCGCGTGGATCCTCCAGGTCGCACGGCGCAAGGCGCTCGACCGCGTCCGCCGACAGCAGACCCGCGTGCGCAAGAAGGACCTGCTCGAGGCGGAGGCCTCGCTCTCGGCCTCCGTCGACGCACCCGACGCCCGCGAGCCCGAGGTCGTAGCCGACGAGCAGCTTCGGATGATGTTCCTCGTCTGCCACCCGGCCATCTCCCGCGAGTCCCAGGTGTGTCTGGTCCTTCGGACCCTGGGCGGCCTCTCGACCGCCGCCATTGCCCGCGCGTTCCTCAAGCCGGTGCCCACGGTCGCGGCGCGCCTCACCCGGGCGAAGGTCAAGATGACCGAGGCGCGCATCCCGTTCGTGCTGCCCCCTCGTGACGAGCTCCCCGCCCGCCTCGATGCGGTCCTCGCGGCGATCTACCTGGTGTTCAACGAGGGCTACGCCGCGAGCAGCGGCGAGCGCCTGCTTCGCGAGGATCTCTGCGTCGAGGCGCTACGCCTCGCGCGGCTGCTGGTCCAGCTCCTGCCCGACGACCCGGAGGCCCGCGGGCGCTGGCGCGTCGCCGAGGCCCTGGGCCTGCTCGCCCTGATGACGCTGCATCACGCCCGGCGCGCGGGCCGCGAGCACGAGGGGCGCCTGATCCCGCTCGAGGACCAGGACCGCAGCGTTTGGGACGCGGACGCCCTCGACGAAGGCATTCGGCTCACCCGGCTCGCCCTGTCGATGCGCGAGCCCGGGCCCTACCAGATCCAGGCCGCGATCGCGGCACTGCACGCCGAGGCTCCGACCGCCGCGCACACGGACTGGTCGCAGATCGCCGCGCTGTACGGAGCACTCAGGCAGTTCGCCGACTCCCCCGTGGTGCGCCTCAACGAGGCCGCCGCCCACGGCATGGCCTATGGACCCGACGTCGGGCTCGCCATGCTCGACCGGATCACGAACCTGGAGGGCTACTACCTGCTGCCCGCCGCCCGGGCCGACCTGCTCCGCCGGGCACGTCGCTACGACGAGGCCCGCGAGGCCTACGTCGAGGCCCTTGCACTCGTCGAGAACGAGCGAGAGGCCGCGTACCTGCGCGAGCGCCTCGACGCCCTCCCCGCGAACACCTAGCCCCTCGCCGAGCAGCCACCGAGAAGCGCCATTTTGGCGCACCGTCGCCCACCCCTCAGGAAGTTTCCCGACTGCCGTAAGGAACCGTTAAGCTCCTCGGCGTACTGCGTCGTGGGGACGACGCTGGGGGATATCTCGATGACGGCCTTCGTCCGCGCCGCGGCGCGTTTCTGCACCTTTGCCCTGGTGTCCGGGGCGAGCCCCGCCATGGCGCTCACCCTGCCCGGTGGCAACGTCGGCAACCAGCACTGGACGGTGGCCGACAGCCCGGTCGTCATCCAGGGCGATGCGACTGTCCAGGCTGGCGCGACCCTCGAGATCGACGCGGGCGTCGTCGTCCGGTTCAACGCGAGCGACAGCAACGCGGCGGGCCTCGATGTCGGCAAGGTCGAGCTCACCATCGCCGGAACGCTGGACGTCAACGGCACGCTCGCCAATCCTGTGCGCTTCGAGGGTTCCAGCACCTCCAGCGGCTCGTGGTACGGCCTCGTCCTCCAGAGTGGCCACGAGGGCGTCACCGTGAACCAGCTCGAGATCGTCGACGCCTACACCGCCATCCGGGCGGCCGACTCCTGGACCGGAAGCGGCCTCCTCCTCGACGACTCGTCGTACACCGGCCTGTATCAGACGGCGGGCACCGCCACGGTCGATGGCATCGAGATCACCGACGGCAGCTACGGCGTGTACACCACCGGCGCCGGCACCGTGGACCTGTCGAGCTGCCTCGTGCATCACGTGAGCAGCTACGGCGTGTACAGCGCCAACAGCAGCGCGGTCACCCACGAGTTGGACTACTGCACCGTCGCCAACAGCGGACGCGGCTTCTACGGCTACGGCAGCACCGCCACCCACACCGTGAACATCCGCAACTCCATCGTCGCCAACAACTCCTCCTA
>SBGP01000042.1 GCA_006226595.1 Deltaproteobacteria bacterium
GCCGACACCGACGCGGATGCCGACACCGACGCGGATGCCGACACCGACGCGGATGCCGACACCGACGCGGATGCCGACACCGACGCGGACGCGGACACCGACGCGGATGCCGACACCGACGCGGATGCGGACACCGACACCGACGCGGACGCGGACACCGACGCGGATGCCGACACGGACGCGGACGCGGACACCGACGCAGATGCCGACACGGACGCGGATGCCGACACCGACGCGGATGCGGACACCGACGCGGATGCGGACACCGACGCGGATGCGGACACCGACGCGGATGCGGACACCGACGCGGATGCCGACACCGACGCGGATGCGGATACCGACACTGACACCGATCCCGTCGCCGACTGTGGCTTCGACCCGGTCGCTGGCTGGGACCTGACGCTCTCACCCACGGACGACTGGGCGCAGCAGGTGGACCTCGCTGGCTACACCACCAGCCCGTGCGCGACCGATGCGTTCGAGTGGCTGGTGTTCGACGTCACCGGAGACGGCGCCGTCGACCTCGTGGTACTCGACGACTGCGATGACATGGGGGTGGGGACCACCTCGTGGACGGTCTACCCGAACACGGGCACGCGCTTCGCCGAGACGCCCATCGACTTCGCGCTACCGCTCGCACCCACGGACGACTGGGCGCAGCAGTCCGACCTCGCCGGCTACACGACCACGCCGTGCACCACCGATGCCTTCGAGTGGCGCTTGCTCGACCTGATCGGTGACGCGGCTCCTGACCTCGTGGTCATGGACGACTGCGACGATATGGGCGTCGGCACGACCTCGTGGACGGTGTACGAGAACCTCGGGAACGCGTTCACCACGACGCCGACGACCTTCACGCTGCCGATCGCGCCGACGGACGACTGGGCGCAGCAGGTCGACCTCGCTGGCTACACGACCACGCCGTGCGCGACCGATGCGCTCGAGTGGCTCGTGTTCGACCTCACCGGGGATGGCGAGCAGGACCTCGTGATCCTCGACGACTGCGACGACATGGGCGTCGGCACGACCTCGTGGAAGGTGTACCCGCACGCGGGGACGGGCTTCGCGAACACGCCCATCGACTACGCCCTGCCGCTCGCGCCCACCGACGACTGGGCGCAGCAGTCCGACCTCGCCGGCTACACGACGACGCCGTGCACGACCGATGCGTTCGAGTGGGTGCTGCTCGACCTCGTGGGCAGCGCGGCCCCGGATCTGGTGATCCTCGACAACTGCGACGACCGCGGCGTCGGCAGCACGCACTATCTGGTGTACGAAAACACGGGCTCCGCGTTCGCGACGACGGCGACGACCTTCTCCCTGCCCATCGAGCCCACCGACGACTGGGCGCAGCAGTCCGACCTCACGGGCTACACGACCAGCCCGTGCGCGACGGACGCGCTCGAGTGGCGGCTCGTCGACTTCACCGGCGATGGCAAGGTCGACCTGGTCGTGTTCGACAACTGCGACGACTGGGGCGTCGGCAGCACGCACTACCTGGTGTACGAGAACGACGGCAGTGGCTTTGCCGACGTGCCGCTGATCGTGGGGCTGCCGCTCGCGCCGACCGACGACTGGGCCCAGCAGGTCGATCTCAACGGCTACACGACCACGCCGTGCTCGACCGATGCCTTCGAGTGGATGTGGCTCGACCTCGACGGCGAGGGCACGCTGGACCTGGTGCTCGTCGACGACTGCGACGACGGCGGCGTCGGGACCACCCACTGGTCCTGGTACGCCGGGACCTGCGGCCTCTGAGACACGAAGGCCCCCCATCCCCGCGAGGATGGAGGGCCCGTCGGCTTCGCCTCGCCTAGCGGCGGCGGCGAATCAGGGGCAGGGCGAGCAGGCCGAGGAACAGGCCGCCAACCGGGGACCCACCGCTGTTGCAGGCGCAGTCCGCGGGGCTGAGGGTGACGTCGTCGTTCGTCCCGCCGCTGTCTCCGCTGTCGGCGACACTGTCGGTGTCGCTGTCGGCGTCGGTGTCGGTGTCGGCGTCGGCATCGGCATCGCTGTCGCTGTCGGCATCGCTGTCGGCGTCGCTGTCGGCGTCGGCGTCGGTGTCGGCATCACCGCCCTCGAAGGGCGACCAGTCGATGGTGAAGTCGTAGCTCGCGGTGCCGCCTTCCCAGCAGCGAACGCGGGCATAGACGCGGTCGCCGGTGAACGCGGTGGCCTCGGCCGGGGACGTGGAGCCGCCATCGTTGTTGTACGCGATGGGGTTGTTGCTGCTGTTGTCCCAGATGTAGAAGTCGAGGTCGGAGTTCGCGCTCCAGTCGAGCTCGAAGCGGGCGTCGCCCTGGCACGGGAAGTCGACCACGAACCAGTCGTCGTCCGCGGTGTAGCCGCTGCCGTCGTTGCCGCAGTCCACCGAGCCGCTGATGGTGAAGTCACCGCCGTCGGTGGGCGCCCAGTAGTCGACGTCGGTCTCGCCGTCCCAGCCGTTCGGCTCCGACTCGTTCTCGAACTGCGGCGTGCCGCTGCAGGTCGGCAGGCCGCTGTCGGTGTCGGTGTCGGCGTCGCTGTCGGCATCGGCATCGCTGTCGGCGTCGCTGTCGCTGTCGCTGTCGCTGTCCGCGTCCGTGTCGGCGTCGCCGCCACTGCCACCACAGGTACCGTTGATGCAGGACACGCCGCAGTCGCAGTACTTGTCCGCGGTGCAGGTGTTGCTGCCCGACGGGTGCGAGCCACACACACCCATGGTGTCGTCACAGGTCAGGTCGCGCTCGCGCGTGCCTCCCGAGTACGACGCGTTGAGCGACGAGCCGGCGTAGGTCGAGTGGTCCATGCCCACCCAGTGACCGGCCTCGTGGGTGATGACCGCGCGAAGGTCGGCCTGGGTCCACACGGACGGCGTGCCGATCACCCAGTCCCAGTCCTGGGCGTTGACCACCATGTCGGCGCTCGCCATGGTGCAGTCGCTGTACGTCGAGGTCAGGGTGACCGCGAGGGTCGACTGGCCCCAGATGAAGCCGCTGTTGTAGAAGCCGACGATGTGCCGGGTATCGCGGCTGTTGTTCGGGTCGGCGGAGACGTCTGGACCCCGTGCGTGCGCGAAGGCCGAGCAGCCGGGGTTGGTCCACTCGTCGAAGGACAGCTCGATCTGCTGGTTCACTTCGGAGGTGGAAGGCGAGGTCTGGCCCAACGTGTAGGTGGAGGACATGTGCCACACGCTGGTCTGGTTCCAGCGGGAGGGCTGGCCATTGCAGGTGCGGATGTAGTCATAGGCCTCGGCCTGCGGAGCCACGGACACCAGGCCGACGGCGACGGTGAACAGTGCGAGAGCGCGGTTCATCGGGCACCTTCCAGGTCCTTGAGCAGGCGGCGCATGTCGTCGAGGAGCACGTCGCGGTCATCGACCACGTCGAGCTGCTTGAGCGAACCCTCGGGACCGCGCAGGAAGAAGCCGGAGGTCAGGTCGCGGTGCAGGGTGGCGCCGTCGACGCTGGGCTCGACGGTGTACTTGCTCTGCTCCATCGCGGTCAGGTACCAGTGACCCTCGCGCTTGGTGAGGAACAGCACCACCTCTTCGCCGGGCTTGATGCGCGCATCGCCGGGGATGTAGAGCGTCTCGCCCTGATGCTCGCCACCCATCTGCTCGAGGGTGAGGGTCATCGGCGCATCTCCGAGGAGGACCTCGGCGACGACGATCTTGGAGTGGGTCATCGGTCGGTGCCACTCGGGGTGCAGCACGACCTTTTGCTCGGCCACGGTGCCGCGAACCACGGTGGTCGCATTCTCGGCGTGCTCGTAGTCCGAGAGCAACACCTGGCTCGTGGCGTGAGCCGGGGTGGAAACGACACTGCCCAGCGCGAGAAGCGCGGTCAGGATTAGGACTCGCATGGGTGCCCTCCAGCGGTCCACATAGGTACATCCTTCGGGGGGTCATCCGCCGGTCAAGATGCCGCGAAACGCAACGTTTTACGTCTTCTGGAAGACAGGGCTACTTCACACCGCTGTAAAGCATGCGTTTATGGCACGTCCGTTCGCGTCAAGCGTCGCTGGCATGCCCGATCGCGAGGCGGAACGAGCGCGGTCCCTGCGTGCCGATCACCTCGAGCGAGTCCAGGGTCAGGCCGCCGTTGGCGACGGTGTCGCGGAAGTCCTCTTCGTAGGTCACCTGGCCGAAGTCGATCGTGGTGAGCTTCTTGAGCAGCGGCTTCGCCTTCTCCATGAACGGGGAGGGGCGGTCCTGGAAGGTCTGGGTGAAAAACACCCGTCCGTCCGGCGTGAGCAGCGACAGCACGTGCTGCAGGGCCGCGGCGGGGTCGGGGAGCAGCATGAACGAGGCCGAGAAGTAGGCTGCGTCGTAGGGGCCGCCCTGGTGGTCGTAGATCGACTCGAGCAGCACGTTGACCCGGTCGTCGAGACCCTGCTTCGCCACGCGCTTGGTCGCCTTCTTCACGTAGGCGGCGTCGATGTCCACGCCCGTGACCCGGATGTCCTTGCCGGTGACCGTCTCGGCGTTCTTGCACAGCGCCCCACCGGTGCCGATGCCGATGTCGAGCAGGTGGCTGCCGGGCTCGAGATGATCGAGCACGTGCTTGTACCAGCCGGCGGTGAGCGGGATGAGGGCGGTGTCGTAGATCGCGGCGCGCATGGTCTCGCGTGTAGCAGAATTGGGGGCTCGATGCATCAAGTCCGACGCACGAGTGTGGGGGATGCGAGCGCATGCCGGGCTGCAGCGGCGTGATGGCCATGAGCCATGTCGTGGCAGGCCCCGCGAGTCGCCGTGCCGGTGCCGGCGAATGCGCGCGGCAGCGGGTCGTCGCGACGGAGCCCGCGGAGGTCCCGACGGCGACGGCCTGAGCACGAGAGCCCGAGCGTGTGGCCCGGGCTCCGAGAATGACGACGGAAGGCCTCAGCCCTCGGTGAACGCCGCCATGTAGAAGTAGTAGCTGTTGCCGTTGTCGGCCTCGAACTCGCCGCCGTACCAGCAACCCTCGGTCACCGTGAGGTCGCCGGAGCCGACCTTGCCCTTCTCGGGAAGGCGACCGAGCACGTCGGGGCCGAAGTAGGCATCGTCCGGGTGGATGGCGACCAGCGTCAGCTTCGCACCGGGGCTGAAGTCCTTGCCGCTCGCAGCACCCGGGGGGCACGCCGCGGAGGCCGCGCCGCCCACGCTCGGAGGCGGGACGTAGAGGGAGGCGGTGTCCATGTCCATGCCACCGCAGGCGAGACCGAAGCCGAGGGTCATCCCGAACACCGCGGCGATCTGAAGCTTCTTCACGTGACCTCCAAGGTCGCTCGGAACCCTAGCAGAGAGAGCACGGACGGACCAGCGGTCAGCGCCACTCAGCACAAAGCCCGAATCGGCGGGCCCCCGCCTGTCGCGAGGAAGTGCCGATTCGGGCCTGCACCGCGGTCATGCCGCGAAGGCTGCGCAGCGGGGCGCTACTGGACGGTGCCGCCGATGAGCACGATGTCGTCGATCCACACCTTGTCGAGTCCGTCGCTGTAGGAGCTGTCCTTCTCGTAGGAGAAGCGGATCGTGTGGTCGCCGTCCGGGACGGGCACGGTCACCTGGGTCCAGGTGGTGTCGTCGAAGGGACCGTAGGTGTTCGAGTCGACGTATACCCAGAGCTCGTCCCAGCCCCCCTCCGTGTCGGCGAGGTACCAGAAGGACAGCTGCGACGCGCCGTCGGAGCGCACAGCGATCTCCCACCAGGTCTCCTGGCTGTCGGAGATGTCTGGGGACGCCAGGGAGCTGCCGCCGCCGTAGGACACGGTGTTGTCCACGGTCCACGGCGAGTTGTCGCCGCCGTAGGTGCCGTAGCCCGGCGCGCCGAACTCGAAGCCCTCGGTCCAGCTGTCGGCGAGCGGCAGGAGCTCGTAGGAGAACTCGAACGCGCCACCGGCCCCGATGGAGTCGAGGTTCACGTAGCGGGTGAGGGGCGCGGTGCCCGTGTTGATGACGAGGATGCTCTCCACGCCGCCGACACCGGTGTCGTTGGCGCTGTCGAGGCAGGTGCCGGAGCGGCAGTCGTCGACGAGCAGGAGCACGGCGTCGCCGTCGGGCTGGGTGTAGGTGAGTCGGGCCGCGTGGTCGGCGGGGACCTCGATCGGCGCGTAGGTGTCGTCGCCGTCGGCCGAGATGCCGCAGTCCAGGCCATCGTTGATGTCGCCGGCGCGGTCGAGGGTGCCCGCGTACAGGCCCTCGCTCAGCGGCGTGCCCTGCCACACGCTGGCGCAGTCGTTGGTGCCGATGGGCTGAAGGCTCTCGAAGAGCACCTCGAGCTCGAAGGCGCCACCGGTGCCCGCGCTGTCGACGATCAGCGAGTAGGTCTGCTGGCTGCCCGTCGTGTTCGTGAACGTCAGGGTCTCACGCCCGCTGCCCGCATCCGCGCCCTCCACGCAGGAGTTCGTCTGGTTGCAGTTGGTGAGCATGTACAGCGCGCCGTTGTCGCCGAGCATGTCGAGGTCGACGGTCACGCGCTCGAGGTCGGCGAGGGTCACGGAGAGCACGCCGTCGGGGCCGGCCAGGGCGGTACCGGTGCAGCCGTTGGTGCCCGGGTCGTAGTCGTCCGAGAGGCCCACGGTGGTGCCCGCGTAGCGGCCCGCGGCCAGGGCCGGGGCGCCGTTGCAGGTGTCGGAGAGGTTCGCGGGGAGGACGGTCTCGATCTCGAGGTCGAGGAAGAACGCGCCCACGCTCACCGCGGAGTCGAGGACGACGTACACGGTCTCGGCGCTGCCGCTGGTGTTGTGGTAGGCGGTGACCTCGACCAGGCCGTCGCCCGGGGTGTCCGAGCCGTCGACGCAAGTGTTCGCGTCGCCACAGTCGGTGACGATGTACAGGCTGGTGTCGTGGTCCGCCATGACGCCGCGGGCGCGCAGACGCTCGTTGTTCTGCAGCTCGACGGGGATGATGCCGTCGGCGGCTGCGGCGGGCCAGCCCGTGCAGCCACCGGCACCCGGGTTCAGCGTGTTGCTGTTGCCGTCGAGGGTTCCGAAGTAGGAGCCGGCGGCCACGGGCGTGGTCGCGGCGCCGCAGGTGTCGGCGAGGGTGAGCTCGGTTCGGGAGCCCACGTTGAACAGCGGCACGGTCACGCGACGCTCGCTACGCACGAGCACGTCGATCGGGTTGCCGTTGGCGACGACCTCCTGGGACTCCCAGCGCTGGAAGTACAGGACCACTTCGCTGGCGGAAGCGGGGATGCCCTCGCCGGCGAGGTCGAGCGCAAAGGCGCCGTCGTCCGCGAGCTGCCAGAAGCGGAGGTGGGTGCCGGCCTCGACGACCACGCCGAAGCTGCCGTTGCCCGGGGTCCACTCGAGGTTGAGGGTGCCGGTGGACGGGATCGGGTCGATCGTCTCGGAGTCGTCCGGAGCGATGATCTCGACCAGGTCGGGCAGGGTGAGCACGTTGGCGTTGTCGAAGTTGCCCCAGCTTCCGTCGATGAAGCTGAGTCCTGCGGCCGCACCGCCGGTCCACGCCGCGGCGTTGCCGTAGTAGAAGCGGCCCTCGGCGATGGGACGGGTGGTCAGCTCGACGTCGGCGAACACCATCGGGTCGCCAGGGAACTGGGTCGTGTACGCCGACGGGTCGAAGGCCGCGGCGGGGTCGAGGTCGACGTAGGTGTCGTCCGCGGTCGGCCAGGTGTCGAAGCACAGGGCGCCCGGCGAGATCCAGCACTCCGCCGCGTTGGGCACGGTGACCGCCGTGTCGGTGAACACGCCGTACACGCCGTAGTTGGCGGTGCGTCCCGCGTCGGCCTGCAGGCCCGCGAACACGAGGTTGCCGAAGCCCGGCGTCACGTCGGTGTCGGTATCGGTATCCGTGTCCGTGTCGGTGTCCGTGTCGGTATCGGTGTCCGTGTCGGTATCGGTGTCCGTGTCGGTATCGGTCTCGCCAGAGTCGATGCCGAAGTTGTCGTCGTCATAGATGATCGGGTCCTGGCACGCTGTGAGCAGCGCGAGGACGGGAAGAATGCGCATGTTGGTCCCCAGACTCCGATTCCTGCTGCATCGAGGGGAGATCTGGGATTTCCCTGTCTGCGCAATCGTCGGAAAAGCGTAAAGCGTCGGCCCTAGATAGTCCGGTTCGGCGGGAAGTGCGTGACGGACTAGAAACTCCGCCGCCGAGCCCGTCACATTCGAGAACGGAGTCCCCGTGGCCACAGCCTCTCCGCACGTCCACCTCGTCCAGATCTACTACGAGGATACGGACTTTTCGGGCGTCGTCTACCACGCCAACTACCTGAAGTACTTCGAGCGCGCGCGCGAGCACCTGATCGGCGTCGACGAGCTTGTCCGGCTGTTCCGCGAGGACGGCATCGGCTTCGTCGTGTACAAGGCCGAGCTCACCTTCCGCGAGGGAGCCGTGCACGGCGACACCCTCGAGATCCGCACCCGCGTCAGCGTGGGCAGCGAGTACCGGGCGGTGTTCCACCAGGAGGTCTGGCGTCAAGGGGGCAAGAGCGCGCTGGTCGTCGGCTCGGTCGACCTCGTGTGCGTCGATCCGGCCAACAAGCTGGTGCCGCTGCCGCAGCGCGTGATCGAGGGCATCCGCGCCTTCGCGTAGGGCGCGTTTCCGGCGATCCAACGAAAGAGGCCGAGCCCCAGGGGACTCGGCCTCTTCGTGTCAGGCGGCGATCAGTCGCGCTTGACGTAGGGGAGCAGGGCGATGTGGCGGGCGCGCTTGATGGCGCGGCTCACCTGGCGCTGCTGCTTGGCGGTGAGGCCAGTGGCCCGGCGGGGCAGGATCTTGCCGCGCTCGGTGAGGAAGCGCTGGAGCTTCCGCACGTCCTTGTAATCGACGATCTCGTTCTGACCGAGCGGAGAAGGCTTACGACGTCCCATGAACTTGTCTCCCTTTCGCTGTGGGCTGGTCCGTCCCACCATGGGACGTGACCGGAGCCGAGTGACGGCTCCTCGCGCTCCTGCAGGGGTGCGGAGCGAGCGGACCCGCGCTGGTAACGCAGCGTCTCTTCGCTGTCACGAAGACTTGCCGGCAACCTGCTAGGTTCTCGGGCCTGGAGGCCTTCTGGTACACCATCTCGTGCTCTTCGACCTGCGTGATCCACAGACGATCGAGGCGACCGCGGAACGACTGCGCGCCATGGACGGCAAGATCCCGACCCTGAAGGGGATCGAGGTCGGCATCGACGAGCGTCCCTCACCGCGCAGCGCGCACATCGCCCTGCTCACGCACTTCGACGACTGGGCCGGGCTCGACGCCTACGCCGTGCATCCCGTGCACCAGGAGGTGCTCGCGTACATGGGGACGGTCGTCGAGCGCGCGAAGAAGGTGGACTGGGAGGACTCTGCGTGAGCGAGCTGTCGCGCCAGGTCGGCATCGCCGGCGCCGTGCTCATGGGCCTGGGGTCGATCGTCGGCACCGGCGTGTTCGTGTCGCTGGGCCTCGGCGCCGAGCTCGCGGGCTCGGCCCTGCCTCTGGCCCTGCTCGGCGCGGCCTTCCTCGCGCTATGCAATGGCCTGTCCTCGGCACAGCTCGCGGCCGCGTATCCGGTGAGCGGCGGCACCTATGAGTATGCACACCGCACCGTGTCGCCGGCGGCCGGGTTCACCGCGGGGTGGATGTACCTCACGGCGAAGAGCGCGTCGGCGGCGACCGCGGCCCTCGGACTCGCGGGCTACCTGCTCGACCTGCTCGGCGTGGACGGCATCTCCGCGACGCCCGTCGCGTTCGGGGCGGTGATCGCGGTCACCGCACTGGTGTGGTGGGGCATCCGCCGCACGAACCAGGTGAACGCGGTGGTCGTGAGCATCACCCTGCTCGGACTCGCGAGCCTGGCGCTGTTCGGCGTGCCGCATGCCCTCGGTGCCGGTCGGGCCCAGCTGCTCGGCGACGTGCCGACTGCGAGCGAGCTGCCCGACGTACTCCACGCCGTGGCCCTCATGTTCGTGGCCTACACCGGCTACGGGCGCATCGCGACCCTCGGGGAGGAGGTGGTGGACCCCAAGCGCACCATTCCGCGGTCGATCCTCGCGGCCCTCGCCGTGGTGCTCGTGCTGTACGCAGCAGTCGCGGTCTCGGCGCTCGGCGCCCTCGGCGCGGAAGGCTTCGCGCGTGCGACCCGTGCGGGCTCGCCGCTTCAGGACGTGGCGCGCAGCCTCGGGCAGCCTGGCGTTGCGTCGTTCGTGGGACTCGCCGCGGTGACCGCCATGCTCGGCGTGCTCCTCAACCTCGTGCTCGGCCTGTCCCGTGTGTTGCTCGCCATGGGCCGCCGCAGCGAGATGCCCGCCGTGTTCGCCAGGATCGAGGGCGGCACTCCCGGTCCCGCGGTGATCGCGATGGGCGGGTTCATCGCGCTGCTCGTGCTCCTCGGCGACGTGCGCACGACCTGGTCGTTCTCGGCGCTGACCGTGCTCGTGTACTACGCGCTGTGCAACCTCTCGGCGCTGCGCCTCGACCCGGCCCACCGCCTGTATCCGCGGGTGTTCAGCTGGCTCGGCCTCGCGGGCTGTGCCTCGCTCACCGTGTGGATCGAGCCCGTGTACTGGGTCGCCGGCGGTGGCTTGCTCGCGCTCGGCTTCGCGTTCCGGGCCGTGTCCCTACGCACCCAGCTCGGGTAGCGACCACGGCGTGCCCTCGGCGCGGGTGACCTCGCGCTCCCAGCTCACGTGTGCCGCGTGGAGGGGCGCGTAGAAGTGCGGAAACAGGGCACCTCCGCGAGAGGGCTCCCACTTCAGCGCGTCGCCGAGGGCTTCGCCGTCGACGGCGAGCAGCCACATGCGGTCCACGTGCGCGAAGTGGCGCCGGGCGGTCTCTTCGAGCTGCTCGGCGGTGGAGAAGTGCACGAAGCCGTCGGCCAGGTCCACCGGGGCTCCGAGCGTGTGGCCGTCGGCATGCAGGGCGTCGCGCTCGGCGGGAAGCAGGATCTTGTACACGGTCATGGGTGCGCTCGCGTCAGGCGGACCGTGTATGCGACACGCAAGAACCCCGCATCCGGCGCGGCGTCAATCTGGGGGTGCCGCGCCAGACACGGGGTCCGGCAAAGTGCGTAGTGGCCGTGCATCCGGGGGCAGGGCACGTCAACAGACCCGTCCCCCGGACACAAGACCAAGCAAACTACTGGGCGGGGGCCACGTTCAGGTCCACCGCCAGCTTGCCGCTGTTCGGGGCCTTGAGGTAGCCGACGGCCTGGAAGTCGCCGGTGATCTGCGAGCCGTCGACGCCGAGGTCGAGGGTGCCGTAGAACACCTCGGTCTGGCCGGCCTCGAGGGTCAGGGTCTCGACCGCCTGGGTGAAGAACTTGTCGTCGCTCCACGAGAGGATGTGCGCACCCTCGCCGTCGAACAGATCGATCTCGAACTTCTGGCCGTTGCCGAAGGTCAGGGTCTTGGTGGCGCCGCTCACGTTGGTCACGGTGAACGCCACGCCGACCTCGACGAGGGGCTGCGGGCAGGGCCAGGTGATGCACTGCACGCCGTGGGGCTGGGTCAGCGCATCGCTGGTGAGGACCATCGAGGTCTCGAGACCGTCGAGGGTGCGGGTCTCGTGCGGGCCGGCGGCGACGACGGTGCCGTTGGTACGCGCGTAGAGCAGGTGCGCCTTGCGGCCGTCCTTGGTGTAGTCGACGGGGCCGATGCCCTCGGCGAAGCGCACCTGGCCGAGGCCGGCCGCGCCGCAGCGCACGGTGGGGTCGGTGATGCGGTCGAAGGCGTAGGCCTTCACGTTGGTGAACACGCCAGCCGGGGTGGTGGCGGTGTCGCCGTTGCGGGCAGACACGTTGTAGGTGTCGCAGGCGCCCGCGTTGGCGGTCCAGCTGTCACCGGTGGCCGCGTCGAAGTCGAACACGTGCTGCCAGCCGTTGTTGTACAGCCACATCTCGCTCTGGTTGGTGCGGTCGTACATGTCCCAGCCGTCCGCGAACAGGCCGTCGACGTAGTTCACGTACCAGCCGTTGCCGAGGTAGGCCTCGTCGCTGGAGGAGATGACCTCGACCTGGGTGTCGACGAGGTAGCCCTGGTTGTCACTGGCGTAGACCCAGGTGTTGCCCTCCTCGAGGGGGAACCAGCCGTAGGCGGTGACGGGAGCGGCTTCAGCGGTGTTGGCGAACGCGGCGCAGACGAGTGCGGCCGCGCAAAGGGTGCGCGTCATGGGAATTCTCGCTTCATGGGTAGTGGCGGTGCGCGCGATCACAGCGTCGGCACCAGCCGAGAGGCGGCCCTGACAACTCGTTGGCTCAGGGGTGTCAATCGTGCCGATTCGTCACGTGGGCGGTTGCCCGCGTCAGCCCTCGATTCTCGCGAAAAAGAATTTTTTGCGTCGCGGAAGTGGCGGTTGGCGCAAGGGTTTTCGTGACGGGTGTTCTGCATGGGGAACCCTTCGCCGAAGTGTGGGTCCCACCGGTCATGCTCGTACTACTCGCCAGCCTCGCGGACGCCGCCCCGCCGGCCTTCTGCGCGGACCCGCCCCCGGAGATCCCCGTGCGGCAGGGGCCGTTCGCTCCGGACCCGCGCGCGACGCGGGTGGCGCTGGATGCCGCGGCCGAGGCCTCGTGGACGAGCCTGTGCGGCTGCCTCCCGGAGCGCGTGTCGCACTGGCCCCGTCAGGTGCGGTTCTCGCTCCTCATCGCTCCAGAGGACGGTCGGGGCACGGTGAGTGCGGCATTGCCGTTTCCGCTCGACAAGCACGACGAAGCCCTGGTCGCGTGCCTCGGGACGCCGACGTTCACGTTCCCCGCCTACGCCTACAAGAGCGACATGATCGTCGACGGCGAGGCGGCGCCGGCGCGCTTCGCGATGTCGTGGCTGATGTTGCTCACCCTGGACGAGTAGCGATCAGCTCTCGAGCAGGTCGACGCCGAGTGCGGTGGCCAGGCGCTTTGCGCGGACCGAGAGATCGGCCTCGGCCTCGTCCATGAACAGTCGCAGGCCCTCGTCGGTCATCAGGTACACGCCCGCGCAGCTTCGGCCGTCCTCGAGGGTGCGGCGGGTGAGGATCACCTGGCTCACCTGGGACACCGGGACTTCCTCGACCGTCTCTTCGCCGTCGCGGAAGGTACGGGCGAGCACGATCACGCCGCGGCTGGCCGAGACCGTGTTGTCGGCGCGGTACAGGCCGTGGCAAGCCCGCTCGAGGTCCGGCTCGACCACGGTCACCGGCTGCTGAGCCTGGCCCTCGGCGGTGCGGACCACGAACTGGTACTCGCCCAGGGGCGTGGCGCGGGGGATCTGCGCGGTGAGCTCGCCGGGGCCGTGGGTGAACAGCGGCAGTGCGATCTCGGTCTCGCCTTCGGTGAGGAAGGCGCGGGGGTCTTCGCCGAAGCGGGCGCCACTGGCGACCAGGCGCTCGCCGGGAGCGACGGTCGCGGGCTCGATGGGTGCGAGGTCCGGGGGGGTGGCGCAGGCCAGGAGGAGCAGGAACATCGCAGCGGTGTAACTCCCCCGGCGTGCGCGACCCAGCCCGGCGGGGAGGTAGCCGCGCGCCACCCCATGGTTAGGGGGAGGACTCGCCCGGAGTGCCCGTGTCCCTCGAACTTCGCCCCCATCCCGACTTCGCCGGCCGCCAGCGTCCGGTGGTCCTCGCCATCCTCGACGGCGTCGGCTTTGGCCAGGGAGGTCCGGACGATGCGTGGGCCACCGCGCGCACGCCGACCCTCGACCGGCTGCTCGCGACCTGCCCGCACACGGCACTGCGCGCGCACGGCACCGCGGTGGGTCTGCCGAGCGACGAGGACATGGGCAACAGCGAGGTCGGCCACAACGCGCTCGGCGCGGGCCGCGTGTTCGATCAGGGCGCCAAGCTCGTCGAGCAGGCCATCGGTTCGGGGCAGGCCTTCCAGACCGAGGTGTGGAAGCAGCTTTGCTCGGGGCGCACCCTGCACCTGCTCGGCCTCGTCTCCGACGGCAACGTGCACAGCCACATCGACCACCTGCTCGCACTCGTTGCCCAGGCCGCCGCCGACGGCGTGTCGCGACTGCGGGTGCACGTGCTCACCGACGGCCGCGACGTCGAGCGCCAGAGTGCGCTGACCTGGGTGCGCCCGCTCGAGGAGCGTCTCGCCAACCACCGCAAGGATGGTCGTGACTACCGGGTGGCCTCCGGTGGCGGTCGCATGCACATCACGATGGACCGCTACGAGGCCGAGTGGGCGATGGTCGAGCGCGGCTGGAGCGCGCACGTGCGGGGCGAGGGGCGCCAGTTCGCCAGCGCGGTCGAGGCCATCGAGACCTTCTACGCCGAGGGCAAGACCGACGATCAGTGGCTCCCCGCCTTCGTCGTCGCCGAGGACGGCCAGCCCGTCGGGCGTATCGAGGACGGCGATGCCGTGTTCTTCTTCAACTTCCGCGGGGACCGGGCCATCGAGATCAGCCGGGCCTTCGAGGACGAGGAGTTCGACGCGTTCGACCGCGGTCCTCGGCTCGACGTGTACTACGCCGGCATGATGCAGTACGACGGCGACCTCATGCTGCCGTCGAACTTCCTGGTCGCGCCGCCGGCCATCGACCGCACCCTCGGCGAGTACCTCGTCGCCAATGGACGCCAGAGCTTCGCGTGCTCCGAGACCCAGAAGTACGGGCACGTGACCTACTTCTTCAACGGCAATCAGAGCGGGCTCATCGACGCGAAGCGCGAGGAGTACGTCGAGGTGCCGAGCTTCGCGGTGCCCTTCGACCAGAAGCCGTGGATGAGCGCCGCCGAGATCACCGAGAAGGCCGTCGACGCGCTGGGGCGCGGTCGCTTCGACCACCTGCGGCTGAACTACGCCAACGGCGACATGGTCGGGCACACCGGCGACCTGGAGGCCGCACGCATCGCGATGGAAGTCGTCGATCGTGAAGTCCAAATTCTCGAAGCTGCGGTGAGGAAGGCGGGCGGTGTCCTGCTGATCACCGCCGACCACGGCAACTGCGACGAGATGTGGATGCGCGACAAGAAGGGCGGCATCAAGCGCGACGCGAGTGGCAAGCCGATGCCGAAGACCTCGCACACGCTGTCGTCCGTGCCGTTCATCGTCTGCGACGCGGCCGACCGCCTCACGGTGCGCAGCTTCGACGGCGCCGGCATCGCCAGCGTCGGCACGTCCGTCCTCGAGCTCTGCGGGCTGAAGGCGCCAGACGACTACGTTCGCGGGCTGGTCGCCCCGCGGTGACAGGTTCCGCAACCAGACGCGGCGGAGCCCCCCAGCCCCGCCGCGTCCCCCCGGGTCAGAAACGCGGGATGCGGAATTCCGAAGTGATCATCTCGTCCACCAGCGGCCTCGGTCGACGGCCGGGCTCCTGCTCCGCTTGCTGCTTCGCGGGGCGGGCCTCGTGGTCACCCGGGTGCTGCGGTGGGTGACGCTCGTCGCGTTGTGAGTCGCGGGTGGACAAGAGATTGCTCCGGTTTCCTTTCATTATTTTAAGTTTGTGCTCTCGGGCGTGCAAGCATACCGGGCAAAAAAGTGGGTTCGTCCGCACGAACGAGCCAAATATGCGGATCCGCAAGCTGTCAGTCCGATGACGCTCCACACGATTTGCGCGACAGATGTATCGCAACTTCGTCCCAGGGCATGGCCGGCGTTGCATGCTGGGGCTGAACCGGGGCGATGCTCGGAGTTCGATGACCGGCATGCTCGTGTGCCTGCCTCTGCTCGTGGGCTGTGGAGGCGCCACCATCCGACACCGCGAGGCCGTCAGCCTCGACACGGTTCAGGGGCCGGACGGCGTGATCGCCGGCGCCTCGACGTCGTCGCGACCGGCCCGGTTACGCGCGTTCGACCCCGAGCGCTCACCTGCAGCAAGGGCTTCGTCACGGACGGCGGCAGCCTGGTGCGCTCCCCCTGATCGCCATCCACGGCGCGGCCACCCTCGAGGCCTTCGCGCCGGACGAGTGGGCTGGCGACGAGGACACCCTCGAGTCCAGCCTCACCGTGACCGCGGTCTCCGCGAACTAGCGGCACCCCTCGGGCGCGCCGGGACTACGCGGTCGGGAAGGGCGCGGGCTCGGGGAAGAGCACCGGGCTCACATCGGCGATCTCCTGCAGCAGGCGCATGACCTGGCAGGAGTAGCCGTACTCGTTGTCGTACCAGACGTAGAGCACCGCGTTGCCGTTGCCGGCGATGGTCGCGAGGCTGTCGACCGTGCCCGCGTGGTGGTCGCCAACCAGGTCGCTGGACACGGCCTCGGGCGACACGGAGTAGTCGATCTGCGCGGAGAGCGGCGAGTCGGCCGCGACCTTGCGCAGGAACTCGTTGAGGTCGTCGCGGGAGACCTCGGTGTCGAGCTCGAGGTTGAGGATGGCGAGCGACACGTTCGGCGTGGGCACGCGAATCGCCGAGCCGGTGAGCTTTCCGGCGAGACCCGGCAGCGCCTTGGACACGGCGGAAGCCGCGCCCGTGCTGGTGATGACCATGTTCAGCGCTGCGGCGCGCCCCCGACGGTCCTTCTTGTGGAAGTTGTCGATGAGGTTCTGGTCGTTGGTGTACGCGTGGATGGTCTCGAGGTGGCCGCGCTTGATGCCGTAGGCCTGGTCGAGCACCGCGAGCACGGGGGTGATCGCGTTGGTGGTGCAGCTCGCCGCCGAGAACACGGTCTCGTTCGGGTCGATGTCCCGGTGGTTCACGCCGTACACGATGTTCGGCACGCCCTTGCCGGGCGCGGTGAGGATGACCTTCGCGACGCCGGGGGCCTTGAGGTGCCGCGACAGCGCCTCTCGGTCGCGCCAGATGCCGGTGTTGTCGATGACCACGGCATTCTCGATGCCGTAGCTCGCGTAGTCCGCCTCTTCGGGGGTGTTCGCCTCGATGATGTGGATCATGTTGCCGTTGGCGATGATCGCCTTGTTCTCGTGGTCGACCTCGATGGTGCCGTTGAACGGCCCGTGCACCGAGTCGGTGGCGAGCAGGCTGGCGCGGCGGTCGAGGTCGCCGGCGCTCTTCATCGGGCGGAGCACGATCGCCCGCAGGCGGTACTTGTCGCCGCCGCCGGTCTTGCCGATGAGGATGCGCGCCATCAGGCGACCGATGCGGCCGAAGCCGTAGAGGACGACGTCCTGGGCCTTCTCGGGCATGCCCTTCGGGGAGGAGACGAGCGGCGCGAACGCGTCCACCGCCCACTCGTCGAGGGACTCGAGGCCGGACTGGGCGTAGCGCACGAGCAGCTTGCCGATGTCCACGCGGGCACGGCCGAGCTCCAGGTTGTTCATCAGCTCGAGCAGGCTCACCGCGTCGCGCAGCGACAGCTCCTGGCCCGCGTACACCGCCGCCTCGCGGAAGATCGACAGCATCTGCACCGGGGTCTTGCCGACCAGCGAGGTGCCGAACACGGCGACCACGAGAGCGTGCTCGCGGTACAGACCGCCGACGAGGGGTACGAGGGCCTCGGCGAGGCCTTCCTTCTGCTTCCAGGCGGTGAGGTGGGCGTTGGCGCGGCTGTCGGACATGGTGCCTCCACGAGGGCGCGCACCTATTGCGGGCCCTGGCCGTGTGCAGGCGTCAATGCGGTGACGAGCGCGCCACCGCTCGGATCAGGGCGCCGAGCAGCAGAAGGAGCCGTAGCTGCTGGACTTCGCGTGCCAGTCCGCCTCGTTCGACGTGTCGTTGCCCGCCTGGGCATAGGCGCGGCCGTTGCCGCCGGTGTAGGCGTTCACGTCGTTCGAGTCGCTCTCGGCGGCCCAGATCCAGTTTCCGGGCGTGGTGTCGTCCGTGACGCTGGTGCACTGCGATCCCGCGGGCTGACGCGTATCGCAGGCCTGCAGCGCCTGGAGCGGACACAGCATCATGCCCTTGGCCCAGCACGCGCTGTTCGCGCTCTCCCAGGTCATGTTCGCCTGCTCCGTGTTTTCGATGCACCAGGCACCGACGCGGCTGGTGCCGCTCGGACAGGACCGACTCACCGAGCCGCTCACCACGAGGTTGCCGGTGACACTCGCGCCATTGGCCACGGTGAGGTCGCCGCCGAGCGCGGTGCGTCCGCCGTTGGCCTGCATCGTGAGGGTCGCGGCGGCATTGTTCGAGGCGCGGGCCATGATCTCGTTGTTGTCGAGCCCGAGGTTCACACCGCCGCTGGTGCCGAGGATCAGCGTGCCCGAGAAGCTGCCGTCGGCGACGTCGTTGGTCGATGCGACGTTGAGCGTGCCGGTGGCCGTACCGTTGTTCCGGTGCACGTAGTTGTTGTCGAGCAATGCGGTGAGCTCGGCCTCGGTGTCGTAGGCGACGCCCCGGGCCCAGGCCTCGACCTCGGCCTGCGTGCGCATGTCGTCGCCATCCGCGAGTCCGGTCGGCACGTTCGCGAGCGAGCCCCACTCGACGGTGGTGCCCGTGGACAGGGTGAGCCCGTCGAGGGCGCCGACCACCTCGCTGCCGCTGTCGAGGCAGACGCCGAGCGCCCAGGTCTGCACCTGCGTCTGGGTGAGCACGTCGTCGCCGTCGGCCAGGCCGCTGGGCACGTTCGCGAGCGAGGCCCAGTCCACCGTCGTCGTCGTCGCGAGGGCGAGGCCGTCGAGCGCGGTGACGACCTCGGCGCCGCTGTCGAGGCACACGTCCGTGGCCCAGCCCTCGATCGTCGCCTGGTCCGCGGCGAACTCGTTGCCCGTGAGCGCAAGTCCGGACCCGGCGGTGTAGACGTAGTGCGCATCGAGCACCGCCGTGAGCTCCGCCTCCGTGTCGTAGGCCACGTCGCGGGCGCTCTGCTGCAGGTCGCTGGTCGCGGGGATCTCCGCGCGCAGGTCGCCGAGGGTCATGCCTCCCAGGCTGTTGGCGTCCCCGGCATGGTCCGACCACGCGGCGTAGGGCACGTGGTCGAGCGGGACCATGGGCATGGGCGCGTCTCCGGCGACCTGGATCTGCAGGTGGGCGCCGGGGAAGTTCTTGAAGGTGGTGAGGTCGAGCGGAATGCTCCCCGCCCCGAGCTCAGTGGCAAAGGCGCCGGCGACCACGTCCAGGGTCACCGTGTCGGACCACAGCGAGGTCGTGCCGTTGGGGCCGTCGAACAGCGTGAACGTGACGTCCACGGCGCCGTCGACGGCGATGCCCGAGGCGTCGGTGAGCACGCCCTGCACGGGGATGTAGCCGGGTGCGGCGAGGGCGACGGGACTGGCGAACAGGGCGAGCGCGAGGAGAAAGCGCATGGGAACCTCCGAGGCCCCCTCACCGTAGTGATGGCACCCCGGCACCGGATCTCACCAAACCTCCCCGGCGGCCGCTGGCTACTCCCAGTCGCCGCGCTCCTTGCGCTCGGCGACGAAGGCCTCCCATGCGGCGACCAGGCCCTCCTTGAAGGCGCCGACCCGGTCCTTGGGCAGCTGGATCTGAACCAGCCACTCGTCGGGCTTCTCGATCACGCCGATGCGCCGGCACAGTGGGTGCGCCACGCGAACCACCGCGTCGTACCAGTCGGGCAGCAGGGCCGCCTCGATCGACAGGGGCACGATGATCAGGTCTTCGTCCTTGGGGAGCTCGTCCATCACCAGATCCTACCCGTGGACCACGCGATCATGGGGCGCATCATCATGCCGGTGTGCACCCAGCGCACGCTGCCGTCCGGGTTGACGACCACCGTCGTCGGGAACGCGCTGACCTCGTAGGCGGCGAGGGTCTCGCGATCGCCGAGGAGCACGGGGTAGGTGATGCCGATGTCCTTGGCGGTCGCGCGCACCTTGGCGGGCGGGCCGTCGGCGACGACGCCGAGCACGGGCACGTCGGGGTGGGCCTCGGCGAAGGCCGAGAAGCTCGGCGCCTCCATGCGACAGGGGCCGCACCACGTCGCCCAGAAGTTCACGACCACGGTCTGGCCGCGGTAGTCCGCGAGGTTGACCGGCTCGCCGTGCAGGTCGAGCAGCGTGAAGTCCGGCGCGTGGTCGAGGCTGGGCGCCCGAAGCCAGCTCATGCCGAGGATCAGCACCACGCCGACGATCAGGGTGAGCGCGATCTCTTTGGCCCAGGCGAGGGCGCGGTGGCGGGGCGAGGGCTGTTCTTCGGACATGTCCCTCGCTAACCGCGGCGGGGGCCCACAGCTACGCGGCCTCGACCGCTACTCCTCGACGAGCTCGCCCTCGGCCTCGATCACCATCACGCCGACGCTGGGCTCGCCGATCATCACGCCGTCGCCGAGCGCCTGCTGGAGCATCGCACCCATCTCGGCGGGGTCGATGTCGCCGATGGTCTGGATCTGCACGCCGGGCATGGGCTGACCGTCGGGTCCGATCATCACGCAGTCTTCGCCCTCGCAGTCGAGGGTGCCGCCACCGAGTGCATCCTCGAGGGCGGTGGCGATCCGGGCCGCGATCTCGGGGGGAAGCTCGCCGTCGACGCTTCCCTCGAAGGTCATGCCGCTGCCGAGGTCCATGCGATGCAGGGTCGGACGCTCGGGCACGAGCAGGTTCTCGGCGGTGCCGGGCTCGTCGAGCCCGTCGTGTTCGGCCAGGCGGTCCTCGAGCTCGCGAACGCGCTCCCGCAGCCGGGCGGCATCGTCCGCCGACACCACCGCACCGTCGCCGTGCGTGGACGGGGCGTTGGCGCTCGCCACGGGGACCTCGACGAACTCAGTGGTGGGCCGCGCGAGCATCAGGCCGCCGGCCAGTCCGAGAGCGAAGAGCAGCGCCGCACCCGCGGCGAGGAGAGCAGGACGCATCGAACCTCCGCGGGTTGGCTATCGCATGGGTACGCGTCGATCAACGAAAGTTTTCGTAGGTCTGCCGACCCTTCCACGTACCGCATCCCGAACGCACGAAGGCCCCAGGGACGCGGCGTCTCCGGGGCCTCTGCCTGCGCGATCGGTCAGTGGTCGAGCTTCGCGACCAGCGCCTTGTGCGCCTCGCGGGTGAGCGGCGGGAGCATGACGGCGCTGACAGCGGCGACGACCAGCACGGCGGCGGGAATCGGGCCGATCATGATGCGCACGGCGTTCACCGCCTGCTGGGACTGGACCTCGGCGCCCTCGACGTAGCCGGAGATCTCGAGGCCCATGCCCAGCGCCCAGCCGGCGACGGCGGTCGCCATCTTCTCGAGGAAGGTCATCATCCCGTAGAAGGCGCCGGCCCGGTCCACACCGTTCTCGACGCGGTCGACCTCGACCACGTCCGGGAGCATGCTCCACGGCAGCACGTGGGCGGCGGCGACACCGGGGCCGGTGAACGCGGACATCGCCAGCGCCAGGTACACGGCGTCGGTGGGGACCGCGGACAGCGCGAGCATCACCAGGGCCCACGAGCCGATCATCATCGCGTAGGCCGTGTGCTTCTCGACCTTGCCCGACAGCCACACCACCATCGGGATGAACACCAGCGCGGAGATCTGGATGGCGGCGAGCAGGGCGTCGACCATGTGCTTCGCGTGCAGGTGGTGCTCGACGTAGAACGGCACCAGCGCCCCGAGCACGGCGATGGTGCTCCACGCGGCGAGGAACAGGAACGCGGTGCGGCGGAAGGGCTGCACGCTCATCACGCTCCACATCGGCGGGCTGTCCTCGGGCTCCTCGGGCGGGATGTCCCGTCCCTTCGTGGTGCGGAGCATGATCAGCAGGCCGGGGATCATGAGGACGCCAAGCACGGCACCCGCGTAGCCCCAGTTGCCGGTGGCGTCGCGGATGGTCGGCATGAGGATGGCCGCGGTCAGGCCGCCCGCCATGCTCCACCCCATGCGTGCCGCATTGAGCTTGGTGCGCTCGTCGTAGTCCTGGGTGAGCACCGGGGTGAGCGCGCCGTAGGGCACGACGACCGAGGTGTAGCCGGTGTTGTACGCGACGAGCAGCATCGCGTAGCCGGCGGCCGCCGCCCAGCCCTCGAGGGGAAGGCCCCACCAGATGCCGGCAAACAACAGGATGAACGGCACGCTGCCGCCCGCAATCCACGGACGGCGCGCACCCATGGACGTGTTCGTGCGATCGGAGAGACGGCCGATGAGCGGGTCGCTCACCGCGTCCCACAGCTTTCCGACGAGGAACACCGTACCCGCGGTCGCCGGCGACAGGTGCGCGGCGTCGACAAGGTACTTGAGCAGGAAGAACATCACCGACGTGTTGGCGATCGCCAGCGAGTACGCGGCCACGCCATAGCCGTGGCGGACGGATGCAGTCAGGGTCTGGGCCATGGTGGGCACCTCCGTCCACGAGTGCTGCACAGCGTATGCCAGCGGGACGGGCACACGAAGAGAGGCCGCCGAGATGCGGTATTCATGCGGGTCTGCGGCCTGGGAAGGGGAGGCGTTGGGCGGTGCCCGCCCATGGGTGTGACGCCGATCGTGGACAGGCCACGGAAGCGCTGTCGTCGATCCTTGTCTCGGGCGCTTCGCTGACGCGCGACAAATTTTGCGTGGATCCCGATGCAACCCCCTTTTGTAGACTTGGCCCGCGTTCTGGCACGGGGCTCGCAAGGTCTCTGGGCAACAGGAGGTACCACATGGTCGTCTTTTCGCTGCTCACCGCACTTGCCGCCCCCCCGAGCTCGTCCCTGACTGGGGAGGATGGCACCCTCGACTGGACGGTTTCGCCCACCGAAGCGGGCATCACCGTCGACGGAAAGTCCCCGAAGTGGACGGTGCACCACGAGGCGCGCGCCGACTTCACGCCGGTCCGCACCGAGCGCCTCGACATCGAGGGCAACAAGGTCGTCATCGAGTACAACGCGAGCGGCGCGGTGCTCACCGTGAACAACGAGACGACCCGCTTCTCGCAGGCGAACCTGTGGGACGGCGACACCCTCGACGTGCGCCTCGGCCACCTCGTGTCCACCGGCAAGCCGGTGCAGAAGTTCAAGGCGCTCGACTCCGGGTCCGGCAAGGTCTACGGCTTCGACAGCCAGGACCTCGGCGAGGAGCAGTGCGGTGCCGCGGCCTGCCGTCACGTGCTCGTCCAGCTCACCGGCATCTACCGCTGGGTCGGGCCGAGCTTCCACTACTGGTACGCCGCCGATGGCGAGCTCGTGCGCTTCGAGGGTCCCGCCGGGAACTTCGCGAAGAAGGGGAACTGATCATGAACGCCCTCGCTCTGCTGCTCTGCTCCTTCGCCTTCGCGCAGGATGTCTCGTCCACCGAGGAGATCGCGCCCGCCGATCCCACCGACGGCACCCACCTGTGGGCCCGTCAGGCGGTCGCCGTCGCCGGCTGGCCCGCTGGCGCCATCAGCGACACACGCGTCCAGGTCCGCGCGCCGATGTACCGCTCCGACAGTATCGTGTTCCAGGACACCTACATGGGTGCCGGGGCGCGAATCGCGGCCACTCCTGCCTTCTCCGAGGTCGGACCCCGCCTGTCCATCGCGCCGATCGACGTGTTCGACATGGACCTGCAGGCCTCGTACATCCGCTACTACGGCGGCACCGGCATCGGCCTGCTCCCCATGACCGCCACCGAGGGCAAGCTCGAGTCCGAGCGCGCCGACATCGCGTCGGTGAAGGGCGATGCGATTCGCCTCTCGGCCATCCCGACCTTCAAGATCAAGGTCGGTCCGATCATCGCCTTCGACTCGTGGACGATCAGCTACACCCAGATCGCGCCCGAGAAGGAGCACACCAAGGACCTGGTGTACGAGCCGTTCAACGACCTCGTCACCCAGTGGACGGACATCACCCTCGAGCAGCAGGGTGCGGTGATCTACGAGGTCATCCCCGACGAGGGCGGCGTGTTCTTCTGGGCGGGCGCCACGGCGCGCGACCGCCTCGCTGTCGGCTCGAAGGACCGCAGCACCACCGCGGGCCTCGTGCTGCGTGCGCGCCCGGCGAAGGGCAAGGGCGTGCCCACCCTCACCGGACAGGCGCTGATGTACCTCAACGATGCCGACCGCGTCGGCCACGTGCCCAGCCTGGCCCTGCTCGCGGACTGGCAGCTGCGCAAGAGCCTGTGAGGCTGGCTCAGCCCTGAAGTGAGCCCTCGACCAGGCTGGTGAGGGCCGCGAGGACCGCCAGGCCACCGAGGGGCAGGGTGACGGCGTTCCACGCGAGCAGCGCCGCGGTGAGGCGGCGGTCCGGGAACACGGCCGCGGCGATGGCGCTCAGCGGCAGTGCTGGCACGAAGGTGCAGAACGCCTGACCGCACAGCAGTCCGAGGAGATGCCCGAAGGCCTGCGGGCTGTTCGGCTCGGGCAGCTGACTCACGCGCCCCACGTCGAGCAGGAGCAGCGGGAGGAACAGCGCGACGAGCTGCCCGCCGAACCACAGCCACAGCCACGTCGGCGGACCCGACGGAGAGGGTTCCTCGTCGGGTGCGGCGAAGGCATCGGTCACCGCTGCGGCTCGGCCACGGTGCGGAACGCGACGAAGCTGTAGCGAAAGTCGGACTGGATGCCGCTTCGGCACGCGCAGCGACAGTCTTCGGCGTCATCGCCCCAGGTGCCGCCGCGGATGACGATCTGGCCCTCGTCGTACAGCGAGGAGGTCCACTCGCGCATGCCGCCGGCCATGTCGACGACGCCGTACACGCTCTCGTCGACCGGGTAGTCGTCCACCCGCCACGGGCGCGGGGCGCCGGGCCGCGACCGGCGCATGTGTGCGTAGGTCGGGTCGAAGCCGGGTCCCCACGGGTACGAGCGACCGTCGACGCCGCGAGCGGCCTTCTCCCACTCCTCTTCGGTGGGCAGGCGCACCACGCGACCCTCGACCTCGGAGCGCCACGCGCAGTACGCGAGGATGTCGCCCATGTGCAGCGAGAACGCGGGCCACATCGGGTCCCAGCCGGGCGGGAGCTTCCACTCGCCGGAGGCATCGCGGGCCCAGTAGGTCGCACCACCGCCGAAGAACCCGGCCTCTCCGGGGGCGTGGTCCGCGGCGAGCTCGGGGTTGGCGTTGAGGAACGCGAGGTACTCCAGGCTCGTGACCATGGTCCGCTTCACGAACAGGTCCGGGACATGGGGCTCGCAGGGCTCGAGGGGCTGGCGGGCCTTGGGGTCGCCGCCCATGCGGAAGCTGCCGCCAGGCACGTGGACGTAGCCCTCGCCGATCTCGGCATCGCTGTACAGGCGCACGTCGCCGCTGTGCTGGGAGCCTCGGTCGATGAGCACGGGCCAGTGGGTGGTCCGGCGGCCGGGGGCGTCGATGCGCACGCGGTAGCTGCCCGGCGCGAGCTCGTGGTTGAGCGGGAAGGGCAGGGACTCGGCGACGACCTGGGGCACCAGCCGACGGTCCCTCTCCACGTAGCGCTCGATGGTCGCCACGGCGCCGTCCGCGTCGGCGCGCAGCGTGAGACGACCCGGGGCGTCGAGTCGGCGGGTGTAGGGCCCGTTGCGGTCCCAGAAGCGCACGCGCTCGGCACTGACCGTGGCGAGGATCGGCTCGTGCTGCTCCTCGGCAATCCGCATGCGCTCCCACCAGAGCTCGGCGAGCAACGGGGGGGCATCGCTGTCGTCGATCAGCGTCGATGCGAGGGTCGCCGTCTCGGTGGCCTCGATCCACGCGGACTCTTCCTCGATCTCGAGGGCGGTGGCGCGGTCCTCGGCGGACCAGCCCGGCCGCTTCTGGGTGATAGGCGCGTGGCCCGGCACCTTGGAGATCAGCACGCTCGCCGCGCGGCGCTCGGCCTCCCGGCGACGGGAGAGCTCGCGCAGGCGCATGAGTCCATCTCGGGACTCGTTGAGCAGGCGGGCGGACTCGGCGGCGCGGCGGGCGCGGTCGGCGCGGCCGGTGAGGATGCGCATCAGCTCCTCGCCGTACGCGGTGGCGCTCGGACGTCCCGGCTCGAGGCCTAGCACCACCCACTCGTCGATGGCGGGGTCGACGGCGACGTGGCGCGAGGGACGCTCCGGCGTGGCCTCCCGCCAGCGGCGGATGTAGGCGCCGAGCGGCTCGTGGCTGTGGCGTGGCCGCAGGCGACGCAGGGTGAGCAACTCCCAGGCTACGGCGGCGAGCGCGTACACGTCGGCCTCGGGCTTGGCCCGATCGCCGCGGAGGAGCTCGGGGGCCGCGTAGCCCGGGTGGCCAGAGAGCCCCTCGGTGTCCGGGACGCCGCTCCAGTCGAGCACGTAGGGCGCCCCATCCTCGCTGACCCCGATGTTCGCGGGGTGGATGTCGCCGTGGACGACGTTCTTGGCGTGGGCCGAGGCCACCGCGCCGCACAGTCCGTACACGAGGGCCAGCCGCTTCTCGTGCGACCAGGCCTCGTCGGGGGCCTGGGTCCATCGCGACCACAGCTTCTCGAGGGTCTGCTCGGGCGCGAGTCGGTACTCGACGCACAGCAGGCCATCGCGAGCCACCACGCGGTGCACGGGCAGCACGGCCGGGTGTGTCAGCCGCGAGGTGAGCTGCGCTTCCTGGAGCAGCGAGGCGCGTGCCGCGGCGCTGTCGTGGGCGACCTTGACCGCCACTACGCGGTCGAGCACCGGATCCCGCGCGCGGAACACCGTGCCCACCGCGCCTCGGCCGATCTCGCCGATCAGCTCGAGCCCAAGGTCCTTGGGCAGGTGGGGAGCGTCGATGCTGGGACCGGTGGCGCGGCCCGAGCCCGGCACCAGCTCGTCGAGCAGGTCCTCGAAGCCGCTCATGCCTCGTCCCACCGGGCCATCAGCCGGTGCAACCACTGCCGCGACACGCCGAGCTGCTCGGCGGCTCGCGTGCGGTTGCCCTCGTTCTGCTCGAGGGCGGCCTCGATCATGCGCTTCTGGAAGCGCTCGGTCTCGCCCTGCAGGTCGTGGGTCGGCACGGCGCCTTCGGGCACCTGCTCGCGGCTCTCGGGCCCGAGGTGATCCGGGAGGATGTGGGGGCTGCGCGTCGACACGGCACGGGCGATGGCGGTGCGGAGCGCGTTGTTGAGCTCGCGGACGTTGCCCGGCCAGGCGCGGGTCGCGAGCACGCGCACGGCGCGGTCGGAGAGGCCGACCTTCACGCTTCCGCCGAGCTCGTTGAGGTTGCGCTCGAGCAGGTGCAGCGCGAGGTCGGGGATGTCGTCACGGCGGTCGCGAAGGGAGGGGACGCGCAGCACGCAGGCCGACAGGCGGTAGTACAGGTCGTCGCGGAACTCGCTGCGCCCGGCGTCGGTGTCGAGGTCCCGGTTGGTCGCGGCGACCACGCGGCCCTCGAAGCGCAGTGTGCGGACGCTGCCGACGCGCTGGTAGGTGCCCTCCTGGAGCAGGCGCAGCAGCTTGACCTGGAGTGCGTGCGGCAGCTCGCCGACTTCGTCGAGGAACAGGGTGCCGCCGCGCACGCGCTCGATCATGCCCTCCTTGGGACGATCGGCGCCGGTGAATGCGCCCTTCTCGTGGCCGAACAGCGTGGACTCGGCGAGCTCGGAGGGGATCGCGCCGCAGTTCACGGCGACGAAGGGCAGGCTGTTGCGCGGGGAGAGGTCGTGCAGCGCGCGGGCGGCGCTCTCCTTGCCGGTGCCGGACTCGCCGAGCACGAGCGCGGGCCAGGGCATCGGTCCGAAGGCGCGCAGCTGATCGAAGAGCTCACCCATCGGCGGAGACGTGCCGACGATGCCGGGTACGCCCTGAACGGGTCGGCGGCGGCGCGGACGCTCCGGGTCGCCGAGCACCTGAGCGGCGAGCCGGGCGAGGGCGGTGATCCGAAGGCGGTGGGCGGTGGTGAACCGACCAGGCTCCGAGGGGTCGGCGATGTACAGCGCGCCTCGGCTTCCCACGGGCACGCAGCCGACGGAGCGCAGCGCATAGGCCTGCACGCTCTCGGCAGCGACGAAGCGCGCGTCGTTCTGCGCGTCGTCGGACCACGCGGGGCGGCCACTGTCGGCGACCTGGCCGAGCAGCGTGTTCGAGATCGCCGCTGGATCTGGCGTCTCCGCGGCATCACCGGCGAGCGCGCGGAAGCTGACGCCCTGCTTTGGGTTGCCCCGCCACAGCAGCGCCCACGCGAGCGGGGCCCCGGTCTCTTCCTTGGCGACGCGGACGAGTGCGCGCAGGGTCGCCGTCGGGTCCCCGGCCTCGAGCAGCGCAGGCAGGTGTCCCTGGGCCCAGGCGAGCGCCTCGCTGGCCGTGGCGAGCCGGGTGAAGTCCGCGGAGAGGCGCTGAAACAGGCCAGGGTCGAGGCTCTCGACCTCGACCAGGGCTTCGGGCAGGGCAGGCATGGTCACGTCCATCGCCGCTTTGGCACAGGGGGGGCGGCGCGTGACCGGGAGGCTGTCACCGATCGATGACGCGGTCAAGAGCCTCCAGCTCCTCGGGCCGTAGAAAGGCCAGGTAGAAGCACAGGGTGACGGTGGTGAACGTGCCGAGGTTCGTGAACACGCCCAGGGTGCCGTGCACGACGAGGCCGATGCCGAGGAACAACCACCGCCAGTCCCACCGGGTGAGCCGGGTCCCGAGGTCCCCGAGAAGCCCGCGACGACCGGCATAGAACACGAGCAACAGCGCGAACAGTCGCTCCCACCACAGGGCGACGACCGTACCGATGGCGAGGGGCCACCAGGCGTAGCCGATCCACGACATCTCGCCGAAGCGGGCCCACGTCTGGAGCTGCAGGGAGCGGAACACCGCCTCGTAGGGAGCGTGCCAGCCGGCGCCGGCCTTCGCGAGACCCGTCGCCGTGTACATCACGATGACCTGGGCGATGGCCAGGCGGCGTGGCAGCGCCCAGATCTTCGTGTCACTCGTCCACGAGCCCGTGCGCAGGCGGCTGTCCGCCGAGAGCGTCGCGGTGCAGGGCCCCAGGCATAGTAGGAACAGGGCATTGGTGAGCAGCCGGTCGTAGCCGCCGCCGATGTCCTCGGGGATGGCGTGCCATGCGAGCACGACCTGGAGCAGCACGATCTGGGTGATGCGTCCGCCGAGGCCGACCGTCGACATCACGCCGAGGCCGAGCATCGCGTAGCACAGGGCCCAGGTGGTGGTGGTGGTGTGACCGATCAGGGACAGGAGCAGCGACGGGAAGCGGGTGGCCGGCGCGAGCCCACCCTCCGCGATCGGGATGTACAGCGGATCCACGACTCCTGCGATCAGCAGCGACAGGGCGTCGAGCGTGACCACCACGCCGATGGCGATGCGGAACAGGGCCAGCGTGCTCGCGCCCTCCTCTTCGGTCCACAGCCGGATCCAGGCGTCCCAGAGCTTCATCGGTGCCGCCCCCGGCGCCGCACGAGCTCGTCGAAAGCGAGCACCTCGCCCTCGCGGATCTCCTCGGCGGTGAGGAGCTTCGCGCGCATGCGCCGAACCCGGGCGCCCTTCGCCTCGGGGTGGGTCCGCAGCACCTCGGCCACCAGCCAGTCGCCCGTCGTCGCGAACAGACGCTGGTGGCGGTCGAGCGAGGTCATCAGGAAGGTCTCGCGCCAGCGGTAGTGGTCGAAGGTCCGCCGCCGCCAGTCCGCGTGGGGAGAGCGCTCGATGTAGATCGGGCGCCACCTGCCGTCCTCGAGCACCTCGATCTGCGTGCGGCCCGTCGCGTGGCCCACCGCGGAGAACATGGCCCAGCCCTGCTTGGGACCGAGGTAGCTGCCGTAGCTGCGACGCAGGCTCGCCGTCTGGTGCACCGCATCGAGCCACAGCCCGCCGCCGACCTCGTAGCGGCCGAAGCTGCCGAGGCAGATGGTGAGCAGGTGCAGAGCGACGAACACGCCGACGAGGTGGCGCATCAGTCGCTCAGTTCCGCCAGATCGGCATCGAACATCTGATCGAGCACGTCGCGCCAGTCGTAGCTTGCCGTCCACCCGAGGACCTCGCGGGCACGCGCGGGGTTTGCCTTGAGGAAGGGGACCTCGGAGGGTCGAAGGAAGCGCGGGTCGGTCTTGTAGGCGGCCTCGAAGGACACGCCGGCACGCTCGCACACGTGGCGGAACATCTGCTCGATGGTCGCGCCGGTGCCGGTGCCGACCACGTAGTCGCCGGGCTCGTCCTGCTGGAGCATGCGCCAGGCGGCGTCCATGTAGTCGGCGGCCTGGCCCTCGTCGCGGAAGGCCGAGAGGTCGCCCATGCGCACGCAGTCGGCCTTTCCGGCGGCGATGGCCGCCAGTCCTCGCGTGATCTTGCGCGTGGCGAAGTCCACGCCACGTCGCGGCGAGCTGTGGTTGAAGAGGATGCCGTTCGATGCGTGCAGGCCCCACGCCTCGCGCGCGTTCACGGTGGCCCAGTACCCGGTGAGCTTGGCGACGCCGTAGGGCGAGCGCGGGTGGAAGGGCGACGCCTCGGTGTGGCCGGTCTCGGGGCAGGGCGAGGTGCCGAAGAGCTCGCTCGTCGATGCCTGGTAGAAGCGGGTCGACGGCGAGAAGTGGCGAATGGCCTCGAGGGCGATGGACACCGCCACGCCGTTGGTGCGCAACGTGACGAGGGGCTCGGCGAAGCTCTGTCCGACGTGGGAGTGGGCCGCGAGGTTGTAGTACTCGTGGGGCTTCTCGTCGTGGAGCACCCGGGAGATCAGCGTGGCATCGGTGATGTCGCCGTACACGACCCGAAAGTTCTCGCGACCGACGAGCAGCGGGAGGTTCTCTTCGCTGTGGCTGCCACGGCGTCGCGTGAGGCCCACGACCCGGTAGCCCTTCGCGAGCAGGGCCTCGGCCAGGTACGAGCCATCCTGTCCGGCCACGCCGGTGATCACTGCCGTGAGCAAGCATCCTCCCGTCGGGCCGCAGTATCACGTAGGATGGCGGCCTTGGAGGAGCGCAGGCCCATGGACCGCGACGATGACCCGTTCGAGCCGCCCGAGAGCGATGCTGCGCCGGTGGGCGGGTCCGCCTCGGAGGCGCCGATCCACAAGTTCGCGGCCTATGCGTTCCTGGTGTGCGGCACGCTGATCACCGCGTGGGGCCTGTTCTCGATCATCGGCACCCTCACCGGCGCGCTGATGGGCGTGGTCGGCATCGCCGCCCAGGAAGAGGAGATGCTCATCGCCATCCCCGTGTTCCTGATGTACGGCGTGTGGATGGTGATCTGCCTGCTCGCGGGTCCGCTGCAGCTGGTCACCGGCATCCGCATGATTCAGGGCAAGCCGGTCGAGCGACTGCGGTGGGCCGCCGCCATTGGCGGGCTGGCGGCGACGATCACCGTGTACTGCGCGGTGCCCGGCATGATCGCGTTCGGGCTCGGCCTGGCGAGCGCGCTGACCAAGGACGACTGATCGCCGCCCCAGGGCGTGCTCGCGCGGGTCACGTGGCGTAGACTGCCGGCGATGCCCCACGGCCCCACCGTCGACCTCTCCATCGTCGTCCCCATGTACAACGAGGCCGAGGTCATCGACCTGTTCTTCGCGCGCATGCACGAAGTGCTCGATCCGCTCGACCTCTCGTGGGAAATCGTCGCGGTGAACGATGGCAGTAGTGACCAGACCCTGGTCATGCTTCGCGAGAGAGTGGCGAGCGAGCCGGGTCTGGTGGTGGTCGACCTGTCGCGCAACTTCGGGAAGGAGCGGGCTCTGACCGCGGGCCTCGACCATGCGTCGGGACGTGCCGTGGTGCCCATCGACGCAGACCTGCAGGACCCGCCGGAGCTCATCCCCCGGTTCATCGAGAAGTGGCGTGAGGGCTATCACGTCGTCTATGGCGTTCGTGAGGACCGCCGCGACGACAGCCTGCTCAAGCGGCTCACCGCGGGTTGGTTCTATCGGGTGTTCAACGGCGTGACCGAGGTCCCCATTCCCAACCATACGGGCGATTTCCGCCTGATGGACCGCCGGGTGCTCGACGCGCTGGCCCTGTTGCCCGAGCGAAATCGGTTCATGAAGGGGCTGTTCGCGTGGGTCGGCTTCCGTTCGGTGGGCGTGCCCTTCGAGCGCCCCCAGCGCGCCGCTGGCATCACCAAGTTTAGCGGCTGGCGTCTGTGGAACTTCGCCATCGACGGCATCACGGGCTTCTCCACGGTCCCGCTCCGCATCTGGAGCTACGTGGGAGTCCTGGTCAGTCTGGTGGCCTTCTCGTACGCGACGTTCATTGTCCTGCGCACACTGGTTCTGGGTGTCGACGTGCCTGGCTATGCGTCGCTGCTCACCATCATGCTGTTCCTGGGCGGGGTTCAGCTGATCTCCCTCGGGGTGATCGGCGAGTACCTCGGCCGCATCTACCAGGAGGTCAAGGGTCGGCCGACCTACCTGGTTCACGAGGTGGTCCGCGGGACGGAACCCGCGGCGCCGCCTGCTGTCGACCACGAGCGACCCCCCACGGAGTGAAGCCCGATGCGTAGCGTCCCCTCGATCCTTCTGCTGTCCCTCGTCGCCTGTGGTGGCGGTGATGCCGAGTCCCCCGGCGCGAGCACCGCGCCCAAGGCCGAGCCCGCGGGTGCCGAGGTGGCAGCGGGCCGCCTGTGCGCCCTGTTCGAGCGGGTCGGTGAGTCGTGCGAGTGGTCGGGCAACAGCGCGGTGGTCGGCGAGCACACGCTCCTCGTCAGCAGCGAGGTCACCCAGGAGGTCAAGGCGGGCAGTGCGCTGTCGATGGCCTTGACCTACACGGTCACCGTCGATGGCAAGACCCAGCCGGGCCTCATCGGCCGCGGCTCCGGCGGCGGCGCATCGCGCAGCGAGGCCCTCGACAAGGCCGCCGACGACTGGGCCCGCGTGTTCGGCGTGTCCGTGGTCGATGCGGTGCGCCACACGGGCCAGCTCGCCGCGCTCCAGTCGCTGCAGGACGACCAGGCCCCGCCGCCGGCCTTCGTGCACGGCGACTGGGTCGTGTACCCCGGGTACACCGACCTGCGCGGGAAGCGCACCGAAGCCAAGATGATCGACATCCAGGCGGTGCTCGCCATCCTCGACCCGACCATCAGCGCGTTCGGCGAGGGCGTGCACGGCATCACCATCCAGTTCACCCGCGCGGGCAGCGCCTACAGCGAGCGCGCGTGCATGCTCGACGGCAAGGAGTCCGCCGAGGTGTGCACCCTCGCCGAGACCTACGGCTGGCCCGAGGGCAGCTACCTGCTCGAGCAGCACCTCACCTTCGTCGGCGGCGAGCTGCCGGAAGGCGTGAAGGCGCGCACGACGGGTGACGACGAGTAGTCGTCAGAACCACACGTGGTTCATGACCAGCACGTCGTTGCTGGTCACGCCGTTGCTGCTCGCGACCCGGAACCAGCCGTCGGTGGTCAGCCCGGGAATGACCGACACGCCGAGGCCCAGTCCGTGCTTGACCGAGAGCCCCGAGCGCTCGGCCACGTCGGTGCGGTAGCGCACGATCCAGCCGTTCACCGGCATCCACGCGACCTCGGAGAGCGCGGCGATGCTGGTCTGCTTGCCGTTGGCGTCGGTGTGCTGGCCCACGTCGAGCTCGCCGGTCCACGTGACCGCCACGGGCTGCCAGATGGTCGCCGGGTTCAGGGCCCAGCCCACGCCTGCGGCGACGAGGTCTCCGCGAGCGGCGCCTTCCGGGCGCTGACGCATCTGGGCGTGGCCGTACAGGGACCACCACAAGTCGCGGTAGCCGGCCTGAGCGGACATTCCCCAGCCCTCGTCCGCGTCGGCGGCGGCGCCAGTGACCATGCTCGTGTCGTTCGCGAACACCGAGACCGTCGCGAAGGGGTAGTTCGGCGCGGTGCCGAGCTCGACGCCGAGCACCGTGTCCTGGCCCTTGGAGGTGTCGAGCTCGTACAGGTCGCGCACGTACGCGGTGTGGTCGTCGATGTAGGTGCCGAAGCTCGGCATGAAGATGCCGGCCTTGGCCCACGAGAAGTACGGCAGCTCGTGGAGGAGCACGAAGGCCCTCCGCGGGAAGATCGGCAGCGGGTCCAGGCCGCCGGTGGCGCGACCGCGACCGGCCACGGTGGCGACGACGCTCACGTGGTGGGTCGGGTGGATGCTCGTGTGCAGCTCCATCTGCATCGGGAACAGCGTGCCGGTGCCCGTGTAGTAGGCACCGCGGAAGTCGCCGCCGAAGGAGAACACCGGGTCGGCGTTGAGGTCGGCGTAGCGGCCGTCCCAGAACTGCATCTCGGTGACCTTGCGCAGCTTGCCGTGGGCTGTCCAGCGGCCGGTCTGGCCCGCGCCCACACCTGCGTCGACCTCTGCGCGATCGGAGGGCACGAAGCGGCCCTCTTCGTTGCGCTCGGGCTGATCGAACCACTGCTGCACGTTGTAGAGCAGGTCGTTGCCGAGCAGCTCGCGGTCGTTGTCGGAGTAGCTGCGCGCCTGGGTGTGGATCATCGACAGGGTCGACTGGCCGTAGTAGCGCCCGGACACGTTGCGCATGCCGCCGCCGGTGGGATCCACGTGGCAGCTCGCGCACGACAGGGTGCACTTGCGCTTCGACAGCTCGGGGTTCTCCCAGCCGTCGGAGTCTTCCCAGGTCGGTGAGATGTGGCAGTTGGCGCAGGTCCTGCCCGAGCGCTGCGCGTAGAGCGGCAGGGCGGTGGCGGGATCGGCGTACGAGAGCCAGGTGATGCCGGCGCCGAGCAGTCCGACGCTGGCGAGCACGGTGCGCTTCACGGCATGCCTCCCTCGATCCACTTCGCGTACGCGACCTGCTCCTCGACGGTGAGCTTGAGGCTGGTGCCGGGAGGCATCGACAGGGCCTTCCACTCCGGCTTGCCGGTGATCGGGTGGTCGCCGCCGCAGGTGGCGTCGAAGGAGGTGGAGTACAGCACGTCGGCGTAGGCCTCGATCACGGTGGGAGAGAGCGCGGTGCACGCCGAGCGGATGGCGGTCGCGCGGGCGATGTCCGGGTCGATGGTCAGGTCGCCGTCGCGGTTGGGCTGCCGCACGTAGCCGAGGCCCGCGTTGCTCGGGGAGGGGTCGACGTGACAACGCAGGCAGTGCGTCTGGAGGATGGGCTCGATGTCCTCGGCGAAGGTCGGCGTGGTGCCGCTGTCCGCCGGAAGCTCGGGAGCGCAGGCAGCGAGGAGCAGGAGCAGGAGCAGGCTGGAGGTACGCATCAGTTGCTCCATTCGTTGTCGTGGCAGGTCCAGCAGCTGGGGCCCTCGCCGCCGTGGAGCGATCCGGTCGTGCCCGCGGCCAGCGCCGTGCCGGGCAGACGGCTGCCGTGGCAGCCTGCGGTGTCGCAGGAGTAGTTGGCCGGTCCGAACTCGGCGCCGACCGTGTCCCGCACGACGTTGCACGGCTCGTAGCGCGCGCCGCCGCCGACGACATAGCGACACATGAACGGCTGGTCCTGGCCCTGCGCGTGGAACGCGGAGATGCCGAAGTCCTCTTGCTGGTAGTTCGGGTGGCTCCGCTGAACCGCCGAAACATCAAAGGGGCTGCTGACACACCCGACCAGGGTCAGCGCCGCCAGAATGGCTCGCATCGGTCTCCTCCCGCCGCAGTGTGCCAAGGCGAAGGGCCTTTCCGCTACCTCCGCGCGTCCCCGACCCTGTGAAATCGGTGACCCGGCGGGCCCGCCTCGCTCTCAGAACGCGTTGGTCGCGGAGTATCGCGGGGCGAGCGCCCGCCCTGTGTGCGCGAGCTGCCGGACGTTTGCACGCGACGTGTCGGGGCTCGGTAGCGCTCCCGGCGAGCAGCGGTGTCCAACGAAGCACGAAAGGAGACCTCATGCGCTTGCTCGCTCTTCCGCTTCTCGCCCTCGTGGCCTGTGACTTCGATCAGACCGTGGAGTTCGACACCGTCGTGCTCGACGGCAGCTACGACAGCGTTCGCATCGACCTCGACGCCGGCGATGTCCGGGTGGCGGTGGCCGATGTCGACCAGATCCAGATCGAGCGCACGCTCCGCTACCGTCAGACCCGGCCCGAGCCCGTGGCCGAGGTCGCGAGCGGGGAGCTGTTCCTGGGCGTGCGGTGCACGGGCTGCTCCGTCGACCACGTGGTGCTCATCCCGGAGTCGGCGCCGATCGCGGCGCTCACCGGCGCGGGGGACATGGAGTTCCGCCGTCTCTCCCACACGCTGTCCGCGGCGACCGCGGCGGGTCGCATCGGTCTGCTCGATCACGGGGCGACCGCCGATCTACACAGCTCGGCGGGTGACCTCGAGGTCGATGGACTCGACGGCAGCTTGTTTGCGCGCGCGGATGCCGGTCGCATCGACGTGGTCGGTGCGCGTGCCGCCGAGGTGGAGGTGTCGTCGGGCGCGGGAGACCTGAGTCTCGTGCTCGAAGGCTTTCCACAGTTCGTGTCGGCCTTCGCGTCCGCCGGTGCGGTGGAGCTGGAGCTGCCCGGGGGTGCCTACGCCCTTGAGGCCACCGCAGACGCGGGCGACGTGCAGGTGCGTGGGCTGACGCAGGACGCGAGCGCCGCGCGACGCATCGAGGTGCGCAGCGCGGCGGGCGATGTGACGGTGATCGGGCGCTAGCCGCCCACTGCTCGCTAGAGGGCGAGGGCGGTGGACCACACGATCAGCGTGTCGCGGACGACGTCCGGGCGATCGAAGGGCTCGACGACGAGGTCGAGCTCCTCACCCAGGCGGTTCTGCTCGTGGGTGACCATCACCTCGAAGTCGCGACGACCGGGGTCGGTGAGCACGTCGAGGGTGGCCTGGCGGTTGAGGTCGGCCAGGGTGAAGGCCGTGTCGAGCAGGCGAGGGTCGTCGACCTCGTTGGTCAGCGCGTTCGTCAGCGTCGCCCGGGTGTCCGAGTGCCAGTGGTCGACGGCGCGAGACAGTGCCGCGCTGTCCTCGGCGGCGGCGAGCTCGGCCCGCAGCGCTTCGAGGTCGTCCATCAGGCCCTGACCCGCGGTCTGCTCGTCGACCAGGGTGGCGAGCACCTGGGTCGCGGAGCCGGCCTCCACGTACAGGGTCCAGGCCTGTAGCGGCATCGGCTGGTTGTCCGTGCGCAGCGAGGCGCCGGTCAGGCCGTCCAGGCGGGCCAGATCGACGAGGGTATCGTCCGCGCCACGCGCCTTGCTCGAGTGCTTGAATGCGCGCTTGTAGTCCTGGGCCATGCTCGGGAGGGCCGGCATCGGCTGGTCGATCGGACCGACCCAGCGGCGGACGAAGGCCAGGCTGTCGGCGGTGGGCTCACCCATGCCGAACCACAGTCCGGCCTCGAGGGTGGTCTCGTCGTCGATGCGCAGGGCGTCCCGCTGAGTCCGGGTAGCCGGCGGCATCACCGCCATGCCCTCGAGCTCCTCGCCGTGCATGTACTCGGCGACGAGCCAGCCGTCGTAGTTCGCGACCATGGCCGAGAAGCCGCCATCGGGCCACGGCGTGGCCACGCTCAGGCGCTCCGTCTCGCCGGAGGTCGGGTTCAGCTCGGAGATCACGACGCGGCGGTCCGCGGTCCACGCCCCGTCATCGGGCACGGTGCCCTCGACGACAGTGGTCAGATCGCTCTGGCAGGCGAGCAGGAACAGAAGGGGGGTGAGGCGGTACATCAAGACTCCAAGCAAAGGAAAACAAGGGAAACACAGGGGGCCGGGGCTACTTGGCCTCGGCGATGGCCTCCTGGGGCGGCATGGGGCGAATGCCGTGACCGCGCAGACTCAGCGCCTGGTCGGCGGAGTCGAGGTGCGCCTCGAGCAGGAACAGGTCGTGCTCGACGTTGCGGAGCAGCTCGGTGAGCATGTCCTCGGTCACCGGCTCGTCGAGGCGAGCGCTGCGGGACAGCTCCTCGCGGACCATGCTGGCGAAGGAGCCGTAGCTGTCGGCGAGCGCGGGCAGGTGAGACTGTGCGTCCTCGGGCTGGTACGCCGGGATGCTCTGCATGCGAGAGACCTCGGCAATCCGGCCTTCTGCGCCGCCGCCCAGTGCAGTGATGCGCTCGGCAATCCGGTCGATGGCGGCGTCGAGGTTGGTGAACAGCTGCTCGAACAGTTCGTGGCGAGGGGCGAACAGACGACCGCGCACGTTCCAGTGCGCGTGCTGGGCCTGGAGGCGCAGAGCGATCATGTCCGACAGCACGTGGTTCAGGCTGCGGACGAGGGTCTGTCGCGTGGGTTCGGCGATCACGATGCGGGTGGATCTCATGACTCTCCTGGGAGGGGGTTCATGAGCACACTTATGTGTTTGATGCCGATTTCGCAACAATCGAACGATTACGGTGAATTACCGATCGATCGTGGAACGGGGGCGCTCAGGCGGTGGGGTGAGGCACCGCGAGCTCCCCCGCCCACCACGCGCGCAAGCTCGCGGAAGGCGTCTCCGGGAGGGTCCGGGCGTAGGCGAACAGGCGCCCCGGACTGCCGAATCGATCGATGCCCCAGTCGAACAACGCCTCGCAGCCCTCGGGAGCGGGCACGGTGGCCACGCGCCAGTGCAGCTCGGGGTCGGCTTCCCAGCGGTCGAGCGCGTCGAGCAGCGCCTGGTGGTAGTCCTCCCGCTCGATCAGCGCGTCGATGGCCGCCTGCCGGGGGTGGCTTCCCGCGACCAGTTGCTCCAGCTGTCGCCGGAGCTCGGCCACGCCGTCGTCGAACATGCACAGGAGCGCGACGTCGTAGCCTGCACTCGCGTGCACGATCTGTACGAGATGGCTGATCACCATGTCTCGCGAGATGCCGAGGCCGATGGGGTCGATCATGGCGCTCGGCTCGTCGAGGAAGCGCAGGACCTGGGTCCACCAGTGGTCGCGACCATAGGCCTCGTAGAACTCGATGTTGCTCGGCAGGATGTAGCCGTGGAGCATGTGATGGGCGGCGAGCCACATCTGCCAGTCCGTGGGCCGCTCTCCGGCGAGTCCGCGCGCTTGCAGCCGGGCGTACCGTGCATCCCGCTCGCGACGGTCGAGGAACATCGTGTGCAGGCTGCGCACGGTGTCGACGACCTTGCGGCGGACGGCGGCGGGGCCACCGAGGGCGAGGCGAAGTTCGTGGAGAGCGGACATCCAGGCTCCTTCAGCCCTCGTGGAGGGCGGCGAGGGCCGCGAACATGGCGCGGGTGCCGAGAGACACGAGCACCTCGCACTGTTCGCGAGCGGTAGACGGGTCGCGGCGCTGCACGGCCGCGGCAATGGACTGGTACAGGCGGGCCGCGCGGAGCTCCTCGGCGATGACCTCGCGCATGGGCTCGCGACCTTCGGTGTAGGTGTGGCGCAGCGTGTTGTACGCGAGCCGGTAGCCGAGGTTGTCCGAGGCGAGCACGAGCAGGGTCCACCACTCGAGCGTGGCGACGAGCAGCGACTCGAGTTCGGCCTTGGGATCGAGACTCGCGGCGATGCGAACGAGCGCGTCGGCCTGTGCATCCTGGCGGTGTCGCGCCGCGAGTCGGGCGACGTCGGGGGCGATGGCCGCGCGCATCTCGACGGCCGAACGCACGACGGCGTGGTTCAGGCGACCGTCGGGGTCGACGAACAGGTCCGCGAGCACTTCGATGCCGGCGTGATCGCGCCAGTCGAGTACGCGCTTGGTGCCGCCGTGCGGGATGTGGATGAGTCCCCCCGACGCCAGGCGGTTCAGCGCTTCGCGCACCGTGGACCGGCTCACGCCCAGCGCCTCGGTCAGTTCCTTCTCCGTGGGCACGGCATCACCGGGCGCCCAGTGCCCGTGCAGGATGCGAGCGCGCATGGCCTCGAAGGCCTGGTCGACGACCGAGCGGCGCGGGATGTGGTTGGGATCGGGCATGGGCTCCTCGGAGGATTGTCAGACAATCCATGGTCCGATTGTCGGACAATTAGCAGCATGGTGCGACGGCGTCCACCAGATTGTCAGACAATCTAGATCGTGCCCATCGTTCGGGTCCATCGGATGTGTTGCCGGTTCCTTCCGGGAATTTCGATCCAGAGTGGAGCACTCCGTCGTAGGATGGCGGGAGCGAGAGGGAGTCTGTTGTCCGAGTCGCCGTTGGTCCCGGAGAGCCCCGTGGGGATGCCGGGAATGGATGACCGCGCCGAGCACGCCCACCGGGAGGTGGCGGTGATCGGCGCGCTGGCCATCGCTGCCTGTCTCATCCAGTTTCTCGTCCTCGACGTTGCCTTTCTCGTGCCCTCCACCGCGGTCGCGCTCGTCCTCTGTTCGCTGAGTGCGCATCCGCGTCTGTTTCGGCGCTACCCCGACCTGAGTGCGCTTGCGTTCATCGGCTCGGGTGTGGTGATGCTCGGCGCGGTGACGCTGTGGGTGGGGCCCCTGAACAGCGTCTTCGGTCTCAGCGGGCTGCTGGTCGCCTCGTCGGCCCTCATGTTCTGCACCGGGGTCGCGCGGCAGTTCGGCATCGCCTCCACCCTGGTGATCTACGCGGCCAAGATGTACTCGGAGTTCGGGCTGGGACTGGTTCCCGAGCGCGTGCCGGCGGACGCACTCGCTCCGTTGAGTCTGGGGTTCTTCACCGCCTACGCGGGCTACCAGCTCTTCGGACTCGCGTACATGTCGGGAGAGGTCCGGGCCTCGCTCGAGCGCGAGCGGCGTGCCGCACAGACCGCGGTTGCCGCGAACGAGGCGAAGTCGACCTTCCTCGCGAACATGTCCCACGAGATCCGCACGCCCCTGAACGGCGTGTTCGGCAGTCTGCAGGTCATCGACCGCGTCGCCGAGGACCCCGAGCAGGTCCGGCGGTACACCAGCCTGGCGATGAGCAGCTACCGATCGGTGCTCGACATCGTCAACGACATCCTCGACATGGCCAAGATCACCGAGGGCAAGATGACCCTGGTGCCCGAGCCCACGGACCTCGGGTTCTTGGTGTCCGAGATCGTCGAGGAGTACCGGCCCCTTGCCGAGGCCAAGCGGCTCGAGCTCGATGTGCAGTGCTCGGCCAGCTCGGGTGGCGTGTACCGCTCGGTCGATCCGACCCGGGTGGGCCAGGTACTGCGAAACCTGCTGTCGAACGCGATCAAGTTCACCGAGAGCGGCGGCGTCACCGTGCACCTCGACGGCCATCCCGCTCACGACCTGGTCAGCATCGGCATCATCGACACGGGGGTCGGCATTCCTCCGGAGATGCTCGACCTGGTGTTCCGGCCGTTCGACCAGGTCGAGCCATCCCGGCGTGGGTCGCGAACGGGAACCGGACTTGGCCTGTCCATCTGTCGTGCGCTCGTCGGCATGATGGGCGGCAAGATCGAGGTCGAGTCCAGAATCGGGGTCGGTACGACCTTCACCTTCACGCTCGATGCACCGGCGTCTGGGCCGCTGCGCGGGGCTGCGAAGCGCGAGACCTCCGCGCGCACCCTCGGGACGGCGCGGGTGCTCGTCGTCGAAGATGCGCCGGTGAGCGCGGTGGTGCTCGAGGCCATGCTCAAGCACGGGGGCCACGAGGTCCGCCTCGCCGAGAACGGCAAGCAGGCGGTGGCGATTGCACTGTCCGAGCCCGTCGACATCGTGCTCATGGACATCCACATGCCGGTGATGGACGGTCTGCAGGCGCTGAGTGCGCTCCAGGAAGCGGGCTTTGACCGTCCCATGGTCGCGTGCACGGCCAACGTGCTGCCCGAAGACGTTGCCAGCTACTACGAGGCTGGCTTCGTCGAGGTGCTGGGCAAGCCGTACCTCCAGGAGCAGATCTCCGACGTCATGCGTCGACAGTTGTCCGAGTCCTCGTCGCGTGCACCGCGAACGTGATGCGCCAGGCCATCGTCAACTGCGCGGGCCAGGGCTTCGACGAGGTGCTCGGCAGGCCCTGCGACAAGGAGGCGTCGCCCGAGATGATCGCCCTCCACCTCGATGATGGGGTGGTCCCGGTGCGCACGACGGCGGGGATGCCGACCCACGTCCTGCTGTTCGAGCGCGACGTCGGCTGACGACGGAGGCCCGCGAACAGGTAGGATGCCGCGATGTCGCGGCGCGCCGATACCCTCCTGCTCACTGCCATGGTCCTCCTCGGCAGCTGTCTGTCCTTCGGGATGGAGCCCATGGTCGGCCGCCTGGTCGTGCCGTTCTACGGCGGAGCGGTCCACGTGTGGGTCACCTGCCTCATGGCCTTCCAGGGGCTGCTGCTGCTCGGCTACGCCTACGCTCACCTGGTCGCGCCGCGCATCGGGGGCTGGCACCTGCTCGTGCTGCTCGTGCCGCTGCTCCAGTGGCCGCTCGGCTTCTCGTCGCCCTACGCGCCCGACGCGCCGATCGGCGCGCTGCTCGCGGCGTTGATGCGCACGATCTCGCTGCCGTTCGCGGTGCTCACCACGACTTCGGTCGTTGCCCAGCTGTGGTGGTCGCGGTCGCGCTTGTCCGAGCAGGGCGAGCCCTTCTGGCTGTACGCGGCGTCCAACGTCGGCTCCCTGGCCGCGCTGCTCGCGTACCCGCTGATCGTCGAGCCGCTGGTCGGGCTCTCGGCGCAGACCCAGGGCTGGAGTGCCCTGTACCTGGTGTACGCCGTGCTCGCGGCAGCGGCGTGGTTCCGCCTGCGTCCGGTCATGGGCGAGGCGCCCGCGCTCGCTGGCTCGCGTGAGGACCCGGTGCTCGCGTGGCTGCTGCTCACCGCGGCGCCCTCCGCGCTGTTGCTCGGCACCACCAACCACATCGCCCACGAGGTCGGCAGCTTCCCGCTGGTGTGGGTCCTGCCGATGGCGCTGTACCTGGGCAGCTTCATCCCCGCGTTCGCGGGCGAGGCCGGGTGGCTGGCGCGCGCCTCGCGCGGGTGGATGCTGTGGCTGGCGGCGCAGATCGTGCTCTTTGCCGCGTTCAAGGGCAATGTGGTGTGGGTCGTGCTCGTCCTCTCGTTCGTGCCGTTCACGATGCTGTGCATCGCGAGCCACCGCATGCTCTACGAGCTTCGGCCGCCGACCGAGCGGCTCACGACCTTCTACCTGTGGATGTCGGTGGGTGGCTTCCTCGGCGGCACCGCGGTGACCTTGGGGGCGCCGGCCCTGCTCGACGCGCTCTACGAGCCGTACCTGGCGGTCGCTGCCGTGGGGATCGGGCTGGCGGTCGGCGCGAAGAAGGCGGCGCCCGAGTGGACGCCTTGGGGGGAGGACGCAGGCCAGGGACGTCGCTTCGCCGGCTACCTCACCCTGCTCCTGCTCGTCGCGATGGGCGATCGCGCCGGCTTCTTCCACGGGGACGTGCTCGCCCGCCACCGCAGCTTCTACGGCGTGTACCGCATCGAGGACGCCTCCCCGTCGGAGGGCCTGCCACCGCACCGCCGGCTGGTCCACGGCGGCACCGTGCACGGCATCGAGGGCGTGGATGGCCGCGCGGGGGCCTACTACCATCCGGGGAGCCCCCTCGACGACGTCGTGCAGGCCCGCCCCGAGGGCCCAGCGAACATCGGGGTCATCGGCCTCGGCACCGGCGCGATGGCCGGCATGATCGACGCGGACGACCACCTCGTGTTCTACGAGATCCACGGCGAGATGGCGCCTCTGGTTCGCGAGTGGTTCGGCTTTCTCGACGGCTCGCCGGGCAGCGTGGACGTGGTGGTCGGCGATGCCCGGCTGATGCTCCAGGAAGAGCAGGGCGAGGACTACGACGTGCTCGTGGTCGATGCCTTCGCGGGCGACGGCATTCCCGTGCACCTCGTGACCCGCGAGGCGTGGGCCATCTACCTGGACCGCGTCGCCGATGACGGGCTGCTCGCCATGCACATCTCGAACCGCTTCTACGACCTGCGGCCCGTGCTCGCGAAGCTCGGGGCCGAGAGTGGGCTCGTGGGGCGCTTCCAGCAGACTCCCGCCGAGCGCGCGTCGTTGCCGACGGACTTTCCGAGCCAGGTGGTGGTCTTCGCGCGCGACGAAGCGCGGCTCGCGGCCTTCGATGCCGCGGGCTGGCGCCGCATCGAGGAGGGGCAGGACCTCTCTGGCGTGGTGTGGACCGACGACTACTCGGGCCTGCTCGGGGCCCTGCGCCTGAACTAGCAGGATGCTGAACAACGCTCCCGTCGCGTTCTGGACCCGTTTCACGCCTTCGCCCGTCGTCTCGTCGGTCACGTGCTTCAGCGCAGCCGGCTAGCCGAGCGCGCCCGAGAACCACACCGCGGCGAGCGCGAGCAGCCCGAGCCCGACGACCCCGAGCCCGACGACGGCGAAGACCCCGACCATCGCCGCACCTCCGCCTCCGGAACGCTTCGCTGGGGCCGCGGCGGTCGCAGCGGGAGCCTGGGCCGCTGGCGCGTGCTTCGGAGCCGGGGCGCCGAGGGCGTGGCCGACGCCTTGCTCGAGCACGGGCACGACTTCCCAGCCGCTGTTCGGGCGCTGTTCCGGTACCTTCGCGAGCAGGTGCAGCACCAGCTCGTCGAGCCACTTCGGGACCTTGCGGTTGAGCTTGGACGGCCGGCGCGGGGTCTCGGCGACGTGCATCTCGAGCAGGTCGCCGCGTCGCTTGGTGGCGAACACGGGCTCGCCGGTGAGCATCTCGAACAGCAGCACGCCGAGGGCGTACAGGTCGCCGCGGGGATCGACGCGGCTGTCGGTGATGTACTCGGGCGGCATGTAGGTCGGGCTGCCGACGCGCATCCCGGCGACGGTGACCTGCTCGTCCGAGCCCGGGTCCTGGAGCTTGGACAGGCCGAAGTCGCGGATCTTCACCAGGTCCCAGCCACCCTGGCCCTCGGCGAGCAGGATGCTCTGCGAGGACAGGTTTCGGTGGGTGATCTGTTGGGCACCGGCGGCCCCGAGGGCGCTGGCGATCTGCGCGGCGACGTGCGCGGCGCGGGCCACGGTGAAGGGCCCCTCCGCGTCGAGGACCTCGCGGATCGAGCGCCCGACGACGTGCTCGAGGACCAGGTAGTGGAAGATGCGGTCGTCCTCGAAGTCGAGCATCTGCACCGTGTTCGGGTGCTCGAGCGAGGCGGTGGCGAGCATCTCGCGGCCGAAGCGGGCGAGCACCTCCTGGTTGTCGGCGAGGTGCGGGTGCAGCACCTTGAGGTCCACCTTCACGCCGTCGCCGAGGCGCGTCGCTTCGTAGACCTTGCCGAGCTGTTCCTCCTTGATGAAGGTGTCGATGCGGTACTTGTTCGAGAGGACCGTGCCGACGACGCCGTCCATGTCGCCTCCATGCCCGGATCCTACTGCGAAGATGGATGTCGACGGGCTGTCGTCAAGGCTTGACCAGGATCAATGCCCATAGTCTGTCGAGGATGGGGGCTGCGCCAGGCTCGGTGATCGGCACCCACCACAGTCCTTCCACCGGTTCGGGAAACGCGAGCGTGGCGGGGGCGTAGGCCCGCGCCTGCAGGTGCTGACCGCGGGCGTGGGCGCGGGCTCGCAGGGCCTCGAAGCTGGGGCGCGAGAGCCAGGTGGCGGTGCGGTCCACCTCGAGGAGCTCGGCCAGCGGCACGAGCTCGGTGTCGAGCCCGTGCTGGCGGGCGATGGCGGCGACCTGACCGAAGTGGATCGACACCTCGGGGTGGTCGAGGTGCGTCGTCTCCTCGGGCAGCTCGTCCACGTCGCCGAACTCGGACACGAAGGCCGCGCCGCCCGGTCGGAGGACGCGCGCGATCTCGGCGACCATCGCGAAGGCGCCGGTGTTGTACAGGCCCTGGCCGCGGTCTCCGTCGATGGCGAAGCCCTCGGGGGTCGGAGCGGCGCGCAGATCCGCGATCATCTCGTTGGAGAGCACGACGTCGACGCTGTCGTCGGGCAGGGGCATCGCGGTGGCCGAGCCGAGCAGCGAGTGGGTGTGCGGGCAGCGCGCGCTCTGGGTGGCGAGCAGCTCGGGGGACAGGTCGAGGCGGGTGTAGCGACGCGCCCGGTCCGAGAGCGCCGCGCACACGGCGCCGGTTCCGGGTCCCACCTCGAGCACATCCCCGTCGAGGGCGAAGCCGCGGGCGACGAGGGCCTCGCCGAGGGCGGTGCCGTAGGCGCGGTCGCGAAGGGCCGGGTGGGGAAGCTCGAAGGCGTGGGCGAAGGTGGTCTCGCGGTCGTCGAAGTGGGTCGCTCCGTCCGAGACCTGCTCGGCGTGGTAGCGCCCGAGGTCGGTGGCGCCCTCTTCGTAGTGGTGGTCCTCGCGGTCGTGGGCCGGGCGCTCGGGGGCGAGCAGGTGGGCGAGGGCGGGCTCGTCGCGACGGGTGGGTCGCTCGCGGAGCTGCAGCGCCTGGACGCGCACGTCCATCCACGGACGCATGCGCTCGCGGACCTCGGGCTCGGCGAGCGCGAGGGCGGCGGCGATCTGAGCGACGGTGTGTTGCCCGTCGCAGGCCTCCCAGATCCGCGCGGACAGCGGGTCGAGTCGCATCGTCGCGAAGGGGAAGCCGCCGGGACCGCGGTGGAGCGGCCGGGCGTGCCACAGCTCCGAGCTCTCGGGGAACCACAGCGCCCATCGCGAGCGGGCCGGGTAGGGCAGCTCGGGGGAACCGGTGAAGCCGAGGGTCGCAAGGCGACGCGCGAGCGCCGGTGGTGGATTCGCGAGTGGGGTGTCCTCCGCGATCCACAGGTGACGGCCGGTGTCCGGCTGCCACAGGGCCAGGCGGTCACCGAGGTGCAGGCGCTGGCCGATCAGGGGAGGGGGGGCGTCGTCGAACATGCCCGAGGGTACCGCTCGCGAAGGGACGATGACCGCGAGTTTGCGTGTCGTGTAAGGACTGGACATCGCGCCCGCGGCCCGATCGCGTAGGATGCGGTGGGAGACAACGTGCCACGCCTTCTCTTCACCTCGCTGCTCACAGCTCTGCTCCTCGCGCCGGCTCTCGCCAGCGACGGCGCGCCCACCGCGCTCGCCGAGAGCGCCGAGATCGACTGCTACTCCGACGAGGCCGAGGAGGTCTGCGAGGCGGCCCTGACCCAGGCCTCGTACTGGACCGACGCCGAGCTCAAGACGTACTCGGGCAAGGAGTACGACGAGATCCGGCTCAAGCCCACCGAAGACGGCTTCGTGCCGATGATCGCCGGTGAGGGCGGCATGGACTTCGACCACGACATCGTCGCCGAGGTCGTGTTCCGCAACCAGGACAAGCTCCCGTCCAAGATGAGCGGCGCGAAGTCCGTCGAGTACCTGGGCTCCGGCTTCGACGACAAGATCGGCGCCGAGTACACCGACGCCTACTTCATGCTCGACCTGACGCTGTTCTACGCCACGTTCAAGCAGCGCATGTACAAGCGCAAGGACGGCGACACCACGGTGTTGTGGTTCGAGCAGCTCACTCCCGAGATGGCGGGCCCGGACAAGTGGGCGGCCTACGAGAAGCGCCAGCAGGAGATCGAAGAGGGCCTGTCCCTGCGCTGGGCCTTCGGCAGCGTGCTGCGACTCGCCGACATCTACGGCATGTTCGTCGTCACCAAGGGTAGCCAGCAGACCACGCGCATCACCTTCGTGAGCAAGATGGAGTTCGGCGACGACGCCGGGTTCATCGCCCAGGCCGGCAGTCAGATGCGCGGCGTGCTCCGTGCGGGTCTCAAGAGCGGGTTCGTGGCCTGCGTCGAGATCGCCAAGGAGAACCAGGAGAAGGCTAAGAAGTAGCCAGGCGGATGCGGATCGGTCCGCGGGCGGTCGAGGCGTCGACCGGGCGGCCCTTCTGCGTGATCTCCACCTCTCCGGCGGCCACCAGTCGACGGGCAGCGCTGCGAGCGCGCGCCATCAGCGGACGCCAGTCTTCGGCCACCGCGCGGGCGGCCTCGGAGGGACAGATGGACTTGCCGGCGCCTCGGGCGGCGAGCAGGTCGGTGATCGCCTGCTCCAGGGCGCGGTCGATGGGTCCGGGCTTGTGCTTGCGGCAGCCGGCACTGCAGTAGCGCACCTCGTCCCAGGTCTCGGCCCAGGCCTTGCGCCAGGTCATGCGACGGCCGCAGCTCGCGCAGAACTTCTCGTCGTTCACTTGCGGATGGCCTTGCGGAACACGGCGACGAGGTCGTTCGCGAGGTCGTCCGTCGAGTGGATCAGCGGGTCGCCCTGCTGCTCGGTCATCGAGCGCATGGTGAGGATGCCGAGGGCGCTCATGTGCGAGAGGAAGGCGAGTCGCCGAGGATGGACGTCGTCGGGCAGCTCGCCGCGCTCGCGGTCGGCGACCAGCCGCTTCTCGACGCTGCCGTAGACCATGTCGTTGAGCGGTCGCACCTGCTCGATCAGCTCGTTCGGGATCGGCGTCGCCTTGGGGTCGGTGGGGATGGCGTACACGAGACGGAAGTCCGGCAGCCGGCCCTCGTAGTGGGCGAGGGTCGTGCGGATCTGCGCCTCGACAGCGTCTGCGCCGTTGTCGGTCTCGGAGACCGCCGCTTCGATGGCCGCGCCTTCGGCGAGCAGCAGGTGGAGCATCAGCTCGAAGAGCAGCGCGTCCTTCCCCTTGAAGTAGTAGTACAGCGCCGCCTTGGTGAGACCCAGCTCGTTGGCCACGGATTCGAGCGTGAGCCCCGAAGCGCCGTCACGAAGAAGGACTGTCCGGGTTGCAGCAAGGATTTCGCCTTTGACCCGCGCCCGCTTCTGCTCCCTGCGACTCGGTATTTTTTTACCCTCGTTCAAATTTTCTTCTCACGTTTAAATTTCTGTGCTAGAACTAATGTGTCAGCAGGGAGGCCACCATGGGTGGAGCCAGTGAAGTCGTCAAGTTGTATGTCGTGGGCACCGGGTGGGGCGTTCCCTTCTCGACCTCGGCGCCGTTTCCCCTCAAGCTCGAGGCGTGGATGCGCTTCGCGGGCATTCCTTTCGAGGTGGTGGTCGAGAACAACCCGGGCAAGGGTCCCAAGAAGAAGACCCCCTGGATCGAGGACGACCAGGTCCGCATGGGCGACTCCGAGCTCATCATCCAGTACCTGGGGCAGCGTCACGGCGTGGACCTCGAGGCCGGGCTGTCGGCCGAGCAGCTCGCGCTGAGCGTGGCCATTCGCCGTATGTTCGAGGAGCACTACCACCAGGCCTTCGAGCACCAGCTGTTCTTCGGTCGGGGCGGTCCCGAGCGCCTCGCGGCCTTCGGCGCCCTGTTGCCCTTTCCCCTGAACATCATCGTGCCCCCGATGTTCAGCTCGGCACTCAAGAAGCAGCTCTACGCGCGGGGTCTTGGCCACCACGAAGAGGCCGAGATCATCGCGATGGGCAAGGCGGACATCGATGCGGCGTCGGCGCTGCTCGGCGACAAGCCGTTCTTCCTCGGTGACCGCCCGACGCTGGTCGACGCCACCGCGTTCGGCTTCCTCGGTGTCTCGGCCTACGTCGAGGGCGACAACCCGCTGTTCAACCACGCGGCGAGCAAGCCGAACCTCATGAACTACTGCGAGCGCATTCGCGCCGAGTACTTCGGCCACGACGTGGCCTTGCCCCTGGCCCAGGCCAAGAGCGCTTGATGCGTTGATTGTCGGTCTCGGTGCTCGAGACCCTGCCGGCGAGTGTGTCGCCGCCATCCATCCCGTCGCGGATTCCGCGAACCCACGGACGCAGCCGGCCTGCGCCCGCGAAGGAGAACTACGCCATGATGACCAAGACCGACCTCATCGCCCCCGGCATCTACCGCCTGAGCACCTGCGTGCCGGATCTCGGTCCGGGCGGGTTCACCTTCAACCAGTTCGTCATCGAGGCCGACCAGCCGCTGCTGTACCACACCGGCCCGCGGGCGATGTACCCGCTGGTCTCGCATGCGGTGGACCGGCTGGTGGGGCTCGCGAACCTGCGGTGGGTGGCGTTCTCGCACGTCGAGTCCGACGAGTGCGGCGCGATGAACGAGTTCCTCGCGGCGGCCCCCCACGCCCAGGTTCCTCACGGGCAGCCCGGAGTCATGGTGTCGCTCAACGATCTCTGCGACCGCCCGCCCGTGGCCCTCGAGAACGGCCAGGTGCTCGACCTCGGCGGCAAGCGCGTGCGGCACATCGACACGCCGCACGTGCCCCACAACTGGGAGTCGCGGGTGCTGTTCGAGGAGACCACTCGCACGCTGTTCTGCGGGGACCTGTTCACGCACTTCGGGGACGGGCCCGCGCTGACGAGCGAGGACCTCGTGCCCGCGGCGATGATGGCCGAGGATGCCTTCCACTCGACCGGTGCTTCGCCGGCGGTGGGCGCGACCCTGCGCATGCTCGCCCAGCTCGAGCCCAAGGTGCTTGCGATCATGCACGGCTCCAGCTTCGAGGGCGACTGCGCCGCCCTGCTTCGCCGCCTCGCGGACGCCTATGACGCGCGTATCGAGGCCCCGCGGCCGCAGGCGGCCCTGTGAGCTTCGTCCTGTATCGCGACGTGGGCTGCCCCTTTGCCCACCGCGTGGCCGCGCTGTTCGCGCACCTCGGCGTCACGTACGAGGAGCGCAGCGCGCTGGTCGGCGACAAGCCGGCGGGGCTGGAGGCGGTGTCGCCGGCGGGACGCATTCCTGCGCTGTCCCACGGTGAGCTCGCCCTGTACGACTCGCTGGTGATGGGCGAGTACGTCGCCGCGCTCCACGGGTTCGCGCTGTGGGCGGACGACCCGGGCGAGCGCGCGGTGGAGCAGCTCCTGTCGCGTCGCTACGACGAGTCCCTGGTCGGCGGCACGATGGCCGCGTTCTGCGGGCAGGCCCCGGATAGCTCGGTCTCCGACATGCTCGACGAGCTGGAGTGGCTCGCGGTGAAGACCACGCGGCACATGGGCTGGCTGGCGATTCAGCTCGGCAGCTTCCAGATGCTGCTGCGGGAGCATCGACCGGAGGTCGCGGAGGCGTTGCTCGCACGACCCGCCCTGGCGGCGTGGGCGGCCTTCGGCGAGTCCCAGGACTGTGTGCGGGAGGCGTGGCAGGAGGTCGCGTTCGCGCCCAAGTTCGGCGTGATCGGCTAGACGACGCCCAGATCGCGGAGCACCTCGGCGGTGACGACGGGGTGCTCGGACCAGTCCCGGCTGGCGCGCAGCTCGCACACCGGAAGGCGAGCCTCGGCGTCGATGTGCTCGAGGTTCACCCAGCCGTCGAGCTCGAGGCGGATGCGGACCCCGCGGAGCTCGCGGGTGAGCGTCGAGAACACGGGCAGTCGACGGTCCTCGTCGGTGTGCATCTCGCGTTGCCAGCCCTTGCGGGTCAGCCCAAGCACGCGACCCGTCGACAGGCTGTGGTCGTCGGGCAGGGCAAGCTGACGAGACGGCGCCGTGGGGAGCGTGGGGAAGCGTCGGCCCAGCTGGTCGAAGGGCTGCAGGATCTGATAATCACCAAGTATCTCGGACCACGCTTCGCGTGAGAGTGCCGGAAGGTCCAGTGGATGGGGGAGGTCGACTTTCGGGCCCGGGGTGAACGGTTCCTCGTCGGCATCGACCAGCTCACCGGACTCGTCGACGCGGAAGGTCTGGTCGCCCGAGCGCCACACCAGGCGTCGCGCGAGGTGGGCGACGAGGCGATGGCCGACCACGTGGTCGAGGAAGTCGCGGGTGTCCCAGGATTGGCCCTCGACCATGGCGGTCTCGAAGCGCGTCAGCTGTGCCTTGGCCAGCGTCTTCACGTCCGCCTTGAGCGCGGTCCACGTCTGCTTCGCCTGCCTGGCGAGCGCGGCGTCGTCGCTCTTTCGAGCGCTGGGAAACCTCGGCACCGGCTGGCCTTCGGCATCGAGGAGTACGGGCTGCAGGCGCTCGTCGAAGGTGACGCGGAACCGGCGCGGGCCGAAGTCGAGGTCGAGACCGCCGCGATCGTCCAGGCCGAGGTCAGGGACCAGGCGTTCTTCGAGCTCGGCGAGCGGCATGTTCGCCTGTTTGGCCAGCGCCTCGATGTGAAGCGCCGCGCGCTCGGACACGGCGCGGGTCTGACGCTGCTGGCGCAGGGCGAACAGCTGCATCATCGCCTCGGACAGGCGGATGTGGGCCAGCGCATCGACCGCGAGGGCCGCCTCGCGGGCGTGACCCGCACGCGGCCACTGCAGCAGGCGTCTGGCGAGTCGCCGCGGTGTGCTCGGGTCGGCGAGGTGGACCTGGGCACCCAGCACCCAGCGTCCTTCGCGTGGAAGTCCCGCCTCCTGCCACGCGGCGAGCAAGGCCTCGGCGAGGTCGGCGAGTCCCGTGGTCTGGGCGCGCCAGGTGCGGACGCCGGGGGGAGGGGTCTGAAGGTCACAGTGAACGAGCTGGCGGACCATGGCGCCGACCGCCTGCGGGGGCAGCGCTTCTCCCGAGGTGAGCATCGAACGGGGCAGGCGGGGGACGCGGAGCCACGGCGGTGGCACCACGCCCTCGGGAACCGCCAGGAAGTCCGGGTGCAGGTCCTCGGTGGCCGCCTGGGCCTGGCGGTCGACCTCGCCGAGCTGGGGGTGGCGGTCCAGGAGCTCGGCGAGCACCGCCTGAGCGCGGTCGGAGCGCGCTCGCCGAAGCGCGGGCACCGCGTAGACCGGCATGGCGTGCAGGCCGGCGGCGGCGGCGTCGGGCATGAGGTCGAGGCTTGCAACCAGGGACTCGGCGGCCTCGGGGCTACGGATGCGGGCGATGGTCTCGACGACTTCGGGGATCTCGCGGCGAGCGCGCACGGCCTCGAGCGGCGCCAGAGCGGCGGGTCCCATGCGGGCGAGCAGGGTGTCGAAGTAGGTGGGCAGCAGGTCCCAGGGCGGAAGGCGTCCACCCACCGCGGCGATGAGCGCCGCGGCGGCTCCTGGATCGGTGGTGCAGCCGAGGAGCACGAGGTGGTGGCGCTCGGGCCCGGCGGCGAGCGCCTCCGCGAGGTCCGGGTCGCAGAGTTCGGACTCGGCGGGAAACACGGTGCTGATCGCGCAGCGAAGGCCGAGGGGCGCCCCCTGGCGGAGCTGCCGCGCGGCGTCGAGGGCCTCGGCATAGGCCTCCTCGGACGCGGCGAGCAGGTGCTTGCGGAGGGCGCGCCACGGGCTGGTGAGCGTCGGCACGATGACCGGTTCGACCGTCGTGACGTACGGGCGGCTACCGCCGCCGACCTGGAGTCGTTCGCTGTGGACGAGCGCGCGCAGGGCTAGCGCCTCGCCGCCGAGGGCAAGCCAGAGATCGAGCCAGGCCTTGTCGGGAGCGAGTGCCGCGAGGCTGCCGAGGGCGATGGGATCGGTGGGAGGTGTCTCCAGCTCGGCGACGGCATCGCGGAGCTGGGCGATGGCGCGGTCGTTGCCGGTTGCTTGGTCCAGGCGGTGGCGTTGACGATGGACGGCCTTCACGAGCTTGCGCCAGGGGCCCTCCGCATCGCGCGGCGGGGTTCGGCGGGGCCGGCGGGCGAAAGGCAGCACCCGCCGCTGAGACTGCGGGTCCCAGTGCACGTGCGGCGTCATGTCGAGCGAGGCCGTCTCGGAGGCGAGGTCGACCTCGACCCAGCCGTCTCGCTGCTTGGCCGCGACGCGGCGGGCGGCCTCCTCGCGGGCATCGCGTGGGGTCTTCATGAGCTTGCGGCTCTGCTGGGGCCGGCCATCGCCCTTTCCCCAGCGAAGCTGCAGGAAGCGGCCGTCCGCTTCGACTTCCCAGTAGCGGCGGTCCCTGCCCGTGCCTGTCTCGAAGCGTCGCATACGACGAGACTACCTTCCGGCGGGGCAGGGGAGGAGCATCGGGTGAACTAGCCGGTTCCAGCGTGTCGCGCATCCCGCGTTCGAGGGCGGATTTTGCGGGGATGCCGATGGACACGCGCTCATCGGGGGTCAGACCCCTGAGCGGGGTCAGACCCTTGAGCGGGGTCAGACCCTTGAGCGGGGTCAAACCCTTGAGCGGGGTCAGACCCTTGAGCGGGGTCAGACCCCTGAGCGGGGTCAGGCCCTTGAGCGGGGTCAGGGCCGTCCGTCAGATCGGGACTCGCTGAGGGCTCATTCTCGTCGTGAGCATCCACATTATCAGAAATCGTGTCACTGACACTTCGGGACAACTCGGCCGATATCCAAGGGTGGTACGCTGCTTCGGTGGAGAGTTCGTGATCGTCCTGATCGCCGCCGCCCTTGCCTGGTCGCCGCTCGACGTGCCCGTCTACGAGCCGCCGGACACCTGCGAGCCGGAGCGCCTGGACCTGCTTCCAGTCGAGATGCCGTTCGTGGAGCGGGTGTTTGCGGAGCTCCGCGAGTGCCCGGTGGACGACCCTTGCTGCAACGTCGGGGGCTTCGCCTGGTGGGAGCCGGCGGAGGGACCGGACGCTCGTCTACTGCGAGCGCCGGGCTGTGCGCCGGACGCCTGCGGGCACTGCGGCTTCGAGCTCGTGGCCATCGGACATCGCGAGCGCGTGTGCACCGAGGAGGGCGCCAAGGTCGTGTTCCGACCGTTCGTCACCGTGACCCGGCCCACGCACCGCGAGCCCGCGTTTCCCGAGCGGGTGGCCTGGGTGATGTTCCCGGGCATGCCCGACTACCAGTGGGAGCCGACCCCCGAGCCCGAGCTCCCAGTGCTCGAAGTCCACGAGCTCGAGGTGCCCGACACCCGCGAGGCGGCGGAATCCGTGGCGGGGGGCGAGGGGCGCGAGGACCTGCCGCGGCCCCACTAGCGGCTACGCGTCTCCGAGCGACGGCCGGATCACCGGGCTGCGCATGCCCGCGACGAGGGCGACCGCGTCGTACACGGCGTGCGCCACCATCGCCGCGAACAGGCCGTGGCCGACGACCACCAGGCCGCTCATCACCAGACCGATGGCGCCGGCGTAGACGAAGTACACGCGTGAGATCGGGTGCGCGAGGCCGAAGGCGATGGCGCCGAGCACGGGTCCCATGCCGAGCCAGTGCTCGCCGGCGGCCTCGACGAAACCGCGAAACAGCGCCTCTTCGGACAAGCCCGCGCCAAGCGAGATGAAGAGGAGGTCTCCCACCCCCAGCGGGCTCAGGACCTCGTAGACCCCGCGCAGATCGCGCCGGAACGCCTCTCGAAGTGCTTGCAGCGGGCCGTCGCGGTGAACGAAACGCCAGATCAGGCCGATGAGCACCAGGCCACTCGCCGTGCCCACGCCGGCTCCCCACCACGAGACACCGAGGTTCTCCCACCACGGGAGTCCGGTGATCCAGCCGAGGCCCACCGCGCCGCCGAGCATGGCCACATCGAGGATCACCGTCGACAGCAACAGCGGTCCGCGCGGGATCTGCGGGAGTTCGTCGGTGGCGTCCATGCGCGCGAACCTACCCCGAAGCACAGCGGACACGCTGGTCTTCTGCGGGCTATGCCTCACGTGGAGGTCCCATGCTGCTCTTCGTCGCCCTCGCGTTCGCGCACCCCCCGGTCGCGGTGGAGAAGGTGGGCTCGTGCCCCAGCGGCTACTCGACCTCTGGAGATGCCTGCGTTCCCGGCTCTTCCGCGCGCTACGCGGTGGCCAAGGTCGGCTCCTGCCCGAGCGGCTACAGCACCAGCGGTGCCTACTGCCTCGCGGGGGCCGACGACACGCCCCATGCCATGGCGAAGACCGGCAGCTGCCCGAGCGGCTACAGCACGAGTGGCGCGTATTGCCTCGCCTCCCGGGCCGCCTCGGGAGGTCGGGTGCCGCCGACGGCGCTCGAGAAGGTGGGCTCGTGTCCCAGCGGGTACAGCACGAGCGGCGCGTACTGCAACCCCGGCTCGTCGGCGCGCTATGCCGTGGTCAAGGTGGGCTCGTGCCCGAGCGGGTACAGCACGAGCGGCGCCTACTGCCTGGCGTCGAGTGATGCGTCCGGACATGCGATGCCTCGGAGCGGCAGCTGTCCCAGCGGGTACAGCACGAGCGGCGCCTACTGCCTCTCTCGCTGACCGAAGCGCGGTCGCGCCGGTGCTTACGGTGTAAGCAAGGGGCGCTCCACCGGAGAACTAGGTGAAGCGCAGGTCGAGCTCGCCGATGCCGCTGATGGCCACGTGCATATGGTCGCCAGCGACCACCGGCTCCAGCGGGACGAGTGAGCCGGAGAGCACGACGTCCCCCGCCTTCAGCGCGATACCCCGGGCTCCGAAGGTGTTCGCGAGCCAGGCGACGCAGATCAGCGGTGAGCCGAGTGCCGCCCGTCCGTAGCCTTCCGAGAGGCGCGCTCCGTTCTTGTGAACGACCATGTGGCAGCCCTCGAAGTCGACCTCCGCGGGATCGACGCCCTCGCCGATGGCGAACAAGCCGCTGCTCGCGTTGTCGGCCACGGTGTCCTCGATGCCGATCTTCCAGTCCGCGATGCGAGAGTCCACCACCTCGAAGCACGCGTGTACGGACTTCGTGGCCGCCAGCACGTCTTCGGGGGTGATGCCGGGGCCCACCAGGTCCCGCGCCAGCGTGAACGCGATCTCGCCTTCCGCGCGGGGCTGGATGAGGAGCTTGCTCACCGGCATCTCGCCGTGGAACACCATGGCGTCGGTGAGGGTGCCGAAGTCGGGCTGATGCACCCCGAGCATGTCCTGGACGGCTCGGCTGGTGACGCCGATCTTGCGACCGATGATGCGCTCGCCATCGGCCAACCGTCGCTGGAGCATGGCATCGCTGATCGCGTAGGCCATGTCGATGTCGAGACCGTCGACGCGGCCCTTGAGGGGGGCCACGACCCGCCGCTCGCGAAGGGCCCGGAACAGCTCCTCTCCGTAGCGCTCAACCATGGTTCAGGAAGTCCGCGACGAGACGGTCGAAGACGGCTGCGCGCTCGACCATCACCCAGTGCCCGCACTTGTTGAACAGGGTGACGCGGCAGTCGGGGATGCGCGTGGCGAGCTTCTCGGCGCCGCTCGGCGGGCAGAACACGTCGTCCATGCCCCACAGCCCCAGGGTCGGACAGCCGATCTCGTGGAGACGGTCTTCCTGGTTGTCGACCTGCATGGTGCGGAAGACGTGGATCGGCTGGGTGAGCGCGATCTCCGTGCGGCGCTCGATCACGCCCTCGGGGACTTCGCTGCTGTCGTAGACCTGCTTGGTGAACACCTTTCGCATGCCCTCGACGGTGATGCCCTCGGGACCGTAGATGCAGCGCACCATCGAGCGGATGCCCTTGCACTCCATGTAGGTCTCGCGGGTCTCGAGGCCGCCAGGCGCCATGAGCACCAGCTTGGAGACGCGCTCGGGGTGATCGAGGGCGATGCGAATGGCCTGCGCACCTCCCTGGGAGTTGCCGACCACGGCGTAGGTCTCGTGTCCCAGGCTGGCCATCACATCGGCGGCACAGGAGGCCATGAAACCCAGGCCGTACGGCACGTCCGTCGGCTTGTCCGACAGTCCGTAGCCGATGGAGTCGACGAGGATGCTCTCGTAGCCGTGCGCCGCCAGCGCCTCGGCGTTGGCCCGAAAGTTCGACCACCCGCTCGCACCGGGCCCGCTTCCGTGGAGCCAGAGAACGGGCTGGCCCTCGCCGATCGAGTGGAAGTGCATGCGGTGGCCGTCGCGCGTATGGGCGTACTGGCCCTCGGGGAGTGCAGTCATCAGACCTCCGGGGCGCGAAGTAGAACATGTTCTAGTTCGCGGTGCCACCGCAAGCGTGCGCGTGTGCGGTGGGCGCCCACCTGGGCGCTCATCGAGCCCACATGGGCGGTCGAGGGCGCTCGTCGGGCGGTTGCGAACGACCGGAAGTGGCTGTTTCTGCGGCGTGCCGCGTGTGGCACGCGGGTTGCTTACGGCGTCGACGAACCGTCGTGGCGGCGCCTTGCCGTCTCGGGGCGAACGCCCCCATCCCCGTTTTCTCTCGTGCCCGAGCGCTGCCTGGCAGGCGCCTCGAGCCAGGTCACTCGCGCAGGCCGCGCGTCACCCATGGAGTCTCATCATGTCCCTCTGGTCCCGCTTGTCCGTCGTCTTCGCTCTCGTCGCCCTGCCCCTCGTCGCCCCCGCTGGGGAGATCCAGGGCTACGTCGTCCTCGAAGGGGAGTCCTCCCACGAGGGAGTCGCCGTCACCCTCGACGGTGGTTTGACCACGTTCACGGACGAGTCCGGCTTCTTCCTGTTCGAGGACGTGCCGAACGGCGGGGCCTACCTGCTTCGCGCCAATGTCCGGAGCTTCGAGCCTCGCATCCTCGGACCCGTAATCGTGGACGCCAACGGCGTCAGCAGCGACCTCTTCGAGATGCTTCCCAGGGTGACCGGCGCCGTCGAAGGGATCGTCAAGCTCGAGGGCCTCTCCGACCACTCGGGCATGTCCGTCGCGCTTGTCGGCACTCCGTTCACCGCCGTCACGGACTCCCAGGGTTCCTTCTGGATCGACCACGTCCCATCCGGTCAGTACCGGCTGGCGATCACGCCTCCGAGTGGCTTCTTGCCGACCTCGGTGTCCGACGTCTCGGTGATCGGTGCCGAAGTCCAGACCGTGCCGGTCGTGGACATCTCGAAGGAGCCTGTCGATCTGTCGTCCGAGGTCGCCGGCCTGCAGAGCGAGGTGATCCGGCTCGACGGATTCACCAGGCTCAACGACGCACGTCTGGACAAGGTCGAGCCCGTGGTGGATGCGCATCAGGAGCGCCTCTCCGACGTGGTCGTGGAGCTCGGCGGACACGCCGGACGACTCGACGCGCTCGAGGCCACGACCGCCCAGCTCGGCGGCGACCTGCGCGCGACCCGGAAGCAGCTCCTCGGCACCACGTCGACGGCCACCGCCAACGCCGCGGACATCGCCTCGCTCGAGCGTCAGGTCACTGCGCTCACCGTGCGAATGGACGCCGCCGAGGCCGATCGCGAGGCCCTGCACGCCGAGGTCTCGGCGCTCGACGACACCCTGCAGGCCCTGATCGAGGTGCTCGCGGCCAGCGGGCCGTTCCAGCGCGCGCTCGAGGACGCGGGTCTCTAGTCTCGCCGACGGGCGACACCATGACCACGGGGACAGGTGGCGACCCGCTCTGGGCTTCGCCGCCGCCCTTGACGACCTGGCAGAGAACGTGTGAAGCTAGTGTTCAAGCGGGTTGGTGTAGGCTCGCGCGCCAAAACTAGAACATGTTCTATTTCTGGTTGGCGCGAAGAATGAAACATGTTCTACTACGCCGCATGGAAGAACTCGACGAACGTAGTGACCGCATCATCCGTGTCGCCATGGAGCTCGCAGAGCGCGATGGCTTCGAGGCGGTGCGACTCCGCGACCTGGCCGCCAAGGCGGACGTGGCCCTCGGTACGGTGTACCGGCGCTTCTCGTGTAAGGAGGACATCCTCGCCGCGGCGCTGGCCCAGCAGGTGCAGCTCCTCAAGCAGGGGATCGAGAGCCATCCCTTCGAGGGCGGCTCCCGCGAAGAGCGGCTCACGGTGTTCTTCACCAATGTCACCCGCATCCTCGCCGACCAGCCCAAGCTGACGGCGGCCATGTTGCGGACCGTGGCCAGCGGTGTGCCCGACCTCGCCGAGAGGGTGCTTCGCTATCAGGACACGATGGTCGAGATCATCGTCATCGTCATGCGCGGAGATGCCGCCAAGGGCCCCGCCGCCGACGATGAGGTGTTCCTCGCGAAGATGCTTCAGAACATCTGGTTCGCAGCACTGGTGGGCTGGACCGGCGGACTCTTCGATGCCGAAGAGGTCATTCGCCAGGTCGTGTCCGGCATGAAGGTGCTCATCAAAGGCATGGAGGACTGATGGGGCGCTTCCCGTTCCCGATTCCCACTGGCTGGTTCGCCGTCGCATTCTCGTCCGAGCTCGAGCCCGGCGACGTGAAGCCCGTCAAGTACTTCGGCAAGGACCTGGTGCTGTTCCGCACCAGCGATGGCGAGGCGCACCTGCTCGATGCGTTCTGCCCGCACCTCGGCGCGCACCTGGGCCACGGCGGCTTCCTTCGCGAGGACCGCCTCGTGTGTCCGTTCCATGCCTGGGAGTTCGACGGCAAGGGCAAGTGCAAGCACGTGCCCTACGCGAACAAGATGCCGAAGAAGGCGGACGTTCCCGGCTGGCTGATCCACGAGAAGAACGGGATGATCCTCGCGTGGCACGACCTCGCCGGTCGCGAACCCTTCTTCGAGGTGCCCGATGTGCCGGAGTTCGCCGACGAGGGCTGGACCGACATCCGCACCAAGCAGTGGACCATCAAGTCCTGCAACCAGGAGATGGCCGAGAACCAGGTCGACACCGCGCACTTCCAGTACCTGCACGGCTCCACCAAGATGCCGGAGGCTACGGTCGAGCGCCGCGGACCGCACCTGATCACCAAGTCGGGTACTGGCATGTCGACGCCCGCGGGTCCGGTCGACGGCACCCTCGAGGTCAACGCGTGGGGCTTCGGCTTCACGACCACCCGGTTCAACGGCATCGTCGAGACCCTGCTCATGAGCAGTGCGTCGCCCATCGACGAGGACCACGTCGAGCTTCGCTTCGCGTTCATGGTCCGCAAGATCGGCAAGGGCATCACTGGCGGCGTCGGCAAGGCGTTCATGGCCGAGGTCAGCCGCCAGCTCGAGCAGGACATCCCGGTGTGGGAGAACAAGATCTACATCGACCCGCCCGTGCTGTGCGATGGCGACGGTCCCATCGGCCAGTTCAGGCTGTGGGCGCGGCAGTTCTACCCGGAGGGCTGGCGCGAAGGCTCTGACGTCGCGGCTGCGAAGTAGCCCATGGCCTACCTTCGACCCACCGAGGGCAGCGGCGGACGCCGCGCGTACAAGGTGCTCGCTCCCGCCGACGGCGCCGAGATCGGGCAGTACGACGTGGCCAACGCCGAGGACGTCGCACGGGCCATCGCGCGTGCCCGCGAGGTGCAGCCCGGGTGGGCGAACACGCCCGTGAAGCAGCGCGCCAAGCTGATGCGCAAGGCGCTCAAGGTGCTCGTGTCGCGCCGCGAGGAGTTCGTCGAGCGGCTGACCCGCGAGACGGGTCGGCCCGAGCTCGACACGCTGATGATCGAGATGTTCGCGGGCGCGGACTGCATGAACTACTACGCCCGCCGCGCGCCCAAGCTGCTCGCCGAGCATCGCGTCGGCATGCACCTGCTGCGCATGAAGAAGGCAAAGATGGTGTACCGCCCTCTCGGGGTGGTCGCGGTCATCTCGCCGTGGAACGGGCCGTTCATCCTCTCCGCGAACCCGACGGTCCAGGCCGTGCTCGCTGGCAATGCCGTCGTGCTCAAGCCCTCCGAGGTCACGCCGGAGGCTGGACGCATCGTCGTCGAGATCTTCGAGGCCGCGGGCTTTCCCAAGGACCTCGTCCAGGTGGTGCTCGGCGACGGCGAGACTGGCGCGGCTCTCATCGAGGGCGGCGTGGACAAGGTCACGTTCACCGGCTCGGTGCGCACCGGGCGCATCATCGGCGAGATCTGCGGGCGCAACCTCGTGCCCTGCACCCTCGAGCTCGGCGGCAAGGACCCGATGCTGGTCTTCGAGGATGCCGACATCGATCGTGCCGCGGCCGGCGCGGTGTTCGGCGGGGTGATGAACACCGGACAGTTCTGCTCGGGCATCGAGCGCATCTACGTGCACGAGTCCGTCATCGACGCGTTCACCGAGAAGGTGGTCGCCAAGGTGCGCCAGCTCGAGGCGGGCCGTGACTACGGTCCGTTCATCTTCGAGAAGCAGGCCGACATCGTCGAGGGACAGGTGAAGCAGGCCGTCGAGGCCGGTGCGACCATCCACGTGGGCGGAGAGCGAGATGGCACGACCTTCCCGCCGACCGTGCTCACCGGCATCACCCAGTCGATGAAGCTGATGCAGGAGGAGACCTTCGGGCCGATCCTTCCGATCCAGCCGTTCGCCACGGAGGACCAGGCCGTCGCTCTCGCCAATGACTGCGAGTACGGGCTGTCCGCCAGCGTGTGGACACGGGACAAGGCACGCGGCGAGCGCGTGGCCCGCCGACTGCAGTCCGGCTCCGCGACGATCAACGAGACCTCGATGATCTACGGCGCGCTGGAGCTTCCCTTCGGCGGCCTGAAGGCCAGCGGCCTCGGCCAGGTGAACAGCGCCGACGGACTGCTCAACTACGCCCAGGCCTTCCCCATCCTCTCGGACCGCTTCGGCAACAAGGACGAGAGCGTGTGGTTCCCGTACACCGAGGACAAGGTGGACGGCATGCGCAAGGCGCTCAAGGCGATCTGGGGTACCCCGCTGCGATGGATCGTGTAGCCGCCAGCACGCCGGGTCGAGCTGCCGCCGGCGCCATTGGCGTCCTGGGAGCGACAGGCTTCACGGGCCGCCGCGTCGTGGAGGCGCTCGAGCGACTGGCGCAGCCGTACGTCGTGATCGGGCGACGTCCCGATGCGCTCGCGCGGGTCGCGGGTGAGCACTGCGTCGACCAGCGCATTGCCGACGTAGGCGACCCGAGCCGCCTGGTCGCGGCCTTCGCCGGGCTCGGGGCGCTGGTGAACACCGTGGGGCCCTTCGCGCTGCACGGGGAGGCTGTCGTGCGCGCGGCGGTCGAAGCGGGCGTGCACATGACCGACGTCTCCGCCGAGCTCGCGTGGCTGGCCGAGGTCGGCGCGCTCGGCAAGGCGGCCGAGCTAGCCGGGGTGTGCGTGCTGCCGGGCAACGGCTGCGACTTCGGCTTCGCACACCTCGCAGCGTCGCTCGCCGACGATGCCGTACAGGGAGCCGAGGCCATCCACGTGCACCAGTGGATGGTCGACTTCGTGCCCACCGGTGGCACCCTCGACAGCATCCTCCGGCAGGGGCGCCATCGACCGCTACACCTCGCGGATGGGCAGGTTCGGCGACGCCGCGGACTGGGCATACATCGTAAGCTGATGCAGGACCTCGACGGCTATGGCGTGCCGTGGACCGGGGCCGAGCCGGTGACGCTGTCGTGGGACCTTCCGCACGTGCGCGAGGTGACCTGTGACCTCGTGCTTTCGCTGCCCGAAGCACTCGGCTTCGCAGTGGGCACACGGCTGCTGGCGCGAGCACCACAGCGCGTGCTCGACCTCGCAGGACGTCTGGCGTCTCGCGCTCCGGAGCCCGCCGAAGACGTGCGGCGGCGCTCCCGCTTCATCGCCGTGGTCGAGGCGGTGAACGGCGAGCAGATTGCGAGGGTCCGCGTCGAAGCCCCTGATATCTACGGCATCACCGGCGACCTGGCCGCCGTGACGGCAGTGCTCCTCTCCCGAGGAGAGGCACGTGTCGCCGGTGTTCACACGGTCGGCGCCGCCCTCGACCCGCTGGCGGTGCTGCGCCCCCTCGCATCTCGCGGCGTGGAGCTTCAGCTTCCGCCGGAGCCCCTCCGGAGGAGTGCCTGATGGCGTTCCTGGACCGCTACCAGAGCCTCGTCACCCGCCACGAGGCCGCCCTGTCCCTCACCCGCATCGGCGACGAGGACCCCGGACGCTTCCCGGCGGACGAGGTGTGGGCCGACTTCGTGCGCCTGTACGAGACCGGTCTGCACCCGGCCATCGCCCTGTGCGTCATGCACCGCGGACGCCTGGTGATGAATCGGACCATCGGGCACCTGCTCAACCATCCCGAGGACGACGACGTCGGGGACATCGCGACCCCGGACACCCTGTTCTCGCTGTTCTCCGCCTCCAAGATCGTCACCGCGATGGTGGTGCACGCGCTGATCGAGGACGGTGTGTTCTCGCTCGACGAGCGCATGGTGGACACGCTGCCGGAGCTCGCCTCCCGCGGAAAGGAAGCCATCCGCCTCCGGCACCTGCTCAACCACACGGCGGGCATCCCGGACATGCCGCGCGACCTCGATGTCGAGGAGGCGATCGCGGTCGGCAAGGTCGATTTCCGCTTGCTCGAGGAGCTGCGGCCGTCCCACGCGCCCGGCACCAACGTCGCCTACCACCCGATGACCAGCTGGATCTGCATCCAGGAGATGGTCGAACGCAAGACGGGACGCGACCTGCGTGCGCACCTGCGCGAGCGCTTCCTCGATCCCATGGGGATCGATCACCTGTCTTACGGTGTAAGCGAGCCGGACATGGACCTCGTCGCGAGGCATGCGGTGACGGGCCTCCCGGTGCCGACCTTCATGGGCAAGATCTTCGAGCGCACCATCGGCGCCGACCTCGACCGAGCCATCGAGCTGTCGAACACGGCCCCTTTCCTGACGGGTCTCCTGCCGAGCGCCAACGTCATCGGCTCGCCGCTCGAGATGACTCGGTTCATGCAGATGCTCCTCGACGGCGGGCGCGTGAACGGCATGCGTCTGCTGTCGGCGGAGAGCGTGCACCGCGCCACGACCGAGGTCACGCCCGCGCAGTTCGACAGCACCTTTGGCTTCCCGATGCGCTACGGGCTCGGCACGATGATGGGCGGCAACCGCTTCTCGCTGTTCGGCCTGGGAACGCGAGGGGCGTATGGACACCTCGGCCTCTCTGCCGTCGTCGTGTACGCCGACCCACGGCGCAAGCTCGCCGTCTCCTTCCTCAACACCGGCAAGACCATGGCCGCGCCCGGCATGGTCCAGTGGGCGTGGTGCGTGCAGCGCATCATCAACGCCGCTTCCCGGGCGCGGTGAGGGTGGCATGAAGCTCGCCGACGACCCCGAGGTGTTCCGCGACGAGCTCGCGGACTGGCTCGAGGCCAACGCGCCCAGGAGCCTCTGGAACACGGTGTCGACGCCGTTTCAGGGACACTGGGGTGGGCGCAACTGCGCATTCCCGAGCCCCGATCACAAGCTGTGGTTCGAGCGTTGCGTGGCGCTCGGCTGGACCGCGCCACACTGGCCCTCCGAGTACGGCGGCGCCGACATGCCGACCTCGCACTACCGCGTGTTTCGCGAGGCCCTCTCTTCGCGCGGACTTCCGATGCCGCTCGTGGGAACCGGGCTGACGATGATCGGACCCATCCTGCTTGCCGAGGGTAATGACGCCCAGAAGGCGGAGCATCTCCCGAAGATCGCCTCGGGTGAGATTCGCTGGTGCCAGGGATACAGCGAACCTGGCGCGGGCTCCGACCTGGCGAACTTGCAGTGTAAGGCCGTGCTCGACGGCGACGAGTACGTGGTCAACGGCCAGAAGATCTGGACCAGTCATGCCGACAAGTCGGACTGGATCTTCTGTCTCGTCCGTACGAAGTTCGACGGCAAGAAGCAGGGGGGGATCAGCTTCCTGCTCTTCGACATGAACACGCCGGGCATCACCGTTCGACCCATCCAGCTGATCAGCGGTGCCTCACCGTTCTGCGAGGTGTTCTTCGAGGACGTGCGGGTGCCGGCGTCGAACCGCGTCGGCGCCGAGAACGACGGCTGGCGGGTCGCGAAGGCGCTGCTGGCGCACGAGCGCGGCATGGTGGGTGAGAGCATCGCGGCGGGTGGTGCGCGGTTGCCCGAGCTACAGGCTTACAATGTAAGAGAGCATGCGCTCGAGGTGTTCGGCAAGGATGCGACGGGGCGCCTGGCGGACGCCTCCATTCGCGAGCGCGTGGTGCAGTCCGAGATGGACCAGGCCCTGGCGCGCATCACCGTGCGGCGTGTGAACGAGGGACTCAAGGCGGGGCAGAGCTCGGGGCCGGTCTCGTCGACGCTGAAGATCCTCGGGACCGAGCTCAACCAGCGCCGCTGGGAGCTGGGGGTCGAGATTGCCGGTCCGGATGGGCTCGGGTGGTCTGGAGACGCATTCTCGGACCGTGACAGGGCTCTGGCGAGGCAGTGGCTCCGCTCGAAGGGCAACACCATCGAGGGCGGCAGCTCCGAGGTGCAGCGCAACATCATTGCCCGCATGCTGGGCCTGCCGAAGGGGGCCTGATGCTTCTGCTCACCGAAGACCAGGAGATGCTGCTCCAGTCCGCACGCGAGGTACTCGATGGGGAATCGCCCATCTCGCATTATCGGAAGCTTCGCGACGACGGCCAGGGCTCGAACGAGGCGCTGTGGCAGTCGCTGACGGAGCTCGGGTGGCCGGCGATGGTGTTCCCGGAGGAGCAGGGCGGACTCGGTTGGGGGCTGCCCGAGGCGTGCATCGTGCTCGAGTGCATGGGTCGCAACCTGGCGCTCACGCCGATGCTCTCGGTGCTGTTGGCAGGTCAGCTCGATCCCGAGGCCCGGGCTGCCGAGGGGCGTGTCGTCGCGCTCGCCTGGCAGGAGACGCGCGACTTCGCGCCGGAGCAGGTCCGCGCAGCGGTGGCGGACGGGCGGCTCACGGGTCGTAAGCTCGCCGTGGCGGACGCCGCACAGGCAGAGGCCTTCGTGGTCAGCGCGGTGGCCGGTGGCGAGGTTCGCCTGTTTCTCGTGGAGGCGTCTCACGCGCGGCTCGAGGCGCTCGACCGGATCGACCATCGCGACGCGGCGCACGTCGCCTTCGAGGGCGCGCCGTGCACGCCACTGGACGCGGGCCTGGCCGAGCTCGAGGGCGCACTGTTCGCTGGAGCTGTCGGTCTCTCCGCCGAGCTCCTCGGGCTCTCGCGGCAGGCGCTCGCGATGACCCTGGCCTACAGCCGGGAGCGGGTGCAGTTCGACAAGCCCATCGGTAGCTTCCAGGCGCTCCAGCACCGGATGGTCGACATGTACATCGCGGTCGAGAGCCTGCATAGCGCCGTGCTCGCCGCGTCTCGCGAGCCGTCGGCCGAGCTGGTGGCGCTGTGCAAGGCGACGGCGAACGAGAGCGCCATGGCGGTGTGCCGCGAGGCCATCCAGATCCACGGCGGCATCGGCGTCACCGACGAACACGACGTCGGCTTCCTGCTGAAGCGCGCGATGGTCGCGAGTCAGTCCCTGGGTACCACGCGCTACTGGCGCGACCGCTGGGCGCGCGAGCGCGGCTACTGAGCTGCGCGGTGGTCGCGCAGGACCTCCTGCGGGTCCTCGCCCTCGGGCACGAACAGCAGCGCATAGCCGTTGACGCAGTGCCGGATCCCGGTGGGGGTCTGCGGGGCGTCGGGGAAGATGTGACCCAGGTGACCATCGCAGCTACCGCAGCGCATCTCGGTGCGGGTCATGCCGTGGCTGTGGTCCACGTAGGTCGTGATGGCGTCGGCTTCGACCTCCTGGAAGAAGCTGGGCCACCCGCATCCCGAGTGAAACTTGTGAGCTCCGTCGTACAGCTTGTGGCCGCATCCGGCGCAGTGGTACGCACCGGCGCGCTCCTCGTTCAGATAGCGTCCCGTGCCGGGCCGTTCGGTGGCCGATTCGCGAAGGATGGCGAACTCGACGGGCGAGAGCAGCGCGCGCCAGTCCTCGGTGCGCATGTCCTTCGGGGCGGTGTCGTCGAGCGCGGGGTCCTTGGCCATCGTGCCTCCAGGACGGCGCTCTAACACGGTCGCGCGACGCCATCGGCACGACGCCTGGCACCGCTCCCGGCACGACGCCTGGCACCGCTCCCGGCACGACGCCTGGCACCGCTCCCGGCACGACGCCTGGCACCGCTC
>SBGP01000082.1 GCA_006226595.1 Deltaproteobacteria bacterium
TCGGTCACGTGCTTCAGCACGCTTCCTCCCCTACGGTGCCCTTGGCCACGGGCCAAGGTCCTTTCGCCGACCCTGCGGGCCCGACTTTCGGTGAAAAGCTGCGCGACCGGCCGATCCGCGAAACGGCCCTCAGACCACTCGGTCCGACTCTTTCAGCAGCCTGCTAGAACGCGACTTCGCTGCGATCGGGCACAGCGAGGGCCGCGCAGTACAGGTCGACGTAGCGGGCGTACGGCGCGAACTCGGGTCGCTCCGGGTAGTTCTTGCCGTAGTAGCAGGTCGCCGCGAAGTGACTGGCGACGACCCAGGCGCTGTACTCGGCCGCCGCGTCCCCCTGCGGCGCGGCGAGCGGCGCGGGCTCGGCGGTGAGTGCGCGCACGGCGGGCAGCCCCAGGTTGTGGGCGGCGAGGGTGAGCGGCACCACAGCCCCGGAGGCGCGCAGGTCCGGGTCCTTCCACGCCGTGGACAGCGTGGACAGCGCGAGCGCCGTGCTCTTTGCGACGTCGCTGCGCTCGTCCACCGCACAGCCGAGCTGCTGGGGAATGCGACATCCCTGCGCGTCGAGCGGCCACTCGGAGCGCGGCGGAAACGGGCCCGGTGCCGGCGTCCAGTCCGCCTCGGCATCGTCGTGGAAGCGGCAGTGCGCCACCTCGAGGGCGAGACCACTCCCATCGCCGTTCACCGCGGACCAGGGCATGAACTGCCACACGCCCTTCGCGCAGGCCGCTGACTGCAGCTCGGGCATGTACCGGCTCTCGACCCACGGCACCCCGGCGATGACCTCGGGCAAGCCGTAGTCCCGGACCGCAGCGAGTACCGCGCCGTAGTCGTCGACCACCTGGTCGAGTCGGGCCCAGTCTTCGGGGCGGTCGAAGTCCGCGAGCCGCGCCTCGACGCGCGCAACCCACGCCGCGTCCCAGGCCTCGGGACGGCGGAGCTCGGTGCGCTCGCTGGCCGCCGCCGCATCCTCCATCACGAAGTGCAGGATCGGCTGGGACAGAGCGTCGTGGAGGTCCGGCGGACTCGGGCGCAGCGCGATCGCCGCGCCGATCAGCGCGACCGTGGAGAGCCCTGCGACCCCGGCGACCGCCGGCCACCGCGCGCGGGAGGACGGAGGAGAGGCGCTTGCCGACTCGGAGAGCGAGCCATCGACCCGCTCACCGCGACCGACGGCGGTGCGCACCCGCTCTTCGGCCCACCGCCGGAGCGACGGTCCGTCGAGCGACGCCGCCAGCGCCTCGCAGGTCTCCTCCACCTCGCGCGCCGAAGGCCGAGAGCCCGGGTCCGCCGCCCGCATGGCGCGTGACAGCGCGAGCACGTCGTCGAGGGCGACGGCCTCGCGCACGTCCTCGAAGGTCGGCTCGGCGACGTCCGGACTCGGCCGCTGACCGACCACCATCTCGTGGAGCACCACGCCGAGCGAGTACACGTCGCCAGACGCCGACTCGACCCCCCGCAAGCGCTCGGGGGCGATGTACGCCGGCGTCCCGCTGATGTGCTGGGTGGTGCGCACCTCTCGCGCCTCGAAGGCGGCACGCGCGACACCGAAGTCGAGGATCTTGAGCTGCCCGGACGGCGTGATCCGCAGGTTCGCGGGCTTGAGGTCGCGATGCAGCAGGCCGAGCGGTTGGCCGTCCGGACCGGGTGTGTCCTGCGCGACCTGGAGGGCTCGCGCGACCTCGCCGACGACCTCGACCGCGACCCGGGCGGGGAGCGGCCCCTCGACGAGCAAGGCCGCGATGTCGGCCCCGTCGACGAACTCCATCACCAGGGCCCACTGCCCGTCGAGCTGAACCGGCGCGTCGACGGCGACGATGGCGCGATCCGAGAGCAGCCCGAGAATGCGCGCCTCGTCGCGGAAGCGGCTCACCGCCGACTCGGGGACATCGGCGTGCAGCAGCTTCACCGCCACGTCCTTGGCGAAGCCGTGCGCCGCGTGCAGACGCGCTCGGTACACCACGCCGAAGCCGCCCTGGCCCAGGCGCTCGATCAGCTGGTACCGCCGGGGTTCGGTGCTCATCGCGCCGGAGCATACCAGGGGCCCCGTGACATGATGGCGCCCGTGGCCACCCTCGAACACATCGCCAGCGGACGCATCTTCACCCCGGGTCCCCGGGCCGTGCTCGGGCGCGCCGCGAGCGCCGAGCTGACCCTCGACGACCGCCGCGTCTCCGGCGAGCACGCCTCGATCTACTGGGACGGAAGCGAGTGGCGGGTCCGCGATCTGGGCAGCCGCAACGGCACCTTCGTTGGCGACACCCGCGTGCTTCCCGGCGAGGACCCGGTCCTCGCCCTCGGCGACATCCTCGACCTCGGCGGAGGCGGCGAGCGCTGGCAGGTACTCGACCTCGACAGCCCCGAGCACACGACCCGCGCCATCACCCTCCCGCCGACCCTCGAGGCCACTCGGTCGAGCGCGCCCACGCCGGCGGAGCTCGCCCTCGTCCTGCGCGTCAGCGCCGACGAGGAGTACGTCGAGGTCATGGTGCACCTGCCGAGCGGACCCGTGGCCCTCGCTCCGCGCGCGTTTCACGACCTGCTCCTCGTGCTCGCCCGCCATCGCCTCGGCGAGCGCGGCAGCGTCGCCGAGAGCGAGGAGGGCTGGGTGTACTTCGACGACCTGTGCGCGATGCTCGGTCGCGAGCGCACCCGCGTGAACGTGGACGTGTTCCGGGCGCGGCAGCAACTCGGGGAGCTCGGCGTCGTTCAGGCCGTGGACCTGTTCGAGCGTCGCGTGACCACGAGGCAGATCCGCCTCGGCGTCGCACGCCTCACCGTCGCCCCCCTGTGAGCCGCGCACCTCAGTCCTCCAGCATCGCCGCGGCGGCCATCACGTCCGCTGCGTAGGTCGGCAGCGCGCCTCGCTCGATGAGCAGCCACACATCGGTGGTGCCCTGCTCGGCCATGACCGCGCGCAGGTGCTTCTCGCCGACGTTGTACGCGGCAATCGCCGCCGGCCAGTCGCCGAAGCTCGCGTGCAGGTCGGTGAGCAGGTCGAGCGCGGCGGCGGTGGACTTCTCGGGGTCCATGCGCTCGTCGACCTCGCCGTCGACCCTCAGGCCGTACGCACGCGCGGTGGACGGGATGAACTGCCACACCCCCGCTGCCGGGTACTCCTCGGGCCGTGCGGGCACGTTGTCGAAGCCGGACTCGACGAACGCGACCGCCTCGAGCTGCGGCGGCAGCCCACGCGCGGCGATCACCCCCTCGATGAAGCGAACCTCCTCGCGCTGCATGAACGCGTGGTCCGCGAAGCGACGTCCGCGCTCGCTGGTCGCGAGCACCTCGTACCGCGCCTCGACCACCGGGCTCTGGGGCACGGTGAACGCCGCGCTCGACGCCGAGGCGGCGCGCTCGGCGAAGCCAGGCTCGGAAGCGCCGCAGGCGGTCAGGGCGAGCACGAGGATCAAGGACGGAACGGAATCGAACATGAAGGCCTCCAGTTGGCTGCCTTCGTTCTAGGCCCCGCACCCGATGACGCGCCTTTTCGGGCGATATCAGCCGATGTCAGAGGGTTCCTACTCTTCGTCGGTCATCAGCATGCGTTGAATGCGGATCCACCACACCAGACGGAACGCCGCCAGGGCGAGCACGGCGCCGCCAACTGGCTTGTTTCCTTCCATCCACAGCGAGCTACCCACCGCGACGAACAGGGCCACGGTGAGCAGACCGAGCATCTGCCGAATGCGAGGACTCACGCGGCCATGCCGTCGACGAGTACTCCCCACCAGTGCCGAGCGTCCGCGTCCCAGCTGGTGTGCTCGGGCCCGCGCTCGGGAAGCAGCGCGACCACCGGAGACAGCTTGTGCAGGCGGCGGAAGTCACGCAGCCGCTCGAGCGCGATCTTGGGACCGGCGGGCACCGCGAGGCGCTCCTCGAGGAAGCGCGCGCGCGACGCGACGAGTCCGATGAGCGCGATCTGGATGGCGGGCGGATAGCCGCGCCAGCGGTCGCCGAGACCCGTGGTCGCCCACTGCACGAGGGCCGCTTCGGTGGCGACCTCGACGCCGTCGTCCCAGCGCTGTGGCAGCTCCATGGTCGAGAGCAGGTCGCGGAGGTTGCCGACCCAGCCCGAGGACTGGACGTGCGGAAGCGGCTTCGGGTGCTTGGGCGGGGCCTTGGCCGGACCCGAGGTGAACACGCTCTGGACGTAGCCGTCGGTCCGCTCGCCGCTCGCCGTGCGCTCGTCGTCGTACTGACCACCATCGGTCGCCGTGTCCACGCCGTCGTTGACGCGGATGTGGGGGATGGTCATGGTGACGTCGTCCCCGAAGCCCGCCTGGACGAGGTCCTCCATGCGGCGCTGCACGGTGATCTCGTTGTCCGCAGCACTCAGCGTCGGCGGGTCGCTGACGTCCTCTTCCGGCTCGATGAGCTCGACGATGCGCCGCTCCATCGTGTCGGCGTCGTCGACCTCCTCGATGTCGGTCTCGGCGCCCATGCGGAGGAAGTTGTGCAGCTCCATGCCGAGCTCGGCGTAGATCGCGTCGAGGGCCTTGGCGGCTTCGCGCTGCTCGCTCGAGCCGGGATCGGCCTCGGTCACCGCGAGCCGCGCGGTCTCGGCCCGCTCGATCAGCTCGCGGGCGGTCTTGCTTTCCAGGAAGTCGCGCATGGCCGCACTCTACCGCGAACCCTTCGCGCTCTTCGCGAAGAAGGGCTCGAACTGCGGGTCGTTGCGGCGCAACAGCACCGCCTGGCACGTGTTCACGACCAGCGCGTGGGTGATCTCCCCGGCGCGCAGCGCGGACTCGAGGTCGCGAAGCGGAAGGCGCACGACCTCGATCTCCTCGTCCTCGTCCGGATCGGGCTCACCGACGAGCTCGGCGTCGAGCAGGGCGAACATGGAGATGCGGTTGTCCTGCATGGCGGGGTTCGGGTGGGTGAAGCCCAGCGGAACGAGCCGTCCGCCGCCATAGCCGGTCTCCTCGCGAAGCTCGCGCACGGCGCCCTCGCTCGCCTGCTCACCGGGATCGACGATGCCGCCCGGCAGCTCGAGGGTCTCGGCGTTGATGCCGTGGCGATGCTGCCGCACGAGCACGACCTCACCCGCGCGCGTGATCGCCGCGATGTTCACCCAGTCCGGCACCCGGATGCGCACGTACTCGCGAACTCCCGCGCGCGTCTCGTGGTCGACGAGGTCCAGCGCCATGAACGACGTCTCGTACACAGTCCGCATCCACACTCCTTCGGCGGCATCCTACCCACGGCCGGGGTAATGGCGCCGGGATGGAGTGCCCATGAGCCGCCGCCGCCGCCTCGAACCCTTCGACCTCACCGTACTTCGCCTGGCCAAGGGCGGGGTCGGAGAGGGCATCGCGCCCGACGGCAAGCCGATGCACGTGCGCGGGGCGCCTCCCGGGAGCGTCGTCCACGTCGTGCCGATGGGCCACAAGAAGGGCGTGTGGCAGGGCCGGCGCACGGCGATGGTGTCCCCGGCCCCGGCGTCCGCCGAGCCCCGGTGCGCGGTGTTCGGCCTGTGCGGCGGCTGCCAGCTCCAGGAGCTGCAGATCGAGGCGCAGCGACGGCACAAGTCGGGCCTCGCGCTGCGACAGGCCTCCGGCGAGGCGGGACTCGAGGGCATCGCGGTGCACGACACCCGCGGCGCGGACGCCGCCTATGGCTACCGCAACAAGGTCGAGCTCTCCTTCGGCCCGCAGCGCTATCTCTCCGAGGCGGAGCACCAGGCGGGCGTGCCCATCGACGGCCGCTTCCTGGGCATGCACGCACCGGGGCGCTTCGACCGGGTGGTCGACACCTCGCGCTGCGAGCTCGTCGGAGAGGCGCCGAACGGGCTCCTCGCCATCGTTCGCGAGCACGCCCTCGCCGACGACGCGCCGGTGCCGTGGAGCGTGCGCAGCCACACCGGGTTCTGGCGGCACCTCGGCCTGCGCATGTCCGAGGCCGATCGCGAGGTGCTGGTCTCGCTGTACACGAACGCGCCCGATGAGCACGCCACCCGCGTGGTCACCGCACTGGCCGAGGCACTCGTCGCCGCGGAGCTTCCCGACGGCTGGCGCTGTGCCGGGGTGTCGTGGTTCGTGAACACCGGCGTCGCCGACGTCGCGCGCGGCGAGCTGCAGCAGTGCTGGGGGCGCGGGCACATCACCGAGGCCCTGCTCGGCAAGCGCTTTCGACTCTCGCCCCAGGCGTTCTTCCAGACCTCGACCGCGGGCGCCGAGATCCTGTACCGCACCATCGGCGATGCCCTGGGCGAGGCGCGCGGCACGCTCCTCGACCTGTACTGCGGCACCGGCTCGATCGGCATCACGCTCGCCGAAGGCTTCGAGCGCGTGGTCGGCGTGGAGCTCGTGCCCGAGGCCGTCGAAGATGCCAGGGCGAACGCCGCCGCCAACGGCGTCATCGCAGAGTTCGAGGTCGGAAAGGTCGAGGACGCGCTCGACATCCTCGCTCGCACACGCGGCACGCGATCGCTCGTCGTCGACCCGCCGCGCGCCGGGCTGCACCCGAAGGTCGCCAAGGCCCTCGCCACCGCCGAGGCCGACGTGCTCGTGTACGTCGCGTGCAACCCGCAGTCCCTCGGTCGCGACCGCGCCGCCCTCGAAGAAGGCGGATGGCGGCTCACCGACCTGTGGTGCGTCGACTTGTTCCCGCACACCGGGCACATGGAGGTCGTCGGCCGCTTCGTCCGGCACGTCAGCTGACCGACAGCCCCACCTGGGAAACCGGGGGGCGAAAGTGGCATGCTGAGCGGCGGAGGACCTGCGTGACGCGAACCGTTTCCCTGCTGCTCACGTTGGCGCTCGCTGCGCCAGCCGCGGGCAGCGAGCTCGACGACCTGCTCGCCATGGACCTCGAGCAGCTCATGGAGGTCGAGGTCCTCTCGGCCTCGCGCACGCTCGAGCGCCAGGTCGACGCGCCGGCCGCCGTCACCGTGATCACCCGCCAGATGATCGACGAGCGCGGCTACCTCACGCTCGCCGACGCGCTGCGCGACGTGCCCGGCTTCGACGTCGCCACCGGCTACCCGGCGGGCGAGTACCCGACGCACCTGCTGTTCCGCGGCCAGGGAGACGTCGGCCAGTCCAAGCTGCTCGTGCTCATCGACAACATCGAGCAGAACGAGGTGAGCAACGGCTGGGTCAATCAGTTCGGCTGGGAGGGTCACCTCGACGACATCGAACGCATCGAGGTCATCGCGGGGCCCGGCTCGACGCTGTACGGCGGCCACGCGTACGCCGGCGTGATCCACATCATCACCACCCGCCCCACCGACGAGGTCGGCGAGGACACGCCGGTCCGCGCCCAGGCCCGCGTCGTGGGCGGCACCTACCGCACGCTGATGCCCTCGGCATCGCTCACCTGGCGGCTTCCCGACGGTGGGGCCCTGCGTCTGTCCGGTCGCTTCGTGACCAGCGAGGGCGACCACGGGCTGAACCGCGCCGACCCTGGCAACTACTGGACCGACAACGCCGAGCCCCTGCAGGTCAACACGCTCGAACAGGGTGTGATCGACAACCAGACCGACGCTTCGGGCAACACCCCTGCCCTCGCCGACGGCTTCGACACGCACATCCGCGACGCCTCCGTCCGCGCCCGCCTCGAGACGGCCCACCTCGACGTGGGCGCCTGGTGGTGGAACCGCTCCGAGGGTCTCGGCAGCGAGGTCGTCGGCTACGAGTACTTCGCGAACACCGCCGGCGTGCCGTACCGGGCGCACCACATGGGCTACGGCCTGTCGCTACGCCACCTCGCACCGCTCTCCGACCGCACGAACCTGCGCGTGCAGGCGTCGATGCGCGGCACCGAGATCCGCCCGGACACCGAGTTCGTCTACACCTACCAGTACCAGTCCGTGGACAACGGCACCGACCCGGTCACCGAGGACTACACCAAGAACTACCGGGGCTCGGGCATCGAGCTGTCCTTCGATCCACAGCTCGACGTGCGGCTCTCCGAGACCGAGGGCTGGGAGAACCGGCTCACCGTCGGCGCCGAGGCCCAGCGCCGCATCCGCGAGTACGCCGCCATCGGCATCGGCGACCACGCGCACGACGGCGCCTCCACCATTGTCGACCGCACCTTCCCGACCGGCGAACCCAGCGTGAACCCGGTGTTCCTGTCATGGAGCGGCGCGGTGTACGCCCAGGACGTGCAGGAGCTCGGCAAGCACCGCCTCATCGCGGGACTGCGCGCGGACTTCGACACCGCCACCGCCGTGTCCCTCAACCCCCGCGCGGGTCTCGTGCTGCATCCCTCCGAGGACTGGACGCTCAAGTTCCTGTACGGGGAGGCCTTCAAGGCCCCCACGGTGTTCGAGCTGCGCGACGAGTGGCGCGGCAATCCGGACCTCGAGCCTCAGAAGGTCCGCACCGGCGAGATCGAACAGCGTGCACGTCTGCTCGATGGCCGCCTGTTCGTCGGCTCCGGCGTGTGGGCGAGCGTCGCCCACGACCTGATCGAGATCGCCGCCAACCCGGACCCGAGTGCCGTGCCCGTCGGCCCCGAGGGCCAGCACGCCGAGTACTACCAGAATCTCGGAAGCACCGCCGCCTTCGGTGTGTCCGGAGATGTGCGCGGCACGCCGGTGGAGGGCCTGACCGTGTACGGCAACTACGCCCTCACCCTCGGCGAGGACTTCGGACCCTTGGACGGCACCGCCACGCACAAGGTGAACCTCGGCGCGACGTGGAACGCGTTCGACATCGCGAGCCTGCACGTCGGCGGCAACATCTACAGCCGCGTGAAGGCGCCGGCCACGAACCGCTACTACCACCCCGTCGACGATGCCTGGGTCGCGGACAACTACGCCTACGTCACCGAAGACGACCCCGACGGCTTCGGTCCCGGCCACGTGCTGATCAACACGACGGTGCGCTCCCGGAGCGTGGAGATCGGCCGCGTCGCCGTGTCCGGCGAGCTGCTGGTCCGCAACCTGCTCGACAGCCCCATCCTCGGTATGGGACGGCAGGCGGGGTCGGGCACGCGGCCCATCGACCAGCCCTCGGTGATGAACCCGGACGGCTTCGGGCCCGCGTACCACCCGCTCCCCGGACGCGAGATCCTCGTCGGTGTGCGGGGTGCCTTCCGGTGAGCCGCCACCTGCCGGGACCGAGCCGACGTCAGCTGCTCGCGGGCCTGCTCGCCACCGCCTGCGCGCCCGCCGCCTGGGCCCTTTCGGTCGATGCGGCCGAGCTCAAGGCCGTGTTCCTCATGCGCTTCCTCCGCTACGTCGACTTCGGCGAGGCCGTGGAGCGGGCCACCGTGCGGGTGATCGGCGCCCCCGACATCGCCGCCGCCCTCGAGGCGGTGGGCACGCGCCTCGGCTCGCTCGAGGTGTACGGCACCCCGTGGCCGGAGCCAGGCGAAGCACTGGTCCTCGCCCCCTGTGACGTGGTGTACGTGCGCGGCACCCTGGATCAGGTCGGCTCGCTCGAGCTGCCCGCGAACGTGCTGGTCGTCGGCGACGACGCCGCGCTGATGCCCGCAGGCACCGCGCTCGCCTTCTACTGGGAGGACGACAAGCTGCGCTTCGAGGCGAGTCAGGAGCACGCCGAGGCCCGTGGCGTGCGCCTCGGCGCCGAGATCCTCCGTCTCGCGCGGGAGGCGAAGCGATGAACCTGTCGCTGCGCGCCCGTATCGTGCTCGTTCAGCTCACCGCGGTGACGTCGGTGCTCGCGTTCCTCGCGCTGGTGCTCATTCCTCGGCTCGAGGAGGGCGCCCGACAGGACCGCCTGCGCGAGCTCGAGAGCCTGGCGCGCATGGTCGCGTACAACGCCGAGCCGGCCATCGCGTTCATCGACGCGGAGTCGGCCACCGAGGCCGCCGAGACCGTGCTCGTCGATCCCGAGGTTCGCCGCGTCGCGATCTACGACCTCGACGGCAACCTGTTCGCGCTCGCACCGCGCGGCGCCGAGGCCGCGCCGAGGCTGCCCTTCAAGCCCGCCCGCGACACGATGGTCGTGCAGGGGCCCATCGGCCGCGAGGGGGACTGGGTCGGCGCCGTCGTCCTCGAGGTCGGCACCGAGGAGATCCGCGCGCAGTCCACCTCGATTCGTCGCTCGGCCGCGCTCGCCGCTGGCCTGGGGCTCGTGCTCGCGCTCGTGCTCGCGTCGGCCATGGAAGGACTGGTGTCGCGGCGCATCCTCGCGCTGTCCAACGTCATCGAGCAGGCGCACCACCACCCGGACACCAAGGCGCGCGTGCCGGTGACCCAGGGACGCATGGACGAGGTCGGCGAGCTCTCGCTGCGCGTCAACGAGCTGCTCGACGCCATCGACCTGCGCGAGGCCCAGCTGCTCGCGACGCACCAGAAGCTGGAGCAGCGCGTCGCCGACCGCACCTCCGAGCTCGAAGCGACCACCCACCGCACCACCGCCATCCTCCAGTCGCTGATGGATGGCCTGGTCGTCGTCGACCGCTCGCACAAGGTGATCTCCGCGAACGAGGCCATGGTGCGCATGGTGGGCCGTGACCCGATGGGCGAGCCGCTGAAGAACTTCATGCGCCCGAAGGAGGGCGACGCGGACGAGCGCCTGGATCGCGACGTCGGCCAGGTCGGCCAGTGGTGGCTGCACACGCGTACCGACGACCGCCTGCCCGTCGAGGTGTCGATCGCGCTGATCGCCGGCCAGGGCAACCTGCAGACGGTGATCTCGGTGCGCGACATCTCCGAGCGACTGCGCCTCGACCAGCTGAAGGCGGACTTCGTGTCGACGGTCAGTCACGAGCTGCGCACGCCCATCACCGCGGTGTACGGCTCCCTGCGCCTCGTGCTCAACGGCGTCACCGGCCCGATCTCGGACACGGCGCAGAGCATGCTCCAGCGCGCCTTCGACAACTCCGAGCGCCTCATCCGGCTGGTCAACGACCTGCTCGACATGCAACGCGTCGAGCGCGGCCAGCTCGTGATCAGCCCCGAGCCGACCCGCCTGGACCGCCTGGTTACCGCAGCCATCGACAGCAGCGAGGGCTACGACTCGCGACGCATCCCCATCGTGCTCGAGTCCAGCGACGAGGCGATCTGGGTCAACGCCGACTCCGACCGCATCATCCAGGTGCTGCACAACTTCCTGTCCAACGCGCTGAAGTACTCGCCGGACGACGGTCGCATCACCGTCCGCATGCTGTGCCAGCCCGAGCGCGTGCGCGTCGAGGTCCAGGACGAAGGCCCCGGCATCCCCGAGTCGTTCCGCAAGCGCATGTTCGGCGCCTTCCAGCAGGCGGAGAGCGGTCCCGAGCGGCGCAAGCCCGGCACCGGCCTCGGCCTCGCGGTGAGCAAGGCCATCGTCGACGGCCACCAGGGCACGATCGGGTACCTGTGCCCCGACGAGGGCGGCACGGTCCTGTGGTTCGAGCTGGTGCGGCTCGAGGTCGCGATGAGCGCCGGCGGCAACGGCCCCGCTGCCTGAGGGCGCTCGGGCGCCCCCACACCCGCCCGTCAGTACCCGAAACCGCCGCGGATCCGCGCCAGGTGCGAGAGCTCGCCGCCGAGTCATCGGCTGTCATCAATTTCGTCTTTCGGGTCGGGGGGAGATGGGGGTCAAATGGATGTGGAGGAACCCATGACGCACACCAAGCTCGCCATCGCCGCGTGCAGCATTGTCCTGCTCGCCGCGTGCGATTCCACGATCACCGGCAACGAGGGGAACCTGACGTTCTCCTACGACGCCGACGATGACGTGTTCGACTTCAACAAGCCCATCGCCATCGGCGCGAAGCTCAACCTCAAAGTCGCCGAGTCCGGCACGAACCTGCCCGTCGACCTCGCGGACGCGACGTCCTCGGACGAGTCGGTGCTCGCGGTCGACTCCTTCGCGGGAGACATGTTCACCCTCGAGGGCATGGGCGACGGCAACGTGCTGATCTCCGTCGAGACCGACGACGGCGTGACCGACAGCGTGAACATGAACGCGCGGGCGCCCGAGGTCCTCATCCTGAGCCACACCTGCGGCACGGATGGCGGCGCCTACCTGGTCGGCGACAAGGTCTACGTGCCGTTCGACATGGAGATGAGCAACGGCCAGGCGGTCATCGGCTACGGCTACTACCCGATCTCCATCTCCGACGAGACGCTGCTCACCCGGGACGTCGAGCACAACGGACAGCAGTTCATCCGCTACGACGTGCTCGGTGCCGGCACCGTGACGCTGTCCAGCGACATCGACGACACGACCCTCGAGCTGACCCTCGCCGAGGAGGCGTCCATCGACGGCGTCGACCAGCCCATCGCCTTCGTGCTCGAGGACATCGACGTCGGCGACACCAACCCCTTCTACGTGCTCCCGACCATCGGCGGCACCACGGTGTGCCAGGCGACGGCCGAGATGAGCGTCGCGAGCGACACGCCGACGATCTGCGACGTCCGCACCATCGGCTCCGAGGTCGCCGCGGGCGACGCGAAGTACGAGCAGGGCTGGTTCGAGATCGAGGGCCTCGCCGAGGGCACCTGCCAGTACACGGTCACCTACCCGAACGGCACGAGCGGCGCGGGCACCTCCGCCCAGTTCGAGTACACGATCCAGCCCTAGCAGGCTGCTGAACAGGTCGCCTGAAAGCACCCGCCGCGGTCGCGCCACACGGGGCGCGGCCGCCTACTTGCGGGCCTTCTTCTCGGCCTTCTCGACGCACTTCGCGAAGGCGTCCACGTACTCGGTGGCGTCGGCCTGCCACGCGCTGTAGGCGGCCCGCAGGTCTGCGCGATCGGTGCTCGCGAGGAACTCGGCCTGGCGCTGCGCGCTGGCCTGCTCGGCCTCGAGTCCCGCCCGGCAGGCATCGACCAGCGAGGGTGCGGAGTGCACGCGACCAGCCCAGCGATTCGCGGGGACCGCCTCGCCATGCTTGACGAGAAGTCCGGCGAGGACGTCGGCGTGCTCGCGATGAGCCTGCAGCACTGAGGCGAAGGTCTTGGCATCTTCGAAGTCGAGCTGCGCCTTCGCGTAGACGGCGACGGCGTGGTTGGCCTCGTCGAGCGCGTTCTCGAGGGCGATGAGCTCGGCCTTGGAGAGCTCGTCTCCCAGCGACGACTCGTCGGCCAGTGCGGGGGTGGTCAGGAGGAGGGCGAGGGCGAGGAGGCTGCGCATGGTGCGATCCCGGGAGAGAAGCGAATTGTCGCAGGAACCGGCGACCTGTAAAAGCGTGGAAAATCCAGGGCTACGATGCCGACGCCGACCATGCCGTCCACAGGCGGCAGAGCGGGCTGTCAGCCCCTGGTGAGCTTCTTGTTCTCACCGTCCGGATCAATGACCCACGCGGCGCATTTGGAGAATTTCGATCTCATGTCATGCGCGCGGGACGGGCGCGACGGCTTCCCATACGCTAGCGTATGGTTCCAAGCGCGAGGCTCCATGTCCCATCCTGCGGTCGTCACCTGTGCCCTCACCGGCGTCCTCACCAACCCCGAGCAGCACCCGGTGCCCGTCACCGCGGCGCAGATGGCCGCCGAGGCGCGCCGAGCCTTCGATGCCGGCGCGACCGTGGTGCACCTGCACTTCCGCGACCAACGCCCCGGCCTCGGACACATGCCGACCTGGGACCCGGACGTCTGCGGCACCATCGTCGACGCGATTCGCGCCGAGGTGCCGGAGATCCTGATCAACAGCAGCACGGGTGTGATGGGCACCGACATCAGCGGCCCGGTGGGTTGCCTCGAGCGCATCCGCCCCGAGATCGCGGCGATGAACGCCGGCACGCTCAACTACCTCAAGGCCCGCGCGTCGAAGCCGGCCTGGGCGTGGCCGCCGATGGTCTTCGACAACCCCGTGTCCAAGGTGAAGGCCTTCCTCGACAAGATGTACGAGCTCGACATCGTGCCCGAGTGCGAGTGCTTCGACACCGGCATCGTCCGCAGCCTGGCGATGTTCAAGCACGTGGGCCTGCTGCGCGAGCCCGTGCACGCGAGCCTGGTCATGGGCGTCGCGAGCGGCATGCCCGCCAAGAAGGAGTGGCTGCCGCTGCTGCTCCAAGAGCTGCCCGAGGGTGCGGACTGGCAGGCCATCGTCATCGGCCGCAGCGAGGTGTGGGATGTGCACCAGGCCACGGCGGACCTCGGCGGTCACGTGCGCACGGGGCTCGAGGACACCTTCTACCTGCCCGACGGCTCGCGAGCCGACAGCAATGGCCCGCTGATCGAGGCCCTCGCCCAGTGCGTGCGCAATGCCGGCCGCGAGGTCGCGACCCCCGAACAGGCCCGCGAGATCATGGGCATCAAGCGCCCGGCCCACGTCTGAGCCGCGTACACTCGGGCATCCAGAGGTGACGATGTCCAAGCTTCCGCTCGAGGGCGTGAAGGTCCTCGACTTCACCCAGAACCTGCCCGGCCCCTACGCCACCTTCATCCTCGCGTCGCTGGGGGCGGAGGTGATCAAGGTCGAGCCGCCGCGCGGCGACCCGGGTCGCATCAGCCAGGGCATGTTCGACAAGGTGAACCGCGGCAAGCGCTCGGTGGTCCTCGACTTGCGCGACCCGTCGTCCGCCGCCGCCCGCGATGCGCTGATCGCGTGGGCTGACGTGGTGGTGGAGGGCTTTCGCCCGGGGGTCATGGACCGTCTCGGCGCGGGCTTCGACCACGCGGTCTCGCTGTCGCCGAGGGTGATCTACGCGTCGATCTCGGCCTTCGGGCAGACGGGACCCCGCGCCGCTCAACCCGCCCACGACCTGAACCTGCAGGCGCTCACCGGGGTGTGCCACACCGAGCGCGACACCCGCGGTCCGCGCGGCCTGGTGCTGCCCGTCGCGGATCTGTCGACCTCGCTGGCCACGGTGACGGCGATCACCGCGGCCCTCGCGGGCGGCGAGCGGCCCGTGCACCTGGACCTGACGATGGCGGACGCGGCCTTGTCGTGGGCCGAGGTGTGGGGAGAGGGCCTCGATCTCGGCGACAGCATCCGCCAGGCCCGCGGCAAGCGCATGGCGCTGGCACGGCGCGCGCTCAAGCCGCTGCTCACGCGCCTGTCGCGAGAGAAGCTGTTCGTGCTGCCCCACTACGGACTGTTCGAGACCCGCGACGGAAAGACGCTGTCCATCGGCATCGTCGACGAGAACAAGTTCTGGCGCGCGATGTGCGAGGTGCTCGGTCTTCCCGGTGTGGGGCAGCTTCCCCTCCCCGGGCGGGTGGTCCTCGGCCCCGCGCTGCGCAAGGTCGTCGCGCGGCGCCTGAAGCGGCGCACCCGACGCGACTGGCTCGAGCGCTTCGAGCAGGCGGGTGTGCCCGCGACCCCGGTGCTCACGGTCGACGAGAGCCGGCGAGAGGCGCAGTTCCGCCATCGCGGCAGCTTCGACAGCGAGGGTCGCGTTCGCGCGCCGGTCGCCGGTGCCATGCACGTCGAGGGGCCGGGACCGCGGCTCGGCGAGCACACCGACGCCGTGTTTGCCGAGCTCGGGCTGTGACCCCGCGAACTTGCACGCCCCTTGCGGAAACCCCGCGATGGGCGGCCTATGAAGCGCCCCTGGAGGCTTCATGCTCCTGTTTCTGACGACCCTCGCGCTCGCCGCGGAACCCGCCGACCTCGGCACCCTCGAGGACACCGGGCTGCTCGGTCACGGCGCCTCCGACGTCGAGCACACGCCCGACGCGATCCGCAACGGCCAGGTCGAGGACGGCTACCCCTCGGCGGTCGGCCTGGGCGCCGCGAACTTCACGGCGTGCAGCGGCAGCCTGATCACCCCGCAGATCGTGCTCTCCGCGGCCCACTGTGGCGGTGACTTCTCCCCCGAGACGATTGTCGCGCTCGGACGTGCCTACTTCGGAACGACTCCCGCGACGGCCGAGCAGGTGATCGAGTTCGACGACTGGATCCCCCACCCCGACTACGAGCCGCTCGGCGAGGTGCAGCCGCAGACGCTGCCCGTGAACGACGTGGGCATCGTGATCCTCGACGATCCGGTTGTCGGCATCGAGCCCGTGTGGATCCGCACCGAGCCGATGGTCGACAGCGAGATCGGCATCCTGCTCACCTCGGTCGGCTTCGGCGCCACCGACGAGAGCGGCGGAGGAAGCGGCACGCGTCGCTCGGGCCAGCTGACCATCGATCGACTCGAGGAGCAGTTCATCATCTCGAACTCGACCACCAACCCGAACGCCTCGCAGATCTGCTCGGGCGACAGCGGTGGACCGATGTACTTCGAGTACCCGGACGGCTACCTCGAGCAGTGGGCCGTGCACTCCTACGGCGACACGAACTGCCAGAGCTACTCGGGAAGCACGCGCACGGACCTCGTGTCCGAGTTCATCCTCGAGCAGGTCGAGCTCGTCCACGGCACGCGAGACTTCTGCGAGATCAACGGCAAGTACGACAACGGCGTGTGCGACTACCGCTGTGACGCGGACCCGGAGTGCGGCGTGGACGAGGCCGAAGCCGGCGGCTGCGCCTGCGATGTGGGTACCTCGGGCCCCTCGGGCGCCCTGCTGCTTCCGTTGTTCGTCGCCTGGACGCGGCGTCGCCGCGGCGTGCGGTCAACCTGAAGTCAACGAACCCGCGCGATCCGGGTCCCGATTGCCCTATACTGCGGCAACACGGAGGCCCTATGCGCTGGTTCGTCCCCCTTCTCGCCCTCACCGCCATCTCCTGCGCCGGAAATGGCGAGATCGAGGGCGATGACGCCGGCGAGTGCTCGGACGGCGCCGACAACGATCAGAACGGGTACTTCGACTGCCAGGACAACGGCTGTTGGAACAGCCCGGACTGCACCGGCGAGACCGACACCGACACCGACGCCGACTCCGACTCCGACTCCGACTCGGACACCGACACCGATGCCGAGGACTGCACCGACAACATCGGTCCCTTCTCGCACATCACGACGATGGACGTCCGCATGCAGCTCGACGTCGACCTCGACGAGACCAACCCGTTCTGCGGGCCGTTCGGCGTCGGCGCGGCGATCAAGGATTGCACGATGGTGTGGGAAGGCACCGCGGACACCGTGGTCGAGCGCTGCCGTCCCCCCGAGCGCATCACCATGGAGGGCACGTTCTCCCGCACGAGCTCGGACTGCGACCTCGACCCGAACGACAGCCAGCCGGCGATCCTGGAGCAGGGCACCTGGGGCAACGAGGACAACCCGAGCTCCTACATCAGCCTGGTCATGTCACAGGCGGACCCGGGCTTCCTCGAGACGGTCATCGGCCACAAGTTCATCACCCGGTGGCGCCCCACCGAGTCCCCGGTCTCCGACCAGCAGTACTACGAGACCGACATTCCGAGCGTGACCTTCTCGAATGGGCAGACGGTCATTGACTACGTCGGCACCACGATCGAGCCGGTGAAGAACTGCCCGATCACGTATACCTCCACGGTTCGCGTGGATATCAATCAGTAGCTGCGTTTTCGCTGTGCGGGCCCCAAGAGTTGCCTTCGACGCTTGACGCCCGCGCGGATGAAGATAGATGTGGCGGGCGCGGGGTATAGCGCAGCCTGGTAGCGCGCCTGCTTCGGGAGCAGGAAGTCGTTGGTTCGAATCCAGCTACCCCGACCACTTCAGGACCCGCCTTCCACTCGGAAGGCGGGTCTTGTCGTTTCCAGGATCCCGCTCTGGATTCGAGGCGACGACGTCCTCGGCCGCGACGCGGGCGAGGTCCTGTGGGCGAAAGCCGATGTCCCCGGCGGCAGGGCCGACGGGGAAGCGTCGGAACGTACGGTAGGAAGTCGTTGCCCTCCGGACCGGGTCGAATCCAGCCCGACGGTCCCGGTGGCGCCGCCACCGGGCTTTCGCCGGCCTTCGGCGCTCCCCGACCACTTCAAGACCCGCCTTCCACTCGGAAGGCGGGTCTTGTCGTTTCAAGGATCCCGCTCTGGCCTCGAAGCCACCACGTCCTCAGTGACCCCATCGCCGAGCTCCGACCGCTCCCCTACTCCGCGAGCGTCGACCACTCCGCCATGCCACGCCAACGCTCGCCCACCCGCCGATCCAGCGCGTCGACCACCGCGTTGCGCCCCGGCCCGACGCCGATGGCGAGGAGCGCGTCGACGGCCTCCGCGCGAACCTCGTCGATCACGCTGTGGACGGCGAGCGCGACGAGCACGTCGACTGCAGGCTCGTGGCGCAGCTCGCCGAGCTCGCGAATGGCCTCGCGCATCGCACCGACGCGCCCCATGCGCTGCTTGGCCAGCGCCGAGATCCTCGCGGACTCCGCGGCCTCGGCCTCGGTCGGCCCGCTCTCTGGAGGCTGACGGGACAGCAGCTCGGCCGTGAACAGCGGAGAGGCCTGGAGCATCGTGAGCAGCCGCTCGGGCGTGCGCTTCATCGCCGTGCCCCCGGCGGCAAATCCCATCTCGTCCCTCGCATGTCGTCCTCCCCCGTCCGCGTGCTGAGGCGCGACAGACCCGGCCCGCACGCCCGCTAGTATCCCGAGGTCCCACGGACGAGTCGACCGGCTGCTTCCTCCGCCCTTCGCGCGCGCCGAGGATGCGCAGCTGCCGGCGGCGACGGACTGTATCCACACGAGCAAGCTCGCGGTGGTCAGTCGACGATCTGGACCTGACCGGCCTCGATGCTCAGCGCCGCGGGACTTCCGCCGTAGTAGGCGGCCATGCCCACGTCCATCAGCCACACCCGCCCGTCACAAGCTGGGTTCGCCATGTCCTGCACCGTGTGGCCCACCACCATGCGCTCGGCACCGAGGATCTGCAGGGCATCGGTCAGCGTGTCGCAGGCCAGCGCGTCGGGTGCGTCGCTGTACAGCCGGTTCCACACCGGCCCCTCGCCGCCGATCCACTGGCTGGGCTTGCTGGTCTCGCCTCGCATCCACGACTGCACGTCGCCGTTGATGCGCGCCAGCCCCGCCTCGGCGTGGGATGGGAGGATGCCGCCGTGCACGAACACGGTGTCGTCGACCTGCATCGCGAGGTTGTGTCCCGCGAGCACCATGGCGTAGGGCCCGCCCGGGCGGAAAGCGGCGACGCGGCCGCGCTCGCCCTCGGGGTAGCCCATCACCAGGGAGTCGCTCGTATCGTAGGGCGTGTCCGCGAAGTCCGCCCAGCCCCCGGCGGTCACGTAGCGGAAGTCGAGCTCGACCTGCATGGTCTCGTGGTTTCCGAGCAGCGGGTAGAAGCCGCCGCCCGCGGCCCAGGCCTGCTCCGAGAGGGACTCGAACAGGTCGAGGATCGCCTGCTCGCCGTCGCCGCGGTCGAGCTGATCGCCGGTCTGAACAGCCACGGTATCGCCGCCGATCCAGGTACCCGCCTCGTTCACGAGTCCGGCGAGCTGGAGGACCTCGAGGGTGGCGAGGTAGTCACCGTGCACATCCGCGAAGGCCACGACCTTGCCCGGTGCGGTGATCACCGACGGTGGCGGCGTGATCCAGGGTCCGCGGTCCACCACCGTGTCGACGGCATCGTCGCCGGGAGTCGAGCAGCCGAAGAGGACGAGGACGGGCAGCAGGCGGTGCATGGCATCTCCAGCGTCCGCCCATAGCCCTCGCGACGAGAAACCTCCGCAACGAAGGCGTGAGCGAATGGTCACTCCGAACGCACGGACGTCCCGATCGCTGGCACGCGTCAGCCGCGGATGCGCATAGCGCACGCGACCGCGAATCCACCCTGGCAAGGTGGCCTATCGCGGCCTAGGATCCGGCTACCTCGTTCTCCTCGGAGGTTGCCATGGGTCACGCACGCAAGACGCGTCCGTCCGAAGAAGAAGTCCGCAAGAAGAAGGGCGCCAAGTCCTCGGACCAGTCCGCCGGCCCCCGTGCCGGCACCAGCAACGCGATGCTCGCCGAGCAGATGCCGGCGAACGAGGCGGAGCAGTCCCCCTTCGAGCGCCTCCTCCAGATGGAAGAAGAGGAGGAAGCCGTCCAGGCCTCCATGGAAGAGGAAGAAGAGACCCTCCAGATGGAAGAAGAGGAGGAAGCCGTCCAGGCCTCCATGGAAGAGGAGGAAGAGACCCTCCAGATGGAAGAAGAGGAGGAAGCCGTCCAGGCCTCCATGGAAGAGGAAGAAGAGACCCTCCAGGCCTCCATGGAAGAGGAAGAAGAGACCCTCCAGGCTTCCATGGAAGAGGAGGAAGAGACCCTCCAGATGGAAGAAGAGGAGGAAGCCGTCCAGGCCTCCATGGAAGAGGAGGAAGAGACCCTCCAGATGGAAGAGGAGGAGGAAGCCGTCCAGGCCTCTATGGAAGAGGAAGAAGAGACCCTCCAGGCCTCCATGGAAGAGGAGGAAGAGACCCTCCAGATGGAAGAGGAGGAGGAAGCCGTCCAGGCCTCCATGGAAGAGGAAGAGGAGACCCTCCAGATGGAAGAGGAGGAGGAAGCCGTCCAGGCCTCCATGGAAGAGGAAGAAGAGACCCTCCAGGCCTCCATGGAAGAGGAGGAAGAGACCCTCCAGATGGAGGAAGAGGAGGAGGAGGCGCAGATGGCCGGCGACAAGGCCAAGGGCAACCGCACCGAGCGTCGCAAGCAGCGCATGCGCAACGCGGATGCCGGCGCCGGCGAGGAGCTGCCCGCCCAGGTCCGCGGCAAGTTCGAGGCGGCGATGGGCGTGGACCTCTCGGACGTACGGGTGCACACCGGCGACAAGGCCGAGGCCGTGGGCGCCAAGGCCTTCGCAGCCGGCAACGACCTGCACTTCAACAAGGCACGCTACAACCCCGGCACCAAGGAAGGCGACGAGCTCATCGGCCACGAGCTGGCCCACGTCATCCAGCAGCGAGCCGGTCGCGTCAGCGGCTTCGGTGGAAGCGAGGGCATGGAGTCGGAAGCCTGGGAGGTCGGCCGCAAGGCCGCCGCGGGAGAAGAGGTCCAGGTGCCCGGCGCCCAGTCCCAGGAAGACGAAGAGAAGAAGCGAAACGGGACCTGATCCCCGGTGAGGTGAGCCGACGCCGAGCCCGCATGTTCCCGGCGTCCGGCCCTCCCGGAAAGAATTCAGAAAGACCCGAAAACAGGCGGAAAACCTACTGTCCTCTTGCCACCCGGAGAGGACACCATGACCCGCAACCCCACCGCCCTGTTCACCCTCGCTGTCACCCTGCTCGCGGCCCCCGCCGCGCTCGCCACGGACCCGATCGCCGACCAGGCGCGGGACGAGTCCGGCGAAGCCTTCGAGCACCAGAACGACGCCGTCGACGAGTGGGTGCCCGTCGCGCCCGGCTCGCCGATCATGGCCGACGCCCAGCGCGACACGAAGCGCACCTGGGACCTGCTCGGGGTGCAGTTCGACGCCCAGGCCGGACACACGCTCGTGTTCCTCGGCCCGCGCTACCAGGCCTTCACCAAGCCCGGCCTGTACATCGACGCCCAGATCGGCCTCGGCGTGACCAACCCCGCCCGCGACGGCGCGCCGGTCTTTCTCGAGAGCGAGGCCTATGCCGGCTGGGCTCTCGGCATGGGCCGCAAGGCGCGACCCTCGAAGTTCAACGTCGGCCAGAAGACCGCGAACGTCGGGGGCGACACGATGGCCTACTCGTACGAGACCACGGTCATGGCCCAGCGTCACCTCGTGGCCTACGGCGGCGTGCGCAGCTTCGCCGGGCACGGACCCGACCTGGTCGGCGGCGGTGTGGCCCCCGGCTACTTCGCCCTCGCCGGCGGCATCGCCAAGTTCCGCACCTGGCGCGAGGTCCAGCACGTGAACGGGCTCACCCGCACGCTGCGCGGCGTGGAGGGCTGGGACATGCGCGTGTACTTCGCCCCGCAGAACAGCGATCCCGAGGGCTTCTCCAACTTCAAGCACTTCGGCGGCGAGGTGCGCATCCACCGCACCGCCGAGATCGGCAAGGGCGCGACGCCCTTCCACCTCGGCATCGGCATCGAGCCCGGCCTCGGCGGCATGATCCGCATGGGCATGATGTTCCCCGTCGCCACGCCGATGTCCGGAAAGCTCGGCAAGACCGGTGAGTTCCTGCGCTGATGCGCCGCACTGTCGAGGGTCCCGCGAACCACCCGCTCCGGGTGGCATCGGGGCGCGGCCTAGCGGGGCCCTCGACCCCACCTCCGGCTCACTCGACGGTCACCTCGTCGAGGCGCAGCCGGAGGTGTTTGCGCTTCTTCTCGAGGAACCAGGGGTCGAAGCCGGCCGCCTCGAGCTCCCGGCGAACGCGATGCACGAGCACGTGGTAGTTGTTCGCCTCCTGCGCGAAGCGCTCCCGCCCCCAGATGCCCGCAGCCACGTCATCGTCGTGCATCCAGCCTCGCTCGTCGGCGGGAAGGCCGGCGGCCAGGTCGTCGGAGAGCTTGCGGGCGAGCACGAACAACAGCGTGGCCCGGACCTCTGAGGTCACGGTGTGCACCTCACCAGAGCGGCGCTGTTGCAACACAGCCCTGGCACCGGTGGGACCGTTGAGGGACACGGCGAGGGCATAGGGAAACCGCGCCTGTTCGAGCCCCTCGGTGCGGGTAGCCCCTCCCGACGCGGCCCACAGGGCAAAGCGCTGCCCGCCGACCGTGAACGCCTGGCCGAGGGCCACCGGGCGGGTCTCACCATCCTCGCCAAGTACCCACTCGCCGTCGACGTGGAGAAGGACCAGGGCCACGGGCGAGGCCTCGGGCAGGCGCACGTCACAGGTCGGCGCCGAGCCGAAGCGCAGCTGATCCGCGAGCACGGGAACCTCCACGCCCGAGTCGAGACCCCTCACGACCACCGCCAGGGGCAGGTCCTCGTCGAGCTCCCCCACGACCCGCAGGGTGACGACCTCACCCAGGACCACCGGCCGTCCGACCGCGAGCTCAGCCCGCCCCGTGAGCGGCTCGCCGCCCGTGGTGGTGCCGTTGCGGCTGCCGAGGTCCTCCACGTAGACCGCACCACCCTCGACCCAGATCACGAGGTGTCGGCTCGACACCCGGGGCTCGGCGAGCACGAGGTCGTTGGTGGTCGCCCGCCCCACGTGGACCGGCCGGACATCGAGGGGGTGCGTGTGGAGCACCTTGCCGTCGTGCACGAGCTCGATGCGCAGCATGTCAGCCTCCGCGGTCGGCGAGCATCGCGGCGAAGCGCGTGGACAGCGCACGCGCGACCGCGGCCCGCTCCGGGTCCCCTCGATCCTGCCACGAGCGGGCCGCGAGCTCTGCCAGGTGGGGTGCCTCCGACTCGAGATGGGCGGGAAGAACGCCCTCGGCGGCTGTCGCTGCGCGGTCGAAGGCCTCGCACTCGCCGAGTCCCGCGCGGATCGGCAGCTCCACGACGTGCTCCACGTCGATCAGGTCGACCCTGCGAAGCCGACGGAGAGGCTGCACCAGACCCGCCCGCACCTCGGCGGCCTCGGCCCAGCGCCCGAGCTCGACCAGCGCGAGCGAGAGATTGCTCGCGGGCACGACCCACTCGTCGCTGCCCAGGGCCCGCCAGTCGGCCACCACCAACCGGTAGGCCTCGGCAGCCTCGACAAACTGCCCGCGCAGGTGCTGCACCACGGCCTGATCCCCGCGTGTGTTGGCGAGTCCCCAGCGGTCGCCGACGGCCGCGAAGGCCCGCGCCGCCCGGTGCAGCGCGCTCTCCATGCCGTCGAGGTCCCCTCGGGTGAAGGCGACCGCCGCGCGAACCCGGAAGAGCTCTGCCGCGTGGTGATCGGGCACCTCACCGTCCGCCACGGCGTCGAGCGCCTGCTCGGCCTCGTCGGGACGGCGCAGCTTGAGGTGCGCACCCGCGCGAATCACCGCGATGCGCAGCGCGATCTGGCGGTCGCGCACCAGCCCCGCAGCCCGATCGAGCAGCTCCGCGCCTCGCTCGGGTTCGCCCGTGTACACGTCCGCGAGCGCCATCGTGGCCAGTCCGTCCGCCTCGATGTCCGCATCACCGAGGCGTCGGCCGAGCGCCTGGACCTCCTCGCCGATCGCGCGCGTCTTCGCGTACTCGCCCATAAACCGCCAGGTGACCGCCTCGCGGGTGAGGCCGGGCGCCCATCGCGGGTCGTCGGGACCCGCGCCGACCTCGTGCATCAGCCTTCGCCATCGCGCGTAGCCATGGCGCGCGGCGGTGAACTCCGAGCGCAGGTGCGCGTGGTGTGCCGCGGCGAGTAGCGGGTCGAGCGCCTGTTCCTTGTGTCCGGATGCGAGCAGGTGCCGCGCACGCTCCGCCGGTGTCCGAGCGAACGGCAGGCAGCGCGCGTGGGCGGCGGCCCAGCGCGTCCCGGCGCGCTCCCGCAGGGCCTCGAGCACGCCCACGTGAGCGAACGCCATCGCCCGGCCCTCGGAGAGAGCGAGCCCGCTCCGCACCAGGACCCGCTCGGCTTCCGCCGCCGACGCCCCACACAAGTCACTCCACGCCTCCCGCCGCACCCTCGGACCCAGGGCAGCCGCGAGCTCCACCGCCTCGGAGAGCTCCGGGTGCTCTGCGAGCAGCGCGTCCACCCGGTCCGACCAGACCCGACCCGGATCGGGCGGGGCAAACGGGCCGACGACGAGGCCGTGTTCCCCCTGCGCCACGGCTCCCTGGGCGACCGCCGCGTCCAGCAGCTGCAGCGTCCACCCAGGCAGGCCCCCTCCCAGCTCCGCAAGCTGCCCGGCCGAAGCCATGCTCAGCCCCAGGGCCGCCTCGACGAGCGGACCGCGGTGCTCCACGTCGAGGGCCCCGAGTGTCAGCGCGCAGTCCACGTCTACGGGAAGCTCCTCGGTGAGCGGGTGGGTGAGGAGCGCGAGGACCGGGGCCTCGGTGAGCGCGTCGAGTACGCGCAGCCCATCGGGCCAGCGATGCACGTCGTCGAGCACCAGGACGAGCACCCGGCCTTCGGACCACGTGCGCAGCGCGCCCGCGAGGGCCGCCGGGGGCGCCGCCACCCCTGGGGTGAGCACCGCGGCGAGGGCGTCCTCGCCGAGTCGAGCGCGGAGCTGAGCGCTGAGTCCGTGCTCGTCGAGGCCTCCGATCACGAGGGCCTCTCCGAGGGCGGTGGCGAGGGGCGCTTCTGTCTCCGGGCCCGCCATGAGCCCTGCGGCGCCCGCCTCCCGGGCGAGCACCAGCAGCTCCGAGGCCAGCCGCGTGCAGCCAGCTCCCTCCGGCCCGCGAAGGCTCGCCACCCGTCGCCGACCCGTCGCCTCGACCTCGCGAAGCAGCGACCACAGCGCACCGACCTCGGCCCCGCGCCCCACCAGCGGCACCTGTCGGCGGCGAAGCAGTCCCCTTCCCGAGCCGCGCAGCACCCGGTGGAAGTGCGGCAGCCGCGGCTGCTCCGGGAGCGTGGCGTGCACGCGCGCCGCAGGCTCGACCGCGGTCACCGGTACCGCGAGGCCCGGCGGTGCGAGGTCCTCGGGTGGTCCCATGGCCGTGAGCGTCGCGCTGAGCGCCAGCGGGTCCGCAGTTCCCGCCGCGTGCTCGCCGTCGGTGGGAAGCGCTGCCGCGGCCTCGGCGGCCGTTCGGAATCGGCTCAGCGGGTCCTTCGCGAGCAGGCGAACCACCCAAGCCTCGAGCCCTGCCGGCACGGGAAAGCGCGGCATGAGACGCGGCGGGGCCAGCGTCAGGTGCGCCTCGGCCACCGCCTTGCCCTGGCCGGTGAACGGGGGGACGCCCGTCGCGAGCTCGAACACCACGCAGCCGAGCGCATAGAGGTCCGTCCACGGCCCCTCGAGCCGGGCCTGACCGCGGAGCTGCTCGGGCGCCGAGTAGCGCAGGGTGCCTCCGTGGGCCTCGCCGCCGAGCAAGCGCGACACCCCGAAGTCCGCGAGCTTGGGACCTGGGCGCTCGTCCCCGGCCGTGCACAGGATCACGTTGGCGGGCTTGAGGTCACGATGGAGCAGGTCTCGGGCGTGCACGTGGGCCAGGCCGGCGAGCAGCGCGTCGGTGAGCGCCCGGAGCTCTGCCCAGCTCGCGGGCGGGTGGGCTCCGAGATGGCCACCGCTGGCGAGCTCCATCGCCATCCAGGGCGCCCCGTCTTCGCGAACTCCCACGTCGAAGATCCGCACCACACCTGGATGATCGAGGCGCGCCACCGCTTCTGCCTCTCGCAGGAAGGCGGCCCGCCGCGCGGGTCGACGCGCGAAGTCGTCGGTGAGCACCTTCACCGCCACCCGGTGCGTGCCGTCGGAGCCAAGCCACACCTCACCCATCGCCCCCGCATCGAGGCGCTCGTCGAGGGTGAAGATGCCCGCGCGTTCCATGCGGCGAGGCTAGCAGGGGCGATGCGCCGCGAGAACCGCCGAACCCCGGTGCGTTGCCGCGGAACCTGAGGACATCTAGGTCAGCGCGGGCTCCGCGGGGAGCACGGTCTCATCGGGCTCGTCGGGTCGAGGCTTGATCAGCGGCAGCACCGCCAGACACACCACACCCGCGGCGCAGTCGAGGGCAAGGGTCGTCGGATAGCCCCAGCGCTCGACCGAGATGCCCTGCCACCAGCTCGTGTAGCTGATCGCGAGGTTCGACATCGCCATGTACAGGGTGAACTGCGTCGCCGCGACCTTGGGGTCGCACACCTTCATGAAGATGGCCATGCGCGTGCCGTAGGTCAGCCCGGTGAAGAAGCCGTACACGACGGTCGCGTACCAGAACGTGTCGACGAGCAGCGGCAAGACCTCGCGTCCGTCCTGGTCGGGAGCCACGGGCTCGATCCACCCCACCCGGTGCATGACCAACCCCAGCGCCGCGGTGGGGATGAGCGAGAGGAGGACATACACGGCGAGGGTGCGCCGGTGACCGGTGCGGTCGGAGATCCATCCGCCGGACACGGAGCCTGCCGCGGCGGCCACGGCCCCGACGAGCCCGAGCGTCGCAATCTGCTCGTCGGACAGGCCGACCTCGACGGCGAGCGCCGCCTGGAGTGCGAGTCCCAGTGCCATGGCGCTGGCCGGCAGGAAGGCGAACACCGCGGCGGCGAGGGCCGCCGGGTTCGCGAGGAAGGACTGCACGCCGGTGCGCACGTAGGCCCAGATCTCGCGGACGACGAGCCCGGGGTCGGGGGAGTCGAGCAGCATGGTCTCGACCTCGGGGTCCTCGCGCATGAACAGCAGGGTCGTGCCCCACACGACGGCGACCATGCCCGCGACGGCGTAGAACGCCGGGGCCAGCGAGCCGGTGTAGCTCGCGAGGTACAGCATGCCGGAGCCGCCGAGCGCCTGGCCGATGTAGGCGCCAGCGAACATCAGCCCGTTGCCGACCCCGCGCTCCTCCTCCTTGAGGCTCGACACGGCCAGCGCGTCGATGGCCACGTCCTGGAGGGCACAGAAGCCGTTCACCGCGACCATCACCCAGGTGAACAGGGCCAGCTGGTCAGAGTAGTCGACGAAGGAGCTGCCGAGCAGGCCGAGGATCATGATCGTCTGCGCGAACAGGATCCATCCGCGGCGGTGTCCCAGGGACTTGACCCCGAGCAGGTCGACCACCGGACCGAAGGCCCACTTGAAGCCCCACGGCGCATACAGCGCGCCCATGAACGCGCCCATCTCGTCGACGCCGACGCCCTCGCGCCGCATGTACACGGCAATCGCGCCGGCGGCGAAGCCGAGGGGCAAGCCCTCGGTGACATAGAGCAGGAAGAAGGCCGTGAGACGGCCCCAGCTGGTCGCGAGCAGGTTCATGGCGCGGAGCATACACGCTTCCCCACGGCGCCCGCTGCAGACGGCGCGACGTGAAGGTGCCCTTCCAGAGCCCGCTCGGTGACGCTACCGGCGAGTCCGGTTGATCAGCGGCCGCACGAAGGGCGAGCGCGCCAGCACGTCCGCGATGCGGTACAGCCGCCCCGAGATCTGCACGGAGCGCCCGGCCTCCATGCCCGCGAGGCCCTCGGCGACAACGACGTCCGCGTCGTACCAGACCCACGATGGCAAGCCTCGCTTCATCTCGTCGAGCCCGCCGGCCGCGTGGAACTCGGTGTGCGTGAAGCCCGGACAGAGCGCGCTCACGTGCACGCCCTTGTCGCTGACGAGCACGTGAAGCTCCTTGGACAGCGCAATCACATAGGCCTTGGCGGGACCGTAGTTGGCGCCGGCGGGCCGCGTGATGCGCCCCGCCATGGAGGCGACGTTGCACACGCGTCCGTAGCCGCGCTCGACCATGCCCGGCACGAAGTGGTGGCACATGTGGGCCACGCTCACGATCATCAGCTCGAAGAACGCCTGCTGCTGGGCCCAGTCCCGGTCCTCGAGCAGGTGCGGCCCGGCGATGCCCGCGTTGTTGATGAGCACGTCCACGTGCAGCCCGAGCTCGGTGACCTGCTCGAGCAGCATCGCGGGGGTCTCGGGGAGCGAGAGGTCGCCGGTGAGCACGTGGACCTCGGTGCCGTGCTTCGCGCGAAGGCTCTCGGCCAGGGCCTCGAGCTTCTCCTTGCGCCGCGCGACGAGGATGAGCCGGTCCCCGCGAGCGGCGAGCTGACGGGCGAACTCGGCGCCAAGGCCGGCGCTGGCTCCGGTGATCAGGGCGGTGCGGGTCTCGGGCATGCAGCCTCCGTGAGGAGGCCCTGGTATCCCGCTCGCGGCCGCTGGCTTGCTACTCCGCGGCACACCAGGTCGCGCGGAAGTGCCCCTCGGCATCCGCCCACTCGTGGCCGATGTCGACGATGGCGTGTTCACCGGCGCGCGCGATCGCGACGTTCACGTCGATGCGGCCGAACTCGTTCTCCCCGCGCACGCACTGGTTGAGCCACAGACCGGGGCCCACCCCACCACTCACCTGGCCGTCGGCGTCGACCGTGACCTCGGCGGAGGGCACGTACGCGAGCATCGCGCCGTCGGTGGCGTAGGGACCAGTGCGCACATCACACTCGCCGAAGTGCTCGCGCAGGGACGCACAGTCCGAAGGCCCGGGCAGATCAAAGTCCTCAGACTGACAGCGGGTCTCGGTGCGGGCGGCGGTGAGCACCAGCGCCCGCGCTCCCTCGGGCGTCGTGCACTCGACGACCCAGCGCCGGTCGAGGGGCACGTCCGGACCGTTGCGGAGGTCGAGCTGCGGCGCACACGCCGTCAGCGTCAGCACCCACCCGAATGCACGAAACGAGGTCACCGACGGCACTCCACCCATGACCCCTCCCTAGCCTGCGACCGGCGGCCCCTACAGGTCGCGAAGCCCGAAGCCCGGCTCGTCGCTGGGCCACACGCAGCCGCCCTCGACGTGGACGGCCGAGACCGTGGGGTCGTCGACGAAGTCGAGGTGGCCGTCGAGGTCGGCGAGCTCCACGTTCTTGCGCGAGCACGCAAAGGCCAGGCCGCTCGCGATCGACAGCGCCGCCTCGTCCATGCACCCGACCATGACCTCGATGCCCGCGGCACGCGCGACGCCGTTCATCAGCGACGCCGCGTCGAGACCACCGACCTTGGCGAGCTTGAGGTTCACCATGTCCATCGCGTCCTTGCGCGCGAAGTGGAACGCATCCGCGAGCGACAGCACGCTCTCGTCGGCCATCACTGGGCCGCTGATCGCGCCGACCACGCGCCGCATGGAGCCGAGCTCGTCCGCCGGCGTGGGCTGCTCGAACACGGTGAGGCCCACGTCCTGGGTCTCCGCCCAGAAGTGCTCGGCCTCGGCCGCGGTGTAGCCCTGGTTCGCGTCATAGCGCAGCTCGATGCCCGGCCCGAGCGCCTGCCGCACCGCGTGGACCCGCTCGATGTCCTCCTCGACGTCGACGCCACCCTTGAGCTTGAGCGCGGTGAAGCCCTCGTCGACGAAGGCCCGCGCCCGCCGCACCGTCTCCGCCGTGGGGAGGATGAACAGGGTGACGCTGGTGCGCATATGGGTGCGATAGCCGCCCAGCAGACGCCACATCGGCAGGCCCGCCTGCTTGCCGAGCAGATCGAACAGCGCCATGTCCACCGCCGCCCGGGCCGCCGGCGCCCGCGGGAGCAAGCCGCGCATGCGCTCGATGAGCAGGGTGCGACGCAGGGCGTCCTCGCCGAGCAGCGCCGGTGCCGCGAGGTCGCGCAGGGCCTCGATGCAGCGGCTCAGATCCTCGCCGGTGACCGTCTCTTCTGGCGCTCCGATACCCAGGCCCACGTGGGGCCCGTCGGTCACGATGCGCATCGCCACGTTGGTCGCGGTGGCCACCGTCTCGGTGGCGATGGTGTACGGCTCCTTCAGCGTGAGCGGAAGCTCCTCGACCTCGACGCGAACGATGCGCATCACACGTCTCCGCCGCGGGGGTGGGGGTGCAGCTCGCCGAGTGGCGTGGCCTTGAGATGCTCGACCAGTTCGACGAGGTTGTCGATGGTGAGCTTCCAGATCGCGCGGCCCTTCTCGGCGCTGGCCAACGTCGGGTCGCCGAGCGTGCCGCTCTCGGAGATGCGCGCGGTGCGCACGTACCAGTCCACGGCACTGTCCGAGTCGAAGTCGAGGTAGCGGCTGTCGAAGCGCGGCAGCTCGGCCCGCGCGTGCTCGAGGAACACCAGGTGTGGCCGGGTCGCGAGCGCCGTGGAGGTCTCGTACTCCCCGGCATGGGCATCGCCGCCGGTCTCGAGCAGGGCGCCGATCTCGGCGTCGCTGGTCTCGCCGGTGTCGACCATCGTGAAGATATGCGCATCACGATTGATGAGCTGCGCGGCGAAGTGCAGGGCGGGCGCGTTGCCACCGTGACCGTTGACGATGACGAGCTTCTTGATGCCCTGTGCCGCCGCCGCCATGCCGACCTCGTACACGAGCTGCGACAGCGTCTTCGGCGAGATCGACAGGGTGCCGGGAAAGTCGTCGTGGTGGTAGCTGACGCCGTACGGAATGAGCGGCAGCACTAGCGGCTTCGGGTCGGTGCACGCCGCCGCCACCTGCTCGCACTGGTACGCCGCGTCCCACGCGTCGATGTCCAGCGGCAGGTGCGGACCGTGCTGCTCGATGGCGCCCACCGGGAGCAGGGCCACGTCGACCTCGCGCAGGCGGCGCCCGGCCTGGGGCCAGGTGAGCTCGCCGAGGCGGTGCACCGGGTGTCCCTCGGGCCAGGCCTCCGCGGGGTTCAGGGCCCGCGCGTGCTCGTGGGCATGCGGCGTCGTGAGCCAGTCCTGTGCGAGCGGGTCGATGGAGACCCAGGCCTCGCCGCGCTGGACCAACGAGCCGGTCGCGTGCTCGAGGAAGATGCGCCACACCGGGCCGCGCAGCGAGGCGGGCGTCGCGGTCGGCGGGGAGCGCTCCGGGTCGAAGCGCAGGCGGCTGGTGCCGGGATGGCGCTGGGCCGTCGCCGCGAACGGGCTGTCCGCAGGCACCTTGCCCTTGGCCACGAGCAGGGCCGCGAGGTGCTGGCCATCCTCTTCCTGCTTCGCACCGCGCTCGGCGAGCGAGGACAGGCAGCGGTCCGCCATCTCGGGGGTGTAGCCGATGACCGACGGGTCGCGGTCCAGCGCGGTGAGCATGCCCACGATGCGGCGGCACTTCTCGCAGCGGCCGCAGGGCAGCGCCCGCTCACCCTTGACCGAGGCCGCGTGGCAGCTCACCTGGAGCGCGAACAGCTCCGGGTAGCGCGCCGAGAGCACGTCCTCGATGAGCAGCTCGGACAGGGGCCGCAGCAGCGAGCACTGGGTGACACGCCACCCACGCTTGTGGAAGAAGGCGGTGAGGCGCTCGTCGAAGAACCGGCTCTGGTCGTAGTAGCCGCAGTAGTGCGCGATGCCGTCATGGATGCCGCGCTGGGTGCTGTCCCACTCGTCGCCGATGAGCAGCAGCCCGCTCCCGCGCGCGCGAAGCATGGGCAGGGTGCCGAACAGGAACACGGCCACGGTCCACAGGCGGATCGGGTAGTCGTCCGCGCGCAGCTCCGCGAAGTCCTCGCGCACGAACGGCAGGTGCCGCAGCGCGAAGCTGTACATGCGGTCGCAGTCCACCCACACCCGCGCGGTGCGCTCGGGACGGGTGCGCTCGAGGTGCCGCCACGCGTTGACGGCGGTGAACCAGTGTCGCCCGGACTCGTTGGCGAACAGCGAGTGCGGCGACAGGCCGAGCTCCTCGCAGATCCCCAGGGTGAGCAGGCTGTCCTTGCCACCCGACGAGAGCACCGCGGTGCCCTCCCCGAAGGCCGGCTCGGGAAGCTCGCCCTCCACCGCATCCGGAAACACCAGCGGCGCGCAGAACGCGCTCGGGTCGGCGGTCTCCGGCAGGTCGAGGGCACCTGGCACCAGGAACGGGTTGGGCTTGAGCAGCTTGTTGACCCAGATCTCGGTCGCGGTGTTGTGCGCCATCTCGGTCAGGAAGGCGCGGTCCACCGCGTCGAACGGCCCGTGCAGCACGAGCTCGTCGCAGAACAGGCCATAGTTGAGCGCGACCTGCACGCCGATGAGGGCGGCGAGGTGCGCGTCGGTGGCCGGGTCGAGCACGGGATTCGCCCACTTGAAGGTGAGGTCGCGGGTGTGCGACTCCCCTCCCCGCTCGATGGTGTAGGCGACGCGGAGGCGGCTCTTCTCGAGTCGCGGAGGACCGACGACCAGCCGGTCCCAGGCCTTGAGGCCCGTGGGGTCAGCCACGGGCGGCGAGGTGCGGACGCAGCACCTCGATCAGCGCGTCCACGCCGTGGATCAGGGGGTCACAGACCGGGAGTCCGGTGCGGGCGCGCAGCTCCTCGCATGCGGCGTCGATCGCCTCACGGGAGTCGAGGCCCTCGTGGTTCAGCGTGATGCCACTGATCTTGCGGCCGCTGACCATCTCGAGCGCGGCAATCTGCTGCTCGATCGGCTGGATCGGGAAGCCGGGGAAGCCGTCGTACTCGAGGCGCGTCGGCGCGTGCTGGAGGAACACGACCTCCGGGCGGCAGGCCGCGAGGATCTCGAGTCCACCGGGGTACGCGGGGTTCATCAGCGCACCCTGGCCCTCGATGACGATGGCCTCGGGCTGGCGCTCGTCCCAGGCGCTGAGCACGGCGTGCTCGAGCTCACCGGCGACGAAGTCGTTGACCAGGCTGTCGAGGACCATGCTGTAGCGGGCGCCCTGGAGCCAGCCGGTCTGGCCGGTGCCGATCATCTCGACCGTGTGGCCGACCTTCTCGAGCGCATGCACGAGGATCCACGCGGTGGTGCGCTTGCCCACCGCGCTGTCGGTGCCGAGGATGGCGACCTTGAGCGAGCCCACGCTGTCGATGCGCGAGCTGAAGTGGTGCAGGTCCTTGCGGTGCGGAGGCTTGCGCACGTCGCGGATGCGCACGCCACAGGCCTCGGCGAGGGGCGCGATCTCCGCGTCCTCGGAGAGGAAGTCGTGCAGGCCGCAGTCGACATGAAGGCCCGCGCGCATGGCGGCCTTCACGGTCTCGCGTCCGTCATCGGGAAGACGCCCGCCGTCGGGGGCCATGCCGATCACGAAGTGGGTGGGGCGGATGCCCCGGGACTCGGCGTCGGCGAGGGCCGCGGCGAGGTCGGGCACCACGGGGATGCCCTTGGCGGTGCCGTCGAGGAGCTCGGCCGCGTCCTTGCCCGCGTGGGGCCGATCGATCACGGAGAGCACCTGGTAGCGGCGGGTGAAGCGCACCAGTCCGTGGGCGGTCTTGCCCTCGGGGGTGGTGTAGGCGCCATCGCACCAGACGATGGCGGGGCCGTCGAGAACGTCCATCAGCTGGACCTCCCGGTGAGGACCACGACGTAGCGGTCCGGAGGAAGTGGGCTCTCTGCGTGCAGACGCAGGAGAGCGAGGAGACCGGCGGTGCTCGCCGGCAACACGTGAAGGGCCTGATGCTCCTTGAGGAGCTTGGCCATGTCGCGCATCTGCTTGTCGGTGGCCCCGGCCGCGAAGCCGCCGGTGCTCTGGATGGCCGCGAGCGCGGCATCCCCGTCGATGCTCTGCCAGTTGATGAGGGGCTCGTTCGTCTCGGTCTCGCGGATCTTGGCGGGATCCAGCTCCGGGCAGTGGTCGAGACCCTGCTCGAAGCCGACGACGATGGGGTTCTTCTTCCACGCGCTGCCGCCGACCATGCGCGGGACCTTGGAGGTCTTGCCGCGGCGGTAGAGGCTGCGAAACCCGCGGTGCAGGCCCGCGAGGGTGGTGCCGTTGGACATGGGCGCGGCGACGATGGCCGGCGCGTCCCGCAGCTGGTCGTAGATCTCGAAGCTCATCTCGCCATAGGCGCGAAGCTGCACGATCTCGTTGTCGCCACCGGGGTTCGCGTCGTACCACTCGTGCTCGGCGGCCATGGCCTGGCTGGCGTCGACGGCGTCCTCGTAGGTCTCGCCGGCGCGCACGATCTCGGCGCCGAGGCGCTCGATCTCCCTGACCCGCTTGGTGTGGTAGGTCTCAGGGATGACGCACACGCAGCGCAGGCCAGCGATGCGCGTCGCCATGGCCATCGCCACGCCGTAGTTGCCGCAGGTCGCGAGGGTGACCGTGTCGAAGCTACGGCGCATGGCGTCGGCGGTCTGCGCGAAGGCGATGCGGTCCTTCTGGGTGCCCGAGGGGTTGTCGCCCTCGAACTTGAGCCAGATCTGACGCAGCCCGAAGCGACGCTCGAGGTTGCGGGCGCGGGTGAAGATCGAGTCGCCGACCTGGGACTCGAACACGTCCTCGTAGGCCTCGAGGCGCTCGTGCAGGCTCACGCTCGGATCCGCGCACAGCCGTGCGGCTTCTTCGAGGTCGAGCTCACCCAGGTGGGTCGCCGCGGCACTCAGCAGCGGGCGGGGAGCAGAAGTCATGGCGCCTCCACGGCGTCAGTCCGGGCGTGGCCTATCGCGACGCCGCTGGTTGTCACCGTCCGCCCTGCGAAATTCACGAAGTTTGCCGATCGTTCGGCCACGTCTCAGGAAGGTGTGGGCGAAGAACCGTCACTTCGCGCGTGACCCACGAGTACGAGCATCCAGGTGAGCACGATCGCCAGGCCCCCGCCCTCGCGAACGACCTCGTCCGCCAGCCAGCCCGACTGGGGTCCGTACTTCATGGGATGGGGCTCATCGGGCAGGCCCCCGGCGACGAGCACGGCGAGCCACAGCACCGCGACGCCGGCGAGCACGGCCGGCGGTCGGACGTCGACCCACTTGACCTGAGCCGCGCTGACCCCCGCCGCCGCCAGGTAGTACAGGGTCCACAGCACCGGGTCCGGGTCGTTGAGCTGGAGCGCCGCCGAGGCGACGAACAGAAGGGCCATGCCCATCGTGATGATCGAGAACAGCGTCCTGGGCATGACCCCTCCGCGGGGAGTGTGCCTGGCGACTGTCACCGACACAAGGCGAGCGACGGGCTAGAGGGGGGCCATGCTCACCCTGCTTCTCACGCTCACCGCCTTCGGCCAGGAGGCCACGAACTCCACGGCCTACGTGCCGCGGCCGCTCGCCGGTCGACCGGTGCTGGACCTGCGGGTGGGCGTGGACACCGCCGCGAGCCTCGACACGCCGCAGGTGTGCATGGAGGGCTATCCTCTGGCGTGGTGGACGATCGAGGCGTGCGGTAACGGCTCGGGCATCTGGCACAACAACCCCCAGGCCACCGACATCGCCCACTTCCGCACGCGCATTCGCGCCCTGCATGCGCAGAACGGACGTACCGAGGCCGAGATCCTCCCCGGCATCGGCTTCACCGAGATCCAGGTCGGCGAGGACCGCGCGGGCTTCCTGTTCGGCGAGGCGCGCAGCGAAGACCAGGTCGAGGCCGCCGGCGCCGAGGCCAGCGTGTCGGGCAAGGTCCGCATCTGGCTCGAGCGCACCTACCTCGTCGTCGACGTGAACGCGGGCGCGGCCATCATCCCGGCCCAGCCCGTGGTGACCGGGGCCACCGGACCCGTACTCGGCTTCGGAGCCGTCACCGTGGGCGCCGGCTTCTAGCGGAGCCATCCAGGTGTTCGTCGCCCAGGAGCGCACGCAGCGCACGATGGGTGAGACCCGTGTGGCTGCTCGTCGGCCTGATGCTCGCGGCAGTCCAGGCATCCCACACAGACTGTCGATTCGCCCGTCGCGCGAATCGGGCCGGTTTATTCGAAAACAAGAGCCAACGTCGATAATGGAACACATGGGCATTTGAATTGAGCCCATGTTGGAGGTTTCATGCAGACCGTTCCGTATCGCAAGGTCATGTTGGCGACGGATCTCACGTCGACGGCACTCACCCCCTGGGCGCACGCCTTGAAGCTCTCGTGCCGCCCCGGCGCGGAGCTCACCGTGCTCCACGTTCGACAGAAGGACCAGCGCAGCCGCTGGGCAAAGCTGCCGACCGCGCGGGACATGCTCGTTCAGTGGGGCGTTCTCGACCGGGACGCCACCGTTCACGACTTCCGCCGGCTGGGCTTCCACTTGTTCCTGCACAGCCTGGAGAGCGAGGACACGAGCAGCGGCATCGAGACGGGCCTCGAGGCGATTGGCCCCGAGCTCGTCGTCCTCGGTACGCGCAGGCCCACCGGTCTCGACCGATTCCTCAACGGCAGCGTCAGCGAACGCATCGCCCGGCAGGCACCGCACGCGGCACTGGTCGTCCCGGAGCGCACGCGCCCCATTGTCGATCCGCGCACCGGCGACATCGGCTACCCACGGGTGCTCGTGCCGTTGTCCAGCGACGCCGACCAGGTGCACGCCGTCGAGGAGGCCATTCGCTTCGCCGAGACGCTCTCGGACGGCCCGGTCGAGTTCGTCCTCCTCCACGTCGGCCCCCGCGGAGCCCTGCCGACCTTGAAGCTTCCGCGACGAGGACGGTGGAGTTGGCGCACCGTGTACCGAGAGGGTGCGGTGGTCGATCAGATCGTCGACGTCGCGCGGCAGCTCGACTGCGCGGCCATCTCGATGGTCACGCGCGGACACGACAGCATGCTCGACGTGTTCCGCGGAAGCCGCACCGAGCGCGTGCTTCGCCACGCACCTTGTCCGGTGCTGATCCGGCCGCTCGCCGCATGACCGCGCAGCGCCTCCCGCAGGCGCCGGGTGCGGTGCGTCGACGGTTGTGACGACCACGCCAGTCCCGCCGCACCCGCCGTCTGTCCTTCGCGACCCCGCTCCTTGCCGGAGCGGGGTCGTCTTGTTTCCACGTCAAGAGCCCCGCCCGACAAACCCCGGTCCGCGAATGCAAGAGACAGTCGTTTGGATTGGGTAGCGGTCGCTAGCGACACGTCAGTTTGTGTCGCAATAGAAATTGTCCAATCGGCAACTTTATGCCGCAGGTCCCGAACAAGGGGCTTCACGGAGATGTCCTCACGCCGGCGGCAGCCGGTGGTCCAAAATAACGCGTTCGAGGCGCAACTTCGTGCATTTATTATTTTCGTTTCTGCAGGTATTTTCGGTGCATTTTTGCGCGCGCCGTGTCGAAAACTTTGCCCGTCGATCCCGAGATCTCGCGCATCCGCGCGAACTGCGGCTTCATAAAAAAGATGTGACGCAAACTTGATCACCCATCGGGGCTCGTGTGAAATGAAGATGAGGTTCTTCCAAGACATCGCGAGCACGACGGCGGCCAGTTGTTGGCTTCGGCACTTTGTTCTTGAGGCCGTCCGTCGTGACCAAGGGGTGAGCGGAGAGAACTTCTGTGTCACATGAAGGAGGTTCACATGTGGGTTGGAGACGTGCATCCTAGCTGGGCAAAGCCGCGAGAGCGGCGTGTGCTGTGGCTGGTCGGCGAGCCGACGGGCATCCGCGTCGCGGAGCTCGAAGAGATGGGCTGGTACGTCACCGCCTTCGAGCGAGCGCGGGACATCGTTCCCCCCTCGCCCATGGTCGAGCCCGTGATCATCCTCGCCTCGGTCGACATGGACCGGGGCGAGGACCTCGACCTGCTCCATCGACTCGCGGGTCACCGGCACCAGCTGCCGGTGGTGCTCGTGGCGAATGGCGAGCCCTTCGACCGCCTCGAGGCCCGGTGGCGCCGCGGTGCCCACAACATCCTGCCGGCTGGACTCTCGCCGGCCTCGGCGCTGCACGAAGCCTGGTTCTTCGCCAAGGAGGGCGTGGACGCCGAGCGCGGCGCCTCCCGTCGCGAGCAGGATCAGAAGCGCATCCTCGAGCGGCAGCGTGTCGAGCTGCGCCACCTGCGCCGCAGGCGCAAGACCATCGAGGCGCAGCTCCAGGTCGCCCTTGCCCACGCGGAGGATGGACATCGCGGCCAGGAGGAGCTCATGCTCGCGCTGGCCGACAAGGACATGGCCAGCCGACGGGTCAACCGGCAGTGGGGCGTGCTGCTCCGCGATGTCGCCGCCGAGATCAAGAACCCGATGGACGTCATCGTCGACGGACTCTCCAAGGTCCTCGACGGCGAGGTCGACCGTGCGGTGTGCGACCAGGTGGCCCGCATCTGCCAGTCCGCGCGCAGCCTCGCGCGTCTGGTGCGCGACCTCGAGGAGATGGCGACCATCGAGGATGGCACCGCCCCCGTCTCACCGAGCCAGTGCGACGTCGTGTGCATGCTCTCGCACCTCGCTGAGCAGCTCCAGCAGCGGTACGGACTCGAGGTCGCGCTCCAGGTGGGCGCGACCGCTGGCGAAGCGATGGTCGACGCCGCGCGCGTGTGCCGTGCGCTGATCCACTTCCTGCTCACCGACGCGAACCTTCCGCAGGGTCCCCTGCGCATCGTCGCGCTCGCCGACCGCGGCGCGGTCGACATCTGTCTCTCGCCCGTGCGCACCGGGCCGGGTTCCTGGCGACTCGCGGAGCTGCTGCGGCATCAGGGGGGAAGCCTCCGCTGTGCCGGGGAAGAGGTCCACCTGCGCCTACCGATGGCCAGCGAGCCCATCGAGACCGCGAACGACCTGGAGCTCGCCGGGACCGGGACCCACGGGCCCATCTTGCTGAACGCCACGGCCTGATCGGCCCAACCACGAACGAGGTGCACCATGGATGTCAGCATCAACCGCAAGAAGGTAACGGCCTACTGTGGGTACGAGCTGGACCGCCTGATCCACGCGAACCGCGGGATCTGCGCACTGTTCAGCCGCATGGCCACCACCGCGAACGACCCGCTGCTACGTGGTGCGCTCGAGGAGCAGCTCGAGCTCAATCGCGAGCTGCTGCACGTCCTGTACAGCTGCTGCGAGGTCATGGACCGCGACGCGCGCGCCGGACGAGACACCGCTCTCGACGCGCTGATGGCACAGGGAGAGGCGGCCCTCGAGCTCGACGACCCGTCGGTTCGCGACCTGGTCATGGCGACCTTCGCGCTCCGCTGCCTGCACTGGACACTGGCGGGGTGCGCCAGCCTGGCCTCGCTGTGGCGCCACCTGGACGGGCGGGCCGAGGGCCAGGACCTGGAGCGGTTCGTGTACCGCTTCACCGGCGCGCGCGAGCAGCTCGAGTGGATGTTCGAAGCGCTGCTCCGACGCGGTCTCGACCGCGCCACCCCTGAGGTGGTGCAGCGACACCAGATCCCGATTCCCAGTTGAGTGCTCCCTCTCGTTGACCTTGTTTGACCCAGGAGGTCGTCATGGACCGTTCCCAACTCCTCGAGTTCGCTCTCGAAGAACTCGATCGACTCTCGACCGCGAGCAGCGGCATCGCCGCCGTGCTTCCACGCATGCAGCACGCCGCCCACGACCCGGTGCTCGGCTTCGTGCTCACGGACCGCATGGTCGCGCAGCTCGGCGTGCGAAACGAGGTCAGCATGATCTACGCCGACCTCTACCGCGACCCGAACGAGGTCTCGGACCCCCTCGTCGTGCAGCTCTGCCGACAGGCCGTCGAGGCCCGAAACCTCGAAGACCGGGTGCTCCGCGACATGGAGATCGCCCGGATTGCCCTCGCCATCGACCGCTGGCAGCTCGCGGTGTGCGGCGGGCTGAGCACGTTGTTCCGGCAGCTGTATCAGGACCCGGCCGCTGACTCGCTCGACCGCGCATCCGCGACGATCCGCGTGGTCTCGAAGCGACTGAAGATGCTCCAGCCCTCGCTCACCGGCCTGCACCGAGACGAGGAACGCCACGGGCACGAGACGCGATCCCCACAGGCCCGCATGAGCCAGAACCAGCTGTCGCGGTTGGTTCTCGCCGGCATCGGCCGAGAGAGGTGAACCATGCGCACCGTCCATCTGCCATCCCCGAACGACACCGAGGGCCCCCGCCCCCAGGGACACCAGCGCGAGCGACTCCGCGCGTGCGCGGCCTGCGGCATCCCCTCTCCCGCACACGAGGACGAGGACGTGCACTTCTGTGAGCGCTGCCTCGATCACGCCGCACTCGACGAGTACTCCGGCGAGTGGGACGACCTGGGCGGCGAGGGCTGACGCTCAGCTCCGACCGACCGCGAGCGCGAGGGTGACGCGGGTCACCGCGAGGCCGAGGGCCACCGCCCCTCCCCGAGGAGTGCTCTCCGCGACTCAGGGAAAGCGGTCGAAGTCGCCGATTCCCCGCTCTGCGAGCTCGTCGTCGATGCGCTTTCGGAGCGCCTCTTCGTCGACCGGCAGGGAGTCCTCCCACAGGAGGAGCGAGCCGTCCTCGCCCCCCGTCGCAAGCAGCAGGCCGTCTGGCGAGAACGCACACGAGGTCAGTGGGCCGGTATGCCCGCGCAGCGTTCGGCTGACCACCGTCTCGCGGTCCACCAGCCACAGCCGGGCGGTGCTGTCCTCGCCGGCGGTCACCACACGGCTGCCGTCCGGGTGCCACTGGAGCGACTCGATCGAGCTCGTGTGCCCAATCAGCCGCCGCGGCTCGCCGCGCGTGTCGGGCCAGACCAGTGCCCCGCCGATCGCATCGGCCGCCGCCAGCTGGCCGTCGGGGCCCGCGCGCAACCACACGTTGATGTAGGTCGGCCCCTGGACCTCCCGAGGCTCCTCGCCCACGAGGGACCAGGCGCGCACGTCGCCACCGCCGCCTGCGCTGAACACGGTCCGGCCGTCGCGAGCGACCGCCAGGTGCAGAGCCGGAGAGGGATGTTCGCCGAGAACCGTGATCTCCGGCGGGTCGACGCGAGGGTCGACCAGCCTGACCGAGGTGTCGAAGCTCGCGGTGGCGATGCGCCCGTCCGGCGTCAGGGCCAGCGTCGTGATCGCGTCGTCGTGCACCGGCCAGGACCCCGCCTCCCCGCTGTCGAGCGCGAGCCAGCCCACGGTGCCGTCGTCGAGACCGACGTACACGACCTTGCCATCGGCCCCGAACGCGACGTTCTCGCCCACCGCCGAGCCCTGGGCGCCGCGCGCGACCTCGCGGCCTTCGAGGTCGAAGACCGCGAGCCCCTCATCGCCACTCACCGCCACGCGATCCGCGGTCGTGGCCATCGCATGGGTGTAGCCGACGCCCGCGTCCACGGTGATGCTGCGCTCGCTCGCGAGGTCGAAGATGCGCAGCTGGCTGTCCTGATCCACGCTGATCGCCGCCGAGCCGTCCGTGGTCCACTCGATGTCGGTGATCGTGGTGTCGTGCGCGTGCGCAGCGCGGGCCCCGGTCAGGTGCGGCGTCCATGCGAGCACGGCGCCAGAGAGGTCCGCGGACACGATGACCCCGTCGGCCACAGGCGTCGCGATGGCCGGGTGGTCGTGGCCCCGAAGCACGAACTGCTGGCCGAAGCCCGGCGTCCACTGGACGACCCTGCCGTCGGAACCCGCCGTGACGAGTGAGCCGTCGTCGAGGAACGCAATGCTGTCGACGCTGGCGCCGTGGCCGTTGAGCACGGCGATGGCTTCGCCCGTGGCCGTGTCCCACACCCGGACGGTGCGGTCCTGGGAGGCCGTGGCGAGCAGGCTGCCATCGGCGTTGAAGTCGAGCCACTGCACCCAGTCGTCGTGGCCGACGAGGTCGCGACGCGCGCCGCTCTTGCCGTCGAGCAGGAACACGGTCGGCCCCTCCCCGAACGCCGCGAACAGCGGTCGGTTGGGGGCGGACTTCACCGCCTGCAGACGGTCCGGTGTGCGCCACTGACGGACGGCCTTGCCGGTCGCGAGGTCCCACTGGACGGCGCGAAAGTCGTAGCCCGCGGTGACCAGCTGGCTTCCGTCCGGGGAAAAGGCCGAGTCGAGCACGGCATCCTCGTGCACCCCGAGGACCTGCAGCAGCTCGCCGTCCGCCGACCAGATCCGGGTCTCGCCGTCGTAGGAGGGCGCGGCAATCATCGAGCCGTCTGGCGAGTAGCCCACGGTGGCGACCAGATCCGCGGCGCCCGCAAGCTCGACGACCAGCTTGCCGGTGGCCACGTCCCAGACGCGACCGGTGATGTCCGACGCCGCCGCCACGCGCTGGCCGTCGGGCGAAAAGCGCACGACGCCAATGGGCTCGGGGGAGCCCTCGAGCACGGCGACGGTCTCGCCGCTGGCTACGTCGTGGACGACCACGGTCCGGTCGACGCCGCCGCTCGCGACCCGCCGACCGTCGGGAGACGGCACGAGGTCGATGACCGCGGCCTCGTGGGGACGCAAGGTGCGGGGAAGGCCGTAGCCGAGCGCCTCGCCGGCGACCATGCGCACCGCCTCCCAGTCCTGCCACCGCGGCGACAGCTCCCGGAGCAAGGACAGGCTACGCGCCGGGTTGTGCTCGAGTGCGAGCCGCGCCTGCTCGAAGGTCACCTCGTCGGCGCGGGCCTCCTCGCGCGCGCGGGCCACGGCCTCGGCGGCGCGGGCTTCGACCGCCTCCTGCTTCTGCTCGACGATGGCCTGGATGCTCCAGGTACCCCCGGCCACACCCAGCAACACGAAGAACACGGTGAGCGCGAACGCGAGCTTGTGCTGCTCGATCAGTCGGAGCAGGTGCTCGCTCGCCGAGTAGGAGTAGGCGGCGACGGTCTGACCGTTCTGAAAGCGCTTGAGGTCCGCGGTGAACTCGGCCGCGGACGGGTAGCGGTCCTCGCTTCGCGGCGCCATCGCCTTGGCGACGATGGCATCGAGCTCGGGCGGGATGTCCGGATCTCGCGTGCGCATCGGGCGGAAGACGGCGTTGCGCGCGAGCTGAAGCAGCTCGTCCGAAGAGCCACCGTCGTAGGGGGCCCGGCCCGTGAACACCGCGTACGCGAGGGCCCCGAGCGCGAACACATCGGCAGCCTGGTCCACGCGATCGCCCGCGGCCTGCTCCGGCGCCATGTATGCGGGCGTGCCGACCACCGAGCCCACCTGGGTGAGCTTGGCGTTGCTGCCGGAGATGGCCGGCTCGGCGACGTCCTCCTCGCCGACGAACTTGGCGAGTCCCCAGTCGATGACCATGGTCTCGCCGAACTCGCCGACGAGGATGTTCTGGGGCTTGAGGTCGCGGTGGATGATGCCGCGCGCATGTGCGTACGAGATGGCCTCACCGACGGCGATGAGGTGCGAGAGCAGGCCCACGCGCTCGTCGAACGTGCGACAGCGGCGGACCACGTCCTCGAGCGTGTCACCGCGCACCCACTTCATGGCGTAGAACGGCTCACCGCCCTCGAAGTGGCCGGCGTCGTACACGGGCACGACCACGGGGTGCTCGAGCGCAGCGGTGATCTTCATCTCCCGCTCGAAGCGGTGCTGAGCGCCCGACGACAGCCGCTGCAGCTCCTTGATCGCGACCGTGCGATCGAGCACCTGGTCGTGGGCGGTGACGACGCGACCGAGCCCGCCCCGACCGATCTCCTGGCCGAGCTCGTAGCGCTGCGAGTCCGAAGCCATGGGCGCCGGAGCCGCCGTCGCCTCCGGATCGTCCGCGCTCCAGGTCAGCCCGGCATCGGACTTCGGACCCGCTGAGTCGCGCTGACTACCGTTCCCCGCCATGCATCCCCACGGCGGTGAGTGTACCGCGAGCGCCACACGACACGTCGATCCTCGGCTTGCCCGCGCGCAGAGGCCCCCCGCAGGGATCCGCCAATTGCGCGGTCGGCGCGGCTTCGCGATGATGCTGCGTAGAGGTGACGATGCGGCGCGTGTTCCTGTCTTTGGCCCTGAGTCTGGTCGCATGCGCCGCAGGCGACGACGAGCCCGTGGTGGACGACATCATCGAGTCCGACACCGACACCGATGCCGACGCGGACAGCGACACCGACACCGACACCGATACCGACGCCGACGCCGACGCGTGCGCTCCCCTGCCCTCTCCCACCGGCACCGTCGTGCAGGTGAGCCCGGGGGACGACCTCGAGGCGGTGCTCGAGGCCCTGCAGACCGGCGAGACGGCGATGCTCGCCGCCGGCACCTACACCCTCGACGCCGGCGCGTACATCCAGCTGCAGACGGACGGTGTGACCGTGCGCGGCGCGACGGGCGATGCCCGGGACGTCGTGATCGACGGCAACTGGCAGACGCAGTTCGGCCTGTCGATCCAGGCCAGCGACGTGGTCGTCAGCGACCTCACCCTGCAGCGCTTCTACTACCACCCGGTGCACGTCACGCCTGCCGCGGGGCGCGACATCGAGGGCGTCGAGCTGTACCGCATCCGCGTGATCGACGGCGCCGAGCAGGCGATCAAGATCAACACCGCCGAGAACGGCACCCGCTTCGCCGACCGCGGGCTCGTCGCCTGCTCCCACCTCGAGCTCACCGATGCCGGGCGACCGCAGGTCCGCAACAACTGCTACACCGGCGGCATCGACATGCATCAGGGCTGGGGCTGGACCTTCCGGGACAACACGGTGGTCGGTTTCTGGTGCGAGAGCGGGCTGTCCGAGCACGGCATCCACGTGTGGCGCGGCTGCCGGGACACGCACATCGCGCGCAACGTGCTCCGAGACAACGCGCGCGGCATCGGCCTGGGGCTCGGCAGCGACACCACCGGTCGCCGCTACGAAGACGACCCGTGCGGCGGCACATTGGCCCAGGACTACGATGGCACGGTGATCAACAACGTCGTCGTCGCCACCGACACCGACCTGCAGTCCTCGGCGAGCGGCTTCGACGTCGGCATCGCGCTCGAGTCGGCGTGCGGCGCCACCGTGCTCCACAACACGGTGTACTCGGACTACGCACCCTACTCGTCCATCGAGTACCGCTTCGATCCGACGGACGGCGTCGTCGCGAACAACCTCGTGTCACACAACGTGCGCGACCGCGGGGTCGGCGGGGACGTGACCGAGGCAGGCAACGCGGTCGGCGCGCAGTCGACGTGGTTCGCCGACATCGCGGGGGGAGACGCGCACCTCGTCGACGGCAACGGCGCCGAGGACGCTGGCGACAGTGCATGGACACTGCCGACCGACATCGACGGCGACCCTCGCGGCAACCCGCCGGATGCGGGTGCCGACGAGCGCTAGCGCGCGGCGATGGCGCCATCCCGCTCGGTGAGCGTGGCCCGGAAGCCGTCCCCGGCATCGAGGACCACGTGGCCCTCGCGCTGGCCGACGAGCCGGAAGGTCACGAGCTGACCGCGGTTCTCGGCGAGCACCGGGGCGTGCACTTCCATCGGGAAGCGCTCACCGTCTGGCACCACCGCCTTGAGCCGGACCACCACCTGGTGGCCGTCGACCCGGATGCCGCCGCCTCCGAGCGCGAGCTTGCCCTCGGGGGTCTGCACCTCGACGGTCTCCTTGAGGTAGCGCACGTAGCGCTCCTTGCCCTCGCGGGAGTCGATGGCGAGCGCGCTGCCGAAGTGCGCGTCCATCGCGGCCTGAACCGACGGGGTCGGCGCGATGACCTCGATGACGTCGCCCACCGCGAGCTGGTGCAGGCGCACCGAGAGCGCGTGGGTGCTGTGCGCGCTGGCGGCCGTCATCATGCAGAAGAGCACGCCGAGGACGAGCAGGAACCGAGTCATCGCCGCTCCAGGAAGGTCGAGGCGAGCACGCCCTTGAGGCAGGTCAGGTTGTTCGGCGCCTCGGTCGCGGACACATGGTAGTGGTAGCCCGCGTCCGTGCTGTGACCGTGGCACTCGTCGAGGTCCGAGGGCTCGGTGCCGTCGCTGTCCTGCGAGCCGTACACCGGGAAGCCGTCCGCGGCGTACGCGATGACGTCGTCCGAGACCTGGGCGATCGCCGAGCAGCGCACGTCACTCCGGATGCCCTGCGCATCGAGCACGTGGTTGACCTCGTGCGGGGTGAGGTGCCAGTGGAACGGGCCGTCGGGCTCGGGGTGGCCTCCGCAGGGGTCGAGCGCCGGCAGCGCCGCCATGTTGCCCATCACCGTCGCCGGCGGGGCGGGCGCGAGCGGCAGACCGTCGAGCGAGATGCCGGAATAAGGCACGTCCGGCACCGCGACGGTCGTCGTCGAGCCCGACAGGCGCGGATCCGCGGGAATCAGGTACACCATCTCCAGGGTGTCGACGAGATCGGCATCGAGGCAGGACCCGGTGGTCACGGGGCCCCCGCCACCGCCGCTGCCCGGCGGACCGGTGGGTACGACGACGTTTACGTTGCCCTGGTCGTCGATCACGTCGTAGCCATCGGCCTCCATGAGATCCCAGAGGTCGGAGTCGAGGGCGTAGAGCACCGGCGTGCCATTCGGGTCGTAGAAGCCCACGCCGCCGACCTCGGTGTCGGTGGAGGGGCAGCCCGGCCCCCACTCGGCGGGCTCGTTGCGCACGGTCACGGTGTGGCACGTCGTGCTGGTGCCGTCGGTGAGCGTGCAGTCGACGGTCGAGAAGTCGCTGACGAGCGCGTGGATGTCGAAGCGGCTCGCGTCGAGGGTCTGCTGCCCCTCGACGACCTCGCTGCCGCTGTCGGTGGTGTCGTCGGACTCGCCGGGGCCGCAGGCGACCAGGGCAATCAGGAAGAGGATGCGTGTGTGGCTCATGGGAATCTCCATCGCAGAACCCACACGCCACGATGCACGGGGTATGCCAACCCGCGAACCCGCATGTCTTGGCGATTTCGCGCGTGGGTGCCTGCGGGAAGCGCCCACATCGTGCAGAAACCGCATGCCGCGAGCGCTGGGCCTGCCCGGCGCCCGAGAGACCTGTCAGTCGGCCTACGGTAGGACTTCACGGCGATCCACACCGTTCGTCGCGAGACACACGGGGCGGCGGCAGGCTCGAGGCGCAGTGCGAAACATCGGCCCGTCGCGGGTGAGAAGTCCGTGGGGTCTCACGCGGCGATGCACCGGCTACAACGCCGGAGCTTCCAGGAGTTCCCATGCGCACCGCCCTCGTCCTCACCCTGATGCTCGCCGCCCAGTCCGCCGGCGCCCAGTCCCTGGCTCTCACCGACCGCGCCGGGGGCCTGCCCCAGTGCGAGCTCGAGCTCGACGATGCGTACACCGCTGTCGAGGAGACCATCGCCGAGCGCGATGCCGCCCTGAAGGACGCCCAGGTGCGCGATGTCGCGGACTTCATCGCCGCGGTGACCATGGCGCGCATCCGCAAGAAGCCCGACCTGCTCACCGCCGAGTGGGACGAGCTCCTCGACGAGAGCATCACGCTCATCAAGGAGAACCCGCTCCTCGCCCCCGCCGGCTTCGGCGAGAACGTGGGCGCCGCCAGCGAGCGCCTGCGCAAGCGCCCCGACCTGCTGATGCAGGAGTGGGACGCGCTCATCGAGGAGAACCTGGAGATGATCCGCGAGAACCCGCTCACCCAGGAGGCGTCGCAGACCTACGAGGTCGCCCTCGACGAGGGACTCGCCCTCGACGACCTGGCGAACGACCTGTAGCAGGCTGCTAGGAGGCATCCTCGAAGCGGTGCAGCCAGTTGCCGCGATGCAGTCCGAGACTGCGCAGCAGCTGGATGACCCGCGAGCGATCCTCGTCACCACGGATCCGGTCGACGTAGACGCTCTCGAGCGTGTCGGCGGCAATCGCCTCCGGCGCGTCGGTGAACGCCATGCGCCGACCGGTCTTCGGGTCCATGATCTCCAGCGCACCGAGTCCATCGAGCACGGCGAGCAGCCCGCGACGGCTGAAGACGTAGCGCTCGCGGCGCGACACCCCCAGGCTCGGCGGCTTGCCGTCGGCCGGGCTCGCCATGCGCACGAGACCCGCGTGCAGGGCGGCCAGCCGCGACAGGAACTCGCCCATGCCGGGCACGGTCGACAGCGACGCGTACGGCGTGCCGAAGCTCGGTCCGCCCTTCCATGGAATGCCGTCGATCTCGATGTTCGGCTGATTGCCGAAGATCAGCCGCTGGAGCATCTGCCGGTACTCGACCTCGCCGGGACTCTCGGCCTGCCACGTCGCCGTCCACCGGTCCTTGTACGCGGGAGAGAGCACGCTGCGCCCCTGGTACTCGGCCGGGTTCATCGTCGCGAAGATGCGGAAGTCCGGATGCACGCGAACGTCGCCGTTCGGGCCGAAGCGCGTGCCCGGCCCCTCGGTGAGCACCAGGGTGGGGTTGCGCTCGAGCACCGAGTTCAGCCGCTCGAGTACCTGCGGCTCGGCGAGGTTCACCTCGTCCAGGATGACCCACCACCCGTGGCGCATCGCCTGGGGAATGAGTCCTTCCTGGAAGCGCCACTGCGGCGCCTGGATGCCCTCGTTCGCGGCGATCTGCTGCTTCTCGACGCCGGTCAGGCTGCGGTTGGTCTGCCGCGCCCGCTCGAGGATCATGCGCGACTCGTCCTCGAGCAGCTCGAGGTGCTGCATCATCTCGTCGACCGGAAGCCGCACCTGCTCCTCGTTCGGGATGTAGCGCCCGACGAGCTCGGAGGTATCGGTCTGACCGTTGAGGTTGATGCGCACGAGCTGGTGCCCGGTGAGCGCCGCAAGGAAGCTGATCGACGAGGTCTTCGAGGTCGCGGTCTCGCCCTCGAGCAGACACGGCATCTTCAGCTTCACCGCACGCGCCAGGAACCGCAGGGTGCGCAGCGTCGGCGTGTCCAGGGTGTAGTGCGCGAAGAAGTCGAGCGACGGGGTGAGCGGCCCCTCCGGCCGACGACCGAGGGGAATGTCGAGGATGCGCACCAGGTCGTCGTCGATGACCTCCACGCTGGGAGAGGCGTCCTCGATGCCCTCGACCGCGAGCGGCACGATGTCCTCTTCGGGCACGGGCTCCGCGCCATCACTGGCAAGACCGGAGACGACGCCCGCAGCCATCGCCGAGAAGGCTTCCTGGTCGACGACCTCGATGCCGAGGCTGCGCGCCTGATCGACACGCGACGACAGCGGGCGCTCCCCGACGACGAGCAGATCCACGCTGTCGTCGAGGGTGGTCGCGTAGGTGCCGCCGGCGTCGCTGACCATGCGCCGGAACTCGGCCCGCGAGATGCCGTCGAGGGCGCCCGTCAGGCCGACGGACTTGCCAGAGAGCGACATGGACTACTCCCCACCGAAGGGACGGCCGAGGCGCGCGAGCGCGGCCTTCGCGGCGTTCTGCACGTCGGAGTCGTCGTCCTCTTCCGCGCGGGTGTTGAGCGCCTCGCAGAACTCCTCGAACAGGCCCTCGTCGACGATGGAGGGATCGATGGCGCCGAGCAGATCGCAGGCCGCCTCGCGAAGCACCCAGCCGTCCGCCTCGAGCCGACCCAGCGCCGCTTCGATCTCGGGCACGGCGTTGGCGGCGGTGAGCACGCCACCGAGGATGGTGCTGCCGGCGCGCGCGAGGTCGCGGTCGTCGCCGCTGGCGAAGCGGCGAGCCATGAGCGCGCCGAGCGCCGGATCGGCACCCGCGAGGCGCTTGAGGGACGCGGCCTTGGCGGAGTCTCCTCCCCCACGCGGGCCGGCGATGACCCCGGCGAGGAAGTCGGCGACGGACTCGGAGGTCCACCCCACGTCGATCATGTCGCGCGCCTGGTTGCGGCAGTCGCTGTCGCTGTCGTGGATGGAGATGTGGTGGATGAGGTCCTTGAACGGCGCGGCCTCGTTTCCGAGCAGCTGCAGCAGGCGGAGCGCATCGATGCGGACCGGCCAGTCACCATCCTTCGCAGCGATCGACGCGAGCTCGCCAGCGCGACCGCGGAGGTTCTCGACGCTGCCCTTGGGCTGGCTCGACACCTCGCCCTCGTGCGCCAGGAGAATCCGGTGCATGGCGCCGAGTCGGGACGGCACGCCACCGGTGAGCAGGAAGCCCGCCGCGGCCCAGCGGCGAAGGCCCATGGGCACGTCCCGGGAGTCGTCGCGCGCCATGGCGTCGAGCACGGAGGACATGAGCTCGGGCTCGAGCAGCGCAAGGTAGGCCGCCGCGTAGCCGCGGGTGTCGGCATTGCCACCGCTGCCGCTGCCGAGCGCGGCGAACAGGTCGCGGGTCGGGGGTACGAGCCCCATCACCTGGCCGGCGAGGGCCGCACCGGGCTCGGTCTTCGACAGCTCCGCGGCGCGGAACGCGAACTGGTAGCTGGTGCTCATGTCGTTCTGCCACTTGGGCCCGGTGGTCTCGGGTTGGATGCCGAGGATGGTGCACGCGAGCGCGGCATCGCGCTGCACGTCGCCATCGTCGTCGGACAGCGTGGCGACGAGCTTGTCCTTGAGGGCCATGCCCGCTGCACCCATGCGGCTGGCGGCCATGCACGCCCCCTGACGCACGCGCCAGTCACCCGAGTCGAACAGCTCCTCGAGCGCGCCCACCGCGTCTTCGCCGGCGAAGCCGAGGGCGTAGGCGACCGGAATCATCGCGTCGGTGTCGTCGATGCTGCTCATCACCTCGCCGAGGCTGCCCGCGTGCTTCGCGGACATCGCAGGGTGGCCCATGAGGAAGCGACCGACCGCGCGCTTCACGTCGTCGTCGCCGCTCTCCATGCGCTCGATGAGCTCGGAGCCGTCGCCGGACTTGTGCGCCTCGATCATCGCGGTGAGCAGCTCGAAGCCGTCACCATCGGCACTCATGCCGGCCACGGCGGCGGCCGTGCGGTCCCAGTCGTTGATGCGGGAGAGCGCGATGCAGCGGGCGTAGTCGACGCTGGTGTCGCTGTCCTCCCACGGACCGCGGGCCAAGGCCTCGATCGCACCGGCATCTCCGAGGCGGCCGAGTCCTTCGGCGGCACCGCGGCGGGCGTCGTTGTCACTGTCGCTGAGGTTCGCGATCAGCTGCTTCTGCGCGCCGGTGAGGCCCATGAGGCCGATCAGGATCGCCGTGCGCTGGCGAACCCAGTAGGTCGAGTGCGAGAGCAGTCCGCCGAGCACCTCGGCCACGTCCACGTCGCCGGGAATGGGCGTCGTGAACATCAGCGCCATCTGCTCTTCCTTGCGGGTCGGGCGGCCGAAGGCGCTCAGGATCTCGCGGAGCAGGTCCTTGTCGAGGATGTCGGTGTAGCCGCGGTCGTCCTTGGCCACGAGCGGGAAGGTGCCGAACAGGTGCAGGGCGGTGGTCCACGTGGACGGCGCACCGGGGGGCACGGGCAGCGGGAGCGGCACGGTCTCGAGGTACTGCGCGAGGCCGATCTTCGTGTAGTGCGGGGCAGGAAGCGTCATGTGCGGGCTCCTCGGAGTGCGCGTGCACTCATGGGCGTGTCGGAAAGGACGAGTCGGTCGATGGTCTCGCCGAGCAGCTGGGGGAAGCGCTCGAGCGACACGTTGGCGATCGCGTCGGGGTAGTACTTGTTGACGTGGTCGGTGCCGGGTCCGAGCCCGATGCCGACGAGGTGGATGTCGTAGCTGCTGCGCACCTTGGCGACGGCGCGCTTGAGGGCGCCATCGGCATCGGACGGACCCGAGGGCTCGCCATCGCTGATGAGCAGGAGCATGCGCTCGTGAGCCGGGTAGGCCTCGAGCATCTCGGCGGCCCGCAGCAGGCACGGCCCGTCCCAGTTGTGCTGCGGCCGGTTGTGGCCGCCCTTGCGGTTGCCGCGGACTTCGGCGGGCATGGTGCCGATGACCTCGCGCATCGCCTTGTCGAGCGGGGTGGCGAAGTCCTTGAACGGCACCACCTGATCCTGGAAGCCGTGCACGGCGAACGGGATCTGCAGGCGCTCGAGCACCTCGCAGCACAGCACCACACCGCGGAAGCCGTGGTGGATGCGCTCGCCGTTCATCGACCCGGAAAGGTCGAGGAACACGAGAAACGCAGGGTCGCGCTTCGCGGGAAGCGTCTTGCGTTGCCACATGCGCGTGTACGCGCCAGCCTCGACCTCGAGGTGCATCGCCACCCGCAGGTCGACGCGGTTGCCGCTCGCGTAGCCGTTCAGCCACCGCGGATAGCTCGTCGGTCGCAGCACCCGCTCGAGGTGCGCGACCATCGCGTCCGCGTAGGGCATGACGTCGTTGCGGGCCTCTTCGTACTGGTTCTCGGGTTGCGACTGCGCGAGGCGCTCGAGCATCTCCCGCATCTCTTCCGAAAGCTCGGCGAGCTCGAGGGGCTCGCCATCCATCATCTCGGGATCGGGCGGATCCCCCATCTCACCGCGAAGCGCCGGCGGCACGAGATGAGGCGGAATGCGGACCGAGCGCCCCTTCGCGCCCTTGGGCGGCGCCCCGAAGCGCAGCTCGCGGATCTGCTGCAGGAACTTCTGCTCCTGCTCCTTCATCTTGCCGGCGTTCGCCTTGTCCTGGCGGATCAACTCCAGGTACACCGGCCGCACCTCGAGCCACGTGATGCGGTAGGCCTCGTACGCGGAGAGGCGGACCAGGCGCTCGAACGGATCCGGCGGGATGAACGTGTCGCTGCCGCGGAACACCCGCGCGACCGGGTGGCGGTCGTAGGTGAGCGACGCCATGAGATCGATCTCGGCGTCGTGGGGCGGCTGCGCACCGACGATGCGCTCACGTGCATCGCGCGTGTCGTCGAGCGCCTGACGCGGGGTCGGATGTAGCGTGTCCGGCAGCTCCCCGTGCCACCACTCGTGGATGGCGCCCAGACAGAACTGCTGGAAGAACGGCTGCTCGCCGAGTCCCTTGCCGCTCTCGGGGAACAAGCGGTCGTTGTACAGGTCGACCCACGCCGACGCCCCCGGGAAGCGCGCGACGATCCAGTCCTCGATGCGGCAGTCCTCAAGGCTGTTCATCAGCGACGCGATGCCCGGCTGCTTCAGCGTCTTCTCGGGGACGAGCGTCAGGTAGCGGGTCACCGCGGCGTGGGCGGCCTCGTGGCAGATCAGCCCGCGGACGTCGTCCGGATCCTCCTTGGCGAGGTCCCCCCCGTCGACGTTGATGATGCCGGTCTTCGGGTTGATGAACCAACCCGAGCCCGGCTGGCCGACCTGGATCTCGAGGCCCGCGTCCAGCGCAATGGCGCGGGCGAGTGCAGTCAGCTCTTCGACGGGAACGACATGAGGCATGGCGGCCACCGTCGGATCGGGGAGCGAGCGCTGTCAAACCACAGCATCCGCCCCTCCTGAGATCCCCTTCCTCACGGCCTTCGCGAGAGGGTCGCAATGCACGCCCGAGGAGGATCGCCGCATCGCGGTCGGGGCGGCGCAGGCCCACGTGACCCGGCCGAAACACGCGGGCTCCACCTGTCGTCCCGATGCGCGCGTCATGCGAGTCCTCCACCCGCCACGCTCACCCTCGCCCCGGGCCCCCATCCCGGCGGGCTCCGTTCTGACCTCCGGCAAGCAGATGTGAAAGCGGGGGCGAGTCCTCGCGGCTACCCTCTCGGCATGCGCACCTTGCCCCTCGCTCTCCTGCTCGCGGCCTGCCCGACCGCCGAGGACACCTCCGAGACCGGTGAGACCGGCGACAGCGCGGTGCCCTCCCCGCTCACCGCCACCCTCGAGCCCCGGCCCTCCGCGCCCTATCTCCACGAGCTGCGCCACGGCCCCGACGGGGTGTACGGCAACGGCGTGGACGGCCTGCACCGCAGCACCGACGGCATCGCGTGGACCCGGGTCGACGACCCCGTGCACGAGGCCACCTGGACGACCGCTGGCCTCTACGGCCTCGTGTTCGACGAGACGATCGGTCAGGGCGGCGGCTACCGGGTGGAGCAGATCGAGACCAGCGGCCGCACCGTGCTCGATGCGCCCTGGGACGGGCTCGACGTGACCACCGTCGACCTCGCGGCCTCGGGGGACGTGCTCTGGGTGCAAGTAGGCTCGCGAGCCTCGGACACCGAGCTCGACCAGGCCCGCTTCTATCGCCGGGGCCCCAGCGACAGCGCCTTCGCCGAGGTGGCCCAGCCCGTGCCCAGCGCGGACGTGCCGCTGTGGGGCATGGAACCCGACGGCAGCGGCGGGCTGTGGGTGTGGGACATCTCCTCCTCGGGATCATGGACGATCCAGTCCACGACCGACGGAAGCGCGTGGTCGGTGCTCTCCGACACCCTCGACCGGAGCGCCAGCGAGGTGGTGCGCACCCAGGCCGGCAACTGGGTCGTCGCCGAGAACGGGAGCTTCGGTCCGCGGCTGCTCCGCAGCGAGGACGACGGCCAGAGCTTCACGGAAGTGCTCGCCGGCCCGACGAGGGTGGCGGTGGCACCCGGCGGCCGCATCGTGGGCTTCGACTGGCTCGACAGCAGCCGGGTGTGGTTCTCGGAAGACGACGGCCGCACCTGGACCGCGAACCCCGCCAGCCGTCCCTACACCCAGTACACGAACAACCTGCTCGCCATGGACGACCGGCTGCTGATCAGCGACCTCGGCCTGGTGGTGGTCCGCGAGGACGGTGGCGACTGGGGCATCCGCGCCCTGCCCGCCGGGCCCGGACACGACTACCTGGCTCTCGACCTGCGAGGGGACCGCGGCATCGTCAGCCTCCGCGACGACTACCTGCTCGTCGACACCCGCTTCCAGGGCACGCTGATCACCACGGATGGCGGCGAGAGCTGGGTGCGCACGGCCGCCTCCACCTACGCGGCCGGCACCGCGGTGTGCGGAGGCGCGCTCGGCTGGTTCGTCGGCGGCACCACCGGCATGAGCGGACCCGACGGCCTGGGCCTCGGCTACGCCTACCTCTCCGCGGATGGGCGCGAGGTCACGTTCCAGGGCGTCGTTCGCGAGGTCCGGGGCGAGTTCGCCAACCAGGCGGACTACCGCTTCTGGGAGCAGACAGGCGAGATCGTCGACTGCGAGTGGGACGACAACGCGAGCATCCCGGGGGGCGGCCACGTGGCCTACGCCTTCGCCACCGACGGGGCCGGCGGCGTGCTCGTGGAGGGCACCGAGTGGGTGGACCTCGGCCTCGACACCGCGAGTGCCAAGCCCACCGCCCTGCGCGGAGGCAGCTACGGGGCCCAGGCGGCGGTGAACCGCACCACCCAGGGCCAGGGCGTGCCCGAGTACTGGAGTGGCACCGAGCTCATGGGCTGGTTCGGCCTCGTCCAGAGCACGGCGGTGGTCGACGGAAGCCGCGACGTATGGGCGTTCAGCGACGGCACCCTCGGCACGGCCGGCTACATCGGCAACGAGCGCTACCAGACCCTGCCCGTGCAGCTGGACGGCTATCCCCAGCGCACCAGCGGCGGCCCGGTGCCGATGCGCGCCGCCGGCACGGATGGCCAGGGCCGCGTGTGGGTCGCCACCGCCGAGGGCCTGTACCGCTCGGTCGCACCCCTGATCGAGTAGCCGGATTTGCAGACACACGTCGTGTCAACGCTCACACCGCGCTGACAGACGGGGGGATCCGCTCGTGTAGAAGCCGCGCCCCGCTCACTGATGAGCGAATGAACCCACGAGGTAGACGTGCTTCTCTCCTTTGTCCTGGCCGCGGCGATGGCCAACCCCTCCGACTGCGACATCTGCGACGACGCCCAGGGCGCGGCCTTCGGCCTGTGCAACGCGTACTGCTGCGCCATCGACTGCGTGGCCGACCCGGCTCACCCCTCCTGCGAGACCCTCCTCGACAACTACCTCGACCTCACCGGCGAGTACCCGGCGTGCGAGGTCTTCGAGGTCACGGTGACGGCGACCGCCGACGACCGCCTGGATCTGTGGATCGACGGCGCGCCGGTGTCCCTGCCCAACGGCAACGCCTGGTCCCGCTCCGACGCCGTGACCGTCGAGCTCAACCCGGGCTGGCACACCATCGCCGCCAAGGGCACCGACGTGGCCCGCGTGATCTCCGGCTTCCGCGCCGAGGTCGACATCGACGGCACCCTCGCCTACGCGACGGGTGACGGCAGCTGGACCGTGTACCCGACCTACCCCGGCGCCGGCTGGGAGCAGCCGGGCTACCCGACGGCGGGCTGGAACACCCCGAGCGTGTGCGCGGACGCGTCGCCCTGGGGCACCTACTGGCCGACCCTGCTCTCGGGCGGGCCGTCCAAGTGGGTCTGGGACACGGCGAACTGCCGCACCCTGGGCCAGGCCTGGTTCCGCCTCGACTTCGAGCTCTGAGTTCGCCTGACGAGGCGTCCCGCAGGGGGCGCCTCGCTCAGTCCCAGTTGCTGACGACGTAGAGGTTCCAGCCGCGGAGCACGCCCGCCTCGCCGGTAACCACGTCCTCGATGTGCAGGCGATACTCGCCGTTGACCATGTCGTCGCTGGGGAAGGCGCGCACGATGATCTCGGACGGCGGGTTCTCCTCGCGCTCCCAGATCACCTGCTCGTAGCCGTTGAAGTTGTCGATCACGACGACCAGGTCGCTCGGCCGCGGATGATCGATGTCGAGGGTGAGCACGACGTCGACGGGCACGGTGGCGAGGCCCTGCACGTTCACGGCGGTGGTCAGGCCGGTCTCCCCGTCGTCGGGAATCTCCACCTCCTCGTCGTAGGTGAAGTTGCCGTACATCGACTCGTCGACGCAGAAGATGCCGTTGCCGTACGCAATCTCGCCCATGCACACGAGGCCCTCGGCACAGTCGGCGCTGGTGTCGCACTGCCCGCCCACGCCGGCGCCCGCGTTCGCGTCCACGTAGTCGCGCAGGTCGGTCAGCGCGGACTTCCCGACGTAGTAGGCGTCGGCCAGCGCGTTCATGCTCGCGATGGGACGCGCCTCGAGGATGCCGCGGACCGCGCGACGGTCGAGGCCGATCTCGTCGTCGAGCTCGCCTTCGGAGGCGTCGTTCGCGAGCGCAAGCACGCCGGTCACCTGGTCGAAGGTGAAGGTCACGCCGTCCCAGGCGCCGACGATCTCGCCGCCGGTGGGGGTGTAGCCGGCCTGCTCGGCGTACGCGGCGAGCTTGTCGATGGCTGAGGTGCCGACGTAGTACTGCGCGTCGACCTCGGCGAGGTCGTCGAAGGCGTCGTCGTCCGGCGTGCCGTGCACGCCATCGGGACCGTTGCGGTGCGCGACGAGAGAGCGCGCGGCGCGAGCGTCGAGACCGACGTCGCGATCGAGCACGTCCTCGGTGGTCGCGGCGTCGTCGAGCAGCGCGAGGATGCCAAAGGCCTCCGCACTCGCCTCGGCGAAACGCGCCGCGCCCAGGTCGTCGGCGACGGGGGCGGGGTTGGGGCTGCAGGCGGCGAGCATCAGGAACGGTAGAACCGGACGGAACATGGGATCTCCAGGGAAATCCGTAGATTGTTCGCGTCGCACCCGGGGACTCAAGGCCGCCACGGACCCGTGGTGCGCGGCGCTCATAGTCACTTGGATGCTCCACTGTCAACCGACGGGGTCTCCGAACTCCTGCGCACCGCGATCTCCGCGATCTGCCCGCACCGAAGCGCGCCCGCACGCTACTCCCGGCGCGAAAGTCGGCCTTGCACTCAACAACACGCCGGCAAGCCGATATACTGGGGCGGTGTTTCGACCGGGAGGTCTCATGATCAGCCGCTACCTTCGACGCAGCCGTCGCGGATCCGCCGCGGTCGAGTTCGCGCTCACCTTTCCGCTGATCGTGCTCTTGGCCATCGGCATCGTCGAGTACGGGTGGCTGTTCCACGAGTACAACCAGCTGCATACCGCCCTGCGGGACGCGGCTCGCTTCGGCTCGAAGAACGCAACCGGTGACACAGCCATCGGACTGCTCGCCGCCCAGACACGTCTGCAGACCAACCTCATCGAGTACTACGGCATCTGCCCGGCCGGCCTGGCGGGCTGCGCCATCGGCGGCGCCGACACCGGCGTCGGCGTCGACGACGCGTTCCGGCTCACGGTGACCATCGACTACGAGCCGATCACCGGCTTCGGCATCCCCGGCATCCCGAGCACGCTGACCGCCGACATCGTCTTCGCCATCCAGCCCTAGTCACTCGCCGCGACCCCGATGAGGTCGCAAGCGATGCCCCACGTGCACCGCAGCCCCCCGGCCCCGGGGTTGGCCAGAGCCGCCTGACGCGATACCAGGCCGGCTCCCCTCGGTCCGCGTTGGATCGACGTGCGCGGAGGCCGACCATCTCCAGCCCGTACCAGGACATCCCCCGCGACGCGTGGGCACCGCTGGCCACCCCAGAGGTGCACCCCCTCGATCCGGCAGAGGTACGGGCGCTCCAGGGCATGGAACGGGCGCTGTCGATCGACGAGGTCGACCAGGTCTACCTTCCCCTCGCGCGGCTGATCCAGCTGCACATCGAGGCCGCAGGCGAGCTGCACCACCGCACGTCGACCTTCCTGCGCACGCCCGGCGAGCGGGTGCCGTTCATGATCGGCCTCGCAGGCAGCGTGTCCGTCGGCAAGAGCACCACCGCGCGCGTGCTCCAGGCGCTGCTGCGCCGTGGCGGTCTCGAGGTGGCGCTCGTGCCGACCGATGGCTTCCTGCTGCCGAACGCCGAGCTCGAGCGCCGAGGCCTGCTGCGTCGCAAGGGCTTCCCGAACAGCTATGACCAGCGCCGCCTGCTCGACTTCGTGCACGCGCTGAAGTCGGGCGCCGAGCGCGTGAACTGTCCGGTGTACAGCCACCAGTCCTACGACGTGCTCGCCGGCGAGGAGCTCGTGATCGAGCGCCCCGACGTCGTCATCCTCGAGGGCCTCAACGTCCTGCAGACCGGTACCGGCCGCGAGCGCGTGTTCGTGTCCGACTACTTCGACTTCAGCGTGTACGTGGACGCGGACGAGGACGACCTCCGCCGCTGGTACGTCGACCGCTTCCTGCGGCTTCGCGAGACCGCGTTCCAGGACGCGCGCTCCTACTTCCACCGCTACGCTTCGCTGTCCGACTCCGAGGCACGCGCCACCGCACTCGGGTTCTGGAACGACATCAACCTCCCGAACCTGCTCGAGAACATTCTCGACACCCGCGAGCGCGCTGACCTCATCCTCGAGAAGGGCTCGGACCACCAGGTCCGCCGCGTGCGCGTGCGCAAGACCTGATGCACCGATCTGGGCAATTCGCAGCCCGGTAGCGTCGATTTTCCCGAACGCGAGAACGACGGTGCCAACGGCATCGTGGCAAAGACGTGTCAGGCCGCCGCCCGAAGATCTGCTGATGGGGTAGCCTCGCAAGCGCGTTGAAACGACACGCCGGGCATCCCACGCAGCACCCGAGATTGCCCGATCGTACGCCCCCGTGATCCTTCCCGGCCACGGGGGCGTACTTCGTCTCGGGCTCGCGCGTGGCGTCGCAGACGCTACGCGGGCGTTGCAACACTCTGGAACACCGCGCGTCCCTCGCGCTCACCGAGGTAGGCGTCGACCTCGTCGGAGGCCCCGATGTCCCCGACCAGCTCGCGCGCGTGCAGCAGCGCGCGGTCCATAGCCACGAACCACTGCTCCTCCGTGGGGAAGATCTCGTCGTCGTCGAACACATCGACGATACCGACGCGACCGAGCACTTCCATCATTCCCGGGGTCATGCCGACGAGGAACAGGTGGCGCCCCTCGGAGACCATGCGCTCGTGGGCCGCCACCAGCACACCCGCGGTGGTGAAGTCGAGGCCGCGGGCACGCTTCAGGCGCACGACCACGGCCTTCGCATCCCGGTCCTGCAGGACCTCCTCGAGCGCGTCCGAGAGCTCGTTGGCTGCGCCGAAGAACAGGCTGCCCTCGACGTGGATGGCACGGAGGTGCTTGGACAGGCGGTTCTGCGGCCCATACTCGGCCTCGCGGATGCGCCCGTTGACGATGGTGAGCTCGCGCACGTTGAGGTTGCTGACGTTGCGCAGGAACAGGATCACGCTGATGGCGACGCCGATGTAGATGGCCTTGTCGAGCGACAGGGTCCACGTGCCGACGAGGGTCGCGACGAAAGCCAGGCGGTCGCCCCACGGCGAGCGCATCACGTAGCGAATCGCGACCGCGTCGATCAGGTCGTACGCGACGACGAGCAGCAGCCCCGCGAGGCACGCGATGGGCGTCAGGTTCACGATGGGGCTCGCGACGAGGAGCACGAGGATGACGAACACGCCGGAGTAGAGGCCGGACATGCGGCTCACCGCGCCCGCCGAGTGGTTCAGGGCGCTTCGCGACAGACTCCCGCTGGTCGGGTAGCCGCCGAACAGCCCGGCGGCCACGTTCGCGAGGCCCTGCCCGATGAACTCCCAGGACATGTTCAGGCGCTCACCCGTGCGCGATGCGATGGAACGGCCCACCGAGGAGGACTCGACCAGCGACAGCACCGCGCCCGCCATGGCGATGGGTAGGAGCTTCTCGAGCATCTCCGGGTCCGTCTCGGGCAGGGTGAGCGGGGGCAGCCCCGTCTGGATCGGCGCGACGTCCGCGACGACCTTGACGCCGAGCTCGGAGAGCCCGAGTCCCCAGGAGAGGAGGATGCCGAGGCCCATGACGATGACTGCGCCAGGGAGCTTGCGGTTGTACAGCCGCAGACCGACGAGCATCGCGACCGTCCCGACCCCGAGGGCGACGGTCGCGGGGTGCGCGTCACCAAGGGTGCCGAGCCAGTTCGTGAACCGCGTGAGCGGACCGCCCTTGCCCATGGAGGTTCCGGTGAGGTTGCCGAGCTGCCCGAGGCCGATGAGCGCGCCCGCGCCGGTGATGTAGCCGAGCACGACCGCGCGGCTGATGTAGTCGACGACGGCCCCGAGCCGAAGCACGCCGGCCCCTGCCTGAACGAGCCCGACCATCAGCGCGAGCGTGGTGCCGAGCAGCATCGGGTCGATCTCGAGGGTTCCCGCGGCAATGACACCGCCGACCAGCAGCGACAGTGCGTTCGTGGGACCGGCAACGACGTGGCTCGACGAGCGGGTCAGCGAGCTCACGATGGCCGGGAGCGCCGAGGCGTAGAGGCCCATGGCAGGCGGAAGTCCGGCGATCATCGCGTAGGCGACGGCCTGCGGGATGCCGAGCAGGGTGACGGCCAGCGCGGCGCCGACGTCCTGGCGAATGGTTTGTGCGTCCATGGGCTAGCCCTGAGCAATCGGCGTGCCGACTCGTCCGAGTCGCGCGGCGACCGCGAGGCCACCCGGTCTTCCAAGCATATCGCGGCCTCTGTCCAGATCGGATCACCCGAGCGCGCGATCCTGGCTCAGTGAAGTGTCGGCGCCCTTGACACCCAGGTCAGCCCGTGGTGGTCTGCGTCGCATGCCCGCCAGCACCCTCGACCTACTCCGCAATTCCTCCTTCTTCGCCGATCTCGACGAGCCGGCTCTGCGCTCGATCGCGGACCTGGCGATTCGCGTGAAGTACCCGTCGGGGGCCGCGGTCTTCTTCCAGCACGACCTGCCGGACGCGCTGTACGCGGTGCTCGAGGGAAGCGTTCGAGTGCGGACACTCTCCGAGGACGGCCAGGAGCTCGTGCTCAACCACATGAACCGCGGCGATGTGTTCGGCGAGATCGCGCTCATGGACGGCCTGCCGCGCACCGCCGACTGCATCGCCGAGACCGACGCCGTCCTCGCCCGCATCCCGCGCACGAGCTTCCTGCAGCTGCTCCAGCGCGAGCCCACACTCGCGGTCCAGCTGATCGAGGTGCTGTGCGCCCGTATCCGCTACACGTCGACCCGGGTGGAGGAACAGCAGTTCCTCACCGCCGGCGTTCGCCTCGCGCGGCGTCTGCTCGCCCTCTCGGCGACCTACGGACGGCGTACTGCCGAGGGCACGCTCATCGACCAGCACCTTCCCCAGGCCGAGCTCGCGGCGATGATCGGCGTGACCCGACAGACCGCGAACGGACACCTGCAGGAACTCCAGGGACGTGGATGGATCCGCGTGCGCCGAGCCCGCGTGATCATCACCGACCGCTGGGGTCTCGAGCGCTACGCCCAGGGCGCCGACCGCTAGCCTGCTAGTCCCACTCGACCACGAGGTTGCGCACGCCCCACTCGGTGCGCACGGCGAGCGTCATCCGCATCGCGACCACGTGCCGCTGCGTGTCGTCCGCCTGAAAGCCGATGACGCCTTCCATGCGGTCGCGCTCCACCCGCCGACTCATGTAGGCGGCGCGGAACGGGCCGGCGGCCCGCGCCCGCTCGCTGAAGTCGTTGTCGATGACCAGCATGGAGGAGTGGATGGCCGCCTGCTGAAGCGGAAACAAGAAGTCGTCAGGATCGCCCGCGGCCCTCAGCGGCGAGCCCTCGACGTTGCGCTCGAGCAGGGTGTCGTTGGGGAGCCAGGTCAGCTTGCCCTCGCCGGCGACCTGCACGTCGAAGAAGTAGCCAGCTCGCTCGTTGAACAGCCGCACCCCCTCGTTCCACTCGTTCCACTCGGCCTCTTCGGCCCGAATCAGGCGGATCTTCGCGGTCAGTCCGTCCCGCTCCACGAGCTGGGCCTCTCCGGACACCGTGGGCGGCGCGACCTTGGCGGGCTCGAGCCAGGCCTGCTCGAAGCGCTGCAGACGCTCGCGACCCTCCTCGCGTTCCGCGATCCCGGGAACCGGGCCGATCGCCCGGGGACAGGCCGTCAGAAAGAGCAAACTAATTTGTGCTGCGATCACCGCGCTACACCGCGCTTTTTCGCGCAAACGCTCCTCCAAAACGTGACGAGAGACTTGTCGCCTGGCAGGAAGTAGGTAAAAGGGGCCGGCGTACGGTGGGTGTAGCTCAGCTGGTTAGAGCGCCGGATTGTGGTTCCGGAGGTCGTGGGTTCGAAACCCATCATCCACCCCAGACATCGCTAGCTTCTAGAAGGGCCTATAGCTCAATTGGCAGAGCACCGGACTCTTAATCCGTAGGTTCTAGGTTCGATTCCTAGTGGGCCCACCACTCCCGGCGCTTGGGGGAGCGAGCACAACGTTCGCTCCCCCAAGCTGTCTTTCCCCGCGAGAATGGCGGAACTGGTAGACGCGCCGGACTTAGGATCCGGTGGGGCAACCCGTGGGGGTTCGACTCCCCCTTCTCGCACCACCGCGACATGAAGAGGAAGTCCCGCATGCAGATCGAAGTCGTCGAGCTCGGCTCCTTCTCCCGCAAGCTCCAGGTCAAGGTCCCCGCGGACCGGATCGCCAAGGAGCTCGACCAGGCATTCCGCCGCGTCGGCCGTCAGGCCCACCTGAAGGGCTTCCGCAAGGGCAAGGCCCCGCGCCGCGTGCTGGAGCTCCGCTTCGGTCCTCAGATCATGAGTGACGTCGCGCAGAGCCTCATCCAGGAAGGCTACTCCACCGCGATTCGCGACAAGGGCATCGAGCCCGTGTCCCAGCCGCAGCTCGAGCCCTACGAGGAGATCAAGAGCGGCGCGGAGTTCGAGTTCGCGATCACCGTCGACGTCCGCCCCTCGGTCGAGCTCGACAAGACCACCGGCGTCGACGTCGTCTACCCCAAGGTGGACGTGTCCGACGACGAGGTCGAGATGTGGGTCCGCGGTCGCCTCGAGGGCCAGGCCCGCCTGGTCGAGGTCACCGACCGCGCTGCCGAGACCGGCGACATGGTGCTCGTCGAGCTCCACGCCAAGGACGGCGACGACGAGGTCGCGACCGAGCCCGGCACGATGATCCGCACGCAGGCCGACCCCTACTACCCGGGCGTCGATGCCCTGGTCGTCGGTCTGTCCGTCGGTGACGAGAAGACCGAGGAGATCACCTTCCCCGAGGACGCGCGCACCGACGCCGTCGCCGGCAAGACCCTCTCCGTCACCGTCAAGGTCATCGGCATCCAGGCCAACCAGGTGCCCGAGCTCAGCGACGAGATCGCCGAGGAGCTCAACTACGAAGGCGGCGCCGAGGGCATGCGCACCGCCATCCGCCTCGAGATCGAGACCCAGAAGACCGAGATGGCCCGCAACCAGGCGCGCGCCAACCTCCTTCAGGCCCTCATCGCGGCGAACCCCTTCGACGTGCCGGGCGGCATGGTCGATCAGCAGCTGCAGATGCTCCTCGAGGAGCTCGGCCGTCAGCGGCGCGCCCGCGGCCTCGACCCGCGTAGCCTCAACCTCGGCCAGGCCGAGATCGCCGACCTCCGCGCTCGCGCCGAGTTCGCGGTCAAGGGCGGCCTGATCCTCGAGTACGTGTGCCAGACCGAGAACCTCGAGATCTCCGACGACGAGGTCGACGCCCGTCTCCAGGAGATGGCCGACGAGTCCGGTCAGCCCATCGAGGCCATCAAGGGCTTCTTCGCCAAGGATGACGCCATCGACGAGCTCAAGGACCGCCTCCTCGAGGAGAAGGCCCTCGACTGGCTCCTCGAGCGTGCGAACCTCGTCGACAGCCTGCCCGAGGCGCCCGCCGAGGAGAAGGCCGAGGCCAAGCCCGCGAAGAAGGCCAAGAAGGCCAAGGCCGAGGAGCCCGCTGCCGAGGCCCCCGCCGCCGCGCCCGCTGGCGACGTGGACCTGAGCGTGCTCGATGGCTCCATCGGCGCCGTCAAGGACGCGCTCGCGACCGGCGACCACGATGCCTACCTCGCCGAGCTGCTCGCCGCCGAAGAGGGTGGCAAGGCTCGCAAGGGCGCCATCGCCGCCATCAACGCCCGCATGTAGGCTCTCGCCTGCTGCCCACGAAGCCCGCCCGGCCCTGCCGCGGCGGGCTTTGTCGTCTCAGCCGGCCAGGCTCGGGGCGCGCACGGCTCGCGGACCGGTTTGCGCGAGCGGCCGCCCCACCCCGACGAGATGCGCGGCCGCGCTCTCGACCGCCAGCTGACCCGCACTCGCGGCGAGCAGGTCGCGCTTTCGCTTGACCAGCGACCATAGAGGCTGTTCGACCCCGCCGACTCGCGGCAGAGCCTCGGCGAGCGCGAGATCCCAGGCGGCCACCCGCGCCGGGGCGTCCTCCGGGCGGACGAAGCCGGTACAGCTCGGCGCCCCGCACTCGCACTCGAAGCGGTGGTCCAGGTTCAGGGCCGCATAGTGGTTGGTGATCTGCTCACCGGGCTCGATGTCCCGCACCGCGAGGTCGAGCTCGAAGCCGCCGGGGCTGATGCAGTTCGGCTCGCAGCTGTGGTTCACGAAGCGGGCGTGGTCCCAGCAGAGCACGTAGTCGCCGCGACGGTCGACGAAGCAATAGCGCTGGGTCGCCGCCCGATACTCCCCTCGCAGCGCACGAATGCGCGACGCCGGCAACGTCTGGTCGAGCCGGCACCGGACCCACACCACGGTCCCTCGGGGAATGAACTGCGTCGCGACGACGCCGCGTCCGCACGCGTCGCTGATGAACCGAAGGTCCGTATGGGGGTGAAGCATGGGGTGTCTGGGCAACCTCCTCGTCGAGCGTCTTCTGCTCTGCATTCACCTTGCTTCGGGGCATATCCACCGTCAACGAAGCTCCACCATTTCCCTTCCACGAAGGTCGCGCTATGCATCGCGGATGCGCATTCTTCCCCTCCTCTTCCTCGCGGCGTGCGGCGCCAGCCCGGGCGAGCTGTACTGGCTCACCGTGGATGGTGCCTCGGCCGAGATCGGCGCGGCCTGCGTCGCCACTCCGGTGCACGACACGCACGCCCTCGCGACGCTGTGGCAGGGCGACGAGCGGCTACTCGACGTGGACGGGCGCGTGTACGTGGGAAGCGCCGACAGCTGGGAGCTCGAGGCCAACCAGGTCTACAACAGTGGCGCGGGCTTCGAGGGCAGCCTGTCCCTCACCGAGCAGGGCGGCACCCTCACCGGCGACCTGCGCGTGGACGACACCACCGTGTCGGGCAGCACCTGCTCCACGTCGACACCGGTGACCCTCCGTCCGGTGAAGCGCGAGCTCGGCACCTGGCAGCTCTCCGGAAACGCCGGCGACGGGACCATCGAGCCCGACGGCTGCCGCGGCTCGCTGGGGGATGCGCCCTTCCAGCTCGTCGCCCAGGCCTGGGAACTGGACGACGGCACCGTCGGAGCGTGGCTGTCGCCCGACCCCATGCAGCGGCAGATCCGCTGGTTCGCCGGCACCGGCAACGGCAGCCGCATCGACGTGCACTGGGGCGGTGCCTTCGATCAGCTCGTCGACGAGAACACGATGGCGCTGTCCATCGAGGACGAGGTCGCCTCGCTCATCTGGCAGCAGGGCACCTGCTCGCTGGCCCTCACCATGACCGCGGAGGCGCGATGAGAGCCCACCTGCTCGCACTCCTGTGCCTCTCCGCCTGCGGCGGCGCCGAGGAGACCTGGCTGTTCTCTCTCGACCGCGACGCGGGCACCGGCTGCTCCGCGGACTTCTCAGGCACCCTGCAGTACGCGCTCGACGTGCACCGCGACGGCGACACGGTGACCGCCTGGGTCGACGGCCGCAGCTCGGTGCTCGGGGGCACGTGGGACAAGGACAGCGTGAGCCTCGACGAGGCGGAGGGCCAGAGCGCGACCAGCACCATCTCGGTCCGTGCGAGCGTCGAGGGCGGCGAGCTCAGTGGCACGTGGAGCGACGCGAACCCCACCTGCACGCAGGACAACCCGCTCACCGCCTGGCGGCTGGACGCCAGGCGAGCCGAGCACTGGGCGATTCATCACGACCCGGCGAGCGGCGACCGCCGCGGGGACTGCGCCGTGTCCGCGCTCGTCGAGCCCTGGACGGCGATGGGTGCGCTGTACGCGGACAAGGCACGCACCGTGCTCCTCGTCGACGGCGCCGCGCTGCTCGGCACCCTCGAGGGCGACACGGTCGACGTGACCCTCGAGGTCCGCGAGGAGTCGGCGGACGAGACCATCGCCCAGTCCACCCGGTACCAGCTCGACCTCGCGAGCCAGACCGGTACCGCGCTGGTCACCCGGACCGAGATCCGCGCCGGCCAGACCTTCGAGGACTGCGTCGAGGAAGTTCCCGTACGGCTCGCGCCCGCCGAGTAGGACGCGATCCTGACGTCGGGCACGCATCTCATTGCCGCGGATCGGGACTGTGATACGGACCCTCAAAGCGCCCCGCGCTGGAGGACCTCCCGTGAACAGCATCGATCCCATGAACTATGTGATTCCCACGGTCATTGAGCAGACCCACCGCGGCGAGAAGGCGATGGACATCTGGTCCCGCCTGCTCGTGGACCGGATCATCTTCCTCGGTACCGCCATCGACGACCGCGTGGCGAACACGATCATCGCGCAGCTGCTGTTCCTCGAGAGCCAGGACCCCGAGAAGGACATCTTCCTCTACATCAACAGCCCTGGTGGCTCGATCACGGCGGGCATGGCGATCTACGACACCATGCACTTCATCCGCGCCGACGTGAGCACCATCTGCATCGGCCAGGCCGCGTCCATGGGTGCGGTGCTCCTCGCCGGCGGCACCGCGGGCAAGCGCCGGGCGCTCACCAACAGCCGCGTGCTCATCCACCAGCCGCTCGGCGGCTTCCGCGGCCAGGCGAGCGACATCCAGATCCACGCCAACGAGATCCTGCGCTGGAAGGACGTCCTCAACAAGACGCTCTCCCACCACACCGGCCAGCCCGAGGACCGCATCGCGAAGGACACGGACCGCGACACCATCATGGTCGCCTCCGAGGCCCTCGAGTACGGCCTCATCGACGAGGTCATCGCGCCTCGGAACCGGGGTAACGACAAGTGAGCGGCGTCCGCCGGAACAAGGAAGGCAACAACCTCTGCTGCAGCTTCTGCGGCAAGAGCCAGAAGGAGGTCCGCAAGCTCATTGCCGGACCGTCCGTGTACATCTGCGACGAGTGCGTCGAGCTGTGCAACGACATCATCACCGAGGAATACGAGCGCGAGGACTACTACGCGACCGGCGGCCTCGTCCCCAAGCCCAAGGACATCTGGGCCTATCTGGACGAGTACGTGGTCGGGCAGGACCGCGCGAAGAAGATCCTCTCGGTGGGCGTGCACAACCACTACAAGCGGATCGACGCGCGCACTGGCAATGACGAGATCGAGCTCCAGAAGAGCAACATCCTCCTGATTGGCCCGACCGGTTCCGGCAAGACCCTGCTCGCCCAGACACTGGCGAAGTACCTCAACGTCCCCTTCTGCATCGCGGACGCCACCAGCCTCACCGAGGCCGGCTACGTCGGCGAGGACGTCGAGAACATCGTGCTCAACCTGTTCCAGGCGGCGGACTACAACGTCGAGCGCACGACCAAGGGCATGATCTACATCGACGAGATCGACAAGATCAGCCGCAAGTCCGAGAACCCGAGCATCACCCGCGATGTCTCTGGTGAGGGCGTGCAGCAGGCCCTGCTCAAGATCATCGAGGGCACGGTCGCGAACGTCCCGCCCAAGGGCGGCCGCAAGCACCCGCAGCAGGAGTTCCTGCAGATCGACACCACGAACATCCTGTTCATCTGTGGTGGCGCCTTCGTGGGTCTCGACCGCATCGTCGAGGCGCGCCTCGGCAAGCAGCAGCTCGGCTTCGGCGCCGCGATGGACAAGAAGGAAGAGCTCGACACCAACGAGCTGCTTGCCCGGGTCGAGCCCGAAGACCTCATGCGCTTCGGCCTCATCCCCGAGTTCATCGGCCGCGTGCCGGTCGTCGCGACCCTCGACACCCTCGACGAGGACGCTCTCGTCGACATCCTCGTCCGTCCGAAGAACGCGCTGATCAAGCAGTACCAGAAGCTCTTCGAGATGGAGAACGTGAAGCTCAAGTTCACCGACGGCAGCCTTCGCCTGATCGCCCGCGAGGCGCTCGAGCGAAAGGCCGGTGCGCGTGGCCTGCGCGGCATCCTCGAGGAGATCATGCTCGACGTGATGTACGACCTTCCGTCGCGAAGCAACGTGAAGGAGTGCATCATCAGCGAGGAGGTCGTGCAGAACAAGCGCGACCCGATCCTGGTGTACGAGAACGAAGCCGAGTGGGCCTGATCCGAGGAGGGACCCCCCGATGACGACGTCGAACCCGCGCCGAGGCGCCACGACCGCACGAGGGGTCCACCGATGATCTTCCGCGACAAGCAAGGCGAGACGCGGCACATCTACCCGCTGCTGCCGCTCCGCGGCATGGTCGTGTTCCCGAACCAGCCCCAGAGCCTCGAGGTCGGCCGCAGCCGCAGCGTGGCCGCCGTGCACGCCGCCGAGGCGAACAAGGGCGAGGGTCGGGCCGAGCTGTTCCTGCTCACCCAACGCAACGCCGACAACGACAGTCCGTCGCCCGACGACCTGTACGACTTCGGCACCCTGGCCGTGGTCGAGCAGACCCTGCGCCTGCCGAACAACAACACCAAGATCCTGGTCCGCGGTACGCGCCGGGCCCGGGTCAAGCGCTGGCTGCGCGTCGACGACTACGATGCCGTCGAGGTCGAGCTCTTCGAGCCCTCTCAGGAGATGGACGCCGAGCTCTCGGCCCTCGTGCGCACGGTGAAGGCCACCTTCGAGCGCTTCCAGAAGCTCAACCGGGCCATCCCGCCCGAGATGCTGCTTCAGGTCAACGCCCTCGAGGACCCGGACCGCCTCGCCGACACACTGGTCGCGCCGCTTCAGTTCAAGATGCAGGAGCGCCAGGAAATCCTCGAGCTCGTCGACGTCCGTGCGCGGCTCGAGCGCCTGTACCGGGCCCTGCTCACCGAGATCGAGTTCCTGCAGGTCGAGCGCAAGCTCAAGTCCCGCGTGAAGAAGGAGCGCGAGGCAAACCAGCGCGAATACTGGCTCAACGAGCAGATGAAGGCCATCCAGAAGGAGCTCGGCGAGAAGGAGGGCAAGTCCGAGCTCGAGGACCTCGCCCGCGCGCTGGCAGCCAAGGACCTGCCCGAAGAGGTGCAGCAGCGCGCCGAGCGCGAGCTGCGCAAGCTGTCGCAGATGAACCTGATGTCCGCCGAGGCCACGGTCGTCCGCAACTACCTCGACTGGATCGTCGACCTGCCGTGGACCGAGCTCTCCGGCGAGCCGCCAGACCTCGCGCGGGCCGCGGCCATCCTCAACGAGGACCACTACGGGCTGCGGCGGGTCAAGGAGCGCATCCTCGAGCACCTCGCCGTCGACTCGCTGGTCACCAAGATGCGCGGGCCCATCCTGTGCCTGGTCGGCCCCCCGGGCGTCGGCAAGACCTCGCTCGCGCGGAGCATCGCACGGGCCACGGGCCGTCCCTTCGTGCGCATGGCGCTGGGCGGCGTGCGCGACGAAGCCGAGATCCGCGGACACCGCCGCACCTACATCGGCGCGATGCCGGGCAAGCTCATCCACTCGATGAAGCGGGCGTCCACCGTCGACCCGCTGCTGCTGCTCGACGAGGTCGACAAGATGAGCGCCGACTTCCGCGGCGACCCGGCCGCGGCGCTCCTCGAGGTCCTCGACCCCGAGCAGAACAACGCGTTCTCGGACCACTACCTCGACCTCGACTACGACCTGTCGAACGTGTTCTTCCTGTGCACGGCGAACAACCTGCAGGGCATTCCCGCGCCGCTGCAGGACCGCCTCGAGATCATCCACCTCTCCGGCTACACCGAGCACGAGAAGGTGGCGATTGCGCAGCGCTACCTGATTCCCAAGCAGCTCGAGCTCACCGGCATCACCAATGCCCACCTCGAGGTCACGGGCGGCGCCCTGCTCACCATCGTGCAGAAGTACACCCGCGAGTCCGGTGTGCGCGACCTCGAGCGCCACGTGGCCAAGATCGCCCGCAAGGTGGCCCGTCGGGTCGTGCGCCTCGGCCAGGACACCCGCGTGCGCATCACCAGCCGCAATGTCGAGAAGGTGCTCGGTCCGCCGCGCTACGACTTCGGCAACAAGGAAGAGGCCGACTCCGTGGGCCTGGTCAAGGGTCTGGGCTGGACCAACTGGGGTGGTGACCTCCTCGACATCGAGGTCTCCGCCGTGCCCGGCAAGGGCAAGCTCATCCTCACGGGCCAGCTCGGCGACGTGCTCAAGGAATCGGCCACCGCCGCGCACACCTACATGCGCTCGCGGGCCGAAGCACTCCACGTCGATTCGGACTTCCACGAAAAGTTCGACTTCCACATCCACTACCCGGGTCCCGGCGGTGTGGAGGGTCCGAGCGCCGGCATCGGAATGGCCACGGCGATGGTCTCGGCCATCACCGGCATCCCAGTGCGCAGCGACACCGCTATGACCGGGGAGATCACGCTCCGCGGGCGCGTTCTGCCGATTGGCGGTCTAAAAGAAAAGCTGCTGGCCGCGCATCGCGGTGGAATCACGCGTGTCCTGATTCCCGAGGCGAATACCAAAGATCTCGAAGATGTGCCTCAGCACGTGAAAGACGGCCTATCGATCATTCCCGTCCGGCACATGGACCGGGTGCTCAAGGAGGCCCTCAACGAAGAAGCGGTTGCCGAAATATTTGGCGCTCATTCCGCTGATACCAAGCTTGCGGTAGACTCCGCGGAGGCTGAAAGGCCCTCCGGGGGGCCCGCGCGAGGCACTTGAGTCATCGCCTGACTCCCGGACTCACCACACCCGAACCTCACCCATTCGGAGTCATCAACATGGCGAACTCTTACACCAAGGCTGATCTTGTCGACGCGGTTGCCGCGGCCACCGACCTCAAGAAGGTTCAGGCGGAGGCTGCGCTCGGCGCTGCCCTCGGCTCGATCCAGGAGGCCCTGACCTCCGGCAAGAAGGTCACCCTCGTCGGCTTCGGCACCTTCTCGGTCCAGCACCGCGCGTCCCGTACGGGCCGCAACCCGCAGACCAAGGCGCCGATCGAGATCCCGGCCAGCAACACCGTCAAGTTCAAGCCCGGCAAGGCTCTCCGCGACGCGGTGAACTGATTGGTGCGCGACCCCTGCGGGGGTCGCAAACTCACGGAAGAGGCGAGAGGGCTCACCCCCCTTTCGCCTCTTTCCTGTTTTGGGCCCGGCAACGGGGCTCAGAACCAGTGCCAGCCGTTCTCGGTCACCACAGCGTCCATACGCAGGTCGTGGGGCTCGACGGGCACGTTGGTCACCCGCTGCCCCTCGAACACGAGGGCGACCCGTAGTCCCTCGGTCCGATGCAGGAAGCGGTCGTAGTAGCCGCCGCCTTGACCGAGGCGCTCCCCCGCCGGGCCGATGCCGACCGCGGGAATGAGCACCAGATCGATGCCCTCCGGCGCGACCTCGGCTCCGGTCGGCGCGGGAATGCCGAGCACCCCCGCCGCGAGCTCGCCCGGATAGCGAAACACGAGCTCGTCGCCCCGCACTTCGGGAAGCAGCAGGCGCGGGTCGTCGAGCAGCGGCTGGGTGTCGACCTCACCGCGCACGCCGAAGAACGCGGCGATGCACCGCGCACGCTGAAACGCAGCCCCTTCGCGGAGCACGTCGAGCACGGCCTCGGAGCGGTCCGCGTGGTCCGGCAAGCCCTTGCGCCACGCGCGGAGCTGCCGTCGCAGGGCCGCCTTGGCGTCTACTGCGTGCAGTCGCTGTCGTCCGCGTCGGTCTGGTTGTCGCAGTCGTTGTCGATGCCGTCGCCGCAGTCCTCGGCGGCTCCCGGGTTCACCGCGGCGTTGTTGTCGTCGCAGTCCTGGGTGCTGTCGAAGCCATCGTTGTCCGCGTCGACCACGTCCGAGGTGTCGCCGGAGTCCGTGATCGGGTCATCCTCGAAGCCGCCGACGCCGTAGCAGGCCGCGAGCACCAGCGAGGTCACCGCACCGCCGAGCAGGTTCATCGCCCGCGCCATCGCCGGCGACCGCCGGGAACAGAACGGACAGGCCTCGTCTTCGGCCTTGAAGTGGCGGTCGCAGCTCTCGCAAGTGATCATGGCGTCTCCTCGGCCCCGTGCTGCGAGGATAGCCCGAGTGTCGGCGATTGCGGAGACAATCCGACGCCCGACACCTCCCCCACCCTGCTGCCCCCGGCTCCCATGGCCTTTCGCGACGCCGACGCCGAGATGACGCCTCACCCGCGCTACGTGGTGTGGGAGCTCACGCTTCGCTGCGACCTGCACTGCAAGCACTGCGGCTCGCGCGCCGGAAAGCCGCGCCGTGGCGAGCTCTCCGTGGACGAGGCCCGCGAGGTCGTCGCCCAGCTCGCGGCCGCGGGCACGCGCGAGGTGACGTTCATCGGCGGCGAGGCCTACCTCTACGAAGGCTGGCTGGAACTGGTCGAGGCGGTGGCCGACGCCGGCATGGCCCCGACGATGACCACGGGGGCCCGCGGTGTGGACGCCGAGCTCGTGCGAAAGGCCGCCGACGCCGGCATGAAGGCGATGAGCTGCAGCATCGACGGGCTCGAGGCCACCCACGACCACCTGCGCAACCTCAAGGGCAGCTGGCGCCGCGCCGTCGATGCCCTGGGCCACATCCGCGACGCGGGCATGGCCGCACACGCCAACACGCAGTTCAACCGCGCGAACCTCGACGAGTGCGAGGCCCTGGGCGAGCTGTTCCACGACCGCGGCGTCCGGGTGTGGCAGGTACAGCTCACCGGCCCGATGGGGCGCGCCGCGGACGAGCCTGACCTGCTGCTCCAGCCCTACCAGATGCTCGAGCTGGTGCCGCGCCTGGGACGCCTCGCCGAGCGCCTGCGTCCCCAGGGGCTGAGCATCGAGGCGAGCAACAACCTCGGCTACTACGGCCCCTTCGAGAAGCACCTTCGCCGGAGCCACTGGCAGGGCTGCCAGGCGGGCCGCTTCGTGCTCGGCATCGAGGCGAACGGCGACGTCAAGGGCTGCCCCAGCCTGCCGAGCGCGCCCTACGTCGGCGGCAACCTGCGCGACATGCCGCTCACCGACATCCTCGAGACCCGACGGCTGCGCTTCTCCCAGGACCGCGATCTCGACGAGCTCTGGGGCCACTGCAAGGGCTGCTACTACGCGGAGATGTGCCGCGGAGGCTGCTCGTGGACCAGCCACACGCTGCTCGGCAAGCGCGGCAACATGCCGTACTGCCACCACCGGGCGCTGGAGCTGCAGTCGGCGGGGATCCGCGAGCGGGTGCAATGGATCGAGGCAGCACCCGGCCTTCCCTTCGACTTCGGCCGCTACGAGCTCGTCGAGGAGCCCTGGCCCGAGGAGGCCGACGCCCCGACGCCGGCATAAGTCACCGGCCATGAGCCTTCCCATCCAGCACTTCTCCGACGTCCTCTGCGTGTGGGCCTACGTGAGCCAGGAGCGCACCGACGAGCTCGAGCGCCACTTCGGCGACGAGGTCTGCGTCGACTACCGCTTCGTCAACGTGTTCGGCCACGCCCGGGACCGACTGACCGAGTCGTGGGCCGAGCGCGGTGGACTCGCCGGATACGCGGACCACGCTCAGCATGTCGTCAACCGCTTCGACCACGTCGACCTGCATCCGGACACCTGGCGCGTGGTCGCCCCGAGCTCGTCGCTCGCCGCTCACACCTTCCTGGCCGCCGTGCGGCGCCTGACCCGTGAAGGCACCTTCGACGGACAGCCGGGCCATCGGACCCGCGACGCCTCTTGGGCCGTGCGCTGCGCCTTCTTCAAGGACGCTCGCGACGTGTCGCTGCGCGCCGTCCAGCTGCAGATCGCCGAGGAGCTCGACCTGGCTCGCGCACCCATCGAGCGCGCCCTCGACGACGGCACCGCCCTCGCCGAGCTGTCGACCGACCTCATCGCCGCCCGCGACGGGAACATCCGGACCAGCCCGACCTTGTCGATGAACGACGGAAGACAACGGCTCACCGGCAACGTCGGCTACCGGGTCATCGAGGCCAACGTGCGCGAACTTCTCGAGCGCCCTCGCCAGGAACGCGCCAGCTGGTGCTGACGGGCGCATGCTGCGCACGGGGCGCCGCGCTATCCTCCGCGTGGATTTTGCGGAGGGAAGATGGCTGAGCTGTTCACGGTCCAGAACCTGTTCACGTTGGGCATGCTGGTGTTCCTGCAGGCGGTGCTCGGCTTCGACAACCTGCTGTACATCTCGCTCGAGTCCAAGCGCGTGCCCGAGGACAAGCAGCAGTATGTGCGTCGCGTCGGCATTGGCCTCGCCATCATCCTGCGCATCGTGCTGCTGGTGGTCGTGCTGCAGGCCATCGACATGTTCCAGGCGCCGTTCATCACCATCCCTCACGGCACGCCGTTCATCGAGGGCGCGTTCAACGTGCACGCGGCCATCGTGCTCGCCGGCGGCGCGTTCATCGTGCACACCGCGTTCAAGGAGATCAGTCACATGCTCTCCATCGACCACCTCGATCACGAGGTCGGGGGCGACGGAGGCGGTCGCTCGGTGGGCGTGGCCATCGCGTGGATCGTCGCGATGAACCTGGTGTTCTCGTTCGACTCCATCCTCTCGGCCATCGCGCTGACCAAGGTGGTGCCGGTCATGGCGACCGCGATCCTCATCAGCGGCGTGCTCATGATGCTGCTCGCGGACCACGTCGCCGAGTTCCTCAAGCGCAACCGCATGTACGAGGTGCTCGGACTGTTCATCCTCCTCATCGTCGGCGTGATGCTGCTCTCCGAGGGCGGCCACCTCGCGCACCTGCACCTCTTTGGCCAGCCGGTCGAAGCCATGAGCAAGACCACGTTCTACTTCAGCATCGCCATCCTCGTGATCGTCGACATCGCACAGGGTCGCTACCAGAAGAAGCTCGATCTCGAGCGTGCGCACGGCGAGCACTGACACGGATCGTCTCGACGGACGCGAACCGTCGAGAGACGACGGCGGCCCCGGGTGCCGGTCACATCGCGATTGGTAGCCGCTCCGCGCCGCATCCATGCCTGGCACGCGACGTGCAGTGTCTCCGAGCATCGGAGGCACTCATGTCCAAGAACAACCTTCTCGTCGCCGTCGACCCCTCGGGCTGTGCGGTGGATGTCGTCAGCCAGGCCGCTGTGCTCGCGCGCGACCTGAACGCGACCGTCGACCTGGTCACCTGCGTGGACCTGCCGAGCGGCGTGCAGGCCGACACACGGTTCACCGAGGGTCCGATGGCCGGCAAGACCGCGCTCGAGGCCCTCCGCGAGGACGCGTTCACCGCGCTCTCCGGCCTCAAGCTCACCTTCGACCAGTACGACGTCGCCGTGAACCTCGACGTCAAGGTCGGCGAGCCCGTAGAGCAGGTGCTCGAGGCCTGCGACGGCCACCGCATGGTCATCCTCGGCACCCACGGTCGCAAGGGCCTCAAGCGCATGCTCTTCGGAAGCATCGCCGAGCAGATCCTGCGCCAGGCGGCCATCCCGGTGATGGTCATCCACGCGGACAATGCCGGGTCCTACCCCTCTCCCGTGCAGGAGATGGTCGAAGATCTCGCCAACGGGTAGCTGTGCGATATCGCCCAGTCATTGGGGACCCATCGCGGTGGGGTAGCGTGTTCCCGGAGGTTTCGTGGCCACGCTGTACTACCTGCCGCACTCTCCCTGGTCGGAGCGAGCTCGCTGGGCCCTCGACACCTGCGGCATCGACCGCGAGGAGCGCGTCTACGTGTCGCGCTTCGGAGCGCCGTGGCTGCGACTCAAGCTGCGTCGCTTCGCGAAGCCGATCACCATGCCGCTGATGCTCGTCCACGGCCAGGTTCTCGACGACTCGCTGGACATCGCGCGATGGGCCGACGCACGGGCGAGCGCCGGGCTGTTTCCCGACGCCCACGCCGCCGAGGTCGCGGCCTGGCACGGACTTGCCGACCGCGTGCTCGCCGCCGGTCGGCGACGGACCACCCGCCTCGTGCGCGCCGATCCCGCCGCCATCAAGGCGACAGCCGCGAAGACCCTCCCCGGCGGCGGTCTGCTCCCCGGGTTCGTCCTCCAGGAGACCGCGGACTGGCTGCTCGCGAAGTACGCCCACCTCGAGGAAGACACCGACGACGAAGCCATCCTCGTCGAGGGCCTCGAGCGGCTGACCGCCGCGATCGCCGACGGCGAGTACCTGGTCGGCGGTCAGCGCACCTGGGCGGACATCGCGATGGCTACGGGCCTCGGCTTCATCGACCCGCACCCGTCGATGCAGCCGCACGTACCGGCCGCCGCTCTGCCCCACTGGCGAGCCCCCGCTCTCGCCGAGCGCTTTCCCGAGGCCCTGGCCTGGCGGGACCGGATCTGGGCGACGCGGAGCGCATGAGCGAGCCATCGGACATCGCGGCCCGGCTCGATGCGCGCCTGGTCTCGAGCTCCCTCCTGACTGGCGGCGTCTCGGCCCACGTCACCCACCTCGTGCTCGCACGCCCCGATGGCACGCGCCTCGACGTCGTGCTTCGCCAGCACGACGCCGGCGACATGCGGCGCGAGGCGGCGGTGCAGCGCTGGATCCGTAGCCACGGCGCATGCGCACCCGAGCCATTGCTCGTGGACGACGACGGCACGTGGATGGTTCTCGCGTACGTACCCGGACGGCGCGCGGACGCGCGCGATGTCGACGCCATGGGCCACTACCTCGCACGACTGCACGCGTTGCCCATGGCGACGGCGCCGGCTCTCCCCTCTCGCGAGGCCCCGGATCTCCGTCCCTGGCTCCCGGCGAACCACCCGTTGCTCTCCGTGCCCCTCCCCAAACCCGAGGGACGCGGCGTGCTCCACGGCGACTTCTGGCCCGGGAACCTGCGCGTGCACGAAGACGGGATCTGTGCCCTCGACTGGGAGGACGCCGCCGTCGGCGACCCGCTCTGCGACGTGGCGGGCGCGAGGGTCGAGCTCACCTGGGCCTTCGGCGAGGCCGCGGCGGAGCAGTTCACTCGGGCGTACGCGAGCCTCGCCGGCGCCGTCGATGCCACGCGACTCGCGCGGTGGGAGGCGTTCACCTGTGCCGCGGGTCTGGCCCACGTCGATCAGTGGGGGCTGCCCGAGGCGGACGTCCAGCGCATGCGCGAGCGCGGCACCGCCATCCTCGAGCGAGTCACCCGCACGCTCACTGGCGCTTGAGCAGGACCTCGCCGTTCTCGCCCGGCTGCTTCTTGACCTCGAGCACCGTCCAGGTGGTGCCGTCGACTGCGATCACGCTGCCGGCGCCGACCCACACGCTGCTGTCGTCCGGCAGGGCGAGCACCGCCGCCACCCCCTTGGCTTCGGTGCCGTCGGGGAGGGTGTACTTGCCCGAGGTCACGACCGTTCCCACCGCCACGCGGGCGCCGTCCAGGTCTCCGACCGTCGTCTCTTCGATGGATGCATCCGGCGTCACGGCCGGCGTTGCCTCAGCCACGGTCTTGCCTCCTCCACAGGCCAACGTGAGTAGCAGCCACCACACTCAGCGTCACCCGCCGACACGAATGCTTCGGTAGAAGCGCATGAAGTCCTTGATGGGAAGCTTGTCCACGTGGTGCGAACCCCACGGGTTGGTCAGCGTCACGGTGCGACCGTCGAGATCGACCTTCTCGGGCACGTAGGCGTGGTTGCCGTACACGTTGAACTTGCGCGCGGCGTCGGCGAGCTGCTGATCGTCTTCCATGTTCAGCGAGTCGCAGGTGCACGGCTGCTTGTCGTCGAGCGCGATCGCCATGTGAAGCAGCGCGTCGTCCTCGTCCATGCCGGAGGTGGCCATGTAGCCTTCGTTCTTGCCGGTAAACAGCTCGGTGGCGCCGTGGAACTGGAAGCCCTTGCTGATGTTGCCGCCAGAGATGAGGTCGTAGCTGCCCTTGTGCTGGGCGACCGTCTTCTCGAGCAAGGCGGCCCACATCTCGGTCTTGCCCTCGGCCTGATCGCCGGTCTTCGCGTACAGCGCGGAGCTGCCGTTCATGGGCAGGCGGGCGTCGACGGTCTTGGTGACCTTGGTCGGCCGGCTGTAGTAGCTCTGGCGGATGTAGAGGCTGACGTCGAAGGTGCCGTCCTCGTTGTCCTTGATCAGGTTCTGGATGGCGTCGGGGTTCGCGCGAGCCACGGCGATCATGCCGGCCATCAGGTAGCAATCGCCGAGCGCCCCCTGCGCGACGTCGTTCGGGTCGATGGCGTGGTCGTCGTTCGCGCCCTTCACGAAGGCGGCGCCGTTCTCGACGTCCTTGTACTCCTTGCCGTCGTGCTTCGGACGCAGCGCCGGGAGCTCCTCTTCCTGCTGGACGCGGTCCCCATCCTCGGCCCAGTCGTACTTGCCGCCGTCCTCGGCGAAGTCGTACTTGCCCTTGTTCGCCGGGGCGACCTCCGTGTCGTGGAGCCCGAGCACGGTGCTCTGCTCGTCGACGCCGCCAGCCTTCGCAGCCTGCTCGAGGAGCGACACGAGCAGCTCGTTGCTCGGAGTGGCGCTCTCAGTGCCCTTCTTGTCCGCCTTTGGAGCCGGCGCGGACTTCTTGTTCTCGGGAGAGGCGCGGTGGGCCTTGGCCATCTGGATCTCCTGGGGGTCCGATGAGGAAACGGACACGCGTCATTCTACCGTGTCTCACGCGCATCCGAAAGGATCGACACGGCTTGCCGCTGACTGGCGGGATCTCCGAGACGGACCCGGCGGCGGGATCTGCGCAGCACGGTGCGAAAACAGAGCCAGGGTGAAGCGCCGCCCAGGTTTGCGTGTCGGAAGGCGCCTCACCCCAGCCACGTGCCACCTGAACACAGGCGGCGACGACTCGTCGAGTATTTGAGCGAAATCCGCTCTCCAGCTGCGTTGTCGCAGGATCGGAACCCCTGGCCACACCCGCCGCAGAGTGGCGCGCGGTACGCTGTCCACCCTTCCCCCGATCCTCCCCTCCCCGGTCCCCGCCATGCACCAGGCCTTCGTGCTCGCCGCCGGCTTCGGCACGCGGCTGCAGCCGCTCACTCACCACCGCCCCAAGCCGCTCGTCCCCGTCTGCGGCATCCCGATGCTCAGGTACACGCTGGCGCACGCGGCCCGACACGGCCTGCGCACCGCGGTGGTCAATGCGCACCACCTGCATGACCAGGTCGAGGCCTGGGCCGGAGCGCACGACGGCGTCGACGTCGAGGTGGTCAGCGAGCTGCCCGACATCCTCGGAACCGGCGGCGGCCTGCGCAACGTGCGCGACCGGCTCGCCGAGCGCTTTGTCGTGCTCAACGGCGACATCCTCCACGACGTGGACCTCGGCGCGCTGCTCGCGCGTGTACCTGCGGGCGGGGCCGCCATGGCGCTGCGACCGGACGAGGCCGACCGCTACGGGGTGGTCGCCGCCGACGCCACGGACACGGTCGTCCAGCTCGTCTCGGTAGCCGAGGCAGACGCCGAGGGCCCCGTCGACCGGAGCACGCACTTCACCGGCATCCACGCCATGGACCGCGCCGCGCTCGAGCGCGTGCCCGACGGGTTCGCGTGCATCGTGCGCACCGCGTACAAGCAGCTCGTGCCCGCCCGATCCGTGCGCAGCCTGCGCCACGAGGGCCTGTGGCTCGATGTCGGCGATCCGGCGGCGTACCTGGCCGCGAACCGGGCCGCGCTTCGCGGTGACCTGCCCCTCGCGCTCGATCCGTTCGCCGAGGCTGCGCATGGCCGCACCACCACGGGTGAGGTCGGTACGCCCCGCGGTGCACGCATCGCCGGTACCGCGTGGATTGGCGCCGGGGCCACCGTCCGCGGTGCCTCGCTCACGGACACGGTCGTGGGCGTCGATGCCGTCGTGCCCGAGGGCACCGAGCTTCGCGGCTGCGTGGTCTGGGACGGCGTCACGGTTCCCGCGGGAAGCTGGACCGACACGATCTTCCTGCCCGACGGCCCGCACGGAATCGGGTGACGAGCCGATTTCGGGACACGCGTCTGCGTCTGTGCAACGTCCGTCGACCCGTCTTGCTGACGCCACACCGGCTCCTCGCGCCGATCCACGTGGCCGTGCGTCTGCGCGCTTCACTCCTCGTTTGCATGTGCTCGACCTCCGCGCGTACGCTCTGTACGTAGGGGAAGATTCATGCGCGCAGCACTGCTTGTCACCATCGCCCTCGTCGGCTGCAACGGAGGGGGCGACAGCACCACCGACAGCGGCACCAGCGCGATCACCGCTCCGGTCGTCACCACCGTACCCGCGGAGAACGCCCCATCGTCTCGCGACGTCGACGTCGTGATCACGACCGACTCCGAAGGCCCGGGCGAGATCACCTACGAGTACCGGTGGCTCTCGGACAACGGCCTGACGTGGACCACCCCGACGCTGCCGTCGACGGCCACCTCGCGCGGCGAGACGTGGACCGTATCGGTGACGCCCTACTCGGGCACGGTCTCCGGACCGCCCGGTGAGGCGACGGTGAGCATCGTCAACGGCGCTCCCACCCTCGAGGCGGCGAGCTTCAGCCCGTCCACCCCGACCATCGGCCAGGACCTGACGTGCGTGCCGGTGAACGGCGAGGACCCCGACGGCGACGCGCTGACCTACGTGTTTGCGTGGACGCGCGACGGCAGCCCACTCGCCGAGTCGACCGACACTCTCGCGTCCAGCGAGGTCCAAGTCGGTGCGACCATCGAGTGCAGCGTCTACGCCACCGACGGAACGGACGACAGCCCGACCCGCACCGTGTCCGGCGCCGCTACGAACTCGCCGCCGACCTCCACCGGCTCGACGATCACGCCGAGCAACCCGGCATCCACCGACGACGTCACCTGCGCCGGCGAGGGGGGCGTGGACCCGGACGGCGACGCGGTGGCGTGGACCTACGAGTGGTACGTCAACGGCTCGAGGGTGCCGAACGAGAGTGGTGAGACCCTCTCCGAGAGCTACTACGTCGTCGGCGATGTACTCAACTGCTCGGCGATTCCCAACGACGGCTCCGCCGCCGGTAGTGGCGTCGTGAGTGGCAACGTCACCGTCGGCAATGGCCTGCCAGTGATCGCCTCGGTGTCGCTGACGCCGACCACGCCCTACAACGGCGACACGCTGGTGTGCGACGTCGTCGGCTCAGACCCGGACGGCACCACGCTCAACTGGTCCTACGAGTGGACCCTCGATGGCACCGTGCAGTCCGAGACCTCGAACCTGTACCTGGGCACCATCGTGTACGGGAACGAGTTCACGTGCACGGCGACCGCGACCGACGGCACAGACTCCGTAAGCCAGACCTCGAACACGGTGACGGTGGCGAATACGCTCCCCGTGGCGACCACGCCGTCGATCACGCCGAACTCCCCGATCGCCTCCAACGCCCTGACCTGCGCGTCGACCGGCTCGGACGCAGACGGCCAGAGCGTGGGCCTGAGCTACCAGTGGACGGTGGGCACGAACACCTACACGGGCGCGGGCCTGCCCGCGAACACGGCGTCCAAGGGCGACACGGTCACGTGTACGGTCACCCCCAACGACGGCGTCGCAGACGGCGCGGCGGTCAGCGCGTCGGTGGTCATCCAGAACACCGCGCCGCCGACGCCGACGGTGAGCATCAACCCGACCAGCCCCGGAACCGCGAACGACCTGACCTGCTCGGCGAGCCCGACGACCGACTCGGACGGCGACACCATCAACTACACGTACACGTGGACCATCGCTGGCTCCACGGTGGGGACCGGCCCCACCCTCGCGTCCAGCGCCACGAGCGGCGGCGACACCGTGACCTGCTCCGCCACGGGCTCGGACGGAACCGATACCAGTCCCGCGGGTACGGCCTCCGTGCGCATCACCAACAGCCTGCCCGTCGTCTCGGCGTCGATCACACCGACGGTCGCCCAGGCCCAGGCGGATGACCTGATCTGTGCCGTGAGCGCCTCGGACCCGGACGGGGGCACGCCCTCGGTCACGGTGACCTGGGAGTTCCTGAACTACAGCAACACGTGGGTGGCCTGGACCACCGGTCTCGAGACCACGACCTACACCAACGACACGATCAACGCCGCGGATACAGTCGCGGGTCGCCAGTACCGCTGCACCGCCACCGCCACCGACACCGCTGGCGGTAGCGCGAATGGCGTGTCCAGCGCGCGCTCGGTCGGTGCCCCTCCGGGCTGCACCGGCGGCATCGCCACCGGTGGCGCCTTGGCTGGACCGTACTCCGCCTACGGTGAGTGCTTCTACACCTCGACCTGGGGCCAGACCTGTGACCAGGCCTGTGCCTCGCAGGGCCAGGAGAACGTGTCCCACTTCGGCAAGGACCTGTGGCCAGACGCCTGCTCGGGCGGCCCGACGACCGCCGATCCGGTGCGCTGGTTCTACGAGCACGGCAACCCCGCCAACACCACGGGCACGCAGCACAGCTTCTCCGGGGCCGGCCTCGGCTACACGCGCAACAATCAGGTCCACACCGGAAAGTGCACCACCGGCAACTCGATCTACGGCACGTACGCAGGGTCGACGAACCAGGACAGCTCCGTCTCCAGCATCTGTGTCTGCGGTGACGAGCAGGTGATGACGAACACGTCGCCGACCACCTCGTTCACCGGGACCAATTACTACCGCGGGAACACGTACCAGGTGACCACGGACACCGCGCTCAACGCGTTCTCCCAGTACATGAACCCCGGTGTCTCGTGCAGCGTGGACTACTTCGTGTTCGAGACAGCGAGCGTCAGCGGTCCATGGACCCTGCTGTTCACGCGTCGTGAGACCGAGGCCGCCGGCGCAGGCTACAAGCTGGTCGACAACGTGAACCTGAAGCTCAAGGCCGGCAAGATGTACAACATCGGTGCTGCCTGGAACTGCAGCTCCGCGCAGTACTACGAGGTGGCCCCGGGCGGCTCCAGCATCGGAACCTTCCTCACCTCCGCATACAGCAACGCCTACGACGGCACCACGCCGAGCGCGTTCACGCCGGCCGAGGGCGGTGGCGCGCACTACTCCCAGCAGCACTACATCTATCAATGAGCCCAGAGACCATTGCCCGCCTCCAGGTCGCCATGCAGCGCTACCGGGAGGCCTTCGATCAGACCCAGGTTCACCTCCGTGCCGCGGGCGGTCCGCAGACACCTCAGTGGGTGTTCGCGCTCGACAAGCTCACGCTCGGAGAAGTGCGCGAGTACGGCATCCTCCTCGCCGAGGCCGAGGAGAAGCGACGCACCGCGCGCACGGCGCTGCACGCCATCGTCGAGCTGCTCGCCCTGCACGGTGACGGCATCTCCGGCCAGGACCCGACCACGTGGATCGCCACGGAGTCTGCCGGGACCTCGGACGAGCACGCCTGGCACGACGCCCTCGACCGGTTCATCTCGGTCGTCAACTACGCTCGCGAGGCCGGCGTGATCTACGTGAACGGCGACTTCCGCCCCTCGGACGACGCCGGCAGCGACTCGACCGACGAGTGGTCGGTGCCCGACTTCGCGGCCATGGGCATGGCGAATGCGGCCCAGGAGCGTATCGAGGAGTGACCCGCGAGCTTTGAGGCAGATCCCGCCCGGCATCAGCGGCCTCACGGTCGACCAGATGCGCCGCATTCAAGCGGAGCTCGCCCCCAGGGTTCGCGTCGAAGACGCCCTCGGCACCGTTCGGTGGATTGCCGGGGTCGACGTGGCCTACACCGAGACCCACGCCATCGGCGCCGCCGTGCTCCTCGATGCGGAGACCCTCGAGGTCGCTCAGGAAGCCACCGCCATCCGCCCGCTCGAGACCGACTACGAGCCCGGGCTGCTCTCGTTCCGCGAGCTCCCGGCGGCCCTCGATGCGCTGGCCCAGCTGCCGGAGCCCGACCTCGTGTTCTGCGACGGCAACGGCCTCGCACATCCCCGACGTTTCGGACTCGCGTGCCACCTCGGTGTGCTCACCGATCTCCCGACCCTCGGCGTCGCAAAGAGCCGGTACCTCGGCCAGCACGACGTGATCGCCGAGCCTCGCGGCTCGTGGCGGCCAGTGCTCGATGCCGGGGACATCGTCGCCCACGCCCTGCGCACCCAGGACGGGGTGCGCTGGGTCTATGTCAGCCCCGGACACCGCATCAGCCTCGACACCGCCACCACCTGGGCGCTGCGCACCGCCACCGAGGCCCGCATCCCCCAGCCCACGCGACTTGCCGATCACCTGGCGAACCGCACCCGCCGCGAGCGCTGAGCCGGGTTACTGCGCCGCGATGTCGCGCACCGCCCGCTGGACCCGCAGAAACCAGGAGCTCGCAGAGCGAGGGCTGCGCCGTGCCGTGCGTACGCTCACCCCCACCGGCCCGACCACCGGCGTGCTCGATGGACGCGAGGTGATCGTCGCGTGCAGCAACGACTACCTCGGTCTCGCGGCCGATCCCCAGGTCCAGGCCGCCGCACGGGGAGGAGGCGCCACCGGCTCGCGGCTGATCTCGGGCTCGCGTCCCGCACACCGCGCCCTCGAGGAGGCGCTCGAGGACTGGCTCGGACGTCCGGCCCTGCTGTTCAACAGCGGCTACCAGGCCAACCTCGCCGTGCTCTCGACGCTGCCCGAGGCCGGCGACGTCGTCGCCAGCGACGCCCTGAACCACGCGAGCCTCATCGACGGCCTGCGCCTGTCGCGTGCCACCCGCCGCATCGTGCCCCACGCCGATCCGGACGCCGTGGGCGACGCCGACTACCTCGTGCTCGAGGGCCTGTACTCGATGGACGGCGACGTGCCGCCCCTCACGCGCTACCCCGAGGCACCGCTGCGCATCGTCGACGAGGCGCACGCGCTCGGCGTGCTCGGTCCCGAGGGGCGCGGTGCCAGCGCCGCTGCGGGACTCGTGCCCGACGTGTTCGTCGGCACCTTCGGCAAGGCCGGTGGAAGCGCCGGGGCGTTCGTGAGCGGCCCCGCCGAGCTGATCGACCTCCTCACCTCTCGTGGGCGCAGCTTCATCTTCACCACCGCCCTGCCCGAGCCGGTGGCGCACATGGCGCTGGCGGGGCTTACGCGGCTGCGCACCGCCGACGACCGGCGCGAGCGACTCGCCGCCAACGTACGCCGACTGCGCGATGGCCTGGCCGAGCTCGGCTGGCAGGCGCTCGGTGACCACCACATCGTGCCCATCGTCGTCGGTGACGGCGCCATGGACCTCGCGGCGCGCCTGCTCGACGGCGGCGTGTTCGCCCCCGGCATCCGCCCGCCCACCGTGCCTGCGGGCCAGGAACGCCTGCGGCTCACCGTGAGCAGCGAGCACACCGAGGCGCAGATCGACCGCATCCTCGAGGTGCTCGGCCCATGCTGACCCGCCGTGAGCTGCTCGTCGCCCTCGCGGCGACTGCCTGCGTGCCCGCCGGGACCCTGCAGGCACCGCCGACGCTGCCCGTCGCCCTGGGCTGGCGGCTCGTCCCCGGCGACACCCTCACGCTGCTCGCATCCACCGAGCGCCGGGTGCCAGGCGAGACCATGGTCCGCAGCGAGCAGTGGACGTGGCGGGTGCTCGCCGTGTCCCACGGGGTCGCCGAGCTCGAGGCCGTGGTCACCGGACTCGGCGCCGGACGGGGCAAGGATGCGGACACGCTCGCGCCGCTCGACGCGTCGCCCTCGCCGCGGAGCACCCTGGCCCTGGGTCGAGACGGCACCCTGCACGCCGTCACCGATCCCTCCCCGATCGCGAGCCTGCCCCACTACGCGTTGGCCCTGGGACTGCCGTCCCAGCCGGTGGGCCTGCACCAGGAGTGGGAGGACCCGATCGGCCGCGTGGCGGCCACGCTGATCCCGGCGGCGCTGGAGCCCGTGGGTACGGCGACCACCGCGCTCCGCGCCGTCGACCTCGAGGAGGGTCGTCCCATCGCCACCCTCGAGACCCGCGGCGAGGTGCGCTCTACCGGACCCCGGCTCGAGATTGCCGGTTCGGCGAGCTGGGACCTGCTCGCCGGACGCCTGGTCTCCCGGAGCCTGGAGATCCGCCCCAGCCGCCTCGGGACGGCCCCGGGAGAAGATCCGGGAGTGCTCTCGATTCGGCTCGGGCCCTGAGTCCGCGAGAAGCCTGACCTGCCAGGGCCCCTCCGTCCCGCTATGCTGCCCTCCCATGGCCCCCGACCACCGAGCGCTGCGAACCCTCGCCCCTCCCGACGACGAGGAGGTCGCTCTCTCCCTTCCCTCCACGAACACCGAGGTCGAGGGCTTCGCCTCGGAGCGAGACCTGTCGCTGGTCGGTGAGCTGGGGCGCGGAGGCATGGGCGCGGTCCACCTCGCACGCGAGGACGGCCTCAACCGGCTCGTCGCGGTCAAGGTCCTCGGACGGCCGAAGAACACGGCCCAGCTTCGCCGCTTCGTCGCGGAGGCTCAGGTCACCGCCCAGCTCGAGCACCCCAACATCGTGCCCGTGTACCGCATCGAGCAGGGAGAGAGCGGCGAGCCCGCCTTCTCGATGAAGGTGATCCGCGGCGAGAACCTGCGCGACCGCATCTCGCAGGCCCGAAAGGCGCCCGACGCAGAAGCCGACTTCCCGCTCTCCGACCGCCTCGAGATCTTCGCGCAGGTCTGCGACGCCGTGGCCTACGCGCACAGCAAGGCCGTGGTCCACCGCGACCTGAAGCCCGAGAACATCATGGTTGGCGGCCATCACGAGGTGTACGTGATGGACTGGGGCATCGCGCGCGTGCTCGGTCGCGACGACGAGGACCTCGACCTGCCCGAGCTCGACCCCGACGAGACGGTCGAGACCGATGCCGTCGGCGTGACACGCATCGGCGAGGTCATCGGCACACCCGCCTACCTCTCCCCGGAACAGGCCCGCGCCGAGGCCTCCGCCGTGGGTCCCGCCTCGGACCAGTACGCCCTCGGTCTGCTGCTGTACGAGCTGGTCAAGCTGGTCCGCGCCCGAGACGGGGGTAGCGGCGTGCGCATGGTGTTCGCAGCGCAGGTCAACACGCTGCCCGAGCTCGACCGCGACTTTCCGCCCGACCTCGCCGCCATCTTCCACAAGGCCTGCGCCGACCGCCCCGCCGAGCGCTATGCGTCGGTGGACGAGCTCGCCGCGGACGTGCGCCGCTACCTTCACGGCGAGGAAGTCAGCGTCCGGCCGCGCACCTCGATCGAGCGCCTCGGACGATGGGGAAGCCAGCGTCCGACGCTGATCGTGTCCCTCCTGTCGGCCATCCTCCTGCTCGCCGGCGGCTTTGCGGCGCTGACCGCCGTGAGCGCCCTCGCCTGGGAGAAGGAGGTCACCGAGCGAAACCTCGCGCTCACCCGCCTCGTCGAGGCGGCGCATGGACGCGCGCACGCCATGGACGTGACGCTGCTGCACTACGAGTCGCTGATGGACGGCCTCGCCCACCAGATGGAGGCGCAGCACGAGCGCGGTCAGCCGCAGCCCGAGTACGTGTTCTGGATGCGCGATGCGCTAGCGGGACGGCGTCCCCCGAGCATGGCGCCGGTCGAGCGCTACGGAGACCAGAACATCGACTTCGCGCTCCCCGTGGTGAGCACGAGCCCCGGCGTCGGTCCGGAGGAAGTCGCCGACGAGGTCAGTCGCCTCGCTCCGGCCTTCCCCGACTTCCGGCGGGCCATCCTCCGCTCTCACAGCGAGGCGGCGGTGCACCTCTCCCAGCCCGAGGAAGAGGGGCTGCTGCGGGGGGCGGGCGTGCCGGGCATGTGGATCTACGTCGGCCTCGAGTCCGGCGTGCTCGTGAACTACCCCGCGAACGACCGCATCTCCTCCGACTACGACGCCCGCAAGCGGCCGTGGTACCGCGACACGCTGGCCAAGCACGAGCCCCACTGGGGCAAGCCGTACTACGACGACTCGGGCGCCGCGATCCTCGTGCCGTGCAACGAGGCCCTGCTCACCCACGAGGGCAAGGTCTTCGGCGTCATGGGCTTCGACGTGTCCCTCGACGTCATCCTCCGCATGCTCACGCTCGACATCCCCGGCGTGGAGGGTGCACACCTGGTCCAGGCCGACGGCACGGTGATCGTCGACAGCTCCCAGGCCGCGTTGACCGCCCAGGCCGGGCTGCACGACAACCTCGCGATCGGCACCGAGCGCCACGCGAGTGACCTCGTCGCTCAGGCCCTCGCCGACGGCCTCGAGAACGGCCACGTCGAAGAAGACGGGCTCATCCACGTGTACAGCAAGCTGTCGAGCGTCGGCTGGTGGTACGTGGTCGACGTCGATCCGTCGGCCCTGCTCCACCTCGAAGACTGACTCACAGGTTGTTGCGCACGCCCTGGCCGGTCACGCCGACTGCGAGGTCGAAGCGCGCCTCCACGCGGGTCGCCGCCTCGGGTCGACGCCCCTCCACCTCGGTGGTGATGGTCATCTCCTGCGACTGCACGTACTCGGTGAGATCGAGGTCCTCGATGTCGAAGGGCACGAGCGCCTGACCCGCGGGGAACTCGGTCTGCGAGGCCATCAGCGCCAGCGGCAGTCCAGGCGCCTCGACCCAGATCTCGAGGCTGTCGAGGAAGGCGAGGTCGCCATCGCCGTCAAGCGCCTCGAGCTCGAACTCGTCGAGCCGCACGTCCTTCACGTCCCCGGGCTCGACACCCTGGTTCGCGAGCTCGTCCGCGGCGGTGATGTCCATGGACACGAAGTCGCCGAAGCCGAGGTCCGAGACGAGTAGCTCGAGCGGCGTGGCCGCGGGGACCTCGGTAATCGCAGCGTCGCGCACGTGGATGGTGAACAGCTTGCCGCCGCAGCCGGAGCTCAGCAGCACGAGAGCGAGGGTCGAAGAACGCATGTCTGTGGTCTACCCCACTCCAGGGCCGATCACAGCCATCCGGCGAGGCGAACGGCTCCTGGATCGATCTCGGCCCGCATCCACATCCGGTCCGCGGGCTCGCCATCCGCGGTGGTCGGCAGCGGCTGCATCGCGCGGATCTCGACCCACGGAACCCGCCAGGTCTCGACGGACTCGGGCCGCGCGTGTGGATCGACGCGGGAAGCGAGGGCCGTCGGGATGAGCTCGGCGGCGGTCAGCTCGGGCACGAGCACGACGTCGAACAAGCCATCGTCGATCTCGGCGTCGGGGGCGACGGGATTGCCGCCCCCCGCGGCCTTGCCGTTGCACACGCACACGGCCATCGCCTTGCCCGACCACTCGCGACCTGGCGCCCGGATCTCCATGTGCTTGGGCTGCCACAGCTCGAGGTTGGCGAGCCCGTGAAGCGCGTAGGCGAGCCCACCCACCGCGTCCTTGAGGGGACGTGGCGTCGTCGTCGACAGCTCGGCGGGAAAGCCGACGGTGAGCATGTTCAGGAAGGTCGTTGCCTGCCCGTTGGCGCGGCGCACGATGCCGGCATCGATGGGCGAGGCATCCGCGATCAGCGCGTTGCGCAGGGCCTCGCGGACAGGGAGCGCCGAGAAGCCCGTGCTCTTCGCGAAGTCGTTGGCGGTGCCCATGGGCACGATGCCGAGGACAGGCCGCTCCGCGGAGACGATCTCGCGAAGCCCGCCGGCGACCGCGCCGAGCGTGCCGTCCCCGCCGAGAGCGACCACCCGCTCCACGCCCTCCGAACCCGCGGCGAGCGCATAGGCCTGCTCCGCGCTGTGCGCGATGCGCACGTCCACGGCGAGCTCCGCGTCGAGGAGCAACCCGCCGAGCTCGGGGCCGAGCAGCGACCGATCCGCGCCTACCGAGACGATCATGCGGATCACCGCCGCCTCCTCACCACAAGCAGCGGCAGCAGGGCCCACAGCCCGGCCCCCGGCCCCATCGTGGCGCAGCTGACGCCGCCGATCTCCCCCATCTCGACGCCGTCGAGACGCCAGTGGGCGGTGTGCTCGGGATCGCAGTCGACCTCGCCGTCGTAGGTGACGACGACCTCGCGACCGTCGGCGAGCATGCGCGTCTGCCCCGCGAGCGACTCGTACTGACAGCGCGCCTCGTCACGGCGCTGGCCGATGGTCTGGGCATGCACCGTCCCCTCGCCCTCGACCGCCACCGAACCAGCGCCGTCGCGCACCTGCACGCCGTCTTCCTCCCAGCGGGCGCCCTGGTACACGATGCCGACACGCTCACCGCGGTCTTCGCGGAGCATGTCGACCCAGTAGTTCTGCACGCCGTCCACGGTCTCGAAGCGGGCGGTCCCCGTGAGGCGGACCTCGCTGCCGAAGTCGACGAAGTGGTACGCGCCGTCCCCGGTCTCGGGGTCGTAGCCCTCGATGACCGCGGTCCCGTGCCACCCGGTGCCATCCGCGGTGGTGCACCAGCCATCGACGTGCAGCTCGCCGTCGACCTCGGTGGTCAGCGGACAGTCGCTGGTCAGGAACTGCGACTCGGACAGCGGCTCGATGGCGTAGTACGCGATGCTGAGCGGGCTCACGGTATTGGCCCACGACACGACCTGAGCCGGGTCGCGAAGGTCGACATCCTCGGGAGCCGACAGGCCGTCGATGGCCGTCGCGCAGCCCATCACAAGCCCAAAAGCCAACACGCCAAACCACTTGGGCTTCATGAATCCTCCATGAGCCCACCGTCCCACAGCCCGGGCCGTGGGTCGATTTCAGGCGGTGACCGGCCACATCGCGGCGATGACCCGCACCGTCCGTGCCACGAGGAGGTCGGTGGCTTATCCTCCACCACTTCCCCGGAGAGCCCGTGCACTCGGATCGAACCGCCGACCTCGCTGCTCGCGACAAGGCGCACGTCTGGCACCCGTTCACCCAACAGCAGCAGTGGGCCGAGTCCGACCCGCTGTTCATCGAGCGCGGCGAGGGCAGCTACCTCATCGACACCGACGGGGAGTACTACCTCGACGGCGTGTCCAGCCTGTGGACCAACGTGCACGGCCACGGACGGCCCGAGCTCGACGAAGCCATTCGCCGACAGCTCGAGCGCATCGCCCACTCCACCTTCCTCGGACTGTCGCACCCCCTCGCGGTCGACCTCGCCGAGAAGCTCGTCGCCATCGCCCCGCACGGCCTCAACCGCGTGTTCTACTCGGACAACGGCTCCACCTCGACCGAGATCGCCGTGAAGATGGCGTTCCAGGCCCAGCAGCAGCGCGGTGAGACGCAGCGCGTCGTGTTCGCGACGCTCCAGGACGCGTACCATGGAGACACCCTCGGAGCGGTGTCCGTGGGCTCGATCGCGCTGTTCCACCGGGTGTTCGGCCCGCTGCTCTTCGAGACGGTGAGCCTGCCCGCACCCACCACTCCCGGTGGTGACGAAGAGGCGAAGTGCCTGGCCGAGGCCCAGCGAATCCTCGCCGAGCAGGGAGACCGCCTCGCCGGGTTCATCTTCGAGCCGCTGGTCCAGGGGGCCGCGGGCATGAAGATGCACAGCCCGGCGTACCTGCGCCCGCTGCTCGAGCAGGCGCGAAGCCAGGGTGCCCTGCTCATCGCCGACGAGGTCGCCACCGGCTTCGGACGCACGGGCACGATGTTCGCGATGGAGCAGGTCGGCCTCTCTCCGGACCTCCTGTGCACCGCCAAGGGCCTGTCCGGCGGCTACCTGCCGCTTGCCGCGACCCTGGCGACCGAGGCCGTGTACGAGGCCTTCCTCGCCTCACCCGCCGAGTACAAGCAGTTCTTCCACGGGCACACGTTCACCGCGAACCCGCTGGGCTGTGCGGTGGCCCTCGCCTCTCTCGACCTCTTCGAACGCGACGACACGCTCGGCCACGTGCGGGCGATGTCCGAGCAGCTCGCCCACCACCTCGGGCGGCTCTCGCGCCAGCCGGGCGTGCGCGCCATCCGTCAGCGCGGCGTGATGATCGGCGTGGATCTGTGCGCCGCCGACGGCTCGGACCTCGACCCCGCGGCCCTCACGGGACACCGCGTGTGCATGGACGCCCGCCCGCGCGGCGCCGTGCTGCGGCCTCTGGGCGACACCATCGTGCTCATGCCGATCCTGTCGATGTCCGAAGGCGAGATCACCGACCTCATGCGCATCCTCTCGGAGAGCATCGCCGCGGTGGTCGCATGAGTCGCTTCTGGCCCCGGCCCGCGGACCCGACGGACGAGGGCCGCTTGTGGCTGCTGTGGCTGATCCGCCTTCGCTGGGTCGCCATCGTCGCGCAGCTCGTCACCGTGGCCTTCGCGCACCGCCTGCTCGCGAGCCCGGCGCTGCTCATCCCCCTCGGTGCGATCAGCGCGATGCTCATCGCCGGAAACGCCGCGGCCATCGCCCGCGTGCGTCGCGAAGACAGCGTCGACCAGCGCGCCCTGCTGTTCCAGCTCGGCCTGGACGTGGTGTCGCTCACGGGCTTCTTCGTCCTCGCCGGCGGTCCCGACAACCCGTTCACCGCGCTGTACTTCATCCACGCCGCGATGGGCGCGGTCATCCTCCATGCCCGGGGTGCCGCCGCCATCGGCATGCTGACCACCGGCTGCTACCTCCTGCTCCACGGCTACCACCTCGACCTCGACCTCACGCAGCACAGCCTGGACGCCCACACCCTGATCGTGCTCGGCCGCACCGTGGCCTTCGGCGTGACCACCGCGAGCGTCGTCGGCTTCGTCGTCACCCTGGCCAACGCGCGCCGCCGTCGCGAGCGCCAGCTGCTCGAGGCCCGCGACCGCACGGCCCGCGTCGATCGCCTGCGCAGCGTCGGCACCCTGGCCGCAGGTGCCGCCCACGAGCTCAACACCCCGCTGTCGACCATCGGCCTGCGCCTGCGCCGGGTCGCGCGCCGCCACAAGGACGACGACACCGTCGCGGACCTCGACACCATCCGCAACCAGCTCGACCGTTGCAGCCGCATCGTCGACCAGCTGCTCGTCGGCGCCGGAGACCCCTCCGCCGCGCACCTCGAGCGTCGCGCTCTCGGCGAGCTCGTCTCCAGCGGCGTGAAGCTGTGGAGCAAGGGCGCGACGACCCCCGTCACCTTCGAGGACACGAGCGAGGGCCTCGAGATCGAGCTGCCGGCCATCGCGTTCACCCAGGCCCTCGTGAACCTCCTCGAGAACGGGCGCGAGGCCCAGGAAGAAGTGTCGTGCACCGATGCCCTGGAGGTCCGCGTCGAGCGCGATGGCCGCTTCGGCGTGGTGCGCGTCGTCGACCATGGCGTGGGGCTTCCGAACGACGTGGATCGGGTCGGTGACCCGTTCTACACGACCAAGGACACGGGAACCGGACTCGGGGTGTTCGTCGCGCGGGCAGTCGCCGACGGCTCAGGCGGCGGTTTGCGTTATGAGAGCGTCTTGGGATCGACGCACGCGGTGTGGTGGTTCCCTGAGACGAGCCGGAGGAATCCATGAAGTCCGCGAAGAAGCTCCTGGTCGTAGATGACGACGACGCCTTCCGCGAGGCGATGGAGCTGGAGTTTTCCGACCGCGGATTCCAGGTCATCGGTGCGCCCGACCACCGCACGGCACTCGGCCTGGCCGCCGTGCACCGACCGAAGTTCGCGGTCATCGACCTGCGTCTCGGCGGCGAGCGCGGACTCGAGGTGCTGCGCGACATCAACGAGCGCCTGCCCGGCACGCGCTGCGTGGTGCTCACCGGCTACGGCAGCATCGCCACCGCCGTCGAGGCCATCAAGCTCGGCGCGGCGCACTACCTGACCAAGCCGATCGACCCGGACGAGCTCGAGAAGGCGTTCTTCAAGGACGAGGGCGACCCGACGGTCGACATGCCGGACAACCCGCCCTCGCTCGCCCGCCACGAGCGCGAGTACATCGAGTACGTGCTCGCCGCGACGGGCGGGAACATCTCCGAGGCGGCCCGCCGTCTGGGGCTCCATCGCCAGAGCCTGCAGCGCAAGCTGCGCAAGTACCCGCCGCGTCGCTGAACGGCGGCCCTCGCCGTTCGAGTGACGTGGGCCCCCTCATCGGGTAGCCTCTCCCTCGGAGGCGACGCGTGACCAAGCGGAGCGGACCCGGGCGAATCGCCCTGACATTGTGTGCTGCGGCGAGCCTGCTGCTCGGCCCCCTGGCTCATGCCCAGGATGTCGACCCGTTCGACCCCGCCGCATCCAACGCGAGCGACAGCGGTGGTCTCGCCGTGGAGTCGCCGTTCCTGCCCGGTGAGGGCGGTCTCTTCGGTGTGTACACGAGCATCTCTGAAGACACGGCGGTGCTGTACTACAGCAGCGGCGCCTCCGAGTCCCTGGTGTCGCAAGTCGTCGGCACCACGATCCACAGCGGCTATACCCTGGGTCAGGCCGCGCGCTTCGACCTGATGATCCCGCTGTACCCGTGGGTCGACGCGCCGATCTCCGACTTCGCTGGCCCCTCGATCGGCGACGTTCGCTTCCAGGCGACCATTCCCATCGTCAGCAGCGGCCGCACCTTCGGCCTGTCTGCCGTTCCGCGGATCGGGCTGCCCACCGGCGGCCTGCGCTCGCTCACCCGACGCGGCTTCCACAGCGGCCTCACCCTCGCCGTCGGTGGCGAGACCTCCGCAGGTGTCGACTGGACCGCAAACCTCGGCATCACCGGCTCTCAAGGCGCGGCGATCAACGAAGTGGCGCTCGCGAGCAGCTTCGACATGGGCGCGAGCGTCGTGTACCGCGCCGACGAGACCTTCCGGCTCGGCGGTGAGATCGACTTCTCCCAGGGCTTCTCGTGGGCGCAGTTCCAGTCGAACACGCGCAGCACGGGTCGCCTCTTCGCCCGCAGCGTGTCACCCGACGGCGTTGGCCTCACCGTCGGCCTCGGCGCGGGCCTGCTTCCCGGCGTGGGTGCCCCCGAGTACCAGCTGTTCGCCGGCCTGTCCTACGCCCCGCCGAACCGCGGCCCCCGCGACACCGACGCCGACGGCCTGCACGACGGCATCGACGCGTGCGTGAACGACCCCGAGGACTACGACGAGTACGAGGACACCGACGGGTGCCCCGAGTACGACAACGACGCCGACGGCATGCTCGACGGCGACGATGCGTGTCCGCTCGATCCCGAAGACCCGGACGGCTTCGAGGACGAGGACGGCTGCCCCGATCCCGACAACGACGCCGACACCGTGCTCGACCCCGACGACCAGTGCCCACTCGAGGCCGGTCTCGTGGACAACGCGGGCTGCCCTGACGGCGATCGCGACAGCGACGGCGTGCTCGACTCGATGGACGAGTGCCCCGACGACGCTGGCCCCGCCGAGCTCGATGGCTGTCCCGACCGCGACGAGGACCGCGTTCCCGACTTCCGCGACAAGTGCCCGGACGATCCGATCCCGGTCGACGAAGACCCGAGCCAGTCCGATGGCTGCCCGAAGCGCGTGTACATCACCGAAGCCAAGATCGTGATCACCGAGAAGGTGTTCTTCGAGTCGGGCAAGGCCGTGATCAAGAAGGAATCCTACGGACTGCTCGGGGACGTGGCGGCGCTCATCAACGCCGCCGGACGCATCGAGCTGGTCGAGATCCAGGGTCACACCGACAGCCAGGGCGGCGAGAGCATGAACCTGCGCCTGTCCGAGGACCGCGCTCAGGCCGTGCGCACCTGGCTCATCGACGAAGGCAAGGTCGCGCCCGAGCGTCTCACCGCCAAGGGCTTTGGCGAGGCCAACCCGGTCGACACCAACCGCACCGACCGTGGCCGCGCGCGCAACCGACGCGTCGAGTTCAAGATCATCAAGCAGGCCCCCGTCGAGGCCAAGCCCAAGCCCAAGCCGGCGAAGCCAGCGCCGGCGAAGCCCAACCAGCCCGAGCCCGAGGTCGGTCCGAAGAAGGGCCCCGAGCCTGGGGACGACCCGTGGGAGAACCTGCCCGCGCCCGCCGGCTCGCCCTGGGACGAAAACTAGCGCTCGCCGCCTTGAAGCATCGCGCCCCACCCGGCCTCGGCTCGGTGGGGCGTGTCGCTCAGGCCGTCAGAACCGAGCCGACAGCGCCAGGCCCTGCTGCTCGGGCCCGACCACCGGCATCAGCGCCAGCTGGTGACGTCGCGCCGAAGCGAGCCGCGCGTGGTTGACCACGGTCCCAGCCACCGCGGTGAGGAACATCCCCGAGAGGCCGCCGACCGCACCGATTCCTACCGCAGGCGAGTCGACGCCCTGGCTCATCGCAACGAGGCAGCCCACGCCCAGCGCCGCCGAGCCGACATTGGCCCACAACAGCGGGTTGCGACGACCGGTCTGCTGAAAGGCGTTGTAGCTGCCGCCGATCAGGCCGACCTCCGCGAGCAGCAGCCCGGAACCCCCGAGGACGAGCCCTCCAGCGAGCAAGGTGGGCACGACCAGGAACACGTTGGCCAGGGCCCACTGCCACGGCACGCCCTCGATCGTCTGCACGAAGACGGCGACCCCACCCGCGAAGGAGGCGCCACCCGCGACGAGCAGGCCCGTGCCACCGAGCACGGGCCCGAAGCCCGAGCCTCGCACGCGCATGTCGCCCAGCCACGGGAGGCCCAGGTGCCAGTGGAAGGTCTCGGCGAGCGCGGGCGACGGCGGCACCCACGCGGTGGTAGGCGCGACCGTGGCGCCCTCCGCGACGACAGCATCCATGGCGACGACCTCCCCCGGGGCCTCCGAGGCCCAGGCGGCGGGGGCGAGGGACAGGACGAGTGCGAGCGACGTGGTGCGAAGCATGGGGTGACCTCCGCTATGGGAGGTTGCGAGCGACGTGCCACGAGCGCCACTCGCGTGAAGCCGCTCATCAAGCGGATCCACGTCAGGAGGCTCCCGACAGGGGCGCCGCGGTGCCGCGACACTGTCCACGCCCGTGGACATGCCACGCACCGCGGGCGTACGGCCCCGGCCAGGTGCGGATGCAGCGCGGATCTCGCGGACGCGTGCGCGCGAGCCCGCCCTCCATGTCGATCCAGCAGGCTCCCCTTCGCCAGGCCGGGCAAAAGAGCCACGTTGTACCTCGCTTTCTTGAGCGTCACTCACTCTTGAGTTACGGTCTCGCCTCGGGAGGGAACATGCGCTACCTCATCCCCGCACTGCTGCTCACGGGCTGCTCGGACTGGGCCCTGTTCGGCGAGGCCGATGGCAATGGACCGGGCACCGACCCGGTGCTCCCGCTCGACACGGGCGAGGCCATCGTCGACGACGAGCCGCCGGCGTACACGAGCTGCGAGGCAGTGGGCCTGTGGACCGACCAATGGTGGGGCAGCCAGCCGTTCACGACGCCGGACGACCCGACCGACTTCGCATCGCGTCCGTTCTGGGACGAGGACTTCGACCTCACCGATCAGGGCTGGTCCACGGTCAGCGTGCCCGACGTCGGCCACGTGCCCTCCGGCACCGACAAGGTCTACCGCACGACCCTGTGGCTCGACGCAGTCGGCCCGCGCACCTTCCTCGACATCCAGAGCGACGACGGCGTGTGGATGTGGCTCAACGGCGAGTACCTCGGCCACTGGGGCGGCGAGTGGCAGGAAGAGGGCTGCGTGAACGACGACGCCAACTGCACGACCTTCGTCGACGTCGCGCCGGTCGAGATCACCGACGAGGTCCAGGTGGGCGCCAACGTGCTCGCCGTGCGCCTGTCGAACCCGATCCTCGGCGCGTACATGGGCGTGCACGCACGCTGCGCCGACGAGTAGCCCACTGGCCACCGACGCACTGACCGCCCTTGGGCTCGCCCGCAACGAGGCCCTCGCCTACGTCACCCTGCTCGAGGACGACGGGGGCCAGGGTCTGACGGGCTACGAAGTCGCGTCCCGCTCCGGGATCCCGCGCAGCGCCGTGTACGCGGTGCTCGCCAAGCTCGAGGAGGCGGGAGCCGTGTTCGCGGTGGGCGACAAGCCCCAGCGCTTCGTGCCGACCGACCCCGACTCGTGGATGGCGACCCGACGCCGCGAGCGCGAGGCCCGCGAAGCCGCCGCCGCCGAAGCGCTCGCCAGGCTTCCCAAGCGGGTTCGCCCGGAGCCGATCTGGACGATCAGCCGCTACGAGCAGGTCCTCGACCGCATGGGCCAGATGATGGCCGGCGCTCAGGCGTCGATCACGCTGTCGATCTGGGCGCGGGAGCTCGCACAGCTCGAGGGGCCGCTACGGGCGGCCGCGGGTCGTCCCCTGCACCGCGTGCTGTACAGCCCCGAGCCCGTGCGCGCCGAGGGCTTCGCGTGCTGGTGCGACACCCTCGACGACCCCACCAAGGCCGCGTGGTCCCACAAGGTCGTGCTCGTCGTCGACCATCGCGAGGCGCTGATCGGCGGCAGCGAGCCGGACGCCGAGAACCACGCCGTGTGGACCACCAACCCCTCGCTGATCGACCTCGCGGTGAACCACGTGATCCTCGACATCACCCGCCTCGCGACCCAGCGCGGTGTCGACCCGACCGGCGACGTGGCGCCGATGATGCGCCCGCACCTCTAGCAGGCTGTGGGCTGTGCCACAGGCCGGTGTGCGAGCGCACCCGATCGGAAGCTAGGCCGCGGCCATGTAGCGAAGCAGGTCGGTGCTGGTGACGATGCCGACGAGGCGGTCGCTCGCGTCGAGCACGGGCAGGCTGTGGAAGCCGCCGCTCGACAGCTTGTCCGCTGCATGGCGCACCGTGTCGGTGTCGCGAACGAACTCGGGCTCCCAGCTCATGATGTCCGCGACCTTGAACTGGGCGTCCATCCACGCCTTCTCGCTGTCGGCGTCGACCCAGGCGCCAAGGCTGACCCGAGCGACGTCGAGCACGCTGACGATGCCGACCAGGACGCCCTTGTCGACGACCGGGACGTGGTGGAAGCTGAAGTCCTGCAAGATGGTGCGGACCTCGCTGGCCGGCGCGGTGGCGTCGACGGCAACGAGCTGGGTGGACATCAGGGAGCGAACGGAAGTGGTGTAGGACATGGCTCCTCCTGCCCGGTAGACAGCGAAGATCGTGCCAGCCTCACCGCGTCCTACACGCGCTCGATCACCGTGCTCACGCCCTGTCCCACGCCCACACAGAGAGTCGCCACGCCGAGGGTGCCGCCGGTACGCTCCATGGCGCCGAGCAGGGTGGTGAGGATGCGGGCGCCGCTGCAGCCGAGGGGGTGTCCGAGCGCGATGGCGCCGCCATGCAGGTTCACCTTGCCCTCGTCGATGCCGAGCTTGCGGATCACGCCGAGGGACTGCGCGGCGAAGGCCTCGTTGAGCTCCCAGGTGTCGATGTCGCCGACGGAGAGGCCGGCGCGGGCCAGCGCCTTCTCGGTGGCGGGTACGGGGCCGAGGCCCATGCGGGTCGGATCGACACCGGCGCTGGCCTGGGCCTTGATGCGGGCGCGGATGCGCAGGCCGTGGGCCTTGGCGTAGTCCTCGTCGGCGACGACCAGCGCGCAGGCGCCATCGTTGAGGGTGGACGAGTTGCCCGCGGTGACACTGCCGCCCTTGCGGAAGGCGGCGCGGAGCTTGGCGAGCGCCTCGAGCGAGGAGCCGCGGCGCGGGCCCTCGTCGGCGGCGACGACCGTATCGCCCTTGCGGCCCTTGATGGTCACCGGCACGAGCTCGCCCTCGAACCAGCCATGGTCCTGAGCCGCGAGCGCCTTGTCGTGCGAGGCGAGCGCGAACGCATCCTGGTCCTCGCGGGAGATGCCCATGTCGTCGACGATGTTCTCGGCAGTGCAGCCCATGGCCTCGAGCTCGAACAGCGCCTCCATCTTCGGGTTCGGGTAGCGCCAACCGAGCGAGGTGTCCCAGGCGGTGAAGTTGCCGGCCTTGGGCATCTGCGGGCCGCGCGGCATGGAGTACGGAGCGCGGCTCATGCTCTCGACGCCACCAGCCACGGTGAGCGCGGCGTCGCCGACGAGGATCATGCGGGCCGCCTGGTTCACGGCCTCCAGCCCCGAGGCACAGAGTCGGTTCACGGTCACGCCGGGCACGGACTGCGGGAAGCCCGCGAGCAGCAGGGCCATGCGCGCCACGTTGCGGTTGTCCTCGCCGGCCTGGTTGGCGCAGCCGAAGAACACCTCGTCGACAGCAACGCTGTCGATACCGGCGCGCTCGGCGACCGCGGCGATCACGTGCGCGGCGAGGTCGTCCGGACGAACGGCCGAGAGCCCGCCCTGAAAGCGGCCAATGGGGGTGCGAAGGGCATCGACGATGACAGGCTGACCCATGGGGGCATCTCCGGGGAAGACCGCGTCCTAACCCATCGGAGCGATGACACACCGCGACCTTGCGCTGCCACTTCGATGCGATATGCATCGAACAACCCTCGCGGGAGATGCGATGCATGTACAAGCCCTGGCCGGAGACCGCGCCTTCGTGATTCGCGGGCTGCTGAGCCCCGAGGAGTGTGCCGCGTGGATCGCGCGCGCCGAGGGCCTCGGCTTCGGCGACGCGCCGGTCCACACCCTGCTCGGGGAGCGCATGAAGCCCAGCGTGCGCAACAACACGCGGGTCATCCTCGACTCGACCGACGAGGCCGACGCGCTGTTCGCCCGCTGCCGTCACCTCCTGTGCGACAGCGAGCCGCATCCCATCGGCTTCAACGAGCGGCTGCGTTTCTACCGCTACGAGCCGGGGCAGTACTTCCGGCCGCACCTCGACGGGGCGTGGCACCCCCCCGACGGCAAGAGCTTCTCGCTGTACAGCGTGCTGATCTACCTGAACCAGCCGGGCCAGCCGGCCAGTCGCACCACGGGAACGAGTGACGCGACGAGCACGGCGAGCGCGCCGACTCCTCCGCAGCGAGTGGCCGACCCGGCGGCTCGCGAGGACTTCGAGGGTGGGGCGACGCGCCTGCTCCAGCACGGGGTGGACGTGCAGCCCGAGACGGGCATGGCCCTGTTCTTCACGCACCGGCAGCTGCACAGCGGTGCGGAGGTCACGTCCGGGCGAAAGTACGTGCTGCGCACGGACCTGATGTTTCCGAAGGAAGGCTGGTGGTAGGCGCAGGGCTCGACGCTAGAAGTCGCCCTCGACCACGTCCTGCTGTCGGGCGGGGTCCGTGGACCACACGAGGTCGAAGGACAGCCTCACGAGCTTCGCGCGTCCCGGACACACTGCATGAAGCGCTCGCTCACGAAGGACGACGTCGCGCGCCCCGGAAGCCGGAAGGTGTCGACGTCCCGCAGGAGCGCCTCGATCACGCCGGCGCGAAGACCCGCACCGGGGTCGGCAGGCCGCGGACCACGTGCTCTCCGACGCTGCGCACCGGCACCCCCGAGGCATGCACGAAGCCCTCGGAGAGCAGGATCGGCTCACCGAACGGCCTGCACAGCGCCTCGAGACGACTCACGCGGTTGACCGCCTCGCCGATCACGGTGAAGTCGAGACGCCGGCTTGCCCCGATGTTGCCCCAGTGGACCGTGCCCACGTCGAGCGCTACGCCCGCGGACGCGCCGAGCTCGGGCAGCGAGGCGAGGGCCTCGTGCGCCGCCGCCAGCGCCTCGGCGCACACCGCGCTCACGTCGTCGGCGTGGGTCGGAAACAGCGCGAGCAGCCCATCGCCGATGAACTTGAGCACCTCGCCGCCGTGGGCGTGGATCTCGCGGGCCGTGACCTCGAAGTAGGCGTTGAGCAGCTCGATGGTCGCCTCGGCGCCGATCTGACGCGTGCGCTCGGTGAAGTCGCGCATGTCGCTCATCCACACGACCGCATCGATGGGCTCGATCTGACCTCGGCGAATGCGTCCCCCGAGGATGGCCTCGCCGGTACGGCGTCCGACGTACGTGTCGAGGAGCATGACCGCGGTGCGGTCCGCCTCGTGGCGCGCGAGGTGGAGCGCGAGCACACGATGTGCGTGGCGCAGATGCTTCCACTGCGCGTCGGTGAAGCCACCCTCCTGTCGGGTGGCTGCGATGAGCACGCTCGGGTGGCGGGTCGACTCGAGGCGGAAGGCCGCGTACTCGGTGAAGCCCTCGGCCGCGAGGTCGTCGAGGATCGGAAAGTCCCGCACCGCGTCTGGTCCCGAGAGCTTGCGACGCAGCAGGCGCTGTCCGTCGAAGATCGGCTTCAGCGGACTGTGGATGAAGCGCGGCATGTTGAGCTCGCCGTGCGGCAGCGACAGCTCGACGAAGGGCTGGTCGATGCGCCAGCTCCACGCGCGTCCGACCAGCGTGGGATCGAGGACGAGCGCAGCCACCTGCAGCCGATCCACCGGCAGATCGACCGCACGAGCTCGCTCGGCGAAGGCCGTGAGCAGCGCCTGGGTGTCGTCGATGACGCGCGCGTCGTCGAGCAACCAGTCGATCAGGGGGTCGGTCAAGCACTCTCCTCGCCGCGCATCCTATCCCCCAACGCCGCGAGGTCGAGGACGAGTGCGCCGAGCGCGGTAGCATGCCCCATGCGCCACCTGCTGCTCCTGCTGCTCCTCGGGGGATGCGGTCCCGAAGCCGCCGCGCCCCCCAGCGTGGAAATCACCCTGCCCGACGCGCCACCCGGGACCGGCGAGGGCCAGCGCACCGACTTCGCGCGCGCGTTCACCCCCCGTCCCGTCGTGCTCGGCGAGGGCCAGGTGCTGCTGTCGACGCGTGTGCTCGGCGAGTTTCGCCTCGGAGACGAGTCGCTGTGCGCCGGCACCCCCGAGGCGTGCGAGGTGCTGCCCATCTCGCTGATCGCCGGGCAGTACCCGGTCGAGATCGCCGTCGCCGGCGAGGTCGTCGCCGCGCTCCGCGTGCGCATCGCCTCGGGCACCGCCGTTCGCTGGGACTTCGTGGGTAGCGCGGGCTCGGATGGACACGTGCTGCTCTGCGGAGAAGCCGCGCGCGACGCGCTCGCGGGAGGACCGGGCCGCGACATCGCGGTGCGGAACCAGGCGGGACTCGACGCGGCCTACCTCCACGAGGCGGTGGAGCCCGGCGATGTCGCGGTGTGCGCGAGCGGCTACGGCGAGGGCGCCTACGACGTGTTCGTCGGCTTCGACAGCGAGGGCACGGCCGTCGAGGTGGTCGTCGACTTCGGCGTGCTCGTGCGACCCGTCGAGGCCGCCCACGACCTCGGCGACCTCCTGGCGATGGGTGAGCAGGCCCTCGAGGTCCCCGGCCTCACCGACCGCGGCATCAAGGTGGCGCGGGTACACGCCGAAGACGCGGTGCTCGCACTGGACTTCGCAGCGGTGATCACCGACCCCACCATCGGTGGCTACGAGCTGCAGTGGTACGACGAGCGCGGCGAGCCCCTCTTCGGGCGCAGCCAGGGCTTCGGTAGCAAGCTCACCTTCTCGGCCCCCCGAGGCGTGCGCGCCGCCCGCGCCGAGCTTCGCTGGGTGGCGCGACTCGAGCCGGTCTGACCCCCTACCCCGGGTTATGCGCGCCCTCCCGGAGGGAAGCATGGACAAGATCGGAGTCGTCGGCGCGGGCACCATGGGACACGGCATCGCGCAGGTCGCGGCCATGGCCGGCTACGAGGTCGTGCTCTTCGACCTCAACGCCGAGGTGCTCGCCAAGGGCGCCGCGAAGATCGCCGCAAACCTCGACAAGGGCGTGGCCCGCGGCAAGGTCAGCCAGGACGTTCGCGACCTCGCCCTCGCCAAGCTGTCCACCTCTTCCGAGCTCGCCGCGGTCGCGGACGGTGCAGACCTCATCGTCGAGGCGATTCCCGAGAAGCTCGAGTGGAAGCAGAAGCTGTTCGCGGACCTCGAGCCCCTCGCGAAGTCCTCCTGCATCTTCGCGACCAACACCTCCTCGCTGTCCATCGCCAAGATCGCGGCCAACCTCGCCGATCCGGGCCGGGTGATCGGCACGCACTTCTTCAACCCCGTGCACATCATGGCGCTGCTCGAGCTCATCGTCGCCGACGCCACCCACGACCACGTGCTCGACGCGGTGAAGGCGTTCGGCGAGCGCATCGGCAAGCAGGTCATCGTGGTCAAGGACTTTCCGGGCTTCGCGACCAGCCGCCTCGGCGTGTGCCTCGGCATGGAGGCCATCCGCATGGTCGAGCAGGGTGTCGCGAGCCCCGAGGACATCGATACGGCGATGGTCCTCGGCTACCGCCACCCGGTGGGCCCGCTCAAGCTCACGGACATGGTCGGCCTCGATGTTCGCATGCACATCGGCGAATACCTTGCACGCGAGCTCGGCAACCCGGCCTTCGAGCCGCCGGCGCTGATGCGCGAGATGGTGGCCGAGGGCAAGCTCGGCAAGAAGTCGGGCCAGGGCTTCTACTCCTGGGAGTAGCCCCGCTGCGACCGTCACTTCCACGACAGCGCCCCAAGCTGGCGTGGCGGTGCAGAAGCGGGGTCCCCACGTGCTCCTCGAGGCGCTCGATGGACCGCCGCACCGCCGCCCGCCCGAGTCCGAGCGACGCTCCGCCGCGCGAACCGAGCCGGGCTCGACCACCGCGAGCCACGCGGTCCTCGGAACCGCGTGTCACCGAACGCCACCATCCGTGACGTCCCCTGCTCCACCGCGGGCACTACACTGACCCCGTGAAAGACGCCGCCCCCCCCCTCGCCGACGGTCGCTACCGCCTGCTGTCCGTGCTCGGACGCGGCGGCATGGCCACGGTGTACCGCGGACTCGACACGCGACTCGACGTCGAGCGCGCCATCAAGGTGCTCGACCCCAACCTCGCCCTCGACCCCCAGCTCCGTGGACGCTTCGAGGACGAGGCGCGCACCCTCGCTCGGCTGCACCACGACAACCTGGTCACCGTCCACGACGTCGGCGCCGACGACAACCGCGTGTACTTCGTCATGGAGTGGGTGCCGGGCGGCTCGCTGCGCGAGCACGTGCGCGACCAGGGTCCGATGACCCTGCGCGAGGCCGCACGCGTCGTCGACGGCATGCTCGCCGGACTCGGCTACGCCCACGAACACGGCGTGGTGCACCGCGACATCAAGCCCCACAACGTGCTCCTCGCCGCCGACGGCAGCGCGCGGGTCGCGGACTTCGGCATCGCCCGCACCCAGAGTGCATCCGGGCCTACCCGGACCGGCGCGGTCATGGGCACGTGGGCGTACATGGCGCCCGAGCAGCGCACCTCGGCCACCAACGCCGACGCGCGCACCGACCTGTACGCCACCGCCGCCACCCTGTACGCGGTGCTCACCGGTCGCGAGCCGGTCGACCTGCACGCGTCCGACAGCCACGCCACGCTGTTCCGCGACCTGCCGCCCGCCGTGCGCCACTTCATCGCCCAGGGCACGCGCTACCACGCCGCCGACCGCTTTCAGAGCGCGGAGGACATGCGCCGAGCCCTGGCCGGGCTGGTCGACGCCGTGGGCGACACCATGGCCCTCGCCGCCCCGCCCGCCTCCGCGGACGCCCCGCCGATCACGAATCCCAGCGACACCTTCGGCCTCTCGGCGCTCGGCATCGACACGGTCAACCCGACGCCGCCGCCCATCGAGCCGCCGCCCGACACCGAGTCCACGCTGCCCGACCGCGGCGAGGACGTGGGCACCTTGCCCCCCGCCGGCCAGCCCCCCCCGCGCGCCGGGCTTCCATGGGCCTTCATCCTGCTCGCCGTGGTCGGCATCTCGGCGGTGTGGTTCGCGGTCGACCTCGGCACCCTGCCGCAGACGACCTGGCACCGCGGACTGATGCCCACCGTCGACGGTCTGGTGCCGCTCGGCGCCCCCACCAAGCCTGCGCACCTCGGCCAGAGCCTGTGGCGGGTCACCCGCGACGAGAAGGGCCACCCCGTCGACATGATGCGCGTGAATGGCGCCGACTACGTGTGGCCCTACGACGCAGATGCCAACGACGTCGCCGCCGGCTACCGCCTCGCATGGGAGGACGAACAGGTCGTCGCCATCGACGTCGTCAACGAGGCCGCAGTGCCCGTGCACCGCATGGTCCTCGAGCGCGACGGCGACACGCTCACCGTCAGGCACCGCCATCCCGAAGGCGGCGCCGCCCAGTCCGGCGCCTCGCTGGATCTCCGCTACCCCGACTTTCCGAGCGGGGACGCGCCGGTGGTCGAGGTGTACACCGTGGACGCGGAGGGACGCTTCTCGACGGGCATGTGGTTCGACGCCTCGGGTCAGCCCGCCCAGGGCCCCGATCGCGCGTGGGGTGCCCGCTACGACTGGGACGAACAGGGACGCCTCGCGCGGCGAACCGCCCTCGATGCCCGCGGCAACGACATGATCGGCGCAGGGGGCGTGGTGAGTGCCGTGTGGACCTACGCCGAAGAAGCCCCGGGCCCCGTGTCCGTGCACTACGAGGCCTTCGCGGGCGTGCCCGCGCGCAGCACCGCCGGCGTGCACCGCATTCACATGGGCTACGACGCCCAGGGTCGCCGCAATCGGTGGGACTTCCTCGACATCGACGGCGAGCCCGTGCGCCATCGCGTCGAGTACTGCGCGGGGTGGCGGATCCAGTTCCGCAGCGACACGCGCGTGCGAGCCTGCCTCGGACCCGACGGCAGCCTCACTCCCTCCGAGGGCGGCTGGTACCAGACCGAGGCCCGCTTCGACGACCGGCACATGGTCGTCGAGATGAAGAAGCTCGACGCGCAGGCCCACCCCATGGACAGCGTGGGATGGTCACGCCGGCTGATCGAGCGCGACGACCTGAGCCGCCTCGTCGTCCGCGGTCCATTCTTCCGCGCCGACGGCACCCAGACCCACGTGCCGGAGTACGGCGAGAACGTGGCTCGGGTCGAGGCGAGCTACGATGCCCGCGGCAACCTGGTCGAGATCCGGCACGTCGATGCCGATGGCGCGCTGGTCGCGGGTCCCGACGGAGCCGCCATCGTGCGCATGACCTACGACGGCACCCGCCGCATCGAGTGGCGAGGCTACGACACCCAGAGCATGCCGGTGATGACCGAGCACGGCTACGCCTCGGCCGTCCAGAAGTGGGACGAGCGCGGCTACCTGGTCGAGCTCACCGTGCTCGACGTCCATGACCGGCCCGTCGTGTGGGACAAGGGCTGGGCGACGATGCTCAGCGAGTTCGACGACGCCGGACGCCCCACCGCCGAGCGCTTCCTCGACGCGGACGGGCGCCCCATCGCGACCTCGGACGGCTACGCCTCGAAGACCTGGACCTACGACGGCTCCACGTGGACCTACCGCCTGTACGACGTCGACGGCGAGCTCACCGTCGGCAGTGGCGGCTGGGCCGTGGAGCAGGAGATCTACGACGCGCGCGGACTCGAAGCCGAGGAGCGCTTCTTTGGCGCCGACGAGCAGCCGCTGGCCCAGGAACAGGGCGAGGTCGCGCGAAAGTGGAGCTACGACAGCAGCGGGCAGAAGGTCGAGAAGCACCTGATCGGCGATGCCCTGCTCACGCCGTGCGTGCGCACCGTGTACGAGTGGGACGCGCGCGGCAACCTGACGCTCGTCGGCTGCCGCAACGCCGAGGGCGACCCCGTGCCCTTCCGCGCGGACGTCGCCTTCTCGGACCAGCGCGGCGAGTACGACGCGTCCGATCGCCAGACCCTGGCGACCTTCTGGAGCCCCGCCGGCGAGCGGGTGGTGCGCCCGGACGGCTGCTGGGCGCTGACCTACGACTACCCCGAGGACGCCGAGGAAGCCGACATCCGCTGCGACACGACGCCGCCGGTGAAAGCGGAATAGACAGCCGCGATCCGCCCGTTCCGCACTACAATCTCGGCATGCGCACCCTCTCTCTCCTGCTCCTCGTGGCGTGCACCGGCGGCCATGGCCAGGCGGCTCGCTACGAGCTGCGCGCGGTCGAGGGCCTGCCCGCCGCGAGCAGCCACCAGTTCGCGGCCTTCGAGCAGCCCGACCACCTGATCATCGGGACCATGCCCTTCGAGGACGGCGGCCTGTACACCCTCGAGCCCGGCTCGGTGAGCGCCGAACACGCACTCACCCCCAGCGACCCCATCCTTCAGCTGTACACCGGCGTCGAGGTGGCCGAGCATGCGGCGAACCCGCTGTACCTGCTTCCGGGGGCCGAGCCGCGCCTGGTCGAGTACACCGGCGGGCAGCTCGTCGATGCCGCACCGCGCCCGCCGTTCAAGGGCACCGGTCAGTTCCAGGGCTTCGCGCGCCTCGCCGACGGCACCCTGTTGTACCTCGACGGCTCGATGCAGCTCTACGACCCCGACAGCGACGGCTGGACCACGGTGTTGCCGGCGGACACGCTGTTTCCGCGACGCATGCGCTGGTGGGAAGACCAGCTGCTCGTGCTCAACGACACCTCGCTCGGCGCGCTCACCGCCGAGGGCTACACCGAGCTCGCCACGTGCCCCGACACCTGCGACTGGCAGGACCTCCTGCTGCCGAACAACGGGGAGGTGTGGATCCGCGAGAACTGGCGCTACTGGAGCTGGGACGGGGACAGCCTCACCTCGCTCGGCGACTTCCCCAACCCGGGCGCGGAGCTCGGCGAGGCGCGGTTCATCAGCCAGGTCATGTCCGCGGGCGTGCTCGACGAGCGCATCTTCTCGCTCAACCGCGAGAGCTACACCGACACCTACGGGTGGATGTTGTCGTGGGCCCCGGGGCAGGACGAACACCTGGACCACGAGGTCGGCGCGGTCGGACCGTTCGTCGGGTCCGACGACAACGGCATGGTCATCGTGCCTTGGACCCAGTACGACCCGGTCCTGGCGTGGGCGAAGTAGCCTCGTCCTCGCGGGCGACCTCGATACGCACGTCCACTCCGCCGTCCTCGGTGAGCAGGAAGTGCCCGGTGAGCGGGCGGTCGGTGGTCCACCACGGCGCCTCGGGGATCAGCTTGATCACGGGTCCTTCCTCGGTCCACGTGGACTCGACCCGCCCGACGGCGTGTCCTTCCTGGCCGTTCACGTCGATCGCGAAGCGGCCGTGAACCGTGCCGTGGAAGCGGTGGCCGAGGTCGGGCAGCGCCGGGCTGAACACCACGTGGGTGACCGGAGTCTCCTCGCCGAACTGCTCGACCGTCGCCGACACGAGCTCGCGGCTGCCGCGCTCTCCCTTGCGGAAGCGGTAGCTCAGCGTGCGCATCTCGGAGACCTGCTTGGCGTGCACGTAGTCGCCGAACTCCTCGACCTCCCAGTGGCGACGCACCGCGTCTCCGTCGGGCATGAAGAACACCGCGTCGAAGGCGGGACCACCCTGCTGCGGCTCGTTGGCGTCCTCCATCTCGCCGGGGGTCGCGAAGGCCGAGGCCTCGACCTCGAGGCCCTCGTCCCAGGTCGGCTCGAGGCGCAGTGCGTGGGAGGCGAGCCCCCCCTGGGTCTGGGTCAGCGCGAGCTGGAACGGCACGAGACCGAGGGCGCGCTTCACCTTGTACGGCTCGCCATTGATGCGCATCGTCGCGCGGCGACCGAACACGCGGGAGGGCAGGTCGAGCACCGCGAGCACCTGTGGCGAGTGCCCCATGACCGAGCCGTTGCGCTTCTTCTGGTTCGGCCGGGGCGGCTTGCCCTGGTAGGTCACCTCGACGGGCTCGCCGTCGATGTTCTCGTAGCGGAGCTCGATATCGAGCCACTCCGCCGTCGAGCGGTCGACGACCTCGACAGGGTAGTACTTCCGCTGGATGGGCCCCTCGGGCATGTACGACGTGATGCCCGGGAGGTCGGCGATGTACGACTGCATCATCGTCGACTCGCGCGCGTCCTTCGCAAACCACACCGGGCCGTCCGGGGTGATGATGCGCGCGTACTCGTGCATGTTCCATTCGGGGTGCTGGCTGATGATCACCAGATCGAGGTCGTACTTGGCCCCGAACACGACCACCGGAAGCACCGGAAACGGGGTCAGCGGCTCTCCGGAGTAGGCCGCACCCGAGGGCGCCTCGACGAAGGCCGCGCGAGCCGCCGCATCGAGGGCAGGCCCCTGCGGCAGCATTCGAGTGATGCTGCTGCACGCAGTGAGAAACAGCGACAGCACGAGTGGGCTCCAGCGCATGTGCGGACCTTAGCGCGGTGTCGCGAGCATGGGTACGCCCACACTCACTGCAAGCGGATGTGGAGCCACAGCACCTCGAGGGCGTGGTCGCCGCCGATCGGTGTGGCCACCGCCGAGAACGGCACCCCGTCCAGGGCGGCCGTCTCGACGCCGTAGTCCTTGATCACGAAGCCCTCGCCGCTTCGGTGTACCTCGGGCGACATCTTCTGCAGGCCGAAGGTGGCCTCGCCGTTGACCGCCTGGGCCACCCCCTCCTCGTGGATCAGGTAGACGTGGTGGATGCCGGGCTCGAGCTTCGCGCCCCACCGGGCGCTCTCGTAGGGCTCGACCGTCATGCGCTTGCGCTCCAGCTCCCGCACGTCGCCATGCTCCACCAACGTACTCATGAGCTGGTCGGCAATGGCGTCCAGGTCCAGGCCCCTGGGCGCGTGAGTCGGGTCGCCGAACTGACGCCTCGGCGGCTGGACAGGCCTTCGCGGGCTTGCCGACCGACGCGCGTGCATCGCGTCGCTGCGCGCCAGACTGGTCACCGCCGTCGTCAACGACTGCCCCTCGGAGTCGAAGGTCTCGAAGATCGCGTACCCATCGCGGTGCGTCGACACGCTGCCCGAGTCCGCCTGCGTTCGCGCCTCCAGTCCGAGAGGCAACTCCCCGGGGTAGGCGCGCCGTCCGGCCCACCGCTTCAGGGTGAACTCGATGGAGTACAGGCCCTCCTCCGCGTCGAAGCTCAGGGCGATGCCGCGGCGAGTCGACCGATAGCCTCCGCCGCTGATCGGATAGAACTTCCACCACTTGTCCGAGACGATCTCGACGATCTCGGGTGAGTCCGCGGGCGCCCCGTAGAGCTCCAGCCACGCGTCGCCCGCGGGCGGTTCGGCCGCGAGAGCCAGGGCCGCTAGGAAGAAGACCAGCATGCCCGAGCGTACCTCACGCAGGTGTTATGCGGGCTGTCCCGGAGGCCGCATGCTCAAGCTCGGCGATCACACCCTGAACTCGCGCCTCGTCGTCGGCACCGGGCGCTATGCGTCCTTTGCGCAGATGCAGGCCTGCCACGAGGCCTCGGGCACCGAGATGGTCACGGTCGCGGTGCGCCGCGTCGACCTCGCCGCCGCCGCGGGCGAGTCGATCATGGACTTCATCGACCGCGACAAGATCAAGCTCCTCCCGAACACGTCGGGCTGCTACACCCCCGAGGATGCCGTGATGACGGCGCAGCTCGCGCGCGAGGCCTTCGGCACCGACCTGGTCAAGGTCGAGGTCATCGGCTGCGACCGCACGCTGTTTCCCGACGCCGAGGGCACGCTCGAAGCCTGTCGGCAGCTGGTCGCCGACGGGTTCACCGTGCTCCCCTACTGCGGCGACGACCCGGTGCTGTGCCAGCGCCTCGAGGACCTGGGCTGTGCGGCGGTCATGCCGCTCGCCGCGCCGATCGGCAGCGGTCTCGGCCTGCGAGACACCACGCGCCTGCAGATCATCCGCGAGCTGGTCGAGATCCCGGTCATCGTCGATGCCGGCATCGGCACGCCCTCGGACGCGGTGAAGGCCATGGAGCTCGGCGCCGACGCGGTGCTGCTCAACACCGCCATCGCGGCGGCTGGCGACCCGGTGGCCATGGCCCGCGCATTCAAGCTCGCCGTCGAGGCGGGACGCGTTGCGCACGAGGCCGGGCGCATGCCGATGAAGCTGTACGCGACGGCCTCCTCGCCGCTCGACGGGCGCATTGCCTGACACCCGCATCCTCGCGATCACGCCGGGGGACGGACGCGAGCTTCGCCCGTACCTCGACGCGCTCGAGGTCGATGCGGTGCTGTTTCGCGAGCCCGGTCGCGACGTCGCCGGTCTGGTGGCCCATGCGCGCGAGCGCGGTCTGACCACCCACGTGCACGCCTGCTGCGCCGACCGCCCCGACGCGGACTACGTGCACCTGCGAAGCGACATGCCCGCCGTCGGCACGCCGTTCGGCGTGTCGTGCCACGACGCGGACGAGCTGCGCCTGGCCTTCGCGCGCGGCGCGGCCTACGCCCTGCTCTCACCCGTGTTTCCGCCGACCTCGAAGCCGGAGGACACTCGTGACACGCTGGGCATTCGCGGGTTTCGGGCGCTGGCGGGCGACCGACCGGTGTACGCGCTCGGCGGCCTCACCGACAAGACCGCCTTTCCGTGCCACGGGGTCGCGGTGCTCGGATGGTTCTTCGAGGTGTCGCCGGCCGAGGCAGGGCTGCGCGTCATGGCGCTGCGCCGCGCGCTTCAGAAGGCGAACAGCGTCTCGTCGTAGCACTCGCCGTCGGCGATCTCGTCGCAGGTCGCGCTGACCACGCAGCGACGATGGGCGGCGAACAACTCCTTGCTGGCGTCGTCCTCTTCCTCGTCGTGCTTCTGCAGCAGGTCGCCGCACTGCTCCTCGCACTCGACCCGGGTGATGGTCGAGCCGTCTTCGGCGCACTTGCTGAGCTTGCGGCAGGTGCGGTCACAGGAGGGCGCGCAGGCGGTGGCGAGCACCGCGAGGACCGCGATCAGGGCGCTAGATCGGAGCACAGAAACCATCGTCGAGGAGTTCGCAGGAGAGCTCGTCCACGCAGTCCATCCACGCGGCGGCCTGCTTCTCGTTCTCGAGGTCGGGGATCTCGCCGCTGGTGATGCGCTCGTGCGGGTTGTAGCCGTTGAGCTCACCGGGCTGGGACAGCGCGAACTCGCACTCCTCGACGCAGCGGTCGAAGCTGGCGGTCGGGTCCTCGCCCGGAATGCGCTGGTTGCAGTTTCCGTCGGCGAGCTGGCCGTAGATCTTGCCGCAGGTGCTGGCGCAGGTGGGGCCGCAGCCCGAGGCGAGCAGACCGATGAGGGGCAGGGCAATCAGCGCGAGACGCATGACTTCTCCGGAGTGACGGCGAAGACTATCCGATGTCCCGGATCATCGCGAGGGCTTGACGGACTCTGAGCCTCGACAGGTGCGACATCCGAGCGTTCTCAGTCCCTTCGTGTCGCCACGCCGTCATTCCTTCGCCCCGATTCCGCTCGGTTCCCATCCTCGCCACGGTCGCCGTCTGCTCGCGTGCCGCCGCGACCCGATGCCGCTCGTCGCGCATGCCCAGCGAAACGGCAGTGACCGCGCGACACATCCATGACGCGCGCCCGACGGGCGCAACGCGGTAGCCTGCCCGGAAGTCGGCACGCGCGCGTGTCCGGAGGGGTCATGGACGTCCAAGAGTTCTGGAAGATCGCCGCGCGGGGCCGCAAGCACGAGGGCGGGCCGCTGATCCGCGGCGTGGAAGCGGCGCTGGAGGGCCTCTCCCCGCAGGACCGCCGCGACTTCCACACCTGGGTCGTCGACGTCGACAAGCGCATGCGCACCCGCGCGCACCACGAGGTCGCCGCGCTGTGCTTCTCCGCCCGGGCGACCCGCGACTTCGACCTGCTGCGCACGTGGTGGATCATGCAGGGTCCGCGCTTCGTGGACACCATTGCCGGCAACCCGCAGACCGCCGCGGACCTGCGCGACGCCGAGATGCAAGCCGACGTCGGCGAGAGCCTGCCCCGCGCGGTGGGCACCCTGTGCGGCATCGATGTCGAAGCGGAAGACCACCACCAGGTGTGGCCCGCGGTGACGACGCCGCTCACCGGCCTCGCCGCACGCTATCCGCGAGCCGCCTCCGCGCTCGAGCGCAGCCAGGGTCCGTTGTGGTCGGCGGCCGATCTGCTCCGCCACACCGGTCGCCCCGTGGACAGCCTGCAGCACCTGGTCGACGCGTTTCGGCGCGTCGCCGACGGCGGCGAGCGCGAAGCCATCGGACAGTGGGGCGTGATCGAGGGGCGCGCGCGTCCATCCCGGCTCACGGTGGACGAGTCGGGTCGCGAGTCGCACATTCCGCCGGCGCTGTTCGTGTACTTCCGCCCGTCCAAGGCCTTTGCCGCCGCCCTGGCCGGCGAGGAAGCGCCAGCAGTGGACGTGCCCCGCGCCAACCTGTTCGCGGCGATGCTCGACCTCGGCGAGGAGCAGCTCCGTGTCGAGCTTCCTCACTGCGTGCTCCTCCGGGTGTACACCGCCGGCGAGGGCGAGGACCGACGGCGCCTGATCCGCACCCGACCCGCACCCGAGCTGTTCGAGCGCGCGAACCGCACGGCCCACGCCACCGATCCCGGTGCCGGCCGACGCCTGTTCACTCCGACGCCTGCGGGAGCACCGGCGCGGACCGAGGGCCTGCTCGGTCAGGTGAAGAGCCTGTTCGGGCTGTAGCCGCGGACCGCGGTCCACGCGCGCCTCGGCGCTCGTCGGCCACGGCACGCTGTACACTCGCGCCTCGAGGCACACACCGGAGAACGCCTTGCCGCGTTGGCTCGCCCCCACCCCCGTCGTCGTCCTGTTCACGGTCCTGACAGCCTGGCTCGCCCTCGGCAGCGGCGTGTACCTGGTGAGCGCGGACTCCGACAGCCTGTTCCACATCCTCCTCGGCAAGCTGATGTGGGAGCAGGGAGGCCTGCTCGCGAGCGAGCCGACGACGTGGACCTACCCGGACGGACACCTCTCCGCGCACGAGTGGGGCTCGCAGCTCGTGCTCGCCAAGGCGTGGCAGATCGGCGGCCTTTCGCTGGTCGCCACGGTCGCGAGCATGACCATCGCCGGCGCGTGCGCGACCCTGCTCGCATGGCTGCAGTACCGACGCGTGGCCTGGCTTCCCGCGCTGCTCACCGTGGCGTCGGCGTGGATCGTGTCGCTGATTCACTTTCATGCCCGCCCACACGTGGTCACGTGGGTGTTCGCCACCCTGTGGGTCATCGGCCTGGAGATGCTGCACCGACGAGAGCTCGCGCCCGGAAAGTGGCTGGCGGGCAGCGCGGCACTCCTGTTCCTGTGGGTGAACCTCCACGGCGGCTTCCTGTACGCCTTCTTCCTGCTCGGCGCGTACGTGCTGGCCGGCATCGTCCGCGTGCTCATGAGCGACGAGCACGGGAGGGACGAGGCGGTGACGTGGACCGCGCGCCTCGCCGTGGCCGGAGCCATCCTCCTCGCTGTCTCGGCGCTCAATCCGCAGGGGCTGGCCGTCCACGTACACCTGCTCGCGGTGGCGGGCGGATCCTCGACCCAGGGGCTCGTCGGCGACTCCGCGGTGCCCAACCTGCTCCAGCGTCCGCACCTGCTGCTCTACGTGCTCGGCGCGCTGTTCCTGATGGTGGCCGGCAAGCAGCGCCCGGCTCCCCGCGAGTGGCTGCTGGTGTTCATGCTCGCCGCGATGAGCCTGCAGTCGATCCGCAACTTCGCGGTGATGAGCTTTGCGGGTGCTGTGGTCCTCGGTCCGCGCCTCGGCCTGCTGTGGGACGAGCTCTCCGTCACGGATGGCCTCGCCGGTCGCGTTGCCCGAGGCCTGGCCACGCCGCCGATGCCCCCCCTACGACCCGACCCGTGGCTCGCGGTCGCCATGGTCGGACTCCTCGGGCTGGGCATGAGCCGCACCATCGAGGTGGACCGTCGCATGCAGCCCCTCGACGCCATCGAGTTCGTGAAGACGCGGCCCGACCTGCGCGGCAAGCGCCTGCTGAACTCGTACAACTGGGGCTGCACTATCAGCTGGGTGCTCTACCCGGAGCACAAGACGTTCATCAACAGCTGGAGCGACTACCACGGCAACGAAAGAGTGCAGCGGGCCATCGACCTCGAGCGGCTGGCGCCGGGCTGGTACGACGTGATCGAGGAGCTCGACGTGGGCTGGGCGATCTACAAGGTGAACGCACCGCTCACCGAGGCCCTGCGCGAGAAGGGCTGGGAGGAGATCTACCGCGACGACACCGCCGCCATCCTCGTCAAGCCGCGCTAGGCGGGCGGAGAGCGCGCGTAGCAGGAGGATGGCCGCAAATCCCGCATGCACTCGGGACCCTGGCATCCCAGTCCTCGCCGTCTCGGGGCTCGAGAGAGAGGCCGGGCCCGGGCAAGAGTTCCCCCGCCGCACGGCAACAGGTGTATCGTTTCCCCGTGAAGCTGGGAAGATACGAGATCGAGGCCGTGCTCGGGCGCGGCGGCATGGGCACGGTGCACCGCGCGACCCTGGTCGGGCCGGGAGGGTTCCGCAAGCCTGTAGCCCTCAAGGTGCTGCACAAGAAGGACGCTTCACTGCGCCGTGAGGCCCGCATCGGCGGTCTGCTGCGCCACCGCCACCTGGTCGACGTGTACGAGGTCGGCGAGGCGGACGGCCGCTCCTTCTGCGCGATGGAGCTCTGCGAGGGCGGCTCGCTCGCCGAGTACGTGCCCTTGCCTCCGCGCGCGGTGGTCGAGGTCGGGCTGGCGGTGTGCGATGCGCTCGAGCACGCATCGCGCGTGCTGGACCTGGTCCACCTCGACCTGAAGCCTGCAAACCTGCTGCTCACCGCGGATGGCGAGGTGAAGGTCGCCGACCTCGGCATCGCGCACGCCGAAGGCTTCGAGGTCGGCGGCGGTGTCCGCGGCAGTCCGGCGTATATGCCGCCCGAGCAGGCGCGTGGCGGGCCCACGGACACCCGCAGCGACATCTACGCGCTCGGACGCACGCTGCTCGAGCTGGCCACCGGCAGACCGGAGAGCGCGGACGCGACCCTGGGACTCGCATGGACCGGCAGCGACGCCACCTTCCACTCGGGGTGGAGTGGGAGTGGTCCCCTGCCAGGGTCCGAGTCCATCCCGAGCTGGCTCGCGCCGGCCCTCGAACGCTGCCTGCTCGCACACCCCGACGACCGCTGGCAGACCATGGGCGCCGTGGCCGACGCCCTGCGCGGGCTGGACGTCGAGGGACCTGGGCTCGCCGAGTACCTGGACCTGTCCCCCGCCGCCGTGAGCGCCGCTTCCCCCGGCCCGGCCCAAGCCCCGCTGTTCGGCCGCGAGCAGCTGGTCGACGAGGTCGTGCACGCGCTCGACACGCCGGGAAGCACCGCCCTCGTCGGCCCCGCAGGCGTCGGGAAGTCCGCGGTGGCGCTTGCCGCAGCCCTCCGTTGGCAGGCCCTCACCGAGCACGCCTTCGCGATCACCGATCTCGCGAGCGCGACCGACCGGTTTGGCGCCCTCGGTATGGTCGCCGCCGCCCTCGCCCTCCCGCTGTCGTCCACCGATCCGGAGGCCCAGATCGGCGCGTGGCTCGCGGACGCCGGCCCCTTCCTCCTCGTCCTCGACAACATCGAGCACCTGCGCGCGCACACGTCGGTGGTCAGTGCCTGGCGCGCCGGAGCCCCCGAGCTGCGCATCCTCACGACCTCTCGGGTCTCCGAGCCACTCGGCCAGGAGCGACCGATCACCGTGGGCCCACTGGACCTCGAAGCCTCGGTCGGACTGCTCGCACGCGGTGCCGCCGAGCGCGGGCTGGAGCTGGATGCCGCGTCGCTCGTCCCGCTCGCCAGGCGCCTCGACGGACTGCCACTCGCGCTGGAGCTCGCCGCCGGGCGACTCGGCGTGCTGTCTCCCGAAGACGTGCTCGCCCACCTCGACGCCGCGTTCTTGCGCTCGGGGAGCTCGGGCCGCCACGCCACCCTCGAGGCCGCACTCGGGTGGAGCTGGGAGCAGCTCGGAGCCGACGGCCGACGAAACCTGGCGCGGCTCTCGGCCTTCGTCGGCGGGTTCGACGTCGAGGCCGCGGAGGCGATGCTCGCGCCAGCGCCGGTGCTCACCTCCATCGAGACCCTGCTCCATCACAGCCTGATTCAGGCGCAGGGGGAGCGCTTCGGGCTGCTCCACAGCGTGCGTGACTTCGTCCATGCGCGCCTGGAGCCCGCCGAGCGCCAGGCAGCCGCCGAGCGCCACGCCCGGTACTTCACGCGCTTCGCGCTGGACGACGGATGGCTGAGCGGGGCCGCGGCGACCGCGATGTCCGAGGACCGAGACAACGTGCTGGAGGCGTATCGCTACGCAGTGCGCGAGCTCGACGCCGAGGTCGCCCTCGACCTGTTGTGGCTGTCCTGGTCCATCCTCCGACTGCGAGGCCCGCTCGGACTCGGCACCGAGCTCGTCGACGCGCTGCTCGAACGCGACGGCCTCCCCCCGCTCGTGGAGCGTCGCGCGCTGCTCATCGCCTCGGCCACGCGCGTCGCCGTTGGTGAGCTCGCCGAGGCGGTGGACCTGGCCGAGGCTTCGCTGGCCGCCTCGCGGGAGCACGCCGACGGCCCGACCGAGGTCCGCGCACTCGACCAGCTCGGGGAGGCGCTGTGGCGGCAGGGAGAGCTGCAGCGGGCTGCGGAGTCGTACCGCCGGTCGATGGAGCGAGCCCAGGAGGTCGGGGAGCCGGCTCGCGAGGCCCGCGCGCGCGGCATGTACGGCGCGCTCCTCCACCAGCTGGGGCACCTCGAGCAAGCCCTCGAAGCGCAGCAGCAGGCTGTTCAGCGGTTTCGGGAGCTGGGTCTTCCCCACCCTGGCGCCACCGCCCTCGGCAACCTCGCAACACTCCTCCACACGCTCGGTCGCCTGGACGAGGCCGAGCGCGCCTACGAGCAGGTCATTCCGGAGCTCGAGCGCCAGGGCAACCGGCGCGTGGGCGCGGTGATGACGAGCAACCTCGGCAACCTGCTGCGCGAGCGCGGTGACATCGCTCCCGCCCGGCAGCTGTTCGAGCGCGCCCTCGCCGCCCATCGCGACCTGGGCAACCGCGCCGCCGAGGCGCGCACCCTGGGCTGCCTCGCCCTGTCCTACGAAGGAGCCGAGGCCATCGACTACTTCGAGCAGGCCATCGCCATCGCGACGCGATGCGGCGACGCGCGCCAGGAAGGCTACTGGACCATGCACGTCGCGCTCGCGATCGGCGGATCCGAAGGGCTGGAGCGCATCGCCCATAGCCTGGCGATCTTCGAGAACGTGGGCGCACCCGGCATGATCTCGCTGGCCCACGCGGGTATCGCCGAGCTGGCGTTTCGGATGGGCAACGCGGATCGAGGCCGCGAGGCCCTCGCCCGCGCCGAGGACATCGCTCCCCCAGGAGATGGCGAGTGCGACGAGGCACTCGACCGCGTGCGAGCGCTGGCCGCCGCGTCCGGCGGCTAGCCGTCGAGCCAGCGGACGGTGAACGCGACGTCCTCGCCGACGTGGTGGATGTCCTCCAGGATCACACCGACCTCGGCGTCCTCGTAGCGTCTGACGCCTTCCGCGCCGGGGAACGGATCCCCCGCATCCCCGAAGTTCTCGTCATTCGGTGGCAGGGGGCGCTCGCCCATCGGCGTGCCATTCGCGAGGTCGTCGCGACCGTCTGCCTGGACGAGCTCGATGCGACGTCGCCCGATCATGGCGTCGGGCCAGTATTCCCTCCAGATCAGCAAACCGTGACCTGGCAGCTCCGCCGAGAACCCGGTCGGTCCACGCACCTCGAGCACGAGATCGACGCCCGGACCGAGGAGTCGGAGCGCCCCTCCGCCGAGCTCGATGGGTGCCAGCTGGTGGGCGCCATCGTCGGTGACCCGCGCCATCTCCATCCACCCTGCGGCCTCCTTCGCCGAGGCATGGAAGTGGGTCGGTCGGGCGAAGATCTCGTCGGCCGGCACCTGGTTGTGGGGCCCCCAACCGCCGAGGCCCATCACGGTCCAGATCCCGGACCCGTACCGTCCCTGGGTGTAGTTGCCGTACATGTCGGGCTGGTTCAGGCTCCAGTGCCCGAGCTCGTGCACGATCATGCCGACGGGCAGTGCCTCGCTGACCGTCCCAAAGCCGCTGACCTGCGAAACGATGGTGAGGTCGGCCCGCCCGTCGAGCAACAGGTCCGACGGGGAGGGCCTGTCCATCGGGGAGCGAGCGCTGTGGAGCACGAACAGCTGGTCCACCCGCCCGTTCTCGTCGGCGTCGAAGGCTGCGACATCGAGATCCGCGAACACTTCGCGCGCGACCGCCTCGATCTCTTCCGGGGAGGCCTCCATGTCGACCCATCCCCTACCCGCCGAGCGCCAGCCGAGTACCTCACCGTCGATGCGCAACGCGCCGGCACTGTTCTCCTCGAGGTAGGCAGACAGCCCCGCCGGACCGAGCATCGCCTCCTCCACCTCCGCTGCGGACAGCGGAGCGGGCACATCCGTCCACTCGAGAAGCAGCACCGCGGCGCGCTGCTCACCGAGGAGGGCACTCTGGCGATCACCTGGGGGTGAGCACGCCCCCAGGAAAAGCAGGCACGAGCTGGCAAACGATCTCATCGCCGCCGGCTAGCGCCGCGCGACGCCATCGCCAAGGAGCGGCGACCTCAGTCGTGGAGCAGGTCGAAGGTGAAGTAGTCGCTGGCTGCCGACAGAACGAGCTCCGCTGGCAGGTGCGGACAGTACTCGGGCTCCTTGCCCTCCTCGACGAACACGTAGCCGAACAGCTCCCCCGCGAAGGGGCTGAGGTCGACAACCTCGGTCCTTCCCTCGGCTTCGACCCGCGCCTCCGTCCCTTGTGCCCAGTAGGCGGGGACCCCGTATGCCTTGCTCTTGCGCGACACCTCGTCGGTGAACCAGGCCCAGTCCTCGCCCTTCTCGCCTTCCAGGATGTCGAACACGACGATGGCCCGCCAGGCTGGCGCGCGCATGGGCCTGCAGCGTAGATCCGCGGGACAACGGATCGTCTCCAGTTCGGCCACGCGCACCTCTCGCACATAGGCACCGTCGTAGCGGGGGCGCACGGCATCGACGATGGACGTCGCCGTCGCTTCGTCATCCACGGTCGCGCCGACGCTGATCCAGAAGCCGGGCTTGAGTCCCTCCACCTCGTCGGAGTGCACCAGACGGGGGTGCCCTCCCTGTCGAGCGATGCCCTTGGCGAGCACCGTCTCCAGGTCGCGCTTCCCGCTGGCCTCATCCGTGGCGCCCGACAAGATCACCATCCAGGCGGTGTGCAGCTCCGGCTCTCCGGGAGTCGGCGGCGTGGGCGCGACGACCTCTGGCGCCTCCGCCGAAGTGGCAGGCGGATCACCCGCGCAAGCCAGGGAGAGGCATAGAAAGGCGACGACGGGGGGAAGCAGCGTGCGCATGCCACAGGCTAGCCCACATGGCCGTGAGGGCGACCCAGCAGTGCCCGCCTCGCGCCCATGGGTCGACGGACCCGCACCCCAGCCACCGGGCCGCGGCTCGCGGCCCGCTCGTCACCCCACCGCGGTCCAACAACCAGAAAGCCCCGGCACTTTGCAGTACCGGGGCTTTGAGATGGTGCGGAGGGGGGGAGTCGAACCCCCACGGGTTTTACCCCACAGGAACCTGAATCCTGCGTGTCTACCAATTCCACCACCCCCGCATCGGAGGTGCGACAGCCGAGGCCATCACACTGCTGGAATTGCCTCCGCCGTCTATCTGCGTGCGCGAGAGGCGTCAAGGAACACTTGCCGGTTGATCTCGGGTGCGTAACCTTGCCCCGGCAAACGGAGGAGCCATGGGCCTGTTCGACATCTTCCTCTCCGAAGACAAGCTGATCGCCAAGCACGCGCGCACGATCACCAACCGCGATGCCCAGGAGGAAGACCGGGAGGCTAGCGTCCGCTGGTTGGCCAACCAGGGCTCCGAGCGCGCCATCCTCGGCCTGCTCGCTCGCTTCGACATGGCCCTCGAGCACCAGCTCAAGGACAAGGGCGAGAAGGACTTCACCTACGACGTGCTCCTCTCCCTCGGCGACAAGGCCGTCGGACCGACCGAAGCCTTCGTGCGCCGCAGCAAGCAGGTGGCCTGGCCCCTCCGCCTGCACACCGCGCTGACCTCCGAGGCGCGCTCCCTCGAGCTCGTGTACGAGCTGCTCGCCGCCGAGGTCGCGAAGAACGACTTCAAGCCGGCTCGCAAGAAGGCCCTCCTGCTCTGGCTCACCGAGCGCACCGACTCCGGCGCCATCGCCGCCGCGACCCCGCTCCTCGAGGACTTCGACGAGGGCGTTCGCTACGCCGCCGCCGAGGTCATCCTCGGCCAGAACGACGCGGCCGGTCGCGAGCCACTGCTGTCGGTCCTCGACAACCCCGAGGAGGACTCGAACCGCCTCAAGCTGCGCATCGCCGACGTCTTCGCCCAGCGCCGCTGGAGCGTCGAGGGTGCGAGCCCGGAGCGCCTCGCCCTGCTCAACGGCTACGCCGTGCAGGACGACCGGCTGATCGCCGCGCAGTAGCTAGAAGCTGCCCTCGACGAGGACGCAGCTGCCCGCGTTGCACTCGGCGGTGAGGGGCGCGCACCCCATCTCGGTGCACGCAACGGCGCCGCCGCAGCTCTCGCCGTGCTCGTCGAACACCGCCTGCTCCTGGTCGGAACGCACGGCCACCGCCGCCCCGCCGTTGCACGAGTCGCAGCAGCCGAGCTCGACGACCACGCAGGTCGCGCCGTCCGAACAGTCGGTGTAGGCCGCATCGAGCGCGGTCTGCGGGACCGGCTCCCAGGTCGAGCACGCGAAGAACAGCCACAGCAGCGCCGGCATGTGCACCTCCGGCGCCGACTGTAGCAGCGCGACGGCCTACAGCGGCGTGATCGTCGCCGACGGCCAGTCGACCTCGGCAAACTCGATCACCGCGTCCTCCCCCTCCATGGGGCGGGTGTCGGTGAACTCGAGCAGCCCGTCGATGTAGATGTTCACGGTCACCTGGTTCACGCCGTCGAAGTCGGTGGGCGTGCCGAACACGGGGTGCACGCCGACCCAGTCGTGGGCAACCACCGTGTAGGTGCCCGCCGCGGGCGCGGTGATGTTGATGTTCTCGGGCCCCGTGCCCTCGGTATCGTCGAGATCCAGCGACGGGTTGTCGCCGGCCCCCGCGACACCCCACTCGAGGCCCGCGGTGCAGTTCCGCCAGTGGCAGTCCCGGGCGGCGTCGTGCAGGCGACCGTTACCCTCGAGCAGGTGCAAGTCGATGTCCTCGGCGGTTTCCCAGTACATCTCGATCCACAGGGCCTCGGCCGGAATCGCCTCCAGCTCGGCCACACAGGGCTCGCTCTCGCGGTTGTCATCGGTGACCACCACGAGCTGAGCCTGGTAGGTGCCCGCCGCATCCGCGAGGAACGGCCGGTCGGGACCCGAGCCGCCGAGCGTCGCCGAGCTTCCCGCCGGCGCACTCACGAAACTCCAGCGGAAGTCGACGAGGTTGCGCCCTTCCGGGTCGTAGGAATCGGCGCCGACCCAGGTGTTGCTCTGCATCGGCGGACGCACGGTATCGGGGTCCGAAAAGCACACCGCCACCGGCAGCTGGAGCTCGCCCGCGGTGAGGCTCGCCGTACACGGCGCGGAGATGCGCCCGTCCTCGGTGACGACGACGAGCTCGGCCTGGTAGACGCCGGCGACGTCCGCCTGAAAGCCCCGGTTGGCGCCCGTGCCCGCCGCGAGCGCAGCGGTCGACCCGGTGGGCGCCGACACGAGCGTCCAGCGGTACTCGGTAATGCCGATGCCCTCGGGGTCCGAGGAGTTCTCGCCCACCCAGGTGTTCGGGTCCAGACCCGGGCGCACCTGACTCGGGTCGCTGGCGCACACCGCGAGCGGGTTGTCGAGCGTCTCGTCGACCACGGGCGGATCGTCGGTCTCCTCGATCGGCGCTTCCTGCTCGGGCGGCTCGCCGGTGAGGTCGTAGTCCGAACAGCCCGCAATCAGTGCGAGAACCCAGATGGCACGCATGTCTTCTCCCGCGTCAGCGGCGCACCCTACACGTGAGCGCCCCCCACGGGGCACTCAGAGGATGTCAAGAGCCCGGGAGGGGCATGGGTCCGCCATCGAGCCGGCCTCTTCTCGTTTCATGACCCCCGTCACGGTTTTCCAGAAAGTGGCCAGGGTGGCACGGTTGGCGGCAGGGGTCGCCGCTCCGGGAGCATGACGCGCGGGGCCACCGGACGCGGAGTGAACCGGCGCGGACTCGGGTCGTCCACCGGCAGGTGACAGCGCTCCAGGAACGCCTCGACGGCGGCTTCGAGGTCGGTCATGCGGCTCACCACCCGCTGTCCACGGACTTGGAGATGCAGTGGATCGAGCCGGCCAGCGGCGAGATGTGGTCCGAGGACACGCGGCGAACCGCGTAGCCCTGGGCCTCCCACACGGCGGCGGCCTGATCCTCGTACAGGTCGTGCTCGGCGTACGTCGGCATCAGGATCGTGCCGTTCACGGGGAGCACGTTGAGGTACGTGCGCCAGTTGCGGTCGCGAAGCGCCGTGCGAGGGCAGCTGTCCGGCGCGGTGGTCGCCCGCGGGCTGCGCTTCTTCGGGCAGTTCGACGGCATGGGCATGCGCACGATGTCGACGGAAGCCTGGGTCTCGGGGTCGACGAGCCCGGCGAGCACGGTGACCACGTTGTTCTCGATGATGTCGTGGTTCACCCGGTCCTGGTCCGCGGTGTACTCGCCCACGATCAGCGTCGTCTGGTCGGCCCAGGCGAGCCACATGTCGACGTGACCTGTGGCGTAGTCCTGCAGGGCCTCGACGACAACGAGCTGGTCGCAGCCGAGCTCGGTGGCGAACATCGTGCGGATCTCGGCCTCGGTGTACTGCGGGTTGGCGCCGTACACGATGTCGCTGACCACGCAGAGGCCACCGCCGTTGGGCAGGAAGTTGCCGCCCTCGAAGTACAGCGGGAAGTCGCTGTGCAGCGCACCGACCCGGGCCGCAAAGTCCGCGGGCATCGCGTCGTCGAGGTCTCGACCCGGATAGTACTTCGGGTCCTCGACGGAGAGCATGCCACTCATGCGATCCCGGACGATCTGGGGACCGAAGTCACGCATCCAGAATGCATCGGTGGGCACGCCCTGGACCCAGTCGACGGACGTGGCATCCACGCCCTCGGTGGCCTCGAGCATCGCCGAGCAGTTCGCGAGGGTCTCGGCTTCGGTGAAGCCGCTGCTCGCGGAGGTGAGGTACACCCAGGCGCCGGCACCGGAGCGCACGGACTCGCCGATCATGGCCATCCACATCTCGTCCCACACGTCGGGCGTGCCACCGTTGCTACAGGGCCACTCGACGATCACCGAGTCGATGGGAGCGGTCTCGTTCGCACTCATCACCGGCGCCCCCGCCGAGCGACCGAGCGGCACCCGCGCGAAGCGGTCGGCGAGCGGCTGGGCGAGGAACTCGGCCTCGACCCGGAGCTCGGCATCCTGCCAGGCCTCGGTGGCGCGGGGAGCGTAATCCCGCGCCACGTCGACCTCAGCAGTACAAGCCGTCAACGAGAGCAACACCAGACTCAACGAACGCACAGACATCATGTTCACCATCCACGCGGCGCATCCTAGCCATTCATTTTGAATGCGCAACATTCTTTTTGAAGATCTCGCATGCGGTCGTGTCTGGGTCCGCATGCAGTCCGCGTTCAAGCGATCGACGCGGCGCCCCACCGCGCACCGAGCGATCGTCCCTGCGAGATCTGCATGCACCGGGCGGCAAGGCCCGGATCGCTCGCCAGGCGACTGCGCGATCTGCACGGATGCCGCACACGGGCACGCCCCCGCATGCTGGAGGTGGAGGTTCCCCATGCGCACCCTCACCCTGCTCGCCGTCCTCGCACTCACCGCGTGTGCCGGAGACGACGCGGCCCCCCAGGACAGCGGCACCGAGTCGGACACGGACACGGACACCGACGCCGATACGGACACCGACACGGATACCGACGCCGATACGGACACCGACACGGATACCGACACCGACACCGAGCCACCACCGCGCACGGCGGCCGGGATGCTCTCACCGGTGACCGCCGCCAGCGAGCTGTCGACGGACAACTACGGGCTGTCGCTCACCGTCGGCCCCGCAGTGTCCGCACACGACCTCGCCTCCGAGAGCTACCACCTCTCGCTGGGCATTGGTCTCGCGGTTCAGCCCTAGCCGCGGAATCCGTGTGAGTGCGTAGCGCGAGCGCTCTCGCGGACTTACGCTTCCTCGCTGGGAGGCGTTGTGCGGCATCTGGTGATCATGAGCGACATCGAGATGGGTGCCGGCGGACTCACCGACGACTTCCCGTACTCGCAGTGGCTGGGAGCCCGGCTGCTCGCCTATGCGGACCAGGCCGGTGAAGACGAGCTGTTCGTCGTCTTCAACGGCGACACCTTCGACTTCCTCAAGACCGCGGTCAACGGCGAGTACCCGACGCGCATCACGGCGCAGGTGGCGCTGGCGAAGCTGGCGCAGGTGCAGGCGGCTCATCCGCACTTCTTCCGCGCGGTGAAGGCCATCCTCGAGGACACTCGCGGCCCGCGACGCGTCGCCTTCCTGCTCGGCAACCACGACATGGAGCTGGCCTTCGCGAAGGTCCAGCGTGAGATCCGCGACGCGGTGGGCCCGGCCGAGTTTCCGGGGTTCAGCCTCGACGTCGGTGACCTGCACATCGAGCACGGCCAGCAAGCCGACGGCATGTTCACCGTGGACCCGGAAGAGGTGTTCGTGCTCCACGATGGCGAGCCCGTCCTCTCGCTCCCCTGGGGCGCGGTGGCGCTGCTCGACGTCGCCCTGCCGCTGCAGCACCGGCTGCACGAGCTCGACCGCATCAAGCCGCGCAACAAGGTGCTCGAGATCGTGCCCGAGGTGAAGGACCTGCTGGTCAACGCCTACTGGAACTACTGGACCCGCGACTGGTGGTCCGACTACTGGAACGGCGCCGACCCGAACAAGCGCATCAGCTGGACGATGATCCGCGACGTGACCTACCGCCTGGGCACACTGGACACGGATCTCAGCGTGGGCGACGTGCACAAGCAGCTGGTTCGGCAGGCCTTCGGCCCGAAGGTGTGCATCATCGGCCACCTGCACCAGCCCGCGCTGTGGACCTGGCTCGACCGACGGGTGCTGTACACCGGCTGCCTCCGCGACGAGTTCGTGATGGACCCGGATGGTGGCGTGAGCCGACGCATGCCGAAGAGCTGGGCCGTGGTGCGCATGGACGGCGACAAGGTGCTCGCCGCCGACCTCGTCGAGGACGAGGGACCGCCGGTCCGTGAGGGACAGGTATTCGCGCACGTGCGAGACGTGCTGCCCCGCATCCGCGACCTGATCTGCACGCCGGAGGAACTCGCGGCGATGAACCTGGGCGAGCAGGACCAGCGCACCCGCGAGGCCGTGGCCGTCGCCGCCGGCGAGCCGCTGCCTGGTCCTCGCAGCCGCCGCGGACCCGACAGTCCGCACAGCTCGTAGGGCCTAGGCGAGCAGCCCCTCGACTCGCTCGAGCAACTCGGCCAGCGACCCTGCATCCAGGCTGCCCTCCAGGCTCGGCCCGAGCTCGCTCGCCACCGACGGGGGAAGTGCCCTGGCCCGCTCGAGACCGTCCTGGGTGAGCACCAGCGTGACCTTGCGACGGTCAGCCTCGACGCGCTCGCGGCGCAGCAGCCCGTCGCGCTCGAGACGGTCGACGATGCCCGTGATCGTCGAGGGGCGCAGACCCATCGACTTCGCGAGAGCCACTGGTGAAGCGCATCCATCAGCGAGCAGGCGAAGCGCGCGGACCTGAGGTGCGGTCAGCTGGTGGTCTCGGGCCACGCTGCGCTCCCGCTCGTCGAGACGGGCGCCGATGCGCGCCAGTGTGGCAAGCGCGCGCTTGCCAGCTCCCTCTTCGACCATCGTTCCTCCGCGGTCACTTGACACGTATCTTATCAGGCCGTATATTTAGTGCACGAAATACTCCAGCACAAACAAGCTGACGCCTCGTGCCCGCACGCGCACGAGACTCGCTTCGCCGGAGGTCAGGTTTCAGCCGCTGGCTGATTGCGCGCCGAGGACGTCGATGGGTCGACGCCCTCGCGCTTCAACCCTACAAGGAGGCCCGCCATCGAGGTCCAGACCCGTCCCAATCCGTATTCGCTGCCCACCCGACGTTACGCCGTGCACGCCGGCGGAGAGTCCGAAGTCGTCGCTGGCCGCGACGCCGCCGTTCGACGCGCCAAGGAGCTTTCCCGAGCTCGTGGACGCGCCCGAGTCGAAGGCAAGGACACCCGCATGGAGATGCACTTCACGAAGGGCTACCTCGCCAAGTTCCGCTTCGACTCGCGCCGATAGGAGGGCAGATGTTCAACAAGAGACCCTCCGCCCGCTACAGCCTTCAGGGCCTTCCGCGACTGCGAAGCCGGCGCCGCGCTGACCGCCGCAACGCGCGCCGCGAAGCCAGAGAAGATGTGCGCAGCCAGACCGCCGCCGGTCCGATGACGCACATCACCGAGGACACGCCGCAGGAGCCGCCGACGATCGAGGCGATGCGCGTCGTACCGCACGAAGATGGATGGGCCCTCGAGGTCGACGACATCGACGAGCCCGCCTGGGTCGTGTCGACGAAGAAGACGGCCGTGGCCAGCGCCAAGGAGAACGCGCGCTTCCACCATGCCGTGCTCTCCGTGCACACCAAGGATGGCCAGGTCCAGCGGACCTTCGACTATGGCGATGCTCATGCGTCGTAGGCGTTCCCGTCCCGTTCCCGCCCGTCGCGACGACCCGTCGGTCAACCACGGCATCCGCGCTCCGCGCGTGCTGTTGGTCGACGAAGAAGGCCGTCGCCTCGGAGAGTTCCTCACGCCGGACGCCGTCGAGCTCGCCAAGTCGCGAGAGCTCGACCTGGTGCTGGTCGCCGCCGGCGCGAGCCCGCCCGTGGCCCGCATCGCCGACTGGGGCCGCATGAAGTACGAGCGCAAGAAGAAGGCCTCGAACTCGACCGCCCGCGAGTCCAAGCTCAAGGAACTCAAGGTCCGTCCGAAGACCGACGACCACGACCTCTCCGTGAAGATCAAGCGCGCCGAGCGCTTCCTCGCCCGCGGTGACCGCGTGAAGGTCAGCGTGTGGTTCCGAGGCCGCGAGCACGCCCACCACGAGATCGGTGCACAGCAGTGCTACCGCATCGCCGACGCGGTGGACGAGATCGCCAGCATCGAGACCCCTCCCCGCATGGAGGGTCGACGGATGCACATGGTGCTCGCGCCCGACAGCTAGGCCGCAGGCCCGTCGTCATCAAGCATCGGCGTCCCCCAGGGGACGCCTCCCCGACCGCCCACGCCGTGGTGCTGGGCCGTCGTGCAAGGAGATTCCGCCATGGCCAATGCCCAAGGCAAGCAGCTCGAGCTGCCCAACCAGCTGCCGAGCCCGAACACCATGGACCCCGAAGAGCGCCTGTTCCGGCACGAGAAGAAGCCGGACTGGGGTGTCGGACTGTGGGTCCACGAAGAGAAGAAGCGCCGCCGCCTGCGATTCGAGGACGGCGAGATGCGGGCCTTCCGCAAGGGCTTCTACCACCTGCTCATCCCGGTCGACTCGACCCGCGTCGACGTGGATGCCGTGTTCGAGCGCATCGTCGCCGACCACGAGATCCTCGCCGCGGAGGCACGCGATACCAAGCCCGCGAAGCCGCCGGTCATGAGCTTCGAGGAACAGCTCCTCGTGTTCAACGAGCTCTACCCCCAGGGCTTCCAGGACCCGGACTACCTCGACGCCTACCGCTCGCCCGCCGAGGGTCGCACCTCGCGCAAGAGCCACGTGGACGCAGCTATCGCTCGCGCCAAGGAGAACCTGGCCCAGCCGGTTCTCTCCAGAGCCCTCGAGGAAGGGCGCGGTACGGACGTGCACCAGGCGGTCATCGCGCTGCTCGACGGCACGTCGCTCGTGAAGCCGGCGCGGCTCAAGCTGTTCGCGAACCTGCCTGAGTCCGACCACTTCGTCTTCGCCGAGTCGCTGTACCAGCTGCTTCACAGCGAGGCCCGCTACCGCGAGCGCTTCGAGCAGTGGCTGCGAAACACCCGCAAGCTCAGCGGCGCCGACGTGAGCTGGCCGCTGGCCACCGTGCTTCCAGCCCTGCTGCGCCCCGAGCGTCACGTCGTGATCAAGGCGAGGGTGTTCTCGCTGCAGGCCCGAGCTCTGGCGCCCGACCAGCGGGTGAAGAAGATCCCGAGCCGTCGCGGCTATCGCAAGGGTCGACGCATCGCGCTGGCGACGCAGAAGGCGCTGGAGAACGCGGGACTCGAGCCGCGTGACCTGTTCGACGTGTCGAACTTCATCTGGGAGACGCTGCGGCCGAAGGGCCGCAAGGTACTCGAGACGCTGAAGGGGTCCGCATGAAACCCGTGAACATCGCGGTCCTCGTGGACTTCGAGAACGTGGCCATCGGCGCCCGTGACGCGAAGCTCGAGCCCTTCGACATCGAGCGCGTGCTCGAGCGCCTGCTCGACAAGGGCAAGGTCATCGTGAAGCGCGCCTACAGCGACTGGGCGCGGTACGCGTCGTCGCGGAAGGGACTACACGAGGCGGGCTTCGAGCTCGTCGAGGTCCCTCACGTCAGCTACAGCGGCAAGAACTCTGCGGACATCCGCATGGCCGTGGATGCCGTGGACATGTCGCATGTGATGCCGCACATCGACCTGTTCGCGATCATCAGTGGTGACAGCGACTTCTCGCCCCTTGTCGGCAAGCTCCGCGCGAACGACAAGGAGGTGCTCGGCGTCGGCGTGCGCGACTCGACGAGTCGCCTGCTGGTCGAGTCCTGCGACGAGTTCTTGTTCTACGACGACCTCGTGGAGCGCCCGAAGGAACACTCCGACAAGGACCCCGCCGAGGCGCTGCAGATGGTGCTCAACACCGCCTCTGCGCTCATCGCCGACCGGGGCGAACCGGTGTGGGGAAGCCACGTGAAGCAGGTGCTCAAGCGAAAGCGACCGCACTTCGCCGAGCGACGCTACGGCTACAAGAGCTTCAACGACCTCCTCGAGGACCTGCAGGTTCAAGGCTCGATGGAGATGCGCAAGGACGAGCGCAGCGGCGGCTACGTGGTCACCTCGGCCGCCTGATCCAGGCATGGGGAGTTTCCCCATGCCTTTGGTGGCCGATCACGATGATACCGTATTCATCGGCATCTCAGACCCATGGGGTCTGACCCTCCCCTGGGGTCAGACCCCCCTGGGGGGTCAGAGCCACCTCCGGGGTCAGACCCACCTCCGGGGTCAGAGCCACCCGCGGGGTCAGACCCACCTCCGGGGTCAGAGCCACCTCCGGGGTCAGACCCACCTGCAGGGTCAGCCCCCCCGAACATCCCGTGCGGACCCCTTCTCCCGAGATGCGTAGCATCTGACAACTGTTTGCACATGTTCGGTTCGAGGAGTCGCGCTAGATGAGCGCATGACTCCCGCCATCGCCACGCTCCGCGTCTACTCCACCGGCGACCTCCGCGAGGACGGCGACTACGTCGTGTACTGGATGATCGCCGCACGCCGCACGCACTACAGCCACGCACTGCAGCACGCCGCGCACCTGTGCGAGGCACTCGGCAAGCCCCTGGTGGTGCTGGAGGCGATTCGCGCCGACTCCCGCTGGGCCAGCGAGCGCGTGCACCGCTACGTGATCCAGGGAATGGCCGACAACGCCGCCCGCTTCGCGGACAAGGGCGTCGCCTATCACCCCTACGTCGAGCCGAGCCACGGTGACGGCACGGGCTTGCTCGAAGCCCTCGCCGAGCGGGCGTGTCTGGTCGTCACCGACACCTTCCCCTCGCACTTCCTGCCGCGCATGGTCGCGGCCGTACGCGAACGCCTGGACGTGCGCCTCGACGAAGTCGACGGCAACGGCGTCATCCCGCTGCGGGCGCCGGATCGCGACTTCACCGTCGCCCACAGCTTCCGCCGCTGGCTCCAGAAGAACGTCGCCGAGCTCTGGGACCCGCCGGTCGCCGACCCGCTCACCCGAGCCACCGCCGGCGCCACGATTCCGGGCGCGGTCCGAGAGCGCTGGCCCGCCTTCGCCGACGGCTCCCCCACCGGCGACGAGCCCCTCCCCGCTCCGCTAGCCGCCTCACTCGCGGGCACACCCGGCCCCATCCCGGAGCGCGGTGGCCCCGCCGCCGCCCGCGAGGCCTGGCGCACGTTCTGGGAAGGCAAGTTCGAGCGCTATCACGAAGACCGCTCCCACCCCGACGACGGCGTACAGAGCGGGCTCTCGGGCTGGTTGCACTTCGGACACCTCGGCGTCCACGAGGTCCTCGCCGACGTCCTCGCCGACTGGGACCCAGCGACGGCCCGCAAAGCGACCGGCAAGCGCGAGGGCTGGTGGGGTCTGCCCGAGGCGTCCGAGGCCTTCCTCGACGAGATCCTCACCTGGCGTGAGATCGGCTACATCCAGGCCTTTCGCGAGGGCGAGAACTTCGCCCACTACCAGAGCCTGCCGGCTTGGGCGCGCGAGAGCCTGGCCGAGCATGCAGGCGACCCCCGCGAGGTCTACACCCTGGAGCAGCTGGCCGAATCCCGCACCGACGACGTGCTGTGGAACGCCGCCCAGCGTGAGCTCGTGCGCACGGGCCGCATCCACAATGCCCTGCGCATGCTGTGGGGCAAGAAGGTGCTCCAGTGGACCGCCTCTCCACAGCAGGCCTTCGCGTTCCTGGTGGAGCTCAACAATCGCTACGCCATCGACGGGCGCAACCCGAACTCGTACAGCGGCATCGGCTGGGTGCTCGGCCGCTTCGACCGCGCGTGGGGCCCGGAAAGGCCTATCTTCGGCAAGGTCCGCTACATGACCAGCGACTCGGCCCGCCGAAAGTGGCGGGTCAAGCAGTACCTCAGCCGCTTTGGCTGATCGCTACTTGAGGACCTCGCCCCACTCGCCGCCGTAGACGATGAGATCGAAGGGCAGGCGCTCGCGGATGCGGCGCTCGCTCTTGCGCAGCTCCTCGTTGAGCGTGTCCGGGTCGCCGGGCCAGCCCATGGCGATCATCGCGATGGGCTCGACGTCCTCGGGCAGCCCGAGGTCACGAGCGCGCTCTGCGGAGAAGCCGCCCATCTGGTGGACCTCGAGGCCCTCGGCCACCGCCTGCACGGTGAGCCACGCGGCCGCCTGACCCGCGTCGTAGTGCGCCGTGACGTTGGTCTTCCCGTTCTTGCGATAGCGCGTAGACGCCGCGATGAGCATCAGCACCGGGGCCTTGGCCGCCCAGGTCTGGTTCCAGTCGCTGAGCAGCGAGACGAGCCGCGCGTGGGACTCGGGGGCACGCGCCGAGCACGCCACCAGGAAGCGCCACGGCTGCTCGTTGAAGGCAGACGGCGCCCACCGGGCCGCCTCGAGCACCCGACGCACCACCTCGAAGGGCACGATCTCGGACGAGAAGGCGCGAGGGCTCCATCGCTCGGCGACGAACGGGTGGACCGGGACGTCAGTGGGATTGCGCATGTCGGCTCCGTGGAGGCCACGTAGTCATGGGGCTCACCGCCGTCGCCGCGACACCGCGTTGCGTGGCTGGCACTCGTCAGCAAGCCCCTCGGGGACGCTCATTCCCCGCGAGTGAACGCCAGCATGTAGTTCTCGGTCAGCCCCACATCGAGGACTTGCTTGCCCGTGAAGCCCGCCGCCTCGATCTCGGAGGCGAACACGTCCTGACCGCCACGCACGTGCTCGAGGATCCACTCGCTGGAGCCCTCCTCGCGCACGAAGTCGATGACGAACAGCTTGCCGCCGGGCTTGAGCGCCGCGCGGATGCTCGCCAGCGTGGGCTCGACGTACTCGAAGTGGTGGTAGGTGTCGCAGATGAACACCGCGTCGACCGAGCCCTCGGGCAGGTTCGACGAGCGCTCGCCGGCCTCGATGGTCTGCACCTGCGCGTAGCCGGCGTCCGACGCCATCGCGCCGAGGTGCTCGAGAAACTTCGGAGAGATGTCGACGGCGAAGACCTTGCCTTCGGCGCCGACCGCCTCGGCAAAGGGCTTCATGTACAGGCCGGTGCCCGCGCCGATGTCGGCGACCGCCGCGCCTGGCTGCAGGTTCATCGCCGCGACGATGGCCGCCTGGTTGGCGACGACCTCCCGCGACTCGGCGCCGAAGCGCTCGACCCACTTGTCCACGTCCATCTCGGGATCGAGGAAGTTGTCGTTGATGCCAGGCTTCGCGCTCGCGTTGGCCGGCGAGGCCTCCGCGGCGTCCGGCGGCTCGGCGACAGGCGCAGTCTCCGCGGGCTCGGTGACCGCGGGTTCGGCCGCCGACTCCGGGGGCGTGGTGGGTCGGCCGCAGCCGATGGCGAGAAGCAGGAAGAAGGTCGTCGTACGCATGGCCGCGCATGTAGCACTGCCGATTCGCCCGGAAAAGGGCCACTCACCCAGACCTCACCAGGCCGGGAGGTCGCCACGCCCCGGCCCCTCGGATCAGCCGATGCGCTCAGCGACGAGCGCGTCGAGTCGCCGGGCCAGATCGTCGCCCGTCTCGATGGCGCCGTGCAGCGGCACCAGGGCCGACGGTGGGTCCTCGGCGAGGCGCTCGCGCACCCAGGCGGCGAAGCCTGCGCGTTGCTTGAGGCCCCCCCACTTCTGGAGCTGCGAGATCGCGAGCCCCGGCCCCGAGCGATTGACCCACATGAACGCCTTCCAGGCAGCTCGCCGCGGCGCCGGCATGTTGAAGAAGGCGTCACACACCACCCACACCGCCCCCTCGTCCGAGCGGTGCACGAGCCACACCTCGCCGCTGCGCGTGTCGGGAAGCTCGTGGATCGCGGCGTGTCCGGGGAGCAACTCCGAGATCTCGCCGACGGACACGAGCCCTTCGTGCCCCTGTTTCGCGAGCCTGGGCAGCGCATCGCGTCCGGCCACCGCCACCGCCTCGGGAAAGCGCGCGCGCCACGCGTGCAGGCCCATGTGGTGGAAGTTGTTCGGTGCGAGCAGCACCGCGACCTCGCCGAGGTCGAAGTCCTCGGCCAGCGACTCGCCGGGCGAGCCGATCAGGAAGCGTCCATCCGCCAGCCGCAGCGCCCAGGAGCGGCACGGCAGCCCGGGCACCTTGTACGTGCAGGTCCACAGATCGTCGCGAAGCGGAGTCCAGTCGGCCACGGCACCCTCGTCATCGCCGCAACCTACCAGGGAATGTGGTGGACGTTCGCCCACTACTCCGCGCCGGGTCGCCGGGAGCAGATGCCGAAATCGCATTCCCGGCATAGGAGACCGCACGCTTGACTCCTCCGAGGTGTGCATGAAGACTCGTCCGACCAGCGAGAAGACGAACAAGCCCCAGCAGGCTGCCCCCAAGCAGCCCGCGGCGGCGCAGTCCAACAGCGAGGCGCAGGAGCAGCTGCCCAGCGAGCAGACCCCCGAAGAGGTCGCCAGCCCCAGCCTGCTCGATCACCAGGACAGCATTGTCGCCGCCGTTGGCGAGGCGTTCACCCAGAGCGCCTCCAACGTCACCTGCTTCGCGCAGGCCCCCGGGGGCTTCGTCGGGCCGCACACGATTCGCCCCGGTGTGAGCCCGACCGCTGCCCTGCTCGTGGCGTTGCTCAACCGCGGCATCGACCCGGCCATGGCCAACGACCTCTCAGCCAACCTGGGCTCGGCCATCGAGCACTGGTTCGACGGCCTCATGCCCGGCAACGTGTTCCACGGCGGCGTCGCGGGACAGGCGACCCAGGGAATCGCGGCTCCCGGTCAGTGGGTGGCCACGATGCCCTTCCTCCCCGCGGTCGAGCTGATGATCGACGGCCAGTCGCCGTCCGACGCCCAGACCCTCGGCAATGCCATCACCGCAGCCTTCGAGTCGTGGCAGGCATCCCTGGTGCTCAACTTCGAGGGCGTCGTCACGAGCGGCCCCATGCCCGTCCCGAACGTCCAGGGCGGGCCCTTCGAGGTGTCCGTGCTCTCGGCCCAGATGCTCCACGGGCCCTGGATCTAGGCCAGCGCGTGCCGATCCAGCGCTCTGACGCCAGGCGTCCCGCTCGTTCTCGGCGCCAGGTCCCGGCTCACCGCGATCTCACTGGCGGCCAAAACTAGAACATGTTCTACTTCGCCTCCCACACACCGAGGGAGGCGCCGTGAGCGGCATCACCACGACGGTCCACGACAGCGGCATCGCCGAGATCGTCGTCGACCGTCCCCCCGTCAACGCCCTGGACGTGGCCGGCTGGTTCGAGCTGGCGCGCCAGGTCACGGCCGCCGGTGAGAACCCGGCCGTGCGCTGCGTCGTGCTGCGCGCCGAGGGCCGCGGCTTCAACGCGGGCGTCGACATCAAGGAGATGCAGCGCACCGAGGGCTTCTCGGCGCTGATCGGCGCGAACAAGGGTTGCTTCGCCGCGTTCAAGGCGGTGTACGAGTGCCTGGTGCCCGTGGTCAGCGCGGTGAACGGCTACTGCCTCGGCGGAGGCATCGGCCTGGTCGGCAACAGCGACATCATCGTCGCGAGCGACGACGCAACCTTCGGCCTGCCCGAGGTCGACCGCGGCGCTCTTGGTGCCGCCACGCACCTCGCCCGGCTCGTGCCCCAGCACAAGATGCGCGCGATGGTGTACCTGGCGAGCACCGCGACGGCCCAGGAGCTGCACCACTACGGCTCCGTACTCGAGGTGGTGCCCCGCGCGGAACTGCGCGACGCGGCCATGCGGGTGGCCGAGCAGATCGCCGCCAAGCGCGGCAACGTCATCCGCGCCGCCAAGCAGTCGCTCAACGGCATCGACCTGTGGGACGTGAACCGCTCCTACCGCTACGAGCAGGGCTTCACCTTCGAGCTCAACCTCGCCGGCGACGGCGACGCGGCCCGCGATGCCTTCGTCAGCCACGGCAAGGAGGCCACGTGAGGCAGCTCTCGGTCGACGAGGTCATCGGCGAGCTGCGCTCGGGCATGACCATCGGCATCGGCGGCTGGGGCTCGCGGCGCAAGCCCATGGCCCTGGTTTACGCACTGGCCAAGTCCGACCTCACCGACCTGACCATCGTCAGCTACGGCGGGCCCGACGTCGGCATCCTCTGCGCGCTCGGCAAGGTGAAGAAGCTCGTGTACGGCTTCGTGAGCCTCGACTCCATCCCGCTCGAGCCGCACTTCCGCGTCGCACGCCAGAAGGGCACCATTCCCGAGGTGGTCGAGCTCGACGAGGGCATGTTCCAGCTCGGTCTGCGGGCCGCCGCGTGGAACGTGCCCTTCCTGCCGACCAGAGCGGGGCTCGGGAGCGGCGTGATGGACGTGAACCCGCACCTGAAGACGGTCGAGTGCCCCTACACGGGCGAGGAGCTGGTGGCGATGCCGGCCCTGAAGCTCGACGCGGCCTTCGTGCACATGAACCGCGCCGATGCACGCGGCAACGGGCAGTACCTCGGCCCGGACCCCTACTTCGACGACTGGTTCTGCATGGCCGCGGACAAGGCCTACATGAGCTGCGAGAAGCTCGCGCTCGAAGACGCGGCGATCCAGACGCGGCTCATCAACCGGACCATGGTCGACGCGGTGGTGCTCGCTCCTGGCGGCGCCGGCTTCACCGAGTGTCCCCCCGACTACCCGCGGGACGAGGCGGCGCAGAAGGCGTACGCGGCGACCGCCAAGGACCCCGAGGCCTTCCGGGCCTGGCTGGAGGCGCAATGAGCCTCGGAGACATCTGTGCGCTGGCCTGCGCCGAGACCTTCAAGGGCGACGGCAACGCGATGGTCAGCCCGATGGCGCCCATCCCCAAGCTCGGCGCCAAGGTGTGCAAGGCGCTGTGGGAGCCGGATCTGGTGCTCACTGACGGGGTCGCGACGATCATCGACCTCGACGGCGAGGTGGAAGGCTGGATGCCCTTCTCACGCGTGTTCGACACGCTGTGGAACAAGAAGCGCCACGTGATGATGGGCGCCACGCAGATCGACGCGCATGGCAACCAGAACATCAGCTGCATCGGCGACTTCGCGAAGCCCAAGGTCCAGCTGCTCGGCGTGCGCGGAGCTCCCGGCAACACCATCTGCCATCCGACGTCGTACTGGGTGGCGAGCCACTCCGCGAAGGTCTTCGTCGAGCGCGTGGACATGATCTCGGGCATCGGCACCGACCGCGGCGCCGCCGAGATCCGTCGCGTGGTCACCAACCTCGGCGTGTTCGACTTCCTCGGAGAGGGCGGCCGCATGCGGGTCGTCAGCCTGCATCCGGGCGTGGAGCGCGCTCAGGTCGAGGCGGCGACGGGCTTCGGCCTCGCGTGGCCCGACGAGGTGCCCGTGACCCGCGAGCCCACCGCCGACGAGCTCGCGGCGCTCGACCGCTTCGACCCCGAGCGCAAGATCCGGTCGCGCGTGGAAGCCTGACAGACTGCGACTTGCGGGGAACCGCGACGCCGGCCAGTCTTCGCGCACACGGAGACGTCCATGCGCCTGGCTTCCCTGCTGCTCCTGCTCACCGCCTGTGCCGATCAGCCCCTCGACGAGGAGCTGTTCGCCGAGATCGCCGCGCTCGATGGCGATGCGGAGGCCGGGGCGCTCGTGTACCCGGACTCGTGCGCGAGCTGCCACGGGGAAGACGGGACTGGCGGCCACCACGAGGACCTGCCCGGCAAGACCGCGGACCAGGCCATCGAGGCGATGCTCACCGGCCCGTGGGGCATGCCCGCCTTCGACGCGCAGTTCGACAACCAGACCATCGCCGACATCGCCGCCTTCGTCGAGACGCTGTGAGCCGCGTCCTCGCCGTCGCCGCGCTGCTGGTCGGGCTGACCGGCTGCCTGCTCACGCCGCACAGCGACACACCGCTCGATACCGGGCTGTACGCCGAGGTCATGGCGCTCTCGGGGGACCCCGTCGCGGGCGAGGAACCCTACGAGGCGAACTGCCGTCGCTGCCACGGCCGCGAAGCCACCGGCACGCTCCGCGGCGTGCCCATCGCGAGCTACGACGTCGACGAGATCGTCGAGGTCATGCTCACCGGGCCCGGCCACATGCCGACCTTCGACGACCTCGAGCCGCAGGTCGTCGCCGACATCGCCGCGTACGTGAACAGCCTCGAGCCGCAGTAGTCAGCGCAACCACGACGCGAACAGGCTCAGCCGCAGCTCGCGCACGACCGCCTCGTCCGCGACCGGCTCGTCGCGAACCAGGGCCATCAGGGCATCGCGCCAGGCGTCGTCGAGTCCGAGCTCGGCCTGCCGGCGTTGCACGAGGGACAGCACCTGATCGATGGGCGCTCGCTCGGGGTACCACGCGGCGAGCAGCGCCTCGACCGCCGCGCGGTCCGGCGAACACAGGAGTGCACCGGCAATCTCCCGGTCTTCGACCTCGGTGAGCACCTGCCGCTGGCGCAGCAGCATGCGACGGTTCATGCGGCGACGGCCGGCGGTGGCGAGCATGTCGCCCAGCTCGTCGTCCTCCCAGGTCACACTCGCGAAGGCCCGAGCGACGGCGTCGTCCAGCGACGACAGGGACGACGGTCCCCGCGACCAGTACTCGGGAAGGACCTCGGCGAACAGCTGGTACACGAGCAGCGGGTCGGCGCCCTCACAGATCTCGGCGAGGCGATGCTGCCCGTCCTCGACCCCCGCGGACGCGAGGAAGTGCACGAGCTGCAGGCGGCGCGTGGTCAGCATCGAGAACTGGCTCGGATACTGGCCGTCGTAGGCCAATCCCGGCGCATCGAAGGAACGCTGGGGCAGCAGCTCCGGCTCGCCGTAGGTCCGCACCACGACGGTCGCCGTGGGGTGATGCAGGTGGAACAGGCCGTGAATCAGGCCCGCACCGGGCGCAATCGGCCACACGTCCCCTGGCAGCAGACGCTCCGCACCGAGGAAGGCGAGCCTCCCGAGGCCGATGTCGCCGACCTTTCGGTCCTCGTGGAACGCGTAGCGGCTCTGGAGCGACGACCCCGCGAGCAGCTGGAACGCGCCCGTGAACGCGTGCTCGTGGATCTGCGTGCTACTCGACGCCCACAGGTTCACGTCGATGCAGAAGTCGCTCCCTCGGTACACGGTGACCGGCGGCTCGCCGAAGGTGGTGCCCATGTCGCGCTGACGCACGAAGCGGGCGTCGGCCACGGTCGAGACCCAGCGAAGCAGCTCGTCCAGCGAGGTGTGCGACGGCGACGGCCGCTGCACGAGGTGATGCACCGCGACCTCGGGAAGCGTGCGCGCATCGCCCCTGTAGTCCGCATCGATGCGGTCTCCGAGGTCCTTGAAGTATGGAATCATCGCGCTCTGGAGGGCAGGTGCTCATCGAGGACGGCCACGTCGTAGCGTACACCTTGCGCATACAAGACCCCGCGGGCGAGGTCGTGTACGCGACCGATGCGCAGGCCCCGGACACCTGCCTCCACGGCAGGTCGCCCGTGATCGCCGCCGTGCAGCGGGCGCTCGCCGGACGCGCCGCGGGTGACCGGATCGCCGTCCGCGCCGAGCCCGAGCAGGCCTTCGGTCCACATCGTCCCGAGCTCGTGCGCGCCGTGCCGCGCTCCGAGTGGCCCGCCGAGGTCCCCGCGGTGCCGGGCCCGTTCGCGTTCGCCATCGCCCGACCCGATGCCGCACCCGCCGAGGTCCGCGGCGCCATCGTCGCGGTGGACGACGCGTACGTGCACATCGACCAGAACGCGTGGATGGCGGGTGTCGCGCTCGACCTCGAGCTCGAGGTGCTGAGCGTGCGCGAGGCGACGCCCGCCGAGCAACGCGCCGGTCAGGCCCTGGTCTTTCCGTGGGACCTGCTCGCCGAGCGGCCTGCAGACGGGCTCCTCGGGGAACGACTCGCCAAGGTCGCCGGCGACAGCATGACCCCGCCCTTTCCCTGGGGTCAGGTCCTGTTCGCGCATCTGCTACCCCGCCTCGCGCACCTCGAAGGCGACGTCGCCGAGCTCGGGGTGGGCCTCGGCGGCATGAGCATGTTCCTCGCGCTCCACCTTCCCGAGCGTACGGTCTACGCACTCGACACCTACGAGGGCCTGCCGCCCGCCGCACCCGACCAGGACAATCCGTACTTCACCGAGGGCCTGTACGGCGGCGATGACCTGCTCGCGCGCCTGCACGCGCGCCTCGATGCACTCGGCCTCCACAACGTCCGCCCGGTGAAGGGCCGCTTCGCGGACACCGTCGACCAGCTGCCGCCGCGCCTGTGCTTCGCGCACCTCGACTCCGACCTCTACGCCTCGGTCCTCGACTCGCTGGAGGCCACCTGGGACCGTCTCGAAGACGGCGGCATCCTCGGCATCGACGACTTCTTCCACCCGAGTCAGGGCGCCGCCCGGGCGCTGGCGACCTTCTGCAACCGGCGCGGGCTGAACCCGGTCGTGCACGTGGTGTTCCCCTACTCCGTGTTCCTCGTGAAGGGCGGGCCGCAAGCCCCACGCGGCAGCCGCTGCCACGACGGCTTCGCGTACAGCTTCAACTGGCTGCGCACCGAGCCCCGCCTGCGCGCCGCCGTGACCGCCTCGGTCGCGCGCGCCTGGCCCGGCACCGCTCCCCACCGCGACGCATGCACGCTGCTGGCTGTGCTCGATGCGCCCCACGACAGGCCCGAGGACATCTACGACTACTGGCGCGCGATGAGCGGGTTCTGGCAGCAGATCGCGGCGGGCTTCTTCCATCCGGACCGCATCGGGTAGGCGACGCCCGACACCGCCGATCTCCCCGCTTGATCCGCCCTGCCCATCTGGGTACCGTCTCCGTCGACCTGGCGTCGATCTGGAGGGCAGGTGAGCGTGTGGAAGTCCGTGGGACGGCTGTTTGTGATTCCCGACGAGGAGGGCCAGGGCGGCGCGCCATCCGGCGATGTCGACCTCGACAAGCTGCTCGCCGAGACCCGCGCCATGGCCGGGGACATTCCGGATGACCTGCCGGAAGCGAGCGAGGCGCCGCCCGCCGCTCCGCCGATGCCTCCACCGCCGACCGTCGTCCCCGAGGTCGACGAAGGCGCGCCGCTCGCGGACCTGTACAGCGAGGCTGGCGTTCCCGCGTCACCGTACACGGCCGAGAAGTTGCTCAAGGTGATGGACGGCCTCGCCGCCCTCGCCCCCAACGTGCGCCACGCGGCGATCGCCGCCATGGATGCCGCCGAGGACAGCTGGACCATCGAGGACGCGGTGCTCGACGCACAACGCAAGTCCGACGTCCTCAAGTCCGAGGCCAAGCGCCTGACCGAGGTCGAGCGCGCCGCCGAGGCCAGTGCCGCCGCGAAGACCGCGGACGCCGAGAAGCACCTGTCCGAGGCCACCGAGACCATCCGCCAGCAGATCGCCGAGATGGAGCAGCTGCTCCAGGCCGAGGCCGCGTCCGTCGCGAGCCTCAAGGCCGACATCGCCGCCGAGCTGGAGAACACGCGCCAGGCCTGCCGCCGACGCGCTCAGACCCTTCGCAGCGAGCTGGACCGCCTCTCCATCGTGGTTACCTCGTTCGCCTCTACTTCCCAGGACTGACCCCCATGGCCAAGCTCACCACCCTGTCCAAGGTCCTCATCGGCGTCGCGGTGATCTCCGTCGCCTGCGCCGGTTCCTACGGCCTCGCGCGCATCGGCGGCCTGCTCGACGGCGACGGCGGCGTCGCGACCCCCGGCAAGCCCGGCGGTGGACTCGCCGGACTCGTCGGCGGCGGCGCCACGGGCCCCCTCGGCTCGCCTGGCAACCCGCTCAAGGTCAGCATCGTCTCGTTCCACGGCTATGCGCCCGCCCTCGTGGCCAACGGCAACAGCCTGACCACGACCCAGGGCTCCATCTACGAGAAGGAGGGCCTGAACGTCGAGTTCGTCATCCAGGACGACATCCCGACCCTGCCCACCATCTTCGAGTCCGGCGCCGCCCACTGCGCGTGGCGTACCAGCGACTTCTGGGCCCAGGAGCATCCCTCGCTCCGCGGCAACGGCCTCGATGCCAAGGCCGTGATGGTCGTCGACAACACCCGCGGCGGTGACGCCATCATCGCCAAGGACCCGAGCATCCAGTCCGTCGAGGACCTGCCGGGTCACAGCGTCGCGCTGCTCCAGTTCACGCCCTCCGACGGCCTGTTCATCGACGCCGTCGCGAACTCGTCCCTCTCGGGTCGCAAGAAGCAGCAGATCGAGACCGTGTACATCAACCCGGACGAGGGCACCGCCGGCGTGCGCGCCGCGTTCGAGAGCGGCCAGGCCGATGCCGCCGTGCTCTGGGACCCGGACCTCTCCCTGGCCCTGCGCGCCCCGGGCGCTCACGTCGTGTACTCGACGGCGACCGCGACCAACCTCATCTACGACGTCATGGTCTGCGACACGAAGTACCTCAACGATCCGCAGCACGAGGACGTGTTCCAGGACTTCGTCACCGGCTGGATGAAGGGCGTCGAGGCCGCCGAGGCCAACCCCGACCAGGCCGTCGAAGCGCTCAAGAACACCGAGGAGTTCTTCGCGCTGCTCGCCAAGGACGAGGGCGACGACTTCGTGAAGGGCCTGTTCAAGAACGTGAAGTGGACGGGCCTCGAGGAGAACGCCCGCATCCTCGGTCGCGCTGGCGGCATGAACCACTTCGAGCGCGTGTACCGCGAGTTCGACCGCATCTACCGGGCCGCCGGCTACATCGCCGACCCGAACGCGCCGGTCATCAACCCGTCCGATGCCTTCGACTACCGCTTCATCGACAAGCTGCTCGCTGACGACGCCGCCGCCAAGGAAGCCGCGGCCAAGCCCGAGTTCACGTTCACCGAGGCCGAGCGCGACAAGGTCGCCGGCAAGAAGGCCGACGTGACCAAGGCCGTCGAGGTCAACTTCTCCAGCGGCTCCGCGGAGCTCAGCAAGCGCGCGATGCAGACCATCGACAACGAGATGATCCCGCTCATCGACAGCATGGGCAACGCGTACTTCGAGGTCAGCGGCAACACCGACTCGACCGGCTCGAACGCCGCGAACAAGGCCCTGTCGCTGAAGCGCGCCAAGGCGGTCACCGACTACCTCACCCAGCAGTGGGAGGTCGATGCGGCCCGCCTCATCGTCGTCGGCAACGGCGAGGAGAGCCCGATCTGCGACGAGTCGAAGCCCGAGAGCGAAGGCGTCGACCTCGAGGGCTGCCGCGCGATGAACCGCACCACCCGCGTCGCGGTCCTCGCGCGCTGATGTTCAATCCGCACGAGGTCATCTCCACACGGACGCGCCAGGCGCTCGGCGCCGTCGCCATCCTCGGCGTGCTCGCCGTGTGGAGTGCGCTCGCCGGTCTCGACATCGTCAGCCAGGCCAAGCTCCCCGCGCCGTGGGAAGTCGCGAGCGCGCTCGGGAACCTGGCGATGCCCAACGACAAGGGCGAGAGCCTGCTGTTCGCGGCCACCTGGGCCTCGCTGCAGCGCGTGGTGCTCGCCGGCGTGCTCGTGGTCGTCACCGGCGTGCCGCTCGGCGTGCTCATGGGCGCCAGCCCGCGCATCAACGCCCTGCTCTCGCCGCTCGTCGACCCGTTTCGCAGCGCGCCCATCGTCGCCGTCCTCCCCATCCTCGTGATGTGGCTGGGCATCGGCGAGCTGATGAAGACGACGTTCCTGTGGGCTGGCGCCGTCGTGTTCCTCGTGCCCATGGTCCGCGACGCCATCCAGGCGGTGCCGCGCACCTACTACGTGAAGGCCAAGGACCTCGGGGCGAGCGACTTCGAGGCCATCTGGCACTCGGTGTTCCCGATGGCCAAGCCGCGCATCGCCGACGCGATGATCACCGCGGTCAGCGTCGAGTGGACCTACATCACCGTCGCCGAGTACGTGAACGCCAAGGTCGGCCTCGGGCAGCTCATCCAGAACGCCCGGCGCTTCTCGGCGATGGACCAGGTGTTTGCCGGCATCTTCGTGATCATCGTGCTCGCGCTGATCACCTACCAGAGCATGGTCGCCATCAAGCGCTGGCGCTACCCGTGGGAGACCGAGTGAGCGTCCGCGTCGAGCTCAAGGACATCGTCCAGGAGTACCCCTCCGCCGACGGCGAGGGCATCGTCCGGGTCGTCGACGGGGTCAACCTCGTCTACGACAAGCCGGGCATCCACATGCTGCTCGGCCCGTCCGGCTGCGGAAAGTCCACCGTGCTCAAGCTCATGGGCGGCGTGCGCCCGGACGGCGTGGTGTCGCCGAGCTCGGGCGAGGTGCTCATCGACGGCAAGCCGTGCGACGGACCGCATGACGACGCGGTGATGGTGTTCCAGCAGTACGCCAACTTCCCGCACCTCTCCGCCTACGACAACGTCGCCTTCCCGTTCAAGCTCAAGCTGTGGAAGAACCGCGTGCCGGCTGGCGAGCGCGATGCGCGCATCAAGGAGGTGCTCACCGCCGTCGGACTTGGCGACAAGCTGCACCACCGCCCCTCACAGCTCTCCGGTGGCCAGAACCAGCGACTCGCGCTCGCCCAGGCCCTGGTCCTGCGCCCGCGCATCCTGCTCATGGACGAGCCTTTCGGCGCCCTCGACGCCCAGACCCGGGCCGAGATGCAGGACCTGCTCGTCGACCTGTGGCGCGAGCAGCAGTGCCTGATCGTGTTCGTGACCCACGACATCACCGAGGCCTTGCTGCTCGGCGACCGGGTCACCATCCTCTCGACCAAGCCTGCCCGCGTGGCCCGCGAGTTCGACATCACCGAGCCCCGGCCGCGCAGCGACCTGTGGCTGCGAAGCACCGAAGCCAACCGCCTCGAGAGCGAGATCCTCGACCTGCTCAAGGAAGGCAACGTGCGCGGCGGCGGCCAGGTGCGAGTGACGATCTGATGGGCGACGCCCGCAGCGAATGGGACCGCATCTCCGGGCTGTCGGACGAGCAGCAGGAGGCGGTGTCCTACCTCAGGGAGATGGTCACCCACGAGGTCAGCCAGGTCGGCTTCCTCGGGTCGGTCATCCTCGGGAGTGCGCTGTCGATTCCCTTCGGCTTCGCGGTCGCCGCGATTCCCCTGGTCGGCTTCGTCGGCGCGGGCACCGTCGCGGCCCTGTTCATTCCCGAGTCCCCGGTGTTCCGCCACCGCGTCGACCAGCGCAAGAAGCGCGAGCGCCGCACCGCCGTTCGCGAGGCCCTGATCGACAAGATCCAGGCCGCCGGCGAGAAGCTCCACGGGCGCCGCAAGGACGACCTCATGCGCTATGGCGAGGACCACGCCCGCATGATGGAGCGCGTGAAGGCGCTGAAGAAGATCGCCGCGAGCAGCCGCAGCCAGCTCTCGGACGTCGACGTCGATCGCCTCGACGAGGCCACCGTCGACTACCTGCGGCTCGTGTACTCGCGCCTGGTGCTCTGGGACCGGCTCGACGCCTCCCGCACCCACGAGGTCGAGGAGCAGCTGGAGACCATCGAGACCCAGCTCGAGAAGACGACCTACGCCTCGGACAAGAAGAGCCTCGAGCGCGCCAAGGCCGACCTCGAGCGCATCCTCGAGCGCCGCTCGCGCCTGCCCGCCCAGGATGCAGCGACCGCCGCGCAGCTCACCGCGATGGCGGAGACCTTCGAGGACCTGTACCACCGTATCCAGACCGACCCGAACGCCGGCGTCTCCGACTACCTGTCCGAGGCCACCGAGCGACTCAACATCGAGGATGAGCTCCAGTACGCCGTCGAAGACGAGCTGGCCGAGCTCACCCGCAAGCGCCAGGCGCGGAGAGTGTCCCAATGACGACGATGACCACGGAGGAGACCCGCGCCCTGCTTGGGAAGGAGCAGCTCGACGCCGCCTTCCCGATCGCCGAGGCGAACGCGCACGCCCGCGCCGCCATCGAACACGCGGCCCAGGCCGGAGGCGAGACGCTGCTCCGCTTCCTGATGCGCTACACCTCGTGGAATGGACTGTTCGGCGCCGGCGTGGCCACGCTCTCCGGCAAGGTCGGCCGAAGCCAGGGCCTGTTCCTCGACCCCGAAGAGACCGTGCCCTACGTCGCCGACCGCAGCGTGTACATCGCGAGCTTCTTGTTCGACGCCGCCCGCGACGAGTTCGACGACAGCGCCACCGACCACCGCGACACCCACCGCTGCCTGGCCCAGGCCACGCTCAAGGGCGCCATCGACGTGCTCGGCATCGACGTGAGCAGCCCCGAGTGGGCCGAGATGCCTCTGTGGCTCGAGGCCGTGCGCGGCCGCGTCGCCACCGGCTACGGCGCCGCCAGCGCGGACAGCCGCGACGCGATGTTCCGAGCCATGGGCTACCACCTCGGCTCCGAAGTGCTCGCTGACGCCGAGTTCTCGATGATCGACCAGGCCCTGCGTCGCCATCAGCCCGACTTCGTGACCGCGCTCGAGAACCGCACCGTGCGTATCGTGAAGAAGGACCACAACGCCTACTACTGGGTCGCCATCCACTCCGGGCACGGCGGCGGCGTCGAGGCCGACCACTTCAAGTGGGCGGTGCGCGGCGTGCGTGTCGCCCTGCGCTACACGCCCGAGAAGCGCCGCGAGCGCGCCCGCGAGGCCATCTACGACGGCTTCCGCGCATTCGGCGCCGACCACCACCTGTTCTTCCGCCACGTGAACGACGCCTAGACGTCGAGCGCGGGCACCACGACCTGGCGGACGAACGCCTCGGTCTCCGGGGTCGCTGGGAAGTAGCTCTCGATGCGCAGCTCCGAGAGCGTGACGTCCACTGGCGTCCCGAGCGTGGTCACGGTCGTGAACATCGACAGCTCCTGGCCCATCACCCGCAGGTTCATCGGCACGACAAGCGCACTCGCCTCCTCCGGGTCGTCGCGACGCCACGACGCCGGCACGCCCGGGACCGCGAGCAGCTCCTCGAAGAGCGCGAACAGCGCCTCGTCCTGGGTGATGATCGCCTCGCGATGCAGCCGCTGCAGGGTGTCGCGGGCCAGCTCCTCCCAGTTCGTGATCACCTCGCGCAGGCCCTTGCCCGTGAACAGAAGGCGCAGCAGGTTGTCGCCGGGCAGCACGGGCGAGCCGAGCATCACGCCGAGCAGCTCGAAGGCGCGATTGACCTGAATCACGTGCCAGGTGCGGTCGAGCACCACCGCGCCGTAGGGCTCGGCCTGCTTGAGCAGGAAGTCCAGAGCGAGCCGCACCGAGGCCATCTCCGGCGCGTCGAGGTCGTGCTGGCGGTAGGCGGGCGCAAAGCCTGCCGCCATGAGCAGCGTGTTCCGGGCGCGCAGCGGCATGTCCATCGCCGAGCCCAGCACGAGCACCATCTCCTGGCTCGGCCGCGCCTTGCCCGTCTCCAGGCAGGACAGATGGCGGGTCGAGACCTCCGCCGCCTCGGCGAGGTCCTGCTGGGTCATGCGGCGCTTGCGGCGCCAGCCGCGGATCAGGCCTCCGACGTCGGGCATGGAACCTCCTGTCCGCAGTATGCCTGCCGGGGGTCGCGCGGAACATGACCTCGGAGGTCATGGAGGTCATGACCCCAGCAGAGGAAGGAGAGGACAGACAAGGAGTCCTCATGAACCGCACCACGCTCTCTGCCGTCCTCCTCGCCGCGCTCACCGCGATGTCCACCGTCGCGATGGTCCAGCACGGCTACCTCGCGATCTTCGAGGCCGCGTTCACCAGCAGCTCCGCCATGCAGCTCGGACTCGACCTGGTGTGCGCGCTGAGTCTCGTCGGCCTGTGGATGGTCGAGGACGCCCGCGAGAAGGGCCTCAGCGTCTGGCCATGGCTGGTCGCCATCCCCTTCCTCGGCTCGCTCGCGCCCCTCGCCTACGTGGTGTACGCGCACTTCGCGGCGCCGCACGGTGCCTCGGCGCGGACGAGCTCGTCCCCGGCGTGAGCCGAGACCCCAGGCCGGCCCGGGCTGGTCAACGCCCGAGCCGGCTCAACATGGGTCAGGAGCCTTCCTTGGGGGGCGCGGAAGGCTTTGCAGGGGTGCCAGGGGTGGCAGGGGGTGCCGGAGGAGCCGGGGGCGCCTTGGCCGGGGGAGGCGTGACCTTCACCGCCGGAGGGGCCTTGGTCGCCGGAGGGGCCGCCTTCGGAGGGGCCTTGGCCGGCGGCGGGGCCTTGGCCGCGGGCGCCCCGCCCGAGGAGGCCGCACAGCGAAGCTCGAGTCGCTGCTCGCCCGAGAGCCCCTCGGCCACGGGCTTGCCCTCCGGATGCTTCACCGTGGCCTCGACCGCGAACAGCGACATCGCCGGATCCGTGCTCGTGAAGCGCTTCTTCGTGTCCTCGTGCCACGCCACGTCGAGCTTGCCCTGGTCGGTGAGCACACTGCCGCTGTGCACGACGCGCCAGGTGCTCCCGCCGTCGGTGGTGTGCACGCGCCAGGCGTAGTCCGTGGTCACACAGTCACGATCATCGGCCTGCGCGGTCGACAACAGGAGAGAAGCGAGAACGAGCCACATGAGACCTCCAGGTCGTCTCTCGACGCTACCAGCCCACACCCCGGAGAGAGAACCCAGGGAGGACCACGACTTTGCCGCCAAGGCCGTCGAGCGGCTCTCGGTGCGGGTTCACGCCTCGGTCAAGAGGCTGTGAGCGCATTCGGAACAAAGCTCCACAAATTCGCCAAACGGAGCCGCACTCGCAACGCTCACGCCGGGGTGCTCTCCCTCCAGTGGTCGCCCGCTCGAACGGGCGGAACACGGGGGCCACGTCCGCCTCGGACATGCGGGGCCCCGTGTCGCGAATGCAGAACACCCGCAGGCCGCGCGCGGGTTACGGCAGGCAGCCGAAAAGGAGATGCCGTGCATCGCGAGCTCGAAGTCGCCCGAGAGGCCGCCACCAAGGCCGCCGCAGCCGTGAAGGCCATCTACGAGAGCCAGGACTTCACCGTCCAGCAGAAGAAGGGCGACAAGGGCCCGCTGACCGAAGCGGACCTGCGCGCCAACCAGATCCTCCACGAGGTCATCCAGGCGGCGTTTCCCGACGACGCCATCCTCTCGGAAGAGACCAAGGACTCGGGCGAGCGCCTGGCGAAGTCCCGCGTGTGGATCATCGACCCGGTCGACGGCACCCGGGAGTTCACCCTCGGCATTCCAGAGTTCTGCGTGTCCGTCGGCTTCGTGGTCGACGGCCAGGCGGTCGTCGGCGTGCTCGCGAACCCGGCCACCGGCCAGGTCATCGCCGGTCTGGTCGGCGAGGGCGTGACCCTCGACGGCGAGCCCGTGAAGACCACCGACCTCGACAGCTTCGAGGGCGCGCGCCTGCTCGTCAGCCGCTCCGAGTACGAGAAGGGCTGGTTCGACGACCTCAAGGGCGAGGCCGAGTTCACCCCGATGGGCTCCGTGGCCTGGAAGTTCGGCCTGGTGGCCGCCGGCCTCGCGGAGGCGAGCTTCACCCCCAAGCCGCGCAACGAGTGGGACCTGTGCGCCGGCGTGGCGTGCATCCTCGCCGCCGGCGGCGAGGCGACGGACGGCAGCGGCACCCGCTACACGTTCAACCGTCCCGACCCCCTGCACATCGGTGTGTGCGGCACCAACGGCGCGCTGCACGCCCGTTGTCTGGCGCTCATTCAGCGCTGATCGACTCGGACAGCGATGTCGCACTCCACCGCGTCCGTGGTGGGGCATCCTGGAGAGTGAACGCGCTCGATGCGCTGCTCGTCGACCTTCGCGGGGACGAGCGCGCGATGGCACGTGCCTTGCTTGAACGCGGGCAGGAGGATTCATGACCCAGCTCCGCTTCGTTGCCGCGGCCGCTCTGATGCTGACCGGCTGCCGCGAGTACCCCATGGCCTGCACCACCGAGGCCCGCTCGTCGGTGATCGTGTTCGTCGAGGACAGCGGTGGCACCCCGGTCGCCGACGCCGAGGTCGTGTTCACCGTCGACGGCGGCGCCGAAGAGGCGTGCATGGACAACGACGGTGGCGAGTTCGTGTGCGGCTTCGAGCAGGACGGCCACTTCGCGATCACCGGCGACGGCTGGGGATTCGCACCGACGACCGTCGAGGTCGACGTCGACGCCGACGCCTGCCACGTGATCACCGAGACGGTGACGCTCGTGCTCGAGCCGGTCGGGTGCACCGAGGAAGAGGTGCCGAGCGTGCAGGTCACCGTGACCGACAGCCAGGGCACCGCGATCACCAGCGCCGACGTCGCGTGGAACATGGCCGACGAGGACGACCTGCCCGAGGCCTGCGAGTCCCTCGGCGGCAACCAGTGGGTGTGCGCCTACGAGACCGCGGGCGACCTGCGCATCGACATCGACAATGCCGGTCCCTACGAGCCGTACACCACCGTCGTCACCGTCGCCGAGGACGAGTGCCACGTGATCACCGAGCAGCTGTCGGCGGTCCTGCAGTTCCTGCCGGACTAGCAGGCTGCTGAAAAAGTCGGACCGAGTGGTCTGAGGGCCGTTTCTCGGCAGCCTGCTAGCGGTCGGCTAGAACCCGCGGCTGCGGGTCGCGAGCACCAGCCCGCCTTCGTGGAAGACCATCGCGCTCCCGAGTCGCTGGAACGCGTGGTCGGGCTGCAGCGACCAGTCCTCGTCCTCACCGAGCACGAGGTTGGCGCCGAGACGGGTGGTGCTCCCCCGCCACACCCCCACCCAGCCGGCATCGAAGTCGTCGCCGTCCACCCGGTCCTCGGCGCCGACGATCAGCTCGTCGAGGCCGTCTCCGTCGAGATCGGCGAACAGCAGGGAGCGTCCGAGGTGCGTCGGCTCGTCCGCCGACTGCGGCTCGATGACCGTGCGCGGCACCACCATGTCGGGGCCGTAGTGCACCGCCACCTCGCCCTGGCCACGCGCCGCGCCCGCGGCACCCACGGCCAGGTCGCCGATGCCGTCCCCGTCGAGATCCCCCACCGCCAGCGAGCTGCCGAGCCACGCGGAGTCCGAGCTGCCCTCGCGGGTCGGCGTCCCGAGCCCCCCCGATGCGGGAAGGTTCGCGCCGTCGAGGATCCAGATGCCGCCCTGACGTGCCGTTCCGTGACCCGGCGCGCCGATCACCACGTCGGGAACGCCATCTCCGGTGAGATCCTCGCCACAGGCAAGAGCCGAGCCCGCCGCGGCGCCCTCCTCCTCGCCGTGCCAGCTCGGGACCTCCGCGGCCCAGCTGGTGAACGAGAGGATGCCGCGCTGCTCGAACTCCGAAGGCACGAGGAACACCCGTCCCCCGCGCTCGGGCACGCTGCCTCCCGTGAAGTGCGGGGCCGCGACGATCAGGTCGTTCACGCCGTCCCCGGTGAGATCCGGGCAGTAGACCATCGCCTCGCCGAGGCGGTCCGAGGGCGACGCCCCTTCGAGGATGCGGTCGGACAGACCCGCGCGAATTCCCTGGCGCGCCGCCTCCCACACGACCACCGCGCCCGCATCGAGCTCGGCCCCAGGAGCCGAGGCCATCAGGGTGGCGAGGCCGTTGCCATCGGGATCGCCCGCAATGACCACCGCGCCGAGCTCACGCAGGTTGCCGGGCCAGTTCTCGAGCTGCTCGACCGAAGCCGGATCCTCTTCGGGCGACCACCGAACGATGCGCTGGACCTCGGGCATGCCGACGTACACGTCGTCATTGAGCACCGACAGCGACCACTGCGCGCCGTGGTCGACGGTCCCGGACAGATCGAAGGCCGCCGTCGCTTCACGCGCGACCGCGGCCTCGAACGGATTCATCACCAGGACCTGCCCCGCCGGCCACACGTCCTCGCAGCCCGGCCCACGGCACAGGCTGCCGATGCAACCAGAGAGCAGGAGGAGGGGCAGGAGCCTCACTGGACGGGGGACAGCCCCGTGTAGCCGGTGAGCTCCCGGGTCTCGATGATGTCGCCGCCGGCCTCGGTGAGGATGTCCTCCTTCACCACGCCCAGGCCCGGCACGTAGTAGGCGGTGATCACGCCGGTGCTGTTGCCGCTGGGGTCGAGGCCAAAGCCGCTGAGCAGGTCGAAGGTGCTCGCGTCGAAGCCGAAGAGCTCGAACAGAGCCATCATCTCGGGCGGGAAGGCACCGTTGAGCCCGTTGGCCGCGCTCCAGTCCTCGGTGAAGGAACCGGTGATGCGAATGGCCGTGAACGATCCGGCGGGCACGGTGACCGGGTAGGCACCCCAGGCCGTGAACGAGCCCTCGGCGGGCACCTGGAACGACCGCACGCCGGTGTCTTCGGACATCTCGACGTCGATCGTGATGTTGTAGGTCCAGTCGGCGCCGGCCTCGAGGGAGGCAAAGTCCGCGAGGTAGGTCTTCGGCGGGTAGGTCATCGTGACGTCGAAGGACTGCGGGATGTCACCGATGCCGCCGAAGTTGGTGGAGCTGTAGCGGGTGCCCTGCCACTCGATGAGCTGAGCCTCGCCGCTGCTGCAGTTGCGGGTGATCGCTGCGTTCCAGCCGTGGGCAGGGCCGCCGCCGGTCAGGCCGCCGCCGCCGATCTCGACCACGCTGTCGTACACGTACGGGCCGCTGCCGCCGCGACCCGTGTGGGTCTCGGTGCCGGTCTGCTCGGTGCCGTTGGACACGAAGGTCGTGTTGTACGTACGGGTCCAGCCCGTGCCGCCCATCGGATCGACCGCGTGACAGCCGCTGCCCGGGTTGATGTCCGTGTCCGTATCCGTGTCCGCGTCCGAGTCACTGTCCGTATCGGTATCGGTATCGGTGTCGGTATCGGTATCGGTATCGGTATCGGTGTCCGTCTCATCGGTGGACCGACACTCGTCGGCCTGACAGAAACGGTTGGTCTGGGGCGTACACGCCGCCAGGAGCAGCACGAGCGGGAGGAGACGCATGGGTACCTCGCAAATAGAGGCCGGGGCAGCCCCGGAAGAATAGAAAAGCCGTTCGTACCTAGCACGCAACTTCCGGCAACGGCAACAGGAGATCCGCTGTGGACCTTGCAATTCGCGGGATTCAGACCTTGCTCACCATGGACGAGGACGGGGGCCTGGGTCGTGTGAACGCAGCAGCCATCGCGTTTTCCGACGGGTGTGTGGCTTGGGTCGGACCCGATGCCGAGGCCCCCGACGCCGCCCAGATCGTCGATGGATCTGGCCTGATCGGATTGCCCGGTCTGGTCGACTGCCACACGCACGCGGCGTGGGCCGGCTCTCGCGCACCGGAGTTCGAGCAGCGGCTCGCCGGCGCCGACTACTCCGCGATCCTCGAGGCGGGCGGCGGCATCCTGTCGACGGTCCGGGCCACCCGCGAGGCCAGCGAGGACGCGCTCGTGGCGCATACGACGGCTCGCCTGCTCGCGATGCGCGATCGCGGCGTGACCACGGTCGAGGTGAAGAGCGGCTACGGCCTGTCCCCCGAGCACGAGACCAAGCAGCTCCGCGCGGCCCGCCGCGCCGGTGACGCCGCTGGCATGCGGGTGATCCCCACCTGGCTCGGCGCCCACACCGTGCCCGCCGAGCATCGCGCCGACCGGGCGCGCTACCTCGCCCAGCTCGTCGACGAACAGCTACCGGCGGTTGCGGGACTGGCGCGCTTCGCAGATGCGTATGTCGACCGCGGCGCGTTCACCGTCGACGAGGCCCGCACCCTGTTCACCGCCGCCAAGGCCGCCGGGCTGTCGCTGCGCATCCACGCCGAGCAGGTGGTCCACACCGGGGCTGCGGCCCTCGCCGCCGAGCTCGGAGCTGCCTCCGCGGATCACCTCGAGCGCATCGACGACGCGGGCATCGCCGCCATGGCCAAGGCCGGCACCGTGGGCGTGCTGCTCCCGGGCGCCATGCTGTACCTGCGCGACCCCGCACCGCCGGTCGCCGACCTGCGGGCCGCAGGCGTGCGCATGGCCGTGGCCACCGACTACAACCCAGGCACCTCGCCGGTCATCGACCTGTGGACCGCCGCGACCCTGGCGACCGTGACCATGCGCCTCACCGTCACCGAGGCCCTTCGCGGCATCACCGTGGAGGCCGCTCGCGCCCTCGAGCTCGACGACGTCGGCGTGATCCGGCCGGGCGCCGCCGGCGACGTGGTCCTCGTGCGCCCACCGGCCGGCGAGCCCTGCGAGCCCTCGGTCCTCGTGCAGCACCTCGGCGCGCACCGGGCCGCGCATCTGGTGATCGGCGGCCGTCTCGTCCACTGAGGCCACAAACGAAAAGAGCCCGCTCGAGGGCGGGCTCTGACGAACAGGCGACGTGGAACGTCAGGCCATTTCCTTGGCCTTGTGCACCTCGTGCGCATCCTCGGTCGGCGGCAGCTCGCGGGTGACGTCCTTCACGCTCTCCTCGCCTTCCTTGGCGGCATCGCGGAACGACTTCAGTCCCTGACCCAGCGACTTGAAGACCTGGGGCAGCTTGCCGGGCCCGAAGATCACCAGCACGATCAGGAGCACGACGCCGAGCTCCCAGGCGCTGGGCATTCCGATGGCGAAGACGGGCATGGAGATCCTCCGGTGCGCCGTACTTATCCGGTTGCCCGGGCAACAGCCACGGTGCAGCGCTGTGAGGCGGGATCTTCGCGCCGCCGAGACGGCCCTATTCGCTGTCGAGGAGCGCCCGCATCTCCGCGAAACGACTCGCCTCAGCGGGCGAGACCTCCGGGTAGTGCATGTCCAGCGACTCGAGCGCCGAGACGATGGCCTGAGCCACCTTCACGCGCATGTAGGGCTTGTTGTCGGCAGGGATCGCCAGCCACGGCGCCCACGGCCGGCTCGTCGCGTTGAGCGCATGCTCGTAGGCCTGCATGTACTTCGGCCAGTGCTGACGCTCCTGCACGTCGCCCACCGCGAACTTCCAGTTCTTTTCGGGCTCGTCGAGGCGCGACAGGAAGCGCGCCTTCTGCTCGGCGTGGCTCACGTTGAGCCAGAACTTGAGGATCAGCGTGCCATTTCGCGCGAGATGCGCCTCGTGCTCGCGGATCGAGTGCAGGCGCTCCTCCCAGATGTGGTCCGGGTCGTTGTACGGCAGGCGCTGGTAGCCGAGGTACTCGGGGTGCACGCGGACGACGAGCACCTCCTCGTAGTAGCTGCGGTTGAAGATGCCGATGCGACCGCGCTCGGGCAGGCGCTTCGCGGTGCGCCACAGGAAGTCGTGGTCGAGGTCCTCGCTCGACGGCTTCTTGAAGCTGTGCACCTGGCAGCCAGCGGGGTTCACGCCGCTCATCACTGCGCGCACCGTGCCGTCCTTGCCCGCCGCGTCCATGGCCTGGAACACGAGCAGCACGCTGTGGTGGTCGTGGGCGTAGAGCACGCGCTGCAGGTCGGAGAGCTGGTCCTGGAGGCGGCAGAGCTCCTTCTTGAGCTCCTTCTTGCTCAGCGGTGCCGTGGGTCCCGTCGCGGCGTCCTCCACCGAGAACGAGCCATCGAACGGCACGACGTAGGGACTGTTCACGTGGACGACGGGCGGCTCGGGCAACGACATGACACCTCCGCGCTCATCCTACCCAACGAGGAGGGTGCGAGGACGGGCCGTCGGGAAGGTGTCGATGCCAGGCCGTCGGGCTATCGAAGGGCCTCGGAGGTCGCCTTTGTCCGACTGGATTCGCGTGGAGCGAGACGCGCACGTCGCGGTGCTCACTCTCGATCGACAGCAGCGAAAGAACGCGATGCACGACGCCATCTGGCGCGGGCTGCGCGAGACCGCCGAGTCCCTCGCCGCGGACCCGCCGCGCGCCCTCGTCGTCACTGGCGCGGGCGGCCACTTCTCCTCCGGCATGGACCTCGCGATGGACAACCCGCTCGTGATGCGGCTGATGCCGCTGATCCAGGGCGGCGACGAGCAGGGTCTGCGCGAGTTGATCGCCGAGCTCCAGAGCACGATGAGCGCGTTCGCCGACTTCCCGGTGCCGGTCATCGCGGCAGTCGAGGGCGCGTGCATCGGTGGAGGGCTCGAGTGGGCCCTCGCCTGCGACCTCATCGTCGCCAGCGACACCGCGGTGTTCGCGCTCCCCGAGACCCGCTACGGCATGATCCCGGACGTCGGCGGCAGCACGCGGCTCTCGCGCCGCGTCGGACGTGCGCGTGCCACGGACCTCATCCTCACCGGTCGTCAGATCGGCATCGACGAGGCCGAGCGCTGGGGCCTGGTCGACCGCCGCACCGCCGCCGGCGAGGCCCTGACCACCGCGAAGTCCCTGGCGCTGGCGATCTGCAAGGGCTCGCCCGCCGCGACCCGCGAGGCCCTCACCGTGCTCAAGGACCTCGAGAACAACGACCCGAGCCTCGCCCGCGAACAGGCCGCCGGCTGCCGCACCCTGCTCTCGGGTGAGGTGCTCGAGGGCGTGACCGCCTTCGCCTCGAAGCGCGCGCCGAAGTGGGCCCCATGAGCGCATCTCCGGCCCCCCACATCGGCGTGCGCATCGCCGTCGTGCTCGCCGCGGCCGCGACCCTGTCGATCCTCGCGCCGCCGGTGAACCTGCACTGGCTGCACTGGGTCGCGTACCTGCCCATGTTCTGGGCGCTTCGGGCCGAGACGCCCCGCGCGAACCGCTGGCTGGCGTTCCTGTACGGCACCTTCGGCGTCGGGCTGATCTTCCGGTGGATCATGGAGTCCATCCTCCACTTCAGCAACCTGCCCACGCCCGTCGCGTGGTTCACGCTCCTGCTGTTCTCGGTGGTGTTCGGACTCACCCACCTCGTGCTGTGGCCGAGTGTGCATCCGCTGCGCAAGTGGCTCGGCGACTGGTGGATGGTCGTGATCCCGAGCCTGCAGGTCGGGCTCGAGCTGCTGTCGATGTACGTGTTCCTGTTTCCGTACAACCACGGCGTCAGCCAGTACCGCTTTCCTTACACGTGGCAGCTCGCGAGCGTCACCGGCGTGTGGGGGCTGACCTGGCTCGTGTTCTTCGTGAACTGCACCCTCGCCGAGGCCATGTACCGACGCCGCGAGGGCAACAAGGAGCTGCCGATCCCGTGGATGAGCGCCGCCGCGACCCTGCTCGCGCTGGTGATCGCCTTCGGTGCCTGGCGTTTCCACCGGCTCGAGAGCGAGCTGCAGGCCGCTCCCGAGATCAAGGTCGCGCAGATCCAGACCGACATCACGATGCAGCATCGGATGAGCGAGGGCCGCAAGAAGGCCTTCGACATCTGGGTCAGCGAGACCGAGACGCTCATCGACCAGACCGAGCCAGGGGACGTCGACCTCGTGGTGTGGTCCGAGGGCTCGAGTCCGTACAACGTCCACGAAGGTCGCGCGAACCGCATCATCAGCGACCTCGCGTCGCGCGGCGGCTTCGAGCTCATCGTCGGCGGCGGCACCTTCGAGCGCGGCGCGACGCCCGACGACTACACCGCCTACAACTCGCTGTACCTGTTCGGCCGCGAGGGCGACATCCTCGGGCGCTACGACAAGAACGTGCCCCTGCCCTTCGGCGAGTACCTGCCGCTGGCCAACGTGTTCCCGATCCTCCGCGAGTGGATCAAGGGTCCGGGCAACTTCCGGGCCGGTGAGGGCGCGGAGGTCGTCGTCGGCAAGACGATCCGCTACGCGCCGCCCATCTGCTACGAGGCGATCCTGCCGTACATGTGCGCGCGCTTCGACCGCCCGGACCTGTTCATCAACGTCACCAACGACGCGTGGTTCGGCGACACCGCAGCGCCCCACCAGCACGCCATGCTTGCCGCGGTGCGCTCCGTCGAGCTCGGCGTGCCCATGGTTCGCGCCGGCTACACCGGGATCTCGATGGTCATCGAGCCCCACGGCGTCATCCACTCCGAGACCCGCCCGTTCGAGCGGGAAAACCGCGTGATCGGCGTGCGCATGAAGACCTTCCCGACGCTGTACTCCCGCCTGGGGGACTGGTTCGCGTGGCTCAGCGCCGTGGTCGCCGTGGCCGGAATCGTGATCGCGCGTCGAAGAAGTCTGGACACGGCGAAGGACGTCAGTTAGTCTTGGAACATCGCTGGTTCGCCAGCAAGCGGTCCATGGAGAAGACGGGGCCTTCGGGTCCTCTCCAACATCTCCACTCCCGCCCCCGTGTGTGGCCACTCTATGTAAAGAGAGGCGGCCATATGAGGAGCACGGTGGGCGGGAGCATGGACCCGCCGCCGCAAGGCGGTTTTTTTTTGCCCACCGCCTGCGGCGGTGTGGCGTCGTGCCGTTCTAGCAAAGCCGGCGACGCGCGCCCGGCAGGTGTGAGGTGGCGGAACCGCAGCCCTCTTCCACGGCGTGTCCGCGACGGCCCACGGCGTCCCCATGCCCGCGCATCCGACGGTCTGGTGCCTGAACGCGGTGTCCGCGATGGGTATGCTCCCCCCGTGAGTACGATCCTGCTGGTCGAAGACGACGTGGACCTTGCCGAGATCTGGGCCGAGCTGCTCGAGATCCAGGGCCACGACGTGCGTGTCGCGCGGACGGTCTCCATGGCCCGAGGCCTGGACGTGCACGACGTCGACGTGGCGGTGATCGACTGGACGCTGCCCGACGGCTCGGGTGCCGAGGTGATCGCGAACATGCGGCAACGCGGCTTCGACGCCAAGCTCGTGATCACCACGGGGCATGGCGGAGACGAAGTGCCAGAGGGCACTTCCGGCGCGGACGTCGTGATGCGCAAGCCCTTTCGGGTCCGTGAACTACGCCAGGTGATCGGGGATTTGACAAGTTCCCAGGCCGATTAGGATCCCCATCAGCAGCGGATCGTGGCACCCGTGTCGCGCAACTGGCACCGGGACCCGACAAAAAGTGTTGATGCGAAGGTCGGTAGCCCCGCATACTAAAAACCTGTAGCGGAAGATTCTTCTTCCGTCGCAACCCGAGAACAGCCCCCTTCGCCGGTGCCATCACGCAAAGCTTTTGCGTCTCCTCCATCTCTTGCGGTGGCAACTGCGCGAAGGGGGCTTTCGGGTTCGCAGACGACCTTCGCCGAGCATGGTGAGGGGTTCGCTGCGTCCGACGCGCCCGACCTGGTGGCCGACGACGCCGAGGGGTCCGGGTGCTGAACGAGCTGTTGAAGGGCAAGTCTCCGCGGGACTTCTCCGCCTACGATCTGGCCTCCAAGGCGCACTTCCGCAGTTCCCGCAAGCAGCCCCTCGAGGCGGCCGTCCTGTTCGACGCCGCCGCCGTCCGCGCCCAGGAGGAGTTCGACGCTGGCTCCGAGAAGCGCAACGAGGCCGGCGTGCGCATCAACCAGTCCCTGAACCACCGCGCCCGTGCCGGATTCGCGTTCTACAAGGCTGGTGAAGTCGCACGGGCACTGCCGATGTTCGAGGTGTGCGTCGCCGCGGACTGGCTGGCGGCGGGCCTGAACCACGACCTGCACACCGTCGCCATGTGCTGGGCCTACCTCGTCCGCGAGCGGGCCCGCGAAGGACGCGAGGCCTTCGAGGCCGCCTTCGCCGAGGCCGTGGCCGCCTGCCACACCGTCGGTGCCGAGTTTCCCTGGGCGCACCCCACCCGCAAGGAGATGGCCGAGCTCGCGCGCACCCACGGCAACGAGGCGCTGGCCCAGGCCATCGTCGCCCCCCTGCGCACGACGCGCCCCATGAAGCGCGACCTTCGCACCTGGCTGAAGGACTTCGACGCCGACGCTCCCTGACCCGTGGCCCCTGCCGGGGTAGAGGCTGTGCCTGACCGGAGGACGCGATGGGCGTGGACGCCATTCGCTTCGTGGACGGAGCCCTCGAGCTGATCGATCAGCGGGTGCTGCCTCACGAGGAAACCTGGATTCGATGCACGAACGCGACCGAGACCGCCGACGCCATCCGCGACATGGTCGTCCGCGGCGCGCCGGCCATCGGCATCACCGCCGCCTACGGCTACGCACTCGAGGTCATGGCGGGCGGCGATCGCGCCGCCGCGCACGAGGTGCTCTACGCCGCTCGGCCCACTGCCGTGAACCTGCGCTGGGCCCTCGAAGAGCTCGCCGAGGTCCCGACCGACGCGCTGCTCGACGCCGCGAAGCGCATGCACGCCGAGGACATCGCGATCAACCAGGCCATGGGCGGCCACGGCGCGGCCCTGCTCCCGAAGGGGGCGCAGCTCTACCACCACTGCAACACGGGCGCGCTGGCGACCGGCGGCTGGGGCACCGCACTCGGCATCGTGCGCTCCGCGGCCGCCGCGGATCCGAGCGTGCACGTGTGGGTCGGCGAGACCCGCCCGTACCTGCAGGGAGCGCGCCTCACGGCCTGGGAGCTGCTCCAGGAGGGCATCGACTGCACCCTCGTCGCCGACAGCGTCGCCGCGACGCTGATGGCCGCCGGCAAGGTCGACGCGGTGCTCGTCGGCTGTGACCGTGTCGCGGCCAATGGCGACGTCGCGAACAAGGTGGGCACGCTGATGCTCGCCGTGCTCGCGAAGCGCTACGACGTGCCCGTGTACGTCGGCATGCCGATGTCCACGCTCGACACTCGCTGCCCGACGGGCGCCGACATCCCGATCGAGGAGCGCGACGCGAGCGAGGTCCGCGGTCACCGCGGCGTCGAGTGGGCGGCGGACGTGCCCGTCTACAACCCGGCCTTCGACGTCACGCCCGCCGAGCTCATCGCCGGCTGGGTCACCGAGAACGGCCTGTGGTGGCCGCCGGGACACGCCAGGTCCTGACGCGGGTCAGCGCGCCTCGGCGGTCAGCTCGACCGACGGGGCCGGGACGGCGCGAAGCCCCTCGTGCATACGCTGCTGCGTGAGCTGGGCGACGCCGAAGCCGACGGTGAAGATCAGGATGCGGAGGAGGTTGTCGCGAAGCATGTTCCCTTCTCGCACGCGGGCACGCGCGCGACGATTACCGACCATGACGCCACCGATGACTCGCGGACCAAGAGGACGTTTTCTGGCTCCCGCCGCTGGTAGCCTCCCGGCATGAGCAACGACCGCCGCCGCTTCCAGCGCGAGTTCTTCCGAGCCCTGGCCGACCGCCCGCTCGATCTGATGAACCCCGACCATGCCGCCCTCTACGAGCCGCTACACGAGCTCGACGACGATCCGGTGGTGCGCCTGCACGACACCATCGACTTCTCCGCCGAAGAGAGCGTGCAGATCGTCGCGGGCTTCCGCGGCACGGGCAAGACCACCGAGTTCTCCCGCCTCGAGAAGATGCTGTGGGAGTCGGACTACTTCGTGGTTCGCGTGGATCTCGACGAGTACCTCGACCTGCACTCCCCCGTGCACATCACCGAGTTCCTGCTCGTGCTCTCCGGCGCGATCAACGAGCGTATGTCGGACGAGAAGCTGCTCGGAAAGGGCAACGCGCCGAGCTTCTGGGAGCGCGTGACAGGCCTGCTCGGCAGCGAGGTGCGCCTGTCCGACCTCGAGACCAGCGTCGGCCCCTTCGGCATGCGCCTCGGCCTCAAGGTCGAGTCGAGCGTGCGCGAGCGCGTGCGCGGGGCACTCCAGGGTCAGCTTCCGCGGCTGGTCCACGAGGTGCGCACCCATCACGAGACCCTGCTCAAGGCGCTGCGCGAGCGGTGGCAGGACGATGCCCGGCTGGTGGTCATCGTCGACTCCCTCGAGCACATCCGCGGCCAGGGTAGCCAGACCGAGGTCTTCCGCGCGATTCAGGACCTCTTCTTCGGACACGCGCGCGACCTGCAGCTACCGGGCACGCACATGGTGCTCTCCGTGCCCGCCTCCCTTGCGCTGCAAGCCGACAACCTCGCCGCGCAGTTCTCGAACGGTGCGGTCCAGGCGTGGTCCTCGTGTCGCGTGCGGCACCGAGACGGCACGCCGGATACCGACACCATCGAGCGCCTCACCCACCTCGTCGAGCGGCGTGGAGACTGGCGCAAGCTGCTCTCCCCCGACCAGATGCAGGAGCTCGTGCTCGCGAGCGGCGGCTACCTCCGCGATCTGCTGAACATGATGGTCGAGGCCATCCACCTGTACGGCCAGAACGTGCCCGAAGCCGAGCGGCTCGAGCGCCTCGTCGCAACCCAGTCCCGGGCCTACTCGCCGCTGTACGCCGACCACATCCGCGTGCTCAAGGCCGTGGCCGAGCACCGCTCGCTGCGCGCCGTCGAGCTCGAAGACCAGGAGCTGGTGGTGCGCTTCCTCGACTCGCACCTGGTGCTCTGCTACCTCGACGACGACTTCTGGTACGACGTGCACCCGCTGGTCCGGGACCGGGTACTCAGCCCAGATGCTTGAGCGCCTCGCGGCGTGACAAGCCCGAGAGCCGGTCGCCCATGCGGTCGACGAAGGCCCGCACCGCATCGGGCTCGGTGCGCCCGTACTGACGCAGCGCCCAGCCAATGGCCTTGCGCATGAAGAACTCCTTCTCGTGGGCGCGGGCCTCGCAGTAGGCAAACAGCCGAACCTGGTCGGTGTCCGTCTTGTGGCGCAGCTGGCCGATCACCGCGATGCGGCGAACCCACAGGTCCTCGTCCGAGATCCACGCGTCGGCTTGCGGCGACACCGCCTCCCGCTCGCGCAGCCACACCTCGCCGACCAGATGCACCGCCGTCTCGTCGACCAGGTCCCACCATGCCCCGTCACGCACGATGTCGAGGTACAGCGGCAGCGCATCGAGACCGATGAACGACTTGTGGGTTCGTGCCCAGGCGAGGGCCACGTACTTCTCTTCGCGGTGAGGCTGCTCCCACAGCGCCCGCACGCCGGTCGCGTACTCCGCGGCGCTCCTGGGGCGGTGCCCACGCGCCAGGCGAAACACATCGCGCAGTGCCGGCCGCTTCACCCCGTAGAACGGCATGTCCGTCTTCAGGTAGGCCTGCATCGCGGCCACGTTGGCGGGCTCCGCGCGGGCTTCGAGCGCGTCGCGAACCTCCGCGACCAGGGTCGCCGCTTGCATCGCTCCCCTCCTCACACAAGCCTACCTTGCGGCTCGCCGGAGGTTGGCTAGACCGGAGCGATGCTACTTCCCGACGGCCGCACCGCCACCATCCGCCCCGTGGTGTTCAAGGACTCCGAGGCGCTCAACCGCGTCGAGGCAGCGATCGTGCGCGCCGGAGACGGCGTCGTCATCGGTCCGGACGAGATCCGCGACGTGCGCAGCACCATGGACCGGGTCGGCGCCTTCCTCGATGCCGGCGATCTGCTGCTCGTCGCCGAGGTCGACGGCGTGATCGTCGGCTCGATCGACGTGCGCCGCATCCCCCTGCTCGGGCTGCGCCACAACGGCGACCTCACGATGGGTCTCGTCCCCGAAGTCCAGGGCCTGGGGCTCGGCCGAGCCCTGCTCCACGAGGCACTGCTGTGGTGCCGTCGCGAGGGCGTGACGCGGGTGCAGCTCGCCTGCCTCGCCGACAACCCGCGCGCCCTGCGACTGTACGAGGGTGCCGGCTTCCAGACCGTCCACGTCCGCGAGGCCTTCCTGCGCTGGCCCGACGGACGCGAGATCGACGACGTGATGATGGAGCTGCGCCTGGACACGCCGCTCGTCGTGTGTCGACCCTCACGGACAGCGGATGCAGCGCGCATCCATGCCATTCACGCCGCTGCCTTCCCGACCGACGCCGAGGCCCGGCTCGTCGATGCCCTGGTCGCCGACGGCGCCGACGAGCTCTCCCGCGTGCTCACCGTCGACGGCGAGGTCGTCGCTCACGCCCTGTTCACCGCGCTCACCCACGAGCCGACCGAGGGTGCGCCGGTCGAGGGCATCCTCGGGCTCGCGCCCATCGCCGTCGATCCCGCGCATCAGCGACGCGGACACGGCTCGCGGCTGATCCGCGACTGCCTCGCAGCCCTCGCCCGTCGCGACGTGCCCGCTGTGGCCCTGCTCGGGGACCCCGCCTACTACCCGCGCTTCGGCTTCACACCGGCAGCCGACCGCGGCATCCGCTGGACCCACGACGTGGACCCCGCCGCGTTCATGGTCCTCGAGCTCGCCGAGGGCAGCCTCGCCCCCGGGCTGCTTCGCTACCACCGCCTGATCGAGGGCCTGTAGATGATCGCGTGGCACTGGCTGACCTTCGAGGAGCTCGGCGTACACCGCTTGTATGCCGTGCTCGCCCTGCGGCAGGCCGTGTTCGTCGTCGAGCAGGAGTGCGCCTACCTCGACGCCGACGGCGACGACGCCGACGCCATGCACCTGCTCGGGGAGCTCGATGGCGAGCTGGTCGCGTATGTGCGCGCCTTCGCGCCCGGTCGTGTGTACGACGAGGCGTGCATCGGACGCGTGATCACCGCGGAGCGCATCCGCGGCACGGGACAGGGCCGACCGCTCATGCTCGAGGCCATTCGCCAGGTCGAGGCGACCTGGGGTCCGGGCCCGATCAAGCTCTCCGCGCAGTCCCACCTGCGGGCGTACTACGAGAGCCTGGGCTTCGCCGTGTGCGGCGAGGGCTACCTCGAAGATGGCATCCCTCACCTGCCGATGCGCCGGGCCTGACTACTCCGAGAGCACCGCGTGCATCTCGGCTTCGGCCATGAGCCCTGCGAGCGCGGCATTCGCTGCTGTCCGCGAGTCCGCGGGCAAGCTCACCGCCTCCACCGCGGCCGCCGTGCGCAACACGAGCTCGATGTCCGCATGGTCGCCCGCGCCCCACCCACGCAGCTCGTCCTCCGCGAACTGCCGCTCATAGGGCTCGTGCGACAGCCACTCGAAGGGCGTGCCGTCCTCGAGCACGCCGGCCAGGTACATCGAGGTCCAGGTGACCGCCTCGTTGTCGGGCAGGCCCGCGGTGAACGGATCGCTGCGGAACACGTAGGCCTCGGCCGAGCAGTAGAACGCCCCGCCGAAGCTGACGCTGCCCAGCTCCACCGGCTCCCAGCCCAGCGGGAACACCGTGCTCTCCGGGATGCCGGACGGGTCGAAGCTGGGATCGTGGCGCAGGTTCTCGCAGGGAAGCAGGGCCATCCCGCCCATGGTCACCCAGGCCTCGCGGACCTCGACCACCTCACCGGTTGCCGCCACAGCGCGCCACGCACCGCTCGCATCCGGGTCCAGACCGTCGAAGGTGAAGCGAACCCGCCAGCTCGCCGAGAGCAGGCCCCAGGGCGGCGGCGCCTCCTCGACGGGAAGCGCGACGGCATCCAGGCTCGGCGCCTGGAACTCGAAGGCACGGGTGGCCTCGGGGGGCTCGGAGCACCCCGCGAGGACCACCGCGAGCAGCGCGCCTCGGATCACGGACCCGACTGGATGAGCGAGTCCCCACACTGCGCCAGCGAGTTCGACTCGAGCTCGCCGTAGTAGGTCGGTCCCACGTTGTACGGGAAGGTCTGGGTCACGTGGTAGTGGTAGCCCAGCCCGTCGTGGTCGTGCCCGTTGTGCTCGTCGAGGTACTTGCCGCCCTGCGCGGTGCAGGTGCCGTCGTAGTAGTAGTCCTCGACGTAGTGGCCGCTGGTCACCACGAACGGGTTGCCGGACATGCTGTACACGGTCGCGTCCGTGTCTGGCCCTGCGCTCGACGTCGCCACCGTGCCCTGGCTCGCGTCCCACTGGTCGACGAGCAGGCAGGTGCGCTTGTTGTCGGTGCCGCAGCCCGTCGCCGAGCCCGCCGAGTAGTCGCGGGTCTTCCAGCAGCTCTCGGCGAACTCGCCCGCCGCGTAGTACGGCCCGTAGATCGGGTAGCCATCGGCGGCGAAGCCGTACACCGGGGAGTGACCGGTGCCATCGTCACCGAGCTGATCACCGAGGCAGGTCGGGTCGAGGTGCTGGTGGTAGTCGCCATCCTGGGTCGCGTGGCCGAGGCACAGGTCCAGGTCGTAGACCTCGAACTTCGCCGCGAGGTTGGCCCACACCCCGCTGTTGTAGGTCGCGCCGTCCGACCAGTTGTAGATGTGCACGCCGTTCACAGCGAGGCCGATGGCGCCCAGGCGCGTGTAGCAGGTGCGGGTCGCGACGGTCGGGTCGAGGGGCAGGTAGTGGTCGTTGCCCATGTCCTCGGGGCACTGCGGACCCGGCGGCCACCAGCCGTTGCCACCGAGCCCGGCACCGCAGATGTTGTCGTAGTTGAGGTCGTAGCCCCAGTCGACGACCTGGCCGACGGTGAGCGAGGTCGGCGAGCCGTTGCCGCCAGGCCCGCGGAAGTCGGCGCCCCCGAGCGGCCGGTTGTTCAGGAAGTCGATGTGGTCCTGGGTGATGGTCACCGCGTAGTTCGGGATGTTGGTCGACTCGACCCGCGCGTAGCCCGAGGTCGCGAAGGTCACGCTCTGCACGTTCACCAGCGGGCTGACGCCGGTGCTCGTCTCGAACACGGCGGCCCGCTCGTCGGTGGTGTTCATCATCCACACCCCGCAGTCCGGGTCGTGCAGGCCGTAGGTGCTGTTGCACGGGTCGGTGTCGGTATCGGTGTCCGCGTCGGTGTCCGTGTCGGTGTCCGCGTCCGCATCGGTATCCGCATCGCCGCCGCCTCCGAAGGACACGGACATCGTGTAGGTCGACACCGCATCGACCGGCGCCGAGTCGCCGTGTTCGACGCGAATCCAGATCGGCACTTCCATGGGCGGCGTCGTCGCGGTGGTCAGCGAGCAGACGTCGTTCGCGCTGACGTCGTCGTTGGACGACAGCAGCTGATCGCCCTGGGGACCGGCGTAGATGCCCACCTTCGTGTCCGCGAGCGGCGGAGAGCCCGGGTCGCAGGCATATCCGCCGGAGCCGAAGGTCTCGACGCTGAGCTCCGTCGAGGCGGGCACCGTGATCACGTAGTAGTCGACGTCGCCTTCGCACAGCGTGAACGGCCCGGACGCGCCCGTGCTCGTCGAGCTCGCCGTGCCCACCGCGTCATTGAGCTCGTCGGCGTCATCGACGCACACCGGGCTCGTGTCCGTGTCCGTGTCCGCGTCGGTATCGGCGTCCGCGTCGGTATCGGCATCCGCGTCGGTATCGGCATCCGCGTCGGTGTCGGCGTCCGCATCGGTGTCGGCATCCGCGTCCGTGTCGGCATCCGCATCGGTATCGGCATCCGCGTCGGTATCGGCATCCGCGTCGGTATCGGCATCCGCGTCGGTGTCGGCGTCCGCGTCCGTGTCGGCGTCCGCGTCCGTGTCGGCGTCCGCATCCGTGTCGGCATCCGCGTCCGTGTCGGCATCCGCGTCCGTGTCGGCATCCGCATCCGTGTCGGCGTCCGCATCCGTGTCGGCATCCGCATCCGTGTCGGCATCCGCGTCCGTGTCGGCGTCCGCGTCGGTATCCGTGTCCGTGTCGGTCTCGGATGCCGTGTCGGGGTCATCGACAGGGTCGTCCTTGCCGGTACACGCGTTGAGCGCCAGGGCGAGCACGAGCAGGAGCTGTGGGCGGATGATGGACATGGAGCCTCCTGGGCCCCGGCGATGCGAGATCCTTGCCAGATCGCTCGATCGGCCAGACAAGCTGATCTGCGATGTGATGTCCGCGATGGACGTGCCAATGCCGCACCGCGAGCATGCGGTAACGGCACGCGCGGTAAGCGCGCGAAAGCGACAGCCGAGGCGCTGCCACGCACTATGCCTGGCCGCGACCAGGAGAGCCCATGCTGCGCGCCACCCCCGAGTCCCCCCGCATGTTCGACAGCGACCTCGTCGACTTCTTCTCTCGCGTGCCCTGGTTCGCCGTGCCCATCGTGTTCGTTCCGATCATCACCGCGCTGCTCCTGTGGCCCGCGGCGAGCGGCGTGGGCACGGCCGCCATCGTCGGCCAGTTCGTCCTCGGCTGGGTGGTGTGGACGCTCACCGAGTACTGGCTGCACCGCACCCTGTTCCACTGGCAGCCGAAGACGAGCTGGGGCCCGCGCTTCCACTTCATCCTCCACGGCGTGCACCACCAGTGGTTTCAGGACCGGCTGCGCCTCGTGATGCCGCCGGCAGCGAGCCTCGGTCTCGGCGTTCTCTTCTTCGGCCTGTACTACGCCCTCGCCCAGGCGCTGGCGCCCACCGTCGACCCGAGCTGGGTGTACGCCTTCTTCGCCGGCAAGGTCAGCGGCTACGTCGTCTACGACCTCACGCACTACTACCTGCACCACGCGCGCCCGAAGACCCGCGTCGGCAAGTGGCTGCGCGCGCACCACAACAAGCACCACCACAACCGCGCCTACAAGGACCTCAAGTTCGGCGTATCCACCACCGTGTGGGACCACGTGTTCGGTACCTACGAGCTTCCAGCACGCCCCCACCGCTGAGCGCCCTGCCCTCTTTCGTCGACGCGCCGTGATCCGCTATCCTCCCTGTCCAACCACCACGGGGGTGAACAGTGGGTAGTGGTGATGCACGAGAGCTCTCCTCTGGCGTCCAGGCCAGCCACGAGCTGAACGGGCAACTCTCGGAGCGGCTCGGTGCCGCCCTGTCCAAGCTCGACCAGATGGACCCGCAGTTCAAGCAGGGTCGCGACGACGAGCGCCTGCAGCAGCAGTCCAAGCTCTGGAAAGCGCTGTGCAAGGACATGGACGCCATGATGCGCGAGCTGGCCTTCCTGCTCATCAACAAGCATCAGGTCGCCCTCGACGTCGGCAGTGCGGGCGGTGGCCGCGACACCAAGCCCTTCTTCGAGGAGCTGTCCGGCAAGTTCCCGCGTCTCGAGTTCCGTCTGCAGGGCGACAAGGTCATCGCGGTGTGCAACAACCGCGGCATCGCCCAGACCGAGATCGAGGGCGTGAGCTTCGAGTGGCTCGAGCAGTCGACCGTCACCTGGCTCGTGTGGCTCATCGAGCAGGGCGGACAGTGAGCGAGGCCGAAGCCGCCGTTCGCGCCGTGATCGAGGCCCAGTGCGCGGCCTGGAACGCGGGCGATCTGGAGGGCTTCGTGGCGCACGTCGGCGAGGACGTCGTGTACGTCACCGGTCGCGGACTGGTCCAGGGCCGCGAGGCGCTCCTCGAGGCGTATCGCGGAGACTGGCGCGACAAGGGCGGACGCCTCACCGTGTCCGTCGAGCGGGTCATGGACCACGGCGATGCGGCCACGGCCATCGTGCAGTTCTGGCTGGCTGAGTCCCGCGCGGACCGCCAGGGCTGGAGCCTGCTCACCTTCGCGCGCCAGGGCGAGCGGTGGGAGCTCGTGGCCGACGCCACCTTGCGTGATCCGACCCGCTGAGCCAATCGCGGCTCACCGCCGTACACTCGGTGGAGGAGACGCCATGCCCCACCCGCTCCGCGCCCTGACGTGGGTCCCGCTGCTCGTGCTCACCGCCTGCAAGGGCGACGGTCCGGGAGGCAGCGACGACCCGGTCGACCAGGTGTTCTCCGCGACGACCGTGGCCCTCGAGATCGACTACGTCGCCGGAGCCGAGCCCTACACGGGCGGCGTGGGCGGCGGGGACTGGGAGCTGTTCCGGACCAATGCCGAGGCCCTGTTCGGCGAGGGCATGACGGTCGATGTGCCGACCGCGCTGGCCGACATGTCCGAGGTGGCAGTCGACGCCGGGCCGTACACCGCAGCCGAGATCCTCGCGATCGCCGACGAGCACCGCGATGCCGTGGACGACGGCGACACCGTGCACTTCTACGTCGTGTGGCTCGACGGCTACCTCGAAGACGACGACGGCAGCGCCAACGAGAGCGTGCTCGGCGTGTCGATCGGCGACACCCGGGTGATCGCGATGTTCAAGCCCGTCATCGAGGGCAGCTCGCTGCTCGACCAGGTCCGGCGGTTCAGCGAGCAGCTCGTGCTCACGCACGAGTTCGGCCACGCCGTCGGCCTGGTGAACAATGGGATCCCGAACCTCGCGGAGCACCACGACGCCGAGCACGGCGCCCACTGCACCAACGACCGCTGCGTCATGTACTGGGCCCTTGAGGGCGCGGGCGAGGTCGCGCAGTTCGCGCAGAACTACGTGACCACCGGCAGCACCGTGGTCTTCGACCAGGACTGCCTCGACGACGCCGCCGCCGTGCGCTGATGGGGCTCGACCACCGCGAGTTCGCCGCCCGTCGACTGGAGCCCCGCCCGGTCGCGACACTGGTCGTACTCGCGCTGATCGCCGCTCTCGGTGCCCCCGCCCTGTTCGCCCACCACCTGTCCCGCATCCCGACGCTGCCGGAGATGCCGGCGGTGAGCTGCACGGCCTACGAGGTGCCGCAGGTGTGCGCCGACAAGGCTCCCGAGCTCGCCGCGAGCCCCACGGTGGCCGAGGCATACCGCGGTCTCCGACGCGCGCTCCCCGCACCGCCGGATGCCGACGTCGATGCCTCCTGGGGTGACCTCTCCCCGAGCGAGCGGGCGCTGGTGTACCAGGTCCTGCGCGATGCCCCCGCGGCACCGGACGCCGCCCTCCCGGCCGAGCTCACCCCTGCGGACGCGACCTACGAGACGGCCGTCGCGGACCGTGGTCGCGCCGAGGCCTATGGCGAGCTTCGCCAGGACGCGCTCCGCAGGGTGCAGTTCCAGATCGAGCAGGACCAGCGCGTGCTCCGCGACCAGCACGCACTGTACGCCGCCGACGTGCTTCACAGCGCGCGGATCTCGGCCTTCGCGTCCGCGCTTGCGGCGCTGGTCCTCGCGCTCGCCGCCGCCGCGACCGCGTGGATCGGCGGAGCCGTGACCGTGCGTCTCACCCCCCACCACCTCGAGCTCGGTGAGGAGCGGCTTCCCTGGGAACAGCTCCAGGTCCTCGTGTTCGCGCCGCGCTCGGTCTCCTGGCGCCTGCGGGACGGAAGCGGCGGGCGCGCCCGCGTGTGGATGAGCGACGAGCAACGCGACGAGCTCGAGCGCGAGTCCCGCCGGCTGCGCGCGGCCGCCGGCACCGGCGAAGAGGACGAACAGGCACGTCGCGCGGTGGAGACCTTGCTCCAGCGCAGTTGAACGGCCCCTCAGCCGCGCCCGGGCTACCCTGCCCGGACGGAGTCCCGATGGAGAAGCACGGAGCCCAGCGCCACCGCATCCTCGCCCTGCTCAAGGAGCGTGGAGGCCTCACGCGCGAGAACGCCGCCGCGGTCAGCCGCGAGACCGGCATCCCCGAAGCCGACGTGTTCGGAGCCGGCGCGTTCTACGAGCTGCTCTCGCACCCGGACGTCGACCGCCGCGTGTGCCAGGGCCTGAGCTGCCAGCTCGCCGGCGCCTCCGAGATCGAGGGCATGGGCGTGTCGTGCCTCGGGCAGTGCGACCGCGCGCCCGTCGCCATCGGCAAGGACCTGCACGTCGTGCACTACGGCCGCGCCCGCGGCGGCATCACCCCCGACGACCCGTCCCTGCCGATGAACCTCGGCGGTGAGGACCGCGCCGACTACGCCGCCCTGCACAAGGCGCGCGCGCTCGGCACCGACGGCGTCATCGCCGAGCTCAAGGCCTCGGGGCTGCAGGGTCGCGGCGGTGCCGGCTTCCCGGCACACCTCAAGTGGGCCTCGGTCGCCAGCCAGCCCGAGACCGAGCGCTACGTCGTGTGCAACGCCGACGAGGGCGAGCCCGGCACGTTCAAGGACCGCGAGGTCATGCTCCGGCGGCCCCACCTGCTGGTCGAGGGCCTGGCCATCGCCGCCGAGGCCGTTGGCGCGAAGACCCTCTTCGTGTACGTGCGCGGCGAGTTTCCCGAGGAGCGCGCCAGCTTCGAGCAGGCACTCGACGCCGCCTCCGAGCACGTGGGTCACCTCGACTGGCGCCTCATCGACGGCCACGGCGCCTACATCTGCGGCGAAGAGACCGCGCTCATCGAGTCCATCGAGGGTCGCCGCGGCATGCCGCGCCACAAGCCCCCCTACCCGACCGTCGCCGGTCTGTGGGGCAAGCCGACGCTGATGAACAACGTCGAGACCCTCGCCTGCGTGCCGGACATCGTGCTTCGCGGTGGTCAGCGCTTCCGCGACCTCGGCCGCACCGAGGCCGGCACCAAGCTGTACTGCATCAGCGGACACGTGCAGGAGCCGGGGGTGTACGAGCTTCCCCTCGGCATCACGCTCACCGAGCTGGTCGAGGCCGCCGGCGGCTACCTCGGCACGCCCAGGGCCTTCTCGCCCGGTGGCGCGAGCAGCGGCTTCCTGCCGATGTCCTTCGCGGACACCCCGCTCGACTTCGGCACCCTAGGCAAGCTCGGCTCGATGCTCGGCAGCGCCGGCGTGGTCGTGCTCGACGACAGCGTGGACATGGCCGAGGCCGCACGCTGGCAGGCCGTGTTCTACGAGGACGAGTCCTGCGGCCAGTGCGCGCCCTGCCGACTCGGGACCCAGCTCGTGCGCAAGGCCCTCGACACCTACCTGGTGAGCGGCGACCCCGCCGATCTCGGTCACATCGACGACGTGGCCTGGGAGATGGAGGAAGGCTCGATCTGCGGCCTGGGCATGATCGCGGCGCTGCCGCTGCAGACGGCCCGCAAGCACTTCCCCGAAGACTTCGGCCCGCGGTAGTCGACCGACGACGAGCTGTCGTCGAACGTGGACACACCACAGCCCCAAACACGGACGAACCGGCACTTTCGCGTGGCACGGTGGGTGCATTCCAGGAGGACATCACCTCGGAGTGCCCATGCCCCGCATCCTGTTCCTGCTCGTCCTCCCGACCACCGCCTTCGCCACCGACGTGTGCCACGTCGCCGGTGACGGCCACACCGAGCGCCTCACCGTCGCCGAGGCCGCCGTGGCGGCCCATGTCGCCCACGGGGACTGGCGGGCGAGTGCGACCGACGCCACTGCCGATGGCCGCGACGACGACTGCGACGGTCAGATCGACGAAGATGCCAGCTGCTCGCTGTTCGACGAGGCCGACCTCGACGCGCTGCTCGCGGTGCTCCCCGCTCCGTCGGACTGGGCCTCCTTCGAGGCCTCGGTCGAGTGGCAGCGCTTCGACCGGGACTTCGACGCCCACGTCGACAACGGCTCGTGGTGCGACGGCTTCTCGGGGACGCAGCACCAGGAGTGGTTCGAGCTCGACGTGCGCTGGCGGGGAAACCTCGCCGAGGCGAACCCCGACGCCTCGGGCTTCGCGGCCTTCACCTACGACCTGAACCTCCAGTCCATCACCTACGAGGGCCAGACCTACGAGGCGAACCGGGAGGAATGGTGGGACGCGACCGGCGGAGACGGCATCGCCGAGACCCGCAACATCGAGACCATTCGCGGCGTGAACGTCTCGGCATGCGGGGCCCTGCTCGTGGCGTGGGCCGAGTCCAAGGGCTTCGCCACCAAGGTGCATCTCGTCACCGAGGTCGAGGACTGCGTCGTCCCCTGACCCCACGGTCACCGGCTGAAATCGTCGGTGGCTACGCCCACACGTACCGTTCGCAAATGGAGGTGCGCGTGTTTCTCGCGACCATCGTCACCGCCGCCATCCTGCTCCTCCTCGCCACCGGCGTGGAGGTCTGCGTTCGCTTGCGACGCGAGGAAGACGATCAGCCGATGGGATTGGCCCACACCAGGGGCGCCTCGGGGTGCACGCCGTCCACGGCGACCTCGCGCACGGACGGGTCCGGGTCGTCGACCAGGGACGCGAGCACGCCCTCGTTCCCGTAGGTATGCGCCGCGATTGCCGCGGAGCGACGGACCAGCGGCACCGGGTGCGCCGCGTAGGTCGCGAGTTCCGCGTCGAGCGCCGGCGTGCCGTAGATCACCGCGGCGAGAAGAGTCAGCAGCGGGCCGAACTGGGTGTCCTCCTCGCCCGCGTCGGCGGCGCGCGCGAAGACCTCGCGCAGCTCGTCGGCCTCGAGGTAGTGGAAGCCGAGCAGGCACGCGACGAGGTCGACCGGCATGTCGAGCGGGTAGGCGCAGTGCCCGAGGGCATCGTTCACCGCCTGGACCGCGGCCGCGTGCGGCGCGGGCACGTAGGACAGCGTCCACACCCAGGCCTCGCCGAAGTGCATCTCGAGGCCCGCGAAGCTCGCGGTGCAGCGCGTGTAGGCGCCCATCGACGTGCCGCCGCGGAACGGGTTGAACAGCCAGTAGTTGGTGAGCTGGTCCACCGTCGAGTGGGTGAGCTCACCGCTGTACACGTTTGGGACCAGGACCTCGTCGGTGTAGCCGGCCCAGGCGCGACGCTCGGTGCGCGCGGCCTCCTCTGCTGCGGGACGCACACTGGCGATCGCCGCGCGGAGGGCGTCGACCGTCGGCTCCACCGGGATCCACAGCAGCGGGCTGATCTCCGCGGTGGCCGCGAACCACAGGGTCGAGGGCTGCTCCGCGTCGACGAACCAGGCACCTTCGGCCTCGAGCTCGGTCCCCGCGTGGAACACCGGGCCACGGGCCACGAGGCGCTTGCCCTGCGCGCGCTCCACCGAGCGCATCCACGTCTCTCCTGGCCACAGCGTGCCCATGGGCAGGGTCTCGCCGTCGAAGCGCTCGGCCAACGTACGGCCCCCCTGCTCGGCCTCCGGGGGCGTGGTCGGCACGAGCCCCGCGGCGGCGAAGTCGACGACGGGCCAGGACATGGAACCTCCGAGTCGGCAATACCGACACCGACCTCTCACACGCCGACGCGACCGCCGCACCGCGCACTGACCTGTTGCAGCGCACCGACGCCCGGGAGCGGATAGCGGAACCCGTGCTCGCCGCCCTCCAGACCTTCGCGCTCATCGCGCTCGCCGAGCTCGGCGACAAGTCCCAGCTCGTGTGCCTCGCACTCGCTGGTCGCTACCGCCCGCGCGACGTGCTCCTCGGCGCCGTGCTCGCGTTCAGCGTACTCAACGGCCTGGCCGTCACCGTGGGCGCCGCGCTCACCGCTGCGATCGGCCCCGAGCCCTTGCGCTGGCTCGCGGCCGCGGGATTCGCGTTCTTCGGGATCAGCGCGCTGCTCGCCTCCCCCGAGGACGAGGACGAGGACGAGATCGATACCGGCGGTGGCCGGGGTCCCGTGCTGGTCACCGCGGCCCTGCTCGGTGCCGCCGAGATCGGCGACAAGACCCAGCTGTCGGTGGCCCTGCTGTCCACCGTGCACGAGCCGGTCGGCGTGTGGCTCGGAGCGACCCTGGCCCTGTGCGCGACCTCGGCCGTCGCGGCTTACGCCGGAAGCCTGGTCCTCGCGAAGCTGCCCGTGGCTTGGACTCAGCGCGCAGCCGGCGTGCTCTTCCTGCTCGCGGCGGTCGCGCTGGTCCTCACGTAGACCCCGTGGCATGCTCCTCCGGCCCAACCCGGAGGCCCCATGCTGTGGATGCTCGCCCTCGCCTGTTCCCAGGCCCCCGCGCCCGAGGCGCCGCCGGCGCCGGCAGACGTCGAGCCCGCACCGGTCGAGGCCCCCGCGCCCGAAGTGGCCGCCACACCCCCGTCCGCACCGACGTTGCCCGCGATGCCGACGCACTGCGCCGAGGGTGAGACGGTGCACTTCGCGTGCGCGGTGAAGGGCGACAAGGTGGTGAGCCTGTGTGGCGTGGGCGATGCGATGCAGTACCGCTTCGGAAAGCTCGGCGCCGTCGAGCTCGCGGCCCCCGCGAAGCCTTCGAAGGAGGCCTTCGGATATGCCCACGAGGCCTGGGTGCGCGCCGAGGCGGACGCCGTGCGCATGGTCAACGAGGGCGTGTCCTACTGGCTCGTCGACAAGATCGGCGGCGGTGCCTTCGGCGAGGGCGACATGAACAACTTCACCGGCGTGGTCGTCGTCGAGGACGGCAAGGAGCTCGCACGGCTGCCCTGCGTGGGTCCGACGGAGACGCGGATCAGCGGCCTCGAGAGCCAGCTCGCGAAGATCGGCTACCTCGAGTAGCGGCGCGAACCTCCGTCGCAAGCCCCACACCCGAGAGGGGTCGAGCGCTCGAGACGCGGGACATGCCGCTGAACGGCCCCTCAGCGACGAGACCAGGCTACACTTCGAGTCCATGGCTGACACCTTCACCGTGACTGTCGACGGCATCGCCGTCCCCGCCGAGCCAGGCGAGACCGTGCTCGACGCCTGCGCTCGCGCCGGTGTCGACGTGCCCACCCTGTGCCACGACCCCCGCCTCGACCCCACCGGCGCCTGCCGTATGTGCCTGGTCGAGGTGAGCGGGCAGCGACGCCTGCAGCCGGCCTGCGCGTTCAAGGCCACGCCCGACATGACCGTGAACACGGCATCCGAGCGGGTCGAGCGCCACCGGGCCCTGCTGTTGTCGATGTACCTCGCCGACCAGGCGGTACACGATGCAGACGGCCTGCCCGTGGACCACGCGGTCAAGAACGACCTGCGAAGCCACATGGCCGAGCGCGACGACCTCGTCGCCATGCCGACCATCGGCTCGCCCCGCGCCGCCCGCGAGGACGCGAACCCCTACGTCGGCTTCGACCCGGACAAGTGCATCCTCTGTGCGCGCTGCACCCGCTACTGCGACGAGATCGAGGGCGTGTCGGCGATTCAGCTCGTGAACCGGGGCGGCAAGACGACCATCGGCACCTCGGGCATGACCGGGCTGCTCGACACGACGTGCGAGCTGTGCGGCGGGTGCATCGCCACCTGCCCGACCGGCGCGATGCACGAGAAGAAGGCGCCGGTCGACGCGTCCCCCGCCGACGCGATGACCCGCACCACCTGCAACTTCTGCGGGGTCGGCTGCCAGTTCGACCTGCGCAGCCGCGATGGCAAGGTGGTCGCCGTCGAGGCGCCCAAGCCGGGTACCACCGTCAACGACGGCAACCTGTGCGTGAAGGGGCGCTTCGCCTACGACTTCATCCACCACGAAGACCGCCTCACGGTCCCGCTCGTCCGCGACAACGGACGGCTCCGCGAGGCGACCTGGCCCGAAGCCATCGAGCGGGCCGCCAAGGGACTCAACGCCATCCGCGACGCCCATGGGAGCGACGCACTGGGGTTTGTGTCGTCCAGCCGCTGCACCGGGGAGGAGAACTACCTGATGCAGAAGCTCGCCCGCGCGGCGTTCGGGACGAACAACTGCCACCAGTGCGCGGCCACCTGACACGCTCCCACCGTGGCCGGTCTGGTCACCACCTTCGGCGCAGGCGCGATGACGAACAGCATTCCGGAGATCCGGGATGCCGACTTCCTGTTCGTGATCGGGAGCAACACCACCGAGGCCCATCCCATCATCGCGATGGAGATGAAGCGGGCCGTGCGTAGCGGTGCGACCATGGTCGTCGCCGATCCGCGAGCGATCTGGCTCACGGACATTGCCGCCACGCACCTGCAGCTGCGTCCGGGCACCGACGTGTGGCTGCTCAACGCCATGGCTCACGTGATCATCGAGGAAGACCTCGTCGACTGGGACTTCGTGAACGCGAAGTGCGAGAACTTCGACGACGTGATCGCCGCGGTGAAGGCCTACACCCCCGAGGCCGCCGAAGAGGTCACCGGGGTCTCCGCCGAGCAGATCCGCTGGGTGGCGCGCCAGTACGCGACCACCGAGAAGGCCGGCATCTACTACACGCTGGGCATCACCGAGCACACGCACGGCACCGACAACGTGTACGCGCTCGCGAACCTCGTGCTCATGACCGGGCACCTCGGCAAGAAGAGCGCGGGCATGAACCCGCTTCGCGGCCAGAACAACGTCCAGGGCGCGAACGACGCCGGCGCGAGCCCCGTGTACTACCCGGGCTACCAGAAGGTCAGCGACCCCGCCGCCCGCGAGAAGTTCGAGGCCGCGTGGGGCGTGCCGCTGTCGCCCATGGACGGCATGAAGCTCCCGGTGATGATGGACGCCGTCATGCACGGAGAGCTCAAGGGCCTGTACATCATGGGTGAGGACCTGCTGCTCTCCGAGCCGGACGTCGCCAAGCTCGAAGAGGGCTTCAACAAGCTCGACTTCGTGATCGTGCAGGACATCTTCTTCAACGAGACCTGCCGCTTCGCCGACGTGGTGTTCCCAGCCGCCTGCTTCGCCGAGAAGGAGGGCGTGTTCACCAACTCGGACCGCCGCGTGCAGCGCGTGCGCAAGAGCGTCGAGCCGCCCGGACAGGCGCGTGCCGACTGGGAGATCTTGTGCGACGTCGCGCGGGCGAGCGGCTACCCGATGCCGAACTACGCGCATCCTCGCGAGGTCTACGCCGAGATGGCGGCGCTGTGCGACAAGTTCGCCGGCATCAGCCACGAGCGCATCGAGCGCGAGGGCGGCCTGCAGTGGCCGTGCCCGACGCCGGACCATCCGGGCACGCCGACCCTGCACATGGACGGCCCGATGCGCGGAAAGGCGTTGTTCGTGGCGGTGCACTACCGTCCCAGTGCCGAGTCGCCGGACAGTGAGTACCCGCTGATCCTGTCGACCGGCCGCACGCTGTATCACTACAACTCGGCCACCCAGACCCGTCGCGACGCGGGCCCGAACCACAAGCAGCCCGAGAACTTCATCCAGATCCACCCGCGCGATGCGCGGCGGCTGGGCATCGACCACGGCGATGCGGTGAAGGTCTCGAGCCGTCGCGGCGAGATCGTCGCGCGAGCGCGGGTGACCAAGGACGTGAAGCGAGGCTGCGTATGGATGCCGCTGCACTTCGCCGAGTCCCGCGCGAACCTGCTCACCAACGCGGCCGGCGACGCCGTGACCGGCACCGCCGAGTACAAGGTGTGCGCGGTGCGCGTCGAGAAGGCCGCGGGCAGCGTCGCCGCGAAGTAGCTAGCTCACGGGCCAGCGAAAGCGCTCCTTGAGCGCGTGCGTGACCAACTTCGTGAGGCTCGGGCAAGACGCCACCAAAGCGCCCGACCCAACGGACTAGCACTGCTCCGCGTTGCAACGCGCGAGATCGACGTCGCACTCGTCCGGACACACCGCCAGGTCGGTGTCGCACTCCGCCTCGCACGCCGGCTGATCCGCCGCGTCCTCGGCGGCGCATTCGAGAAGGCAGGTGTCGTAATCGGGCTCGCACTCGGCGCGGCACACCTCGTCGGCTTGTCCGCAGACGTCGCACTCGGCGCGGATATCGGGTCCGTCGCCGCCACAGGCACTGAGCGCGAAAGCCAGGATCAGAAAGATGGCTCGGGTCATGGTCTCCTCCTCTCGATCGAACGCGCGAGGGGCCCCTCCGCGGACATTCGACTTTCAACATACCCAAAAGGGTGGACGAGCCGCGATCCAGACGCGCTTGCCCTACACCGCAAGCGCGGCCGCAGGTCGAAGGATGCTTCGGGTGTACAACACCTCGAAACCCGCCCTCAGCGCGTTGCGCTCGGTCCCGATCGCAGGCTCGCTCTGGATGGTGACGAGCTTCGCGCCAGCATCCCGTGCCATGCGAACACGGGCCTCGATCAGGGCCTGCTGGACGCCCCGACGACGCGCCGCGGCACGCACCGAGGTGGCCATCAGCGCCGCGATCTCGCCATAGACCTCGAGGGCTGCTCCTCCCACGACTTCCCCGTGAAGTTCGGCGAGCAGCCCCGTCACATGCGGGTCTGCGAGCATGCGGAGGCTGCCGTCACGGAGTAGCTCGGGCACCGGTTCGCCCTCCGGACGAAAGCCGCAGGTGGAGGCATCGAGCCAGGCCTCGACCTGTTCCGGGTCCGCTGCATCCACCTCGCGGATCACGAGGCCCTCCGGAACGTTCCCAGGCACGTCCCTGCCGTCGACCCCGCGGCCGAGTACGTGCTCGAAGCCGGTGAGCACGTAGCCGCGCCTGCCGAGTCCGAGGGCGAGGCTCGGATCCGCGTAGGGGCAGACGAGCACCTCGGGGTTTCCGCCCCGCTCCGCGTAGAAGGCGTCGAGGACGTCGAGGTCGGACTCGGACACGGTCGCGCCTATGCCCAGACCTACCGCCTGGTTGAGCCACGAGCCCGCGGGGCCGCCGCTGAGCCAACCTCCAGCGAGCGCGAGCGACGCATGCGCGATGCGCGCGACACCGACCGCCTGCCGCTCCTCCTCGAGGGCCGCCGCACGAGAGCGATCCATGCCCAGCCCACTCATGGCACCCCGTAGAGGACCCACAGTCGTCCGCGGTTGTCGCCGTGCGTGGGCGCCCGGACCACGAGGTCCTCGCGACCGTCGTCGTTCACATCGGCGCCACTGTGGAACAGCAGCCCTTCCGGGGTCTCCGCGTCGAGCGTGGCGAGCAGCCTGCCAGACACGGCCTGGGTGCCGACGACGATGGCGTCGCCGTCGAGCACGTACGCGCGCCCCTGCACCGGGTTCGCGACCACGAGGTCGGCGGTGCCGTCCCCGCTGAGGTCTCCGGGCATGGCGACCTGCTGGCCAAAGCCGATGCTGTCGTTGAGCACCGCCCGACTCTCCCGCGCCTCCAGGTCGTACAGCGTCACCTGTCCCACATCCGGCGCGCCCACCGCGAGCACGGTGGTTCCCGCCCACGCGCCGACAGCGATGCCCTGGCCGAAGCTGCCGGTGGTCGCCGCCGAGATCGTGTACTCCCGAGGGTTCGCGAGGCCCGCCGCAAGCTTGGCGCCGTTGAACACGTACACGAGCTCCTGATCGGGCAGGCCGGCGACGAGCTCGTCCGCGCCGTCGCCCGTGAGGTCGGGCACCGTCGCGAGGTGCCCGCACACCGAGCCGCTCAGCGGCAGCGTGTAGCCTCCCGACAGCGAGGACAGCGTCGTCGTGCCCGTGTGGGGACCCGCCACGAACCACAGGCGGCCCGTGCTCACGACGCCGCCGTTGTCGACGACCACCGAGCCCGTGCCGTTCGACGCGCAGACGATGAGATCGTCCTCGCCGTCCCCGTTGAAGTCGCCGACGGCGAGCCCAGAACCCGCGTAGCTGCCCGTCGGTCCCTGGATGGTCGCGGTCGCCTGGGCCGAGGCGTCTCGCGGCAGCGCCACGTCCGCCGGCACGAGGTAGACGAGGCTGTCGTTGGCGTCGCCGATCGCGATGCTGTCGCGGTCGACCGTGACCATGCTCACGCCGAAGTTGCCCGCTCCGACGTAGCCAGCGCCGATGGCGCGCAGCGTCGTCTCGCCCTGAGCGATCGGCAGGTGGTGCGAGCGCGCCGCACCCGGCGAGCCGATCGCGAGCTCGTTGCCGTTGGCCCCGGCGTAGTCGGCGACCGCGACGCCCGCGAAGTGGGACAGGGCCTGGCCGCTCACCGCCGTGGCCAGCTCGTCGAGCGACACGATGCCCGACGGCATGCACAGGTCATTGCCGGTGCCATTGCACGAGTTCTCGCGACCGTCCTGGCAGCGCTCCGGGGCAGCCGGAAACGTGTACAGGTCGCTGTCGTCACAGTCGCCGCCGAGCAGTGCCCAGCTCCCCACCGGCGGAGGATCGGGCTCGTCGCACTGCTCGACGCGGGTGCTGTCGTCGCCGTAGCGGTCACCGTCCGCATCGACGAACCACTCCCCGGACGGAAACTCGTCCCAGGTCCCGTCGTCGCAGTCCGCACAGTTGGCGGCGTAGGTTCCGCCGGGGGACGCGCACTGCACCGTGGGGGACGCGGTGTTGTCGCCCCAACCGTCCTGGTCGAGGTCCGGGCACCAGTTGGTCGCCGGGTGGATCAGCGGGTCGGCATCGTCGCAGTCGCCATCCTGGCTCGCCGTGCCGGGGATGGGATCGCACGAGGTCGTGCCCGTGCTGCCCGCGAGGCCCCAACCGTCGCCATCCGCGTCCGGATACAGCGTAAGCACGCCTTGCGAGTCGGGGTCGTCGGCATTGGCGAATCCGTCGCAGTCCTCGTCCGCGCCGCCGTCGTCGCAGACCTCGGTGGCTCCGGGGTTCACGGCAGCGTCGGCGTCGTCGCAGTCCCCACCGTCGAGCACCCAGTCACCGCCCGGGTCGGTGCAGTACACCGTGGCGGACAGCTCGGCGCCGTAGCCATCCCCGTCCTCGTCCAGGTAGTAGACCTGCTCGCCGCTGGCGCCCTCGGGATCGGCCTCGTTCGCTGCGCCGTCGCAGTCCTCGTCGACCGCACCGACATCGCAGACCTCGATGGCACCCGGATGGCGCGTGTCATCGCTGTCCGCGCAGTCTCCGTCCCGCGGAGCGGCGGAGCCCGGGTCGCTGCAGCCGGTACTGCCCGTCGCCGTCGTGCCGTAGCCATCCCCGTCGCCGTCGACGTACCACTGGGTGTCCGGATGCAAGGCGGGATCGGTGTCGTCGCAGTCCGCCTCGCCGGAGGCATAGCCACTACCGGGCGAGTCGCAGGCCTCGGTCGCGGTCCCCGCCCCGTAGCCATCGCCATCGGCGTCGACGCGCCACAGCACCGCGCCCGCGGCGCCGTCGGGGTCGGCGTCGTCCGCGAACCCGTCGCAGTCTTCGTCGACGTTGTTCACGTCACAGGTCTCGGTGCCTTCCGGGGAGACCTCAGCCGTGGAGTCGTCGCAGTCGGTGCCGTCCCGCAGCCAGCCCTCCGGCGGATCGCAGGTGCTCACGCCGCTGCGGCTGTCGCCGTAGCCGTCGCCATCGTCGTCCGGGTACCACAGCTCCGCCGAGGAGATGCTCGCGTCCCCATCGTTGCAGTCGCCGGTCGTGGTGACGTAGCCATCCGGCGGATCGCAGCCCTGGTACGGGTCTTCCGTCGCACCCACGCCGTCTTCGTCGACGTCCGGGTACCACACGGACGGCAGGTCCTCGTCGACGCGTCCATCGCAGTCCTCGTCTTCGCCGTTGCACACCTCGTCGGCATCCGGCGAGATCGCGGCGTTGCCGTCGTCACAGTCCTCGGCGCCGACAAAGCCGTCGAGGTCACCGTCGATCAGCGCCGGGGGGCGCTCGAGCGCGGGGAAGCAGCCGACGAGGAGGAGTGCGGTGAGGCCGATGGGGGGCAGGCGGAGCATGGACGCACTCTAGCCACTCCGACGCGCTGCCGTCAGCGGCTGTCGTCTTCCTCGAGGCACACCTCGACGACATCGCCGTCTCCCTTGTCGCCGCGAATCGCCTTCGGAACGGCAAGCAGGCAGCCGTGGGTGCGGTCGTGCCACACACTCGTGGCCCACCGCTGTCCGTCGACCGTGGCGATCACCGGCACGCGCCCCCACGGGCCGTTGCGCAGCGGGGCATGCTCGGGCGGTACGGGCGCGAAGGTCCAGCCCCCCTTGCCGGGCACCTTGAACAGGACGGCGGAGAACGCGCTCACGGCGCGCCGACCCCGCCGTACGCCACTCCCGTGAGCGCGGCGATGTCGCGGTCGAACGTCGTCAGGTCCGACAGCGTGAAGTCGCCGAGGCGGCGGTGCCCACAAGCACGCGCGAGGACGGTCATCAGCTCGGTGGTCGCCTCGAACCAGTTCTGGAGCCGCTTCGCGGACGCCGCGATGACCAGGCGTTCCCGAAGGTGACCCTTCTGCGTCGCAATGCCCACGGGGCAGTTGTTCGTGTGACACGCCCGCATACCGAGGCAGCCGATGGCCTGGAGCGCCGAGTTCGCGACGGCCACGCCATCCGCGCCGAGCGCCAACGCCTTGCAGAAGTCCGCCTCGGTCCGCAGTCCGCCCGTCGCAATCAACGTCACCTGGCCAGCGCCGCGGGCGTCGAGGTGCCGGCGGGCACGCGCGAGAGCCGGCATGGTCGGCACGCTGATGTGGTCGCGGAAGAGCAGCGGCGCGGCGCCGGTCGCGCCCCCTCGCCCGTCGAGGATCAGGTAGTCGCAGCCGACGTCGAGGCAGAAGTCGATGTCCTTCTCGATGTGCTGGGCGGACAGCTTGAACCCGATGGGAATGCCACCCGTCGCCTCGCGCACCTCGTCCGCCACCCGGCGGTAGTCGTCGACGGTCTCGAGGTCCGGGAAGCGCGGTGGACTGATCGCGGGCTGTCCCTCGCGCAGCCCGCGGACCTCCGCGATCTTCCTGCTCACCTTGTGCCCGGGAAGGTGGCCGCCGGTGCCGGTCTTCGCCCCCTGCCCGGCCTTGAAGTGGAAGGCCTGGCACCGCTTCACCTTGTCCAGGGACCAGCCGAAGCGCCCGCTGGCCAGCTCGTAGAAGTAGCGCTGGTTCGCCGCCTGTTCCTCGGGAAGCATGCCGCCCTCGCCCGAGCAGATGCCGGTCCCGGCGAGCTCGGCGCCGCGCGCGAGCGCGACCTTGGCCTCTTCGGACAGCGCGCCGTAGCTCATGTCGCTGACGAACAGCGGTCGAGCCAGCTCGAGGGGCTTGTCCGCACCGGGACCGATGACCAGGGTCGTGTCGACGGGCACGTCCTCCATCAACGGCAGGGTGTGCAGCTGAGCGGTGACGAACTGGAGCTTGTCCCAGCTCGGCAGCTCGGTGCGTGGCACGCCCATCGCCGACACCGGTCCGTGGTGGCCCAGCTTGGAGAGGCCCTCGCGCGCGAGCTGCTGGATGTGCGCGTTGTGCGGCTCGAGCTCGGTGCCGTGGACGTCGGCATACAGGCCCAGGTAGGCCTCGCGATCGTAGGGCTGCGGGTGGTCCTTGGCCCAGGCCCCGACGGCCTCCGCGTCGACCAGGACGCGGTCGTCGTCGACCCAGGCCTCGAAGCGATGCAGTGCTTCGCTGTGGTTGTACTCGCTGACCCCGGTGTCGAGGCGGTAGTCCCAGCCGTGCAGGCCGCAGATCAGGTTCTTGCCCTCGACGTGCCCGTCCGCCATGAGCGCGCCGCGGTGGTGACACCGTCCGTAGAACACGCGGATCTGGTCGTCGAAGCGCACCACCACGAGGTCCACGCTGGCGACCAGCGCGTAGGCCGGGGCGCGGTCCACGAGCTTCGAGAATCGGGCCACTTCGACCGGCTTCATCGTACCTCCACGGCGGCACCGTACACCGGGCTGTCGACCCACTGGCGCAACGCCCCGTTCACGGTGTGGTTAGTTGGACCTCGCCTCGATCCCAGGTCCCCGTGCGTCACCTCCTGCCCATCCTCCTCGCGTTCCTCGCCGTCGCCCTCGGTGCGGTGATGCTGTCGCGCACCCTCGACCCGCGCGAGGCCCCAGACGTCGTGTTCATCGTCATCGACACGACCCGCGCCGACCGCCTGTCGACCTATGGCTGGTCGCGCCCGACCTCCCCGAACCTCGACGCACTCGCGGCGGAGGGCGTGCGCTTCGACGCGCACCACGCGAACAGCTCGTGGACGCGGTCGTCGATGGGCACACTGCTCACCGGCCGCTACGCCCGCGAGCTCGGCGTGTACGAGGAGCGCTACGACCGACTGCCGGACGACGCGCGCACCCTCCCCGAGATCCTCCACGACGCCGGCTACACGACCCTCGGCCTCACGAGCAACCCGAACATCAACGCGGTGTTCGGCTTCGACCAGGGCTTCGACGTGTGGGAGGACTCCGCCGTCGTGTTCAAGTTCATGGAGGCCGAGGACGACGCGAGGCACTTCCACCCCAAGCGCCGTCCCATGGTGGACGCCGACACCGTGGCCCGGCGCGCACTCGCGCTGGTCGACGCGCACAAGAGCGACAAGCCCCTGTACCTGCAGGTGCTATTCGTCGACCCGCACTACCCCTACGATCCGCCTGACTCGGCCCTCGAAGCGCTCGGGGACGGCGCGGCACCCTACGAAGGCGAGATCCGCCAGGCGGATGCCGGCGTCGGTCGCCTGCTCGCGGGTCTCGCCGACCGCGGCATCGACGAGCAGGCCCTGATCGTGGTGACCAGCGACCACGGCGAGGGGCTGCGCGACCACCCGCGCGTGCCGCGAGCCGAGGCTCACGGCTACACGCTCTACGACAGCGTCACCCATGTGCCCCTCATCGTCCGGCACCCGGATCTGCCGCGTGGCGCCGAGGTCTCCGCGCTGTCCTCGCACATCGACGTGCTCCCCACCGTGCTCGACCTCGTGGGCGTGCCCTCCCCCGAGGGCCCCGGCGACTCGCTCCTGCCGCGTATACACGGGAAGGCTGGCCCGGATGCCGTGTTCATGGAGACCGACTGGCGCTACTGCGAGAAGACGTCGATCCGCACCGCGACCCACCGGTTCAACGACAACCCGGACCATCGACGCTACCGCGAGGGTGTGCACGAGCAGGGCTCGCTGCCGGCTGCCGACGTCGCCTTCTTGCGGGTCCTCCCCGGAACCGAGGCCTACGCCGTCGGTGAGGTGCCCGAGGGCCCCAAGCGCGGGGTCGATGCCACCGCCGAAGGCCTGGCGCCACGCCTCGCCGAGTGGAACGCCCAGGTTCCGCGCCGGCCACCCGAGGGGCGCGACATCCACGACCGCATCACCCTCGCGGACGGCACCATCGTGCCCGACCCGTGGGCCCAGGAGGACGTCACCCTCGACGAGGGCACCGCGGAGACCCTCAAGGCCCTCGGCTACCTCGAGTAGCGCAAAGCCCGCGTCACTTCCGCACGCCAGGCACGGCATGCCCCCACGGCGTCGATATGCGGGAGTGCCGGAGGCCGCATGCTCACCGCTCTCGCCCTGCTCCCCGCTCTCGCTGGCCCGCTCGACCCGCCAGGTCTGCGCATCGACCGCATCACGCCCACCGCCTACGAGGCGGCGCTGCGCGTGGACCCCGGCGAGCCGCGCTTCTCGGGCACCGCCAAGATCAGCCTTACGCTGGAAGGCAAGCACAAGGTGATCTGGCTCAATGCGCTGGACATCGAGGTCAGCGAGGCGACGATGACCGCGGGCGGCAAGACGGTGCCGCTCACCGTGGTCGAGGGCGACGCGCACCACCTCGGCTTCCGACCCAAGAAGCCCGCCAAGGGCGACGTCGTGCTCGACCTGACGTACACCGGCGGGATTCGCGACGAGGCCACCGAAGGCGCCTTCGCCCAGGAAGAGGGCGGACGACACTACGTGCTCACCCAGTTCGAGGCCACCGACGCGCGCCGAGTGTTTCCCTCGGTCGACGATCCGCGCCACAAGCTCCCGTGGACGCTGACCCTCGACGTGCCCGAGGGTCTCGGCGCATACGCGAACACCCCCGCCGTGGACGAGCAAGTGGCGGAGGGCCGCAAGGTCGTGCACTTCGCGACGTCCAAGCCCATGCCCTCGTACCTGGTGGCCTTCGCAGTCGGTCCGTTCGACGAGGTCGACGCGGGCACCGCCGGTCGCGAGGACGTGCCCGTGCGCATCCTCGTGCCCGAGGGTCGCGCCGAGCACGCCGCCTGGGCGGCGGAGGCGACCGGTCCGGTGCTCGAGACGCTCGAGGACTACTTCGACCGCCCGTACCCCTACGAGAAGCTCGACGTGATCACCATCCCCCAGGCCGTGCAGTTCGGCGCGATGGAGAACCCCGGGCTCATCACCTTCACCCAGAGCCTGGTCATCGCCCGACCCGAGGACGACACCGAGGGACGCCGCCGCAGCTTCGCGCAGGTCCAGGCCCACGAGCTCGGTCACCAGTGGTTCGGCAACCTGGTGACGCCGGAGTGGTGGGACGACATCTGGCTCAACGAGTCCTTCGCGAGCTGGATCGAGCACCGGGCCACGGACACGCGCTGGCCCGAGTGGAACGTCGGGGCGGGTCGTGTGAGCAGTCGCAATGGCGCCCTGAACCTCGACGCGCGCGAGAGCAGCCGCCAGATCCGCGAGCCCATCGTCGAGTTCGACGACATCGACGCCGCCTTCGACGGCATCACCTACTCCAAGGGTCAGGCGGTGCTCGAGATGGCCGAAGCCTGGCTCGGCACAGAGGTCTTCCGATCCGGCGTGAAGCTGTACATGGAGCGCCACGCGTGGGGGAACGCCACGGCCGACGACTTCCTCGACGCGCTGAGCACCGCGGCCAATCAGGACGTGAGCACCACCCTGCGCACGTTCCTCGATCAGCCAGGCGCCCCGGTGGTGTCGATGGCGGTGTCCTGCGAGGGAAGCCCAGATCTGAGCCTGTCGCAGCAGCGACTGCTGTCCTCGGGCGAGGCCGACGCCAGCCTCTGGCAGGTGCCCGTGTGCGTGCGGCACGAGGGCGGACGCGAGTGCTTCCTGCTCACCGACCGCGAGCAGACCTTCCCGCTGTCCGCGTGCCCGGAGACCCTGGTCCCCAACGACGCTTACACCGGATACTACCGGTCGGACCTCGGCGCGGATGCGACGCGCGCCCTGCTCGACAGCGAGGCCCTGAGCTCCGAGGAGCGCCTCGGTCTCATCGGCGACACCGCCGCGCTCATCGAGACCGGTCGCCTGCCTCCGACCCTGCTCCTCGATCAGGTCGCCTCACTCGCGAAGAGCGACGACCCGCTGGTGGTGAGCAGCGCCGTGAGCGTCGTGGCCGGCATCTCCACGCGTCTGGTGAGCGACGCGCAGCGCCCGACATACGCGGCGTTCGTGCGCGAGCACTTCGCTCCCGTGGCCGCCGAGCTCGGCTGGGAACCGGTCGAGGGCGAGGCCGAGGAGGTCGTCGACCTCCGGCGGAACGTGCTCGGCCTGCTCGGGAGCGAGGGCGAGGATCCCGAGGTCATCGCCGAAGCCCAGCGCCGCGCAACCCAGTGGCTCGAGACCCGCGATGGCACCGACGCCACCCTGGTGGGCACCGCCCTCGGCCTGGCCGCGGAGAACGGCGACAAGGCCCTGTTCGACACGCTCTCGCAGCAGGCCCTCGCCGAGGAGGACCGCAAGCGACGAGGCATGTTGCTCGACGCCATCGGCGCCTTCGAGGACCCGGCCATCGTGCCCGACGTGCTCATCCTCGCGGGTGACGAGAGCCTCGGCATTCGCGAGCGCGCACCACTGCTGTTCTCACCGCTGATGCGGCCGTCGACCCAGGCGATGGGCTGGAGCTACGTCACCGAGAACATCGATGCCATCGAGAAGAGCGTGCCCGGCCTCGCACGCGCTTACATCGTATACCTGGCCGGCGGCTTCTGTTCCGAGGACGGCGCCAGGACCACCGAGGACTTCTTCGCCGAGCGCGCCAAGAAGTACCTCACCGGCAAACGCGCGCTGGCGACGGTGACCGAGCAGATCCGCTTGTGTGAGGGCAATGTCGCCCGGCAGGCCCCGGCGGTGGAGGCCTTCCTTACGGCGGAAGCCGAGCGACAGGCCGCCGTGCCTGCCGAGGCACCGCCGAGCGAGGACGCACCGAGCGACGCGGCACCCGCGGAAGCGCTAGATCCCGTGGAGTAGCGTGTGGTGGCCCGCTCCGGGCCGCCACGCACCCGCGACCAGCGCCTGCACGTAGCGCAGCCCCCCTTCCACCGCGGTCTCGAGGTCGTCGCCCTTCGCGAGGCGCGCGGCAATCGCGCTCGACAGGGTGCATCCCGTGCCGTGGAAGCCGTCGTCCGGACCGTCCACGGGCACGCGCGCCGCCTCGAACACGCGGGGTGCCTGTCCGGGCAGGTACAGCACGTCGCGCACCACCGCGCCGCCGGCGTCTCCACCGGTGACGAGCAGCGGCACCGGACACCGGTCCGTCCACGTGACCAGCGAACCATCGGCGAGAAGCGCCGCCTCGGGCAGGTTCGGTGTGACCAGCGTGGCCAGCGGCAGCAGCTCCTCGCGCACTGCGCGCACCGCGTCGGAAGCCAGCAGGCGCGCCCCGGTGGAGGCGACCATGACCGGGTCGAGCACGATCGGCACGTCCACGTCGGCGAGGCAACGGACCACGGCGAGCACGTGCTCCGCAGTGCCGAGCATGCCGATCTTCACCGCCGCGACGGGCAGATCCGAGAGCACGGCCTCGATCTGCGCGACCAGACCCTCCACCGGAATCGCATCGATGCGGGTCACCCCGGTGGTGTTCTGGGCGGTGACCGCGGCAATGGCCGAGGTGCCGAACACGCCGTGGTCGCGGAAGGTCTTGAGATCCGCCTGGATCCCCGCTCCTCCCCCGGAGTCCGAGCCAGCGATGGTGAGTGCGACGGCGGGCATGCAGCCTCCTTGCAGGGCGTGACGTACCCATCCGGCTACACTCCGTCCATGTCGCACGTCACGGACAACACGCCCCTCCCCGCAGAGCGCAACCCCGCCGCCGGTCAGGCCCCCAAGAAGGGCCTTCCCCCGGGCAGCGCCGTGTACACCGGCACGATGGCCGACGAACCGGTGCTACTCACCCTGTTCGACTACGGTCCCGAGCAGCTTGTCGAGCACAGCGGGCTGAGCGCGGAACAGTGCATCGCGTTCAAGGACACGCCGACGGTGACGTGGATCGACATCGACGGACTGCACGACACGCACCTCGTCCGCGAGATCTGCCGCGCCTTCCGGGTGCATCCGCTGGCCATGGAGGATGCCCTCAACCCGACCACGCGCCCCAAGGTCGAGGACTACGAGTCCCAGCTGTTCGTCACCGTGAAGATGGCGCGACCGGGCAAGGACTCCGAGGACATCGCCGAGGTCGAGCAGGTGTCCTGCGTGCTCGGACCCCAGTACGTGATCTCCTTCCAGGAACGACCCGGCGACCTGTTCGACAGCCTGCGCACGCGACTTCGCAACCAGGCGGGTCGCATCCGCGACCGCGGCCCCGACTACCTGCTCCACGCCCTGCTCGACGCGGTGGTCGACGGCTACTACCTGGTGATCGAGCGCTTCGAGGACGAGCTCGAAGAGCTCGAGACGGAGGCTCTCGACCCCGACGCCGAGGACATCCCTCAGCGCGTGCACTCCCTGCGTCTGCAGCTGCTCGAGTTCCGTCGCCTGGTGTGGCCGCTACGCGAGGCGATCGGCGAGCTGCTCCGCCGCGAGGGCGGTCAGATCCGCAAGGAGACGGTGCCCTTCCTCCGCGACCTCTACGACCACGTGCTCCAGGTCCTCGACGTCATCGACTCCGAGCGCGACCGCCTCGCGAGCGTCGTCGAGATGCACCTCGCGATGACCTCGCACCAGATGAACGAGGTCATGCGCGTGCTCACGGTGGTGAGCAGCCTGTTCATCCCGTTGACCTTCTTCACCGGCCTGTACGGGATGAACTTCACCAACATGCCCGAGCTGCAGTGGCGCTTCGGCTACTACGCGCTGCTCGGGCTGATGGGGCTGATCACGATCGGCATGCTCGGATGGTTCCGACGCATGAAGTGGCTGTAGAGGCCTAGGCCTCGGGCACGACTCCGCCGGTCACTGCCGACAGCGCATCGGTGTCGATGAGGGTCGAGCAGAACTCCCGCACCTCGTCGAAGCGCGCATCGTCTGGGATCGGCTGGAAGGTCTCGACGCCCTCGTCATCGACGTCGTACTGGAAGATGTACAAGTCGAGCTCGGGCTTGCTGTCGTCGGCCAGCTCTTCTTCCGGAGCGAGCAGCGCGTAATCCTGGTCCTCGTACTCGACGACCGCGAGCATCACGAGTCGGTGCTCCACGTCGTCTTCGTCGACGAGCACCACGATGTCGGACTCCTCGATCTCCTCCGACTCGTCGAAAGCGTCACGCAGGTCCTTGGTCATCCGTCCTCCCCGTGCTCGGCCGCAAAGCGGCGCATGTAGGAGGCGAGTGCCTCCACCGCAGCATCGGTCTGTGCATTGTAGAGGCTGGCGCGGAGTCCGCCTACCGAGCGATGCCCCTTCAGGCCTGAAAGCCCCTCTTCCAGCGCCTGCTTCCAGAACAGGGTGTCGAGCGCGGCGTCGCCAGTGGTGAACGTGACGTTCATCCGCGAGCGGGACGCCTTCTCGGCGAGGCCCCGATAGCGAGGCAGCTCGTCGATGAGGCCGTAGATCGCGTCGGCCTGAGCACCGTTCTTCGCATCGAGTGCGTCGAGGCCCTGGTCGAGGACCCAGCCGAGCACCTCATCGATGACGAAGATGCCGAAGGTGTTCGGCGTGTTGAGCATGCTGTCCTTCTTCACCTCGGTCGGGTAGTGAAGCAGGCCGGGCATGGTGTCGTCGCAGGCGGCGAGGAAGCGGTCGCTGACGACCACCACGGTCACACCGCTCGGGCCCATGTTCTTCTGGGCGCCGGCATAGATCAGGTCGAAGCCGGAGCCGTCGACCGGCCGCGAGAGGATGTCGCTGCTCATGTCGCACACGAGCATCGCGTCCCCGGCGTCGGGCACGTAGTGGTACTCGGTGCCGGCGACGGTGTTGTTCGACGTGTAGTGCAGGTACACGGTGCCCTCGGGCAGCGTCCCCCACTCGCCCTGGGTCGGTACGCGGTGGTAGCGCTGCTCGCGGCTGGAGAAGCCCACGTCCACAGTGCCGTAGCGACGCGCATCGTCGATGGCGCCCGCCGACCAGGTGCCGGTGTCGAGGTAGGTCGCGCGTCCGCCGCGGAGCACGTTCATCGGGATCTGATAGAACTGCTGCCGCGCACCGCCCTGCAGGAAGAGCACGTGCTGGTCGTCGCCGAGCGACATGAGCGTCTTCAGTCGCGACTTGGCGCTCTGCAGCACCTCCTCGAACTGGGGGCTGCGGTGGGAGCACTCGGCGATGCCGATGCCGTGGCTGCCGTGCTCCCACAGGGCGTCCTGCGCCGCGCGGAGCACGGGCTCGGGCAGTGCACCCGGGCCGGCAGAGAAGTTGTGGATACGCATCAGGTCTCCAGGTCGACGATGTCGACGGCGAGGACGTGGTCCAGCGAACAGAGGGCCTCTCCTACCTCGGGGGAAGGCCGAGCGTCGACGTGGATGCGCGCGATGGCTCCCTCGCCGCCGTCGAACAGGCGGTTCTCCATGGCGCCCACGTTGAGGTCGGCGCGGGAGAGCACGCCGAGCACGGCAGCGAGCACACCGACGCGGTCGCGATGGCGCACGCTGACGACGTGGTTGCGCGGCACCTTGCTGCCGAGGTTCACGCAGTTGGGCACGAGCCCCGTGTCCTTGAAGGCCTCGACGATGTGGCAGGCCTCGGCGGCGACCGCCTCCTGGGCCTGGGCGGTGGACGCGCCGATGTGGTGGGTGCCGTACACGCGCGGATGGCGCGCGAGGGCGTGATCGAAGCTGCCGGCCTTGCCCGCGGGCTCGTCCGAGAACACGTCGAGGCCGGCGATGATCTCGCGCTCGTCGAGGGCACGGAGCAGCGCGTCCTCGTCGACGACCTCGGCCCGCGAGGTGTTGAGGAAGATGGCGCCGTGCTTCATCTCGGCGAAGATGCTCTCGCCGACGAAGCCGCGGGTCTCCGGCGTGAGCGCGAGGTGCACCGAGAGCGCGTTCGCGCGACGGGCGACGTCCTCGGGGGTGTCGTAGCGGCGCAGCCCGTGCTCGGCAGCCATCTCGTCGGTGAGGCTGCGCGACCACGCGAGGACCTCCATGCCGAGGGCCTGCGCGCGGCGGGCCACCGCGAGTCCGATGGAGCCGCAGCCGAGGATGCCCAGGGTCCGGTCCTTGAGCCCATTGGCCTTCGAGAACTCGCCCTTGGCCCAGCGTCCCTCGCGCAGCGCTGCGACGTTGTCGGGGATGCGGCGGTCGCAGGTGACGAGCAGGCCGATGGCGAGCTCGGCGACGGCGGCGGCGTTCTTGCCCGGACAGTTCGCGACGTACACGCCGTGATCGCTCGCGGCGGCGAGGTCGATGTTGTTGTACCCGGCGCCCGCGCGGACGACGAGACCCAGGCGACCGGCGAAGTGCTGGGCGATCACCTTGGTCGAGCGCACGATGAGCACGTCGGGGTCGAAGTCCTTGATCTCGGCGGTGAGCGTGTCGCCGGAGAGGGAGGGCTCGAGGCGCACCTCGCAGCCAGCGGCGGCAAGGCGAGAGCGGGCCTGATCGGGAAGCTTGTCAGCGATGAGCACGCGCATGCGCACCTCCGGCGCGTAGCGTAGCTCGTCGCTCGCCCGGCGCGAGGTGCCAGCCCGGTCACACTCGAGGCGTCTCCGTGTGGTCGTCCCGCGCCTCGTGCGAGCATGAGCCGTGTCCGCTTCCCTGCCCCGCATCCCGACTTCGTTCGCGCCCCAGGAAGATGCCGACTCGGTGCGCCTGCTCGTGCGCGGAGATCGGCCACCGACCGAGGGCGAGGTGCGCGGCTCCATGGCCAAGGAAGCCGTGGTGGCCGTCGGCCTCGCCCTGCTCGTCGGCCTGTTCCCGAACGACGATGGCGGCAGCGGCCCGATGTGGTCGCTGCTCCGCGATGGTCCGACCTCGCGCAACGTCGGGCCCCTGCTGTTCGTGTGCGGGCTGTTCGCGGTGTTCACGGCGTACTACGCCTACCACCACCGTCCCCTCCGCAAGGACGCGGTGCCGTGGGTGATCACCGCGACGACGCTGAGCATCGGACCGCGTGAGCTTCGGTGGCACGAGGTGGCGTCCATCGCCGACCGGGGGGGCGTTCTCGAGCTGCGCACGCGCACCGGCGAGGTGGTGAACGCACCGGCCCAGAGCCATCTCGAGGCCGACCGCGACCGCCTCGTCGACCGGGTACGGCGGCACATCGGCCTGGCCGCCGCGGACGAGCGGGAGCGCGCCGCGATGCACGCCGCCGCCGAGGATCTCGCCGGGCGGCGCTAGAAACGTGCCTCGATGCCCAGCGCTCCGGGACCGACCACCGCCCTCACCTCGATCGGCGGAGACAGCGACGCGTTGTACGACTCGACCCAATCCTCGGCGTCGTCGCGCTGGTAGTAGAGATCGACGCGGTTCCGACGCGGAGCGCGCAGGAGCAGGATCGCCAGCGTGGCGTAGTACGCCGCCGCGCCGCCGAGCATCATCGCGCCGCCAGCCACCGCCATGGTCGCGCCGAGCGTCGGGGTGTCGAAGGCGACGATGGCACCGAGCAGCACGAGGTACGAGCCGGTGGTCAGGATCACCGAGCCCCCGAGCACGAAGATCGCGGCGGCCCGGTTCTGACGCCGGCGTTCGAGGAACAGGAGGCTCGCGGTCGGGCCGTCGCCGACCACGTCCGCAAACTGGGGCGCCGTCAGGTAGTGACGGCCCTGGTACACGGTCCACGTGGGTGCCGAGGACAGGCCGAAGGTCCGCTCGCCGAAGCGCAGGGGCTCGGGTGCTTCCTCGGTCTCGGCAGGGCCGTCGGCGTCGACCGGCGTGGGAGCCTCCGCGGCAGCCTCCACGGGAGGCGGCGCGTCGAGGTCCGGCGGCATCGGGTCCTGAGCGAGGGCAACGGCGAGGAGCAGGATCATGGGCGGATGATAGCCGTCAGTGGTGGTACGGCACGCCGTCGAGGATGGTGAACGCCCGGTACACCTGCTCCACGAGCACCACCCGAGCGACCTCGTGGTTGAGCACCATGCTCGACAGCGACAGCACCTTGTCCGCGCGCTGGCGAACCTCGGGGGCGTGGCCGTAGGCGCCGCCGAGCACGAAGACGACGCGACCGGCACCGTCGAGGCGCCAGCCGTCGATCCACTCCGACAGCTCGTGGCTCGTGGGCGTCTCGCCGCGCTCGTCGAGCACCACGACGACATCGCGCTCGTGGATGCGCTTGAGCACCCGCTCGCCCTCGGCTTGCTTCACGGCATCGACATCGCCGCGAAAGTGCTCGTGCTTCACGAAGTCCTGGTCGAGGCCTCCGTGACGTCGGAGGCGCTTCGCCCAGTTCTCGACGGCCTGATCGGCCCAGCGCTCCGTGCTCTTGCCGACCCGGAGGACGGCGAGCTTCACGGGAGCGTGAACAGCGGGGTCTCTTCGGCGCCCTCGACCTCGGGCACGGCGAGACGCGGCGCGTCGCGCCACAGTCCGTCGAGGTCGTAGAACTCGCGGAGCGGGCCGTCGAACACGTGCACGACGATGTCGCCGAGGTCCACGAGCACCCAGCGCGCGGCCTCGAGGCCCTCGACGCCGGTGGGGATGATGCCGAAGTCCCGCTTGGCCGCCACGCTCACCGCATCGGCGATGGCCTGGACCTGCCGGCGGTTGTTGGCGGTGCACAGCACGAAGGCGTCGGTGTAGGACACGAGCTCGCGCATGTCCAGAATGGCGAGATTCGTTGCCTTGTGTTCAAGGGCCACCGCAGCCATGGCGGTAGCAAGCTCCTGCGGCTCTATGGGGGCCTCCTCGTTCGAGCGACGGACGCTCTTATTGTGGGCCGCCAAATGGGGCTTGCACAAGTCCTACCGAAAGAAAGGTGGCTCGGGCCCCTTCTCGGCGATTGTGTGCGAGCAAGCTGATGTCCCACGAAAGCCGTGCGATGGCGCCCTCAGCCGGAGATCACCGCCCACAGCAGCGCGATGACGCCCGCCACCACCGCGAGCGCCAACAGCGGAAACGGCAGCGACAGTCCCACCGCGCCACGGGGACCGAGCCACGGGGCGTGGTCAAACACGGGTTCGGTGGGCCGTCCAGCCGTGATCGCCGCGCGCCACGCGCGGTGGGCCACCGCTACTGGACGCAGGCCGCCTCATCGAGCGGAATCTCGAACCGCTGGGTGGGGCACTCCTCCCAGCCTGCTGGCAAGCAGCTGTCCGACAGCAGCACGCACGGGTCCGTCGCGCTCGCTCGGCCCCAGGCCACGCCGCCGGTGCAGTCGTCGGCGACCGCGCACCCGGCGTAGACTGGTGACTCCCACGCCGCGATCACGTCGGCCTGCTGCAGTGTCCGGGAGACCAAGCCCCGGAGCGCCAGATCCACGTCCGCCTCCACCCGCGCCCTCATGGGGGCGGTGGACGCTGAGGGCCGCTCGGTGTGCGGCTCGAAGTCCAGCTCGGCGCCAAACCCATTGACGGCCCAGATCGTGGTCGTGGTCCCAGCGCCATTCTCGTCCACGAGGGGGAAGAAGGAATAGGGGGCGCCCGAGTGCCAGGAAGACCCGGCCAAGTCGATGACGGTCTCGCGGTATCCCGAGGTCCCGCAGGCATTGTCGTCATACTCGTAGTACGTCCACATGCCCTCGGGGGACAGCCCGTAGTCGACGGCGGCGATCCCGAGCGCTGTGGCGAAGGTGGGGAACTGGAACTCGACCGAGCGTGCATGGACCTCGCTCGTGTAGCGCCCGTCCACAAAGCCGGCCTCCCAATTGGAGGTGTCGAAGGGGCAATCGCAGCAGTAGCCCCAGCTGTCCAGCCGCGTCGTGCGTTGTGCGACGATGTCGGGGCACTGGGCCGGGGCGAGGGCGAACGCGGCCTGGACGTCGACAGACTGGACCACGGCACAGGTCAC
>SBGP01000104.1 GCA_006226595.1 Deltaproteobacteria bacterium
AACAGCGCGTCCACCTGGTCCAGCGTCAGGCGGACCCGTGGGATCACCCGCTCGAGCGACGGTCCGTCGACGAACTCCATGAGCAGCGCCGGCAGACCGCCGACCTTGAGCACCTCGACCATGCCGACGATGTTCGGGTGCCGCAGGGTCGCCTGCGCGCGACCCTCGCGGATCAGCCGTCCCTGCTGCGATGGACTCGGGCTGTTGAGCACCTTGAGGGCAAAGCGCGCGCCGTCGTCGGTGCGCACGACCCGGTACACGATGGCCATGCCGCCGGCGCCGAGCAGCTGCTCGACGGTGTAGCGGCCAGAAGCCAAGCGCGTCCCCGCCTGTAGGTCCATCTACCTTCCCGACGAGCCGCCATGGTGCCACAGGCGCGCGTCGCGCCGGACCCGTTTCGCATGGCCGGAGCCGGAGGCCGATGCCGCAGGCCCTCACGGCCCGGCCTCGCCACGCCGGCATGCCGGAATTGCTAGGATGGCACGGGGGAGCTTGAACGACACCGCCACCAGCCTCGGCGCACGACTCGCAGACGGCGACCTGCGCCTTCGCCTGCAGATGACCGGCGCGACCGGCATCGGCGTGTGGTCCGCCGCCCTCGTGTTCGGCCGGCTGCAGCAGGCGCTCGACCCGAGCCTCGCGAGCGGCTTCGCACGCATCGCCGAGCCGCTGTGCCTGCTGGAGATCGCGCTGTGCGGCCTGGTGGTGCTCCTCGCCCGCCGCCTGCCTCCGGAGACGCCTGGACTGCTCGACCTCGGCTACCTCGTGAACTGGGTCGCCGCCCTCGCCGTCGAGCTGGTCATGGGCGCGGTCGAGCTTCCAGTGAACGCGATGCGCGGCACCCCGTGGGCGGTGCTGTTCATCCTCTTCGTGCCGCTCTACCTGCCGCGGGGTCTGCGAGCGACGCTGGGCTGGTGCCTGGCGTTCGCGACGACGCCGCTGATCGCCGTGTGGATGCACTGGGAGTGGTTCGGCACGCCGATGCCTCTGGCCGTGACCCTGGTTCAGTGGAGCATGGGGCCACTGTTCGCCGTCGGCATGGTCATGGTCCCCGTGTGGCTGCAGACCCGTCAGCGCGAGCGCCTCGAGGCCGCCGAGGCCCGCATCCGTCAGCTCGGTAGCTACGAGCTCGGCCGCAGCCTGGGTCAGGGCGGCATGGGCGAGGTGTGGGAGGCCTGGCACGAGCTGCTGCCTCGACCCGCCGCGGTGAAGATCATCCGCGCCGATCCCAGCGATCGCGAGCGTGCGGCGGCACGCTTTCGCGCCGAGGCCCAGGCGATGAGCGGCCTGCAGTCCCCCCACACGGTCGAGCTCTACGACTTCGGCGTGAGCCCCGACGGTCGCTTCTTCTATGCGATGGAGCGGCTCGAGGGCGCCGATCTGCGACGTATCGTGCGGGACACCGGTCCCCTGCCCCCCGAGCGCGTCGTTCACCTGCTGGTCCAGGTCTGCCGCTCGCTGGAAGAAGCGCATGCCCGACGCCTCGTACACGGCGACGTGAAGCCCGCCAACCTCTTCGCTTGCCACTACGCGATGGCGTGGGACTTCCTCAAGGTCCTCGACTTCGGCCTCGTGCTGCGCGACCCCGAGGGACGGGGACGCATTGCTGGCACCCCCGGCTACCTCGCGCCCGAGCTCTGGGACGGGGGCGACGCGACCCCTCGCTCCGACCTGTACGCACTCGGCTGCACCGCGTGGGAGCTGCTCGTCGGCGAGCGCCTCTTCGAGGGCACCAGCCAGTCCCTGATCGAAGAGGCACACCGCGAGAAGCAGCCTGACTGGGACGCCCTGCCCGAGCTTCCGGAGGGTCTGCGGAGCCTGCTCGCCGACCTGCTCGCCAAGTCGCCCGCCGACCGCCCCCTCTCCGCGCGTGAGGTCGAACGGCGGCTCTCGGACATCGCACTCGACGAGCCGTGGACGGAGGAGCGCGCACGCCTGTGGTGGGTCGCCCACGACTCGCTCGTGATCACCGACACCCGCGAGTACGAGGTCGACACCTGGGTGTTCGAGGTTCGCTGACCGCGCTCACAGCGCCAGGAACATCGCGACCACCATGCCGATCATCCCGAGGATCTGCAGGAAGAAGAAGCTGAAGCGCACGGTGGCGACGACGTCCGTCTGCACGAGGGTGATGTGCACCAGGCTGTGCACGACGCGCGCGCCGAGCACGAACAGCGCGAGCCCGTCAACCCACGGCGAGCGCACTCCGGACTGGTCCACCGCGTACACGATGGCGCCGAACACGGGCAGGTTTTCGACGGCGTTGAGATGGGCTCGCATGGCCCGGCGATACCAGTCCGCGCCGACGTTCGGGTCCGCGGTCCACTCCCCCGGACGCGAGCGGCCCGTGAGGATGCGGCTCCAGCGGTAATACCCGATGGTCACCGAGAGGATGAGCACGGTCCACAGCGCAAAGCCAAGCAACGCAAACGTCGGAGTCGACACGGAGCCTCCAGGCTCCCCGGCCTATCCGCGTGGTCTGCGGGGCACCATCCGTCGGCGTCGCCAGGACACGGCCCCAAGCGCAACCAGCCACATCGCGCGGCTACCACCCGAACCATGACCACAGCCACAGCCCGGCTCGGCGGGCGCGTCGCCGCCGCCGCCCCCGGAGTCCGAATCTACGGGGCGATCGCTGTCCCCGTTCCCGCCGCTGTCACCGCTGTCGCCACCGGAGTCCTCGAACGCACGGGTACAGGGTGGCGCATCGCGCGTGCCACAGCTGCGGCCGCCCGACCAGATCGAGCCGTACACCGCGGGTGCATCCGCTCCGTCGGCATTGGTGAGCCCGGAGAGCACGAACTGTCCAGAGAACCCGGTGCCCTGCGACGGGATGCAGCGCCAGCCCTGCGAACCTCGCCCACACGCGTCGGCCAGCCCATCCCCGGTCGCATCGGCAAGGCGGATGGAGTGCATGTACGAGGGCGCCGTCCAGCCCTGCGCATCGGACCACGTCGGCCCGGCGATCTGCGTGGTGTTCGAGCCGTCCCAGGTCCAGCAGTAGAGCCCGGCATCGCCGCGCGCGCACACGTCGAAGGACCCGTCCCCATCGACATCTTCGACCCGGATGGTGTGAAAGTTCGAGGGGTCGCTCCACCCCCGATCGTTGCTGAGCGGAGCGACGATGGACGAGGGCGAGGCAAAGCTGGCGCCATCGGACAGGCCGCAGCGAAATCCGGCCGAGGACCGCACGCAGGGCTCCTGCTTGCCGTCGCCGTCCACGTCCGCGAGCCGAAAGGTGCTCCAGTAGTGGAAGGGCGAGAAGCCGCGGGAGTCGCTCCAGTCGATCTCGATGGGCGTGGTCGCGAAGCCCTGTGCCGTACTCAGGTGGCAGTCCACGCCATCGGCACGACGCAGACACACGTCGGCCCGGCCGTCGCCGTCGAGGTCGCCCGTTCGCAGCGTGCCGTAGTAGGTCGCGCCGGACTGCTCGGCGGCCGCCCATGGCGGCCCCTCGAACGAGGTCTCGAAGGCGCGCCCGTTGGACAGGTAGCAGCGAAGCCCTTGCGCTTCGAGCAAGCACAGGTCGTCCCCGCCATCGCCGTTGACGTCGGCGAGGCGCAGCGACGTGTACCGCGCCGGGTCGGAGAATCCCGCCTCGGCCGTGAGCCCACTCCGCCAGACGGTCGGGAGCCCAAAGCCCGCGCCGTCGGAGAGTGCACACACCATGTCCTGGCCGTCCCAGCCGCACACGTCCGCGAAGCCGTTGGCGTCGAGGTCCCCCATGCGCAGGGTCGCGAAGCGCTCCGGGGCGTCCCAGCCGGCGGCACTCGTCCACGCCACCGGCGTCCATGGCGCGTCCCAGCTCGCCTCACGCGCGGGCCAACACCGGAAGCCGTCGGTCTCGAGGGCGCAGGTGTCGGCCTTTCCGTCGCCGTCGACGTCGGTGGTGCTCGGGCGCGCGTACACCGGCGCGGTCACGTGCAGGTAGTCGAGCTCGCAGGTGGTCGCATCGTCGATCAGCCCGTTGCAGTCGTCATCCTCGCCATTACAGGTCTCGGGCTCGGGCCCGCGAGAGGTGATGAACGTGTACGGATCGACGGTCGTCCCGGTGTACCAGCCATCGACGTGGTCCGCCATGGTCAGGTGAAGGTGCGCGCCGTTCGAGCAACTGCCGGTGTTGCCGACCGCACCCACGGCATCGCCGATGGTGACGAGCGTGCCCACCGCGAGCGGAGACGCAGACTGGAGGTGCGCGTAGCCCGAGAACCAGCCATCCGGGTGCTCGACGACCACGACGTTGCCCAGGCAGTTCGACCACTGGTTGACGACCACGCGACCGTTGCTGACGGCTGGAATCGGCGTGCCTGCGGCCTGCGGGAAGTCGACCCCGCGGTGCGGATTGGTGCGCCCGCAGCAGGTGGAGCCCCACCCATCCGAGAGGTTGGGGTTGCTGAAAGGAAGTTCGTAGCAGCCGCCGAAGGCGAGTCCGATCGCGAGCAGGAACACCGCGCCTCCCAGCCGCGAATGTTACCTCGGGCGCCGACTCGTGGAGGCCGAATGAACGGAGAGAACGCCTACATGCTCGCCAACGCCTCGGTGGCGCCCTTCTGGCTGTGCATGATGCTCGCGCCACGCGCGGCCCTCACCCGACGCTTCGTCGCATCCCCTCTCGTGCCGCTGGTCTACGCCGCCGTGTACACGGTGATGATCGCGACGACGCTTGTGTCGCCCGCGGGCGGAACCATGAGCTCGATGGCCGGGCTGCGCGTGTCCTTCGAGAGCGACTTCGTGCTGCTCATGGCGTGGACGCACTACCTGTGCTTCGACATGCTCATCGGTATGTGGGAAGTGCGGGACTCGGAGCGCTACGGCCTGTCCCCGTGGCGGCTCGCGCCATGCCTTGCCCTCACGCTGATGGCGGGCCCGGCGGGGTTCCTGGCATATGTGGCGGTGCGCTGGTTCCACACGCGGGAGCTCGCGCTGAGCTGACCCCGCGTCAGCGCAGGACATCCTCGGGCGGGCCATCGGCGACGAGGTGGCCGTCCACCATGCGCAGGACGCGTCGGCAGCGGCGGGCGATGTCCGGGTCGTGGGTGACGATGACGAAGGTCGTGCGCTCGCGGCGGTTCCAGTCGACGAGAAAGTCCATGACCCGCATGCTGCTCTCGGTGTCGAGGTTGCCGGTCGGCTCGTCCGCATACACCACGAGCGGGCTGTTCATCAGCGCGCGCACGACCGCGACCCGCTGCTGCATGCCGCCCGAGAGCTGCCGCGCGTAGCGATCGGCCTGATCGGCGAGCCCCACGTGACCGAGCAGGTCCACGGCCCGTGGCCGCTGCGTGGGGGCCAGGGCGCCCTCGCGGGCGGCGGCCGGGAGCATGACGTTCTCGGCGACGGTGAGCCCGGGGAGCAGGTGGTGAAACTGGAACACGAAGCCGAGGACCTCGGCGCGCAGCGAGGTGAGCTCGGCGTCGGACATGTCACTCACGTCGCGCCCGCGGATGCGCAGGATACCCGTCGTCGCGCGGTCCAGCAGACCGAGGATGTTGAGCAGCGTGCTCTTTCCGGAGCCGGAAGGGCCAACCAGTGCCACCAGCTCGCCGCGCCGGAGCGTGAGGTCGATGCCGTGCAGCACCTCGACCCGCGTCTCGGGTGCCTCCCCGAAGGACTTATGCACCCCGGAGAGCTCGACCAGGACGTCGTCGTCGCTCACTCGTCCCCCCGGATGGCGGCCGCCGGGTCCATGCGTGCCGCCGTGCGCGCCGGCCACAACGCGGCGCCCAACCCCGTGAGCAGGCTGATGGCCAGCGCCTGGAGCGCGGTGCTCGGACCGACGACGATGTCGAAGGGCACGACCCTCTCGAGCATGCCGCCCACGAGCATGCCGAGAGCGGTGCCGAGCAGGGCGCCACCGATGCCGAGGAGCGCGCCCTGCCACAGGAAGGTGGCGAGAATCGTCCTCGCGCGCACCCCCATCGCACGGAGGATGCCGATCTGGCCTCGGCGCTGGACCACGGTCACCGCGAGCACGCTGGCGATGCCCATGGCCACCGCGAGCAAGGTGAACACGCGGATGAGCGTGGTCGACTGCGACTGCGCCGAGAGCGCGGTGAGCAGGGCGCCATTGCGCGCCATCCAGCTCTCCGCGGTCAGCCCCGTCCGCGCCGCGACCCTTTCCGCCACCTCGTCCGCAGCGAACAGCTCGTCGACGGTCGCATCGATCGAGCTGATGTCGCCGGGTCTTCCGAGCAGCGACTGAGCCGTGCGCAGGCTCGTGACGACCCACTGGCCATCCACCGCGTCCGAGCCGAGCTCGAAGATGCCCACCACGCGGACACTCGCCTCGCCGGCGCTGGTGCGGATGCGCATCGGCCGGCCCAGCGCGAGTCCCAGCTCCTCGGCGAGCACCGAGCCAATCACGACCTGGTCCGCGTCCGGCCGCCAGCTCCCCTCCACCAGGTTCGCGGGGATGTCGATGATGCGCCGAAGCCGCGTGGGGTCGGCGCCCACGACGCGAATGGCCTGTTGCCCACCACCGCGGATCGCCAGCCCGGAACCCGCGAGCGTCGGACACGCGGCGCGCACGCCCGGCGTGGCCTCGACCCGCTCCAGTGCGCGCTGCCACTGGTCGAACGGCTTCTGACGGGGCTCGGGCTGGACCACCGTGCGCAGCACGAGGCGTCCTTCGGGGTGGACCAGCGGCTGCGGCGGCATCGGCTCGTCGAGCACCGAGATGTGCGCCTGGCTGCCGAGCGTCTTCGCGACCATGTTCTGCTCCACGCCGAGCATCGTCGCCGTGATGAACACGTACGCGGCGACGCCGACCGTCACGCCGGCCAGGATCAGGCTCGTCTGGGTGCGTCCCTCGCCGAGAAACCGCAGCGCGAGCTGGAGCGCCAGCACTCAGTCCTCCACGCGAATGGCGGGGCGCGGCTCGCGCGCACGTACCGGCTCCCCCGGCTCCACGGCGACGTCGGGGGCGAGCACGGCATCGTCCTCGGCCAGACCCGAGGTGATCTCGACGGTCTCGGTGCCCTCCAGACCGAGGCCCACCGGCACGCGCACGGCCGCCCCGTCACGCGCGACCAGCACCCAGGGCTCGCGGCTTCCCAGGTCGCGAACGAGCCAGGTGGGGAGGACCAGTGCGTCGTCGCGCTCGCCGAGGATGACCTCGACGGTGGCGGTCATGTCCGGACGCAGCGCGAGATCGTCGACCTCGCCGGTGAGCGCGAGCCGCACCTCCACGGTGCCCCGCGTGGCGTCGACCCGGGGGGCCATGCGCGACACACGCGCATACAGCGGTCGGTCCGGAAAGGCCTCGGTGACGACCATGGCCTGCTGGTCGATGGCGAGCTGGCCGAGATGGAACTCGTCCGGCGTGATGCGGACCTCGAGGTCCCCCTCGCCAGCGAACTGCAGCAGCACGTCCCCCGGGCGCACGACCTGGCCCACCTCGACGTGGCGCTCGAGCACCCGTCCGCGAGACGGGGCCCGGAGTCGCGTGCGCTCGAGGCCGGCCTGCGCGAGCTCGAGGGCGGCTTGCGCACGGGCCAGAGATGCGGCGGCCGACGCCGTATCGGCGCCCGCCGGGTCCGTGGCCGCGGCCTCGAGCTGGGCCGCGACGAGCTGGCTTCGCGCCACGTCCCGTCGCTGACGCGCCGCATCGTGCTCGGCCTCGGCGAGGAAGCCGTCGACGAAGAGCTCGTCCGCCCTCGCAAACTGTCGATCGGCCTCCTCGGCGTTCACGCGCGCCTGCTCGAGGCGCTCTCCAGCCACCCGCCGGCCCACGCCGCGTATGCGCCGCAAGCGAGCGGCCGCCTCCGCCACCTGAGCCTCGGACTCCCGAACCCTTGCGGCGGCCTCGTCGTCGGCGAGTCGCACGAGGAGCACGCCTTCGTCGACGACATCCCCCTCTTCGACCGCGACCTCGGCCACCGTGCTCTGGACGAGGGCCCCAAGCTGGACGCGAGCCGGGGACGCGAGCCTCCCCGTGACCAGCAAGGTCTGGGTGATCGGCTGCCGAACTGGCAGGTACGCGACGGCGCGCGGCCCCTGCTGCTGGCGGCCCCACAGGAGCCCACCGCCCAGCACGAGCAGGACGACGAGGACGATGGCGAGGGCGCGGCGCGGCATGGGGGAAGTGTAGCGCTGTCGGCGGGGGGCGAGCGTGTCCCGAAGCCACACGCCATCGACACGGTACGGGCGCACCGCCGCGGTTGGCGCCCTCCGCCCCATGGTGGGGAATTCCCCCATGCCGTCTCCAGGCGACGCCTCGTCTCCTCCCTCCGCCAACCAGGCCGATCCACGAAGCAGCGGCTGCGTGAGTTGGACATCCAGCGCCGGGGCTCCCTAGGCTCGGAAACCCGTCGGCGCGTGCCGCCACCAGGAGTCCCCATGAGCCTTCAGCCCGAGCTACTGCGCCAGTCCATCGCCATCGCCGCCGAGCGGGAGCCGGTGATCACCAAGCGGTTCTACGCGATCTTCTTCGAGCGCTACCCCCAGGTGCGCCCGCTGTTCAGCCGCAACGCACCGGAGACCCAGCAGGAGATGCTTCAGGCCACGATCCTTGCGGCGCTCGATCATCTCGATGACCCGGACTGGCTCACGACCAACGTGAAGGCGCTCGGCCGTCAGCACGTCGCCTATGGCGTCACGGACGAGATGTATCCGTGGGTCGGCGAGTGCCTGATCGCCGCGCTCGCCGAGCTGTGCGGCGACGAATGGACCCCCGAGCACGAGGCCTCGTGGGCGGCGGTCTATGGGGTGCTCACCGACCTCGCCCTCGCCGGAGCCGCCGAGGCGCGCGGCTAGCCGGCCTGCTCTGCGGCGATCTCGGCAAGCACGGTCTGAAGACCGTTGCGATCGAAGGGCTTGCTCACGACACGCACGCCCTCGACGGCGGTTCCCAGCACCTCGGGGGAGTATCCGGTCATCAGCACCACGGGCATGCCCGGCCGATGCCTGCGAGCCGCCGCGACGAGGTCGAGGCCGGAGACCCCGGGCATGACCACATCGGTGAGCAACACGTCGATCGGCGTCTGCGGGTTCGCGAGCAGCTCGAGCGCCTCCGCGCCGCTCTCGGCCACGCGGACGTGATGGCCGTCGAGGGTGAGCAGCGTACTCATCGCCCGCCGCAGAATGGGTTCGTCGTCCGCGATCAGCAGGTTGAGCCCCGTCGCCTTCCCGGGACTCGCGACCTCTGCCGTCGCGGGCTCGCTGGGAGGCCGGGCCTCGGGCAGCAGCAGGTGCACGCAGGTGCCGACGCCGACCTCGGAGTCGAGCCACACACCACCGCCCACCTGGCGCATCGTCCCGAACACGGAGGACAGGCCGAGGCCCGATCCGCCCGCATCGGCGCGGGTCGTGAAGAACGGATCGAAGGCATTGTCCCGGACGTCATGGGACATCCCGACGCCGTCGTCCTGCACGGCCACGTGGACCCAGCGCTCGGCACCGCGGACGTCGAGACCCGGGGCGATGCGCACCGCCTCGTCGGCGCCGATCACCCGCACGCGGAAGGCAAGGTTGCCGCCCTCGGGCAGCGCGGCCTCGGCGTTGGTCACGAGGTTGACGAGCACCTGGTCGAAGCGACCGGGATCGATACGCGCCCACACCGCGTCCTCGGACTCGACGTGAAGGCGAATGTCGTCACGCAGCAGGTGACGGAACAGGCTGACCCGCTGACGCACGAGCGAGCGGATGTCGACCGGCTCGTCGCGCACGGGCTGGACGCGCGCAAAGGCCAGCAGCTCCGAGGTGACGGAGACGCCCCGGTCGAGGAAGGCCTTCGCATCCTGGACGTGTTCGAGGGCCTCCGGCGGCATGTCCGGGTGGTCCGACGCGAGGTCGAGCAGCATCTGCACGCCGCTGATCACGTTGCGCAAGTCGTGCGCCACGCCGCCAGCGAGACGACCCAGCGCGTTCAAGCGACGAGAGCGCTCGAGCTCCGCCTCCCTCGCGAGGAGCTCGGTGACGTCCTCCTGCACGCCGATGAAGTGCGTGACCACGCCCTCGGCATCGCGCACCGGCTCGATGCTCAGGCGGTTGTCGAACAGTGAGCCGTCGCGTCGCCGGTTCTTGAGGGTGACCACGCACGATCTGCCATTGGCCAGGGCCTGGCGAATGACGTCGGTCTCGGGCTGCGGAGGCAGATCACCCCGAAGGAAGCGGCAGTTGCGCCCGATGGCCTCTTCCCAGGCGTAGCCCGTGAGGCGGGTGAACCCGGGGTTGACGTAGATGGTCGGGATGTCGGGCGCGCGCGCGTCGGCAATCAACACGCCGAGGTCGATGTTGTCGAGGGCGTGCATGACGAGGTCGAGTCGCGTGCGCTGCTCTAGCTCGTCGGTGACGTCGCGGGACACGGCCATGCCCCGTGGCGACCCGTCCGCACCCGGAGGGATGGGCCCGACCCACAGCTCCCAGGCCTTGCCCGCCCAGTCCAGGCGGTCGTAGGCGTAGGTGCCGCCGAGGGCGGTATCGAACAGCGGGCCCAGCTGCGCGGCGACCTCGGGGCCCCACACCTGCTCGATGTGCAGCCCGACGAAGTCCTCCGGGTTGGCCTCGATGTCGTTCCAGGCGCCCCCGCCCATGTACGTGTACACGTGCCGCGCATCGAAGATGGCAACGCCGGTCCTCGGAAGCTGCTCGAAGAATGCGCTGAGGCTGAGCGAGACACTCTCCGCGGTGCTCGCAGGCGTGAACACGAGCAGGCAGCCACCGTCACCCATGCCCTTGACGCGCACCTGCAGCCGGCGACCGACACGCGGGTCGGTGATCGCCGTGAGCACGTCACTGCGCTCCCCGCGGGCCACGGCTTCGATGACGGTGCGCGCACCGACATCCGAGGGTCCGAGGAGGGCCATGAAGTCCCGACCGATGAGCGTCTCGCCCCCGAGACCGCCGAGCATGCCCCTGGCCGGCCGATTCGCGAAGCTCACGGCGCCGTCCGCGTCGAGCCGCAGCACGCCGTCGGCCAGCTCGTCGAGGACGACGGACAGGTCGGACGCGGGCGGGACGTCGCTGGGCAGCAGGGCCTCCAGAGCCTCGCGTCGAGCATAGGCGATCGCCACGCCGCGCGTCGTGCTCGCTACCCTCGGGCAACCCGCGCCATGACCGAGTCGCACAGGGAGCGACTCCGGGCGAGGCAGGAACCACACCCCCAATCCGCCAGAACGGCAAGACCGTCGTGCAATTTGCTAGTTGTAGGCCCAGATCCACCCGTTGAGGGCCGTCGCGAAGCTCACCCACGCGAGGTAGGGCACGAGCAGGCCGGCGGCGACGCGACTGCGCGAAGCAAACACGGCGATGGTCGCGGCAATGGCGAGCCACATGCCGACGATGTCGACGAGCGCGAGGTCCAGGCGGCGCACCCCGAAGAACAGCGGGGACCACAGGGCATTGAGCAGCAGCTGCACGCTCCACACCGCGGCACCGCGCCCGACGCCTTCGCGACGCCACACGAGCCACATCGCCACGGCCATGGCGGTGTACAGCATGGTCCACACCGGCCCGAACAGCCAGTTCGGTGGACGCCAGTCCGGGCGATTCAGCGTGGGGTACCACTCGCGAACCCCGTCGGCCGTGGACAAGCCGCCGATGGCGGCGACCGCGAAGCACAGCGCGATCAGGCCCACGAGCACGCCCATCTGGACGCCCGTGGAAGGCGGGGAGGATTCGGCGTGATCGGTGACGGCGTCGCGCATGCAGAGAGCCTAGCCTCTCTCCGAACGCGCCGTCGCACGTCGTGACAGGCCTTGATGGGTCGCTACCAGCCGCAGCCCTGGGCCCAGAAGTCGTCCGGTCGGTCGTTGACCTCGGCAATCCACGTGTCGTACCAGTCGTTGGCTCGCTCCTGGAAGTCCGCGACATCCGCATCCTCGGCGGCCGCCGCGTTCATCGCCTCGCCGTTGAGGTCGATGCGGCCCTCGGCGTTTCCGAGCCCGGGAATGCGGCCCGAGAGTCGCGTCACGTCGTCACCCTCCGCCCAGGTGTCCTCGTCGGCCATGGGCAACAGTCCGGGCAGGTCGGACCACGCCTCGATCCACGTCATCTCGCCCGCGTCGTTGAACACGAACTCCTCGTAGATCGGGCAGCCACGCCCCTCGTGAGAGGCGTCCTCGTAATAGAAGACCACTCGACAGCGCGCGAAGGGCTGGGTGTCGAAGTAGCGGCAGTCCCGGTCGGGCACGGTCGACGGGTACAGCCGGAGCAAGGCGTCCGCGGAGAGGATGTTCTCCTCGGTGTAGGCGGTGAGCTTGAGCCACGGGGGCCACTCCCAGCGCGCCACGAGGTCGGAGTAGTCGGGACCGTCTTCCATGTCCTGCTCCGTGTCCATCGTGTTGAAGTACTTGTTCGCCTGCTCGACGTAGTACTCGGGCGTCTGTGTGGGCTCGAGGCAGCTCATCAAGGCGTCGTCGCCATCGCAGGGGCGGTCGCACGCGACGAGCAGGGCGAGCAGGACGGTCAGACGCATGGAGCCTCCGGCGGAGGCCTATCCTACCCGCTCACCGCGCCGAAGGCCCGCGGCGAGAAGGTCGAAGACCACGCGCAGGCGCCGGCTGGTGTGCACCGCCCGGTGCGTGGTGAGCCACAAGGGCACAACCATCGGCGGCATCACCGCCGGGATGCGCGCGACGCTCGGCTCGGCGTCGCCGACGTCCTCCATCATGAAGCACAGCCCGAGACCGGCCCGGCACAGCGCCCACTGGACCAGGTGGTTGCGGGTGGCGATGGCCAGGTTCTCCTGGGTGAGGGCAGCCCCCATGTGGCGCAGGTGCCCGAGAAAGACCTCGCTTCGGTCGAAGGCGAGCAGCTGCGCGCGCTGAAGGTCCTCGGCGGTCTCGATGGGCCCGATGTCGGCGAGGTACGCGTGAGTGCCGTACAGCCACGCGGGGTCCTCACGGACCTTGCGGGCGGTGAGCTCGGGGTCGGTGGGTCGAAAGTTGCGCAGGGCGATGTCGGCCTCGCGCTTTCGCAGGTCCCGCACCTCGGTCGTCGCGACCAGATCGAGCTCGATGCCCGGATGCAGCTCGCGGATGCGCGCGAGGATCGGGGGGAGCAGGAACGCGCACTGGCTCTCGCTCGCGGTGATGCGAACCAGACCCTCCAGCGAGCGCGAGCGACCCGTGGCCGTCAGCGACACGCGCCGCGCCGCATCGCGCATCGCGCGGATGTGCTCGATGAGGTCGAGGCCGGCCTCGGTGAGCTCCAGCCCGCGACCCACCCGCTGCACGAGGGTCACACCCAGCTCGTCCTCCAGCGCCGCCACCTGGCGCCCGATGGTCGGCTGCGTCGCCCCGAGTGCACGCGCAGCCCCCGAGAACGAGCCCTCTTCGGCGGTGGCGAGCAGCGCCCTGGCCCGGTTCCAGTCGAAGTCGGTGGTCGCCCAATCCATACGCAAATGCATATCACATCGTCAATATTCCACCATTTTCGGAACGAATCCGAACACATAAACCAGGAGCGTGACCGGCACCGAAGCCGGCCCATCACCCTGGAGTTCCCATGCGTGCCGCACTCGTCCCGACCTACGGAAGCCCCGACACCCTCGTGCTCGCGGAGCGCCAGACCCCGGAGCCCGGTCCCCGGGAGCTGCGAGTGCGCGTGCACGCGAGCCCGGTCACCCAGGGCGATCGCCGCATCCGGGCCGGCGACTTCCCCGGCATCATGGCGACGCTCGGGCGCCTGCTGGTGGGCTGGTCCGGTCCGCGCGCAGCCGTGCCTGGGAGCATGTTCGCCGGCGTGGTCGACGCCGTCGGCGCCGAGGTCACCGGCTTCGCTCCCGGAGACCGCGTGTTCGGGGCGAGCATGGACGGCGCGCACGCCGAGTACCTGGTCATCGACCACACCAAGGCGGTCGCCCACATGCCCGAGGGCGCATCCTTCGCGGAGGCGGCCGCCGTGTGCTTCGGCACCAGCACCGCGCTGCCCTTCCTGCGCGACCTCGGCGAGGTGAAGCCCGGTCAGCGAGTGCTCGTCATCGGCGCCGCCGGCGGCGTCGGCCGCTATGCCGTGCAGGTCGCTCGGCACCTGGGGGCGCGAGTCACCGGCGTGTGCCGACGGGAGCAGGTCGAGCTCGTGCGCGCTCTCGGCGCCGACGACGTCATCGCCCGCGAGGATGCGGACTGGCGGGTCAGCGACGCGCAGTGGGACGTGATCTTCGACACCTCCGATCACTTCGTCTTCGCCGAGGCCCGTCCGCGACTCACCGCCCACGGACGCTTCCTCACCCTGGGGCTCGCGAGCTGGTCGGGTATCTGGGATCTGCTCCGGTCCGCCTGGTCCTCCGGCAAGAAGGCGCGGTGGACCGTGGTCATGGACGAGCAGTCGAACGTCGAAGCGGTGGCCGGGCTGCTCGAGACCGGCGCCATCCGACCGGTGGTGGGCCCACGCTTCCCCCTCGCGCAGCTCGCGGAAGCCCACCGGGTGCTCGAGGCCCGCAACACCGAAGGCGACGTGATCATCGACGTCATCGCGCCGCGCCCGCGCGAGGTGGCGGCGACCGCCTGACCTCAGACCTCCTCGCCGTCCTTCCACCGCACCCGGTAAAGGTCGTTGCGGCGATCCCGCCAGTTCTTGGTCGTGCCCCGTCGCCGGTGCATGCGGAGCGCCTCCAGGTCGAGGTCCTGGACGAGGAAGGTCTCGATGTTCTCACTGGCCAGGGCCGCGATGCCATCGCGCGCGAACACCACGTCGCAGGGGGTGTACACGCCCGACTGCGCGTAGTGCACGTCCGCATTCTCGACCATCGGCAGGTTGCCCACGCAGCCTGCGGTCACCACGTACAGGTGGTTCTCGACCGCACGAGCCTGAGCGCAGTACCGGACCCGAAGGTGCCCGGCCCGGTCGTTGGTGTTGTAGGGGACGAACAACAGGTCGGCACCCTTGGCGGCGGCCATGCGGACAAGCTCGGGAAACTCGACGTCGTAGCAGATCAACACTGCGATGCGACCGCAGTCGGTATCGAACACCGACACCGAGTCACCACCCTGGACTCCCCACCACCGCGTCTCCGAGGGCGTGACGTGGATCTTCTCCTGGCGGGCCAGCGTGCCATCGCGACGGAACAGCCACGCGACGTTGCGGAGCATGCCGTCGTCGTCCACGTGGAACTGGCTTCCGCCAATGATGTTCACGTTGTAGCGGAGCGCGAGATTGCTCATCAACTCCAGGTACCGAGGGCTGAACTCGGCGAGCGAGCGCGCGGCGAGGCCCGGGCGGCCATCCCGAACCAGGGACAGCAACTGAAGAGTAAACAGCTCGGGAAAGAGCAGGAAGTCCGCGCGATAGTCCCCAGCCGTGTCAACGAAGAACTCGACCTGCGTCTCGAAGTCCTCGAACGAGCGAATGCGGCGCAATCCGTACTGGACCGAAGCCACGCGAACCATGCGAACCGCGCGCTGCGCGTGGCGCTGAGGTTCCTTGTACTCGAGGTTCACCCACTCGAGATAGGTCGCATGGCCCAAGCTGTCGCTGTCTTCGGGGTAGTAGTCGCGAATGATGCGCTTGAGCGAAAAGCCGTTCGCCAGCTGACTGGTGAGGACCGGATCGTAGAGCTCCTTGCGACGCACCTTGTCGACGTATTCGGAGACGCTGAGGGTGCCCTCGTGTGCGGCGTAGCCGGGGATCCGTCCGCCGATCGCGATGCGACGGAGTCCGAGCTGACGACACAGCTCCTTCCGCGCATCGTAGAGGCGGCGAGCGAGGCGCATGCCGCGATGTGCGGGGTCGACCTGGATCTCGATGCCGTACAGCGTGTCGCCGTCGGCGTCGTGCGTCTCGAGCGTGCCTCCCGCCGTGACCGTGGACCAGTCGTGCCAGTCCGAGTGGTCCGACTCGTCGACGATCAGGCTCGAGCTGGTCGCGACGAGCTCACCGTCGAGTTCGATACCAAGCTGTCCCTCGGGGAACGCCTCGAGCATCAAGCGGAAGTGATGCTCTCCCCAGGGCTTCATCCCTGGGAAGCATCGCGCCTGGAGCGAAGTGACCGCCGCGAAGTCGTCAAGAACGAGCTGGCGGACGACGAGAAGTGACTCGAACTGGGTGGGATCGAGCGACAAGGGTCCTCCTCGAGGAACGGTAGGGTCTAACCTGTCCGCATCCTCCACGGCCATGCGGCTGCGAGCTGCAGCGCGATCAGGACCGACACGGCGTTCGCCCCGGCCCAGCCGACGCCGAGAGGTGCGGGCCTACCGGCCGAAGAAGGAGGGAGGCGCGAGGCTCCGGGTCCGGTCGCGGCGGCCCGGCCCTAGGGAGCCCAGCGGTCCAACGCGCGGATCAGCTCGGCATCCCCACAGACCCCGACCAGGGCACCGCCGTCGGTGAGCAACACGGGATGACCCGAGACCTGCCGCAGCCGGATGAGCGTGCGCAGGGTGGCGGTCTCGGGGACCTGGATCGCCGCGCGGTCGTCGGGGTCGATCTCGCCCTCCTCACCGGTCGCGCGGAGCTCGAGGGGGGTCCCGTCGAGCCACAGCGTGCGCGGAGCGCCGGACTCCGCCAGGTCCAGGCGATAGCGGCGCCCCTCGTCGAGGAACAGGGCGCCGTCGGCGCGCTCGATCTGGCCGAGCGGCCGCATCACGGTGGCGCCGTTGACGACCGTGAGCGGGTTCATGTGCCGCACGAACTCGCTCACATACTCGCTGGCCGGGTGGAGCACGATGTCCTGGGCGGTCCCGGTCTGCACGATGCGACCGCTCTCCATGATGGCGATGCGGTCGCCGATGCGAAGTGCCTCGTCGAGGTCGTGGCTGACGAACAGGATGGTGCGCTGAACCTGCTCCTGAAGCGCGAGCAGCTCGTCCTGGAGCTTGCCGCGGATCAGCGGATCGAGTGCGGAGAACGGCTCGTCCATCAGCAGGATGTCGGCCTCGGTGGTCAGCGCGCGGGCCAGGCCGACCCGCTGCTGCATGCCGCCCGAGAGCTCCTTGACCGGCCGGTCTGCCCACTCGGTGAGCCCCACGACCTCGAGCTTGTCGGCCACGACGCGCTTCACCGCGGCCGCATCCTCGCCACGCAGCTCGAGCGCCAGCGCCACGTTGTCGGCGACGGTGCGCCACGGCAGCAGCCCGAAGTGCTGGAACACCATCGAGACCCGCTCGCGCCGGAGCCTGCGGAGGGTGGCCGCGTCGCAGCCGGCGACGTCGATGGCGCCGTCCGCCCCGTCGACGAGCACTCGCCCGCGGGTGACGGGGTTGAGGCCGTTCGCTGCGCGAAGCAGCGTGGACTTGCCGCTGCCGGACAGGCCCATCAGCACGCAGATCTCCCCGCGGGCGACGCTCAGGTTCGCGCCCTGCACGCCGACGACGACGCCGTGCTGTTCGGAGATCTGGTCGCGGGTTCCGCCGGCATCGAGCGCCGCCAGCGCGCCCTTCAGCGCGTGCTTGCCAGCCCGGCCCTGCTCGCGTGGAAAGAGGATGTCGACGTCCTCGAACTCGATGGCGGGCTTCATCGCGACGCCTCCTCGGGGGGACGTCCGATGCGGTCGAGCAGGATGGCGAGCAGCACGATGGCGAAGCCCGCCTCGAAGCCCATGTCGACCTGGACCGTGTTCAGCGCGCGGACGACGGGCACGCCGAGCCCTCCGGCGCCCACCAGCGCGGCGATGACCACCATCGACAGCGAGAGCATGATGCACTGGGTGACGCCGGCCATGATGGTGGGCATCGCGTGCGGAAGCTCGACCTTGAACAGCCGCTGGGTGGGGGTCGCGCCAAACGCATCGACCGCGTCCAGCAGCGGGCGGGGCACCGAGGTGATGCCCAGGTGGGTCAGTCGAATCGGGGCGGGCAGCGCGAAGATCACCGTCGAGATCAGCCCCGGCACGACGCCCAGTCCGAACAGCACCATGGTGGGGATGAGGTAGACGAAGGTCGGCAGCGTCTGCATCAGGTCGAGGAGTGGCCGCATCGCGGCGTGGAGCCGTGGTCGGTGGGCGGCGGCGATGCCGAGCGGCACACCGATGACCGTGGAGAGCAGGGTCGCGATGAACACCAGCGACAGGGTCTCGAGGGTGGCGGCCCAGTAGCCGAGGTTCATGATGAACAGGAGGGAGCCGACCACGAGGACGACGAGCTTCCAGCTGCGGTGGAGCACCCAGGCGAGCAAGGCGGTGAGCAGGATGAGCAGGGGTGCGGGCAGCCAGTTCAGCAGGGCGGTCGTGCCGTCGATGGCGGCGCCCAGCGCCGAGGACACCGCGTTGACGAGCCCTCCGCCGTAGGCCTGGATGAAGTCGATACCCGCGGCGAAGGCGGCGCCGAGCGGGATCTTGTAGCGCCGTACCCGGTCCTCGAAGGTCCGCGGTGCATCGGCTTCCTCGGCCTCGGCGGTGCCATGGGCGAAGGGCTGCACCCCGTCGAGCCAGGCGTCGCGCTGGTCGGGGTGGGCGGCGAGGTACTCGGCGGCGGCGGCCTCGGGCGCGAGCTTGCGGTCGAGGATGGCGCCCATCAGGGTGCTCTCCATCGCCGGCGTGAACACGAGGTTGTCGAGCAGCTTGCCGACGTTGGGGCACTGCTCGAGGTAGCCGGCGCGGACGTTGGTGTAGACCGTCGCGCCCCCGAAGTCCGGGCCGAAGCTGTCGTCGCCGCCGGTGAGGTAGCGCATCTCGAAGCGCGTGTTCATCGGGTGCGGCGCCCAGCCCAGGAACACGATGGGCTCGCGGGCGTCCACCTTGCGCGCGACCTGCGACAGCATGCCCTGCTCGCTCGACTCCACCAGCTCGAAGGCGCCCAGGCCGAAGTCGTTGTGCTCGATCAGCCCGAGGATGAGCCGATTGCCGTCGTTTCCGGGCTCGATGCCGTAGATCTTGCCGTCCAGAGGCTCGGCGAAGCGCTGGATATCAGCGAAGTCGGCGAGCCCGGCCTCATGCGTGTAGAGCGGCACCGCGAGGGTGTACTTGGCCCCCTCGAGGTTGGCGCGCACCACCTCGACCGACCCATCGGCGACATAGGCTTCCCGGTCGTTGGCCATCGACGGCATCCAGTTGCCGAGGAACACGTCGATGTCGCCGTTCTGCATCGAGGCGTACGTGACCGGCACCGAGAGCATGGTCGTCTCGGGCTCGTAGCCGAGCTCCCGCAGCAGGTGGCTCGCGACGCCGGTGGTCGCGGTGACGTCGGTCCAGCCGATGTCTGCGAAGCGCACGGCGCCACACGAGGCCGGGTCGGACTCCTGGGCCGCCGCCGGGGCCGCGCAGAGGGTGGCCGCGGCAAGCAGGGCGAGCGTCCGGGTCGCGGAGACGCCGGGCATGCTACTCGTTCCGTTCCATCGCCTCAGCCTAGCAGGCGCGTCCATGGGCGGGGCCCACCATACGCGCCGTCGCTGTCGGTGCAGGCGCGTCTCTCGTCATGAGGGTTCAGCCACACCCGGGACGACAACGGCGACGAACGGCGATCAGGAGACCACTCGAACTATTCTGGCAACCGGCCGAGCCACGCCCGCACGTCGTTCATGCGAAAGGGCTTGTGAAGGACCTCGACGTCATCGAGGGCGTCTGGCAGCTCGTCGGGGGCGTAGCCCGTAATCATCAGCACGGGCAGATGGGGCGCATAACGGCGGGCCACGCTCGCGACTTCGGTGCCGCGGGCCCCCTCCAGGACCACATCCGTAATCACGGCCTGTGGGCGGTGGTGCTCAAGCCAAGCGATGGCGGCGTGGCCGTTGGTGAGGTGGGTGACCTGGTGCCCTTCCTGGCGAAGGACCTCGAGCAGCAAGGTCGCCACCATGCGGTCGTCCTCGATGAGGAGGACGTTGCGCGCCGCGCCCCCAGCGGCTGGCTCGGCCTGAGATCCGGGGGGCACACTCGGCTGCGGGGCCTGATCCAGCGGTAGCAGGACACAGAAAGTACTGCCCCGACCGACCTCGCTCTCCACGTCGATGGTGCCACCGTACTCCTCCACGATGCCATGACACATCGCGAGGCCAAGGCCCGTGCCCTGGTGCTCGTCCTTGGTGGTGAAGAAGGGGTCGAAGATGTGCCGCAGCACCGAGGCCGGAATGCCCGCCCCCGTGTCTTCGACGAACAGCGCGGCCGAGGGTTCGTGGTCGAGTGTGGCCGCCGCCGTGCGTATCGAGAGCCTTCCGCCGTCCGGCATCGCGTCTCTCGCGTTCACGGCCAGGTTCATCACCACTTGCTCGATCTGGGTCGCATCAGCGCGAACCCAGAGCACCTCGTCGACCTGGATGTCGAGAGCGATGTCCTCGCCCAGGAGGCGCTCGATGAGGCTCGCACTCTCGCGCACCGTCGCGGAGAGGTCGATCACTCGCGGCCGAGTGGGCAAGCGGCGGCTGAAGGCAAGCAGCTGACGCGTGAGGTTCGCAGCCCGTGATGCGGCCGACTCGAGGGTATCGAGTCGCTGGTGCTGGCTCTGATGCGTCAGCTCCAGGCGCAGTAGCTCCGAGGAGCCGAGGATGGCGGTGAGTAGATTGTTGAAGTCGTGCGCGACCCCACCCGCCAGCCGGCCGAGGCTCTCGAGGCGGTCCGAACGCTGCAGGCGTCGCTCGAGCTCACGGCGCTCGGTGTGGTCGGCTGCGATGCCCGTGACTCGAATCGGTTGGCCGTCTTCGAAGAGGACCTGCCCCCGGCACTGTAGCCAGTGCACGGTGCCGTCGTCCCAGCAGACGCGGTGCTCGACGAAGTAGTCTCCGCCGGCGAGTATCGCGTCCTCGAGGGCCTCTCCGAGGAGCGGCCGATCTTCGGGGTGAATCAGCGCCATATAGGTGTCGAGGTCGGGGGGCTGCCAGCCCTCGGGCTTGCCGAAGAGGGGGCCCACGTCCGCGGACCAGCGAACGGAGTCCTCGCGCATATCCCACGCCCAATCCCCGACCGCCGCGGCCCGCAGCGCGATGCGCACCTCGCGTTCCCGACGCCGAAGGCGTTCCTCGGTGGCGCGCAAGCGGGCCGACTGACGTGCCAGCGCGACCAGATCGCCGATCGACGCCGCAAACGACTTCTCCGGTTCGGTCCACGAGCGCGGTGCGCCGCGGGACTCGTGGCAGACCACACCCGCCATTGCGCCGCCGATCAGGATGGGGGCGTCGAGCATGGCGCCGATGTTCAGAGGCACGAGGTAGCCCTCGGCCAGGCCGCGGGTGCGCGGATCGTTGGGCGCGTCGTCGACGGCGACCACCCGCGCCCCCGAGATGGCCTCGAAGTACTCGGGACAATCCGCAAACGCGAGGAAGGCCCCGGTCTCGACGATGCCCGTGCTCACGTCGAACAGGTGCTCGCAGCGGATGCCGTCGTCGTGCAGGTCCCAGAACGAGACGCGGTCCGATCGCAGCGCACGACTCGCGGCTTCGGCAAGGGCCTGAAGCGCGTCCTCGAGCGAGCCTCCCGCCCAGCGGGGGTCGCGCACGATGTCGTGGAGCACGTGGGTGAACGGATTCGCCATATGTCCAGTATGCACCGCAGCGACGACTCGATGGGTGCCTTCGTGGCTCGGGTCGATGGCACCGCGCGGCGATCAGGCTCTACCCGCACCTCCGGCATGGCCAGCCGTCCACCACGAACGCCCGCTGGAGCGCCCGCTGCCTCGCGGTTGAAGCGGGCCCTCGGATCCGCCCTCAACTTTTTTGGCGCACTTCCGAACCCCCTGTCGCAGGGGTGGGTGACGGCCGATGCGGCTGCCCACGTTCACGGAGGTTCCCATGTCCCAGTTCAACGTCCGCCCCTTCGCCTTCATGCGTCTGACCCACGAAGCCCTGCGGGAAGGCATCCTCGCGCTCCAGGCCCACGCGGACGACGGCGACCTCGCCGCCGTGAACGACGAGTACGTCCGCCTCCGTGCGGTCATCGACATCCACGCCGCACAGGAGGAGGGCCGGTTCTTCCCCCTGCTCGACGAGCTGTTCGACGGTGCGGTCGCCAAGGCCGGCCTGCGCGAAGCCCACGAGCGCGAGGAGTCTCACCAGGCCGCCTTCGAAGGCGCCCTCGCCGTGCGGGATGTCCGCGCGGTTCGCGAAGCCCTCGCCGCCTGGGCCGTGTCCTTCGAGGCCCACCTCGCGGATGAGGAGGCCGTCATGATGCCGCTGACCCAGCGCGTGGCCCCGACGCTGGAGGGACGCGCGGCAGCCGTTCGCACGCTGCTCGAGGTCGACTGGGACGGCCTGCGCACCCACCACCTGCCCTACGTCGTCCGTACGCTGGCGGCGACCCGGCCGTTCGGCCCCACCCGCATGTTCATCGCGGCCCTCCAGCTCGCCGCCGGCGAGCGCTACGGCGAGCTCGCGCCGGTGGTCGAAGACGCACTGCCCGCCGCCCTGCGCGACCAGCTCAGCGCCCTCGGCCACCTGCCCGGCAGGGCTGCGTGAGTCCAGGGCGTTCGCGCCGGGCCGACCGACATCACCTCGACCGACGACGCCTTGCTCCCTGGAGCGAGGCGTTCCTCGTTGAGGAGCCAAGAAAAGATCGACGGCCTTGGCACAGTTTCCGACGACTCGTCGCAGGGCTTGGTGAACGGAGGTTCCCATGTCCAAGCTCGCGCTCCTCGCCCTCGCGACTCTCGCTGCCGCCCCGCTGCTCGGCCAGGTCGCGAGCAACGCGGTCACGGCGGACATTCGCCCCGAGGACTTCGTGGGGCAGGCGGAGGATGCGGACCGGCAGGCACGCGGCCGAGCCATCGCCGAGCGCGGCGTGCTGGCCCAGGGCGGCCGAGCGCTCTGGGACCGGCAGCAGTCCCTGCACCTCGCCATCTCCGACGACTGGGACCTCACCCCGTTCCGCATGTACATGCCGCTCGCAGAGGACCAGGTGTCGTTCGAGGGCGACATCGACCTGCATCACGACCTGGGCGAGTCCTCCTGGACGATCACGAGCGGGAGCGCGGCCGGAAGCCAGTTCGGCGTCCACAACGGTCGAGCCTGGAAGGGAAGCCAGGAGGCGAACGCAGGTCCGGGCGTGCAGTTCTTCGCGCCCACCATGGAATTCCTCCCCACACTGGCCTTCCACGTCGGCTCCGCGGACGTCGTGTCCTACGTCGACACGGTGCAGCGCGACGGCGAGGCCTACGACCGGGTGTTCGTGACCTGGGGAGACCCCGAGACGCCCACCGCGACCATGGACCAATACCTGGTCTACTACGCACAGGACACGGGCCTGCTGACCTACCTCGAGTGCACCGTGCGGGACTTCGGCCCCTTCGTCACGGGGTCGGTGCACTACGGTGCATGGACCAGCGATGACCTGTCGCTTCCGACCGAATACGCCATGCATCTCATAGACCTCGCTGGACCGCGGGTGCATCGCGTGACCCTCGACCGGGTCGCCTGGCGATGAGCATCGGCCTGAGGTATCGAAGCCCGTCATACGGCGGGTCGAAGCCCGTCAGTCGGAGGACCCTCGTGAACGATCTGCTCGCACGCATCGGCGCCATCGCAGACCGACCAGGCGATGACGACGAGACCAAGCTCAAGCACCGCATCCTGGTGTTCGCGGGCGTCCTGATGAGCGGCGGTGGCCTGCTGTGGGGCACGATCACCTTCGTGTTCGGGCTGTACTGGGAGTCGTCGGTTCCGTTCGCCTACGTCGTGCTCACCGCGATCAACTTCCTCATCCTGTGGCGGACGAAGAGCTTCCCGGCGGCACGGTTCTTCCAGGTAGCGATCAGCCTGCTGCTGCCCTTCGCGTTCCAGTGGGTGCTCGGCGGCTTCGTGACCAGCGGCGCCATGATGATCTGGGCGATGCTGTGCCTGCTTGGTTCGCTCACGTTCGAAGAGGCCAAGTCCACGTTTCAGTGGCTCGGCATGTTCATCCTCCTCACGATCGCCTCCGGCATCCTCGAGCCGCACCTCGTCCCCCCCGAGGCGATTCGCGAAGCGTGGCTCTCCACCCTGTTCTGGATGATGAACCTCATTGTCGTGACCAGTGTCGTCTTCGGGCTGACCCTGTTCTTCGTGCGACAGCGCAAGGTTGCCATCGACGAGCTGGCGGTCCGCAACCGACAGATCGCCGAGAGCCAGCAGGCACTGGTCCAGAGCGAGAAACTGGCTGCGCTGGGGCAGCTCGTCGCGGGCGTTGCCCATGAGCTCAACACGCCGCTCGGCGCCATCAACGCCTCGGTAGACAACCTCGAGCACGCCATCGGGCACGCGCTGACGGCGATTCCCGGCATCATCCTCGACACGACGGACGAGGAGAAGGCCGCCCTGCTGATGATGATCGTCAAGGCGAGCACGCACCCGGTGTACCTCTCCTCCCGCGAAGAGCGCGCCGCTCGCCGGAAGCTCCGGAAGTCCCTGGAGGCCGAGGAGCTCGCGGAGGCCGTCGCGATGGTGGACCTGCTCGTCGACCTCGGGGTGCACGAGTACGACCCCGCGCTTCGCCCGGCGCTCGACTCGCCGCGGACCAAGCGCATCGTGAAGCTGGCGCACGACTTCTCCGCGATGCGCCGCAGTAGCGGCAACATCAAGGTGGCGGCCGAGCGCTCCGCGAAGATCGTATTCGCGCTCAAGTCCTACGCGCATCCCGGCGGGAGCGGTGAGTGCACCACCGGCGACCTCGGCGAGCACCTCGATACGGTGCTGACGCTGTACCACAACAAGATGAAGCGGGGCGTCGAGGTCACTCGCGACTACTGCGACAATGCGGTCATCGACGCGCGACACGACCAGCTCAACCAGGTGTGGACCAACCTCGTGCACAACGCGATCCAAGCCATGGACTTCGAGGGCAAGCTGATCATCGCGGTGGTCGAGGTCGACGACGGCGTCGAGGTACGGGTGACCGACACGGGCCCCGGCATCCCTCCGGAGGTCCAGGACCGCATCTTCGAGCCCTTCTACACCACCAAGGCGGCGGGGGAAGGCAGCGGGCTCGGCCTGTCGATCTGCAAGGACATCGTCGACCGCCACCAGGGACGGATGTCGGTCGAGAGCCGGCCCGGCCACACCCAGTTCACCGTATTCCTGCATCGCAAGTGTGCCTTCGAGGAGGCTGCGTGAGTGAAGCCGCTTTCGTGCTCGTAGATGACGACAAGATCGTGCTCGACTCCCTGCGGGGCCAGCTACGCCGCGCATTCGGACCCGGCTACGTCTACGAGACTGCCGAGAACGTGTCCGAGGCCTGGGAGGTCATCGACGAGCTCCACGACGACGGCCTGCGCACGGTAGTGGTCGTCTCCGACTGGCTGATGCCGGGCGTTCGCGGCGACGAGTTCCTCCGCGACGTGCGCGCCCGCTTTCCCGACATCGTGCGCATCCTGCTCACCGGGCAAGCCGATGAGGATGCGATCGAGCGCGCCCATCGCGATGCCAAGGTCGCGGAGGTCTTCTACAAGCCGTGGAACATCGACGAGCTGGCAGGTGCCATCCGACGCGAGCTCCCAGAATGAGCACCCGTAGGGCCATCCTGTGCGTCGACGACGAGCGCATTATCCTGACCAGCTTGCGCGCACAGCTTCGACGCCGGTTCCCCGACGATCTCGAGATCGAGACCGCCGAGGACGGAACCGAGGGCCTCGAGGTCCTCGAGGAGCTCATCGCGGACGGCGTCGAGGTGCCCCTGGTCATCTCGGACCAGCTGATGCCCGGCATGCGCGGCGAAGAGTTCCTTGCCGAGGTGCACCGCAGACTACCGGACACCCTCACCGTCCTCCTCACCGGCCAGGCCACGGCCGAAGCTGTCGGGCAGGCGGTCAACACGGCGCGTCTGTACCGCTTCATCGGCAAGCCATGGACCGAGGACGACCTGGCCATGACCGTGCGCGAAGCGCTGCGTGCCTGGAACCAGACCCACCAGATCCGCCTTCGCGATGCCGAGCTCCAGCAGGCGCACAAGGCGTCGCTGCGCTTCGTGCCTCGCGAGTTCCTGGGCCTGCTCGGCCGCGAGAAGCTCGTCGACGTGCGCTACGGCGATCACGTCGAGCGCGAGATGCACATCTTGTTCGCCGACATGCGTGGGTTCACGGCGCTGGTCGAGGGCAAGGGCCCCGCGGAGTCCTTCGCATTCATCAACGACTACATGCAGCTGCTCGACCGCTCGATCCGAGATCACCACGGGTTCATCAGCAACATCGAAGGTGACGCGGTGCTCGGCCTGTTCGGCGGGACCGCAGACCAGGCCGTTCGCGCCGGCGTGGAAGCCCACCGGGAGCTGAGTGCCTGGAACACGCGCAGGGCCACCACGGGCGAGGCGCCAATCCACATGGGGGTCGGCGTCAACTCGGGCCCACTGCTGCTCGGCACCATCGGTGGCGAAGACCGCCTGCAGTGTGACGTCGTGGGCGATGCGGTGAATCTGGGCTCGCGGGTCGAGAGCCTCACCAAGGTCTACCAGACCGAGATGCTGATCACCGACACCACCGAACGCCAGCTGACCGAGCCCTGGTTGCTCCGCCGCGTCGACCGCGTCCGAGCCAAGGGCAAGACCCACGCCGTGACGCTGTACGAGGTGCTCGATGCCCTCGATGACGAGCGGCGAGAAGCGCGACGCCGCACTGCCGACGCTTACGCGCAAGCCCGGGAAGCCTACGAGCGGGGCGACATCGCGGCGGCCACGGTCGGATTCGCCACGGTTGTGGCGGACGATCCCACCGATGGCGCGGCCTGGCTGCACACGGACCGCTGCGCGCGCCTCGCGGGGACCGAGCTACCTGAAGACTGGGACGGCACCACGCGCATGCACAGGAAGTAGGCCGCGCGAGTGCTACCGTCTCCCGCGTCGAGGAGGCACAGCGGGCATCTGGCGAGCCATCGTCGACTCGGGAACCCGCGCCGAGGGGCTCGACCCTTCGGACGCGAAGCACGTGCGGGTCGCGAACGTGGCCTCGCTGATGCTCACGCTGTCGACGGGCTGGTGGGTGCCGGTCAACCTCGCGGAAGGCATCGTCTGGAACGCCGCGGCAAACGCACTCGTCGCCGCACTCTTCTTCGCCGCATTCTGGGTGAACCGCGCGGGCCGACACGCCTCCGCAGCCGCCATGATCCTGGTGTTGGGCCACTTCCAGCTCGGGTGGGCCGTGTTCTGGTTCGGCTACCCTTCGGGCAGCCTCGCCTACTACGCGTCCCTCATCGCAGGTGGCTACCTGCTGTGCGCACGCCGCTTGCGCTGGATGGCGCACGTCTCCTCCGTCGCGAGCGTGGGCACCGTAGCTGTGTTCGCGTCGATGGCGGATCAGCTCCCACAGCGCATCCCCTTGATGCCGGTCGAGCAGCAGGCCGTCATCAACGAGACCCTCGGAGCCGTGGTGCTGCTCGTCGCCGTGTGGGCCTACGCGCGCATGGCGGACGGCGCCGAGGACGACCTCGCCAGGGAGCGAGAGCGCTCGGACCGGCTGCTGCTCAACGTCTTGCCACCGTCCATCGCCGAGCGACTCAAGGACGCGCCCGACGAGCTGATCGCGGACGACCACGACGAGGTGACCGTGCTGTTCGCCGACCTCGTGGGCTTCACGCCGATGTCCGAGAAGGTCGGCGCACGGGCGACAGTGGATCTGCTCAACGAGCTGTTCAGTCACTTCGACCAGATCTGCGAGGCCGCTGGCGTCGAGAAGATCCGCACGATTGGCGACGGGTACATGGCGGTGTGCGGTGCCCCACTCGCCAACCCGGACCACGCCGTGGTCATGACCCGGGTCGCCATGCAGATGCGCGACCATGTGGCCACTCTGCCGAGTGCGGCAGACGTGCGCGTGCGCATCGGCCTCAACACCGGGCCCGCCGTGGGCGCCGTCGTGGGCCGACAGCGTTTCCACTTCGACCTGCTCGGCGACACCGTGAACGTCGCCGCGCGCATGGAGTCGCTCGGCGAGCCGGGGCGTATCCACCTGGCTCGCCCCACCTGGGAACGCATCCACGACGTCATCCCGTGCGAAGCGAGGGGCACCCTCGAGGTCAAGGGCAAGGGACCCATGGAGACGTGGTTCGTCGCCTAGTACCGCGCGGAATTGGTTACACTCGCCGACGATGCGGAGAAGGACATGGCAGAGGTGACGGAGCTCCTCGTCCGGTCGCGAGAAGGAGACGAGGCAGCGCGCAACGCCCTGGCCCCCCTCGTCTACGACGAGCTCAAGCAACTCGCAGCTCGGCACATGCGGCGGGAGCACAGCGCCCACAGTGTCCAGGCGACTCAGCTCGTGAGCGACGCCTTCATGAGGCTGGTCGGGCAGGCCCGCGTGGACTGGGAGAGCCGCAGCCACTTCTACGCCCTGGCAAGTCGCGTGATGCGGCAGATCCTGGTCGAGCACGCTCGCGCCCGCGGTCGCCAGAAGCGCGGCGACGGGGCCACGCACGTCTCGTTCGACGACGTGGTCACCGTGTCGACCGACCGAGACGAGGACATCCTCGCCATCGAGGATGCGCTGGAAGCACTCGAGGCCATCGATCCTCGCCAGGCCGAGATCGTGACCATGCGGTTCTACGGCGGCATGAGCATGCAGGCGGTCGCCGATGCGCTGGGGATGTCGAAGCGCAGCGCCGACCGGGAGTGGGCGTTGATCAAGGCCTGGCTGCGACGGGAGTTGGCCCAGTGAGGGTGGACGCCAACCGTGTACGCGAGCTCTTCTTCGGCGCGCTCGACCTCGAACCGGAGGCCATTCCCGCCTACCTCGACGAGGCCTGCGGTGACGATGCGGCCCTCCGCGCCGAGGTCGCGTCGCTGCTCGGGTTCCACGACGAGAGCGACCTGGTGGCGCAAGGTTCGTCGAACACCGCCTTCCTCGAGACGCTCGTCGACGCGCACGAGGCGCCTCTCCCATCCACCGTCGACACCGGGCGGTACCGTGAGCTCTCGGAGCTGGGCGTCGGCGGTTGCGGACGGGTGACCCGCGCCTGGGACGCCGTCCTGAAGCGGGTCATCGCCCACAAGCGGGTTCGGTTCGACGACGAGATGCGCAAGGGCATGCTGCAGCACGAGGCGAGGTTGCTGGCGTGGCTCGATCACCCCGGCGCGGTGCCCGTGTTCGAGGGGTCGTTCGATGAGGAGGCCGGTGCCTTCTACACAATGCGGCTTCTCGAGGGCGACACCCTGCGGGAGCGCCTCGATGCGAAGGGCCAGCTGGCGGTTCGCGAGGCCATTCGCATCGTGGCCCGCATCAGCGAGACGATGGCCAACGCACACGCCAAGGGCGTGCTCCACCTCGACCTCAAACCGGCCAACATCATGCTGCTCCCCTACGGCCAGGTGTGCATCCTGGACTGGGGTGTCGCGCGGTTCCACGACATGGACGCCTACCGGGCGTACCTCCGTTCGGTGGGCGAAGCAGAGGAGGCACCCGAGGCGGGCTACGCCGGAGTCGCCGGTACACCGGCCTACATGCCGGTCGAGCAGGCCACCGGAGACGGGGTGTCGGTCGGCGCGGACATCTATGCGTGCGGCACCCTCCTCTACGAGATGCTGGCCGGAGAGCTGCCTCACCGGACGGGCAGCTCAGCGCTCGCGGTGTTCCAGAAGGCGCTCGCCGAGGTCACCCCGCTGCGGGAGCACCGAGCCGACATCCCCGAAGCCCTCGAGGCGCTGTGTCTCCAGATGATCGCGCCGGACCCGGACGACCGCCCCGCGAGCTTCGATGACGTGCTCGCGGCCCTCGACCAGCTGAATCACGGAGCCACGAATGCCGAAGAGCGGCGACTGGCCCCTGGGCAGGTGCTGTTCCGGGAGGGCGACCGCGGCGCCGAGGCCTTCCAGATCCTCGAAGGCGCCGTGGCCATCTCGGTGGCGGGTCCAGAGGGTCCCACCGAGCTCGCCCGCCGTGGTGTGGGCGATCTGATCGGCGAGATGGCCGTCGTGAGCGGGGCGCCGCGAAGTGCCACGGTGACGGCCGTGGAGCCGACCCGGGTCGCGGTGGTCACCGGCGACGTCATCGAGCGCGCGCTGGAAGCCTCCAATCCTCTGGTCGCTCGCATGCTGCGCAGCCTGGTCGACCGGCTTCGCGAAGAGGCCGACCGCGCCCGCCAGAGCTAGGCGGCCACGGACGTCGGGGTCGCCGTCGCTGGCCGAGGCTCCTCGTCGGTGAGCAGCGCAGCCGCCATCGGCACCGCGATGCCGCCGAGCATGCCCAGGATCGTGGCCGTGGACGAAGCCACCAGACCGTAGTGAGACGCCAGTGCGCCGAGGGCGGGCAGGCCCCACACGGACAGGGAAGCGACGACGAGAGCGGGGGCGGGAGAGGTGGGCATCGGGTGCTCCTTTCGGGCGTTCACCGAGCCCTGCGCCAACCCCCGCGAGACTGTGCCAACTTTCTTTTCTGGCACAGTTCGCGACCGGCTGACGCAGGGGGAGGTGAAGGCTCGGACGCACCGAGTCGAAGGAGGTCCACCATGCTGTTCACCCTCGAATCCGACCAGATCCGCGCCCTCGACCAGTTCTCCAAGAACGGCGAGTTCTACGGTGCAGAGATGCTCTTCGCACGGTTTCGGACCGACCCGGCAGTCGTGGCGCAGATCCTCCCGAACGGGCTGAAGCCCACCCCCGAGGCGCGCGGCGTGGTCTTCGTCGCGCACTACCCGAGCACGAACTTCGAGTGCGTCTACAACGAGGGTGCGCTGTTCCTCGAGTGCGAGCGCCGCGGCGAGAAGGGCCTGTACTGTCTGTCGATGCCCGTCGACGACGACATCGCCCTGATCGGTGGGCGCGAACTGTTCGGGTACCCCAAGAAGATGGCCGAGCGCATCGAGCTCACCCGCGTGGGCAACCGCATCGTCGGAAGCGTCGTGCGCCGCGGCACCGAGATCCTGCGCATCGAGCTCGACGACGCGGCGCCAGCCGAGGCCGACGCCATGGGCGCCTTCGGGGTCTCGACGACCGACGAGGCCGGTGCAGCCGCGTTCCTCGCCCCGTCGTTTCTCTACAAGTACTTCCCCCATCCCGGCAGTGACGGGCTCGACTACCTCCCGCGGCTGATCCGCCAGCCCAACCTGCTGCGTCCCCGTCTGGGATTGCTGCGGGGCCGGGGCCGGGTCACGCTCAACTCGACCGTGCGGGATCCACTGGGCGAGGTGCCCGTCGTCGAGGTGACCGACTGCGTGTACGGGCGCTTCGACAACACGATGCTGCCGGGAAAGGTGGTGGGCCGTGCATGGAACGTCTGGAAGTTCGCCAAGCACGCGTTCTTCAAGACGGACATCGTGGCCTGCCGCCTCGACAGGCTCCAGCGGGAAGAACGAGCGAAGGTCGAGGTCGCGTGACCGCGAGCTCGGCAGGGGGCCTGCGACTCGACGAGTCGCGAACCTCTCCGAACGAAGAAGCCCCCTCCGAAACACTGCTCGGAGGGGGCCCTTCAGATGGCTGGGGCGGAAGGATTCGAACCTTCGAATGCCGGACCCAAAAACCGGTGTCTTGCCACTTGACGACGCCCCAAGACAAGCCCTGCCTATCGGCCGGCTCGACCCTCGGCAAGGCGGCTCACGCGCGCCGCGCGAAGGTCACCGAGAACCGTACCTTCCCGATGGGCGCGACCTCGTGCGGAACCGTCGGCTCGACCACGCCATCGCGTCCGGGCTCGAGGCGGAACACCCCGCCGAGACCCCCGCGAATTCGGTACCACAACGCGCCCTCGTCGACGGAGATGCGCGCCCACACGCCCTCCTTGGTGGTGTGCTGCGCGAGCAGCCCGGCGGGCACGGTCGCCTCGGTGAACGCCACGCTGCGGTAGGCCTCGGCATCCGCGGGCATCGTCGGCATGGCCGGGCCAGGCTCGTGGGGACGGTCGAGGGCGAGATCCACGCCCTCGATGGGGGTGATGTCGAGGGTCTCTCCCGCGCGGATCAGGGTCTCGGCCGCGAGGGTCGCGACCTCGGTGGCCAGGCGCGTGCAGAAGGCGGCGCGCTCGGGGCTGCGGAACTCGTCGAACTGGTCGGTGAGGTCGTGGCACACGTCGCTCTCGGCACGCATGCGGTCCACGCGCCGAGGAAGCTCTCGGTCGAAGAAGGCCACCGCAGCGAGCAGCCGCGACGTGGCGGCACCCGTGGGGTCGGGGTCGCCGAGCACCTCGCCGAGCACGAGGCGTCCGCCCATCATCGCGCCGCACGTGCCCATGCCGGTGAGCCCGCCCTTGCGCAGGGCCTGGTACGGGCGAGTGGGCAGCCCGAAGGTCTCGGCCAGGCTGATGCCGCAGCTGCGATGGGGCGTGGCGGTGCCCTCGTACAGGGTCCACGCCTTGAGTCGGGCGGCGGCGACGAGCCGCGCCTCCGCCTCGGTGAGCTCACGCGTCCACGCGTCCACGGCGCCTCCAGCGAGTACGCTATCTCGCGGAGGTGCGGATGGCCGTGCGGTTCCTGGTGGGTGAGCGCTTGTACTTTCGGCCGGTGGAGGAAGCAGACCTACCGCAGCTCCACGCGTGGATCAACGACCCGGACACTCGCGTGCGCCTGGGCCAGGTGCGGCCCATGGACCTCAAGGCCGAGCAGAGCTGGTGGGAGGCACAGGACCGCAGCCGCACGCCCCGCTCCGTGCAGTTCGCGGTGTGCCTCAACGAAGACGACGCGCTGCTCGGCACCACCGGCCTGCACATCATCAACTGGCTGCACCGCTGGGCCGAGAGCGGCACCCTGCTCGGCCCCGCCGAGGCCCGCGGTCGCGGCTACGGCACCGAGGCGAAGCGCATGCTGCTCGCGTACGCCTTCGACACGCTGAACCTGCACAAGGTGATGAGCCGCGTGTACGAGGACAACGAGCCGTCACTACGCCACCTGCTCCGCTGCGGCTTCCGCGAGGAGGGTCGCCTGCGACAGCAGCTGTTCCGCGACGGGCGCTACCACGACGAGCTCGTGCTCGGCTGCCTCGCCGACGAGTGGCGCGCGGCTCACAGCGCGTAGACGAACAGCGGCCGCTGGCCCTCGTGGTCCTCGACCAGCGGCGTCCAGCCAGGAACGGGCGTGTGGTAGCTGACGAGCCGGGCTCCCGGCCGCGCGTGGGCCTTCATGGCCTCGGCGAACGCCGGCGTGCCTACGGAGTACGCCGTGCCCCACACGTAGAGCACGTCGAACTCGGACAGATCGGCCTCGTACAGGTCGCCGAGACGGACCTCGGTCCCCTGCCCTCCCTGGAGCGCGAGGCGCACGCGCGCGACGAGCCACTGCAACGGCGAGGCCTCGATACCCACACAGTGCGCGCCCGTCGCCGCGTGAACCCAGAGGACCAGGCGCCCGTCGCCCGCGCCCAGGTCGCAGAAGCGCTGATCCGGCGTCAGCGCGAGCAGGGCGACCAGCCGCTCCAGCTCCGCCCGCGGCGTCGGCTGCCATGGCGCGTGTCGCCAGGAGTACATCAGTGCGGGCACGGCGAGCAGCAGGACGACGAGCTGCCACACCAGGGACCAAGGCTGCGGGATCAGCCAGGCGGGCGTGAGCAGCACGCCGAGCAGCACGGCCGTGAGCAGCAGATCGCGCTGACGCTCGTCCACGTCAGTGGCAGGCGCACACGAGCTGGCGCTCGGCCTCGAGCCCGCCGCCCACCGACTCGCCCGGGTAGGTGCCGATGATCGAAGTGCCGGTCACGCACTTGCCGTAGAACGACTTCACGTTCACGTAGCCATAGCCAAAGCCGTGGCCGCCGGTGCCCCCGCCCGTCTGCGTCCAGCCGCCCGGGTTGCCGTTCTCGTAGAACCACGTGCTCACATCGCCGGCGCCCGCGACCGAGCACGAGTCCGGGAATGCATCCTCGGCCTGCAGCGCGCGGTTCGACACGCCGAGCGAGGTGCACACCTCGTCGCAGGTCTTGCCCGGGCTGCCCAGGTACCAGCAGAAGCCGTAGAGCTCGGCGGGCCCGGCAATGGCCTCCCCACCGCCGCTCGCGCACACCACCGGGTCGGTGTCGGTGTCGGTGTCCGTGTCCGCATCCGTGTCGGTGTCCGCATCCGCGTCGGTGTCCGCATCGGCGTCGGTGTCCGCGTCCGCGTCGGTGTCCGCGTCCGCGTCGGTGTCCGCGTCCGCGTCGGTGTCCGCGTCGGTGTCGGTGTCCGCGTCGGTGTCGGTGTCCGCGTCGGTGTCGGCGTCGGTGTCGGTGTCCGTCTCGCAGCCGCCGTCGTCGTCGGGCGTGGAGGGGTCGCAGTCGTCGTCGAGGCCGTTGCACAGCACCTCGGCGGCTCCCGGGTGCACGTCCGGGTTTCCGTCGTCGCAGTCGAGACCCGCCGGGGAATAGGCGTCCGCGCAGTCGAGGATCGTGCCGTCGACGTAGCCGTCCTCGTCCGCGTCGAAGGGCGAGTCCACCGGGTCTTCGGAGGGCTGCTGGACCCCGTCGCAGCGCGCGTTCTCGGCGACCCCGATGTCGCCGTTGCACGCGGCGAGGGCCAGGAGGAGCGTGGGAAGGAGCGATCGGTGCATGTCAGGCCCTCGCGGATTCCACGCCAGAATCGCGCACGAACAGGCAGGTCGACCCACTCATCTCGACGAAGCTGCGTATCGCCTCGGCATCCGGCTCGTTGTTCGGCAGTCCGACCAGCGTGATGTCCGGGGCGCCGAGGCGGGCACAGGCCTCGCGGAGCGTGCCCACCTCGACGTGGCACTCCGTGTGCTTCGGCTGCAGCCGCACGAGGTCGATGAGCTCGCGCTGGAGCGCGCGCGCCGCCGAGACCTCGGCCTGGCTGTCGACCACCGTGACCATCGACAGGCTGCCGCCCCAGACCTTCGCGAGGCGATAGCCGAGGAGCAGCACGAGGTTGAGGTTTCCCCGCGAGAAAGCGGCCTCGACGCTGAAGTCCTTGGACGGCGCGACGAGCACCCGCACGTGCGCCCGGTCGCCGAGACCGCGGGTGTGAGACGCGTACACCGCCGCCCCGACCGCGCTCAGTCGCGCGTGCACGAGCAGCTGCTTCATGGTCCTGGCGCTGTCCTCGTCCTCCGGCGCGGCGAGGAACAGCAGGTTTGGCCGGAAGAAGGCGCCCTGCAGCGCCATCATCCCGACGGAGACCGCGTTTCGGTAGTCGTCGAGGGCGACCACCGAGTAGCGGGCCGGCACGCCCTTGGTGATCAGCGCGTTGGCAGCGCGGTCCAGGCGGTGGTCGAGCTCCGCGGGCTCGGCAACGGTCGCGAGCCCGAGAAGGTGCACGCTGCCCACCGGCGAGGCGAGGTCGGCGAGCACGTGGAACTTGCCGCGCAGGTCCTCCATGTCCTCGACGGGCACGAGCAGGTTGGGCTTCCAGCTGCGGGCCGAGCGGCGGTCCTCGGCACTCACCTTGTTCGCGGCCCACTCCGCGACGTTCGCGAAGATGCTCGAGCGCACGCCCTCTTCACCGTGCTCGCCAATGCCCTGGCGGTGCAGGACCGCGAAGATCACGCCGACCACCGCGATGCTGATCAACGAGAACTCGGGCGAGACGATGAACATCGAGAAGATGCAGCCGACCAGGCCGACCGCGGGCACGAGGATCGGCACCTGCAGCGTCGGTCGGTAGCTCACGAGACCCAGGCCATCCTCGACGAGCACGACCACGTTGATCATCGCGTACGTGATCAGGAAGAACATCGTCACGGCGGGCGCAATCGCGTTGAGGTCGCGCATCGCGATGCACGCGAGCGTGAGCACGCCGGTGATCGCGAGCGCGTTGCGCGGCTCCCCCTCGCGGATCTCCGCAAGCCACTCCGACGCGGGGAGGATGCGGTTCTGGCCCATGGCCATCAGGATGCGTGGGCCGCCGACCAGCCCTGCCAGCGCCGAGGACGCGGTGGCGCCGAGCAGACCCGCGAGCACGATGGGCGGGAACACGGACGCGTCGATCACCGCGTTGTAGTTCTTCACGAGCTCGTCGGGCGGGATGTTCACCGCCGCCCACACGGCGAGCGCGTAGTAGATGATCGCCGAGACGACGATGGCGGCGAGCGTGCCGACCGGGATGGCGCGGCGAGGGTCCGCGAGGTCCCCGCTCATGTTGGCGCCGGCGAGGATGCCGGTGGTCGCCGGGAAGAACACCGCGAACACGATCCAGAAGTCGGCGCCCGAGAAGTCGTTGTCGACCGAGCCCGGGTACGAGCCCCAGCCCTCCCAGGCGTGCGAGCTGTCCGGGTTCGCGGCGAAGATGGACACCAGCGACAGCGCGATGATGCCCATGATCACGTACTGGGTCTTGAACGCGAGGTCGGCCGAGCGGTACGCGATGCCGAAGAGCAGCCCGAAGATGATCAGGTCGATGGCGAGGGCCGGCACGAGGTCCGGGCCGAGGATCCACTGCACGCCTTCGCGAAAACCGAAGATGTACATCGCCACGCCGAGCGGGCGCGTGAGGTACAGCGGAATACCGATGGAACCGCCGATATCGAGGCCCAGCGAGCGGTTCATGATCGCGTAGGGGCCGCCGGCGCCGATGCGCGTGTTCGTCGCGATGGACGACAGCGACAAGCCGGTGCACGCGGTGATCACCAGGCCGAGGGTGAGGATGGCGAGCGCGCCGAAGAGGCCGGCGTTGCCGACGACCCAGCCGATGCGCACGTACATGATGACGCCGAGGATGGTGAGCAGCGTCGGCGTGAACACCCCCGTGAAGGTGCCGAAGTTCGCGTTCGGTTGCTCGGGCGCGGCTTGCTCTGCCAGCGGATTCCTCCTGCGCGGGGCGCTCCGTCGGAGGATAGCGCACGTCTTCGCTCGCCCCCCGCACCCTCAGGATGACTCGACGTCTCACGAGTGATTTCGAGACACATCTGTGAGCGAGCTCACTGGATCCGCATGGACAGGCGGTTGGGGGGTGGCACACCACTTGCGTGAGACCGAGGTGTCGCACACGAGGAGCCCCCATGCCCACGCCCGAAACACAGGGAACCACCCGCCCGGGAGGCCGCCCATGACCCCCGCTGCGGACATGCCGCCCGAGCCGCCCCAGATCGAGCTCCATGGCTGGGTGGAGGCCGGCGTCGCGGTCGACGAGCAGGGCGAGGGCACGGTGAGCGTCGACCTGGCGAGGTTCCAGACCAGGCTCGAGCACGGCAGCTACGCGGGCATGATCCAGTTCGAGGGCAAGTCCGGGACCGTGGAGCTGCTCGACGCCGTGGTGCGGCTCGGTCCCGCACAAGGCCTCTCGGTGCGGGCCGGCCAGTTCAAGACCCCGTTCTCGATGGAGTTTGGCATCCCGGCGCCCAAGCTCATCCTGCCCACCCGACTGCTGGTGGTCTCCGCCGCCCCACGCCGCGAGCTCGGCGCGGAGCTGCGCTACGTCGACGAGGTGGTCGACGTGCAGGTCGGCCTGTTCGACTCGGCCTCGCCGATCCTCATCACGGGCCCGGGCGTGCGCCCGGTCGGCGCGGTGGACGTGACCCTTGCCGACTGGCACCTCCACGCGGGCGTCGCGAGCTGGCTGCATGGGGGCGAGACCGAGCACGGCCCGTCCTGGGACCACGAAGCCGACGTGGGCGTGGGCTGGCATCATGAGGGGAGCACCCTCGCCGTCGAGGGTCTCGTCGCTCGGGCGGTCGCCACCCACCACTGGGACGCAGGCGTCGGCGCGCTCGCCGCACAGCGCATCCACGCTGGCAGCACCGATGTCGAGCCAGCCGTCGGCTACGACGCCGTGGACTTCGAGGGCGAAGTCCGCCAGCGGGTGACCACGGCGTTCAACGTGCACCTCGACGAGTGGCATGCCGTGACCCGGCTGTCGTGGGAAGCCGAGATCGCCAAGCACGGCGAGGAGATCACCCAGGTCGCGCGCGCCCAGCTCCAGGTCGGCTTCTGAGGCGACGGACGAGCCCCTAGATCGCGCCGAGCTTCCAGGTGCCCGGCGGCTCCAGCCCCAGGCGCGGTGCCCACGCGACGCAGTGGTCGACGAAGGCGCGAACCCGAGGGGCCAGGTGCCGAGACGCCGGCCACATCAGACACATCTCTGAGCCGCCGAGGTCGAGCTCCGTGCACACGCGCACCAGGCGCCCGTCTTCGAGGAGGTGAGCGGCGACCAGCTCGGGCGCGACGGCAACCCCGGCACCCGCCGCGGCGAGAGCGACCACCGAGTCGAAGTCGTCGACCACGATGGGGGTGCTGCACGCGTGCAGCCGAGACCACCCCGGGAAGAACCGGGAGGCCATGCGCGCGATGCGCAGGATGGGATGGCCGATGAGCAGCCCGTCGAGCGCCGCCACGTCGACCTCGGCGAGCTCGGGGGCCGCGTACAGGCCGAACGGCGCGCCTCCGAGCATGCGAATGCGCAAGTCCCCGCTGCGCATCGGCGTCTGTGGCGTGTACGGCCGAAAGGCGACGTCGACGCCTTCCTCGACCAGGTCGACCACCCGGTTGCTCACCCTCAGCTCGATGTGCACGGCTGGATGCGCCTCCCGGAACGCGGAGAGCATGGCGGCGAAGCCGTGGCGGGCGGTGGCACCCACCCCTGCCGTCAGCCGCAACACGCCCTGGACCTCGTCGCCGTCGAGGTCGGATGCGACCTCGTCGAGCTCGCGCAGGGCGGTGCGGGTGCGCCGGTACAGCGCCTCGCCATCGGCGGTGAGCCCCACCCGGCGGTGTTCCCGATGGAGCAGTGCGACGCCCAGTGCGTCCTCGAGCCGCGTCACCCGACGACTCACCGTGGACGGCGGTACGCCCAGCTGCTCGGCGGCGGCGCTCAGGGATCCGGCCTCGGCGACGCGCACGAAGGTGTCCAGGTCATCGAGGCTATGATTGCGCTCACGCAAAGTATGGCTGCTCATTTGCTCATTGTATGCGATTTCGCGAAGACCTAGGTTCTCTTCATCCACGAGGAGGACCGATGTCCCAAGAAGCCCCCCTGCCGACCCCCGATGCCATCCTCTCCTTCTGGTTCCACGCGGACCACGGGGACGATCCCACTGCCTGGATGCACCAGGCGATGCGCTGGTTCCGCGGCGGCATGGACGAGGCCATCGTCGCGCGCTTCGGACCGACCCTGGCCGCCGCCGAGCGAGGCGAGCTCGACCACTGGGCCGAGACTCCGCAGGGCCGCCTGGCCTTGATCCTGGTGCTCGACCAGTTCCCGCGCAGCCTGCATCGTGGCACCCCGCGCGCCTTCGCCAGCGATGCGCGCGCCCTGGCGCTGTGCGAGGAGGGCCTCGCGAACGGGCACTACGAGGCCCTCGAGGGCCCTTGGCACAAGACCTTCTTCTCGCTTCCCCTCGGTCACGCGGAGGGCCCGGATCACCTCGCCCGACTGGACCGCGTGATCGCGCTCGCCGACGCACTGTGGGCCGAGGCCCCGGACGTGCTCAAGCCGCTGTGGGACGCGAACCGTCAGCAGCCGCGCCGCGCCCGCTCCGTGATCGCTCGCTTCGGCCGCCACCCGCACCGCAACGCCGTGCTCGACCGCCCGTCCACGCCCGAGGAGCAGGTCTACATCGACACAGGCGTGTTCCCCCACGCGAGCGCGTCGCCGCAGATGAAGGCCGTCGCCGAGGCCGCCGGCATCCAGCTGTGAGCTACTCGGCGTCGCGCTTGCCCTGGGCCAGGAACACCTCGCCAGCGGCGCGAACGCCCTCGAAGAGTGACACCCCACCACCAGCGAGCGCCCGGTCCTTCGACTTCACTGCGGTCTGCTCCATCGAGAGCTTCACCGCCTGGATGCCGTTGCGTCCGGTGTTGTGGAAGGCCGTCACCGCGGCCATCGCGTCGGGCACCCAGTTCACGGTGTCCGGTGTGCCCCGCAGCGAGCCCGGCTCCAGACCCGCCACCGGCATCAGGCGCACCTGGTTGATCAGCCAGCGCTGCCGCTTCTCGGCCTCGAGCACGGCGCGGTCGTAGGCCTTCTCCTGGGTGGGGGTGCCGCCCTTGCGGAAGGCCGTGGACGCCGACGCCGCCCGCGCCGTCGCGAGCACCGCGCCGTTCGCGAAGTGAGCGATGTTGTCCCAGGCAGCCACCCGCTTCTTCGCGCGGGAGCCCGCCGCCAGCGCCTCGATGCGCGACAGCTCGTCGCTGAGCAGCTTCACGTAGGCCAGGCCGATGCCCACCGCGCTTCCGGCGGTGCCCGCACCCACCACGCCCGCGGCCTCGGCGGCGGTCGCCGCGATACCGACCCCGGCGCTCGCGAGGTCGAAGGACGCTCCGCGGATCTCTTCGTCGGTGGCGTCGGCGTCGAGCAGCGTCATCACTGCAGCCGCAGCGCTCAGGAAGTCGCCGGGGGCACCGATCTTGCCGAGCTGCTTGGCCGCGCTCTGGAAGCGGTTTCCGGCGCGGCACGCGCGGATACCGTCGAAGCGAGCGAGCTCCTTGGCCCCCTCGTCGAGGTCACCGAGGGCACCGAGCTTGGCGTTGCCGTACAGCGTGAGCCCCGCGCCGAGGGTCTCGAGCGCACCGGCGGAGGCCTTCGCGCAGGCGTCGGCGAGCTCGTGGATGGCCTTGGCCGTCTCGACGGACGAGGCGAGGCCCTTCTTGCGGGCCTCCTCGGCGATCTCCCCGGCCTTCGACAGCTTCTTGCCGGCCTTGTAGAACGCGAGGATCTTGCCGAGCCCCTCGATCTTGCCGGCGCCGTCGTGGCCAAGGGCCACCGCGCTCTCCCCAGCGGTCTTCACGAGCTCCTCGACCTTGCCGGCCGCCTCGACCGCCTGGACCGCGAGGTCGTCCTCGCCGAGGGCGCCGAAGGACTGCTCGGCGATCAGGTTGCGCGCGCCGACCTCGATGGTCACGACCGTGCGCTGCTCGTCGAACACGCGCTGGTACTGGCGGTCCATGGCGTCGACCGCGAGCTCGGGCAGCGCCTTGTCCGCCTTCTCGCGCATCGCGGCCGGGGGGGCCTTGTCGAGCAGTGGCCCGAGCACCGTCTGGCAGCCGATCCACTCGGCTTCCGCCTCGAGCAGGTGCCGGGTCATCGCCTCGTAGGTCGCGATCGGCGCCGCGCCCTGCTCCGCCGCCTGCACCTCTTCGAGGGCCTGAAAGTAGCGGACCATGTGGTTGTGGGAGCGCACGAAGCCCGAGATGGCGAGCATGTGCTCGGCGACGCGAACGTTGGCCGGCAGCTGGCGAATGGCGGTGAAACCGTTGGTCGAGATGGCGAACTTCTCCTCGCCCTCCGCGCTGGCCGCGACTGAGGTGCCGATGAACGCCTGGTCGATGTGCTGCGCCTCGAGCAGCGTCGCGAGGTAGTCGGCCTTCAGCGCCTCGTCGTCGAGATCGGCGCCGTCCACCGCGTCGAGCCACGGCGCGACGAACACCGGGAAGTCCGCGGTGCTCATGCCGACCTCGTTCAGCGCGGCGATGAGCAGGTCGAGGTCGCGACGCTCGGCGGGCAGGCGCTGCATGACCACACGAAACACGTAGTGAACCGCGTCGGGGTAGCCGGCAATGGCCTTGCCCAGGCGCTTTCCGGCCTCGGCGGAGGTCTCCTTGCCGTTCTTGCCGTGGTAGAAGGCGCCCCAGAACAGGTCGCCTTCGATGGCCATCTCGACCAACCAGTCCGCGCCGGCGGCGACCTCGTCGAGCAGGTCGCCCTCGCCGCCGACCAGGGTCTTCGACTCCGGGGTGAGCCGGAAGGCGTCGCGCAGATCGAGCGCGGCCTGATCGCGCGCCGCGTCCACGGCGCCGAGATCCTTGCGGACGTTGCTGACCAGCGTCTTGTCGGCCTTCTTGTCGCTCTTGCAGGCCTCGGCGTCCTGGATCAGCGCCCAGCCGCGGTCGCGCATGCGCTCACCCGCCGAGAGATCGGCCTCGACCAGATCGGTGACGCCACGGGTCTCCGCGGCGAAGGCCGCCGCCAGGACCGGCGGGAGGTCACTGTCGACGCGGCTCACCGCCGAGCGGAAGTCGCCAGCGCCGAGCCCCATGCCGAAGCGCTCGTGGAGGTCGACGAGGCCCTCGCGGGTCGCGTCGTCGAGGGCCGCACACATCTCGCTGTTCGAGGGCAGCGCCTGCTCGGGCGCCTTGCTCTGCGGTGCCGGGGCGCTCTGCGGCGCCTTCTCGGCAGCCTGCTGTCCCTTGCCCATCTCGACCTCCGTCCATCATCCGACAGGTGATCGAGGTCGGCGATCGGTTCGCGAGAACGGCAACTTTCCCGTGAGCGCGCCCAGCGCCCACGCTCGCGACCAGGTGCCTGCGAACACCGAGTCGACACGCTCGATCGCCTCGCGGGCGCGCGGACAAGCGAGTTCTCACGGTGCACCATCCTGCGCTTGTCGCCCGAAATAGAACATGTTCTACTTCCCATCCCCGAACTAGAACACGTTCTACTTGGAGCCCCCCATGGCCGAGCTCACCGGCTTTCCCCGCGGCTGGTTCGTCGTCGCCTGGTCCCACGAGCTGCCCGCCGGCGGCGTGAAGCCGCTGAAGTACTTCGGCAAGGACCTCGTGCTGTTCCGCACCGCGAGCGGCGAGGCGAAGATCCTCGACGCCTTCTGCCCTCACCTCGGCGCCCACCTCGGCTACGGCGGCAGCGTCAGTGGCGAGTCCATCGTGTGCCCCTTCCACGCGTGGGAGTTCAACGGCGAAGGCGAGTGCACCGCCATCCCCTACGCGAAGAAGATCCCGAAGAAGGCGAAGATGGCGTGCTGGCCGGTCACCGAGAAGAACGGGGTGATCTTCGTGTGGCACGACCGGGACGGCGGCGGCCCGACCTGGGAGGTCCCCGCGATCGAGGGCCATGGCAGCGAGGAGTGGACCGCGTGGTTCCCGAACATCCTCGAGGGCGTGAAGACGCACCCGCGTGAGATCGTCGAGAACGTCGCCGACAGCGCGCACTTCCCGATCGTGCACCGCACCGAGGTCGAGTCCTTCGAGAACATCTACGAGGACCACAAGGCCACCCAGCACACCGTGGGCACCGCGGAGCCTCCGCAGGGCGGCGTCGACCACTTCGACATCGTCGCGACCTACCACGGTCCCGCCTTCCAGATCAGCGACATGAAGGGCTACCTGCACAGCAAGCTGCTGCTCGCGCACACGCCCATCGACGAGGGGCACCTCGACCTGCGCTTCGCGGTGATGCTCGAGAAGAAGGGCCCGAAGACCGAGTCCTTCGCGAAGTTCTACGTGGACAACCTGCGGCTCGGCTTCCACGAGGACATCCAGATCTGGGAGCACAAGGTGTACCGGGACGTGCCGCGACTGGTCGACGGGGACGGCCCGATCGGCAAGCTGCGTCGCTGGTACAGCCAGTTCTACAAGTCCGCCGAGGAGACGGGCGCATGAGCTGGGACCACGAGGTCGACTTCGTCTCGATCGGCTCCGGACTGGGCGGGGTCACCGCGGCGATTCACGTCGCGGAGCTCGGCGGCAGCGCGCTGATCCTCGAGAAGGCCCCCAAGCTCGGCGGGGTGTGCGCCTACTCGGGTGGCGAGGTGTTCGTGTGCATGAACCACCTCATGCAGGACAGCGACGCGCCCGACAACGAGTCCGACGCCCGCGCCTACCTGGACTTCCTGGCCGGCGGCTACGCGGACAAGGCGATGGCCGGCAAGCTGTTCGAGCTCGGCCCGTACGTGGCGAAGTGGGTCGCGGACCGCGGCGTGAAGTGGCGCATCATCAGCGACTTCCCCGACTACCACTACCCGCACGCGCCGGGCACCGTGGCCAAGGGCCGCTACCTGGAGCCGGAGCTGTTCGAGGGCGCTCAGCTCGGCGAGTGGCAGAAGAAGTCGTACACCACGCCGCACATGCCGCCGGGCATCACCCACGACGAGCTCTTCGCCTGGGGCGGGCTCGCGGCGATGCCTCGCTGGGACTTCGCGACCATGGGCGGGCGCATCGCCAAGGACATCCGCGGCATGGGCCCCGCGATGATGGGCTGGTTCCTCAAGGCCGCCTTCGACCGCGGCGTGCAGGCGATGGTGAGCACCCCCGCCACCAAGCTGATCCATGAGGACGGCAAGGTCGTCGGCGTGGAGGCCGAGCGCGAGGGCCAGACCATCCGCATCCGGGCGCGCAAGGGCGTGCTCGTGGCGTGCGGCGGCTACGACTGGAACGAGGAGATGGCCCGCCACTTCGAGGGATTGCCCGAGTGGGGCTCGATGACGCAGCCGTACCTCGAGGGCGACAACCTCGTGCTCGGCGGCGAGATCGGCGCGGCGCTGGCCGGGGTGCCCTCGTACAACCTGGGCATGTTCTTCGGCTACCAGGTGCCGGGCGAGAAGGCCGACGGCAAGCCCATGTGGCGGGCGAGCTGGGAGGGCGGCTACCCGCACGCCATCTGGGTGAACAAGGAGGGCAAGCGCTTCGCGGACGAGTCCTTCTACCGGAACTACCTGCCGCGCTGTCACGACTGGGACGGCGAAGCGCAGGAGCACCCGAACTACCCGCCGTACCTGATCCTCGATCAAAACTACCGGGACAAGTACGCGTTCTGCAGCTTCATGCCGGGTGTCGAGGCGCCCGAGGCCCTGCTCAAGAAGGCGGACACGCCGGCCGAGCTCGCCGAGAAGCTGGGCATCGATCCCGAGGGTCTGACCGCGACCATCGAGCGGTTCAACGAGTTCGCGCACGGTGATGTCGACCCGGACTTCGGGCGCGGACGCTATCCGTGGGCGGCGTGCATGGTCGGCGACCGCAGCCGTGCGAACCAGAACCTCGGCCCGCTCGACAAGCCGCCGTACTACGGCGTGAAGCTCACCGCCGTGGGTGTCGGCGTGAACGCGGTGGGGCTCAAGACCAACCTCGACGCGCAGGTGATGCACGTCCGCGGGCGGCCGATCGACGGGCTGTACGCGGCGGGCAACAGTGCCGCGCTGCTCGACATCGGTGCCGGCTACCAGAGCGGGTTGAGCAACCTGCGCGGCATGGTGTGGGGCTGGGTCGCGGCGAAGCACGCGATGGGTGGCTGATCAACCTCCAGGCGGACAGATCCGCCACAGCGAAGAAACCGTACCCAGCGCCTCGCCCTCTGCATCCTCCCGGTCCGAGGCCGCGGAAACGTACGCTCCCCCCAGCCCGTCGGAATGAAGGGCCGCCGCGAAGTCGTCCAGGGGCGTGCCAAGCTGCATGGTCCACTCGTGTGCGCCAGCCGTGGAGTAATGAGTGAGAAATACATCCCGCCCCCCCAAAGCTTCGCCCGCCGCCATCTCGCCACGCGTATAGCCGAGGATCAGGAAACCACTGTCGTCCGCGGCGGTCGCAATGGCGCGGTCCTCGGACGAAGTCCCGAACTGGCGGGTCCACAGCTTCGTGCCATCGGCATCGAAGACGGAGATGAAACCATCCACGTTCCCGAAGGCCTGCTGGAAATCGAGACTCGCCGAGGTGCCTCCCACGACCGCGACGTTACCCGATGAGTCCACCGTCACGCCGTAGGCAACATCCTCAGCGGTAGTACCAAACTGTCGGGCCCACACCTGGCCTCCGGACTCGTCGAATCGAGTCAAGAAGACGTCGGTCCCGCCAGCGGACGGCGCAGCAAGATCACCCCGCGTCCCACCAGTAACGACCACGCCGCCGGCATCGACACTCGCAATGGCATACGCCTCATCGCTCTGCGCGGTCCCGAACTGGGACACCCAGGTCTCGCCTCCGGATGGGTCCATGCGCAGGACGAAGCCATCAACCCCGCCGAGGGGTGTGCCCCAGCTACCGGAGGTCGTCCCCGCCAGGTAAGCACCACCGACACCATCCGGTACAGCACCAGCCGCGTAGTCACTGGACGATGTGCCGAAGAGTTTGGTCCACGTGCTCCTCCCCTGCAGGTCATGGGCCGCGACGAAGACGTCGCCACCACCCAGTACCGGCTGCCCATCCATCGGTCCGGAAGTGTAGCCCACCAAGAAGTAGGTGTTCGTACCCACGACGACTGCAGAACCGCTATCGTTCTCCAGAGTGCCGTGCTGGGTGGACCAGACTCGCTCGCCACCGAGGGAGTACAGCGACAGGACGGCGTCGTAGGCGCCGGCCGAGTACTCGCCCGGGGCATACGAAGTGACATCCTCGGCCACCAGGATCCCCTGCTCATCCAACGCCATGCCCCAAGCGCCGCGATCCGTCGCCGCGGCAAGCGCGCGAGTCCACTGCTCGTCGCCCTGGGCGTTGAAGGCCACCAACAGCCCATCACCGCGCTGTGGCTGTTGGTTGTTTGGAGTGCGCTGGAAGCCGCCGACGACCACTTCACCAGCCACGGTCACCGCCACGTCCCGCCCCTCGTCGACCTCGAGTCCACCCACCTGGCGAATCCAATCGAGCTCCCCATCAGAGGTCAGTGCTGCCAGAACGAGATCTGTGTGAACATCCGCGATGGTCTGTCCCCAGGAACCCGTGGTCGTGCCCGTCACGTAGATCTCCCCTGCGTCACCCAGGGCCATGCCGGCCGACCGCTCGTCCATCGGCGTGCCAGCGAGACGTGTCCACTCTCTCGACGAAGCGCCGAACTTGGTCACAAAGAGGTCCCAACCGCCGGATGACGTCTCGCCGTGAAGATCCCCATTAGTACTTCCGAGAACCAGGAGAGACCCGTCGGCTGCCTCGACGACTGCGGTCGCCGATTCAGCGCCACTCGAGCCAAACTGTTCGGTTCGAGTCACCACCCCGTCGCGCGACAGCACCACGAGGAAGGCATCACCGCCCTCTGCGGACGTGGCACCTTCCAGCGCTCCAGAGCCACCCACGTAGCCAACGGCCGCCACGGACCCATCCGCGAGCAGGGCAAGCCCAGCGACGGACACCGGATCATCGGCCACGCCAAACTGGTGTGTCCAAGCCACCCCACCATCGGCCTCCAGGGCTACGACGAATCCGTCCCAGTCCACAGATGTTGGGCTGCTGATGCCGTCCAGGGCGCCCGACGTGTAGCCTCCGACGAACACTCGTCCGGCATCCTCTACGGCGATCGCCCGGGCAACGTCAGTCGCTGCTGATCCGAGCTGGGTGGTCCAGGCAACAGCCCCAGACTCATCGAGCTTGCTCACGAAGATGTCTGTCTCGCCGGCGCTGACGTTACCGTCGAGACCCGCCGCCGTATATCCGGCGACATAGACGGATCCGTCCGAGTCCGAAGTCACGGCAAGCCCCCCGTCCGCCACCTCGGTCCCCCACTGATGGGTCCACAGCAATCCGCCGTCGTCATCGAAGCGACTGACGAACGCATCCCGATCGAGCCCCTCCGAGGGTGCCAAGGGACCCCGAGCAGAGCCGGTGGCGAATCCACCCGCTGACGGGTGCGGGGCGACCCCAAAGACCAGGATCTCTGCCAGGGCAGCGTCGCTTAGCTGCCAACCACAGGCACACCCACTGCTGCACGCACTCATGGTTCCGTCATTCGTTCCGTCGTCGCACTCCTCGCCTCCGTCGGTGTCCACAGCGGCATCGCCACAGAATGCGGCCACCGTGCAATTCGGCTCACATCCATCGTAGGAGCCATCATTCACGCCGTCGTCGCACTCTTCTCCATGGACGTCGTCGACGATCGCATCACCGCAATACGGCGCAAGCGTACAGTCACCCTCGCAGCCGCCGTACGCACCATCGTTCCGGCCGTCGTCGCAATCCTCACCCTCCGAGAGATCAGGAGTCCCGTCGCCGCAGTACCTCGCGCTCACACAGCCCGGTGCGCAGCCGCCTTCCTCGCCGTAGACAGCGTCGTTCACACCGTCGTCGCAATCCTCACCGTCGACCTCGTCTACGTCACCGTCGCCACAGTTGGTGCATTCATCCGTGACGAATGAACAGGACGAACATGTGAGCTGGCCTCCATAGAAGCCCTGGGTCTCGCAGTTCTCACCCGCGAGGTCCGTCCCGTCGCAGACCTCGATACCTTCGACGCGGTTGTCGCCACATACCGAGGAATCCTCCACCTCGGTGGTCGGATTCCAGCCGAGCAGGCAACCCGAAAGGAGGCAGGTCGGAAGAAGTCGAACAAACCGCACTAGAACCTCCCAGAGATGGTGACCTGAGCCGTCGGTGCGGGTCGAGCCACATGCACGACCGCAAGCCCAGAGCCCACACCGGCAAGCGCCCATCCACCGACGTTGAGCGCCTTCAGCGTCCCAACCTTGGCTGCGCTCGGCGCCTCAGCGTTGACCGCCATCGCCCAGCTCGTCACCGCAGTAGCCGCTCCTGCGACTCCGAGCGCCAGGCCGGTCACTGGAAGTGCCGGACTCCTCCGGCGTTTGACCTCCGCGGACTCCGCAACCGGGGCGACCCAGTTGCTCGGAAACGGCGCATCCTCAAGGTACCGCGTTTCCCAGCGACCGGCCGCGTATGCTTGGACCAGGTGGGGGCCTGCGAGCTCACCAGGCTGCACCGCCTCGACTTGCCGCCCGTCGAGAAAGAAGATGCCATCTCTCGCGACTGGCACCAGATACGTCGGATCCTCGATGGGAAGGGGGTACTCCCGAATTTCCTTGGGACCAACATCATGGGCCACGCCAGGATCCGCCAACAGGGCCGAAGTCAGCGGTGCGCGCCAGTCGCGGCCAAGAGCGGACTCGACGAGCGCCTGAGTCACGAGCAAACGCGCCCAGGTCTTGGCATCGACAGGCTCACTTAGGCACTCGGCCGAGGCTCGGATCTCAGCCATGACTCGGCCATGTGCCACCATGTCGTCCTGATCGATCGCAGCGTCGGCCTCCGAAGCCAGCCGCCGAAGCGCCTCGACGTCAAAGCTCTGCTCACACGGCGCAGCGACTGCTGAGGCGAGAAGGAACAGCAACACCCACATCGGAAACTCTCTGAAGATGCGCTCCACGGTACCCGGTCTCCCAACCAGGCACAACCCGATGGGCGGCTAGGACCCGGGCGACACGCCGAGCGCGACGATGAGGTCGCTGTGGCTCTCCCAGGTCAGCGGCTCGACCGTGCCTCCCTGCGGCAGCACGAGCACGACGGCCTCGGCGAGCGCCTGGTAGCCGTCGGCGTAGTACACGACGGTCGCGTCGCGGGCCTTCTTTGCAGGCTGCATGCGCTGGAAGTGCAGCCCCGCCTTGCTGCGCAGCACACCCGAGGCCTGGGTGGTGACGCGCTCGTCGACCGAGGCGTGCGCCATGACCGTGACCAGGGTGGTGTCGAGGACGACCGGGTGCACGCTGGGCGGCACGGGTCCGCGCATGTGCCAGCCGCCCTTGTCCTCGAAGAACAGCGCCATCCAGCGATGGGAGGGCGCCCAGCTCACGCTCACGACGCGGTCTCGGCCAAATGCGGAGGTCAGCGCCGGGTCGAGGGTGGCGGTCCACGTCTCCCCGCCGCGCGACAAGGTCGCGGTCAGCGCGCTCGCTTCTCCGGTGATGGTCCAGCCCGTCTCGGTGGGGTCGGTGGGCGTATCGGTGGTGTCGATGGCGAGGGTGCGCCCGTCCACGGTCTTCGCGGAAGAACCGGGTCGGGTGACGTGGGCTTTGGTCCACGCGGCGAGCTCGGCGGGCTTGCCGAAGTGCTCGGCCCCGAAGGCCTTCGCGTCCGCGGCGTTCCGCACGTAGCAGGTCGACGGAGACTCCCCAGGCGAGTGCACGCAGGTGAGCGGGTACTTGCCGCTGATCGGCTCGCTCTCCTCCTCGTCCTCGGGGTCTCCGGTGTACTCCTCGTAGCTGTGGGTGCCCTCGAACACGACGGCGCCGAGGTCGGTCCAGCCGACGACCTTGTCGAGGCCCGCGTCAGCGGAGAGGGCGGTGGCGACGAGCCAGAGCAGCATGAAACCTCCGGCCGAGAGTGTCGCACGAGCCCGCGGGAAAGTGCCCCGCGAACGCCCGGAGCTAGCCCATCAGCGCTTCGACCACCGCGGCCCAGCCCTCGGCCATGCCGGTGAGTTCGTAGCCGCCGCCGCCGAGCACGAGCAGGCGTCCCTCGGCGTGCTCCTCGGCGAGGGCCTTCACGCGGCGCGCGATCTCCCCGAACACCGCCGGGGTCAGATCCTGGCGGGACATGGGGTCCCCGGCGAGCCCGTCGACACCGGCCTCGAACACGATGAACGAGGGCTTCGCCTCACGCACGAAGGCCTCGAGCCGCTCCCAGGCCGCAAGGTAGCGCGCATCGTCCATGCCGTGGCCGACGGCGAGCGCGCGCTTGGTCCCGACCGCGGCGCCCTCGCCGATGTGGCCGGTCTCGCGAACCTCGCCCGCCGGGACCCGCGGACCCTCGTGGAGGTCGGCGATGACCACGCGGGGATGCGCGGCGAAGGCCTCGTACACGCCGTCCCCGTGGTGGATGTCGACGTCGATGTACGCGACGGTGCCCTCCACGGCGCGCAACGCCATCTCCAGCGCCAGGCCGGGGTCGTTGTACAGGCAGTACATGCGCGCTTCCTGGCGATGCGCGTGGTGGAAGCCGGCGATGGGCACGAAGGCGGTCTTCACGTCGCCCCGAGCGAGACGCCGGGTGGCGTCGATCACCGCCCCGCACACGTGCCGCGCGGCGCGCTCGACGTGGGCCCGAGCGAAGGTCGGACCACCGAGGGTCGCCGCTGGATCGGCGAGGAACGCGGCACCGGCGTCGGTGAGGCGCACCGCGTTGGCGATGGCGTCGTACTCGACCAGGCCCTCGCTCTCGAGGAAGGGCGCGAAGGCGGCGAGGGTCGCGTCGAGGGCATCGAGCACGGGCTCGAGGGCGATCTCGGGCACCCACTCACCCCGGACCTCGGCGATGCCGCGGAGCAGCTCCCGAGAGCGGGCGCACACGATGTCGGGGGCCCGGTCCAGGCTGCCCCGGTTCTCGGCACAGCGCCGAGTGACCTCCGCGACGTAGTCCCGGTCGTGGAAGGTCGCGAGCTCCTCGTCGGTGGCCGGGGGCGCCTCCGCCCAGGACACGGCCAGACCGCGTCCTTCGAGCTGCCCGAGGAAGGCCTCGAGCCGAGCGCCCGGCTGGTACCAGGGCTTCTCTTCGTAACCGTAGTCTCCGAGCTCTCGTCCTGCGTACACCGTCAGCATCGCTACCTCGCACTCCTGAGGTGTCGGCAGCGGCCAAGCGGTTCACGAAAAAGTGCATCTCGCTTCGGGTCTGACGCCTGAGCTGGGTCTGACCCCGAGGGCGGCTCTGACCCCGGCGGAGGGTCTGACCCTGGCGGAGGGTCTGACCCCGGCGGAGGGTCTGACCCCGAGGGCGGCTCTGACCCCAGGGGCGGCTCTGACCCCCAAGAGGGGTCTGACCCCTCAGGGGGGTCTGACCCCGTTTCAGGCCGTTCCCATCGAAGGGTTCGCCACATCGACGCCTCCCGGCGGGATGCGCCGCTCACCTCACCGGACTACGCTATTCGGTCGGCACCGCGGGCCAGAAGAACCAGGCCACGTAGTGCCCGTCGACGAGCCGGGCGCCGAGATGCCCGGTGGCAATCGCCTCGGACGGCGCGATGCCGTAGCCATGCGCGACGACGTCGGCGACGATGCGCAGCCCCACGCCATGCCCGCCGGTCGTGAACCCGCTCCCGAAGACCTTGGACAGGTCCGCGCCGAAGGCCTCGTCCAGCGCTGCCTGCTGGCCCTCGCTCACCGCGTTCGCCACCACGAAGCGCAGGTGCGTCTCGCCGCCGTGGTCCTCGGGCAGCACCGCCACGCGCACGCGCTGATCCGCCGCGAAGCGCGCCGCGTTGTTCACGAGGTTGTACAGGACCCGGTCCAGCGCGGCGAACTCCATGCACCGCTCGGATACCGAGCCATCGAAGCCCGCCTCCAGCGTCACCCGCGCCTGATGCTCGCCGATCTGGTACGCCACGTCGTCCCACTTCTCCTGGAGCAGGGCGACGCGGTGAGGCCTCGGCGCGAGGTCGACGTCGTACCCGGCCTCGTCGAGATCGATCAGCGCGTTGCGCATCATCTTGCGGTGGTCCCGCGCCAGGATGAACGCGCGCTCGCCGTCACCCGGCTCCTCGAGCCCCGCCTCGATGAGGTCGAGGTGGATGAACAAGCCCTGGAAGCTGCCCCCGCGCACGTCGTGCAGGGCCTTGCGGACCGCGAGGTCCGCACCGCTTCCGAGTCCCTCGCCCAGCCAGCGAGCCGCCTCCACCGCCCGATCCCACTCCGGCTGCCCGAGCAGCGCCCGCACCCGCTCCGAGCCATCCTCGGCTGAGCCGAGTGCGGCGGGCCGCAGCGCATCCAGGATCTTGCCGAGCTCGTCGTAGATCACCCGGACCGCCGCCACGTCCTGCGGCCGGAGCATGGCGAGGGGAATGCCGTCCTCCTCGCCGCGATAGCGCACTTCACGTGCGCTCAGACCCACCGGGGCCGGCAGTGCCTTCGCGAGCTCCTCGACTCCAACCATCGCTCCCCCCGGCCGCATCGCGGCAACGCCCCAGCCTACACGAGTCCGGCGGCCGGACGAAGCAGCGCTCCGGTGAGCGCCTGGACCTCGGCCAGACCGTGGCCCTCCGCCAGCGCGACCACCGAGAACCCGTCCCCCTCTGCATCGAACACGCCGTACTCGGTGATCACCCGGTCCACCACGCCCGCTGCCGTCAGCGGAAAGCTCACCGGATCGACCAGCTTGGGCGCGCCGTTCTTGGCGACATGCCGGGTGAGCACGACCACCCGCCTCGCGCCCGCCGCAAGGTCCATGGCCCCGCCGATGCCCATCATCCGGCCGCCGGGCACCCGCCAGTTCGCGAGGTCGCCGTTGGCGCCGACCTGCAGGGCTCCGAGGATGGCGAGGTCCACGTGGCCACCGCGAATCATCGCGAAGCTCGTCGCCGAGTCGAACAGCGATGCGCCGGGGGCCAGCGTCACGGTCTGCTTGCCCGCGTTGATGAGCTGCGCGTCCTCCTCGCCCTCCACGGGAAACGGGCCCATGCCGAGGATGCCGTTCTCGGACTGCAGCCACACCGGCATCTCGGGGTCGAGCGCGTCGGCGACCCGCGTGGGCAGGCCGATGCCGAGGTTGACCACGGTCCACGGCCGGATCTCGTCCGCCGCCTTGCACACCATCTCGTCGAGGCTCCACGTCATCGCGGCCTCACGGTGCGGTGCTCGATGACGTCGGCGTGCTCGGGCACGTGGACGACCCGCTGCACGAAGGCCCCGGGCAGGTGCACGTCTCCCGGCGCGATGCCCCCGAGGTCGACGAGGTGCTCGACCTCGGCAATCGCAACCTCCGCGGCCATCGCCATCGCCGGTCCGAAGTTCGCCGAGGTTCCGATAAAGCGGAGGTTGCCGAAGGGGTCGGCCCGCCACGCCCGCAGGAACGCGAAGTCGACGCGCAGCGCGTGCTCGAGCAGGTGCACCCGGCCGTCGAACTCGCGCAGCTCCTTGCCTTCGGCCACCACGGTGTGCGCCCCGGTCGGCGTGTAGAACGCGGCGATACCCGCGCCCGCGGCCCGCATGCGCTCGGTGAACGTGCCCTGCGGGATCACCTCGACCTCGACCGAGCCATCGTCGATGACCCGCTGAAGGTCGTGGTTGCTGCCGATGTAGGTACAGATGACCTTGGCGACGCGACCCTCCTGCAGCCACTTCGCGAGCCCCAGCCCCATTGCGCCCGCGTTGTTCGAGACGAGGGTCAGCCCGCGCACCTCGGTGTCGAGCACCGCGTCGATGAGCGCCTCGGGATTGGAGGACAGACCGAAGCCGCTCACCGCCACCGACATGCCGTCGGCGAGCCCCTCGAGGGCCTGCTCCAGCGAGCGGACCTTGCCGTTCACAGCGTCGCCTTCGGCCCATAGTCGGCGAAGTCCGCGAGGTAGTCCTCCTCGACGGTCTCGTGGTGAAGCCACCACTTCATCACCTTGAGCGGGTACGTGCTCTCGAACTGGATCCACAGGGACTCGTCGGGAAGCCGTGCCGGCTCGGTGGACTCGTCGTACACCTCGCGCTCGTAGGCATGCGCGCTGATGCCGTGGGGCGAGAGGTACGGTGTCCAGCTGAACACGCCCGGCTGCCAGGTCCGCGACCCCTCCACGTTCTTGATCACGCCGTTGAACTCGACCGCGGAGTTGCGGTGGAAGTACGGCGGGCGGAAGCTGTGCTCGGAGGCATCCCAGCGCCCTCGGAACACCGCGATGTCCAGGGCGTTGCGCCCGTGCGTGTCCATGGGACAGGTCAGCACCGTGAGGATCGACGGGTCCGGATGGTCCCACGACACCGATCCCAGGCTGTTGAAGTGCATGAGGTCGTACTTGTACGGCGCGTAGTTCCCGTGCCAGGCGACGACGTCGAAGGGGTCGTGGCTCGCGGTGTTCTTCCACAGTACGCCGCCCTGCCGCACGAGCACGGTCCACGGCTCCTCGACGTCCGCGAAGTCCGCGACCGGCGACAGGAAGTGCCGCTCGTCGGCCAGCCCGTTGGCCCCGACGGGCCCTCGGTTCGGAAGCTGCAGGTGAGCGTCGAAGACCTCGGCGACCCAGCCACGCGCCTCCCCGTCCGGCAAGCTCACCGTGAACCGGATCCCGCGGGGAATCACGCAGATCTCGCCGGGCGAGACCTGCAGGCGGCCGAGCTCCGTGCGCACGTGCAGCCGCCCGAGCTCCGGAACCAGGCAAAGGTCGCCGTCGATGTTGCACATCGCGGTGCGCGTCATGTCCGCGTTCGCTGCGTACACGTGAATCGCCGCCCCGCGCCGCTCGCTCGGGTCCCCTGCCCCCGCATAGGTGGTGAGACCGTGGAGGAAGTCCGTCGGCTTCTCGGGGATGGGGTGCGGTCGAAAGCGGCGGATCTGCGGGCTCGACACCCCGTGCTCGAAGGTCCCCACGAAGTGCGACGGCGCATCGGCGTAGCGGGTGAACGGCGTGGAGAGCAGCGCGGGACGCAGGCGATACATCCACGTGCGCTGGTTCAGGCCGCGCTCCAGCGTGAAGCCGGTGCCGTTGATCTGCTCGGCCACGAGGCCGTAGGCGACACGACGCGGCGAGTTCTGCACCGCCGGCAGTACGTTGGGTCGCGCCTCGCTGGCCATGGCTCCCATGAACCCGCGCTGGTAGGCGAGTCGGTCGCCGGCCACCGCCTCGGCCACGGCAGTCCGCAGGGCCAGGTCGTCGAAGTCGTGGATGGCGTGCTGCTCGCCCGGTGCCAGGTGCGCGGACACCTTCGCCCCCGCCTCTCGGAAGCGCGCCGCCGCCGACTCGAACACCGCCCGGTCGATCCACGGGTCCCCCGCCGCCGAGCCCATGTGCACGTCCACGCCCCTCGCCGCCGCGAAGCTCGCCCCATCGAGCTCGGTGTGGGCCCCGGTGAACGCGAGGACGCGTACCGGTCGGGACTCGGTCACCGACAGCCACGTGAGCACGGTGCACGCGCCCTGCGAGAAGCCGACCGGCACGATGCGCTCGTCCCCGACCACCGCTCGTGCGTGGCGGTACAGCGCCTCGACGACCGAGAGCGTGCTGTCGAGCTTGGGCTGGTTGTCCTCGACCGGGGCCCGGAAGCCCTTGGGATACCAGGTGTTGTCGCGGGCCTGCGCGCCGAGGAAACACACGTCCGGCCGCGGTCCGAGCCGTCGCTCGAGATCGGCGAGGAACCGGTCCGCGCTGGCCCCGCGCCCGTGCACACCAAGCACCACGGCCTTGGCCTCGCGCAGCGGCGCTCCCCGCTCGGTGATCTCCAGCTCCGCGTGCGGGCCCACCGCGCCCTCGGGCATGGCCATGCGCCGGGTGCTCAGCGAGGGCCGCCGGTCGTGCAGCGCATCGAGCAGGAAGCTGCGCAGGCTCGTGGCGTCGTAGTCGCGCGGGTTGTCGTAGCGCTTGGCGAGCACCTGCTCGACGATGCCGTCGAGATGCGACTCGTCGAGGCCAAGCTCGCGAAGCGACGTCTTCAGGCCCAGCTCGCGCTGCAGGTCGTAGAGGAAGCCCGGCGGGTCGAAGGTGTTCCACGCGTCCTGCGCGGCCCGCAGCGCATCCCGGGCCGCCGGCGCGTTGAACCCGAAGGTGTAGGACAGCAGGATGCTGTGCGTATCGGCGTGCGAGGTGCCGTAGCTGCCGCCGAGCACGTGGGCGAGCTTGTGGTGCAGCGCCATCGACGCCCCGGCCAGGGCCTCGGACGCGAGGTACGCCCCGTAGGTCGCCTGCTCGCGGGCGTCGTCCTCGCCTCGGTGGATGCCGCGAATACCCGCCACGAGGGGCTCGAGGCTCTCTTCCGCGCAGCGACGCGCGTGCTCGCTCACCTCGACGGCGTACAGCGCCTCGAGGCTGTGGGCCAGCGCGTTGAACAGGCTCTTGTAGGACAGGTCCGGAGGCAGGTTCGCGGAGAGGTCCGGGTCGTAGACGACCAGCCGCGGACGTACCTTGTCGTCGCGACCCGTGGTCTTGATGCCGTCACGCGTCTCGCCCCAGATGTTGGTGCGCTCCGAGCCCGCATAGGTCGTGGGTACCGCCGCGATGGGCAGCGACAGCTCGCGAGCGACGACCTTGGCGATGCCGATGGGCGTGCCTCCGCCGTGTGCGCACAGCCAGTCGGCGCCGGTCTCCCGGGCCATGGCGATGGCCGCGTCGGCGACCTCGCCGGGCACCTGGGGCACCTCGGTGGTGAACACGCCCACCGCCTTGTCACCGAGGGCCTCGGCCAGGCGGTCGGCCCCCGCGCGGTGATGGGCCTGGGCGACGAGCAACACGCGCTTCGCCCCGTGCTCGGCGAGCAAGCGGGCGGTCTCCGCCTCGGCGCCACGGCCGAAGACGACGTGATCGGGTGAGGTCTGCAGCGTGCGCATGAACACTCCGGGTGCGCGACCGCCGCGCATCGCACGGCGGAGGGATCCATCTCGGACCCGAAGGCCCCGGGACGCGCCCGGGGCCCGGTTCGATCAGGCCTGCGACTTCACGTGGGCCACGAAGCCACGCACGTCGGCGGCGGGCTCGCTGTACGCGTTGCCGAGGGCCTCCTCGACGCGAGCGACGTAGGACTGGGCCCACTCCGGCAGCGCCGTGTCGTTCATCGCGAGGAACTCGAGGGTCGCCGCGAGGCGGATGTCGGCGATGGACGGACCGTCGCCGTCCCCGATGAAGCCGTCGTTGACGAAGTAGTTCTCGAACACCGAGAGCGGCTCGGCCAGCGCGGCCTCAGACTCCTTGCGGGCGGCCTCCTTCACGTCGTCGCCGAGGTCGCTGTTCGCGACCTCACCCGGGTAGCAGGGGAAGCCGAGGCGGGGGTACGTGGAGCGCGACACGAGCGGGTAGAACGTGCCCGTGAGGTAGAAGTTCGCGCTGTCGATGAGCGCGCGACGCCCCGGGTCGGAGGGGTACAGGCCCTCGAGGCCGTGCTTGTTGGCCAGGTACATCATGATCGCGCAGCTCTCCCACATCGCACCGCGCGGATGGTCGGCGGTCTCGATGGCGGGCGTGAGGTGCGCCGGGACCTTGCCCATGAACTCGTCCGAGCGCGTCTTGCCCCACGCGTTCTCCTCGGTGTGATCGAGCCCAGACGCACGCAGGAACACGCGCACGGTGAGGTTGTTGACGCTGGGCGGAAGCATGTGCAGATGCAGGCTCATGGGTCACTCCTTGGTGGATGGCTGGCGCTTGGAACGCCAGAAGTCGAGAAGTCGGAGGAGCTCGTCGGGCATCAGCCGCCCGACCGCTCCGGTGCTCGTGACAGCCAACTCGACGCGGCCGTCGCGATCAAAGAGAAAGCTCGCCGCGTGGAGAATGTGGCGGCGCGGCTCATAGAACAGTCCCAGGGTCTCGGCGGTGGCCTCGAGGGGAAGTCCCACTCCGAGGGGCGTGGTCAGTCCGGTCTCGTCGACCAGCCGCCGACTGCCCTCCGCGTCGGCGGTGCTCACGACCCACAGGGTCAGCCCCCGCTCGGCGAGGGCTTGCCGCGAGGCCTCGAAGGCCGCCAACTGGCGGCGACAGTGGCTTCACCATGCCGCCCTCACCACGACGAGCAGGCCCCACTCGGTGGCGAGGTCGTCGGGAAGTCGCACCGCACCGTGCGCCAGCGTGTCGAAGGACAGCGCCGGGAGCACATCGCCGGTGTCGAGGCGTCGGCCGGCGTGCATCAGGCGCTCGCCTTCTTCGCCTGCCACTGCGCGAGCACGCCGCGGGCGTCGTTCTTGGTGTTGTCCGTCGCCTCGTCGTGGTTCGGCATCTTCGCGGTGAGCTCGATGACATACCCGTTGGGGTCGCGGAAGTAGATCGAGTGGATGAAGTTGTGGTCGGCCACGCCGCGAACCTCGCGGCCCTCGGCCTCGCCCTTCGCCTTCATCGCCAGCATGTGCTCGTACGAGACCTCGAGGGCGATGTGCAGGTCGTAGTCGTGGAAGTCCACGAAGTCGTGAGGCATCGACGGGACCTCGAAAAACGCGAGGTAGCTGCCGTTGTCCATCTCGTAGAAGGTGTGCAGCGCCTCGACCGAGCGGCCCGTCTTCGACTCGTTGATCCACAGGGTCGCGGCGAGCGGCAGCTCGAGGAAGTCCTCGTAGAAGACGCGCGTCTCCTCGGAGTCACGACAGCGGTAGGCGTTGTGGTGAAGGCCGACGATTCCGGAAGTCATTCGCTCTCCTCGGGGACGTAGGGCACCGCCTGCTCGGCGGCGTGCCACAGCTCGCGCATGGCGGGCCGCTGCTGCTCCTCACGGATGTGACCGACGAGACCCGCACATCGGCTGATCAGCGCGATCCCGCGCGCAATCTCGATGGGCACGTCCGCGTCGGCGAGCAGGGCGGCGATGGCGGCGGTGGCATTGGGTGGAAGGGGTCGATCGATGGCCATGCGAATCGCGCCATCGAGCACGTCCAGCGCTTCGCAGTGAGCGCCGTAGAGGTCGTGGGCCCGCGCCACGTCGAGCAGGGCCTCGGTGCGGGGGTCCACGGGCGTGTGCTGCGGGTGTCCGAAGCCGGGCAGACGCTGCTTGTGGGCCCGGGCATGGGCGACGATGTCGGCGGCCTCGGCAGCCGCGTCTTCGGCGGCGACGATGCGGGCGAGCAGCTGCCCGCAGCCCTCCATCGTGCCGACGAACAAGCTTCCCACCGACAGCAGGCCCGCAGCGACCGCGCCCTGCATGGCCTCGGGAGCCGAGGTGTACGTGAGCCGGGTGCTGATCGCCGTCGGCGTGAGCCCGTGCTCCATCAGCGTGACCAGGCACGCATCGAGCACCGCCCGCTGACCGGCCGTCGCCTCGCGCCCGGTGAGGTGGAAGTACACCATCTCGGTGAAGGTCCAGCTTCCGATAATCTCACCCGGCAGACTGCGTCCGCGGATGCGCACGTCCGTGGCCGTAGACTCGCAAAGCGACGTCGTGACCTTGCTCATGCGTCCTCCAGCAGTCGCTCGAGCTCGTGGCGCCGCACCTTGCCCGAGGCGCTGCGAGGAAAGTCTTCGAAGCCGATGAAGCGCACCGCCTTCGGCTTCTTGTACGAGGCGAGCTGGGCCTTGCACGCGGCGATGAGCCCCTCTTCGGTGACGCTGTCGTCACGTCGCGCCACGAAGGCGACCGGCACCTCGCCCCAGGTCGGGTCAGGTCGCCGGACCACCGCTGCCTCGGCCACGCGGGGGTCGGCGAGCAGCACGCGCTCGATCTCGGCCGGGTAGATGTTCTCGCCACCGGACTTGATCAGGTACTTGCGGCGGTCGACGAAGTCGAGGGTGCCGTCGGGGTTGCGCACGAACACGTCACCCATCGCGAAGTAGCCGTCGACGAAGCCGGTCTCGCCCGCGCCCCAGTAGCCGGAGAACAGCGTCGGGCCGCGCATGTACAGCTCGCCGGGCAGCCCGTCGGCGACCTCGACGCCATCCTCGTCCACGAGCCGGATCTCGCAGTACGGGCTCTGCTCCTTGGACAGCGAGCTCGGCGCCACACCCACCGGGATCAGGCTCGACGAGCAGGGCGGACAACCGGTCTCGGTGGCCCCAAAGGTGTTCGCGTAGGGCGCGTCGAGCAGAGTGGTAATGCGGGCGATGTCCGCGGGGGGCACGAGGTCGGCCATGACCCCACAGACCTTGATGCCCGCGGGCTTCACGCCGCGCTCCTCGAGCAGGTCCGCGAAGCGCCCGACCATGCCCGGCATGAGCAGCAACCAGCCGATGGGATGCGCGGCGACGAGCCCGGCGAGCGCCTCGGCATCGAAGCCGTCGACCACGAACACCGCTCCCCCGCTCATCAGCGTTCCCAGCGAATACTCGGCACCACCCATATGGTACAGCGGGCTCCACGCGACGTAGGCATCCTCGGCGGCGATGCCGAACTCGGCGCGGAGCACGAGGTTGCGCACGATCTCGGCGCGATGGCTGATCACCGCACCCTTCGGCAGCCCCGTGGTCCCCGAGGTGTAGAGGATGATCAGCGGGGACTCGGGGTCGACGTCCACCGGGTGCTCCACGGGCGTCGCCTCGGCCAGGCGCGCCTCGACCTGCTCGAACACGAGCACCGGCTCACCGCGGTCTGCCACGCGCTCGGCCTGGGCGGGACTCGCGACGATGAGCGCGGGCTCGACGAGGTCGAGGCAGTGTGCGAGCTCGCTCGGCGCCAGGCGCCAGTTCTGGCACGCGACCACGGCCCCCAGCCACGCCGCGGCGAAGAAGAGCTCGAGATACTCGACGCGGTTGCGGGAGAGCACCGCGATGCGGTCCCCCTCCCCCACGCCGTGAGCGCGAAACAGGCCCGCCCAGCGCTGCACGCGCTCGAGCATCTCGCCGTAGGTCCGCTCTCCGCCCACACCCGCGAGCGCCAGACGCTGGGGGTACACGCGCGCCCGCCCTCGGAACAGGCTGGCGACAGTGCTGGGGACGGCGGCAGGCACGGGGGAAATCTCCTCCGGAAAGTCAGGTCGTCACTCGTGAATCGGGGCACAGGCCGCAGCAGCTCGCGGCATGTGTCGCACAATAAGACAGCTCAACCCCCAAATGTTCAAACAAAAGACTGATAGAATCCATCCAGGAATTCGATAGATGTACGCACCATTCACGCTGGATCAGCTGACCGTCTTCGTTGCCGTCGTCGACGAGGGCAGCTTCAGCGCCGCCGGACGCCGCTTGGGCCGCGTTCAGTCCGCCGTGTCGTACGCCGTGCAACAATTGGAGAGTGCGCTCGGCTCGCAGCTGTTCGACCGCAGTCGACGCACGCCGACCCTCACCGACGAAGGCCGGCGGTTGGCGGCCGAAGCGCGCCTGGTCCTCGCTCAGACCCGCGAGCTCGAAGAGGTCGCCGCCCGCCTGCAGTCCGGCATCGAGCCCGAGCTTCGCGTGGCCGTGGACGCCATCTACCCGACCTCGCGACTGGTCCAGGTGTGCGAGCGCTTCACCGAGTGGTTTCCATCGACCTCGCTGCGCATCGACGTGGGTCTGCTCGGCGACGCCGCCGGACTCGTGCTCGCTGGCAAGGCCGACCTCGGCGCGTGCAACCTCGCGGGCAACGAGTACCCCGGGCTGGCGCAGTCCTACCTGGGCACGGTGGGCCTCGTGCCCGTGTGCAAGGCCACCCATCCCCTCGCCAAGGTCGATGGGCGTCCCCACGCCTCGGTCCTCCAGCAGCACGTCCAGATCGTGCACTCCGAGCGCAGCGCCTCCGAGACCCGGGACCAGGGCGTCATCGCGAGCCGCACCTGGCGCGTGACCGACCTCCAGCTCAAGACCGCGCTCATCCGGCGGGGTGTCGGCTGGGGAAGCCTGCCCTTGCCCATCGCCCTCCCCATGCTCGCGACCGGCGAGCTGGTGCGCCTGCGCCCCGACCCCTGGCCACCCGACGGCCACCGGCTGCCGCTACACGCCGTGGTTCGCGAAGATCAGACCCTCGGCCGCGCGGGCCAGTGGTTTCGTGAGCGCCTCCAGCTCGACCTTCCCCTGCCGACCGAGGAGGGCCTGTGATCGACCCTGTGTGGCAGCAGTACGCCGTGTGGGCCATCCTCGCGCTCACGCCGATCACCGTACTCGCACTCGTGTTCATCTCGGCCCCCTACGGTCGCCATGGACGCGCCGGCTGGGGTCCCACGCTGCCGGGTCGCCTCGGGTGGGTGCTGATGGAGTCGCCCGCGGTGCTGCTCTTCGGCGCCGTGTACGCGAGCGGGGCGCATGCCGGAGAGCCCGCTACGCTGCTGCTCGTCGCCGCGTGGCTCTTCCACTACATCCACCGCACCTTCATCTTCCCGTTTCGGCTCGCGTCGACCAAGCCGATGCCCGCTCTCGTGGCCCTTCTCGCCTTCGTGTTCCAGCTCCTCAACAGCTACGGCAACGCCGCGTGGCTCGGGGAGCTCGGCGACTACTCGGGCTGGCTCGCGGACCCGAGGCTGTGGGTCGGCCTCGCGCTGTTCGTGGCTGGCGAGGTCGTCAACCTCCACGCCGACACCGTGCTCATCGGACTCCGCAAGCCTGGCGAGACCGGGTACAAGATCCCGGAGGGCGGTGCGTACCGCTACGTGACCAACGCGAACTACTTCGGCGAGCTGGTGGCGTGGACCGGCTTTGCCATCGCCAGCTGGTCGCTGGCTGGCCTGGCCTTCGCGCTGTACACCGCGGCGAACCTCGTCCCCCGCGCAGCCACGAACCACCAGTGGTACCTGGACAAGTTCGGGGAGGCCTACCCGCCGGAGCGACGCAGGCTCATCCCCTACCTGTGGTGATCACAGGGTGTGACCGAGCACCATCCACCGCACGCGCTCGACACCGGTATCGGGACGCATCGCGGTCACCGCGACCATCAGCCGTCCGTCGATGACCACGAGGTCGGCGCCGGTGGGCTCGAACAGGCCGAGGTCGAGCGTGGTGCGCTCGAACCACGCATCCCGGCCCCAGGTGAGCACGAGGTCGTCGAGCCCGTCGCCGTCCTGGTCCTCGGTGACGAGGGCCGCGACGAGCGTGCCGTTGTGGTCGACGGTGTGGGCATCGCGCACCGCCGTCGACAGTGCCAGCGTCTCGAGCACACCGGGGCCCTCGACCCAGGTCGTGCCGGTGGCCGCGTTGTACACCGTAAGCAGCTCGCCATCGCGGTTGACGAGGTCGAAGGACTGACCTGCGTACGCGGTGTCGACGACGCCCTCGGTCATGCCGGTGGAGGTCACGTCCCACTGCTCGAGCGGGCCATCCGCGGGCTGGACGTGGACTACGGCCTGGTACGCGTCCTCACCCGGGAGGGATGCAGTGCACGCGACCCCAGGCAACAGCTCGTCGTCGTGAGCGTACGCGCGGCTGTAGTACCCCGCCGACCTGGTCATCGCGGCGACGGAGCTGCCACCCTCACTGCAGCCGATCCCGAACACGGATCCATCCGGGGCGACGACGACCTCGTGATCGCGGACGGGGGCTCCGGTCGAGATCGCGCGCAGCGCAGGCGACCCGTTGCTGTACACCCGCGAGACGTCGTTCCAAACGAGCGTGTCGAGGCGGAAGTAGGTGAAGTCGGAGCCGTTCGCCGCGGGGCGCTGGAGACTGGTCGCAAGTCCCAGGATGCCTTCGTGATCGGGATGACTGGCGAGGTCGATGCCGTAGCCCCGTGGATCCGCCGCGTTCACACCCAGGACGAACTGCGTGACGGTCGGCTGCGACAGCCTGCCCAGGGCCCCTTCGAACGTGGCCAGCCCCACGGGGGTGAAGACCTCCAGCGGCGGGACCACCGGCTGAACCGAACGGTCCGCTCCCCAGAGCAGCACGGTGCGGTTGCCGTCGCGAACGAGGTTCGGACGCCGCAGTCCCTCCACCTCCATGTCGAAGGTCACGAAGGCGCCGGCATCCGGGTTGCCGTTGCAGTCCTGGTCGACGTCGTCGCCGAGCCACTCGAGGGTGTCCGGGTGGACATCGGGGAGGTCGTCGGCACAGTCCGTGACGGGCAGCGAGCCGTCATAGACATCGGCGTAGAGCGCACTCGCATAGCCGTCGCCATCCATGTCGTAGTCGTCGGCACCGTCGCAGTCGGTGTCCTCGCCGTCGTACCAGGTGTCGAAGGCCCCGGGATGCACGCTCGCGGCGCCGTCGTCACAGTCCCCCCACCGAGCCGTCAAGCCGCACTGATACGCCGCCTCGTAGCGCTGGAACGCCGCCTCCGTGGCCTCGGTACGGAGCATGTAGCCGTCCCCGTCCACGTCGAACTCGTCGGCGCAGTCACAGTCCATGTCGACGCCGTCGTAGGGCTCGTCGACGACGTCCGCGCCCGGGAACACCGCGGCATCGAGGTCGTTGCAGTCCCCGGAGGGCAGCGAGCCGGCGTACGGCGGGTCGTGAGGCAGGCCCGTGTTCGGGTTGAAGGTCGCGACGAACCCGTCGCCATCGACGTCGTAGTCGTCGTTTGCGCCACAGTCCGTATCGAGCCCATCGTAGGGCACCTCCAGCGGCGACCCCGGGTACACGTCAGGGTCGGTGTCGTCGCAGTCGACGAGGTCGGTCGGCAAGCCCGCGGGCCACGTCCCAGGGTAGTCGCCGAGCGCAACGCCCGCGAAGCCGTCGCCGTCCACGTCGACCAGGTCTTCACCATCTCCGTCCTGGTCGACCCCGTCGTACGGAATCTCCTCCGAGAGCTCCGGTTCGGGAGTGCCCTGGCAAGCGACAAGGGCAAGGGCAACGAGCAGGGGCGCAGTGTGTCGCATCGAATCTCCAAAGCAAGGCACACGACAAGTGTAGATCCGTGGACATCGGTTCGCGGACTCAGAAGCATCGTGCGTAAAACTGGACCACAAGCGCGTTCGCGCTCTTCCGCCCACACCCGGAAGTTCTGATAATGACGCGCGATTCTGGACCAACCAGGTCCAAAGTGATGCAGCGGGGCGTGACGGGGCGGGCCTACTCGAAGACGAGCACGTCGCAGATGGGGTCCGAGCCCGTGCCCGCCTGTGCCGAGACGTAGATGCGTCCGTCCCGGACGTCGATGCCACCCGCAAATCCGACGTACGCCGCGGGGAAGTCCACCTCGACGTGCTCGGAGAGATCGGCGGCGTACACACGCAGCGACCGGACCTCCGCGGAGAAGTCGTTCACGGACACTGCCACGTGCCCGTCCCGGATGGCCAGGTAGCTCCCTCCGACGAGCTCGGTGGTCGCGAGCTCGGTGCCATCGGAATCGAGGGCACGCAGGGTACTCGGATGGCCGTCTCCGAGCGGGTCGGTGGACAGCGACGTGAGCACGAACAGGCGGTCCTGCCACACAGCCACGTCCAGCGGCAGGTCGGCGACGGCGATGGCCGCCCGTCGGCCACCCGTGGAGGGGTCGAGGACGAGGATCTGCCCACCGAGGGCATCGGCGACGAACAGCGCCGGCTCGCCACCCCAGTCCGCCGCGTGGAGCCCGGTGACCAATGCCCCATCGACCACCTGACCGGTGCTGCCCCAGGGCGTACCGCCGTCCGCGGACCACTTCATCACCAGGTTGGCTTCCCCGCTGTCCCCCTTGGACACGTAGATGTCGCCGCTGTCGTCCACCGCGAGGTCCGTGCCGAAGGAGGTGACGAGGCCACTGCCGACCACCGTGAGCGCGCCGTCGCGCCACACCTCGAGCTGGTCCTGGTTGTAGTTCCACAGCCACACGTCGCCGAGCGCGTCCACGCCGAGTCCCTTGGTGGTAACGACCCCGTTGACGTCGAGGGTCTCGGCGAGGGTCGGCGCGACCAGCGGGAGCGGACCGGTGTCGAGGGCGTCGTCCGCGGTGCCCGTGCACGCGGCGAGAGCGAGGAGGGAGACGAGGCGCATCAGAACAACCCCAGCCAGAATTCACGGTAGAGCGCCGGATCCGCGTCGGGCGCCGAGAGTTCTTCGAGGTGCTGCAGGCGCAGGCCGGTCCACTCGTCCTCGGCACGGGACCACTCGCGGATCACGGCGCTGACCTCGGGCGACGGCTCGCTCGAGAGCGCCTCGGCGAAGGGATCGGGACGCTGCTCCTCGGCCTGCGCGAACATCGCGGTGACCGCCGCGAGCCGCTCTCGCTGAAGCGCCGGATCCTCGCGGTCACGGTCACCGGGCGCGGCGAGGACGATGCCACCGCCATCGGCGACCACCGTGGCCACCGGGCCCTTGGCCCAGAACACGTCGGTCTCGACGAAGGCGAACGGGAAGCAGGTGCTGCCCCGCACGGCGCGCAGGTTGAACTCGCCGTGCAGGTCGGGCTGCACGAGCTCCCCGTGCACACAGCCGCGGACCATGAGCCGCGGGTCCAGCGTGCCCTCGATGCGGCCCGGGATGTCGACCCACTCGACCGGCGTCAGCTCGCAGTGCTTGCCCTGCTCGGACCAGTGGATGGTGCCCACCGTCTCCAGGTCCACGGAGACCAGGGCGCTACCCACGGGCGACGACACCCGCGCGACCAGATCCTCGCCGACGAAGGCCACGAAGAGCACGGCGTTGTCCGCGCCATCGAGGCCATACGTCCGGGGAGGGCCGCGACGAGAGACCTCCGCGGCCGGGCACGTCACCGTGAACCCGTCGGGCTCGATGAGCGCCAGCGCCTCGGTGACGGCGGGACTCGCCTCCATCGCGGGGGCCTTCCAGTCCGCGCGGGCCAGCGTCCGGCTGACCTTGACCACGCGCGCCTTCTCCGGGAGCCTGGCGGACTCGGAGACAGGCTCACTTACATCAGAAGTTCGGTTCTCCTCGGCCGGCCAGAACAGCACGGCGAGACCGATGAGAAGGGCAAGGGCGAGCAGAAGGACGGGCAGGCGGCGCATGCCGCCGACTAGCACGCGCACCGCCGAAGTGTCGCCTCGCGGCGCCACTCTCACGCGACCTGGACAGGGCGGTGCCAGGCGTCGTGCCGGGAGCGGTGCCAGGCGTCGTGCCGGGAGCGGTGCCAGGCGTCGTGCCGGGAGCGGTGCCAGGCGTCGTGCCGGG
>SBGP01000052.1 GCA_006226595.1 Deltaproteobacteria bacterium
TGGTGACGTCACCATCCTCATCAACGGGGACCCCGGCAAGGCCCAGACCGTACCGGCAGGCCAGACCCTGCTCGCGGCCCTGGCCGGCCAGAAGATCTTCGTTCCCTCTGCCTGTGGTGGCGGCGGCACCTGCGCGATGTGCAAGTGCAAGGTCACCGCCGGTGGCGGCGACGTCCTCCCGACCGAGGTCGGTCAGCTGACCCTGAAGGAGCGCAAGGAGGGCATCCGCCTCTCCTGCCAGGTCAAGGTCAAGGAGGACATGAAGATCGAGCTGCCCGAAGAGATCTTCGGCATCCAGAAGTTCGACTGCACCGTCCGCAGCAACGACAACGTCGCGACCTTCATCAAGGAGTTCGTGATCGAGCTGGATGGCGGCAAGACCATGGACTTCGAGTCCGGCGGCTACATCCAGATCGACATCCCGAAGTACGTCGCGCCGTACACCGAGTTCGATGTCGCGGACGAGTACCGCGAGGACTGGGACAAGTTCAACCTGTGGCGCTACGTCGGCAAGAACGACGAAGACGGCGTGTACCGCGCGTACTCCATGGCGAACCACCCCGCAGAGGGGAACATCGTCATGCTCAACGTGCGCATCGCCTCTCCGCCGCCGCGGAACCCCGATGTGCCGCCGGGCATCGCGTCCAGCTACATCTTCAACCTGAAGCCGGGCGACAAGGTCACCGTCTCGGGTCCCTACGGTGAGTTCCACATCCAGGACACCGACAAGGAGATGGTGTACATCGGCGGTGGCGCCGGCATGGCCCCGCTGCGGTCGCACCTCTTCCACCTGTTCCACACCGAGAAGACGAACCGGAAGGTCAGCTACTGGTACGGCGCCCGCTCCCTGCGCGAGGTGTTCTACTGGGACCACTTCCAGGACATCGAGGAGAAGTTCCCGAACTTCAAGTTCAACCTCGCCCTGTCCGACGCGCTTCCCGAGGACAACTGGACCGGGTACAAGGGCTTCATCCACCAGGTGCTGCACGACGAGTACCTCGCGAACCACGAGGCTCCCGAGGACTGCGAGTACTACATCTGTGGACCGCCGATGATGCTCCAGGCCGTGCTTCGCATGCTCGATGACCTCGGCGTGCCGAAGAGCCAGATCCACTTCGACGACTTCGGCGGCTGATCTCCGCGGTCGAAGGTCGAAAGGCCGAAATCGGGCAGCTGCTCGGTTTCGGCCTTTTCGCTTGGATGCCCACCCTCGGAGGCCCCGTGCTTCGCTCCCTCCTCCCGTCCACCGCCGTGCTGTGCCTGCTCGCCTGCAGCACCGCTCCCGGCCCTGTGCCGAGCGAGCCCGCACCCGTCGAGGTCCACTCCCTGCGCGGAGAGGGGCTGGGCACCACGTGGTCCGTCCTGTGGACGGGTTCCGCGCCCGAGGACGCGGTCCAGGAGGCGGTGGTCACGGCGCTCTCCGAGGTCGACGCCGCGATGTCGACGTGGCGCGACGACAGCGAGCTCGCGCACATCCGGGCCGCCGAGGGGCCGGTGGCGGTGAGCTGGGAGACTCGGCACGTGGTGCAGGCGGCTCTCGACATCGCCCGCGACAGCGGAGGCGCCTTCGACCCGACCGTGCAGCCGCTGGTGGAGCTGTGGGGCTTCCACGGCAAGGTTCCCGACACGGTGCCCACCGAGGCCGAGGTCGACGCCGTGCGCGAGGCGATGGGCTGGGCCAAGGTCCAGGTGTCGGCCACGTCGGTGGACTCGGGCGGCACCGCTCTCGATCTGTCGGCGATCGCCAAGGGATGGGCGGTGGACCGGGTCGCCTTCGCGCTAGCCGGCGAGGGGGCCGCGAACTTCCTGGTCGAGGTCGGCGGCGAGACACGGGCCTCTGGAGAGGGAGCGCGCGGACCGTGGACGGTGGGCGTCGAGCGACCCAAGGTCGGCAGCGCGCCGGGCAGTGACCTGTACGCTGCGGTGCGTCCGTTCGACGGCGCCGTCGCGACGAGTGGCAACTACCGGAGCCGGGTGGTCATCGACGGCCAGAGCTTCGGGCACACGCTCGACCCCAGGGTCGGGCGGCCCACCGACAACGCGGTCCGCTCGGCGACCGTCATCGCTCCGGACTGCCTCACCGCCGACGGGCTGGCCACCGCGCTCATGGTGATGGGCGAGGAGGGGCTGACGCTCGTCGAGGCGCGACCTGGCGTGGAAGCCCTGCTGCTTCTCGACGAGGATGGCGAGCTGGCGGAGCGCACGAGCACGGGCTTCGCGCGCTTCCGCGTCGCTGAGTAGGCCCGGACCTATTCGCGCACCACGTCGATGGCGTAGACCGCGGTGGTGCCGCTGACCGTGCCTTGGCGCGGTCCCGACACGTTCTCGCGCCGTCGCCGAATGGGTCGGGCATGGTGAACGTCGAAGGCGAGCACGGAGGGAGGCGTGATTGATCGGACTGCTCGTGGCCCTGGCGCTAGCGGGGCCTGCAGACCTTCGACCTGGACGGATCGAGGGGCTCGAACTGCTGGCTCGTGGCGAGGTCCCGATGCACCTGGAGCCGATGAACGGCGCGCTCGGCCGCCGCTTCGAGGACGAGCAGGGACGGATCTACGCGCGCGGCGAGGTCTACGACCTGCTCGACGACGTGGACTCCCGCCACATGCGCACCTTCTGGCGCAATCGCCGGCGCTCTCATCGCTGGGGGACGGTGATCTTCCTCATCCCGCCTCCGTGGAGCCTGGGCGCCGTGGCTGCACACCTCCAGTGGCGTCAGCGCGCGGGACGCGAGCTGGAACAGGCGCTCGCCACCTACAACGCGCTGTCTACGGCCGAGGACCTGCTGTGAACGCATCGCCGGGTTACCAGGGGCTCTCTGGAGGCCTTCATGGCGCAAATGCTCCTCGTCATGCTCTTCTTCGCCGCGTGCATGGGCGCGATGGCGATCGGTGTGGTCGTGAGCAACCGCGAGCTCCAGAGCTCCTGCGGTGGCGCGGGCGAGGCGCTGCACGAGGTGCACGGCATCTCGTGCGGTGCGTGCGTCAAGAAGGAGAACGAGGTCTGTCCCTCCGACGACCCGCTGGTGGCACTGGCGCAGATCGGGCACCCGAACCCCAAGCATCACCGCTGAGGGGCCGTGCCACGGCGCCTTCGCGACGTGGTGTTCGCGCAGCCCGCCGGTGGTGGGGCGCGCAGGGGTCGCGAGTGAATCTGCGGGGTCGACGCCGCGTGATCTCGGCACAGGCCGGACGCGGACCCCGACTGTATACTCGGTCGGTAGGGCAAGACCGGGAGGAGCCATGACCGCGTATCGGCCTTCGGCTTCGCCGAGCCGGCACCCAGCGACGTCAGCGACGTGGACGCTGCGACTGCTCGTCGTCGGCGCACTCGCGCTGGTCGGCTGCAAGGATCAGGGAGACGACAGTCCCGTGGATACGGCGACGGGCGAGGACCTGCCCGTGCTCCGGTACTCGATGGAGCCCGCGATCGGCGCCGTCGGCACCACCGTGGCCGTGCGCGTGTACGGCACCGCGAGCTCGTTCGCCTTCGGCGACACCGACCTTGTGTTCGGCGAGGAGCTGGTCGTCGACTCGGTCACCGTCTTCGACGGCTACACCGTCGAGGCCGTGGTGACGATTCCCGAGGCCGCCACCCTCGGAGAGCACCCGGTCACACTGACCATCGAAGGCAGCAGCCAGACGCTGTCCGAGCCCTTCGTGGTCGTCGACCAGAGCATCCAGGTCGCCCCCGACAACGCGAAGATGGGCGAGATGATCGAGGTCGAGGTCACCGGCCTCGGCACCGAGTGGAGCCAGGGCTACACCTGGGCCTCCTTTGGTGAGGGCATCGACGTGCTCGATGTCGACATCGTCGATCCCAACCTCGCCAACGTGACGCTCGCCATCCATCCGGACGCGCCTCCCGGCGTGCGCGACGTGTCGATGGAGGACGGGCCCTCGGTCGTCACGCTCTACGACGGGTTCACCGTCGATCGCGCCGTGATCACGGCGGTGTGGGAGCCTCCGCAGGCGTATCAGGGCGACACCATCGCGTTCACGATCACCGGCCTCGACACGAGTTTCGGCACCGATGCGACGATTCGCTTCTTCGACGACGGCGGCGCGAACCCCGACATCACCGTGTCCACGCTCACGGTGATCGACGAAGAGAACATGTACGGGCGCATCCGCCTGTCGAATGCGGCGGCCCTGGGCTTCCGCGACGTCGTGATCGAGAGCAACGGGGAGGCCATCCTCCTGCCCGATGCCCTCGAGGTGCTCGAGCGTGCGCCGTCGCTCACCGACCTGGTGCCGCGCACCTTCTTCGACGTGTCCCGGCAGATCGACAACGACACGGGCGAGATCTTCGAGCTCGTCCAGGCGCTGGCCTACTTCATCATCCCGCTGGACCCACCGTGCGGCAACGCGGCGCCTCCGGGCTCCGGGCCGATGCCCTACGACGTGAACGGCGTGTTCCCCGTGCCTCCCGAGGCCGAGCCCGCGGACTGCCCCAACCCTCGCACCGTCTCCGCCGGCGACGTCGTGTGGTTCGAGTCCGACCGCAACGTGGTCACCCTCTACAAGGAGGAGATGGAGGGCACGAACCAGATCCTCTACGTCGGCCGCGACCTGACCCTCACCGACTACGTGTTCGACAACGTCTACGACCTGCACACGCAGGGTGACCCCGAGGGCCTGCCCGAGGTGATCATCGACGATGTCCAGCCGACCGTGCCCGCCGACTACACCCTGACCTCGCCGCCGTTCTACAACGACCTCACCGTGCCGCGCACCGAGCGCTTCGAGTACCAGTGGACGCCGGCCGAGACCTACCCCGACGCCATCTTCGGCACGAACATCTCCGGCATCCTCGTCTCGGACGGGGAGCCTGGCTTCGCCGCCTCGCTCCCGTGGGACGACGGCTCGCACGCCTACACGCCGCTGGAGCTCGGCTCGCTCGAGCCGGGACCCGTGTCCTTCGCGGCGTTCTCGTACATCGAGGGGCGCCTGTGGGGCTGGCCGGGCTCCACGGTGCAGACCGTGCAGTCCACTTCCGTGCTGTCGACGTCGGCCCAGATGATCCTGGAGGACCCGTGATCGCCGAGTGCCCGCGTCCCGGGCTTCGCCTGTCTCTGGTCGCGTGCGCGGCCATCGCCCTCGCGGGCTGCCAGTCCGACCGCGGGCTGTACGGCGGACCGCTGACGTCCGTCGGCGTCGTCGCCGGCGACTTCGACGAGATGGCCGAGCCCCTGCTGCGCATGGACGTCCGCCACGACGTGTACGAAGGCATCATCAGCGTCGCGACCTACGACACCGAGTGGGACTACGAGGGCGTCGCCCTCAAGGTCGAGACCCTGCTCAGCGACACCAACGTGATGACCCGCTACGACGGCGTGTTCATCGCGTCGGGGACCCGCGGCTTCGGCGTGCGCGAGTACAACGGGCTCGACGCCGACAACCAGCTCGTCAGCGACCCGGTCGTGCTCGAGGAGGTCCGCTCCTACGTCGAGGACCACAACGGCACGCTGTTCGTCACCGACTGGAGCTACGACCTCGTCGAGGCGATCTGGCCCGATGCCATCGACTTCCTCGGCGACGACATCACGATCGACGCGGCCCAGCGCGGCGAGATCGGCTTCGTCCAGGCCAGTGTCGAGGAGGAGGGGCTCGCGGAGGTGCTCGAGATCAGCACGCTGCCGCTCGAGTACAACTACAGCAACTGGGCGCCCATCGAGTCCGTGCACCCCGACACCACGGTGTGGGCGCGGGGAGACGTGGAGTATCGCCTCGACGGCGGGAGCGGCTTCGCGACGCTCACCGACTCGCCGCTGCTCGTCAGCTTCAACCCCGAGGGCGGAGGACGCGTCGTGTACGCGACCTTCCACGTGAACGCGCAGCTCGACCACACCATGGACCGGCTGCTGAACACGGTCGTCGGTGACTTCTCGGAGGGACCGGGTGCATCGGTCGGCTTCTAGTCCTCGCGCCTGGCTCGCCCTCCTGCCGATCGTGGCGGGGCTTGCCGGCTGCAACGAGCAGAACTTCACCCAGATCTACAACGTCGACGTGTTCCAGCAGGAGCGGCGCAACGCCATCGATCTGCTCATCGTCGTCGACAACTCCTGCTCGATGCGCGAGGAGCAGGACAACCTCGCCCAGAACTTCGACGCCCTCATCGAACAGTTCACCGACGCCGACGTCGACTGGCAGATCAGCGTCACCACGACCGACGCCGAGCACGACGAGTACCGCGGTCAGCTCGTGGGCGGAGACGACGAGATCATCCTCCGCGGACAGAGCGGCGAGCTCGACCGGGTCGAGTACACCCGCGACTGGGGCTTCACCCGCGGCACGAGCCTGCAGCTCGACGCCAACAACCTGCGCATCTCGACGAACACCATCGCGAGCTACTGGTGCGACAGCACCGACAGCTTCGGCACCTCCGGGGGCATCGGCACCCCGGGTGAGCCGAACCGTACCTGCGACGGAGCGGCGGTCGAGGAGCCGACGCCGCAGACGGATGCGGGACCCCGCGCGCCGCTCGCCGGAAACCTCGTGATCTCCGAGATCATGGCCGAGTCGCCCGGCGACGACAGTCGCTGCGAGTGGTTCGAGATCACGAACACCACCTGGGACACGCTCGACATCGGGCTGCTCGAGGTCGCCGATCGCGGTCGCAACAGCGGCACCCTGCCGCCCAGCGCGACCATCGGCCCCCGCGAGGCCCTGGTCATCGGCCGCGCGGTGGACAGCAATTGCGGCACGCCGGTGGACTACGCGCTGCTCAACAGCCTGTCGCTCAACGACTCGGTGCTTCAGATCACGCGCGACACGCCCGCTGCGGACGAGATCTTCGCCGAGAACGTCGCGCAGGGCACCATCGGCACCGGCATCGAGCAGGGGCTCGAGAACGCGCGGCTGGTCTTCGATGGGCACCCCTCCACCGACACGCCGCTCGAGGGCTCGAACTACGAGTCCAACGGCGCCTTCCTGCGGGACGACGCGAAGTTCTCGATCCTGTTCGTCAGCGACGAGGACGACGCCTCCCCGCACCCGGTCCACACCTATCTGCGCGCGTTCACCGACCTCAAGGGCGACCGCGCCTATCGCGACCGCACGCTGCTCAACGTGTCGGCGGTCGTCGCCAAGGACCCGCCGCCCCGCGACGACATCCCCTCGTGCGAGACCGAGGCGGGCATCGGCTGGTACGGACGCCGCTACCTCGAAGCCGCCAACGAGACCTCGGGCCTCACCGAGAGCATCTGCGAGAGCGACTTCGCGCCGATCGTCGCCGAGCTCGGCCTCACCCTGTCCGGGCTCGTCGCCGAGTTCCAGCTGTCGCGCTGCCCGAACCTCGAGACCCTCACCGTCGAGCTCTACGAGACCGACGCCACCGACAGCCTGATCCGCGAGCTCGTCATCGACGAGGACTTCACCTACGTGGAGGAGGACAACATCCTGCGCTTCGTCGAGGAGCAGGTGCCGCCCAGCGAGCACTACGTCACCGCGCGGTACTTCCCGCTTCCCACCTGCCCCGGAGCCGAGTGATGCGCGCTCTGTTCCTGGGCCTGGCGCTGCTCGCCGGGTGTAGCGGCACGACCGCCGTCGGCGCCTGCAGCGAGGACACGCCGTGCACGGGCTTCGGCGAGGTGTGCATCCGCGGGGAGTGCGTGGTGGGTACCTGTACCACCAACGCGGACTGCCCGATCGAGAACCGATGCACCGAGCGCGAGTGCGAGCCGGGCTGTGACCGGGACAACGACTGCTACCCGGGCTCCTCCTGCGACACCGAGCTTCACGAGTGCGTCGAGGACGCCTGTGAAGAGACGCGCGTCGACTGCGGCTACCGCGAGTTCTGCAACACGCTCACCGGGGACTGCTACGACGCGGGCGAGCAGTACTGCCGTCCGTGCACCGCCGGCTCCGAGGACCAGGACTGTGGCCAGGGCAACGAGTGCATCGGCGGCTTCTGCGGTGTGGACTGCGCCGACGGGCGTGCCTGTCCTGGCGGGTTCGAGTGCTACAGCTTCTCGGACAGCGCCGGCAACATCGTGGCCTACCAGTGCTGGACGTACTGCTGGCTGTACGACGACTACGAGCCCGGCCAGGACCCGGTGACCGCGGTGCCCGATCTGCCGGGCTCCATCGAGGTCGAGGGCATGGTCGGCACCAAGGTGAGCCCATGAGTCCGCGTCTGAGCGCGCTGTGCCTGGTGCTTGCCCTCGTCGGCTGCAACGGCGGCGGCGAGGACACCGACACGGGAACGCCCGTCGAGGTCGCCGGACCGACGCTGGCCCACGAGGCGCCGACCGGTGTGTTCGTCGAGGGCGACAGCGTCTTGCTCACGGTGACGGCCACCGACCCCGAGGGGGTGTTCCAGGTCCAGGGCTCCTGGCGACGCGCCGGCTCCGCGGTGTGGGAGACAGCTGCGCTCGACGCTGAGGGCGACAGCTACACGATGGTCGTGGACGCGGCTCCCGCGCCAGGCATCGAGTACTTCTTCCGGGCGACGGACGCGTCCCAGTACGCGGCGGTGAGCCTGCTTCCCGCGGACGGCGAGGATCAGCCGCTCACCATCGAGGTCCTCACCCAGGGGGCCACGCTTCCGTTCGTCGAGGACTTCGAGGGCACCGCGTCCACGCTGTACGACCTCGGCTGGACCGAGCACTCCGACGGGTTCCCCGGCTACACCTTCGAGCTCACCGGTTCCCAGGCTCGTGACACCACCGCGGTGCAGCACGGACGTGGCCTCGAGGAGATCGGCGAGATGGACGACTGGCTCGTCTCGCCGCCCCTCGACTTCTCGGGAGCGACCAGCGCCCAGGTCCAGTGGTGGGAGCACGCCACGTTTACGACCTCCGCGAACCACTCGCTGTGGGCGTCCACGGGCTCGCCGGATCCGGAGGATGGCGACTTCGTCGAGGTCGCGAGCCTCCCGACCTCCGCGGAAGGGGAGTGGGAGCGTGCCGTAGCCGTGCCTCTCGGCGACTACGTTGGCGAGCCGCTCGTGTACCTGGCGTGGCGCTACCAGGCGACGCACGCGGATGTGTGGACCCTCGACGACATCGAGGTCGGGCCGCTGACCTCGGACCTGCGCATCACCGACGTGGCGTGGACGCGCTTCGATCCGGGTTCCGCCGGCACCCTCACGGTGACGCTCAGCAACCCGAGTGGCGTGGACGCGGCCAACGTGCAGCTCGAGGGCCTGGTCGACGCCGCCAGCGGCAGCTTCTCGGCTCCGGTGGACGTGGGCCTGCTCGCGGCGGGGACCACGACGACCGCGGACCTCACGCTCACCGTGGATGCCGCCTTCCCGGACAACTCCTGGCTCCCGATCCAGCTGGTCGCGACCGCTGGCGACTCCGGTGCGACGCTCGACACCGAGGTGCTGGTTGGCGATGCCACCGCGGCGACCCTCGGGTTCACGACCTTCGCCGAGGGTCTGCTCGTCGCCACCGTGGGAACCGGAGATCCGGCGGCCCCCGACCTCGAGGTCGAAGCGACGACCCGCGTGTACTCCGCGGGCAGCTACGAGCTCGTCGTCGACCTCACCCCGCACGCGGCGATGCTGCCGCCCGGACCGGGTCTCGATCGGTGGTGGACGCGTATCTCCGGCGCTTCCGCGGGAAGCCTGGACGGCTTCAGCATCGACTCGGGCACCGAGAGCTGGGTCAGTGACGACCTGGGAGCGTGGCCTTCGGCGGTCGAGACCCTGTACTACCTGCCGCGTCCCCCGGAGCCCGAGGTGTCGGGCTCGGTGACCACCCCGACTCCGGTGGCGCCCGGCGACCTCGTGTCGTGGGATCTGACGCTGACCAACTACGGACCCGCGACCACGGGCGTGACGACCGCCGAGGTGTCGACGGCGGATCCGGACGTGTCGCTGAACACCCCCGGCCCGTTCACGCTGCCCACCGACTGGGCCGAGAACGCGAGCACCACGCTTCCGCTGTCGTTCCTCGTCGCGCTGACCCAGGACGACTCGCAGCCCGTGACCTTCGAGGTGACCGTCATCGACGAGCTCGAGTCCTTCCTGGTCGAGGTCGACGTGCCCGTACCGTGGCCGCTCATCGGCCTGAGCGGGGCGGTGGTCGAGGATGCGCTCACCGGCGACGGCGACGGCCTGCCCGATCCTGGCGAGTCCTTCGACCTCACGGTGTCCCTGACCAACAGCGGTGAGCTCGACAGCTTCGGGCCGCTCGTGTGCCTGCTGTCCCAGGAGGGTGGCGCCGCGTCCGCGACCATCGACGATGCCTCCGCGCTGTTCACGGTCCTCGGTGCTGGCGAGACCCAGGACGACACCGGACTCACGCTCACCATCGACAGTGGGGCATCGGTCGGCGAAGACCTGCAGATGCGCCTGACGTGTACCGACGACCAGGCGACCTACACCCTGGACTTCGAGCTCATCGTCGGGGAGCCGCCGTGGCGTGCGCTGACCGCGATCCACGACGCGGTGGGCGACAACCAGGGCTACGACTGGGACTTCCAGAGTGCCGACTACCGCGTCGTGGGCGACACCCTGCAGCTCCGGCTCACGTCGGCGGTGCCCTACGACGGCAGCACGCTGTTCCTCGAGGGCTATCTCGACTCGGTCGGCGCGCCGTACTTCGACTACAACCTCATCGTGCAGTCCGGCGTGGCCCGCATGCGGGGCCGCGACATCTCCGGCTACATCGACCTCAGCAACCCCACGGTCACCGAGCTGGATGCCAACACGATCCAGCTCGACATCGACGTGCCGACGCTGGAGCTGGTCCAGAACCGGCTCACTGTCGGTTTCGGAGCCGGCTACTGCGGGTCGTCGGTGTACTACTGCGATCACTACCCGGACGCGTGGGGAGCGCCGTACCAGGGCATGGACTTCAGTCTCTGGGCGCCGATGGAGTGGTAGTTCGCCCGGTGGATCGCGAAGGCGCGCGATCGGCTCCGCGACTGTACCGGATCGCCCGGTCTTCCCGCCGGTGGTCAGGGGACCGTCAAAGTGGGCGAACAGCCCGGTCGTAGGCTTGCCATCGCGAGAAGGCCCGCGCTACACCGTCGCTTGCACACGTATGCTGCGGAGACCCCATGACGCGGTGGCTTGTCACCCAGAACAACACCCAATTCGCGGTCGAAGACCTCGCCGAGCTGAAGCGCCTCGCTTCTACCGGCAAGGTGACTGCGGGCGACATGGTTCAGCCTCCCGGGGCCACCGAGTGGCTGTACGCGAGCGAGGTCCCCGAGCTGGCCTCCATCCTCGCGCCCGCTTCGGGTGACGACGACTTCGACGTGCCGAAGAGCGGCGTTCCCGCCGTGATTCTCGGCGCGGTGCTGGTCGTGCTCATCGTGGTCGGCGCCGCGGGCATGTGGACCTTCGGACAGCAGCTGCCCACCGGGCACGAGTCCATGATGGACCAGATGAGCTACTCCCAGATGCTCGTCACCGACCCGGCCGCCCAGCTGCGTTCGGGCCCCGAGGCCAACGCTGGCGCGGTGCAGGCGCTGTCCAAGGACGCGAAGCTCGAGCTGCTCGCCAAGCGTGGCGACATGTACAAGGCGCGCACCGAGGCGGGCGTCGAGGGCTGGATCGCCGAGAACCAGGTCATCCCGATGTACCAGCTCGGCGGTGCCGAGGTTCGCGCGGACTACGACCCGCTCTACAACCCGGACCGCTACGTTCGCGTGAGCAACGCCAGCTGGCTGCAGCTCGATCAGGAGAACGAGCAGGTCACCGTGTTCCAGTTCATGATCACCAACGACAGCAAGTTCGACATGACGGACCTGATGCTGCTCGCGACGATCAAGGACAGCAAGGGCAACGAGCTCGAGACCGTCGAGATCCCGGTCGAGGGCATTCTGCCCGCCGGCAAGGACACCATGGTCGGCACCCTCGACCCCGATCCCGACGTCAAGGTGAAGCCCGACGAGGAGCCGCCCGCGAGCCGCTCGCTCACGCACTCGACGTACGAGGGCATGGTCGAAGACGATCCGGACCTCCAGCTGCGCTGGCGCGAAGGCGTCGAGGTCACCATGGAGGCCGAGGACTTCACCGAGGCCAACATCGACATCCTCGAGATCCGGGCCATTCCGAAGAAGAGCTGAGCCCCGAATCGACGCATCCCGAGCCCGCCCTCCCGGCGGGCTCTCGTCGTTTCGGAGGCCCTGTTTTGCGGGGCTTGGGTGAGGTGAGGTCTGGTGAGACCACGTGCCCTGACGGCACGCGGTAGGCTGTTGCTCCAACCTGGAGCACCCCGTGCGCGCTGCGATCCTAGGTCTTGCCCTGCTCCCCTCGTCCGCACTCGCCGCCCCCGGGTTCATTCCGGTTCAGGGCGTGCTCACCGATGCCAACGGCGTCGTTGTCGATGGCGCGGTCGACGTCACCTTCACGCTGTTCGCGGACAGCGGTGGGACCACATCGCTGTGGACGGACACGCTCAGCGTCGACGTCGTCGATGGCAAGTTCGCGGCCGAGCTCGGGTCCGGCGTAGCGCTGGATCTCGACACGTTCAGCAGCTTCCCGAGCGTGCACCTGCAGGTCACGGTCGCCGGCGACAGCCCGATGCCGATGGTGCCACTCGATCACGTGCCCTACGCCGCGCACGCCCTCAACACCGACAAGCTCGGCGGGGTGACGATTGCCGACATTCGCGGCGAGATCCCGCTCACCAGCGATCTCCACGCGGCCGCCCGCGAGGTGGCCTATGACACCGAGCAGGAGCTGACCGACGTGCTCGACGACAACTACGTCGTCACCGCCGGCACCGGCATCTCGATCACGAACAACGCGATCTCGGCGGACCAGACCACCATCGAGGGCTGGGCGCGCGGCGTGGCCTACGACACCGAGCAGGAACTCACCGATCTGCTCGATGACAACTACGTGGTCACCGCGGGTGCGGGCATCTCGATCAGCAACAACCAGATCTCTGTCGACCAGGCCACGGTCCAGGGCTGGGCCAACGCGGTGGACGACGACACCACGTACACCGCGGGCACGGGCCTGTCGCTCAACACTACCGAGTTCAGCGTGAACCAGGCCACGATCGAAGCGTGGGCCCGGGGGGTGGCGTACAGCACGCCCGCCGAGGTCGTGAGCGCGCTCGATGGCCAGGTGGTCGACACGGGCTGCCCGAGCGGCATGGGCAAGGTCGCCAACTTCTGCATCCACACGAGCTCGCCCTATGCGCGCGGCATGGACTGGTGGACGGCCATGGACAGCTGCCTCGCGGATGGCTTCCGGCTGTGCTCGCAGACCGAGGTGGTCAATGGCCTGCGCGCCGGCGTAGTCGAGCAGACCGACTTCAACGTCCAGGACACCTGGTACACCACCGCGAGCCAGGCCGAGAACTCGCCGGGTGCAGGCGGCGAGAACCAGGTCTGCGATGTGCAGGGCAACCCGAACCAGCCGAGCCATCCCGAGTACTCGGTGCAGTGCCAGCACGAGAAGGCATGGACTTCGGCTTGGCGGGCCACCATCTGCTGCTACTGACGTGATGAGGCGTCTGCTGACTGCCGGCGAGCCCCGGTCGACACGCCCCGAGTCCGCCGTCCCGGTGGGCTCTTGTCGTTTGAGAGTCGCTGTTCGTCCGGTCTTCGGTGAGGTGAGGTCTGGTGAGGTCACGAACGGACGCGGTGCGCGGTAGGGTGTTGCTCCAACCTGGAGCACCTTATGCGCACTGCGATCCTCGGCCTTGCCCTGCTCTCGTCTCCTGCCCTCGCGGCCCCCGGATTCGTTCCGGTCCAGGGCGTGCTCACCGACTCGAACGGTGTGGCGGTCGATGGCGCGGTGGACGTCACCTTCAGCCTGTTCTCGGACAGCACCGGCACGACGTCGTTGTGGACGGACACGATCACGGTCGATGTCGTGAACGGCAAGTTCGCGACCGAGCTCGGCTCCAGCCTGGCGCTCGATCTCGACACGTTCAGCAACTTCGCGGGCGTGCACCTGCAGATCACCGTGGCGGGCGACAGCCCGATGCCGATGGTGCCTCTCGACCACGTGCCCTACGCCGCGCACGCGCTGAACACCGACAAGCTCGGCGGGGCGTCGCTCGACGACATCCGCGCCGAGATCCCGCTCACCAGCGACATCCAGGGCGCGGCCCGCGATGCCGCCTACGACACCGAGCAGGAGCTGACCGACGTGCTCGACGACAACTACGTCGTCACCGCCGGCACCGGCATCTCGATCACGAACAACGC
>SBGP01000039.1 GCA_006226595.1 Deltaproteobacteria bacterium
GCGCTGAGCCGAGAACCGGCCGCGATTGGATTTGGACATGCTGGGGACTCCTGGGACTGCTTATCAGGTGTCCAAGGAAACTCTGGTGCACCCCAGTGGCGGCCTGGGAAAGGGCGCGGGATCAGCACCTATTGGAACGGTCCGAGCGGAATGCCGCAGTGGCGGAGCATCGCCAAAGGTACGAGGCGAGAGAGCCTGATGCCATCGTCGACTACTGCGACCTTGTTCTCTCCGCTTCCGAGTACCCGGACTGGATGCCATCAGACTGGCAGCTCGATTACCAAGCCGAGACCGGGCTCCTGATCGTGGAGTACCAGCTGCCCGCGGTTGAGGACCTTCCAACGCTCAAGAGCGTGTCCTATGTCCAAAGTCGGGACGAGTTCAGAGAGACCGAACATTCCGCTAGCGCGATCCGGACGGCGTATGACGGCGTCATCTATCAACTGGTCCTTCGAACAATCCACGAGCTGTTCGAGGCAGATGTGGTGGAAGCCCTGAAGACAGTTGTCTTCAATGGGCGAATCACCACGACCGATCCCGCGACCGGTCATGAAATCAACGCATGCATCGCGTCGCTCTCTGTTGGACGTGAAGAGTTCCTCGGTCTGAACCTGGCGGCGGTTGATCCGAAGAAGTGCTTCCGCAAGCTGCGGGGAGTCGGCGCATCTAAGCTGCACGTGGTTACCCCTGTTCCACCCATCATTGAGATTCCGCGGGATGACAGTCGGTTTACGGAGTCCTACGAGGTCGTCTCCACTCTCGACGAGGGCGAAAACCTGGCGCTGATGGACTGGGAGGACTTCGAGCACCTGGTGCGCGAGGTGTTTGAACAGGAGTTCGCTGGGAATGGTGCTGAGGTCAAGGTGACCCGCGCCAGCAGAGACGGTGGGATCGATGCGGTGGTCTTCGACCCGGACCCTATTCGAGGAGGCAATATCGTCATCCAGGCCAAGCGCTACACCAAGACCGTTGGCGTCAGCGCAGTCCGGGACCTGTTCGGCGCGATTCAGCACGAGGGAGCGATGAAGGGAATCCTCGTGAGCACGGCTCCGTTCGGGCCCGACTCCTACGAGTTCGCCAAGGACAAGCCGATCACGCTGATCGACGGAGGAACACTCCTACACCTGATGCACAAGCACGGACATCGAGTGCGCATCGACTTGCGAGAAGCGCGGGAAGCGAGACAAGAGCAGGCATGACTTCCCTGGAGACCCGTTGCCGGGGCGTGTTCTCTTCCGCGTCTACACACGCCAGGGCTCACGTGCCCGACAATGCGGTGCACCACCGTCACCCTGCCGCGATCTTCACCGCGCTGTACCAAGCTGCCGGCATCGCCCGCTCCAGCTCCCACACGATCTGAATCGGCCGCTCCCCCGTCGCCGACACACACCGCACCGGACCCAGGAACAGGTACGGCATCGTCTCGCCGCGCTCGTCCTTTTTCGCCTGCCGCACAAACAGCAGGATCCGCCACCCCTCCGGCGGCTGGCGATACCTCCGCCCGGTCTCGGACTCGAGCCGCGTCACGCCCTGACTCTCCCAGTGGAACTGCCGCTGCGACATCGGGTAGTCGTTGTAGAGCGTGGTCGGCGTGAAGTCCTTCTCGTCCTTCTCGAGCGTGACGTAGAGCACGTCACAGCGGTGCTCCTTACTCGCGTACACCCCGCCCTGGGTGCGGAGCAGCTTGCCCTGGCGCTCCTCCAGGAGCCCGGCGCTGATCTCATCACGGCTGTAGGTCGCGTGCACGCGGAACGGTAGGCCCTCCACCGCGTACGTCGGCTTGCGGCGTCGGTCGTCGAGGACCGCGAGCAGCTGCCGGAGCTCGTCGAGCACCACCGCATCCGCCCACAGCTCGTCGAGGAACTCGGCGAGCTCGGAGAGCGGACGCCGCACCTGCCCGAGCGAAGCGAAGAGCATGAGCTGGTACGGGTCGGTGGCGTCGGCCAGAGGCGGAGCGTCCTGCGCGAGCCACTGCCGCCATCGCGACAGCCGCTCCTGGTCGTCCACGTCGAGCAGCCGCGGCAGTGCCCGCACGATGGCGTTGTCGGGGACGTCGTCCACGAAGCCCCGCTTCTCACGCAGCAGCGAGAAGCTCTTCCGTGTGAGGTACAGCTCGCGTAGCGCCACGTCCGCCCGGTCGAGGAAGGTGGCGAGGGGCCAGTCCTCGACGAGGTCCTCGGCCAGCGTGTTCCAGCTCGACAGCACCCGCTTGATGTTGTCGATGACCGAGCGCTGGGCCTCCTCCTCGAGCTGGATGGAGCACCCCGAGGGCAGGCGCGGGAAGCCCTCCTCGACGGCCTTCTCGACCTCGGCGCGGGTGCCGCCGCCGAGCATGGCTCGGAACCGGCGGTCGAAGCGGAAGCGGCGGTTGGCGCGTCCGATGAAGTCGAGCACGGTCAGGCAGCCCTTGTCCTCGTGCAGGCGCAGGCCGCGGCCGAGCTGCTGCAGGTAGAGCGTCGCACTCTCGGTAGGCCGCAGGAAGAGCACCGTGTCGACGGCGGGGATGTCGACGCCCTCGTTGAACACGTCCACGGTGAACAGGGCGCAGAGCTCGCCCGCGGCGAGCTGGCGGACCGCGGCCCGTCGGTCGGCAGCCTTGGTCTCACCGGTCACCGCCAGCGCCGGAAGCCCCTTCTTGCAGAAGAAGGCGGCCATGAACTCGGCGTGCTTCACCGACACGCAGAAGCCCAGCGCCTTCATCTGGTGGGGGTCGCGCACCCGCTCGACCAGCGCCCGCAGCACCTGCTCCGCGCGGTGCTCGTCCGCGGTGTACACCTGCTCCAGCGCGGAGACGCTGTAGCGGCCGGCCCGGAAGTCGATGTTCGACAGGTCGGTCTGGTCGTCGACGCCGAAGTACTGGAACGGGACCAGCAGCCCCTGGTCCAGCGCGTCCCAGAGGCGCGACTCAGCGGCGATGCGGTCGTCGAACCAGTGCAGCACGGACTGGCCGTCAGTGCGCTCCGGCGTCGCCGTCAGTCCGAGCAGCACCTTGGGCTCCAGGTGGTTCAGGAGGTCCGTGTAGGTCGCGGCTTCGGAGTGGTGGAACTCGTCGACCACCACCACGTCGTAGGCGTCGGGATCCAGGGTCTCGAGGCGCCGCCCGTGCAGGGACTGGATGTTCGCGAACACGTGCCGGCCGACGAGCGGCTTGTCCGTGCCGGTGAGCAGCTCGCCGAAGCCTCCGTCGCCGAGGGCCGCCCGGTAGGTCGCGCGGCTCTTCTCGAGGATCTCCCGGCGATGAGCGACGAACAGCAGGCTGGGGCGCCCGCCCATGGCCTTGCACAGCGCCTTGTAGTCGAGCGCGGCGATGACGGTCTTTCCGGTGCCAGTCGCCGCGACGACGAGGTTCTTGTGGTGCCCCGCGGCCCGCTCCGCCTCCAGCGCGTCGAGCACGGCGGTCTGGTGGGGGTACGGGTGCAAGCGCACCGCGGCGGCAAGGGCGTCACGCTCGGGGTTGCGCCGGGCGGCGAGCACGCGGATGAAGCGCTCGCGGTCGTACTCCTCGAAGGCGCCCTCGTCCCAGTACTGGGCGAAGGTGGCCTCGAACTTCCGGAGGATGGCGGGGTTGTCCACGTTGGACAGCCGCACGTTCCACTCACAGCCGTCGCGCAGGGCCGCGTGGGAGAGGTTGGAGGAGCCGATGACGCCGGTGGAGAAGCCGCTGTCGCGGTGGAACAGCCAGGCCTTGGCGTGCAGCCGGGTGCGCCGGTCGTCGTAGCTCACCCGCACGTCGGCCCCGAGCTCGATCAGGGCGTCGAGAGCCTCGTGGTCGGTGGCGCCCATGTAGGTCGTGGTGAGGATGCGCAGTGGCGGGCGTCCGCCGTGGCGGTCGGAGAAGGCGCGCAGGGCGTCCCGGATCTCGACGAAGCCCGTCCACTTCACGAAGGAGACGAGCACGTCCACGCGGTTCGCGGAGACCATCTCCCGCTGGATCTCCCGGCCGACGCGGAGGTCCTTCGGTCCGTTGACGATGAGGTCGCTGTGGCGGAGCGGGATGGACGGCCGCGTCAGCTCGCCCACGCCGAGGCGGAGGTCCTCGCGGCGGAGGACCTGGAGCAGCCGCTCGGCGGTGACGCGGTCCTCGAGGTCGACGACGGTGTCGCGCTTGAGGTGCTCGGACGCCAGCTCGCCGATGTGGGCGAGCAGGCGGTTGGTGAGCTCGATCTGGGTCGCGACCTTGTCCTTGCCGTCGCCCTTCACCGAGGAGAGCACGGCGGTGGTGAAGTGCAGCAGGTGGCGGGCGAGTGCGTCGGCGCCGACGTCCGGACTCAGTGGCTCGGTGCTGGCCTGCAGGTCGGGGGCGTCCAGCTGCTGCTGGCGGGCCAAGGTGATGAGCTCGTCGTACAGTCCAGGGGCAAGGTCGGGCATGCTGCGACTGTACTCGAGGCCGCCGCGAATCCGTTGACCTAGCGAGCCCGGCGGGTGTGTCGCGTGGCCTCCGCGGACCAGTCGACGGCACCGGTCGACGTCGACCTCGGGGCTGCCGGCCGAGCGCGTCGCGCTGCCGGCTTCGCCGGTCGGGAGGGTCCGGCGCAGACCGTACGCCACCAGTCGTGGAGCGTCTCCCGCGGAAAGCGCCAGTGGCGCCGCACGCCCTCGCTCACGTCGACGGGTCCGCCCTCGACCTTGGCCGCGGCTCCCTCCAGCCGGCGCCGGAGGGTCTTGTCAGACACGCCGAGCTCTCGTGCCGCCTCCGCCAGGGTGAGGAAGACGTCCCCTGCCGCCTTCGAACGGGCTGGGGACGGAGCGCCACGCGGTCGCACGGCGGGCGAAGCCACCGGCTCGAGCTCCCGGACGGCATCGACCACGTCGCCCCAGACGACGACCTCGCGGTCGAGCAGGCGTCGCACCACGCCTGCGGTGCGGAGCCAGGCGATGGCCTGCACGCCTCCGAGGCGCTCGGCGGCTTCGCCGACCTCGACGATGCTCGCGGGTCCGAGCGGGATCATGCGCCCACCTCCGCCGTCGCGTGGGTGGGGTGAGCGGCCCGCAGGCCGTGCTCGCTGTGCTGTGTCTTGTGCTTGTGTGGGTCCAAACCTCCCCTTCAGTCGTCGCACCTCCATTGTCGCCCTGTGGCACCGCCAGGACCACATTCCCCGTGGACGCCTTCCGCTAGCGGATTCACAGACTTCCGAGGCGCTCGCTCGGATAGCGGTGGCTAGGGCCATGCGGCCCCTATCCGAGCAGTCCTATCCGCCGACAATGCCCACGAGAACCTCGTCATCGGCTCGGTGGGATAGGTGGATAGCAGGATCTGGAGTCTCTCCAGGGGAGAGTGAATGCACTCCCTTCCCGTTGATGCGCGGTGCGCTTCGCGCCGCACGCATGGAGAGCCGGAGTTGCTATCCCGCTATCCACGCCCGCCGTGAACCCGGTTCTGGTGGGGACTCACACGGGATAGGAGGGGCGGGATAGGGCGGCGTGCCCGCTATCCCCTTCCTCCCGGAGGCCGTGCGGCTCCGATGGGTGCAGCATGCCCCACGACGTCGGCCCACGCCAGCGCGGCCTGGTGTACCCCGGCGAACGGCCCTCGCCCGTACCCCCTGAGATGCCGATGAACACGGCACTTGCGCAGGGGGTACACCGCCAGGGGTACAGCGCGGGGGTACAGCGGAACGCCCGTCGGGATGTCCAGTCCGTTGTCGCACACCTGAGCCGCGGTCTGTAGTACACCTCTGCCAGGCCCAGACCACGCCCGGCCAACCCTTGGACCAGCCGACGATGACCGCGCGCGAGACCCAGATTCCTTTCGCCGACGCCGTCCGCGCCTGGGCTCGCGTGGCCGCGTACAGCTTCGGGGGCCCTGCGGGGCAGATCGCGGTGATGCACCGCATCGTGGTCGACGAGAAGAAGTGGGTGGGCGAAGCCCAGTTCCTGCACGCGCTCAACTACTGCATGCTTCTGCCAGGGCCCGAGGCGCAGCAGCTGGCCACCTACCTGGGTTGGCTGCTCCACGGAACCCGCGGGGGGCTCGTCGCCGGCGGGCTCTTCATCCTCCCGGGCTTCGTCTCGATCCTCGTCCTGTCGGTGCTCTACGCCGGCTATGGCGAGCTCCTGTTCGTGGCAGGCCTGTTCTTCGGGCTCAAGGCGGCGGTACTCGCCGTCGTGGTCGAAGCGCTCCTCCGGATCGGCAAGCGCGTGCTGAAGAACCGCGTCATGGAGTCCATTGCCGCCTTGGCCTTCGTCGGCATCTTCTTCTTCGAAGCACCCTTCCCCCTCATCGTCGGCCTCTCGGCCTTCGTCGGACTCGTCGGTGACCGCCTGGCGCCCGAGCTGTTCGCGGTGGTGAAGGGGCCCGAGGCCGCGGCCGGCGGGACCCGCGAGCCACCGTCCACCCGACCCAGCACGACCCGGACCGCGACGGTGGCGGCCACCTGGCTGGGCATCTGGCTCTTGCCGCTCCTGGCCGTGGCGGCCGTCGTGGGCCCCGACCACGTGTTCGCGCAGATCAGCGCGTTCTTCAGCAAGGCCGCGATGGTCACCTTCGGCGGTGCCTACGCCGTGCTGGCCTACATCGCTCAGCAAGCCGTCGAGCACTACGGCTGGCTCCAGCCCGGCGAGATGCTCGACGGCCTCGGCATGGCCGAGACCACCCCCGGCCCGCTCATCCAGGTCGTCCAGTTCGTGGGGTTCATGGGGGCCTATCGCCACCCCGGCGAGCTCCACCCGATGCTCGCCGGCACACTCGGCGCGCTGATCACGACCTGGGCGACCTTCGCGCCCTGCTTCCTGTGGATCTTCACCGGAGCGCCCTACATCGAGTGGCTGCGCGGCAACCGCAAGCTCACCGCCGCACTGTCGTCGATCACGGCGTCGGTGGTGGGGGTGGTCCTGAACCTGGCGGTGTGGTTCGGCCTACACGTGATCTTCGAGAGCGTCAGGCCGGTGGACGGCCCACTGGGCAGCCGCCTGCTGCAGCCCGACGTGGCCACCCTGGACCCCGCGGCGCTGCTGATCGCCGCGGCCGCGATGGTCGCCATGCTCCGCTTCCACATCGGCATGCTCCCCACGCTCGGGGCGAGCGCGCTTGCTGGGGTTCTCTGGGTCTACGCCGCGACCTGAGTCCGGCTGGACGCTCAGTGGCCGTGCCGGTGGTGCAGGTCCGGCACGTGAGGGTGGCGGTGCCGCACCTCCTCGTGCGCGTGCTCGTGGGTGTGCCAGACCTCGGGAGGCAGGTCCGCGTGCGTGTGCTCGTGGTGCCCATCGTCATGCCGATGCGCGTGGGTGTGCACCTGCGCGGCGTGGGTATGCGCGTGCTCGTGGTGGTCGGTGAGCAGCAAGCCCAGCGCGCTGGCCATCAGCACGGCGGCGGCGATCTGCACGGCGAGCACGGCCTCTCCCAGCACGAGCCACGCGACGAGCACGCCGAGGAAGGGTGCTGTGGCGAACAGCATCTGCGAGCGTGTTGCCCCGAGCTGCTGGGCTCCGCGGATGTAGAGCACGATCGACGCGCCGTAGGCGAGCGCACCCACCACCAGCCCACCGAGCACGGTGAAAGCCCCGATTGTGCCGCCCTCGAGCCACAGGCCGAGACCGAGGTTCACGCCACCCGCGACGGCCCCCTTCGCGAACGTCGTCTGCTCGGGCGTGTAGCCGTCGATCACCGCGGTCAGGTTGTTGTCGACGCCCCAGCACGCGCAGGCGAGCACGATGAGCAGGGCCGCGGGTGCGAACGAGAAGTTCTCGGGCGCGGCGAGCAACACCCCCGCGACGACGACCAGGCCGTTGGCCAGCCAGCCGCGAGGGCCCAGGTTCTCTTTGAAGAAGGCCCAGGCCAGCAGCGCCGTGGCCGTGGTCTCGAGGTTGAGCCACAGCGACACGCTCGCCGAGGGGCTCGCCCGCAGTCCGACGAGCAGCGCGATCGGCCCGAGCACGCCTCCGAACAACACCGCACCGCCGAGCCGCTGCAGGTTCTCGGGCGCCCAACGACGGGCCGGAGAGCCGCCCTTTCGCGCGAAGGGAAGCGTCGCCACCGCCGCACCGAGGTAGAGCAGGCCCGCCAGCGTCAGCGGGCCCACATCGTCGAGCAGCAGCTTGGACGCGGGCGTGGAGGCGCCGAACAGCGCCGCCGAGGCGAGGCACCACACGACGGGCGTGGCCGACGGGCGGTCCTCTCCCATGGCTAGTGGTCGTGCCCGTGACCACCATCGCCGTGGTCGTGACCACCGTCGCCGTGATCATGCGGCTCGGGCGCAGCCTTCTGCTCCGGGACCTCGCCCCAGGTCAGTCGCGCCGACTCCTCGTGGCCGCCGACGCTCACGCTGACCAGGGCCAGGTAGCCAGGCGCGCCCTCGGCCTTCGCAGCGCCCGTCCAGGCCTCGCCGTCCGCGGCGAGCACCAGCTTCTGGGCTTCCTCGCCGGTGCCGGTGAGCATCACCTTGGCCTCGCCCTCGGCCGCGACCGGCTTGCCGTCGGCATCGGTGACGACGAGCTTGAGCGCATCCGCGCTGGGCTCGAGGCGGGCCGTGTACGCGCCGAGCGGCGCCGTCATCGCGCCGCCCTCGGCCTTGGCCTCGCCGTGGTGGTCGTCGTGATGGGCATCGTCGTGGGCGTGGTCGCCCTTGGCATCGTGGGCGTGCGCGCCTTCGCCCTCGTGGTCGTGTCTGTGGGGGGCTTCGGCGCCGCCGCAAGCCAGCAGCAGCGCGAGGATCAGGGTCTTCATGCGGAAACCTCAGAGATGGGGGGTCGTCCGTAGCGGACGTAGAGTACCGGAAGGACGACGAGCACGAGCACGGTCGAGCTCGCCAGTCCGCCAAGGATGACGGCCGCCATCGGGGCCTGGATCTCGTTGCCGGGCTCGCCCGCGGCCAGCGCGATGGGAACGAGGGCAAGTGCGGTGCCGAGCGCGGTCATCAACACGGGCACGAGGCGTTCCTCGCTGCCGCGCATCACCGCCTCGGTCAGGCTCGCGCCCTCCTCCTGCATCAGGTGGTGGTAGTGTGTGACCAGCAGGATGCCGTTGCGCGTGGCGATACCGAACAGCGTGATGAAGCCCACGAGCGACGCCACCGAGAGCACGCCACCGCCGAGGGCCACGACGATCACGCCGCCGATGAGCGCCAGGGGCAGGTTGACCATGACCAGGATCGCGTCCCGACCCGAGCCGAGCGCAGACCACAGCAGCCCGAACATGACCACGATGGCGACCAGCGACAGGCCGAAGATGGTGCGGGTGGCCTTCTCGGCGCTCTCGGCCTGACCGCCGATCTCGACATAGGTCCCGGGCGGCAGATCGGGCAGGTTGGCGCGGATGTCTGCCGTCACGCCGGCGATGTCCCGGCCCTGCACGTTCGCCATGACCACGATGCGGCGCTTGGCGTTCTCGCGCTGGATGAGGTTGGGGCCGAGGGTTCGCTGCACCGTCGCCACCTGGGAGAGCGCGGTGAACCGCTCGCCCTCGGCGTCGATGGGGGCGCCGGCCAGGGCGTCGAGGTCGGCCCGGTAGCGGTCGGGGTAGCGCACGACGAGCTCGTAGGCGCGACCCTGCTGCCACCACTGGCCGACCGGGTGCCCAACCATCGCGGTCTCGACCCACTCGGCGACCTCGCCCGGCGTGAGACCGAGCCGCGACAGCGGGCCGTAGTGCGGTCGCACGACCACCTGAGGCACCTCGGTCTGCTGCTCGATGGACAGGTCCACCAGGCCTTCCACGCCGGAGATGGCGCTCTGGACCTGCTGAGCCGCGCGTCGCAGCTCACCGAGGTCGTCGCCGAACACCTTGATCGCCAGCGCCGTCTTCACGCCCGAGAGCATGTGCTCGATGCGGTGGCCGATGGGCTGGCCCACGCTGACCACCATGCCCGGGACCTTGGCGGCCTCACGGAGCGCGGCCGCGGCCTCCTCGGAGTCCACGCCTTCCTTGACAGTGACCTCGATCTCGCTGAACTGCACGTCCTGAGCGTGCTCGTCTCGCTCGGCACGGCCGGTGCGTCGGACGGCGGCTTCGACGATGTCGAGGGCCATCACGCGCTCTTCCAGGCGATGGACCATCGCGTCGGACTCGGCCAGCGGCGTGCCCGGCGCCGTCGCGCCCGCGAGGGTGAACGCGCCCTCGTTGAAGGCCGGCAGGAAGGACTGGCCGAAGGTCAGCACCGCGACCACCGAGATCACGACGCCGACCGCGGAGCCGGTCAGCACCGTGCGCGGCACCCTCAGCGCCAGGGCCAGCGCGGGGCGGTACACGCGCTTCATCATGCGCACGACCCTGGAGTCACCGCCGTGCTCGTCGCTGGTGGTGACCGCGAGTAGCAGGCTGCACAGCGCAGGGGTCACGGTGACCGCCACGACCAGCGAGGCGAGCAGGCTGGCGACGTAGGCGGTGCCCAGCGGCGCAAGCAGGCGGCCTTCGAGCCCGCTGAAGAAGAACAGCGGCAGGAAGACGACGACGATGATCGCAGTCGCGTACACGATGGACCCACGGATCTCGACGGAGGCCGCATACACGGTCTCGATCACGTCCGGACGCGCGTCCTCGGGCATGGCCGCACGCAGGCGCAGGCGCCGGTACACGTTCTCGACGTCGATGATCGCGTCGTCGACGAGCGCACCGATGGCGATGGCCAGGCCGCCGAGCGTCATCGTGTTGAAGCCGGTCCCGAGCGCTCCGAGCGTGAGCACGCCGGCGAGCATCGACAGCGGCAGCGCCATCAGCGAGATCACCGTGGTCCGCCAGTTGGCGAGGAACAGCGTGAGCAGCAGGATGACGAGCACCGCGCTCTCGACGAGGTGGGTCTGCACGTTGCCGATGGCGGTGTCGATGAAGCGCGCCTGCCGGAAGCCCGCGCGGTGCAGGGTGAAGTTCGACGGCATGCCCTTCTCGACCTGGTCGAGGGCGAGGTCGATCTGCTCGGTCAGGTCCAGGGTGTTCGCCTCGGGCTGCTTCTGCACGGCGAGCACGACGGCCGGGGCCGCGTCCACCGCTGCGGTGCCGCGCGACAGGGCCGGCCCCATCTGCACGTCCGCGAGCTGGTGCAGGAGCACGGGCACGCCATGCACGCGGCCGACCACGATCTGGCCGAGCTGCTCCAGCGTCTGGGCACGTCCCACGCCGCGGACGAGGTACTCGCTGTGCCCGCTGGTGATGAAGCCACCCGGCGCGTTCTCGTTCGCGCCCTCGAGCGCCTCGAGGATCTGACGGTGACCGATGCCGAGCTGCTCCATGGCGCCCGGATCGAGCACGACCTGGGCCTGACGAAGCTCGCCGCCGATGGGCGTCACCTGGGCCACGCCGGGGATGCCGAGCAGACGCCGGCGCAGCTCCCACTCCGCGAAGTCGCGCAGGTCCATGGGGTCGGCAGTCTCGTCACCGGAGAGGCCCAGGAACAGGATCTCGCCCATGATCGAGGACATGGGCGCGAGCACGGGCGCCGGGATGTCGTCGGGCAGCGAGCCTCGGGCGACCTGCAGGCGCTCGGTCACGACCTGGCGGGCGCGGAACGGGTCGGTGTCCCACTCGAACTCGGCCCACACCACCGAGATGCCGATGCCCGAGGACGAGCGCAGGCGACGCAGGCCGGGGGTGCCGTTGAGCGCGGTCTCGAGCGGGATGGTGACCAGTGTCTCGACCTCGTCCGGGGCCATGCCGTGGGTCTCGGTGAGCACCGTGACCGTGGGCGCGTTCACGTCCGGGAGCACGTCCACGGGCAGGCGCATGGCGGTCCACGTGCCCCACACGAGCAGCAGGGCCGCGAGCCCGAGCACGAGGGCGCGGTTGGTCAGCGACCAACGAATGAGTGCGTTCCACATGTCAGTGCCTGTGCGATTCGAGGGCGCCGGACAGCGAGGCCACGTGGACGTCGAAGCCCCCGTCCTCGACGACCATGTCGCCGGGCTCGATGCCGGAGAGGATCTCGACGTGCGTCGGGTCGGCCACGCCGAGCGTCACCCGCCGACGGGTGAAGGACTCGCCGGTCTTCTGCACGAAGACCACGTCCTGGCCGTTGATCTCGATGACCGCCGTGCGCGGCACCGCCAGGCGCGGCGTCGGCTCGCCGACCCCCACCTCGAGCTCGACCAGGTCTCCGACCGACAGCCCCGCCGGGTCGTCGAGCAGCACGGTGAGCGGCGCAGACAGCGTCGCCGGGTCGAAGACCAGGCGCTCGGTCACGACGCGGGCATCGGAGAGGCCCTTGGGAGCGTCCCAGTCGCCGCGCTTCACCGCCACGGTGGCGATGGTGCCGAGGTCCGCGCGACCCCGGTCGTGCACCCGGCCCTGGAGCATCACCCCCTCGCCGGAGGCGACGGTGACCAGCGGTGCACCGGCCTCGACCTTCTCGCCGTGCGCGCCGCCCACCGCGACGATCACGCCGTCGGCAGGGGCGCGGATCGGCATCGCGCCGGAACGCTCGCTCGTGAGCGCGGTGATGCGACGCTGGTTCGCCGACAGCTCGGCATTGGCGCGCTCGACGCCCGCACGGGCCTCTTCCAGGCGCTTCTCGGGCAGCAGGTCGCGGGACCGCAGCCCCTCGACGCGGGCCAGTTCCTTCTCGGCGAGGTCGAGGTCGACGCGCGCCGTGGCGACACCGGCCTGGAGCTTCGACCAGGACTCGGCGGCCCCGGCAGGCACGAGGGCGGCCAGGCGCTCCCCGCGCTTCACGCGCCGCCCCACCGCGGGAAGGCCGTCACTCCAGGCGAGCAGCCCCTCCACGGGTGCGGCGACCACCGTGGACTGATCGGGCGCGGACGAGACCACCGCACTCGCCTTGACGGTGGGCGCGAGCGGCATCTCCAGGGCCTCGGAGACGGTGAACGGGATCTGCCACTGCGTCTCCTTGAGGAAGGTGACCTCCCCCTCGTCTTCGCCCTCGTGGGCCACGGCCTCGCCGTCGCCCACCGTCACCGTGCCGCCGTTCCACTGCACGCGGTCATCGCCATCGACGTAGGTGAACACGACCTGGTACTGCCCGGCCTTCGCGGGAGCCGGCGCGTCCTTGGCGAAGATGCCGTCACGGGCGACCTGCTGGTCGGTGTGCGACTCGGCGGGGAAGCCGTCCTGCTCGAAGCGCATGGCGAACACACCGCTGTTCGCCGCGTGGTTGTCGGCCATGCGGGTCACGTGTGCGTGGTACTTGAAGCGCTGGCCCGCGACGGGCGCGTCATACTCGATGAACAGCTCGTAGCCGTCGGTCCAGCGGGTCGTCGCGATGGACTCGCCCTCCTCTTCTTCGCCGTGGGGCGCGTGATCGCCGCCAGGGCCGTGCGAGTGGCCATGACCGGCGGGCTCCGGCGAGCCGCAGCCCATCAGGGCGAGCAGGAGTACGTACAGGGTGGTCATCGAACCGCCTCCTCGAGGAGGGTCTGCTGGGTGGGGTCGGCGAAGCGGCCAGAGGCGCACGCCAGGTCCAGGTGGGCGCGACGCAGCAGGCGCTCGCGCTCGATGGCGGCCAGCTCGGCGGCCTCGACCGCCGCGGCGACCTGGAGGAGGTCGTCGAGCGAGGACTCGCCGCCGGTGTAGCGCTCGAGAGCCGCGGTCCACACGGCCTCGGGCTCGGGCATGGCCCGGCCGGGCTCGCAGAGCCC
>SBGP01000044.1 GCA_006226595.1 Deltaproteobacteria bacterium
CCCGCTCCCACAACCCGTCGCGTCGCGCCGAGGCCTGCTCCCGAGCCGGCCCCCGCACCCGCGCCCGTGGCCGCTCCGAAGCCGGTCGCGCCAGCCCCCGCCCCGGCCCCGGAACCGGAGCCCGAGCGTCGAGGGCTGTTCCGCCGGAAGAAGTAGACGGCGAACCCCGCCGCGTTACCGGTGTGCTCCACCCCCGAGGCCGCGGCGTTCACGGCCTCCGAAGGAGAGCCCATGCGCTACGCGGTCACGTTGATCGAAGGGGACGGCATCGGTCCCGAGGTCACCGGCGCCACCTGCCGCATCCTCGATGCCGCCGGCGCGCCCATCGACTGGGAGAAGGTCCCGGCGGGCGCCCGCGCCTACGAGGAGCACGGTCACCCGCTTCCCAAGCAGGTCGTCGCTTCCATCAAGAAGAACCGCGTCGGTCTCAAGGGACCGCTGTCCACGCCCAAGGGCACCGGCTACCGCAGCGCCAACGTCATGCTCCGCCAGCAGCTGCAGCTGTTCACCGGCTGGCGCCCGGTCGTGTCCCTCCCCAACGTGAAGAGCCGCTACGAGGACGTCGACCTCGTCGTGCTCCGCGAGAACACGCAGGGCCTGTACGCCGGCATCGAGCACGAGGTCCAGCCCGGTACCATCGTCTCGCTCAAGGTGTCGTCCAAGGCCGCCGGTGAGCGCATCGCCCGCTGGGCCTTCGACTACGCGATGAACAAGGGCCGTCGCAAGGTGACGGTGTGCCACAAGAAGAGCGTGCTTCCCCTCGCGGACGGCGCCTTCGTCGAGGCCTTCCACAACATCGGCAAGGAGTACCCGTTCATCCAGCAGGAGGAGCTCGCACTCGACGACGTGTGCATGGGCCTCGCCTCGGATCCGAGCGAGTTCGACGTGCTGCTGCTCCAGAACCTGTACGGCGACATCGTCAGCGACATCTGCGCGGGTCTCGTCGGCGGACTCGGCGTTGTTCCCGGCGCCAACGTCGGCCACCGCGTCGCCGTGTTCGAGGCGGTGCACGGCACCGCGCCGGACATCGAGGGCAAGGGCATTGCCAACCCGCTCGCCGTGCTGCTCTCGGGCCTGCTCATGCTCGAGTACATGGGCGAGCTCGAGGTGCGCGACAACATCCGTCAGGCCGTCCACGACGTGCTCGAAGAGGGCAAGTACCTCACCGGCGACCTCGGCGGCACCGCAAACACGGCGACGTTCACCGACGCCATCATCGACAAGCTCTAGGGGGACACCATGGCTCACTCCGTCACCCTGCTTCCCGGCGATACCACTGGCCCCGCCATGTGCGCCGAGATCAAGAACCTGATCGCCCACCTCGGCGTCGACATCGCCTGGGAAGAGCACGTGCTGACCGAGGGCGACCTCACCGATGCCGCACTCGCTTCGGTGCGCTCGACCAAGACCGCGCTCATGGCCTACCACCACGGCAAGCGCGACCAGGGCGTGCTCCCCCCCGTGGTCCAGCTGCGCCAGGCGGTGAACAGCTTCGCCAACGTGCGTCCCGTGCACCTGCTCAAGGGCCTGCCGTCCCGCTTCGAGGCCGTGGACCTCGCGGTCGTCCGCGAGACCACCGAGGACATCTACGCCCACCTCGAGCACGAGAGCATCCCGGACACCTACGAGAGCCTGAAGGTCACGACCAAGGCCGCCTGCGCCCGCATCGCGCGCTTCGCCTTCGAGTACGCCCGGGAGACCGGCCGCAAGAAGGTGACCATCGTGCACAAGGCCAACATCATGAAGAAGTCGGACGGCATGTTCCTGAACACCGCCCGGCTCGTCGCGACCGAGTACCCCGACATCGAGGTCGAGGACGTCATCGTCGACGCCCTGTGCATGAAGCTGATCATTCACCCCGAGCGCTTCGACGTGCTCGTCGCAGGCAACCTCTTCGGCGACATCGTCGCCGACGTGTGCGCCGGCATCGGTGGCGGACCCGCCAACTGCCCGTCGGTGAACGTGAGCGAGGACGGTGTGCGGCTGTTCTCCTCGCCGCACGGCGACCGCCCGGGGGCGGACCCGGCCAAGGCCAACCCGCTGGCCCTGCTGCTTCCGACCGTGATCATGCTCCGTCACCTCGGCGAGACCGAGGCGGCCAACCGCCTGATGGGCGGCATCGAGAGCGTGCTCGAGCGCGGTGTGCATCCGCACGGCATGGGCGGCAGCGCCACCTGCGACGACTTCTGCAAGGCGCTGCGCGCGGCGCTGTAGCTACAGGCGTGCGGTGACCTGCAGATCGACGCGGTCACCCACCTGATCGAGCAAGCCCTGGACCGGCCCCGCCGCGTCCGGGGCTCGTACGTTGCGGTGCTCGTAGGTCGCGAGCACGCGCAGCTTCTTGGCCGGGTCGACCTCGACGCCCGCCGAGACGGTCTGGAACAGGCGCGTGTCCTCGGGCGCGGCGCTCCACAGCCCGGCCTGGTCGTAGCGCAGCTTCACGCCGATCTTGCCGATGCCTTCGACGTCCTGGCGAACGCCCGCACTGATCACCGCGCCGCGACCGTGGCCCTCCCCGACCATCAGCACCGCGCCACCGGGAAACGGCGGGCGCAGGCCGAAGTCGATCACGCCGTCCGCAAGCACGCCCTCGGCCAGGGCCCACACCTCGCCGAGCTCGAGGCGGAGCGCAGCCCCGCCGCGATGACGGCCGAAGCGCTCTCCGTCGACGTCGCGCGCGCCGGTCTGGCCCCAGAACACCAGGGACAGCTCCTCGCGAAACGGCCCTGTGCTCTCGCCGAACACACGCGCCAACTGCACGCGCCCGGTCACGTCCTTGTAGCGGTCGAGGTCCACGCCGCCGCTGCGTCCCTGGCCGCCGACCACCGAGTAGCCGAACTGCCAGTCGCCGGCGGTCGCGGTGCCGAACGCCGACACGCCGACGTCTCGAAACGCGCTCGCGCCGCCGACGTACGCCCCGTTCGCCGCGTGGTTCTCGCCGGTCAGCCGCAGGGAGGTGTTCGAGAAGTTCACCCACTCGAGCGCCACCGGCACCGCCGGCCAGTTCTCCTCCATCATCGGCAGCTTCTGCTGACCGACGCGCAGGCCGAAGCCGGGGGCGGCGTCCCAGCTCAGCGTCGCATCCGTGACCGCCACCGGCGCGTTCCGCGTGATGCCGTTCTGGCCGAACTCGAGGAGCAGGAAGGTCGAGAGCTTGGGATGCCCGATGGTTCCTCGCGCGCCGAGGCGCGCCCGCTGCACGCCGACGCCGATGGGACCCACGCCGTACACTCGGTTGAACAGTGGAACCTCGCCCTCGTAGGGCGCGAGCGCTCCCTGGAGGCCCGTCGCCTCTCCGCGCGTGCTCACCCCGAGGTTCGGCTGCACGAAGCCGATGAGTTGCTGGCCCTCGGGACGACCTCGCTCCGTGTTGTTGGCGGTGATCCAGTCCGCCGCACCCGCGACGAGACTCAAGACAAGCAGCAGCATGTCAGTACCTGGCGTCTTCGGGCTTGTCGCCCTTGGGCCAGTCGCCAGCCTTCTTCGCGAAGTCCGGTCGACCCTGGAAGATGAAGAAGGAGGCGATGTCGTAGGCCTCCTGGTCGGTCAGCGTACCTTCCTGGCCCTGAGGCATGTTCCAGCGGATGAAGGCTGCGGCGGTGTGGAGGCGCGCCATGCCCGCACCGACGTTGTAGGAGTGCTCGCCCCACAGCGGCGGGAACAGCGTCTTGCCGTCGGGCGCCATGATGCCCTGGCCATCGGCCTGGTGACAGGCCGTGCACTTCTCCATGAACAGCGCCTCGCCGTGCTCGGGATCGGGCTCGGCGGGCGGCGTGATGCGCGGCATGCCGATCTCCGCGAGCACCGTGCCGTCCTCGACGTCCTCGGAGAGCCAGTTCATGTACGCGACCAGCGACTGCATGTCGTCCGACGACGGGTCGAGCTTGGTGCCGTTCATGGACCGCTCGAAGCAACCGTTGATGCGCTCCGGCAGGTCGTCCACCTTGCCGCTCCGCTTGCGGTACTTCGGGTAGCGCGTGTTCACGCCGACCCACGGCGCGGCCTTCGGGCGCGTGCCACCGGCAATGTGGCAGTTGGTGCAGTTCAGGTTGTCGCCAACGTTGTCCGGCAGCAGCAGGTGCGTGTCGGTGGCGAGCGCGTAGCCACGTTGGACGGCGGGGTCATCGGGAAGGTGGTCGATGTCTGGAATCGCCCAGCCCAGTTTGTCGCCGTCCGCCTCGACCATCGCGTGGGCCGGCTCGGCCACGACCGCGGCCTCCTCGGCGTGCACGGCCTCGGCGAGAGGCGCGGGTTCGTGCACGGGCTCGCCGCAGGCCACGAGAAGTACGGGAAGGAACCATCGCATGGGGGAATTCTCCTTGCCCAGACAAGATGCATCGAGCGTGCCATCCACAAGTGGCCATGAACAGGCGGTTCGCAGCCGTTCGCCCGCTACGTGATTCAACATATCTCAATCTTTCAGAACGAACTTGAGTCAGCGCGCGGCTGAGTGCGGAGCATGCAGATCCTGCAGCAGAATCCGCAGCTCCGACCCCCTGTCGGGCGTCCGACACATCGCTCGAACGTGAGGTTTCGGGGCGATCCATGAGCTCGCCATCGCGTTGGCCCGGAGCTTGCTCTAGACCGGTGCAGGAGGTTCCCCCATGCGCATCCCAGCCCTTCTCGCCCTGCTCGCCTCGACCCCGGCCATCGCCGGCAACGGCTACATCCCGATCCAGGGCGTGCTCACCGACAGCTCCGGTGTTGCGGTGGACGGCGCGGTGGACGTCACCTTCACGCTGTACAGCGATGGCTCGGGTGCGACGTCGCTGTGGTCGGACACGCTGACCGTCGACGTCGTCAGCGGTGCCTTCGCCACCGAGCTGGGCGGGAACATCGCGCTCGATCTGCTGCTGTTCAAGAACTACCCCGCTGCGCACCTCGAGATCACCGTCGCCGGCGACAGCGCGATGCCACTCGTGCCGCTCGACCACGTGCCCTACGCGGCGTGGGCCTCCGAGGCGGCCAACGCCGACACGCTCCAGGGCTCGACGCTCGCGGAGATCCAGGCGTGGATTCCTACGGTCAGCGACATTACTGCCGCCGCCTACGACACCGAGACCGAGCTCACCGACGTGCTCGACGACAACTACACGTACACCGCGGGCACCGGCCTCACCGTGAGCGCCAACGAGTTCGCGGTGGACCAGGCGACCATCGAAGGCTGGGCCACCGGCGTGTGCCTGGACACCGGCGCCGAGGTGGTCACGGCCCTCGCCGGTCAGACCCTCGACGCGACGACGACCGTCGGGTGGTCCTCGCTCTCCGGCGTGCCCACCGGACTCGCCGATGGCGATGACGACACGACCTACACCGCCGGCACCGGACTTGCCTTGAACGGCACCGCCTTCTCGGTGGACAGCGTCGCGTGGAGCCAGCTCACCAGTGTGCCCACCGGACTCGCCGACGGCGACGACGACACCACCTACACCGCCGGCACCGGCCTCACCCTGACCAACACCAGCTTCTCGGTGAACCAGAGCCAGATCGAGACCTGGGCCGAGGGTGTCGCGTACAACACCGAGGCGGAGCTCACCGCGCTGCTCGACGACAACTACCTGGCCATCGACGGCAACGGCTACGTCGACGACCTGCTCGTGCTCGACCGCCTGCGGGTCGCGGACTCCACGAACATCAACACCGGTGTGTGGATCGAGCCTGCCACCGACGTGTACGACAGCGACGGCGGCTCGTCGCCCTACATGCGCGTGTCCGCCGACTCGCTGCACACGAACGGCCTCGGCAATGGACAGACGTTCATCGAGGGCCGGTACATCGATGCCAACGGCACGCTCGTCATCGGAACCGGAACCGCTGGCTCCGACACCACCAGCTACCAGCGCGTGGAGATGCTGCCGACCATGCAGGCCGGGACCGTGACCATCGACGGCAGCGGTGACTGGCAGACCGTCAGCTTCGCGGTCGACTCGCTGAGCGCCGCGTACTTCACGAAGACCCCCATCGTGGTCGCGAGCCCTGGCAGCAACGGCACGAACACCACCTGCGTCGTCCAGACCCAGAACGTGAGCACCACCGGCTTCGAGATGCGCTGCCGCAACGTCGACGACGAGGGCGTCCACACCGGAGGCGAGTCGGTCAACTGGGTGGCGTTCAACGCGGGCTGAGCTTCATCGGGTCACCCGAGGCACCCCGGCTCCGGGTGACCCCGATCTCAGCTTCGCGCGGCGGCGACCACCGCCTGAGCCTCGTCGCGGACCGCGGCGATCTGCTCCGCCAGCGCGAGCTGGCCCTCGGCCCGCAGCAGGTTGTGACGACCCGAGCCCAGCGCCGGGTCGAAGCCGAAGTAGTTCCGGTTCAGCGCGTCCGCCGCGAAGCGGGCGGCGAGCTCGGTCGCGATGCGGATGGTGCCGGGCACGAAGCTGTCCCACTCGGCATCGGTGATGCCCACCGCCTCGCTCGCGTAGCCCTCCATCGCCGCACCGAGCACGTCGAGGGAGAACGCCGGCTCGCCGTCCTCGCCAGCGAGGCAGCACCAGCTGCGCAGGGCGTCGCCGAGCTCGGCATCCAGGGTACCCCTGGCGAGGGTATCGAGGTCGATCAGCGCGATGGCATCGGCATCGTCGTAACGAAGATTGCTGATCTTGAGGTCCCCGTGGACGACGCGCTGCGGCAGCTCGCGTCCGCCTGCCAGAGAGGCCCACAAGGCCTCGATGCGCGCGGCGAGCCCCGCCGTCTCGTCCCAGAAGTCATCGCCGCGGTGCGCGTCGAGCGCCTCGCGTAGCTGATCCATGCGCACCTGGGTGTCGTGGAAGCCGCCCTGCGAGCGCGGGTTCACGAAGCGGTGTTCCAGATCGGCGGTGGCGGCGTGAAAGCGGGCGACCAGCGCCCCGCCGGAGCGGGCATCGGCGAGGTCCTCGACCCGCTCGATGGTGCGGTTGCCGACCACGGTGAGCATGCGCCAGCAACCGCCGTCGACGTCCGCATACAGGGAGCCCGCGGTGGTCGGCACCAACCGCGGCGTGGGCAGGCCCTTGTGGGCGAGGTGCTCGGTGACCGCCGCGATGTCCTCGTGGAGGACGGGGTCGAAGATCTGCGTGTTCAGCGACTGGAGGATGGTCTCGCGACCCTCGTGCATCACCCGCCAGGTCTGGTTGATCAGCCCCGACGAGAGCTGCTGAAGCTCGGCCCCATCGAGGCCCCACGCCGCCAGTACCGCCTTCATGCGCTCTTCCCCCACTCTGCGATCTCCCAGCCGCGCGCACTCGCGAGCCGCGCCAACTCTCGATCGGGATGCACCGCCACCGGCCGCCCGACGCGCTCGAGCAGTAGCCGGTCGCTCACCGAGTCCGTGTAGAAGCTGGCTTCGTCGAGGTCGAAGCCGTGCTCGGCTGCCCAGGCCTCGACCGCGTGCGCCTTGCCGTCGCCGAGGCAGCTCTGCGCGACCCGCCCGGTAAACCGCCCGTCCGCGACCTCGAAGCGACTCGAGATCACGTGCTCGAGCCCGAAGGCTCGGGCCGCCGCGCCGCCCGCATACGGCGAGGAGGTCGTCGCGATGACCAGGGTGTCACCCCGCTCGCGGTGCGCATCGAGCGCGGCCAAAGCTCCGGGACGCAGGCGGTGCACCACCTCCTCCGCGAACCAGGTCTCGGTGCGGGCGCGGATCAGCGCTTCCTCCTCGCCCTCGAGCTTGGCGACCGCCGCCTCGAACGCATGGTCGAGATCGTGCCGGCCGAGCGAGTACAACAACAGCCAGTACAGGCCCTTCGCGGCCTCACCGACCGTCAGCTTGCCCTCGCGCCACTCGTGCGCGACCCACAGGCGTCCGCTGTTGCAGTCGATCAGCGTTCGATCGAGATCGAACAGTGCGAGGGCCATCAGTCCTCGTGCAGGCGCACCGGCGTGACCACGGGAGCGTTGCTGACTTCGGCTGCTTCGCGCTCGATCGCGAACAGGCGGTCGAAGAGGCGCCCCAGGCCGCGAAGTCGCGTGTCGACGAGGCTCCAGGTGCGGCCGGTCTCGGTGTGGATCTGCACCGAAGCGCCGATCACGGGCACGCGGCTGTAGGTGACGATGTCCTGCCAGTGCAGGAAGGTGTTGCCCTCGAGGAAGCGCCCGGCGACGCCCTCCGCGAAGATGCCGAGCACCTCGACCTTCTCGAGACCGACGCGCACCACGGACTCGTAGCCCTCGGGCACGATCTCCTTGAGGTCGCTGGCGAGCGGACCGGTCGCGAGCTGCACCGCATCCCAGTTCAGCGCGAGCATGGTGTTCTTCACCTTCTCGGCCGTGACCTCGGTGATGACGTGGCCCTCGGTCTCGTCGAGCACGCGCTGCACCGCGGCTTCGGGAAGGTTGAGGGCCGCGGCGAGCCGGGTGAGCAGCTCGACCTCGGCGTCGGCGATCATGCCGTCCTTCCAGGCCATGCGCGCCGCAAACCGAAGGCCCTTCCACGCTTCTTCGGCGGAGGGAAGCGCGGCGGCCACCGCGGACAGGTCGAGGGGGCGGGCACCGGCGGCCATGGCCCACATGCGCAGGTCGGAGGCATCGCGCCCCGGGAGGATGCGCTGCAGGAAGTCCAGCTCGCGATCGTGGACCTCGCCGTCCGAGAAGGCCATGTGGGCGAGGAGTGCGATGAGCGCGTCGTCCGCGGGGTGTCCTGGCGTGAACCCCTGACGCTTGGGGTCGTCTACGAGGTTGAGGTAGTCGTCGACGCGCGGCATAGGAGAGGCCTCCTGAGAGCCACAGGTCTACCACAGCGGGAGTCGGCGGTGACCGAGCTTCACATCGATGCTTCTCCATCCGAGGTTCGAGCGCGAATCCAGGGCGCCCTGCACACCACGGACGGCCTGTGGTTCAACACGGGCGACGCGCGACGCGCGTGGGTCGCCGCGTCGAGCCCCCTGTTCGTCCAGTGGCTCGGGCCCGACCGTGCGCGCATCGGCCCGCGGCTGGGCTCCCCGGACGTGAGTCGCTTCTGCCCGCTGTACCGCATCGAGCTCGTGCCGGTCGCCAGCGGAACCACCGTGCACTTCGCGGCGAGCCTCGACCCGATCACCGCGGTGCTCGGCGTGTTCTGGTCGATCATGCTCGTGCTCGGCGGCGTGTTCATCGTCGGTCAGATCCAGGCGGGCGAGGTCGCGCCCGGCGCCATCGGCTGGTGGCTGTTCCTCGTGGTCGCGGCGGCAACGGTCGCCGTGGTGAGCGCAGTGCAGGGCGGACGCACGCTCACCGCCGCAGACGCCTGGTTCGAGCAGGTGCTGCGCACCCCCGCCGTCGAAGAAGAGTGGGTCTGACGCCACGCGAATCCCCTCCCCCCGCGCATCCACGCCACCTCCCCCGCGTACAATGGCGGCGATGACGCCCGGCTCCCGACTCGGCCGCTACGAGCTGCACCGCCTCCTCGGCGAGGGCGGCATGGGACGCGTGTGGGAAGCCACGCTGCATGGACCGGCGGGCTTTGCGAAGCGCGTGGCACTCAAGGTGCTCAAGGAAGGCGGCGACGGCCTGATCCGCGAGGCGCGACTGGGCGGCCTGCTGCGCCATCCGCACCTGGTCGAGGTGTACGCCCTCGAGGAGGTCGACGGCCAGTGGGTATGCGCCATGGAGCTGATGCTCGGCGGCTCGCTGTCCGGCCGCGTGCTGCCTCCGCGCGCGGTCGTCGAGGTCGGTCTGGCCGTCGCCGAGGGCCTCGCGCACGCCCACGAGCAGATCGGGCTCGTGCACCTCGATCTCAAGCCCGCGAACCTGCTGCTGCACCACGGGGTGGTCAAGGTCGCGGACCTCGGTCTCGCGCGGGCTCGGACCTTCGACAGCGGGCACTCCATCGGCGGTACCCCGGCGTTCATGGCCCCGGAGCAGCGCCTGGGCGGCAAGCTCGACGCGCGGGCGGACATCTACGCCCTCGGCGTGTGCCTGGTGGCCCTCGCCACGGGTGAGCCCTCGCGTCATCCGGTCGCGGTGCCGTGGCTCGAGCCGGTGCTCCGACGCTGCCTGCCGGTCGAGCCGGATGCCCGCTTCGCGACCATGTCCGAGCTGGCCGACGCGCTCGCACATCTCGACGTGAGCGGGCCAGGCCTGCGCGACTGGCGCGAGGTCCAGCACGACCCGGACCTGCTCTCCGCCGAGACCCTGGCCACCGCCGCCTCGGTCGAGGGCACGCCCGGCGAGGTGTTCCGGGCGTTCACCAACCTCGGCCCCGAGCCCGACGCCTTCGTCGGTCGCCACGACGAAGAGGCCGCGCTGCTCGCGCGCCTCGATGTGCCCGGGCTGTACACGGTGAAGGGCGCCGGAGGCCTCGGCAAGACCCGCCTCTCCCGCCGGGTGGCCCGCGCCTGGCACCGCAACACCCAGCGCCCGGCGTGGTTCGTCGACCTGGCCTCGGCGACGAGTCGACTGGGGATGCTGCGCGCAGTCGCCGAGACCCTGGACGTGCCGCTGGCCGGGGACGATCCGGAGCCGCTGGGCTGGGCGCTGGCGCACCACGAGGCGATGCTGCTCGTCCTCGACAACTTCGAGCAGCTGCCCGCCGAGTGCTCGGAGACGCTCGCCGCCTGGCGCCAGCAGGCCCCCGAGCTTCGCCTGCTCGTGACCTCGCGGGAGCCGACCCGCGTGCGTGGCGAGGCGCTCGTCGAGCTCGGCCCTCTCGACGAGAGCGAGGCGAAGACCCTGCTCTTGCGGCGCTCCGCCGAGCGAGGTCAGCGACCGAAGACCGACGACCCCGCCCTCGACGAGCTGGTGCGCCAGCTCGACTGCCTGCCCCTGGCCCTGGAGCTCGCCGCGAGCCGACTCGCTGTCCTCGGCCCCGCTGCCCTGCTCCAGCGCCTCGACCGTCGCTTTGCGCTCCTTCGTAGCCGCGAGCCCGGCCTGTCCCCGCGCGAGGCGACCCTCCGCGGGGCGCTCGACTGGTCGTGGGAGATGCTCACCGACGACGAACGCGCGACGCTGGTCCAGTGCGCCGCGTTCGTGGACGGCTTCGACGTGGAGACCGCCGAGGCCGTGGTCGAGCTCGACGAGGGCTGGGTACTCGACGCCCTGGAGTCGCTGGTCGACCGCTCGCTCCTCACGACCGTGCCCGGCGACATCCCGCGCATGGCGATGCTGGTCTCTGTCGCTGCCTACGCCCGGGACGCGGATCCAGCGACCGCCCGAGCTGCCGAGGACCGCCACCTCGCCCACTTCGCCGCGTGGGGAAGTCCGAGTGCGGTCGAGGCGACGCGGCGCCGAGGTGGGGTGGCGCTGCGCGCACGGCGCATGCGCGACGTCGGCAACGTGCTCGCCGCCGCACGCCGAGCGGTGGAGCGCGAGGCGCCCGAGGCCATCGACCTGCTCGCTGCCGCCTGGTCGCTGGTTCGACTGCGCGGGCCGTTCCCCGTGGTCGCCGAGCTCGGCCGCTCCCTGCTCGACACGGCTCCCGACGGACGCCTGGCCACCCTGGTCGGTGCCGCCCTGCAGCTCTCGGGTCGCCGCGACGAGGCCATCGCCTCGCTCGATCGCGCCCTCGCGCTCGGCGCCGACCGCGCCGAGGTCCAGCGCTGGCGCGGGGTGCACTTCCGCAGCCGCGGACAGCTCGTCGAGGCCCGCGCAGCGTTCGCCGACGGACTCGCCCACGCCCGACCCGAGGAACGCTGCCGCGTACTCGCAGAGCTTGCGGTGGTCGAGCACCGCGAGGGCCACCTCTATGCCGCGCTCGCCGCGTTTCGCGAGGCACGTGAGGGTCTGCGGGCCCTCGGCGACCGCACCGCGGAGGGGCGCGCGCTGGGCAACGAGGGCAACCTGCTCATGGACATGGGCCGCGTGGACGACGCGAAGGCGGCCTACGAGCGGGCGCTGCGCCGCCACCGCGAGGTGGGCAATCCCCTGTCGGAGTCCGTGGTGCGCACCAACCTCGCCGGCCTGCACCTGGAGCAGGGCCGCCTCGACGAGGCAGGCGAGCAGTTCGAGACGGCGCTGACGATGCACCGTCAGCTGGGCCACCGCGCCGCCGAGGCCCACGTGCTCGCCGATCTCGGCGTGCTTCGCGTGCATCAGGGACAAGCCGACGTCGCCGAGCAGCACTACCGCGAGGCCATCGACGCCCAGGAGGCGCTGGGGGACGCCGCCGGCGTGGCGCACTCCCGCTACAACCTCGGCAACCTGCTGCTTCGCGCCGGGCGCCTGCCCGAGGCCGAGCGCCAGCTGCAGCGCTCCCTCGACAGCCACGAGGCCCTCGCCGACCCCGTCGGTGTCGCCGCGACCCGGGCACTGCTCGCCGCCATCGCCCGCGAGCGCGGGGAGCTCGCCGCCGCGCGGGAAGGCTTCGACCGCGCCCTCGGCGAGGTGGACGGCCTCAACCCGCGCGTGGAGGCCTCGATTCGCGGGGAGCGCGCCCTGGTCCTCGCCCTGCAGGGCCGGGGAGCGGCGGCCACGGCGGAGCTCGACCTTGCCGAGACGGCGCTGAGCGCCCTCGGAGACCGCATCCAGCTCGGTCAGGTCGCGTGCCTGCGTGCCCGAACCCTCCACGCCCTCGGAGAAGACCCGGCTCCCGCCCTGGCCACCGCACGCCGGCTGGCCGACGAGCTCGCCATCGCCGAGGGGTCGCCATTGGCGCTGGCCCTCCAGACGGCTTCCGCGCTCGGAGCTTGACCTCCGCGCCGGCGAGCCCACATTGCTCCCCGGAGATGCGTTGAATCCCCTGAACCTGCCCCCCACCCTCGAAGCCACGGCCGACATGGACGCCGTGCGCGTCCCGATCCGCGCCGGCCGGACCTTCCCGGCGTACATCACCATCGCCCTGGTCGCCGGCGTCGCCATCGCCGCCGCCAGCTACGCACTCGAGGGCCCGCTGCACGGCCTGCCCGCATGGATCCCCACCGCGATCGGCGTGTTCTTCGCGCTTCGCGTACCGGTGTGGCTCGGCCGCGACACCCGCGAGATCGCCCTGCATCCGACCCACCTCGAGTTCGTCGGCGAGGCTCGCATCCCGTGGAGCGAGGTGCGCAACATCCAGACCTACGATCACGGTCCCCTCGTGGTCATCGGGCTCGAGGGCAAGAAGTCCATGAACCTTCTGGTGCGTGGCGATGCGACCGATGCCCGAGCCCTGGCCGAGCTCATGGGCGAGATGCGCGATCGGGTGCGCAATGGGCAGGTTCCCGAGGGCCTCACGCGACTCGTCGACGGCGTCAGTCCGGCCAGGCCGCGTGCAGCGCAGCCCGCCAGCGCATCGGCTGAACCTCGTCGAGACCGATGACGACGCGATAGC
>SBGP01000076.1 GCA_006226595.1 Deltaproteobacteria bacterium
CGTGGTCGACCACGTCCTCGGGAACCGCTGCACCGTGGTGTCCGCCGGAGCCGGTTCGGGCAAGACTTACACGACTGTTGCGACCGTCCTGGAACTTATCGACCACGGCAAGGCCTCTGCCGAGGACTTCGCGCTGATTACCTTCACCCACAAGGCCGCCAGTGAGTTGAGGCAGCGCATTCGGAAGGGGCTCCGCGAGCGGTTTCTCCGTGCGGATCGCGGCGAGCGCAGTCGCTGGCATGCCCAGATGGAGCGCCTCGGCGGGGCGTATGTGGGGACGATCCACGGCTTCTGCGCTGAACTACTGCGGCGGTATGGCTTCGATCAAGCCATCGCTCGGCAGTCCAGCATCACGCTTTCTGACCGGCTTCGGGAGGAGGTCGAAAAGGAGGTCCTGGAGGGCTGGTCAGAGTCGCCTCAGCTCATGGGACGGGCTGGCCTGCTCCAGCCCTTCGAGCTGAGGAAGTTGGTTGATCAGGTCCTTGAGGCCATGCGGAATGTTGGTCTCGACCCGGCCGATGTCCTGGCTGCAACAATGGCAGGGCCGGATGACCACGGAAAGCCCTATCGGGTGGCTGTTGCGAAGATCATCGCGCACGTGAACGAGCGGTACGCGGAGGAAAAGCAGAGCAAACAGCTGCTGGATGCCCACGACATTCTGGTCCGTGCCGCTGACATGCTTCGGGCCGAACCCGACGTCGCCAAGTCGATTGCAGAGCGTCGCCCATACGTATTCGTCGATGAGTTTCAGGACACGGACCGGACGCAGAAGCGGCTCGTGGATGCGCTGCTTCCACATTGTAGAGGTGTGCTGGTGGTAGGCGACGCCAAACAATCCATCTATCGGTTCCGAGGGGCCGACGTTTCTCTCATCATGGAGATCGCGCGCGAGCAAGGGGTGGCGACGCTCCCGCTCGATGTGTCGCGTCGGCCGACCCGACCGCTGCTGGCGGCACAGAATGCGCTTTTTGAGAGCGTGGGGGGCCGATATCCGTCGCTTCATCGACCTCTCCGGGCGTCGGCGGCGACGATGGATCCCTCACAGGGGCCCACTGCGTTCCGGTACCTATCAGCCGGAGGTGGACGGGCGGATCAAAGTGATCGCATCAACATTGTCTGCCGCGCGGTCCAGGGCATGTTGGGGAAGAAAATCGAGCGTGGTCATTCCGAGGCTCGTCGGGTCGAGAACATCCAACTGGGTCACATTGTGGTTCTCGTCCGCAGCAACCACGATGTTGCTGCGTACACCGCAGGCCTCGTGGAGCGGGGCATCGCTGCGAGGTCCGATCGAGGGGTGACGTTCTTCGAGCTGCCCGAGATCGTCGGGGCCTATCGGCTCCTGAGGATGATTCTCGACTACCCGGCTGCGGCGCCGCTCGCCGAGGCGCTAATGGTGCCGTACCTTCGCCAGTACTGGGAGCCAGCCCTCGAGAGCGGACTCTTGGCGGGTGGGGGCGGAGCCCTCCATGAGCGCGTGGAGTCCACTCACCCGGAGTTCGCGCGGAATGTTCGCGATGTGCGTGACCACCTTCGTGTCGACACGGTTTCGCAATCACTCCGCCGCGCCTACCAAGTGTTTGGAGTCACCGCGCACTACCAGGAGCATGGCGATTCGCTAGCTCTCTTGAATCTCGAGCGCCTCCGGGACGTCGCGAGAGGGATGTTCTCCGAAGAGCAGGCCCTCACCATGCGCCAGTTTGTCGAGGCGCTCGGGAATTCAGTCCGCACTGGCCGTGAGCTTGACTTCGCGGAGCTGCATGAAGCCGAGCGTCCCGAGCATGTGCGCGTGATGACTATCCACGCGGCGAAAGGGCTGGAGTTCCCGATAGTGATCATCCCAGAGGTGCAGCGTCCCCTCACCGCTGGGCCTCCTCCACTGTTCTCGGTCGGGGCGGGCGGCTTGGACGTGCAAGTGTTTCCTGAAGACGGTGTGCGGGACAGTAGAACTGCGAGGTTCTTCGCCGACCAACCCGCGCGCCGCCGGCATGAACTCGACGAGGCGATACGCCTGCTCTACGTGGCAGTCACCCGAGCTACTCACTCCGTCGTGTTGGTCGGAAGCGGCCGGACGGAGCCCCAGGAAGCGGATTCGCCGTACTACGCGTGGTTGGATGAGGTGCTTCGAGCAAGGCCTGCTCTAGAGGCACTCGGAGCACGGGTCGCTCGATTCTGGTTCGCTCCGTCCTCGAACGGGTAGGTTGGGAGGGGTACCGTGTTCATCTCAGCCTTCTCGCTCGCCACCGCGGGGAAGGGTCACCACCCAGGTGCCCTTGATGCGGATGTGCGCATCACCGCCCTGCGACCGTGCCTTGTCCCGCCACCGCGCGAACAACGCCAGACGCGCCGCCTCCACGTCGGCCCCGTCGGGCAGCGCCTGCAGGTACACGACCTTGCCGTGTCGCGACACCACGAGCCTCCGGCTGCCCACCGGCGGCTCGACCACGCGCACGTCGTACACCAGGTCCACCTTCGGCTCGATCACGCGGGCCACGAGGCCTCCACCGCGGCCGCCCGCTCGATGAACCGCCACTCCTCGCGGGCGAAGTCGTACGCGAGCTGCCAGATGTCGAAGGCGTAGGGCGCGCGGAGCTTCGCCAGGTAGCGACCGACGTTCCGCGCCCCAGCGATGCGCGCCAGGTGGCCGAGGAACAGGAGCTCGGCCTCCTCGGACGGGCGGAGCCCCCGGTCCAGGTCCGGCTCGAAGGACAGGTGCCCGTCGTAGTAGAGCTGTCGGGTGACGCCCTCGCAGAGCAGCGTCTCCTCCAGGGTGTCGCGGACCGTGGGTGCGTTGTACAGCCACAGCTGCTTGTTGGTGACGCGGGCGCGTTCGGCTTCGATGCTCATGGTTCCCCCTTGCGGGCCCCCCAGCCCGGCTTGGTGTGACGGAGGTCGAGGCGGTAGCCGACCTCGCCCTCCACGGTGATCGAGGTGATCTCGATGTGGTCGCCGAGCAGCTTTCGCCCCCGGTGGACGGCGCCGCGCAGGCGACCCTCGAGCTTGTCGAGGCCGACCTTCCACGTGCCGCTAGGTGTGATCGCTCCGGGGTTGAGCTCGACGAGCAGGGCATCGCGGCCCACCCACTCGCCCGGAGGCAGCGCCGCGAGCAGCGCGAACACGCTCGCGTGCCGGCTCAGGTCGTGCACCACGCCCAGGATCTCGACGCTCTGGCGCTCGTGGTCGAGCACGACGCCGGACGCCATCGCGGAGCGCGCGGCCTCCGGCAGGCAACGCGCGAGCGCATCCATCGCGACGACGCCGGAGTCGAGGTCGACATGCCCGCGAAGGCGCAGCCACTCGACGCCGCGAAGCGCCGGGCTGCCGACCTCCGGGAGCTCCGGAGTCATCAGCACCACGTGCTCGCTCCGGCCCCGGAGCCAGGCATCGACCCGCAACGGCTCCAGGCATCGGGCGCGTGGAACGAAGGCGAAGAGCACGGTCACCGTGCCGAAGCTGCGGCTGCCGACCAGGGTGGGGGACCGGTGCGCGGGCCGCTCGAACGGGCCAGAGAGCTCGAGGACCTCGCGCAGCCGCTCGACCAGGCGCCAGCCGTCGAGCCGCCAGCGCTCGGGGCGCGCGATGACGAGGTCGTCGCAGAGCTCGTCGCAGTGGCACACCGCGATGGCCTCGCCGCCGTAGCGCACGACGTGCCGCTCGGCGCACAGCGACGGGTACAGCGCGCCGTCGGCCAGGGGCTCGGCCGCGAGCAAGCCGAGGTCCCGCAGCACTCCGATGGTGGCCGGCCCCACGCGCTCTTCGAACACATCTGCCGGCGCCATCACCGGCCACCCGCGGTCGATCGCGGTCCACAGCGCGTCCATCAGCCCGGCCCCGGCTTGCGTGGGCGCGCGCAGTAGCCGTTGTGCACCAGGAAGGCCATGGCCTCAGGTCCGAGCGTGCGGGGCTTGCTCACGAAGTTCGGTGGACGCAGCTGAACCGTGCCCTGACGCCCGTCGATGGTGCGCATGCGGAAGTGCGCCACCACCGGATCGCCAGTGAACAGCGGGTAGGTGTCCGAGCGCTCGGTGCGGCGTCGCTCGAGGGTGCTCAAGATGTCTTCGTGGGTGAGCCGCTCACCCATGCCGTCGGGCTGCACGCACTCGAAGTGCGTGAGCCGGACCTCCGCGAGGCCAGGTACGAGCTGCACCGCGTCCCGCTCCCGGATCACCAGCGGGTCCAGACGGACCGTGCCTCCTCGCTGAAACCAGCTCCTCTGCCCGAAGAGGGTGATGCCGAAGGCCTCCTGGTACTGGAGCCGCGTGGCGTCGTCTCGGGCGCTGATCCGCAGGCGGTTCGTGCTCGGGTCGAAGATCACCCGGTCGGTGTCCTCCTCGCGAAACTCCACCGCAACGACCTTGGTGTTGCCCCCGTCTTCGGAGACGGCGGGCCGGCGGCTGACCAGGTCCCCGTGGGAGATGTCGAAGTAGTGCAGGCCGTCGAGCTCGAAGGCATAGATCTGGCAGTGGCGGCTCCGGTTGCGCTCCTCGAACCCCGCGCCCAGCCAGGAGGCCAGCTCCTCGAGCTCGTCCATGCAGAGGGGAGCGCGCTCGGGGGCCGCGAGCCCCTGGTACTCGCGGTACTGGCGTCGGGTGCTGTAGCCGTGGAGCGCGGTGATGCGGTTGTAGAGCTCGCGGTGGTCGAGGTACGCGAGCAACGCCACGTCCGCCGGCGTGAGGCCGGCGAGCTCCGGGCGGAACAGGGTGCCGCCCATGCCCTTGAGGAAGGCCTCGTGGGCGCGGTGGGTCGCGAGCGAACGCACGCGGTAGAGCAGGTCGAGGAACTGCGCGGGCAGCTCGAGGGTGTCCGTCTCGGGGCCGAACAGACGGTCGACCGCGGCACCGGAAGTCTCGTGCGGCTGGACCAATTGGAAGTGTTCGAGGGCCCGGGCGAGCAGCTGGGCGTTCAAGAGGTGGCGTGGGTCGCGGATGCGTACCGTCATGGGCGTCCTCGCTCATGGTGCTGAACACTTGTTCATATACCGAGCGATCGGAAGACCTGTCCAGAGCGTTGGGGGCCAGAAAATGTCCGCATCTCGTGGTGCCGCACGAGGGGGGCATCGTGGGTCGAAAGAGCGGTTCGCGAAGCGGGCCGGTGAATTCTCGGGCCCGCTCAGCAAACACCAGGGAACAGCTCGCAGATCCTTTCGGGTAGGGCGTTCGCAGCGATCCCCCTGTCCTGGCGGGGCGAGATCCCATCCCCCGCGGTGCCCTCCAGCGAACGGCGACAAACGGAAGCGAGTGAGCGGCCGCGTTCCACTGCTGTCGTGCCCCGGTCACGACCCCCGGGGCCCGGGAGTCTCGATGACGACGGCCTTCTCACCAGCTGAACTTCCCAACCATCCGCACCTCTGCCTTCGCCTGGTGACCTCCACCGCCGGTCCTTCCATGGAGGCCGAGATCTGCCGCGTCGGGCGTGGCGTCCGGGACTGGCTCCGCGAGCTCGGCGCACCGGCGGTGCTGGTTGCCGGAGCGCGGGAGGCCCAGATCGCCGTCGCGCTCCAACCACAGGCCGCGAGCGAGCGGGGCGAGCAGGCTCGGGCCGGAACGAGGCTGCGGGACCTCCTGGCGCGACGCTTCGACACCGCGGACGTGTTCCTGGCCACGCGGCCCTTCGCACCCGCGCCAGAGCTGCTCCGCGCCGTCGCTGGGTTCGAGCCGGTCGACCTGTGGGGATTGCTCGCCGCCGCAGAGGAGCAGGGCGAGCTCGGCGGAGTGGGGGACGGACCCCGCCTCCAGGCCGAGCTCGCGACATGGCGGGAGCGGGCGCTCGCGGCGTTGCCGCTCGAGTGGGTCTACGGCCCGTGGCTGACCGGCCTTCGCTGGGAGAGCTGGCGCGAGTGCGCGAACGTCTCCCTCGGACCGGAACACCTGGGCGAGACAGTGCACGTCGCCGACGGCTCCGGGCTGGCGGAGCGGGGAACCGTGTGGTCGCCCAACACTGACGAGACGCTCTCTGTCTTCGAGGTGCTGGTGCAGCTCGGACATGCCGACTGCGAACTCGACGCCGAGCTCGCCGGTATCGCCCACCCCAGCACCCGCGCCTGACCACCCCCTGCCTCCGAGGCCCGCGATGTCCCATCGCCTCCGCGACCGCTGGCTCGCCTCCGTCGAGGTCAGCACCCACCTGCGCCCCTGGCTCACCTGGCTCACGCGCCGGCACGCCGAGCTCGGTGGCCGGACCGAGATCCGGCTCATCCGCGCTGCTCCGGACCGCGGCGTGTGGTCGGGCTGCGTCGGCCCCGACCACGTCGAGCGGCTCATCGAGCTCCTCGCGCCTGTCGGGGCTCCGCGGGAGCACATCCCGGCCGGCGACCATCCGCGGGTGGGCGAGGGCCAGGTCTACTTCACGCTCAACCCGACCTCGCTCCAGGCGTCGGCCGAGCTGAAGAAGGGGAGGCGGGCGACCCGCGATCGGGACATCGTCGCGCCCTGCCTGGCGCTCATCGACGTCGACCCGGAGCGCCCGAGCGGGGTGTCGGCGACAGCTGCCGAACGCAAAGCGGCGGAGGACGTCGCCGCGAAGGTCGCGGGCTGGCTGCGGGAGCGAGGCGTCGAGCCCATCCGCGCCAGCTCGGGCAACGGCTACCACCTGCTCGTCCCGCTCGATGGCGGCCCGGTCGAGGATGCCGCGACGCGCACGAAGGCTCTGCTTCAGCACCTCCACGCCTCGTTCTCAACCGCGGGCGCCAAGGTGGACGTCACCACCTACAACCCCTCGCGGATCTGCAAGCTGTACGGCACCCGGGCGGTGAAGGGCGAGGCGACGGACGAGCGCCCGCACCGACGGACGACGGTGGCCATGCCCGAAGGCTTGGCCTTCCTCTCGGCGGAGCGGTTCGCCGAACTCGTCCCCGAGCAGCCCGCCCAGCCCTCGGCTCCCACACGTCCTGGCAAGGAGGTCTGGGAGGCCTGGAGGCAGGAGGCCCTCGCGGCCGTGACCCTGGAGTCCGTGTACGGACCGTGGCTGACGGGCAAGGCCAGCGGCCAGTGGCTCGAGTGCCGAGACCCTCGCGTCGAGGACCGCAACCCCTCCGCCGGTGTGGCGGATGGCAGCGGCGACTTCGAGCGCGGCGTGTTCCACAGCTTCCTCGACCGCAAGCCGATCTCGCTGTTCGACTTCCTCGTGCTCAGAGGCGAGGCCCACGACTTCATGTCGGCGTGTGAGCGCGTCGCGGTGCTCTCTGGCGTGCCTCTTCCGGGAAGCGACGGCGTGGCGATGGCCCGGGCGGCGGACCCTGCGATGGCTCTGTGCGAGCAGTCCGACACCCAGCAGATCCGCGGTGCCCTGGCTGCACTACGCGAGACGGGGGCCATCGAGCGCGCGCGCGGCATCGAGCGCATCGCCGAAGCGACTGGCCTGACCAAGGCCGTACTCCGCAAGGAGCTCGACGCCCTCGGGCGCAAGGCGACCCGCCGGGCTGCGAAGGCCGAATCCCGACGGCCGGAAGTCCGGTACGTGCGCAACGCGGACCGCATCGAAGATCTGTGGAGCCGCATCCTCGAGGCGGTTCGTCCCTTCGACTGCCTGTTCGAGCGCGACGGCGAGCTCGTCTGGGTAGCGCCCGGGCGGGGCACCACGGTCGTGACGGCCGGCAACCTCCCGGGCCTGCTGTCCGGGGTGATCGAGATCAGCTTCTGGCACCGCGCCGGTGACGGACAGGACGAGTGTCTCGGGTTCGACGTGCTGCCCGCGGACAAGGCCCGGGCGATGGTGAGCTGCCTCGACGTTCGCAGCGCCATCCCGAAGCTGACCCTCTACACGCGCTCGCCGGTGATCGACGTGGCGTGGAGCTTCGTCGGGGAGCCCGGCTACCACCCGGACAGCGGCGTCTACTACGACGGCCGGCGGCTCCTGCCCGCGGCGGGCACCGACACCCTCGTCCGCATGCTCGAGGACTTCCGGTTCTCGGGACCCGTGGACCTCGTGAACACCGTCGGTGCGCTGCTCACGGCGCTGACCATTGTGCACTGGCCGGTCCACCCGATGCTGGTCATCGACGGCAACGCTCGGGGCATCGGCAAGTCCCTGCTCGCGACGGTGCTTGGCATCGTCATCGAGGGCCAGGTGCCCGAAAGCATCTCCTACACCCGGGGCGACGAAGAGTTCGAGAAGGCCATCGCCACCTGCATCGACGGCGGCGACCGCCTGGTGCTCATCGACAACGCCAAGGGCATGGTCGACAGCGCCGCGCTGGAGCGCTCGGTCACGGCACCGGTGCTGGCGTTCCGTCGACTCGGCGGCAACACCAAGATCCGCCGCACCAACGACGTGCTCTTCGCGCTCACCATGAACGAGCCGCACCTCTCGCCCGATCTGCGGCGCCGCGCGCTGCCGGTCTCACTTCGGTACAGCGGGTCGGTCCAGCAGGCGACCTACCCGATCGAGGACCTGGCGAGCTGGGTGCGCGAGCGCCGGGACCAGCTGGTGTGCGAGCTCGGCGGCATCGTCATGCGCTGGGTCGAGGCCGGGCGTCCGCGCTGCGAGGAGCCTGCGAGGCACAGCACCTCGCAGCTGTGGGCTGGCAGCATCGACGCCATGCTCCGACTGTCGGGCTTCCAGGGCTTCCTCGACAACTTCGAGATCGTGGCCCAGTCATACGACCCGAACTTCGACATCGTGTGCGCCGTCGCCCGCGCGGGCTGGCAGCTGGAGGCCGCCGGCGCGATGGAGTGGGGGGAGCGCCTCGGCAGCTCCGCGCTCTTCGACGTGTGCCACGACCGCAAGGGCCAGCGGCGCACCCCGCGCACGCGGGCGGTGCTCATCGGCAAGCTGTTCAGCGGCTACGTTGGCCAGCGCATCCCCGTCGACGACGACATCCGCGTCGAGCTGTTCTCCGAGCAGCCCCGCGGTCGCACCCACTCCGCCGTCTACGGCTTCCGTCGGGTGGCCCCGTGATGCGTCTCCCCAAGCTCCCGGCCTCGTTCCCGCCCAGCGATGCGCACGCGTCCTGGGAGGAACGGGCCGCCCTCGCCGAGTTCCACGGAGGCCTCGACCGTGAGGCAGCCGAGTTGCTCGCATCCCTCCCACCTGCGCACCCGGAGTCTGCTGTCGTCGCAGATTGCGGCTCACAACGGTGCGCCCGGCCTGCGGGTGGTCCGCAGGCGTCCTCGGGGGCTTTTGCCCCCGGGGGCATGGGGGACGGCGGTCTTGGAGGTACGCATGAGTGACCAGCTGATGCCCGCGCACCTGCGCCTTCTCCTGGGCGGCGACGCTCCCGTGTCGATCGGGGAGGTGGCTGACCTCCTTGGCATGGCCGAGGCAGCTGCTGCCTCCCTGGTCGAGGGCCTGACGTTTCGAGTTGGGAACGTGGACCTCGTGCTTTGGGGGGACGTCGTCCGCGCGGTACGCCAGCCAGCGCCCGTGGTCTGGCTCTCCACGGCGGAGGCCGCGGTCGTGCTGGGATGCGGCCGTGGAGCGCTCGATGCAGTCGCCGCAGCCTCGCACGCGGCGCGACCTGATGCGGTCATCCAGGTAGGGCAGGGGACTTCACGCCGAACGTATCGGTGGCGCCAGGACCTGCTTCCCGAGGCACTCGCGGCGGGCCAGAGCTTCGAGGTGCAGCCTTTGCAGGCCGCCGAGGTGAAGAGGAAGCCCCGTGGGGGGCGGAAGAAGAATCGGGATACGGGAAAGTCGCTCCACGACATCCTACGGGAGGAACTGCGCTCCTAGTCCGTCCCTTGGCCTGCGCTCCTAGTGCGTCCCTTGGCCGGACGAGGTGAGGCTCCGCTGTCGTCCCGGTCCTCCGGTTCGGACGTCTTGACGTCGAAGGGATCGACGACGAGCTGTTTGCCTCGGTACCAGCGAGTGCGTTTGCGTATGGCCGGGTTGTTCTTGAGGAGGCGGAGTTCCCAGTAGAACGGGCAGTCTGTAGGTGTGTGCTCCTTCAGATCGACGGCGACCACGTCCGCGGGGGAAACGCCATCCAGGCAAACCAGTATCTCTGTTCCTTCGTTTTCGAGCCTCTTTCGCAGCTTCGACTTCCACAGCTCGCCGAGGTTCAGTTCCTCGTACCAGGTCGCCCCGTGGGCTTCTGCGAAAGCCCCAAGGCCACCGCTCTTTCCGAGCGCGACTCGAGTGGGATGGGGGGAAGTGGTGTCATCATGATTCTTCATATCAAATCTCCATAGAGCGCAAATCGATCAATTGTAGTATCATCATACTCGTCGCGTCAAAAAAATGTGAGTTTTTCTTTAAAACTGATACTCAGTGCCCGCTGCTGGGTGGGTCAGGCACTTCGTGGGAGCTTGTCCCGAGGTCGCCAGACGGGGCCGCTAAGACGGTAAGCGCGGACACCATCCTCGACCAGTAGGGCGACGCCTCGGGCGTCCCCATCGCCACGTAGGAGTCGTGCTCACCACCGCCGCTTTGGCCGAGCATCAGCTTCGCCAGGTCGTACCCGGCGACACCTGCAATGCTCGACTTCCACCGCGCGCGGATCGCATTCGTCGGCCGAGCCTTCTCACGGCCCACCGCATCCCACTTCGCCGGTGCCACGCCGGCGCGCTTCCACGCGGCGGTGAACACCTCGGCGACCCCGTCACCGCGCAGGGGCAGCATTTGGCCGCGCTGCGCGCCCTTGGTGGCCATGCGTGCGAACAAGTGCCCCTCGCGCACGCCCCATCCCGCCAGTTCTTCGGCCAGGCTGGGGTGCATCGGCACGATCCGGTCCCGAGCCTGACCCTTCGCTCCCTTCGTTCCCTGACGGATTCGGAGCCGCCGACGTTCCAGGTCCAGGTCCTCCCAGGTCAGCGAGAGGATCTGGCTGATACGGAGCCCGGTCCATCGCTGCACCAAGGCGATCTGCCGATGGAGCTCCCACTGCGGGCGGTAGCCGAAGCCCCGCATGTCCACCTCCTCCGCCGAACACCCGGTCTCTTGTGCGATGCGCTCACGCTCGCGCTCGATCCACCGCGCGCAGCCATCGGGAGTCAGCGCGTCGAGCATCAGCTCGACATCGGCCCACGTCGGAGTGTCGATGGCGATGGGAGCCGGCGCGTGCTGGACCTCGCCGTCCGCACCTGTCACTCGCTTGGGCATCGGTACCCCCGGGTAGGTGTCCACCCGGTCGAAGGCCCACCGCCAGAGCTGCTCGACCGTGCTCACGTACCGAGCCACGCTGCGGACGCCGTCGTCCCGAAGGAAGTCGGCGTAGTCGGTGAGGTGACCGGTCGTCCACGCCTCCACGGACGTCTCCTCTCCCGCCCAGGCTTGGTACCGAGCCAGCATGCTCGTTCGGAAGCGGGCGGTGGAGGCGGAGCGGCTACGCGCACTGGCCCGGATGAAGGCCTTGCAGACCGAGCCGATGGTGGACACTGGCGCCTCGCGGGCGTCCTCCCAACGCACTCCCTGGGCGGCGGCGTTCTCCACCTGGAGCTTCACCGCCTTGGCCACCTCGTGCGACGGGCACGTGCGTCGACGGCTCTTCCACTTGCGAACCTGGGTGCCATCCTCGGTCACGGTGACGTAGAGTTCCTTCCACGCCACCTCCCAGGTGCCTCTCTCTTCCCGATACCGGATGCTCGCCACCAGGCCTCCATGGTGCCCATATGGTTCCCAGAGCCATGGTGCCCATGTCGACACACCGTGATTCAGGTGTCGACATTCATGATCGGGTCGCTTCATCCCGGCAACACGGGTTCGAATCCCGTTGGGGTCACTCTCTCCGCGAAAGCGCTGAAACACTAGGCTCCCGATGACCGCAAGGTCGTCGGGAGTCTTGCGTTTCGGGTGAAGTCGGACGTCGGAGCCAGGCTGCGATCCAGGCGCCGCTGGACGGGACAACAGATGCCTGCTCTGCGCGAGTCTTCGCCGGTGCGCCGCGCATTGGCTGACGGACGAGGGCCGGTTGGAGGCGCGGCGGCGCTCCGAGTCGCGCGTCGCGTGAACGCCGCGGTGCGGCCGCTGGCGAGGACTATGCTGCGCGACCAAGGGTTGCAGGGACCTGGATACAGTGCGCGCGGCGCAGAGGAGTGCGGGGATGAGCTTCGTGGAGAGGTGCGCCGGCGGCGCCTGGCTTCGGTCGATGGTCTGTGCGGCGGCGGTGGCGATGGCCCCGCTGGGTACGGCGAGCGCCCAGGATACGGCGAGCTGGGTGGGGGACCAGCACTGCCTCGACTTCGGCGGACAGCGGGTCCCGTGCGAGAAGATCGTGGGCCACCACCTGCTCGTGCAGACCCAGCGCATGGCCGTGGTCAGCTACTTCGCCATGACCCAGTGGTGGGGCAACTCCGTGCTTCGGGCCGTTTCGGTGTATGCGGACGGGGTCCGGCTGACCTTCTACCTCAACGAGGAGGACGGCGCCGGCCGCACGACCCCGCCACTCCTCGGACACCCGTACGGTCGGTTCGTGAGCGAGGCCGGCGGCCCGGAGCGGCCCCTCGGCGACAACACCGTCCACTTCGGTGAGCTCACAGTCACCGGTTCGGGAGGGAACAGGCTGGTGATCGAGCGCAGCACGGGCGAGCGGGTGGAGATCCACTCCCCCGACCCCAGCGGTCGGTATCTGAACGTGTGGGTGACCCGTCAGGGTCCGGTGTCGGGCATGCTGGCGCGCGGCCCCCTGGTGGACGCGCACATCACCCGATACCCGGGGCCGCCGGCGGTGTACCCGAACGGCGACCTCCCGCCGGCCACCGCAGGCGTCCCGTGGACGCCCCAATTTGCCATCAAGGCGCCCGAGGCGCCGGCGATCTGGGCCATCAACTGGGACGTCAATGGCGACAACACCTTCGGCGACGCCAGCGGGACGGAGTTCACCTACACCTTCCCTGATCCCGGCACCTACACGATGCAGGCCTGGGCGTCGACGTCGATGGGCTTCGAGTCCGTGACCCCGATCGAGGTGACCGTGGCGCCCGCGGCGGCTGCTCCCGCGCCCGCTCCGGAGCCCGAACCGGCGCCCGAGCCCGAGCCCGCTCCTGCTCCAGCTCCCACGCCCGCGCCCGCGCCTGAG
>SBGP01000016.1 GCA_006226595.1 Deltaproteobacteria bacterium
GAGCCGAAGCCCGAGCCCGAGCCCGCGTCCGCGGCGAAGGCCGAGCCGAAGCCCGCTCCCAAGCCCGCCGCCCCGGCGCCACCGCCCGCCGAGCGCCCGTCGCTCGACCGCACCTGGCACGGCAAGGTCCTCGGACCCGAGTTCCAGGACCCGCTCGGCGACATCGGCTACGGCCGCGTGCAGCGCCGCATCATCGCGAGCCCCCTCGCGAGGGCGGTTGCCGCGGACAAGGGCGTCGACCTGCGCCACGTGACCGGCACCGGTCCGAGCGGACGCATCACCCGTGACGACGTCGAGAACGCGAAGTCCGCGCCCGCGAGCGGCGGCACCGGCCTCGTGCGCCGCGACACCGAGGTGAAGCGGAACAGCCCGATGCGCAAGACCATCGCGCGTCGCCTGCTCGAGTCGCACCAGGACATCCCGACCTTCTTCCTGACCGCCAACTTCGACATGGCGGGCTTCGTGGCGTGGCGCACGGCGATCAAGGCTGCCCGTCCGGACGTGAAGGTGTCCTACAACGACATGCTCACCGCGTGTGTGGCCCGCGCGCTGCGCGAGCACCCGCAGGTCAACGCCAGCTGGGACGCGAAGAGCATCACCCAGCATGGTCAGGTGGACATCGGCATCGCCGTGGCCCTGCCCGACGGCTTGATCACCCCGGTCGTGCGTGACGCGGACCTCAAGTCGCCGGCCCAGATCGGCACCGAGATCCGTGAGCTCGCCGGACGTGCCAAGGAGGGCAAGCTCTCCGAGGACGAGTACCAGGGCAACACGTTCACGATCAGCAACCTGGGCATGTACGCCATCGACGAGTTCACCGCGATCATCAACCCGCCCGCGAGCGCCATCCTCGCGGTGGGGTCGCTTCAGCAGGTGCCGGTCGTCGACAACGGCCAGCTCTCGGTCGGCTACCGCATGAAGGTCACGATGACCTGCGACCACCGCGTCATCGACGGCGCGACCGGCGCCGAGTTCCTCAAGACCCTGCGCAGCTACGTCGAGAGCCCGGCCCTGATGCTGCTCTAGCTACATCGGGTAGCGCACGACCACACGGCCCTCGCCGCGACTGGGAAAGCCCATCGCGCCGAGGGCTTCGTGCATGCACGCCCGAAAGGCCGCATCCTCGCTGTCGACCTCGACACCGACGACCGCGCCGGTGGAGGCATCGACGGTAAACCCGATGCCCCGGCGACCGAGCGCCTGCGGCCGCGGACAGGCACGCACCGCCGGAAGCACGGCCTTCAGCTGCTCGCGAATCTCATCGGGCGTGTAGATGCCCGCCGGCGCGGGCTCGACGACCTTGGCGACCCCGCGCTCGACCTCCGCCAGCCCCGTGAGCACGAGCACGAGTCCGACGCCGGTCATGGCTGATGCCGCCACGCGACCTCCCCAGCCCAAGCCTACCCCCTGCGGACGGTTATCCCCCGAGAACTTGCGGTATGCCGGGTCGACCGAGCCTCGCAACGCACTGAATCCCCGCTCACGGTGCCCTGCCCCGGCCCCCGCGATACCCTCCCCGACTTCGGAGGAATCGATGGCGGACTACGACGTTCTGGTGATCGGCGCCGGCCCCGGCGGCTACCCCGCGGCCATCCGTGCCGCGCAGCTCGGCCTGAACACGGCCTGTGTCGAGAAGGAGAAGCTCGGTGGCGTGTGCCTGAACTGGGGCTGCATTCCGAGCAAGGCGCTGCTCAAGACCGCCGAGCTCGCCCACAAGATCCGCCACGCCGACGACTACGGCCTCAGCGCCGGTGAGCTCGGCGTCGACTACCCGAAGATCATCAAGCGCTCGCGCAAGGTGTCCACTCGCTTCGAGAAGGGCGTGAAGGGCCTGTTCAAGAAGTACGGCGTGAATCACCTCAGCGGGACCGCCCGGCTGACCGCGCCGGATACGGTCGTGATCACGAGCAGCGAGGGCGAGCAGACCGTCACCGCCAAGCACATCATCGTCGCCACCGGCGCGCGGGCGCGGACGTTCCCGGGCATCGAGGCTGACGGCGAACGCATCCTCACCTACCGCGAGGCCATCGTCTCCGAGGTCCAGCCGAAGAGCGTGGTCGTGCTCGGCGCCGGCGCCATCGGCATGGAGTTCGCGTACTTCTACAACGCGGTCGGCACCGACGTGACGGTCGTCGAGGGACTCTCCGAGATCCTGCCCCTCGAGGACCAGGAGTGCGCCGCCGTCGTCCGCAAGGGCTTCGCGAAGAGCGGCGTGAAGTTCGAGCTCGGCCGCTTCGTGAAGGAGGTCCGACGCAAGGGCGATGGCTGCGAAGTCGAGCTCCAGGACGGTACCGTGCTCGACGCCGAGTACGTGCTCGTCGCCCTCGGCATCACCCCGAACTCCGCGGGCATCGGCCTCGAGGAGGTCGGCGTGAAGCTCGAGCGCGGCTTCATCGCGACCGACAGCTCGATGCGTACCAACGTCAGCGGCGTGTATGCGATTGGCGACATCACCACCACGGGTGGCCTCGCCCACACCGCGACCCGCCAGGCGCACGTCTGCGTCGAGCGCATCGCCGGCGAGCACGTGATGGACGTCGACTACGGCAACATCCCCGCGTGCACCTACTGCCAGCCGCAGATCGCGCACGTCGGCCTCACCGAGAAGCAGGCCACCGAGGCCGGCAAGTCGTTCAAGGTCGGCAAGTTCCCGTTCATGGCCAACGGCAAGGCTCAGGGCGCCGGCGCCCCCGACGGCTTCGTCAAGGTGCTCGTCGACGACCAGTACGGCGAGATCCTCGGCGCGCACATCGTCGGCAGCGAGGCGACCGAGATGATCGCCGAGTTCACCCTGGCCCGGGCGGCCGAGGTCACCGCGCATCACCTGATCGAGACCGTGCACGCCCACCCGACCTACAGCGAGGCCATGCTCGAGGCCGTGGCCAACGCCCTCGGCGTGAGCGTGCACATCTGATTCCGGCCCTCGGGGTCGCCGGGTTCCGCTCGTCTGCGGTACCGGCGACTCACCGCGCCGGCAGCGCCAGCTCCCGGTCCGCCCAGCCCACCAGCCCCCGGTGATGCGTCGCCATCCACACGGTCGCGCCCGCGTCCACGAGCTGGTCGAGCAGGCCAACCAGGACGCGCACATCCTCGGGATGCAGGCCGCTGCTCGGGTCGTCCAACACGAGCACCGTGCCCTCGGCGCCCCGCTTGGTCGCGCGCGCGAGCTCGCGGGCGAGCTTGAGTCGCTGCGCCTCGCCGCCCGACAGCGTGTGTCCCGGCTGTCCCAACGGCAGGTAGCCGAGCCCCACGTCGACGAGCGCACGCAGAAAGCGCTCGAGGTCGGGGTGGCCGGCGAGAACCGGCAGCAGCTCGCTCGGTGACCCGGCCAGCAGCTCGTCCGGCGACAGCCCCTTCCAGCGCACCTCGAGCACGTCCGCGGCGAAGCGCCGGCCATCGCATACCGGGCACCGCGTGAACACGTCGGGCAGCAGGTTCAGCGTGACCCGCCGCAGCCCGCTGCCCTTGCACGCCTCGCAGCGCCCCCCATTGGTGTTCAGCGAGAACTGGCTCGCGGAGAAGCCACGTACCCGTCCCTCGCGCGTCGAGGCGAGCAGCGGCCTCAGCACGTCCCACAGCCCGGTGTAGGTCGCGGCATTCGAGCGCGGAGAGCGCGGCACCGAGCGCTGATCGGCATGCACGACGCGGGACACCCCTTCGGCCTCCGCCGCCGCCGTGGCCGCGAGCTCCAGCAGCCGTGACTTGCCCGAGCCGTTGGGCCCGGTGACCGCGAGTACCGCCCCGAGCGGAAGCTCACGGCCGTCGACCCGGAGCCTGCCCGAGGGCGCGCGACCGCGGCTCGCCGGCAGTGCCGCCCGTCCCGCGAACCACGCACCCGTGGTCGTCTCCGCGACGCGCAACGCATCCACAGAGCCGTCGAAGACGATGCGCCCGCCCTGCTGGCCCGCACCCGGACCGAACTCGACGACCCGGTCGGCCGCGGCGATGACCACCGGGTGGTGCTCGACGACGAGCACGGTGTTGCCGGCGTCGACGAGCTTGCGGAGCAGTCCGACCACGCGCTCGACCTCGCCATCATCGAGGGCCGCCGCAGGCTCGTCCACGACGTACACGACGCCTGACAACGCGCCGCCGACGTGGCGAGCGATACGCAGGCGCTGCCGCTCGCCGGCGGAGAGGTCCGCCACCGGTGCGTGCAGGCTCACGGTGCCCAGCCCGACCTCGTCGAGCACGCCGAGTCGCTGCACGAGCTCGTCGAGCACGGGTCCGGTGATCTCCGTCCGCGCGAAGGCCGAGGCCTCGCGAGCGAGCTCGCCAGCGGAACAGTCGAGCCAGCCGAGCAGGTCGCGACCGGCGTAGCGCACCGCCCGCGCCTCCTCGCACAGCCGTGTCCCGCCACAGTCCTCGCAGGTGCGCTCGTCGACGACGCCGCGCCCATCGCAGGTCTTGCAGGCGCCGGCCCCGTACCAGGACAAGAGCTCGGGCTCGAGCGGAGGTAGGGAGCGGTCGCAGCTCGGGCAGTAGGGGCGGTCGACGAACCGGGTGTCCACGCCGCTTCGGTGGGCGATGAGCACGCCGCGTCCAACACGCGCCGCGGTACGCACGGCGTCCTGGAGCCGACCGAGCTTGTCGGCGGACACGCGGATGCGGTCGACGACGATGCGCACGACCTCGGGCAGCTGGTGCGGTGCGATCTCCTCGATGCGGCGCGTCTCTCCGTCGATGCGCATACGGGAGAACCCGAGCCCGGCCACCTCGTCCATGAACGCCCGGGCCTCGGCGGAGCCCCCCCGACGGACCGGGGCATCGAGCTCGAGCCGCCCCTCGTCGCGGAGCAGCTCGGCGACGATCTCGTCGTGCGTGCGCGGCACGACCGGCTCCCCACAGCTCGGGCAGTGCTGGGTGCCCGCCCGCGCCACGAGCACGCGCAACAGCGCCGCCACATCGGTGGAGGTCGCCACGGTGCTTCGCGTCGACGGCCCGCTGCCCCGCTGATCGAGGCCGATGGTCGGCGGCAGACCCTCCACCAGGTCCACGTCTGGACGCGCCAGACTGGACGCTCCGCGCTCCCTACCGACGAGCGCCTCGAGGTAGCGCCGCTGCCCCTCGGCATGCACGGTGTCGAAGGCCAGCGACGACTTGCCCGACCCCGACCGCCCGACGAACACGGTGAGCGTGCCTGGTGCGAGATCGAGGTCCACACCTCGCAGGTTGTGCTCGCGGGCACCGCGGATGCGGATCATGGAGCCTCCGGGCCTCCCAATATCGCGCTGACCACGCGCACAGCGGTTATGCCTGCGCCATGTCGGACCCCTTCGAGCCCTCAGAGGCCCCACCCAGCGTGATCGAACGTGGCTGGAACCCGCTGGCGGTGTTCGGCCTCATGGTCGCCGCCATGCTCGTGTGGCGCTTCTTCGTCGAGTGCGGCATCGGCATCGGCCTGGTCGCCATGGCCGCCGCATCGGGCGCCAACCTCCAGCAGATTGCCGCCGACCCGGCGGTGATGATGCGCGCCGACGTGCTCGCCATCGGCACGGCCGTTCAGCTCGGCGGCATGGTCGTCGTGCTCGGGCTGGTCATGCGCAGCGCCGGCTGGTCGTACCACCAGGGCTTCGGGCTCCGCGGCAGCCGCGCCTCCCAGTTCGTGGCCGCCGTGCTCGGCGGAAGCGTGGTCGGCTTCTTCGCCGGCTACATCAACGAGTTCCTGATCTCGATGCTGCCCGATGGCATGCAGCTCGCGATGCAGGAAGAGATCGTGAAGGCCCTCACCGAAGGCCCCGTCCTCGGCCGCGTGCTCATGGTGCTCGCCGTAGCCGTGGCCGCGCCGGTGTTCGAGGAGCTCGCGTTCCGCGGCGCGCTGTGGGACGCCGTCGAGCGCATCGTGCGCTTCACCACCGCAGAGGACTCGCCGGCCGCGGGACTCGTCGCGATGGTGGTCACGAGCCTGGCCTTCGCCGCCTACCACCTCGACCCCATCCACGTGCTGAGCCTGATGCCCACGGCCTTCATGCTCGGCTGGCTGCGCTACACGAGCCGAAGCGTGTGGCCCGGCATCCTCGCGCACTTCGTGAACAACGGCCTCGCCACCGTGCTCTCGCAGATGGAGCACGACCCGAGCACGTCGATGCCCTGGTGGGCCGCCGCGGCCTCGCTCACCATCACCCTCGTCGCCTGTACCGTCGCCGGCGTGTTCGCCGACCGGGAGTCCGCGTGAAGTACCGCCTGCTCCAGGCCCGTCTGCCCAAGGACCTCGTGAAGGCCGAGGAGCGCGCCTCCTTCGCCACCAAGCTCGGGGTGCCCGTCGAGGATGTGCTTCCGTACGATCTGATCGCGGGGGCCGAGGTCGACGCGGTGCTCGACGGCGTCGATGCCGTGCTCGTCGGCGGCTCCGGCGAGTTCGGTGTGACCGACGATGCCCCCTGGCTGCCGGCCTTCTTCGACACCCTCGGCGCCATCGCGGATCGCGGCTTTCCCATGTTCGCGAGCTGCTTCGGCTTCCAGGGCCTGGTCGTCGCGCTCGGTGGCGAGGTCCGCCCCGATCCGCCGGGCTCGGAGGTCGGCTCCTACGAGCTGGAGCTCATGCCCGAGGCCAGCGAGGACCCGCTGTTCTCCACCCTGCCAGCGCAGTTCGTCGCGCAGGAGGGTCACAAGGACCGGGCGCTGAGCCTGCCCTCGCAGCTGGTGCACCTCGCCCGCTCGGAGCGCTGCCCCTACCAGGCCGTGCGCGTGGCCGGAAAGCCGGTGTGGGCCACCCAGTTCCACCCCGAGCTCTCCGGCGACGAGAACGCCCAGCGCTTCGCGCGCTACTTCGAGCTGTACAAGCACGTGTTCGGCGAGGAGGTCGCGCGACAGAAGCTCGAGTCGATGCGCCCGTCCGAGGCGTCGAACGCCCTGCTCGCTCACTTCCACGCACACCTCGTCGCGCGATGAACGCGGCTCCGGTGCCCATCAGCGGGCGCCTGACGCGACGCGAGGTGCTCGGGCTCGCCATTCCGGCGACGCTCTCGGCGGTGGTGCACCACGCCTACCGCCCTCTCGACCAGTTCTTCGTCCAGGGACTCGGCAAGGAAGCCCAGGGCGCCCTCGGGGCGTCGACCTTCGTGATCATCCTCACGGTGTCGACCTACCTCGTCATCTCCGCAGGAGTGGGACCGCGCGTCGGCCGCGCGACCGGCGCTGGCGATGCGGACAAGCGACGCGAGGTGATCGGCGAGGGGCTCGCGGCGTGCGGGATCATCGCCGCCGGGCTGTTCCTGACCGGACTGCTCGCCGCGGACCTGATCCCGAGCCTTCTCGGGCTCTCGGATGCCACGAGCGCGCATGCCGCGAGCTACCTGCGATGGCTGTTCCTGACTGGCGCCGCACTGGTCGCGTCCCCCGTGGTCGACGCGAGCTTCCACGCGATGGGAAATACGCGCCTGCCGATGATCCTGCAGACGGCGGGACTCGCGCTCAACGCGGTGCTCAACCCGCTGCTCATCTACAACGCGGGCCTCGGGACCGCGGGTGCCGCGCTGGCGACGACCATCGCCCAGACGATGACCGTCGGCATCGGCCTCTACTTCCTGGTCCGCCAGGTCCACCTCACCCTCGCGGACATCCGCCTCGGGCCGCACATCCGCGGCATCATCCAGGTCGGCACGCCGGTCGCCGTGTCGACTGCCGCCTACGCCATCGTGTACTGGGCGCTGATCCGCACCTCCATCGCACCCCTCGGAGACGACGTGGTCGCCGGCCTGGGCATCGGCTTCTCGGCCCTCGAGGCCGTCACCTGGCCGCTGTACGCGGGGTGCTCGGTCGCGGTGTCGTCCATCGTCGGTCGACGCCTGGGAGCCCGTGAGCCCGAGGAAGCGTGGCGCGCCGTGCGCTGGCTCGGCGGGCCCACCATCACCCTCGGCGTGCTGTGCGCCGGGGTGTTCGCCTTCGCCGGGCCCTTCCTGGTGAGCGTGTTCACCGACGACCCGGACGCCGCCAAGCAGGCCATCCTCTACGCCGCCGTGCTCGCGTGGTCCCAGCCTTTCGTCGCCGTCGAGGCGCTCACCGAGGGCGTGCTCTCCGGCGCCGGTGACACGCGCAAGGTGCTGCTCGGTACCGTGCCCTACAACCTGCTCCGCGTCCCGCTGGCGTGGGCCCTCGCGTTCCCGCTCGGCCTGGGCGCCGCCGGGGTGTGGTGGGCCATCAACCTCACCACCCTCTCCAAGGCCCTGGTCAAGGCCTGGTTCGTGTGGCGCGGCGAGTGGGCGGAGCTCGAGCTCGACTGACGCGCGCCGTCCTCGGGTAGGCTGGCAGAGGAGGCGCCGTGCCCCTCGTCCTCGTCCTGCTCTCGGCCTTCTTCGCGACCGTCCCGATGCTCGTGCTCCTCGGCATCGTGTGGTGGGCGGACCGCTACGAACGCGAGCCCGTGTGGCTCCTGACCCTGACCTTTCTGTGGGGGGCCATCGGCGCGATCTTCACGGCGCTCGACGGCTCGTCAGCGGTGATGGCCCCGGTCGGCGCGCTGGCCCCGCCGCTGTGGTTCACGGACGCGGTGGGCGCGGTGCTGGTCGCGCCGTTCGTCGAGGAGCCGGCCAAGGCCATCGTGCTCCTCTTCGTGGCGATGACGCGCCACTTCGACAACGCGACCGACGGCTTCGTCTACGGCGCCGCCTCGGGCCTCGGCTTCGGTATGACCGAGAACTTCCTCTACTTCTCGGCGTCGGCGAGCACGGGCGATGTCGGCCTGTGGGTCGGAACCGTCATCGTGCGCACGCTGTACTCGGCCGTGATGCACGCGACCGCGAGCTCGGTGGTCGGCGCGGCACTCGGGTTCACGAAGTTCCGCGGACTCGGGTGGATGTTCGGAGGTCTGGTCGGCGGGCTCGCGGTGGCGATGTCGATCCACATGGCGTGGAACGGCCTGCTCACGCTCGATGGCATCGCTCAGGCCGGCGGACTGCTGGCCCTGAGTAACTTCCTGCTGTTCCCGCTCGAGGTGCTCACCATCTTCCTCGTGTTCGAGGCGACGCTGTGGCACGAGTCCGCGGTCATCCGTCGCGAGCTGGGGGAGGAAGCCGAGCAGGGGCTGCTACCGAAGGAGCACGCTCACGTGCTCGCCTCCTACTGGCGACGGCTGCGGGCTTCGTGGACCGACCCGCGCTTCACCCGGGAGTACGTGCACGCGGCGACGACGCTCGCCGTCCGCAAGCACCAGCACCGCCTGCTCGCCGCGCGAAACGCGGCGCGGACCGAGCCCTACGCCCGCGCGGTCGAGGCACTGCGCGACGAGCTCCGGACCCACGCCAGCAAGGCCTGACGCCTACTCTTCCTTCTTGTTGTCCTCGGCAGGCGCGGCAGCGGCCTTGGCCGGCGGTTCGTAGAAGGTCATCTCCGAGCGCGTGGCGGTGAGGCCGTCACTGTCCTTGGCGAGCACGGTGATGGTGTTCATGCCCTCTTCGAGGGCCACGTCGACCGTGAACGGCAGGCGGGTCAGGCCGTTCGCGCCCGCCCCGCCTTCGTAGAAGATCTTGTCGTCGTTGTGGAAGACCATCACGTGGGACAGGCCCGCGTCGTCACTGACGAAGCCGCTCACGCTCACGGTGGACACGTCGAGCAGCTCCGGGGCCTTCTGCGTGATCTCGACCCGCGGCGGCTCGCGCTCGGGCGACGAGGTCAGCGGCGTGCCCACCGGGATCTCGATGGTCTCGGTCTGGCCGAAGTAGCCGTAGAACCCGGCACGCACGATGGACGCGTGGTCGTAGGCGCTGCCGTCACCGATGGACAGCTCGAGCTCGAGCGGCGCGGCACCCGCCTCGCGGATCTCGACCTGCATGGTGCCGGTCCACTCGTCTCCGGGGCGCAGGCTGCGGTCACAGCCCGACTGGTACACGGGCCGCTTGCCTTCCTTGACTCGCTCGGACTCGGGGTCACCGACGACGCGGCCGCCCTCGACTCCGGGCTGCTCGACCGGACAGGCCTCGCCGGCGTCGGTCCGCATCTCACCGGGCTCGAGCGTGCCGGAGCGGATGTCGAGCGCGCGGCCGCTCTTGTTGCGGATGCGCGCGTAGGCATCGCCGGTCTCGCCCTCACCGTCATTGAGGAGGCGCAGGGACACGTCGATGACCTCGCCGACCTCGGCCACGCCGTCTCCGTCGCCGCCGGCGGCATCGGAGAGGGTCCACTGCCAGCGCAGGCGCGGCAGAGCCCGCCCCTGGACCTCGATCGACTTCTTGGCGCTCGCGACGGACTTGCCGCCGACGTCCCGGAACTCGAGGGACAGCGGCGCGGTCTCGCTGGGGTAGCCGTCAGCCACGGACACCGGCTGCTTCCAGGTGCGGGTCTCACCGGGAGCGAGCTTGCCGAACACGAACTCGAGTCCACCGAGCAGCTCGTGCTCGGAGTTGCTCACCGCGGCGAGGCGGTACAGCGGCTTGTCACCGGTGTTGGTGACGCTCACCTCGATGTGATCGAGCTCCCCGGCGCGGAGCTTGCCCTCGTCACCGATGCTGACCTTCACGTCGAGAGACGCCTCGTCCACCGCCTCGCCCGTGCTCCAGTCGACGCCGAGCTCCGACAGGCTCTTCGCGAGCTCGCTCTCGGCCTTGCGCTGGTGCGTGCGGACCACGGTCGCTGCCGACTTGAGGACCTCGGCGCGGTGCGAGGACGGCGCGTTGAGCAGGACATCCTTGGCGAACTGCACCTCGAAGTCACTGGAGAGGTCGAGGGCATCGCTCTTCGCGCGCCCCTTCTTCTGCCAGTGGTAGGTCAGCGAGTACGCCGGCTCGCCGAACACGAGGTCGGCGTAGTTGAGGTGCTTGTCGAGGTCCGCCTCGCGACGGACGCGCTCGCGCCAGAACACCGCGACATTCGGCTCTTCCTCGCCCTCGATCTCGCGCTTCTCGGCGATGACCGGAATCAGCGCGATGTCGGCGGGGATGCCGACGCTCTGGATGCTCTTGTCGCCCGGCGTCAGGTACTTGGCGATGGTGAGCTTGAGCTTGGAGTCGTCGGCGAACGGATGCAGGTTCTGGACGCTGCCCTTGCCGAAGGTGCGCTCGCCGATGACCACGGCGCGGTCGTTGTTGCGCAGGGCCCCGGAGACGATCTCGGAGGCCGAGGCGCTGTTCGCGTTGACGAGCACGGCGATCGGGTAGTCGTCCTGCGTGCCGTGCGAGCGCGCGCGGCTGTTGTCGCGCTTGCGGCCGTCCGCCTCGACGGTCGACACGATGTCGCCGCTGTCGAGGAACAGGTCGGACATCTCGATGGCCTGGGTCAGGTACCCGCCGGGGTTGCCGCGGAGGTCGATGACCAGGCCCTTGAGGCTTCGGCCGTTCGCCTTGCGCTGGAGCTTGCCGAGCTCCTCGCGCAGCTGGGCGGCCACGTCGGCGTGAAAGGCGGTGACCTGGACGTAGCCCACGTCCCCGTCGAGCATCGCGGACTTGACCGGGTTGAGGCGGATCTCGGCGCGGGTGACCGTGACGTCGAAGGGCTCGGTGAGCCCGTCGCGCTCGATCTCGAGGACGACGTCGCTGCCCACCCTGCCCCGGAGGCGGGACACGGCCTCGTCGAGGGACATGTTGATCGTCGACTCGCCGTCGATGCGGGCGATGTGGTCGTCGGGCTGCAGCCCGGCTTCCATCGCGGGCGTGTCGTGCAGCGGGTACTCGACGGTGAGCTTGCCCTCGCGAAGGATGATCGTGATGCCGAGGCCGCCGAACTTGCCCTCGTTCTCGGTGTCCATCTCCTTCGACGCCTTCGGCGGAAGCAGCGCCGAGTGCGGGTCGAGGGTGGAGAGCACGCCGTTGACCAGGGCGTACTCGACCTCGGCGAGCGGTTCGCCGAGCGCGTCGTCGTCCCGCGGGATCTCGGTGGGGTCGAGCTCCTCCGCGAGGACCGAGGCGACCTCGGCAAGGGCGTCGTGCAGCTCGGAGCGCGAACCGATCGGGTTGACCTCGATCACGGCACGGTGGTCGCCGACCTCGACGAACAGCATCGACCCACCGGGCTCGCGGCGGAACATCGCCGCCGGCACGCGTCGCTCGACCGCGAGGAGCGCCGCGTCGTACATGGCCTCCCAGTCCACCCGCTCGGGCTCTACGTAGGACTCCTCGACGTAGTAGAGGGTCGACTCGAGGATCTCGAGCTCCGCGAGGCTGTACCCGCGACCGAGCGCGAACGCCTCGATGCCGCCGGTGAAGTTCGTGAGCTCGCCCCCGACCGCGCCACCCGTGTAGTGGAAGGCCAGGAGGCTCATCGAGCTGGCGGCTCCGAAGACGGCGAGGGGTCGAACGATTGCGAACATGCATTTCCTCCGGACGCGCGAGCGTCCACGCTCTCATCGTAGGTTGCGTCCACCGAGAGTCAAGCGCCGCGACACGGGCCTGACCGCTGGCGACGTTTCGTGACCACGCACCCTTCCGTCGCGTCGCGGACCAACGCCACGAGCCCGCCCGCCCCGCCCGCACCGTGCGGCGCATCGGTCGGCCGGACCGCAAGATGTTTCGATTCCGCAAGCATCTCGGCGTCCAGGGACTGCCCGCCCGCAGCGCTCGCGCGGCGGAGGTGCCGAACACGGCGCGCCGAGCCGCATCCTGGGCTCCGGCAGCGGCACCATCCGGCGGAAAGCCAGGCATGGACGCAGGGATCGCATCGAGGTACAAGACAGGTCACGATCCGCGCCTGCGCGTGCGGAGCAGCCCTTCATTCCGCCGTCTTCGGCGCCCCGGTCGAGCCCCTCCCCCATGTCCCTCAAGCTGTCCTGTCCGACCTGCGGAGAGAAGAACCGACTCGCGGAGCCCCTGCCCCTGCCCGGGCACACCGTGCCGTGCTCGGCTTGTGGCACGTCGATGGCGGTGACCTACCCGCCCGGGGTGATGGAGAAGCTCAAGGCCAAGGGCAAGACCTTCCGCCCGGAGCCCGAGGCGCGTCGCCCCATGGCGGCCGCGCCCCGCCCGCGTGTCGAAGAGGACTTCACGCGCGCACACGCGACCCGCGCCGAGGACGAGCCGACCGGCATCCTCGACGGCAGCATGCTCATGCCGGGGCAGTTCTTCCCGACGTCGGCGCCGACCAGCGCCGACCGCACCGCCATCGACCGCACCAGCGTCGATGCCACGGCCGTGGGTCCTCCGACCGCGGCCGCCCCCGAACCGCCGGAAGCGGACCACTTCGATCGAACCGTCCCCTCGATCCGCAGTCCGTACGGACAGCTGCCCGGGAACGTTCCCGAGGCGGACTCCGTGACCAGCGCCCAGCCCGAGCCCACCGACGGGCACTACGAGCCCACCCAGATCGACCGCCAGGAGGCCCGCCCCATGGCCCCATCGCCCGAAGCCCCGAGCAGCTCCCCGCCCGTCAAGGCCGGCGCGCCCCCGGCCCCCGTGGCGAAGAAGGGTGGCTGCATGAAGCGGCTGGCCGGCCTCGCGATGATCGGTGGTCTCGCCAGCGTGCTCCTCGCCGGCGTCGGCTACCTCGGCGTGACCAGCTACTACGGCAAGGATCTGCCGACGATCGAGGCGCTGCAGGCCTACTCCCCGCCGACGGTCACCGTGGTCTACGACAAGGACGGGCAGGTGCTCGGCGAGCTGTTCGAGCAGCGCCGCTACGTGGTCGAGCTCGACGAGATGCCCGAGCACCTCAAGCAGGCCTTTCTCGCCGCCGAGGACGCCAACTTCTACAACCACGACGGCGTCGACTACATGGGCATCGTCCGCGCCATCCTCCGCAACGCGGCCCAGGGACGAAAGGCGCAGGGCGCCTCGACGATCACCCAGCAGGTGACGCGAAACTTCCTGCTGACCCGCGACAAGAAGATCGAGCGAAAGATCAAGGAGATCCTCCTCTCGTGGCGCATCGAGAAGGCCTACGACAAGGAGCACATCCTCTTTCTGTACCTGAACGAGATCTACCTCGGGTCCGGCGCCTACGGCGTCGAGGCCGCGAGCCAGGTGTACTTCGACAAGTCGGTGAAGGACCTCACCGTCGCCGAGGCCGCGATTCTCGCCGGGCTGCCGCAGCGACCCAGCGACTACTCGCCGCACAAGCACTGGGAGAAGGCCCGCGCTCGCCAGGAGTACGTGCTCGGGCAAATGGTCCGCAACGAGTTCATCACCCAGGCGGAGATGGACGCGGCCCTCGCCGAGGACGTCGTCGTCGTGCCGATCACCAACGACTTCGCGACCAAGGCCCCGCACTTCACCGAGTACGTGCGCCGCTACCTGGTGGACACCTACGGCCACGACCGTGTGTACAACGAGGGCCTGCAGGTGACGACGACCTGCGATCTCGCCCTGCAGGAGCACGCGCAGCAGGCGGTAGTCAACGGCATCTACGACGTCGACCAGCGCATGGGCTTTCGCCGTGAGGGCCTGACCACGGTGAGTGGTGCCGAGCTCGACGCCAAGCGCGCCGAGATCACCGAGAAGATCCGCAAGGAGCGCGCGCTCGAGCTCGACCCGGCCGGCCGCACGCCGCCGGCGGACACGACCGAGCTCGTCGCCGACCGCGTGTACGACGCCGTCGTCCTCGACGTGAAGAAGAACTACGCCAAGGTCGGCATCGGCGACATCGAAGCCCTCGTGCCCCTCGCGTGGACCGAGTGGCTGTACGAGCCCAACCCGCGCAAGTCCTGGCGCTACCGCACCGCGACCGACATGACCGCCGACGGCATCCTCAAGAAGGGCGACGTGGTGCTCGTGAAGACGGCGGCCCTGTCGACCCAGGACTCCGCGGTCTCCAAGGCGTTCAAGAACACGCCGGGTGCCGACAAGGCCTACGTGGCCGCCCGCCTGTGGCAGGACCCCGAGGTCGAGGGCGCCCTGCTCTCCTACGAGGTCGACTCCGGCGCCGTGCGCGCGATGGTCGGCGGCGCGTTCTGGGAGAAGTCCGAGTTCAACCGCGCGGTGCAGTCCAAGCGCCAGGTCGGTTCGACCTTCAAGCCCATCGTGTATGCGGCGGCGATCGAGTCCCAGCGTGTGACCACGGCGACCATGCTCGTCGACGGTCCCCTCGCCTTCTCGACGGACCAGGACTTCATCTGGAAGCCCGCGAACTACGGCAACGACTTCCTCGGCAACATCACCCTGCGCAAGGCGCTGGCGATGAGCCGCAACACGTGCACCGTGCGCGTGCTCGAGGCGATCGACCCGGGCATGAACGACGACGTCGTGTACTCCTTCGCGCGACGCCTCGGCATCGGCGGGCCCCCGAGCCACCGCCTGCCCGAGGATCACATCGCGACCGAGGAGAACGACCACCTGTGTCCCTGGGTCCGAGAGACGCCCGAGTCCACGATCTGCATGGATCGCAACCCGCCGAAGGACCCGAACATCAGCAACACCCGGCATCGCCAGCTGATGGGTCCCGACGACGTGTACATGTGCCGTGCGTGTGACCTGTCGATGGGCCTGGGCTCCGCATCGCTGACGATGGAAGAGCTGGCCCGCGCCTACTCGGCCTTCGCGAGCGGCGGCAAGCTGATCGACCCCTACTACATCGAAGAAGTCCGCGACGTGAAGGGCAACGTCCTCGAGAAACACGAAGTCCCCGAGTTCGAGGAAGTCATGTCGCCCGAGGTCGCGTCGATCACCACCTGGCTGCTGGAAGCCGTCGCCACCGAGGGCACCGCTGCCCGCGCGGGTCGACTCGGCATTCCGGTCGCCGGCAAGACGGGCACGACCAACGACGAGAAGGACGCCTGGTTCGTGGGCTTCACTCCCCAGATCATCACCGCCGTGTGGGTGGGCTACGACCAGCCCCGCTCGCTCGGCGTCAGCTCCACCGGTGGCCGGACCTCGCTCCCCATCTGGATGGACTACATGGAGGTCGCGGCGCCCAAGGACACGCCGCCCTTCGTGATGCGCGGGGAGATCGAGTGGGCCCAGATCGATCAGGACACCGGCCGTCGCGTCTCCTCGGGCGGACGCCGCTACCCCTTCCTCAAGGACACCCTGCCCGAGGCCACCGGCGCCTCTGCGGGCCAGGTGACCGCCGAAGACCTGATCACGGAGCTGTGATGCCCTCCCTGTACCGCGTCCGCGCGGCCGCACTCTGCCTCTTGCTGGCGGCGTGTGGGACTTCCTCTGACCCGGTGAGCGACCTGTGCACGGTCGACGGCAGCCTCGACCTCAGCGAGGGCCTGCCCGGTGCCACCGTGGTGTTCACCGGCCGCCCGACCTCCGAGCTCTTCGACACCGTGGTGCACGTCGGCGGCGTGGAGGCCGAGGTCGTCAGCGTCGATCGCAGCGACGACTGCGTGTTCTGCGATGCCTGCGTCACGGATGCCGACTGCACCGGCTGCGAGACCTCGTGCGCGGACTGTGACGCCGTGTGCGAGACCTGCGTCGAGACCACGACCTTCCTCGTCCCGGATCTCCTCCCCCAGGAGACCACGGTCGTCCTCCAGAACCTCTGGGGTTCCACCGACCCGATTCCGTTCACCGTGCTCGGCGAAGACACGGGGTACACGGGCGCTCGACGCCGCCGTACCCAGGGCTTCCGCCTGCCGAGCCTCCTCCCGTTTACGAACTGAGACGCCGGAACACCTCGACTTCGACGGCTTCTCGACTTGATCGCCCCCCTCGGGTGGTGTAGAGACACCGTCTCGCACCTACGGAGATCTCATGCGCACTGTCGCGGCCCTGCTCGCTGGCCTCGCATTCTCGAGCCCCGCCCTTGCCGGTGGACTCGGCGTTCTCGGCACTTTCGGCATCCACAACGAAGCCGTCTACTACTACGACTCCAGCAACGACTTCGCGCAATGGAAGATGACGCAGACGATCCCCAACTACGGAGCGGGCTTCGAGCTCATCCTGGGCGATCGTGACGACCGCATCCTCGGCACGCTTCGCGGCTACTGGGTCCAGGACGCGCCGCAGCGCTCCCCCGAGGACATCCAGAGCAACGTCGCCGCGCAGAACGTCGTCTCCGAGTTCCGCGACACCCCGACCAACGTCGGCATGGCCAGCGTCGGTCTGCAGTGGGGCATCGTCGGCTCGCCCGACCTGTTCCAGCTCAACGCCGTCGGCGGTGTGGGCTCCGGCTTCCTCACGAACGACCACACCGAGTTCCTCTTCATCGAGGGTGGCATCGGTGCGCACTACCAGTTTGCACGGTCGATGCAGGCGTTTGGTAACGTGATGTACAGCGCTCGCTGGCGTAAGGGGTACGAGCACGGCCCCATCGCGTACGCTGGCGTTCGTTACCTGTTCGACTAGACAGGCCAGCCGACCCAGGACCTGGCCGCCAAGGAGAGGTCCTCATGAGCCCGACACGCGCGCTAGCGTTGACCGCCGTAGCGACGCTCGTCGGGCTCGGTACGTCTTGTGGGTTGATCGAGCCGAAGGACGCTCCGAGCTGGACGGAACAGCTCGAGGCCGACTCGCCCTGTTACCGGGTGGACCTGCTCGACGGCCTCGATGAGGAGAGCACCGCGGAGTTCCGCGATCTCTTCGACTGCCTGAACCACAACGGCCACTTCGAGTCGCTCGCTCCGACCGTGAGCGCGCTCGAGACCGCCACCACCCGGCGCGGAAAGATCGCCGCGCTCGAGGCGGCGCACGCGGTCAACGTGCTGCCCGACGCTGGCGTCGACGTGTTCGCCCTCGCCGGCGTCGGCGTCGACCTCCTTCGCGCCGAGGATCGGCCGATCGACGAGATCATGAACGTCGTGCTCGAGCTCGAGTACGGCGTCCGCGCCGACATCGTGCGCGGCGGCCTCGAGCTCGACAGCCCCACGGCCCTCGGCAACGGCGCCCTCGTGCCGCTCGCGCCAGTGCTACCCGCAGCAGCCGGCGCGATGCTCGACGACGACCTCGAGACCGCGCAGTGGGCGGGCAGCCTGCTCCGCGACCCGGAGACCAAGCGGTGGATCCGCACCTTCGGCAGCATGGCGACCAGCGAGCAGCCGGCGATCGAGCCCGTGCTCGATCGACTCGTGTACGACCTCGGTCGCGCGGTACAAGACACGCGCACGCCGGGCAATGACCACTGGGTGGGCGCGAGCGGGGACAGCCTGCGCGACGCCGTCGACGTGATGGTGCTCGGCCCCACCCCGCTGATGCCTGCGATTGCCCCCGAGACCGATGCCATTCTCTCGGACGCGCGCACCCGGATCCTGCTCGAGGACAAGCTCGTCCAGCGCTATAACGAGGGCGTACTCCAGGACCTGCCCCGGGAGCTCGTGTGGCTCGCCACCGTCGACATCGACGGCAACCCGATCTCCCGCGGCGAGATGTCCGCACTCGCCCACTTCGTGCGGCTGCTCCACGACACGAACCGGCCGATGGTGTGCACCATCGACCTGTGGCTGACCGAGATCAACATGAACCTGGGCAACCTCGCCCAGACGATCCTGCGCACCCTCGCGGGCATGGACCCGAACTTCGTCTCCGGCGGTGCGGGCCTCCTCGGCGGCATCCTCGACACGGGCCTGTCCCAGACGATGATGGACGAGCTCGCCGGCAGCGGCATCTGCCCGGCGATCACCCAGGACGTGATCACCGACCTGCAAGCCATCGACGTCATCGCCGGCCCCGAGACCGAGAACCTGCTCATCGTGTTCATCGACATCCTCGCGGCGATGCGCGACGGAAACCAGGACCGGATCGGGGCCTTCGCCGACCTCGCCTCCGACCTGCACGGGACGGGCGCGATCAACCCGGTCGAGGAAGTCGTCGTCGACCTGGCGAAGGCACGCATCATCAGCGACATCATCGACCTGCTCCCCGTGCTCTCCGACCCGGCCGCCTATGGACTCACCGCGGGAGACGAACCGGCCGCCACGCTGCAGGACGGGCTCGATCTGATGACGTGGCTCGTGCACGACGATGGCAGCGGCACCGGCTACGACCAGATCGCGCCGCTGCTGCGCCCGGTGCTCGACGAGGACGGCACGTTCACCGCACTCCACGCCGCCGCGGGCGTGATGGCGGACAGCGGCAGCCAGACGTCCGCTGCGCTCGACATCGTGCCGCCGCTGCTCGCCGCGGACCCGGACCTCGAGCTGCTCGAGGCTATCGCCCCGCTGCTCGAGAACCCCGAGGTCGCCCGGAGCCTGCTCGAGATCGTCGAGGCACCCGGCGTGACCGACGAGCTGCTCGCGACCACACCCACCGTCGGCCAGAAGGAGGTCCCGCTGGCCTTCCTCGGCCGGCTTGTCGTCAACGGCACCCTCGACGACCTGCTGCACATGCTCGACATCATGCTGCTGAGCTTCGACGAGCTGTAGCCCCAAGCCCCCTGGAGCCCTCATGAAGCGCGTGTCCACCGACAAGGCGCCCGCCGCCATCGGTCCCTACTCCCAGGCCATCGTCGCCAACGGCATGGTGTTCTGCTCCGGCCAGATTGCCATCGTGCCGGAGACGGGAGCGCTGCTCGAAGGCGACGTGAGCGCGCAGACGCGCCTGGCGCTGGCGAACCTCGCGGCGGTGCTCGACGCCGCCGGAAGCAGCCTCGGCCAGGTGGTGAAGACCACGGTCTTCCTGAAGAACATGGACGACTTCTCCGCCATGAACGCGGTTTACGGCGAGGCCTTCGGCGACCACCGACCCGCACGCGCGGCGGTCGAGGCCGCGCGCCTTCCGAAGGACGTGGACGTCGAGATCGAGTGCATCGCTCTCGTCTCGTAGGGCGCATGCACTGAAGAAGTGCGCCTGAAGCGCCCCTCAGCGACGCGAGGCTGCTAATCTTCCGCGATCGACGGAGGATGCACATGACCCATCCAGAGGATGGACCGGTCTCGGCAGTGGCCGAGGCCCTGGCGCGCGCGTTCGGCGACGCGCCCCACACGGCCGTGGTGCTCGGCAGCGGCCTGTCCCTGCTGCTCGACCGCATGGACATCGCCAAGCGCGTGCCCTACCCGGAGCTGAAGCTGCCCGGGTCGGCCGTGGTCGGCCACGCCGGCGAAGCGGTGCTCGGAGACCTCGGTGGCACCCGCATGCTGGCCATGGCAGGCCGTGTGCACTTCTACGAGGGGTGGACCCCCGCCGAGCTCGTCCGCGGCGTGCGCGCCCTGCATCGCTGGGGCGTGCGCGAGATCGTGTTCACGTGCAGCGCGGGCGGCATCTCCGACGAGATGCAGCCTGGGACCCTCGCGATCATCACCGACCACATCAACTTCCAGGGTACGAGCCCGCTGATCGGGCCGAGCTGGGGCGAGACCCGCTTCCCGGACATGTCCACGGCGTACCACCCGCGACTGCGGGCCGCCGTGCAGGAGGCGGCGGAGAGCCTGGGTATCCCCGTCGAGAGCGGTGTGTACGCGGCGATGATGGGCCCGGCCTACGAGACGCCTGCCGAGATCCGCATGCTCCAGACCGTCGGCGCGGACCTGGTCGGCATGTCCACGGTGCCCGAGATCCTCGCAGCCGCGGGATGCGGACTGCCGGCGGTCGCCATCGCCATGGTGAGCAACCGGGCGGCGGGGCTCGCGGGTCATCCCCTCACCCACGAAGAGGTCACCGAGACCGCCCAGGCTGCCGCCGATAGCTTCGCGAAGCTCATCGAGGCGAGCATTGCCCGGTTCTGAGGTCACCGAGGCAGACCGAGCGCTGGCGGCCGCCGCGCGGGAGGCACGCTCACGCGCCTGGGTGCCCGTCACCGGGTACGCGGTCGGGGCGGCGGTGCGCGCGGAGAGCGGCGAGGTGTTCGGCGGCTGCAATGTCGAGCACCCCGTGCCCCATGAGGGCTGCTGCGCCGAGAAGGTCGCCTTGTACACCGCGGTGGCGGCTGGCCATCGCGCGTTCACGGCGGTCGCCGTCGTCACCGACGACGAGCCCCCGGCCACCCCCTGCGGCTCGTGCCGCCAGACCCTGCACCACTGGGGCATCGAGCGCGTCGTGCTCGCCCATGTGGACGGCCGGACCCGAGTGGTTTCGCTCGCGACCCTGCTGCCCGAGTCCTTCGACTGGCATCCCGCGAAGTTCGTTCCGCCGAGCTGACGGTGGCTTCTTCAAAAGGACCGCCACAGCGGGGTTGCCGCGCGTCCGCCGCTGTGTGATAGGCGGGCGAAACCCGGGAGACCCATGTTCGACGAGACGCCCCTCGTCATGATCGAGGATGCCGAAGGCCTCGCCAAGCTCGTCGCCAAGCTTTCCGAAGCGCCCGTCATCGGCGTGGACACCGAGTCCGACTCGATGTTCTCGTACCAGGAGAAGGTCTGCCTGCTCCAGTTCTCCGACTCGGAGGCCGACTACATCGTCGATCCGCTGAAGATCGACGACATGTCGCCCCTCGGAGAGGTGATGTCGAACCCGGACATCGTGAAGGTGTTCCACGGGGCCGACTACGACGTCGTGTGCATGAACCGCGACTACGGCTTCAAGATCGTGAACCTCTTCGACACGATGGTCGCCGCGCAGTTCCTCGCCTTCGACAAGCTCGGCCTCGCCGATCTCATCGGCCGCTTCTTCGGCCACGAGATCGAGAAGAAGTTCCAGCGTCACGACTGGTCCAGGCGCCCGCTCCACAAGGAGCACCTCGACTACGCACGCGGCGACACCCACTGGCTGCTCGCCATCCGTGAGCTGCTCATCTGGCGGCTGCAGGAGGCCGGTCGCCTCACGCACGTCGACGAAGAGTGCGCACTGCTCGAGCAGCGCGAGTGGACGGCTCGCCCCGACGACCCGCACGCCTACCTGCGGGTCAAGGGAAGCCGCGACCTCAAGGACGGCGAGAAGCGCATCCTCCGCCGGCTCTACGAGTGGCGCGACAAGGTCGCCGCCGAGGGCAACCGGCCGCCGTACAAGGTGGTTCCGGACTCGGTGATGGTGACCCTCGCGCGCAAGAAGCCCGAGGACGTCGACGACCTCGACCGCATCTTCTCGAAGAAGTCCGCGATGAAGCGTCGCTACGGCAACGAGCTCGTCGCCGCCGTGGCCCAGGGCCTCGAGGACGACTTCGAGGTGCCGTCGCGTCCGCCTTCCCGCCCGAAGGCCAGCAGCGGACCGTCCGGTCCGCCGGCCCGCCTCCGGGGTGGCCTGCTCGATCGCGCCGCGACCGCGCTCAAGGACTGGCGCAACGACCTGACCCGCAAGGACAAGACGATGACCTCGGTCACCGTCGTCTCCAACAGCACGCTCAAGAGCATCGCGGCGGTGCGGCCCACCACCCTCGAGGAGCTCGCCGAGATCCCCGACGTGCGCCAGTGGCAGGTCCAGGACCACGGCGAGGCCATCCTCGCCGTGCTCGACAAGGTCGCCCCGGTCCTCGAGACCGACGACGACGACAAGCCCCTGTTCCAAGAGAAGAAGAGCGGCAGCGGCCGACGCCGACGCCGCTAGCAGGCTGCTGAAAAAGTCGGACCGAGTGGTGACGCGCCTACGGTACGGGCTCGGCGATGCAGCCAAGCTGCACGAGCTCGTACCAGGTGTCCATGAGGCCGGAGACCTCGACCACGCCGACGGCGCCCATGGCGACGAATGGCTTGCGGAGCTTCACCTCGAGCGCCGCATCTTCGAAGGCGTCGCGACAAGCGGGCTCGTCGGCACGCGCCCGGTCCTTGTGCGCCGGTGCACTGGCGAGCAGGGCCACGGCGCTTCCCGCGTCCGTCAGCCGTGCCGCGTGGCCATCCAGGCAGCCGAAGTCCGCCCAGCGAGCGTAGATCCGGCCCAGCGGGTGCCCGTGGTAGGGCATCAGCCGTCCCTGGGGACGCGCCTCCTCCGCGTAGCTGCGAATCAGGGGTGCCTCGCTCATCGCGAACTGTGTGCACAGAGCGCTGTGCTCGGTCTCGAGCATCGACGGTTCGCCAGTGACGACGGCGTGGGCGAAGGCGTACAGCGTCCCCTCGTGCGCACCGCGCCAGGCCTGGTGCCGACGTGCGGCGCCGAGCACGCGATCGAGCGCCTTCAGCACCGCATCCCGCCCGTCCGTGCCCCGCGGGTGATCGGCGAGGAGAGTCGCCGCGCTTTCGGAAAGCGATGCGGACGAACCCGAGACGCGAGCCCGTCGGTACATGGCGTGGAGCGTGGCCTGCTCGGCGAGACTCACCCCCGTCCAGGTCGCCGGCTCGTCGTGGTCGGCGAGGGACTGCGCCCAGCGCTCGGCCCGCTCGGCCAGGGCTGGTGGGTCGTCACACCGCGCCGCGAGCGCCAGCAAGCCTTCGTCCGGCTCGAGTTCGTCGCCGAAAGCCTGCGTCGCCCCCGCAGAAGACACCAGGCGAGCGAGTCGCACCACCGGATCGGTCGGCGAGTCCTCGGCGTCGACGCCGTGGGTTCGAGCGAGCCGCACGACGGTGGCCCGAAGGTCTCGACGGGGCGGCGACCAGGCATGGCGGTCCAGGTAGTGCTCCCATTCTCGGGTCGCCTCGCACGGCGGGAGCAGATGGACGCGGAGCGCCAGAGCGGCCTGCTGGGCGGCATCCGCCTTGCCGGTCTGGTCGAGCTCGGAAGGCAGCGCGGTCAATGCCGCGCTCAGGGCCGCATGCTCGTCGTGGGCGTCGGCGAGCAGGTCCTCGAGCCGCGCGGTCTCGACCGTGTCGCGCAGCGCCGCGAGCTCGGCGAGGGCAGCGGGGAAGGCCGGGTCTACCGCGAGTGCTGCCTCGAGCTGTGCGCGACGCGAGGGAGCATCCGTGGCCTCGAGCGCGCGTCCCCACGCAGCGGCCGCTTCGAGCGCCTCGGTCTGGCGCTGAGCACGCATGCGGGCTTCCACCGCCGGCGCCAGGCTCCGGTCGAGCCGGTCGGCCAGTGAGGCGACGAGCGACTTCTCCACCTCGACCCAGTCCTCCCGAGGCCCATCCCTGCCCTCCGCATCGAGGACGACCCCGGTCTCGACCTGCACGATGCGCCCGTCCATCGCGAAGCGGTCATCGACCAGCGCGTAGCCTCCGAGGATGACCAGGTCGGCCCCGAGCCCCTTGCCAGCAGTCACCGCGGTGGCGGGGTCGATGAACGTCGTCTTCGACAGGGCCAGTTCGTCGAGCAGGGCATCGAGACGGTCTCGCTCGACCAGCGTGAGGGCTGGGACCTCCACCAGGTCCGCAGTGACGAGCGCCGAGAGGGCGCGCCCGAGGCCCGGAGGGTCCTCCGGCGGCGTGGGCGGGGTCCACGGAAGCACGGCCGCGACCAGCGGCGGAGGCGAGGCGTCCAAGCGCGGTTCGACCGGCCCGGAGCAGGCGCACGACACCCAAGCGACCCACGCGAGCGGGGCGCCGAGACGTCGCGAAGCACCGTCGCGCAACGACTAGACCGGCTCGGGCTCCGAGTGCTCGAGCACGTCCGCAATCTCCGGGTGGACCTGGTACATCGTCAGCACGCGCCCAAAGGCATTCTTCCACTGCCGTACGCGCTCGCGGCTGACGTCGAACTCCTCCGCAATGGCCTGCCCCGACTCGCCATCGGCAAGGGCATCGAGGAGTCGCCGAAGGCGCTCCTCGCCGTAGCGGTTGATGAAGTTTCGGGCCACGCGCGTGCGGCTGGTCGACATGAGGATTCCCCTTTGATGCGAGGCCCACCCCGACCCCCCGGTCGGACGCGATGCGGAGCGCCACTCGTTGGACGCCCATGGGCGCTCCCACCCTAGCAGACTCCGTTGACATGTCAATCCCTGCGGGAGGCATTCCCCGCCCGTGCTTGTCACGAACCGTCTCGCAGGGATGAGTCGGCGAGGATCAGGGGTCGACATAGCGAACCGAGCGTCGCCGCCGACCCTCCAAGGGCGGTCCAGAGTGGCGGGAAGGCGGTGACGCTCGGTCGACTCCAGACGCTCCGCCTCTGACGTCGAGCGCCCCCCTTCGAGGGTCCTCGATCGCTGCCGAAAACCGCGCGCCCCGCGGTGCACCACATGCACCAGACGGTGTGCGATTTTTTTTGTGATCGACCGATGATCCCCGACCAACGTCGATCCACGAAGGAACACCCGATCAAAACCAAGATCGGATCGGCATTTTGATCCGGCCGGTCATTTTCGACCGTATTGACACGTCAATCTTTTTCCTAGAATACTTCTTAAAAAACATGTCTAGGATCCGCATGGCGTTTACACGATCGAGGGTCCACGCTACAGTCCTCTTGGCCCCGCCAGGGTCCGAGCGGTGAGGTTGGACCCCCATCCCCAACCCCCCCCTTTCCCACCCCCCAAACCATGTCCCCCCTTCCAGACCGGAAGAGACCCAACCTCGTCCCCCCCGCTCGGACCCTGGCGAAGTCCCTGGCTCGAATGGCTCTCGCGACTGCGTGGAGAAGCCTGAATCCCCGAGCCCGGGAACGCTTCCTCGAGGCGGACGCTCCCCCACCCCTCCGGCGGCTGTACTACGCCGCGGCGGATGGATGGCGCGCCCCCTTGTTCTGCGTCGATGCCTGTCCGGGCGGCTCTGGCGAGCCGGTCCTCCTACTCCACGGCCTCGTCCTCGGTCCACAGTCCGCCCGCTACGGCGGTGGGGACACGCTCGCCTCGAGCCTGGCCGCCGCGGGATTCCGCGTCTATTGCGCCGCACACCGCGGAGACCGCGATGCATTCGGGGGGACCGAGGTCCACCTCGACGGCGTACTCGAGCACGATCTGCCGGCGGCCCTCGCCGCCATCGCCGAGGACACCGGGTTCGCCCGCGCCCACGTCGTGGGGCACGGACTCGGGGGACAGCTCGCGATGATGCTCGCGACGCGCGCCGATGTCGCCAGCGTCACCGCCATCGCCGCGCCAGTACGCTTCCGCACGCCTCGAAGCCAGGTGCTCGCCGCACACCGCATGCTCTCGCTGCTCCCGCCACACTGGCACTTGCCGACACAGACCCTGGCCCGGCTGTCGTCGCCGTGGCTCGACGAGAGCGCGTCACTCGGGGACCACGTCGCGCCCGGCGCCACGCCACCCGAACGCCTGCGCGGTGCACTGCACCACACCTCGGACGACCTCGCCCTCGGCATCCTCGACCAGCTCGGGGTGTGGGTCGAAGAGAACAGCCTCACCAGCCGGGATGGCGGCCTCGACTATGTGGAGGCCCTGGTCTCGGCGACCGCCCCGCTGCACCTGGTGCACGCGCCTGGCGACCGCCTGGGGCACGCAGCGTCTCCAGACGCCGTCATCGCCCGCTGGCGCGGGGTGGTCACCCGCCGCGACCTGCCCGAGAGCCTGGCGCGACTCGACTGCCTGCTCGGCGAGGACGCGCCGGAGCAGGTGTTCACGCCGGTGGTGAGCTGGCTGGACGAGCATCGCCGCCGCGCCTGGTAGGCCCCACGAAAAAGGCCCGAACCGCAGGGGTCCGGGCCTCTCGTCGCGGGACACCGAGCACTACTTGATGGACGCGCTCGCGACCGCGGAGTCGAGCCAGTTCTTGCTGAACTGCTGACGCTTCTGGGCGAGCACCTCTTCGTAGATGCGCGCCTTCTGGTCCTCGTAGAGGCTCATGTCGGCCTCGGTGCGGCTGCGCAGCGAGACGACCCAGTACACGCCGCCGGTCTCGACGACCTTGTCGGCGACCGCTCCCGGCTCGAGGTCACGCGCCGCGGAGAGCACGATCTCGGGCACACCGCCGCGCACGTCGCCGGCCAGGGACACCGGACCCGTGGACTGGACCGTGAGCTCCTGGCTGTCGAGCAGCTCCTGCGGCGCGGTGCCAGCCTCCTTCCACTTGGCGAGGAGGTCCTCGGCGTAGGCGGCGGCCTTGCCCGGCGCCGCATCGTCGATCATGTGCTTGCGGGCGATGTCGCGCTTCACCGTCTCGAACTCGACAATGTGCGCGGCCTCCTTGCCCTCGAAGCGGTACAGGCGAACCTCGCGCTCGTTGACGAGCACGCCAGACAGCGCCCCCTCTTCGAGGCCGGACAGCGCACTGACCACCTTGCTGCCGAGCTGGCTCTCGGTGAGCAGGCCCAGATCACCGCCCTCGGCGGCGGAGGGGTCCTCGGACCAGCGACGCGCGAGTGCATCGAAGTCGGCGCCACCCTCGAGCTCGGCCTTGAGGCCCTTCATCCGCTCTTCGAGATCGGCCGGCTTCACGCCGTCCTCGAGGATCTCGAAGCGGATCAGGCGGGCCCGGTACTTGTCGGGGACGTCGTACAGGCGCGAGAAGTCGCTGTCGTAGGTCTCCTTGGCGCGCGCTTCGTTCTCGGCGAGCCATGCGTCGACCTCTTCGTCCGAGAACGTGATGTCGTCCTTGAACATGGCCGGACGGACCCGGACGTAGCCGAGGTCGATGCGGGTCGCGCCCTCGACGAAGGCCTTCTTGACCTCGGGCTCGGCGACCGTGGTGCCCATCCACAGGAGCAGGGTCAGCTTGTCGCGGAGCAGATCCTTGCGAACCCGGTCCTCGAACTCGGCCCGCGTGAAGCCCTGCTGGCGGATGATCGCCTCGTAGCGCTTCTCGCTGTACTTGCCGTCCTCCTTGAAGTACTCCTGATCGAGCACCCAGGCGGCAAGCTCGGCCTTCGACACCTGCAGGCCGAGGTCCTCGGCCTCCTGCAGGGCGACTTCCTTGCGGATCATCTGCTGCTTGACGCGGTCACCGAGAGCCTCGCGGCCCGCCTCGTCCAGGGACCCGGCCGCACCGCGCTCGGCGAGGCGGTATTCGCGCTGCCAGTCGGTCGCGCGAATGGGGGTGCCGTTGACGGTGGCGACGGTGCCGACCGTGTCGCCCGAGGTCTGGCCGTACGCGAAGATGAACGCGATGACGATGGCCATGAACACGAGCTGCATGAAGCTCGAGTCCGAGCTCGAGCGCATTCTTTCCAGGAGCGACATAGGGTCTGCGCCTCCGAGCGCTCGGGTCTATCGGGCTGGTGGCCCCCGATCAACCGGAGAAGCCCTCGGAGCAGCGCTTAGAGGCGTCGCCCCCGCCCGGTCGCGTTGCCGGACCACAGGACCTCGCGGGTGTTGCGGTCGAGCTTGTTCCGCTCGTAGCGCTTGCGCGCGCGCGGCATCCACTCGCGGAGGTTCTTCTGCCGCTTCTTGTGAGACGGGTGGGTCGACAGGAAACTGGGAAGGCCCGGTCCGGCAGCCTCGTTCATGCGGTCCCACACGCGAATCGACTCCGCGGGCGGGTAGCCGGCCTCGGCCATGTACATGAGCCCGATGACATCCGCCTCGGTCTCGTGCATGCGCGAGAAGGGCAGCATGATGCCGAACTGCGCGCCCACCCCGAGGGCTCCGAGCACGATGGCGCGCTCCTCCGGGTTCCAGTTCGTCTCCTTGGAGAGGAGAAGCTCGAGCCCCACGAGCCCGCCGATCAGGGTGAGCTGCTGGCTGATGCGCTCGGCGCCGTGGCGCGCGGTCGCGTGGCCGACCTCGTGCCCCATGACGAAGGCCATGCCCGCCTCGTTCTTGAGCACGGGAAGGATGCCCGTGTAGAAGCCGATGTACCCACCGGGAAGACACCACGCGTTGATGGTGCTGTCCGAGATGAGCGAGAACTCCCACTTGTACTTGGGCTTCTTGGCGACCCGAGAGATGCGTCGCCCCACGCGCTGAAGCACGGCGGCGTCATCCCCACCGCGCCGCACGTTGGCGCCCGAGAGCATCTGCGCGTAGCTCACCCGCCCGATGCTGTTGACGAGCGGCTCGGGAATCATGTTGAGCTGGATGCGCTTGGTGTACGGCACCCGCGCGCAGGCGACCAGCATGGCCGCGGCAGCGAGGAGCGCGAGGACGCGTCGGGGGTTCATGCAAGGACCTCCACAGGGGCAGCAGACCCTACCTGTAACGACGTGGACGAGGCCAGGCGGCACCGCATTCGACAAGCCGCCCCGTCGCGAGATTGCCTGCACGAGACTTGACAGATTTTCCGAGATTCCCGTCGATGATCCATCTCAGCGGATCGACGGCCGATCATTCGTGGATCCGCCAAGAATCCAGATGCGCGACCGATCTGACGTGCTATCAAGACCTCGCCTGGATCTCCCCCGGTTCGGGCATCCCCAAGGCCTCCGGCCACCCTCCCCCCTCCGGCCTCGCGCCACTCCCCCCCTCCCCCCAAGTCCCCGATGTTCAGCGCCGTCCTCGGGCTGTTCAGCCAGGATCTAGCCGTCGATCTCGGTTCGTCGGAGACCCGCATCTACCAGCGGGGCTCCGGCGTCGTGATCGCGGAACCCACCGTCGTCGCCGTCCGCACCGACCACAAGGGCCGTCGCAGTGTCCTTGCGGTGGGTGCGGACGCCCGACCGATGCTCGGGCGGACCCCCGCGAACATCGAGGCGTGCGAGCCCGTCCGTGACGGCCGCATCGCCGACTTCGAGGTCGCCGAGGCGCTGATGATGCACCTCGTGCGCCGCGTGCACGGACGAAATGGCTGGATGCGCCCCCGCGTCGCCCTGGCCATCTCCCACTGCGCCACCGACATGGAACGCCGCGCCACCCGGGAGGCCTGCGAGGCCGCCGGCGCGCGCTTCGTTCACCTCGTGCCCCGGCCGGTCGCCGCCGCACTGGGCGCCGGGCTGCCCGTCGACGAAGCCGGTGGCTACCTGGTCGTCGACATCGGCGCCGGACAGACCGAGATCGGCGTGATCAGCCTCCATCAGGTCGTCCACGGCACCGTCGTCCCCGGCGGCGGGCGAGGCATGGACCTCGCCGTGCAGCGCTGGCTGTACGAGAGCGAGGGGCTGCTCGTCGGCGACCCCAGCGCCCGCGCACTCAAGGAGTGTCTCGGCGCCGCCCTGCCGCCGAATCGCCCCCAGCGCGACATCGTGCGTGGACGCTGCGCACGCCGCGGCCTTCCCCGCGCCGCAGAGATCGACGCGGTCGACGTGCACACGGCGCTGTCACCCGCGATCGACGCCATCGCCGCCGGCATCCGTCGGGTGGTGAAGGGCGCGCCCCCCGAGCTCGCCGCGGACATCGCCGAGCATGGCGTGCTGCTCACCGGCGGTGGGGCTCGCCTGCGCGGCATCGAAGGTGCCCTGCGCGAGCGCACCGGTCTGCCCGTGGTCGTCGAAGAAGATCCGGAGCACGCGGTGATCCGCGGCACCGGCGCGGCCCTCGAGTCGTTGGCCGTGCTCGAAGCGGTCACCGCCTGAGTCGTCTCAAAGCGTCTCACCTGGCATCGCGGCGCCCGACGGACGGAAAACACGGCTACCGTGAACAGGAGGTGGACCCGAGCCACCCCTCACCGGAGGCCGAATGCGCACTGCGATGCTCGCGACGATGCTCGCTTGCTCGACTCCGGCGATGGCACGCCCGCCGCTGGCGGAGTCACAGCGGCAGGACTGGGTCGACTGGCTGATCCAGGACGGCGACCGACGCTTCCAGCAGGGCCAGGTGCTGGCCGCGATCGGAGCCGGCGTGGTCTTCCTCGGCGCCGGACTGTCGCTGGGCCCCACCCTCGAGAACGGGCGCAGCTCCGACGCCCTGCGGCCGGGTACGGTGCTTGCGTTCACCGGCGGCCCCTTGCTGCTCGCGGGTCTGCCGACCATGGCCGCTGGCGCGGGACGCATGCGCCGCGCCCTGCGCATGGAAGGCATCTTCGTGCCGAACACACCGCTTGTCGGCGCGTGGAGCATGCTCGGTGCTGGACTGGTCCTCCTGCCCATCGCGAGCCAGGTGTGGGACATCCCGCCGGCGGCACTGCTGCTCGCCGCCGGCACCACCGGGATCAGCTGCTACGGCCTGGCCACGGCCCAGCACAAGCTCAACCGCGCCGTCGACTTCCCCCGCCCCTGGGTGTTTCCGGTCCCCATCCGACAGGGCGCCGCACTGGGCATCACCGCTCGCTGGTGAGCCAGCTCACGAGCGCGTGCATGGCGTCGTCACGCGCCGCGAACCAGCGGACCTCGTCGCCGACGAGTGCGACGTCGGTGGCAATACGTCCGAGCACGTTGGCGAAGACCAGGTCCGAGCCGGTACGCGCGCGCTGTTTGGTCGCCAGTGCAATCAGGCCATCGGCATCGGTCTCGGGCGAGGCCGCCTTGAAGGTGACGTAGGGCCCCGTGAGGCCCCAGTCACGCACCGCGTTCGCGATCTTGGGCGTCGGCGTGAGGCGGATCACCACCTCGTCGCGGCCCGAGGGGATCTTGGTGTCGGCGCTGCTCGCCACTTCGTAGTCTCCGACCGCGGAGGCATGCACCACCGCGCCGTCCGGATGCTCGCGCACCCAACGCTCCATGCGCGCCATGAGATCGCGCGTCGATCCGAAGACCTCGGTCGACAGCCCCTCTCCACGAACCACCGCCTCGGGGGAGCCGAGCAGATGAACCTCGCACCCGGCATCCGCCCAGGCCCGCGCGAGCTGCACGCCCGTGCGCCCCGAGGAATTCGCCGAGATGTGCCGCATGGCGTCGATCGGGTTCCGGGTTGCCCCGGCAGTCACCAGTACGTGCATGGTCGCCTCCACCGCGTGGGATTATCCCGGGCCGCAGAGGTGCCGTGAGCGACTTCACCTACGAGCTACCGGATGAGCCCCACGCGCGCGGCGCGCAGGGGGTCGTGTATTTCGGTCGGCGCAGCGATGGGCGCGAAGTGGCGATCAAGATCGCCAGCGAGCACCCGTCGGCCGCAGCTGGGCTCGCCTCCGAGGTCGAGATGCTCCGGGCCTGCGCGTCGGCGCACGTCGTCGGCGTGGTCGAGGTCCTCGACTTCGTAAAGCTCCGCGGTCGCCCGGCGATGATCATGCCCCGCTACCACGGCCACCTCGGTGACTGGCTCCAGGGCGTGCTCGATGCGCCGGACGCGCGGTCTCTGGGCGAGTTGCTGCGTCGCTGTGGCCAGCTGGCGCGCATCCTCTCGGCGGTACACCGCGTGCGTCATCAGGGAAGTGCGCTGATTCACCGCGACGTGAAGCCCGAGAACATCTTCATCGACGATGGCGGCGACCTCGTGCTCGGTGACTTCGGCGGCGCGATGGGCATCGATGGACTCCGGGCCGTCGAGCTCGCGGTGTTCGGCACCCCGATGTGGGCGCCGTTCGACCAGATCCTCCCCGGACGCGCCATGCCGGACCCCACCTGGGACACCTACGCGCTGTGCGTGATGCTCTTCGCGGGGCTCACCGGCGCGCGACCGGCATACCAGGCCGACCCGCGCGGTCTGCTCACCGACCGGGGCCGCGAGCTGTGGGAGACGGCGCGCCAAGCCACCTCCACCGCCGCCGAGCAGTCGCGCACGCTGCGGCAGGCCTTCCACACCAAGCGCAAGGGCGCGAGCGCCGCGGATCTCGTCGACTTCACGGGCCGCAGCGCCCTCACCCGAGGTGACCGCCAAGCACTGGACCGCGGCGTCGCGCGCCTCGGAGAGCTGGCCGGGCTCGACACCAAGCGCATCCAGGCGGTGCAGCGCGGATCGTGGAACCTGCTGGTGCGCGGCCTGTCGCCGGCCTCTCACCCGTCGCCGCCGAACCGCTACCGGGACGCGGAGGAGCTCGCCGAACTGCTCGAGGACCTGCTCAGCGTGGTCGAAGCGACGACGTCTCCCCAGCGACGCGACCGCCTCGCCGACCTCATCGGCGGCACCATCGAGATCGACGCCCCCGTACTCGACGAGCCGTCCTCCCTCGTCAGCGACGGCCCACGCTGGGGGTTGTGGCTGGGCCTACTGGCCTGCCTCGGCCTCGGCGCCGGCGCGTGGACACTCCGCGAGACCATCCAGGCCGCCGCTATCCAGGCCGGCGTACTCACCGCCACCGGCACGGCGCGCATTCCCGAGCGCATCGTCACCCTCGAGGGCAGCAACCTCTCCGTGCCGGGCTTCGCGCTCGATCGCACCGAGGTGAGCGGCGACCGCTGGGCGGAGTGCACCGCAGCGGGCGCATGCTCTCCGGCGGACACGGGCGTCCTTCCCGTGATGGGCGTCACCCACGAGGAGGCTGCGGGTTTCTGCGCGTGGGCCGGCGGCCGACTGATGTCCGAGCCCGAGTTCCGCGCCGCCACTGCCGGTGGACCGTGGCCGTGGGGCCAGGAGGCGCCGACCTGCGCACACGCGGTAGCCATGGGTTGCGAGGGGCCAGCACCCGTTGGCAGCACCGCGCTCGGTTCCTCGCCGGAGGGCGTGCTCGACCTGGCTGGCAATGCGTGGGAGTGGACCTCCGAGGGCCTGCTCGTCGGCGGCAGTGCCGAGAGTGGCGCGTCGTCCCTCGGTCGTCGCGGGCGCATCGAGCTCGCCGCGGACGAGCCTCCACCGAAGACCGCCGGACTGCGCTGCGCCTACGACCTGTGAGCCGCGTCAAATCCCCGCCACCGAGCACGTCTGCACTGTCGCGCGGATCGTGGGCCTGCTAGGATCGAGGTCCCCATGGCCTCCTCTCGCTCCCGCCAGGCTCCCCGCCGTCGCCCGCTGTTCTCGCATCGCCGCCTGCTCCTCGCAGAGGCCGTGCTCGTGCTCGGCCTGTTCCAGATGGCCTTGCGCGACTGGGTGATGGCGCAGACCAGTCTGCCGGCCCCCCTCCGGGTCGCGTTCGGCATGGCGCTCATCCTCGGCGTGTTCGGCGGCCTGCTGCTCCTCGTCCGGCGAACCGTGGAGCGAAGCCTGTCCACCACCCACGACGTGGTGCAGAAGCTCCCCCTCCCGACCCCGATGGTAGGCGTGCACGCGCTGATCTTCGCGGTGCTCTTCGGTCTGTACGCACACTACTGGCGCATGGACGACGAGGTCCTCCGGTCGCTGGAACGCGGCGCGGATCAGACCCAGCAAGCCGTCGGTGCAGGAATTTCCCGAGTCCGCAGCCGCTGACGGCGTGGGGTGCTTGCACCTTTTTCATCTAGCCTCGGGTCAGGTCTGGCCCCACCGCCCGATGCGCCTGTGCCCCGCGCCCAAATGCGACATGTGTAGTTCGCGCCGCGGTGGCGCACATCCCTCTCGGACAAAGCGCACTTTCCGCGAGGGGCGCGCGAGGTGACCGCTCGAACCCGGCCATTGGCGCGGGTTGACACCGGTTGCAGGTCCTGCGCCAGACGTGCGCGCCGCCGACGCGATCCTTTGCCGATCACTCCGATCACAGCGGGCTTCTCGCATGGATCCGCACCATTTGGGCGTTCATGGATTTCAAAACCAAAAAAGTCCAAATACCCTTGAAATCATGAAACCCACTGCTATACTTCCAGTACACCGAGTGGTGAGGTGATGGAAGAAATCGCACGGTACAGCACGACGCTCTCCCCGACGGCTCGTCCGTCGAGGCGCCCCAGGCCTCTGGGGGTGAGCCAGATCGCCCTGGAAGCGCCAAATGTGCGCGTGCAGGCCAGCGAGTTCTGCCTTCAGTCAAATCGCCCCGGGTTCGTGACATCACCCCTGTCCATCGCGAACGTACCGCGAGGATAGGGACGAGTTCCCTACGCAGCAACCTCCAAGAATCCGTCCTCGTAGACGTCTCGAACCCGGGGCTCCTCACTGAACGTGAGGGGCCCTTGCTGCTTTTTGGATCTTCCACACCTCGACCGCCGCACCCGCGTCGGCCAGTCGGTGATGCCACACCCGCTGCTCGTCCCGCAGCGTATCCCCCGGCCCCTTGACCTCGACCAGGGTGACGCCGTCCGCCAGCTTGGAGGGATGCAGGTCCGCGAGCCGCACCGCGGGCCCCGGGAGCACGACGAGATCGGGCAGACCCGCTGCCGCACCCAGTCCTCGATCGAGGAGTACGTCGAGCACTGCGACGAGGGCGGACGGCTCGATACCCTTGGCCAGCGCGACGAGCTGCTCGGGACTGCCTACTTCCCAATGCCCCCCGCGCAGACGGGTCCCCCACCACCGCTCGCTGGCGGCCGCGACCCGAGCCCCGGCCTCGCCGGCCGCCACCGCATCGAGCACCGCGTCGACAGCGTCGCGCCGCCGAGAGCGAAACGCGGGTGTTCCAAGGTCCAGCGGCCCCGAGAGGAAAGGCACCGGGAGCTGACCGTGCACCGGCAGGAAGTAGACCTCGGCGAACAGCAGCGCGAACAGCGCGCGCCACACGGCCCCCTCCCCATGCAGGGCTCGCCGACCCGCAGCCTCGAGCCGCTGGATGACCGCCGCCTCGACCGTGCGCCCTTCCCAGAGGGGGCGAGCCCCCTCCCCCGGTGTCGACACCAGCCCCAGTGAGCGCTCACTCGCGGCATGGAGTGGACGCGAGGGTGCCCACGACCCGCGCAGGCTCCGTGCGAGCCGACGGCCGGCGCGGTCGATGGCCACCCGGTCCGCGAGCCGCGCATGGCGGCGACCGGCATCGAGCACGGCGAGGGCCTCGGACGGGCGGTCCTGGAGCTCGACCACCCGGGCGAGGCGAACGGCCAGGCGCCCGGGTGCCAACAGCGGCTCCAAGCGACGGTAGAGCGCCTCGGCCTCGGCGAGCGCCCCCTGACGTTCCGTGTCCCGCGCAAGCTCGAGCACTGCGCGTGTCAGCCTACGGCGAGGATCGAGCCGGCCCGGCGGCCACACGCGCCCGGGGTCCTCGAGCACGTCCAGCGCCTGCACCGCGGTGAGCGGCCCCTCGAGCACCGCCTCCCACGCGAGCAGATCCCGCCGGGTGGGGAGCACGGCCGCGCCGCGCGTGCGCGCGTACTCGGGCCACCGGACGACCCCGATGCGCTCGCGCACGCCCTGGCTGCGGTCCGGCTCGAGCCGACCGAGGGCAAAGCGCATCACCCGCCGAAGCAGGGCCACGTGACGCAGCGACACCACGTCCCGCTCGCGCCCGACCCGCCGTCCCGCCACGCGCTCCTCGAGGACCGCGCGCTTGCCGGAGACTCTCAGCCGATGCGCACGGCACGCGTCCTTGAGCTCCTCGACGGTGAGTGCCTCGAGGCGACGTGGCCACGGCACGAAGCGAGTGAGCAGGCCACACTCGACCAGCTCGTCCACCGCGTCGACTGCGGGGCGCCCGTCGGGCAGCTCGAGGCGATCGACAGCCCAGGGTCGTGGCCGCCGCGCGGATAGGCGCGCGTACAACCGCGCCGCGTCTCCATCGAGCGCCAGCATGCGCCGAAGCACGAGCTGTTCCCCAGCGGTGAGCAGGGCGCCGCCCCGGGTCAGTCCGAGCGAGAGCAGCTGCCTGAGATCGGCGACGGCGAGGTCGTCGCTCACGCCACCTCGATCGCGTCCTCGACGTCGCCGCCCACGGCCGGAGCCTCGGCCAGGCGGCGGAGCACCACCAGCATCCGGCGTCCGATCTCGTCCATGCGGTCACGCGCCGCGAACGCGGACCAGCCGCTGAACACGACCGGCACGAGGCGGGTGATGCGCCGACCGACGAGCAGCGCACTCTGCTTGGCGACGGCAGTCGCGAGCGAGCCTCCGGCGCTCTGAACATCCGAGTCGACATTCTCTACGAGCAGGCTCGGCAGGTCCCGCACCCGCACGCCGACCGTCCCGCGCTCTGGCAGGTTCACGTCGAAGCCGGCGGCGAGGGCCTGGAACACGGCCATCTCTCCGCGATCGCTGTCGGGGTCGAAGCCGTAGATCACCGCCAAGCGCTGAGCCAGGCGCAGCCCCGCAACGCCGGTGGCCGCGACCTCGGGAGGAACGGACAGCGCACCCGCGAGGGACGCCATGCCGCCGAAGGCACCGACCCGCACGCGGCTCTGGCGAATGACGTGCAGCGCCGTGTGCTCGACCTCGGCCAGCGAAGGCCGCTCGGCGGCCTCCGGGTCCAGGAACGGCCGGCCGCTCTGGCGCAGCTGCACCCGCGTGCTCTCGGCATCCACGGAAACCGAGGCGACGAGCTGCCCGATCAGACGCTGATCAGCGCGATCGACCAGGTCCGAGAAGATGTCGCGAAGAGAAGCCACGTCCCCATGTACGCCGCCATGTCCGTCTCGGCACGCCGCAGTTCATCGGGTCCGATGCCCGTAGCGGTCACCCGTCGATGGAGCAGGCGAGAATGCGGGAGATCGCGCCGTACGAGCGACCCGACTCGGCGCGCCATGCGCGGAAAGCATCCTGTACGGCGGCGAGATCGCGCTTCGACGTCGGCTTCTTGCTGACGATGCCCTCGGCGACGAGCCGAGCGACCACGTCGTTCGAGAGGATGAACGTGTCCTTGCCGAGAAAGCGCAGCATCATCGGTCCCGTAGCGCCGCCGAGACGAGAGCCGCCCTTCGCGAGCGCGTCCCACAGGCCGATCACGTCGTCGTCCGGCCACTCGCCAATCCACCGGCCGAACCCGCCGTGCGCCTCGGAGACGTCCTGGACGAAGCGGGCGTTCTCGACCGTCGCCGCGATCTTCGGTCCGTTGCGGATGATGCGCGTGTCCTGCTTGAGGCGACCGATGTCGTCGGCGGTGTAGCCCGCGACCGTCGGCACGTGGAAGCCTTCGAAGGCCTCCTCGAAGCCGGGCCACTTGGCCTCGACCACGCTCCACACGAAGCCCGCCGAGAAGATGCGCTGGGCCATCTGGGCCAGCCACCGGTCGTCGCCGAGTGCCGCGAGCTCCGCGGGAGTGCGCACCTCGACCTCGACTCTCGGCTCGAGGGCATCACCGTGGCGCTCGTAGGCGGTCTCGTAGATCTCGGCGAGGGTCTGCATCAGCTCGGGTCCCATGGAATCGCGAAGGCCGCCGGATCGACGGTCCGCTGGTTCTTCGGCAGCGCGTCGATGCGCGCCCGCTCGTCCGCCGACAGCGCGATGTCGAGCGCTGCGAAGTTCTCGGCGATGCGCTCAGCATTCCGCGACTTGGGAATCGCCGCGACCCCTTCCTGGCCGACGAGCCACGCGAGCGCGATCTGCGCCGGCGTCGCACCGTGGGCCTCTCCGATCTCGGCGAGCACCGACTGGTCCGCGAGCCGTCCCTGGGCGAGCGGGCAATACGCGGTCACCGCGATGCCGTGCTCCGCGGCGACCTCGAGCACCGCCTGCTGCCCGAGAAGGCAGTGGTACTCGACCTGGTTCGTCGTGATTGGCGCACGAGCCGCCGCGGCCGCGAGCATTGCGCTCGGGTAGTTGCTGACCCCGATGTAGCGGGCCTTTCCGGCCTGCTGCACCTCGACCAGCGCGTCGAGGGCGGCCTCCATGGGAAACCGCGCATTCGGCCAGTGGAGCAGGAGCAGGTCCACGTAGTCGGAGCCGATCCGAGCCAGGCTCTCGTCGGTGGTGCGGAGAATGCCATCCCGGTCGAGGTGGTCGCGCCACACCTTGGTGGTGAGGAACACCTGGTCCCGAGGCACGTCGCTCTGCGCGATGGCCTGGCCGCACTCGGTCTCGTTCCCATACAGCTGCGCCGTGTCGATGTGCCGATAGCCGACATCGAGCGCCTCGCGGACGCCCCGGTAGGCCTCGGGCCCGGACAGTCGCCAGGTGCCGTAGCCAAGGGCGGGAATCGCGGCGCCGGTCGCCGTGGTCACGTGCTTCATCGAGCCTCCCCCTCGCCGGTAACGCAACGACGAGCCCGAGCAGACAACTCAATGTTGCTCGGTCCGAGCCGTCACGCGGCGCGCGCCGAAGCTACCCTCTGATCAGGAGAAATGCTCTGACCCTTCGCCGCCTGGACCTGCACGCTCTCGCGCTCTGTTGCGCCTGCTGCTGCTGTGTCCACGCCGGGTGTCGCTGAGCTTTCTCCGCAGCAGCACACCCGGCCTCGCGCCGGGATGGTGCGAGGCCCCGGTGACACTCGGAGGCCCTGTGAATCTGTACGAACCCCTCGCTGGCGGCGCCCTCATCGGGCTTGCAGCCTCCCTTCTCTGGGTGGTGAGCGGACGCATCGCCGGCATCAGCGGCATCGTCGGCCAGCTGCTCGCGCGTGACGCGGACGGTCGCCGATGGCGGTGGTCCTTCCTGGGAGGACTCGCGCTCGGCGGCGCCCTCCTCGGCTGGCTCGACCCGAGCCGGGTCGCTCCCCTGCCCGACACCGACCTCGCCACCGTGCTCGTGGCAGGCGTCCTCGTCGGTGTCGGCACGCGTCTCGCCAACGGGTGCACCAGCGGCCACGGCGTGTGCGGCATCCCCCGAGGCTCCACGCGAAGCGGCGTCTCCACCGGCCTGTACATCGGCGTCGGCATGCTCGTCACCGCATGGCTCGGAGGTGCGCGATGATCCGCGAGGTCCTCGCTCCCTTCGTCGCGGGCCTGCTCTTCGCACTCGGGCTCGGACTGTCGCAGATGACGCGACCCGAGGTCGTGCGCAGCTTTCTCGCCTTCGAAGATCCGTCGCTGGCGCTGGTCATGCTCGGCGCCATCGCCGTGCACCTCGGACCGACCTGGTGGGGGCTGCGCCGGGGGCGCGCGCTCACCGACCGCCTGCACCTGCCGACCGCGACGCGCCTCGACGGACGGCTCATCCTGGGTTCCGTGCTCTTCGGCGCCGGCTGGGGACTGGCTGCGTACTGCCCCGGTCCCGCCCTCGTCGCGACCTTCGCCGGCAGCGGCCAGGGCGCGGTCCTCGTGCTCGGCCTCCTGCTCGGCATGGGGGCCGTGAACGCTTGGGATGCCATGAGCACCTCGGACCACCTGCCCGCGCAGGATCTGGCGGCGAATCCGGAGTAGATGCCTGCCATGGCACACACCCACTCCCTGACCGTGCGCTTCGGCGACTGCGACCCGGCCGGCATCGCGTATTTTCCTCGCATCTACGACTGGTTTCACCAGGCCATGGAGACGTGGTTCGCAGCCCACCTCGGCGAGCGCTACTCGGTGGTGATCCGCGAGTGGAAGCTCGGCTTCCCCGCGCTGAAGAGCGAGGCCCGCTTCCACGCGCCCTGCGCCCTCGGCGACGAACTCGACGTCGTGCTGAGCCTGCCGCGGCTGGGCAATCGGAGCATGGACCTCGCGTATCGGGTCGTCGGCCGTGACGGCGTGCTCCGCGCCACCGGGCAGACCACGGTCGTCATCGTGCGCATCGACCCCGGCGATGCCGAGCACATGCGCCCCACCGATCCGCCGGCGGCGCTGCGAGCAGCGCTGGAGGCGTTTGCCACCAACTCCTCACCTCACACCACCCCGGCGGAAGGGTAGATTCGCGCCATGCGAACGCTCCTCCCTGCCCTGCTGTTCTTCGTCGCCTGCGGTCCGCCGACCGACGAGCGCGCCCTCCGCGTGCTCGAAGAGGGCCTCACCGTCGTCCCTCCCGAGGACGAGTGCCTGATCGACCCGGCGGTCATGTGCTGTGACGACTTGATCGTCACCCGCATCGAGGATGCGCCACAGCACTTCGACCTCTCAGAGAACGATCTCGGAGGCCTCGGTCGCACCGAGGAGGTGAACTTCGCCGAAGAGACGCTCGTCGTGGCGTACACCTCGTCCTGCCCCGGCTCGAACGCGAGCCTGCGGACCATCGACCTGCGCATCGTCGACGACACCGTGGCCATCCTCACCTATGACATCGTGACCGACGAGGGCGATGGCACCGAGGATGCGGTCCGGCCCTACAGCGTGGTCACCATCGCCCGGCCCCCCGCCGAGATCACCGAGCTCCGCTACGAGATCGTGCTGCCCTCGGAGGAAGGATGAAGTCGGAGTTCTGGCTCGAGCGCTGGGAGCTCGGTCAGACGGGCTGGCACAACGACTCGGTGCATCCGGGGCTGCAGGAGCACTGCGAGCGCTTCGGGACCGCCTCGCGGGTGCTCGTGCCCCTGTGCGGCGCGAGCCTCGACGTTCGCTGGCTGACCGAGCTGCCCTGCGTCGACTCGGTGGTCGGCGTCGAGCTCTCGGCGATCGCCATCGAGCGCCTGTTCGCCGATGCCGGGCTGAACCCCGAGCGTGAGCAACACGGCGCGTTCGTGCTGTGGAAGGCCGGACCGATCTCGATCGTACAGGGCGACTTCTTCGCCGCGCCGCCGGCTCTGGTGGGGCCCGTCGACGCGGTCTGGGACCGCGCGGCGATGATTGCCATCGACCCCGAGCGACGGGACGAGTACGCGGCGAAGCTCAAGGAGCTCGCCCCCGGTGGACACCTGCTCCTCAACGCGCTGGTCTACGACCAGTCCGTGAATGACGGCCCCCCGTGGGCGCTGTCCGCAGAAGAGGTGGTCGAGCGCTTCGGCCCCGCCGAGACCCTGTCGTCGAAGGACGCGCTGGACGACCGCTGGCGCGAGCGTGGTCACGCGTGGGTTCGCACCGAGCTGCACTACCTGACGCTGTGACCCGGGTCCGCACCACCTGCCGCATCTGCGAGTCCCGCTGTGGGGTGCTCGTCGACGTGGACGGTGCGCGGGTCGTCCGTATCCTGCCTGATCCCGAACACCCGGTGAGCCGGGGACACGCGTGTGCCAAGGGCCTCGGCTTTGCGGCGGTCCACCACGGCCCTCATCGCGTTCGCCAGCCACGTCTCGACGGCGAGCGCGCTTCCTGGGAAGAGGTCTTGTCCCGCGTCGGCGAGCGACTGCGGGCCATCCGTCACGCCCACGGTCCCGACGCCGTGGCGTTGTTCTCGGGCAACGCCGCCGGGCACAGCCTGGGCACCGTGCTCGGCGTGAGCGGCCTGCAGCGGGGCCTGGGCACGACGCGGCACTACTCCGCGCTCACGCTCGACAATGCCGAGCAGTTCGTGGTCCTCGAAGCGGTTACCGGCTCGCCACTGCACAGTTTCGCCGCGGACTTTGCGCGCTGCGACCTCGCGGTGCTGTTCGGCACGGACATGCTCGTGAGCCAGCCTGCGCAGAGCCAGAGCAACCCGCGAGGCATCGGGCACCTCAAGCAGCTCGCTGCCCGCGGTGGGTTGTGGGTGCTCGATCCGCGGCCCAGCCGCACAGCGAAGGCTGGCCACCACCTCGCCCTGAGACCGAGCTCGGACGTCGCGGTGCTCGCCTGGTTGCTCCGCGAGGCCCTGGGCCGCGGCGTCCGCGACGACCGCGTGCGCGCCGGCGACCTCGATGCGCTGGCCAGCGCCGTCCACGGCTTCGATCTCGCGGGGGCGAGCACCTGCTCCGGGCTCGCACAGCCTCAGCTCCTCGCGCTGCGCGACGCCCTGTTCGCCGCGGAGCGTCCGCTCGTATGGAGCGGCCTCGGCCTGCTCCTCGGCCCGGACGGCACCCTCGGCTACTGGCTCACCCTCGCGCTCCAGCTCGCCCTCGGCGGCCTCGAGGCGCCGGGAGGGTGGCGCACCCCGCCCTCGCCTGTCGACATGGGTGCGCTCGCAAGGCGCCTCGGTCTGCACGCGGCCCACCCCACCCTGCGCGGTCGCGCCGGCCACCCGGCGACCCTCGACACGCTGCCCAGCGCCGATCTCGCCGCCGACATCGAGTCCGGAGACGTGCGGGCGCTGATCGTCGTCGGGGGCAACCCCGCCCTCTCCCTCCCGGAACACGAGCGAGCACTCGCCGCGCTGCGATCTCTCGATCTGCTCGTCAGCATCGATCTGATCGTCAACGACACCGCCACGCTGGCCGACGCCGTGCTGCCCGCGCGCTCGTGGCTGGCCCGCGATGACGTCCCGCTGCACCTCGTCGGCCAGCGCTGGGCCGACGACGACGACGTCCACCTCTCACTCGAGCCGGCCGCCGTTCCCCCCGAGGGCGAAGCCCGCGAGGACCTGCACATCCTCCTCGATCTCGCCGACGCCGCGGGTGTGCGCGCCTTCGACTCGCGCCTGGCGCACGCGGCACTGCGCCGACTCGGCGGTGCGACCCTCGGACGCTGGGCCGCCCGCGCGCTCGGCCCACTCGGCAAGGCGCGTCCCCTGGGGCCGTCCCACCATGCCGACGGCACGCTACACCTCGCGGTCCCGTCGTTCCTGGACGCCCTCGCCGGGTGGAGGCCGCCGTCGCCAGGCCTACGCCTCGTCACGTCGTCTCGCAGCATCGAGACCATGAACCACTGGCTGCACGACTCCAGAGCCGCACAGCGCAGAGTTCCCGTCGCGCGCATGCACCCGGAGACCGCCCTGGCCCACGGCGTGGACGCGGGTGAGGTGTGGCTCGACGGCGCCGGCTCCGTCCGCGTGCAGCTCGTCCTCGACGAGGGCCTCGCCAGGGACACCGTCGTCCTCCCCTACGGCTGGGGGCACCTCGAGGGCGCGGGCGACCAGGGCGGGGTGAACGCCAATACCCTGGTCGGAAGCGAGGCGCGGGAGCCGTTCACCGGCCAGCCGATCAGCAATGGCCAGCCGGTTCGGGTCCGTCGCGCCTAGTTGCGGTCGTACGCGCGGTCACGGTCGTTCGGGCAGTCCGCGTGGATGCTGCCGTCGAGGAACGCATCGGCGAACTGGTAGCCCTGGTCGATGCCGTCGCGAACCAGCCGACCGTAGAGGTCGTCGCCGACGGCACTCAGGGTCACGCTGGACCAGAACGCGTAGAAGCGCTTGTTCTGGCCGTCGTCGGTGGGGATCCAGATCTCCATGCCGTACAGCTCGTCCCACGAGTTGTTGCCGCCGTCCGCCATGAACTGCTCTTCCATCCACGAGCGGGAGACCATGGCCTCACGGCCGTCGTCGAGCGTGATGACGCGGAAGTCCTTGTAGACGTCGAACCAGACCTGGGCGAGGAAGTTCTCCTTCCGGATCTCGTTGAAGGTGTTCACGCGGTCGCAGCTATCGGGGAAGCAGTCGTCCCCCGAGAGGAACGTGCGGCCGGCGTACACCGTGGTGTCGGACTCGATGCACACGTGGTTCGTCTCGAGCGCGAGCTGCTTGTTCGTCGGCAGGTCGTGGCGCGACATGGCGGCGACGCCACGCGGGATCTGCGCGCTGCCGTCGAAGTCGCTGTTGCCATTGATGCCGCCCCAGTTCTCCGAGGTGAGGATCGGAAGCTCGATGGTGCGGTTCTCGATGTCGCCAGCGAGGTCCAGACCGTCGAGGTAGGCCTCGACCTCGACCAGGCCGGATCGCAGCTCGTCCCCGCTCTCGCTGTCGAAGTTGGCGAAGAGGAAGGCCGGGACCTCCTGGAAGTCCTCGGGCGCCTCGGCGGCCGGCTTCGCACATGCAATCATCAGGAAGGGAAGGGAAACGGTGAGAATCCGGCGCATGGGCACACTCCTTGGCCCGCGCTTTTAGCGTACCGATGCCCGGATGTCTACGCTGGGCGCGCCGCTTTGGCGCACCCGGCAGAGGCCCCTTCTCGCTCGATCAGCCCAGGAAGCGACGGCGCACGTCTTCCTGCACGAGGCCGAAGACCATGAGCGCCCCCACCGGGAAACACAGGCTGGGCACGTAGAGCGCGGAGAGGATGAGCGAGAGGAACCACGCCCACTTCTTCGCGCCGGAGAGGTTGCTGGCCGCGACGAAGTGCAGCACCGCGAAGGGCAGCGAGCAGCAGGTGCCCATCACGCCGTACATGATGCGCATCGGCAACATCTGCTCCGCGAGCTGCGCGTCAAGCATCGGGTCGCCCGTTGCAGGCGCGGACATCAGCGCGGCGGCGGCGAACATGCCGAGGACGCCGAGCAGCTGGAGCACCCCGAGGAGGTTGAGCATCAGCGCCACGCGCCGGACCCACGGAAGATCGCCGGCGTAGCCCTCGATCGTGGGGTCGTCCATCTCGGGAAGATCACCGATGGTGTCCAAGCAGGCCTCCTGTTCACGGCACCCTACAACGGGTGGGCGCCGCCCGACCAGGATCAGCCCTGTAGATCCCACGTCAGGACCGTGGTGTCCGCGCCGCCGCTGACGAGCGCCTGGCTCTTCGTATCGAAAGCCAGGCTGGTCACTGGTCCGACGTGGCCCTCGAGCGCGCCGAGCGTCCGCCCGGTCTCGACCACGAACAGCCACACGCGACCCGCGGCATCCCCCACCGCCGCCACGCGGCGGCGGCGATCGAAGGCGATGGCGGTGACCGGGGACTCGGCGAGCTGCATCACCGGCAACTGCACGCCCTCGCGCGTATCCCACACGTGAACCGACGCTCCGTCGGCGACCCCGAGCAGCACCCCATCCTGGGAGAAGCTCTTCGGGCCCGCTGGCAACGACTCGGGACCCGAGCAGCCCACCACGCCGGCTTCGCTCGCGAGCCGCATGCCGTCGATGTCGACGTGGATGGCATCGCCACCCTCTTCGCGAGCCTCGTCGCCGAGCAACCAGCTCGCCTCGGAGGTCGCGACCGCCAGGGTGGGGCCACTGGCGGCGACCGCGTGGACCGCGTCCGAGGCGTGGAACTCGCCGTCGACCCACACACCGGCGGACGTGCCGACCGCGACCTTGTCGCCGAGGGCCAGACAGGTCGCCGACTCCGCGACCTTCTCCGCGGACACGGGCTTGCCGCTCTCGCGCTCCCAGCGCCGAAGCTCGCCATCCGCGGACACGCTGACCACCTGGTCGCCCGCGAATCCGACGCCGACGACGGCGTCGAAGTGACCTTCGCCCTTCACGATCGGGCGACCGTCGGCGTGCCAGAGGCGCACCGCGCGGTCTCCCTCGGCAGCGGCGAGGACCACCTCGCCATCCGGCGCCCACGCGAGCTCGCGAATCGCCCCCGGGAACGCCTCGAACCGCGCCGGCTCGCCGTCGAGCTCGAGCACGGTCACGCCGCCCGAGGCGTCGCCGACGACCACGCGGCCACTCGGCGACACGTCGATGGCCGTGATCTCGTGTCCCAGCGGAAGCTGCCGTCGACAGCTCCCGTCGGCGAGGTCCCAGATGCGGAGATCCTGGTCCGTGCCGCCGGTGACGACGACCTCTCCGTCCGGCGAGAAGCTCGCGGCCTGGACCCGTCCCTCGTGTCCGTCGAGGGTGTGCTCGCGCTCCCAGCCATCGAGTCGCCACACGCGAACGCTCTTGTCGCCGACCGCGGCAAGTCGCCACCCATCGGGAGAGAACGCCACGTCACGCACCGCCGACCGGCTGCCGGTGAGCACCTTGGATGCGCGCCCGGCCTCGAGCCGCCACACGCGCACGACCCGGTCCTGCGAGCGCCCCTTGCGCGCGCCGCCCCCCGACGCCAACCAGCGTCCGTCCGGGCTGATCGCCAGCGAGAACACCTCTTCTTCGTGTCCCTCGAGGGCGTGCAGTTCCTTGCCGTAGGCCGTGTCCCACACTCGGATCACGCCGTCGGCACCGCTGGCGGCGAGCGCGGAGCCACGCGCCGAGATGGCCACGCAGTGCAGCTCGACCCCCGCGTCGACGGCAAGGAGCTCCTTGCCGGTCGCCGCCTTCCATACGTGCACGCCGCCGGACTTCGTCGCGGTGGCCACCATGCGGCCATCGAGCGCGAAGGCGAGGTCGGCGACCGGATGCGCGTGCCGGTAGCGGATCGTGCCGTACCGTGTGCGAATCCGGCGCCGGAGCGGGTCGCCGTAGAGATCGGTCTTGTTGTAGCTCAACCCGGGAGGCTCCAGTGGACGGTCATCCTACGGCTCGCGAGCAGCAGAGTGAAGCGCTCACGCGCCAGTCGCCTCGCTGCTCGACGCCTCCTCGGTGGAGACCTCGATCGCAGCGGGCTCTCTGCCCACCCACTTCGCGACCACAGGCGTCGCGGTGAGCACGGCGAGGATGCGCACCGGCTTGGTCAGCTGGGTCATGAGGTAGGCGACGAACACCTGCGGTCCAAGCTTGAACACCACCGCGCGGATGAAGCCCTCGTCCGGACGACCGCCCTCGGGCACCCACGTGTCGGGCCACAGCCCGCCCTTGAGGCCCAGCCAGCACAGGAACCAGGTGGCGAAGAACAGCGCGAACCACAGCCCGAAGGCGATGCCGCCGTACTGAGCGGCGAGCTCGTCGAAGCGATTGCGGAGACCAGTCATGGGCCCCGCTTAATCCGCCTGGAAGCGGTCAGCTTCCCTTGCGACCACCCATGACGCGATGGGCGGTCGCCGAGCGGCTAGGCGCGCACCGCATCGAGGCTCACCCCGCTGGCGTGCACCACCGTCGCCTCCCCGTCGACGCCCAGGTCTTCGGCGAGTGCGCGCTCAACCACCAGGCCATTCTCGGGGCTCGCCTCGGCCAGGCGGGCGGCGAGCGCGATGGCCTCCCCCGCGAACTCGGACTGGCCGTGCTCCATCGAGAACACGAGCACCTCGCCTCGGGCCAGCCCCATGCGCACCTTCACGCCGCGCCGACCGAGCGCCGGCACCACGGAACGCGAGGCAGCGAGCGCCTCTTTCGCGGTGGGGTACGCGATGATGCCGAAGCGGCCGGCCACCTTGTACGGAACTCCGCCATCGGCGACGAGGAAGCGCACCAGGCGGTGGATGGCGACATAGCCGTGCAGGCGCTCGAGCAGCCCAGCGGCGCTCCGATCCCGGACCGCGCGCTCGCCCTCGATGATGAGGACGGTGCGCTCCTGGAGGTAGGACACCTCGATCTCGGCGAGCACCTCTTCGGCGTCGCGTCCCTCCTGCAGCTCGCGCAGGCGCTGACGCAGCCCATCGTCGTACGGTGCCGGGTAGTCCCGGTCGTCGAGCGGAGCCTGGGGCCAGCCCGGTCCGCCGTCGACGCGCAGCCAGCCGGGCAGGTCCTCTCGCGTGGACAAGCCGAAGGCCGAGGCGCTGCGCAGGCGCTTCGCGAAGTCCGTGGACACCACGGTCTCGCCAGGCGCGGTGTGTTCCTCGCCGGTGAGGCAGATCGCATCGGCGTCTCCGCCGTACAAGCCGCCCTTGAGCGAGTAGAACTCACCGCACCCGATGGCGAGTCCGACGCGAGCCATGCCCGCGCCGTGGCGACGGTGCACCTCGAGCATCGCGCACAGGATGCGGTCCGCGGACACGTCCTGCTCGAAGAACATCACCGCGTTGTCCGCCACCCAGCGACCCACGGCCTTGCCCCCCGCGAGCTTGCCGAGCGCGTGAAGCACTTCCTTGGGGCGCGACACCAGGGTCAACGCCTCGGTGAGTGGTACCTGCTCGGTGATCTCGGCCAGTCCCGGCGTGTCCGAGCGCACGAGCGTGCCGGTCACCCGGTACGGCGCGAGCAGCTCGCGCGCCCGCTCCTCGCTGCGATCGCCAGCTGCCCAGGCACGCGCGAGACCGATCGGGATGCCGGCGGCGACGTCCTCGGAGAGGTCGAGCAAGGCGGGGATGGGCATGGACGGCTCCAAAGGGGCCAGCAATCTACCGCGAGCGGGGCGACCACCCAGACTGCACTCCGGACGTCCGCCGGCAACCCCGCTGCAACCCGGGGTCTGTCGAGGTCGAGACCGTGCCGCTCGGTCGTCGACCGCTCCGCGTGCTGGGGCGACGCAGGAGGCGCGCAGGTGCGAAGAAAAGTTCGCACCCAGGAAACCTGGCTGAGACGCCGACTATTCGAACGTGCCCCGCCCGCCCGCGCATGCAAACCTGACGTCAAGCCTTGCCACGTCAACCGCCAGTGTTAGGCCAGAGGGGTTCCCGCGCCGTGCGGGGGCATCCTGCAACCCCGGAGACAACATGTCCGCTCAGACCACCACCTGGTTCGCGATCTCCGGCACCCCGGTCTACACCGCCGGGGTGGCAGTCGATGCCCTCGATATGGGGGTCGACAAGCCCCGCCGGAAGGCCGCGCACCGGACCGAGTGCCCGTCGAATCCCTAGCGGATTCAGGGGAACTGCCACCTCGGCTGAAGTGCACGGAACGCCCACCCACCCGGTGAGCGAACCGCTGGCCCGCTGACCCGCCGCAGACCTCTGCGGACGGCGTGAACTGCGTCGCGCTGCGGCCCCGAGAGGGCGCGTGGCTCGCCGCGTCCGGACCGACCGACGCGTCCCTCGGGACACCGTCCATCGGTCCCTCATGGATTCGAGCCGACTCGTCGGCCCCGGCACGTCCGGGAACAACTGCCGCGCGCTCGCGCGGCTTGGAGGCCCGCCATGGTGCGGACCGAGATCCACAACGGACCTCGCGAGGTCCTCCGGCTCGCATGGCCGGTCATCATTCAGATGTTGTCCTACCAGCTCATGACCACCGCCGACACGATCTTCGTGTCGCGGCTGGGCACCGCCGAGCTGGCCGCCGTCGGACTCACCCTGCCTATCGTGTTCCTGTTCCGCAGCTTCGGCCACGGGCTGCTCGGTGGTGTGCGCGTGCTCACCTCCCAGCGCCACGGCGCCGGAGACGAGGTCGGTGCGCGCCGCGCCGGGTGGCAGGGCGTGTGGATCGGCGTGGTGATGGCGCTCCCCGGACTGCTCGCCGCGGGGCTGGGCGAGGATCTGCTCCTCGCCATGGCCGCGCCGGCCGAGCTCGCCGAGATGGGCGCCGGATACTTCCGCTGGCTCATGCTCGGCGCGCCGGTCACCTTCGGCGTGTGGGCCGCCACGTTCTGGTTCCAGGGCAAGGGGGACACCCGCACGCCGATGATCGCGTCGCTGCTGGGCAACGCGCTGAACATCGCACTGGACCCGGCGTTCATCTGGGGACTGGGCCCCTTCCCCGCCATGGGCGTGGATGGTGCCGCGGTCGCTACGGTGCTCTCGCAGGTCCTGATGCTCGCGGTGCTCGCGTGGCGCTTCGCCATGGCCTCGCCCGGCATCGAGCCCTGGCTCCCCCTCCGCGAGGACCTCGCAGAGATCTGGACCCTCGGCTCGCCCCTGGCGTTCATGGAGGCGCTCGATCTCGGCGCGTTCGCGGCGTTCACCACCATCCTCACCACGGCTGGCGAGCTGCACCTCGCGACTCACGTCGTCGTGCTCCGCATCGCGTCGCTGTCGTTCCTCCCGGGACACGCGCTCGCGAGCGCCACGGGCGTGCTCGTCGGGCAGGCCATCGGGCGTCAGGATCGGCGAGGCGCAGCCGATGCCATCCGCAGTGGGCTGATGCTCGCGGTGGGCACCATGGTGTCGATCGGCGTGTTGTTCGTCGCGGCGCCAGGCCCGCTCACCGCGGTGTTCGGCGTGGACGCGGAGGTCGCAGCCCTCGCGGCGCGGGTGCTCGTGGTCGCGGCGGCGTTCCAGGTCTTCGACGGGATCGTGATGGTGCTCTACAACGCGCTCACCGGTGCGGGCGACACGCGCTTCGTGCTCGCCGCCGGCGTGGGTGGCGCGTGGCTGGCCAAGGTGCCGGTGGCCTGGTTCCTCGCCCTGCCCATGGGTCACGGCGTCGTCGGAGCCTGGGGCGGGTTCACGGTGGAGCTGGTGCTGCTGTCCTTCGTGCTCGGCACCCGCGTTCGCCGCGGCGCCTGGCTCGACACGGCGCTCGCCGCGCAGCGCGAGAAGGCCCTCGCGACCTCGTGAGCGTGCTGGCGACGTCCCCTTCGGGGGGCGTCGCCTCGGTGCTCAGGGGCAAGCCACGGCCGCCGACGGATCGACGAGCGGTGTGGGCACGCACAGGAACTCCGCGGTGGACACGGCCTCGACGTGCACGTCGGTCCCGGCGAGCTCGAGCGGCTCGACGAGGCGAATCACGGCGCAAGCTCCCTCTCCGCAGCCCCAGGTGTTGTCGAGGCGACGTCCTCGCGCGACACCCGCGACCTCGTCCGCGGCGAGCAGGCCCTCGAGCTCGGCCTGGGCGCGATCCTGGAACCGCCCCCTCTCGAAGCGCAGCAGGAACCGCTCGAGGGCGCCGCCCTCGGTTCGCCCTGCCAGGGTGAAGCGCACGTCCCGCAGCTCGCCGGTGTCGTCGATGTCGAAGCGCCCCGCGACCACACCGCCGCGGATCTCCTGCCGAAAGCCGACGCCGTCGGCATCGGGAGTGAGGGTGAGCACGAGCACGCCCTCGGGCCCCCAGCGCGCGTGCACGGCATCGTCCACCTGCCACGCGAAGGCCTCGCCGCGCAGCGCCTCCCAGCGGGAGCGAGACACCAGTCGCGTGCGGACCTCCGCGGTCGACAGCTGGGTCACCGCGCGGGCGTGAACCTCCCACTCGGACGGCGAGAGCCACCCGACGACCCCGATGAACAGGGTGAGGAGCACGGTTGACACGAGGGTCGCGATCACGAGCCGGCGAGCTTGTTCCACGCGCCCTCATACACGCACCGCTCGTGTCTCGCACGCTGCACGACGCGCTCCCCGCGGTTACTCGGGCCGCCCAGGAGGTCGCATGGGCGTGGTGCACGAAGCCCTGTCGCAAGACATCGAGCTGTCGATGGGACGCCACGATCGCGGCGTGCTCGACGGACTGATCCGCCAGTGGCGCAGCGCGGATGCCGATGGCAAGGCCGCCATTGCCGGCGAGTTCCGCGAGCTGCTCGCGGCCGAGGACATCAAGCGTCGCAGCGCGGCGGTGCTGTTCTTCGAGCGCCTGCCCGCCGACGACGACGGGGCCCTGCTCGCCGAGGTCGAGGCGAACCCCGGCCGCTTCGAGCACCAGCCCGATCCCTGGTTCGGCTCCGGCGAGCTGCGTGTGCTCGTCGCGGTCGCGCTGTCCCGACGCATGCGCACCGAGGCCGAGCGCGACTTCGTTCGCGGCGAAGCCCAGCGCCCGCACCTCGGCCACCGCGTGGTCCCGGGACTGCTCGACACCGACCGCGACTGGGCGCTCTCCCACGTCGCCGACGTGGTGAAGGCCACGCCCGAGGCCCTCGCGGCCTACGTCCACGGCGTCACCGACGACGAGCTGACCGCCGTCGCCGCCGCCGCTCGCGGCGCGCTGCTCCCCGAGGTGTTCGAGGGAGTCCTCGCCCACCACGTGGCGGACGAGAACCTGCGGACTCGCGCGCTCGGCGCGTGATCACACCTGGGCGCCGAGCCCGGTGACCACGCGGGCCGAGAGCCACGCCTCGACCTTGACGATGCAGCCCACGTCGGGGTCGATGCCCTCGCACGGCGTGACGACATCGACAGTGCCGCCGAGCGTCTTCACGAGCAACGCGAAGTAGTCGCCCCCGCCGAGCGCGTTGCGCAGCCGGCGAACCTCGAGGACGCGACCCGTGAACAGCCCGGTGGAGCCAGGCTCCCCGTCCGTCCACAGGCCGAGCGGGATGAACGCTTCAGCCGCCAGCGCGAGCTCGGCCGGCGCCGCGTGGAACGAGTCCTCGTTCGGCCAGCAGGCGATCTGCTCCGCGAAGGCCGCGATCTGCACGGTGCACAGACCACGCTCGGGCGCGAGCCGTGCGTTCGGCAGGTCGAAGACCAGCGGAAACAGCCCGTCACCGGCCTCGGTCGGATCCACCCACACGTGCCGCGCGCCGTCGAGTGGCGAGTCGTCGGCACGTGCCACCGCGGTGGTCAGGCTCACTCGCATGCGACCGCGACCCGCGAAGTGCGGGTTCATGCCGAACAGCTCGTCCCCCGCCCCCTGCACCCACAGCTCCGCCCCCGCGCCGTCTGCCCAGCGCAGGTAGAAGCCATCGGCACACTCGAAGCGCATGGCATCGGCCGCCGCGCTCATCGCGAGATCCACGTACTCCTGCTCGGTGCCCACGGGACAACCGAGGCACGCCATGTGGGTCGCCATCGCCCACCTCCTCTACGCCCCGGGCTTCGCCACGGGGTCTCGTCAACAATCAATGCCCGCAAGGGGTAGCCGAGACGCCGACAACGCGCCACACACCAGGTGGAGGTTCGATGGGACTGTACGAAGACGCCAAGCTGTACGATCTGGTGACCGCCTCCCCCGAGCGCGAGGGTCCGTTCTACGCCGAGATCGCCGAGGACCGCGGCGGACGGGTGCTCGAGCTCGCCACGGGCACGGGTCGCGTCGCCGCTTGGCTGGCCGAACGAGGACTGTCCGTGACCGGCGTCGATCGCTCCGCGTCGATGCTCGCCGTGGCCCGCGAGCGCAGCGACAAGGTCCGGTGGATCGAGGGCGACATGCGCACGGTTCGCACCGGAGAGACCTACGACCTCGTGTTCGTCACGCTCAACTCGCTGCTGCACCTTCACGACCCCGAAGATCACCGGCGCTTCTTCGACACCGTGCGCCAGCACCTCGCCGACGACGGTGTCCTCGCCTTCGACGTGTTCTCTCCGAGCGTGCACCTGCTCGCCCGCGACCCGTCCCGGCGGTACCCGATGGTCACCGTCTACGACGAAGAGGCAGACGCGGAGCTGATCGTCGAGGAGACCACCTCGTGGGACGTCGCCACACAGGTCTCGCACATTCGCTGGTACTTCTCGTGGCCCGGCAGCCCCGATGCCCGCGTGTTCGACCTGCACCTGCGCTCGCTGTTCCCCGTCGAGCTGCTCACGCTACTCGAGCTTCACGGCTTCGAGCCCCTCGCCCGCTACGGTGGGTTCGGGGGCGAGCCGTTCACGAGCCAGAGCCCGATTCAGGTCGTCGTCGCCCGCGCCGTGTGATCAGTCGTCGAGCCGCCGCGCGCGGGTGCGCATCGTGACGAACTCCTCGGCGGCGGTCGGGTGGATGCCGATGGTCGCGTCGAGCTGGGTCTTGGTCACGCCGCAGGTCAGCGCCACCGCCAGGCCCTGGATGATCTCGCCGGCGTCGGGGCCGATCATGTGGAAGCCGAGGACCTTGTCGGTGTCCCCGTCGACCAGGATCTTCATGTAGGTCTTCTCCTGGCGCCCGGTCATCGTCAGCTTCATCGGCCGGAAGCTGGACTCGTAGACGTCCACGCACGCGCAGCGCCCGCGGGCCTCGTCTTCGGTCAGTCCGACGGTGCCGATGTTCGGCTGCGAGAACACCGCGGTGGCGACGGTGTCGTAGCGAATCGCCTCGCTGCCCGGACCGTAGAGCTTGCGGGCGACGTACATGCCCTGAGCCAGCGCCACGGGCGTGAGCCGCGGGTAGGCGATGATGTCGCCGAGAGCGAGGATGTGCGGCACGCTGGTCTCGTACTCGCCGTTGACGACGATGGCGCCGTGGCGGTCCCGCTCGACGCCGAGCTCGTCGAGACCCAGGCCGTCCGTCGCGGGCACCCGCCCGATCGCGTAGAGCACGACGTCCGCGACGAGCCGGTCCGGGTCTTCGCAGAGCACGAGGTCGTCACTCGCCACCCCGCGCGGTGAGAGCTCGGCGACGATGCCTTCGTCCGTGCGCGACAGGCGCTGGATCTCGGAGCCGGTGCGCAGGTCGATGCCGTGGGCCCGGACCTCGTCCTCGATGCGCTCGCGCACGCTCTGGTCGAAGCCACGGAGCACGTGACGGCCGTGGTGCACGAGGGTGACCTCGGCGCCGTAGCCCTTGAAGATGCCGGCGAACTCGAGGCCGATGTAGCCACCGCCGACGACGATCACGCGCTTCGGGCACGCCTCGAGCTCGAAGGCCTCGTCGCTGGTGATCGCGAGGTCGCCGCCCGGGATCTGCGGACGACGGGGGAAGCCTCCCGTGCACACGGCGATGCGCTCGGCGGTGATGCGCTGGCCATTGACCTCGACGGTGTGCGGATCGGTGATGCGCGCCCGACCGTGGTGGACCACGACCCCCGCCCGCTCGAGAATGCGTCCGTAGATCGTGTTCAGCCGCGCGATCTCCGCGTCCTTGTTCGCGAACAGCTTCTTCCAGTCGTGGGACACGCCCTCGACGTGCCAGCCGAAACCCGCCATGTCCGCGAGCTCGGTGCGGAACTCGGAGCCGTACACGAGCAGCTTCTTGGGCACACAACCGACGTTCACGCAGGTGCCCCCGAGGCGACCGGACTCGGCGAGCGCGACCCTGGCGCCGAAGCCCGAGGCCATGCGCGACAGGCGCACGCCGGCGCTGCCTCCACCAATCACGAACAGGTCGACGTCGTAGCTCATGCGTTCTCCACGAAGGTCAGTCGCATATCGCGGGCGAACGTGACGCGAGGTGGCTTGCTGTGCATCGCAGCGTCCATGTACAACCGAGAGGCTGCTGGCGCCGAGGCTCATGCATCCAGACGACACCCTCCTCGACCGACTCGATCGCGAGCGCACGGACCGCCCGAACCGGTCCACCCAGGCGGTGGTCTCGGTCGGGGCGCCCACCGTCGTCATCCTCGCCGTCGAGCTTGTCGGGCTGGACCCCTTCGAGAAGGAGGAGCCCTGAGTCGCGTGCGACTCCCGACGACCGGCATCCACCTCGAGGTCGCCGAGCACGGTCCCGCGGACGGGCCCCCCGTCCTGCTGCTCCACGGGTTTCCGGAGACCATGCACTGCTGGCGGTTTCAGGTGCCCGCGCTCGCGGAGGCGGGCTACCGGGTGATCACGCCGAACCTGCGCGGCTATGGCAAGAGCGACAAGCCGCCGCGCATCCGCGACTACGGCCTGGACCTGCTCGCCGACGATGTCGCTGGGCTGCTCGACCACTACGGAATCGCCGAGGGCTCGGTGGTCGGCCACGACTGGGGCGCCGCCGTTACCTGGCACTTTGCTCGCCGGCATCCGCAGCGCGCGCGCAGGGTGGCCGTGCTCAACTGTCCGCCCGCCGAGGTCGTGGTGCGCGCGGCCCTCACCCGTCCAAGTCAGGGACTACGCGCCTACCACGGCTACCTGTTCCAGCTGCCCTGGCTGCCACAGCGGCTGCTCGCCGCACGGGACTTCGCACTTCCGTGGCGAGGCATGGCCGGGACCAGCGCCCGTCCGGGAGCGTTCACGCGCGAGGACAAGGCCTCGTACGTCGCGGCATGGCGAGAGCCGGGCAGCCTCACCGCGATGATCAACTACTACCGCGCCGCCGTGCGCGACCCCCGCGGCACGCCGAGGGTCGCAAAGGCCGTGTGTCCCGTGCTCCTCGTGTGGGGAACCGGCGATCACGTGCTCCAGACAAGGCTCATCGACGAGTGCGCCGCCTATGCCGAGGACCTGCGGGTCCGGCGTCTCGACGGCGTGAGCCACTGGGTGAACGTCGATGCCCCCGAGCAGGTCAACGAGGCGCTGCTCGCGTTCCTCGGGGACTGATCTACTCGACCCGCTGCAGCTGCAGCTCCACGTCCATCAAGTTGCCGAGCACGGTCCACGCGACGTCCTCGTCGGTCGCGAAGTCCACGCCATCGAAGGCCGAAGACAGCGGGCGACGGACCACCGCCTCCAGGGTCCCCTGTTGGTACAGGTCACCGGGAAGGTCGAGCAGCGCGCCGTGCCCGTAGGTCGTGCTCACGTCGAGCGGCTCGGCGTGGCCATCCGGGTGGGTGACCGTGCCCACGAGCCGCAGCGACAGGCCGAGATCGGCGGCGGCCGCCCCGGCCGTCTCCTCGTCGGCACGCCACGCGAGGTAGTGCAGCCGGCAGTACAGCGCCTCGTCGAACACGAGGTCGCCGTAGGCCCGAGGCTCGGGGTTCACGAGGTCCTCGGTCAGCGGAGACGACCACGTGGACGGATCGGCGGCGGTGCCGTGCCCAGCGTGAGCGGTCGGCAGGAGCACGTCGAGCCAGCTGCGCGCGACCACGTCCTCACAGGCGACGAGGGCCACGGCCCAGGTCGTGAGCGAGCCCTCGGTGATCTCGACGCGATAGCCGAGGTCGGTGTCGACGGCCCACCCGGCATCGGTCGCCTCGAGCCGGGTCGTGTCGAAGGCGAGGGTGTAGCGGGCCGCCGAGAAGCCGTTCTCGGGGGGAAGCGCCTCCCCGGTGTCGAGGAGGGGAACCTCGGCCGCGCAGGCGACCAGGCTCAGCGGCCACAGCCACCTCACTGGCAGTCCGTCGGGCAGTTGTCCACGGTCTCGGGGCCATCACACTGGCCGTCGCCACAGCACATCGAGGTCTGGCCGACGTCACTGCAGGTCGGCAGCGTGTCGCCGCCGCCACCGTTGTTGCCACCGCCGATGTTGCCGTCGACCTCGCCGCTGTAGCAGCCGAGGATGTACGGGAAGCCCGAGGTGGCGTGGTAGTGGTAGTCACCCTGCGGGCCGGTGTGACCATTGCACTGGTCCAGGTACTGCGCACCGGACTGGGCCACGTAGTCGTAGTTGTCCCAGGCATACGTCGTCGGGTCGCCGGTCTGCTGCCAGCTGGACTCGTAGGTGCGGATGCTCGTGCACCCGGAGTCCGCGCAGCCTCGCGGCCCGTAGATCGGAAAGCCGTCCATCGCGAAGCCGATGACCGGGTCCGGCTCGCTGTTGCCGACCGTCACGCCCTGGAGCACGCAGCTGACGAGCAGTGCGTGGTAGTGGTAGTCGGCGCTACCGCCGGTGTGGCCCAGGCACTGGTCGACGATGTCGTTGTACACGGGGTCGCCGTAGGGATCGGGGAACTGCCCCTCGTTGGGCCCGTAGATCACGAGGCCATTCACCGCGAAGCCCGCGGTACCGAGCAGCGGAATGTCCGAGGGCGTCGTCGCGAGCGTCGGGTTGCGCGGAATCGTCCACTCCCAGCTCTGCGCGGCCAGGCCGTTCGGAGTCAGCGGCACGTACTCGTATTCGGGAATGCCGTTGCTGGTGACGACCAGGTTGTCCCCGTCGCACACCGCCTGCACCCAGGGGTCCGGGTAGGCGCTGTTCGCCGGGTCAGCGGTGAGCGTCGGGAACAGGTCCGCCTCGGGACAGAGGTTCGGGTCGGTGTCGGTGTCCGTGTCGCTGTCGGTGTCCGCGTCGGTATCGGTGTCCGTGTCCGCATCGGTGTCGGCGTCGGTATCGGTGTCCGTGTCGGTCTCGACGAGGCCGGTGTCGGCGCCGGTCGGGTCGTCTTCGACGGACGCACCCGTCGTGCAGGCGGTGAGCGAGAGGATGAGCAGAACGGCGCGGGTCTTCATGGGGTGGACCTCCTTCGCGCCGCCGTACAGCAAGGGCTGTGCCACTCGCACACCGAGCCCCCTCGAACGGCACTGTGTGCGCACTCAGCGAGGAATCGCCAAGTTCACGACCGCGTGCGGCCCGACGAGGACGTGCAGCCTGCGCACGCCCCGATGCAGCCTCCGCAGTCCAGCGGATGTCAGGGCCCACGCGTGGCGGGGCCGCCGAAGTGCGACCAGCCCGCTCCGATCGGGGTAGGATCGCGCCATGCATCGCACCCTGCTTCCCTCGGTCCTCACGGTCCTCGCGATCTCGGGCTGCGGCGAGCGGTCCTGTCTCGGCGGAGACGAGGACTGCCTGGTCGCCTCCCCCTGCGAAGACCTCGCATTCACCTGTGACAGCGGCTCGACCAACGCCTTCGTGGTCGACGACGTTGCGCAGATCCCCGGAGGCATCGCCGCCTCTGGGGCGGTCGGCGACTTCGTGCTGGAGAACGACCAGGTGAAGGTCGTGATCGAAGCGCTGGACCACCCGCACTTCAACGCGACCACGGGTGGCTCGATCATCGACATGGTCGTGCAGGGCGAAGACCACGACTCGCTGCGCCACTACTGGCAGGCGACGGGCCTGCTGCCCTTCGACTACATCGACTACACCTCGGCCGAGATCGTCGAGGACGGCGACATCAAGGCGGTGCAGTTTCACGGCACGCTCCAGGGTCGGCCCGACACGCCGGTGCACACGCGCTACGAGATCCGTCCGTGCGAGCCCGGCGTGCGCATCCGCACCGAGATCATCAACCGCGAGCCCGAGCCGGCGTCGTGGGCGCTGGTCGATGGCATGTACTTCGGCGGCCGCGAGAACCTCGGCTTCGCCCCCTTCCCCGGCGGCGGCTTCCGCTTCCGGAGCTTCGGCCTGGGCGACCTCACCGAGGTCATGACCCCGGTGCCGTACGTGGTCGCCGGCATGCACACCGAGCCCGCCGCGACCTACGCGACCGTCGAGTGTACCGACGACGAGATCCACACCTTCCTCACCGAGGAGATCGTGCCGCTGGGCTTGGCCCCGTCGCTGGTCATGCCGCGCGACTACCTCGTGTACGAGCGCTTCCTCGCCGTCGCCGACGGCAGCGCTGTCTCGCACGGCGCCGACCTGGCGCTCGAGCTTCGCGAGCAGCTGTTCGGCGAGCCGTGGACCGAGCTCTCCGGCACGGTGAGCATTCCGCAGAACGACGGTGGAGCGCTCGGACAGGGACTGCGCGCGGTGGTCACGGTCAGCGAAGGCACCGCGTCCACGCCCATCGAAGAGCGCATCCCGTGGACCGTGGCAATCCCGGACGACACGGGTGCCTACACGGTGCGGGTGCCCACCGACCGCGACTACGTGGTCGAGGTCGAGGCCATGGGCCGTGTCGTCGCCGAGTCCGAGGTGAGCGTGGGCGCGAGCCCGGCGACCGTCGGCGACATCGCGCTGCCGGTCATCGCCGACGTCACCCTCACCGGCACGCTCAACGGCGTGGACGACGGCGACGAGGTGCACATCCTCGTACACCCCGCGGATGACGCGACCTACGAGGCGAGCAAGGGCCTGATGCTCGGCCACTTCGAGGAGTGCGCCCCGTTCCTCGGTCACCCCTATGGCGGCTCGCCGGCGTGTAACCGCGTGCTCGTCACCGAGGGCGAGGCCGTCACCGTGTCGCTCGTCGAGGGTACCTACGACTTCTTCGCCGTAGCCGGCCCGTTCTCGACGCTGGCTCGCGTCGGCGGCGTCACCGTGTCCGCTGGAACCGGCCAGAGCGTGGACCTGCAGCTCGAGACCATCGACGGTCTGCAGCCGAGCGGCACGCTGTCCGGCGACTTCCACATCCACGCGCGGAGCAGCTTCGACAGCAGCTTCCCCGACGAAGACCGCATGCGGGCCATCCTCGCGAGCAAGGTCGAGGTCATCGCCTCCACCGAGCACGACAGTGTCTTCGACTTCAACCGGACCCTCGCCGACCTCGGCGCGACCGGCGAGGTCGCGGTGATGACCGGCACCGAGAGTACCGGTCACGTGCTGTGGTACTTCAACCCCACCGTCACCTACCCGCAGGTGACCGGGCACTGGATCTACTGGCCGCTGACCTACGACCCGAGCCTGCCCTACCAGGGTGCGCCGTGGGACGAGATGGTCGAGCCGGGCATGCTGTTCACCCGCGCCGAAGAGGCTGGCTGGGACGCCGACAACGGCGTGATGCAGCTCAACCACCCGGTGGGCGGCGTTCAGTTCGGACGCGACTTCGGGTGGGCCTCGGCGATGCTGCTCGACGGCACCCAGGACCTCAACGAAGACCCGACCTCCGCCCAGGCCCTGTTCTCGCACCAGCCCGAAGGCAGCGCCTTCGCGAACGACGACTACCACGCGCAGGAGGTCATGAACGGCACGAACAACGCGCAGTTCCTGCAGTACCGCGCGTACTGGCACTACCTGCTCAACCAGGGCGAGGTCCGGGCGGGTACCGCGAACAGCGACAGCCACACGCTCACCGACAACGTCGTCGGCACACCGCGAAACATCGTGTTCACCGACACCACCCTGGCGACGTTCGACGAGCCCACGTTCAACCGAAGCGTGCGCGAGGGCCGCATGTTCGGCACCAACGGTCCGGTGCTGCTCGCGACGCTGGTGGATGACGCCAGCTCCTTCGGCCCGTCCACGGATGTCCTCGCGGCCCCCGGAAGCGGCGCGACCCTCGAGCTCGAGGTTCGCGCTGCCCCGTGGGTCGACGTCGAAGAGGTGCGCATCGTCGTCAACGGCGAGGTCGTCGAGACGCTCACCGACCTCACCCCGCCGCCCAGCGACCCACTGTCGGTGCCGGCGGGACCGGCCGACGTGCTGCGGCTGCAGACCAGCGTTCCGCTCGACGGGCTGCTTCCCGCATCCGGAGACGCCTGGATCAGCATCGAGGCGGGCACGCCGCTCGTCGAGAACGCGGACCTCGACTGTGACGGCTGGCCCGACACGGGCGACAACAACGACGACGGCAGCATCGACTGGCAGGACGTCGACGACGACACCCTCGAGGGCCCACCGGAGAGCGGGTGCTTCGACATCGGCTCCGCGGGGCCCCTCAAGGACCCGCCGATTCCCGAGGACCGAAGCTCCGCAGCGTACTTCTTCCACGCGGTGCAGCCCGGCGGCTACCCGCTCGCGTTCACCAACCCCTTCGTCCTCGACCTCGATGGCGACGGTGAGTTCACGGGGGTGACCCGATGATCGCCCTGCTCCTCGCCACCGCCCTCGCGGGGCCGTGCGACGACACCGACCGCGGCATGGCCGTCGGTCCCTCCACCGTGAACCCGCGTCCCGGAGACCTCGGCAGCGGTCATCGCGTGTGCCCGCGCACCGAGGTCGGCGGAAGCGTCGGCGGCGCCGCCGTCATCGATGCGGCCAACTTCTATGGCAACCTCGCCGGCGGCCTCACCGCGCACGGCAGCCTCGCGCTCGACGACAAAACCGAGCTGTACGCGCAGGTCGAGCTCATCCGCTATGACGCGCTGATCTCCGCGTTCTCGGACTCGGTGATGGGTCCCGGCCACACGATGGTCGGCGCCTCGCGGCGCGTGCTCGAAGGCGAGAGCTGGGGCCTGGCCGCCCACGGACGCCTGGTGCTGCCGACGGCGGTCACGCTGTACCGGCACGCCTACCCGTTCGCGCTCGATGCGGGCGGCACCTTCGAGCTCGCCGCGGGCCCCATCCGCCCCCACGCGACGCTGAACGCCGTGTTCTCCTTCGCCGCCTCGGCGGGTCCCGCAGACCCGTGGCTCGGTCTCGGCTGGGTCGGCGGCACCGAGTTCCGGGCCGGCCAGACCTTCGGCTTTCTCGTCGATCTCTCCGGCACCTACGGCTACGGCGCCGGCGGGCTCGACCACCTGTCCCTGGATCCCGGCTTCCGCTTCGGCTTCTCGGACGTCGTGGGCGCCGAGCTCGGCTTCCACATGCCGATGGGTGGGCGCGCCCGCGCCCCCCTGGGCCTCGAGCTCGCGGTGACCGGCCGCTGGCCGTAGCTTCCGAGAGACGGTCCCGCTGAGCACAGCGGCCCCGCCCGAAGGCGAGGCCGCGTTCGCACACCGTCTCGGCGTCAGCAGCCGTCGGTATTCACCCGGCGACCGGTGTTGCCGGCGTTTCCGCTCGAGCTTCCGCCAGAGCCCGCGGCGCCGAGGTTGTAGTTGGTCGAGCCGTCGCCGGTGATCGCGCCCGTGCCGCGACAGACGATGCCGAGGCTCGGTCCGCCGCCGCCGCCGCCGCCGTGGCC
>SBGP01000073.1 GCA_006226595.1 Deltaproteobacteria bacterium
CGTGCACGGCGCTCGTGAGCGGGAAGCCCGAGGGGCTTCCGCGCTCGTCGCTTGCGCCCGCGCCTTTGGCGCGTATCGGGGGACGTGCCGTCCCCCAGGCCGCGTACTGCCTTCCCCCTGGCTGGTTGCGGGGGACCGGCGGGAGGTGCGGTGGTCTGCGGCGAGGTCTGGTGGGTCGGGAAGGGGGGATCCTGGCTGTGAATCGGCGTGTGGTGGGGCTTGGTGAGAAAAACGAGGAAGCTGTGTAAGTCGACGAGAGGGGCCGCCGTTTCGACCGCGAATCCAGGAGGCCCCCATGGCTCGCAACGCTTTCATCCCCGTCCTCACCGTTCTCGCTCTCTCCGCCTGTGGCGTGAAGGAACCCGCGGAGGCGACCTACGAGGAGGTCGCGGTGATCCACGAGACGCCGGAAGCGACGGAGGGCCGCACGAGCCGTGACCGCTCGGACGACGCGACCATCGCCGAGGGCGAGGCGGGCAGCGGTGCGGAGGCCATCGCGCCGACCGAGACCCAGACGGCGTCGACGCGCACCAAGGAAGTCAAGCGTGAGGCCGACTTCGCCGAGGACCTCGCGGCCGCCGCCGACCCGGCCCCGGAGATGGAGCCGATGCTGGACATGGACGAGGCCTACGCTCCGGCGAAGATGGCGAAGTCGAAGCCCACCTCGGCGCCGCGCTCGCGTCCCGCGCCCTCGCCGGGCCCCATGCCCCTCGCTGCGGAGGCCCCCGCGATGCCCACGGGCGGTGGCGCCGTCGGCGGCCTGTACATGCCCCCCGCTCCGCCGCCGCCGCCGCCGGTCGCGACGAACACCGAGCACTACACGGACTACGGCATCAACGGCTTTACCGATGCCGGCCAGGACAACCTCTCGACCTTCGCCGTCGACGTCGACACCGCCAGCTACACGATGGTCCGCCGCAAGCTGCGTGAGGGCTACCTGCCGGCCTCGTCGGCGGTTCGCGTCGAGGAGTTCGTGAACTACTTCCCGTACGAGTACGCGCAGCCCGAGCGCGGCACGCCCTTCGCCGTCGACTTCGAGGCCTCCCCGTCGCCCTACAACAGCCTGAACACGCTGGTTCGCGTCGGTGTGCAGGGTAAGCACGTCGCCTTCGACGAGCGCAAGAGCGTACACCTCACCTTCCTCGTCGACGTCTCGGGCTCCATGCAGAGCAACGACAAGATGGGCCTGGTCAAGAAGACCCTGAAGATGCTCACCGAGGAGCTCGAGGACGGAGACACCGTCGCCATCGCCACCTACGCCGGCCGCACCGACGTCATCCTCCCGCCGACGCCGATCTCCAAGTCCGGCACCATCCTCAAGGCCCTCGACGGGCTCACCGCGGGCGGCTCCACCGCGATGGGTGCGGGCATCGACCTCGCCTACGCCCAGGCCGACGCCTCGTTCGTCGATGGCGCGGTGAACCGGGTCATCGTGTGCTCGGACGGCGACGCCAACGTCGGTCAGACCTCGCACGATGCGCTGTCCAAGAAGATCCGCGGCTTCGCCGAGAAGGGCATCACCCTGACCACCGTCGGCTTCGGCACGGGCAACTACAAGGACACGATGATGGAGCGCCTCGCGAACGACGGCGACGGCAACTACTACTACATCGACTCCGAGCGCGAGGCCCGGCGGGTGTTCGTCGACAAGCTCACCGGCACCCTCGAGGTCATCGCCAAGGACGTGAAGATCCAGGTCGAGTGGGACCCGGAGGACGTGCTCGCCTACCGCCTCATCGGCTACGAGAACCGCGACGTCGCCGACAAGGACTTCCGCAACGACAAGGTCGATGCCGGCGAGATCGGCGCCGGTCACCAGGTCACTGCGCTGTATGAGGTCGCCCTCAAGGACAAGCCGAAGGGCTCCATCGCGACCGTCCACGTGCGGAACAAGGCGCCGGGCCCCGATGCGCCGGCCGTCGAGCGCAGCTTCGACCTCGATGTGCGCGAGATCTCCGGCACCTTCGCCGCGACTTCCCGCCAGTTCCGCATCGCGACCGCCGCCGCTGGCTTCGCCGAGCTGCTCCGCCACAGCCCCCACATGCAGGAGATCGGCTACCGCGACGTGGAGGCCATCGCCCGCGGTGCTGCCCGCGCGGAGTACGCCGAGGACAAGGAGCTGATCGAGCTCATCGACCGCGCCGCCGACCTCAATGGCGAGGGCGCCTTCGTCCAGCGCTGATCGTCGCGCATGCGCCGAGCGCCGGGGCCCCGCGGGGTTGCTGGCGCTTCGTCGTTGTGGAGCCCGGCCTATCCCTCGGCGGCGTGAATCAGCGTCCGGTGCGCGTCGCGACACTGGTCGCAGGCGAGCAGGTGGGTGCGCACGGCCGTGTCCCAGGTCAGGTCGGAGATGCCGGAGATCAGGGCCTTCAGGTCGTCTTCGGTCGCGTGGTCGCGATGCCGCAGCAGGCCGACGATGTGCTCGTCCGCCGGGGGGGACTGCGGTGGCATGCCGAGCACCGTTCGCATCGTGTCGAGCAGCGACTGCGGCATCACCGGCTTCGGCAGCACCGCCCGCGCGCCGAGAGCGCGGCACTCCTGCTGGACCTCGACCCGATCGGCGATGGACGACAGCACCAGGAAGGGCACGTCGCTCGCGTGGGTCGCGAGCAGGTCGCGTCCGTCTTCCTCGTCGGTGAGCTGCAGATCGAGGATGACGGCGCCCAGCGGCCCCTCCATGGCCTCGACCGCCTCGGCGATGGTCTGAACCTCACGGATCGGTCTGCCCAGCGGAGCGAGGTGGATGGCCAGCGCCGCGGAGACGAGCTCGTCGTCCTCGACGATGAGCACCGGGGAGAGCAGCGGACCGCTGGTCCGACCGCGCAGGGTGCGCGCAATCGCGTCGGCGCCGTCGCGCAGGACCTTGGGGTTGGCCTCGAGCAGTCGCAGCGCGTCCATGCGGAGCGTGATCGGTCCCCGCGTGGACAGCATGCGCAGCAGGCGGCGGGTGCTGCGCACCGCGTCCTCTTCTCCCCGCGACAAGGCGGGAAGCAGGGTTTCGAGGGCCTTGGCCGTCTGTTGCTCTTGGGCTGGAGTCACCGGAGCAGGGTACCGCTCTCAGGTCGTCGTTGCACCAGCTTGGTGCAAGCTAGCCGCGAGACACGCCTGCCAGGCCGCCGTAGCGGCTCCACAGGTAGTCGAGCAGATCTTCCACCGGGTCGTGCTCGCCGCACACCCGAGCCACGAGCTGCGGGGCGTCCTCGATGTGGGCCCGCTCGTGCACGTTCGTGCGCAGCCAGCCGAGCACCGATCCGAACTCGCCCTTGCCGACCTCGTCCCACATGTTCGGCAGGTCGCGCTGCATGGCCTTGCCCAGGCTCGCCGCGTACAGGTTGCCGAGCGTGTAGCTGGGGAAGTAGCCGAAGGCGGCGCCGCTCCAGTGCACGTCCTGGAGCACGCCCTCGGCGTCGTTGCCCGGCTCGATGCCGAGCAGCTCGCGGTAGCGATCGTTCCAGGCCGCCGGAAGGTCGGCGACGCTGAGCTCGCCCGCGAACAGCGCCCGCTCGAGCTCGAAGCGCACGATGATGTGCAGGTTGTACGTGACCTCGTCGGCGTACACGCGGATGAGGCCCGGCTTCACGTGGTTGCTGCCGAGGTACAGGGCGCGCGCGGACGGCGCCTGCTCCGGGTACAGCTCGCCGAGCATGCCGGCGATCCACCCGCAGAAGGCCTCGGAGCGGCCGATGGTGTTCTCCCAGAAGCGGCTCTGGGACTCGTGCAGGCCCATGCTCGCGGCCTCGGCGGCGCCGGTACCGAGCAGGTCCGAGGGAATGCCCTGCTCGTACATGCCGTGACCGCACTCGTGGACGGTGCCCGAGAGCCCGGTGAGCAGGTCGTCCTCGTAGTAGTGGGTGGTGATGCGCACGTCGCCATGGCCGATGCCGACCGTGAACGGGTGCTCGGCCTCGTCGAGGCGGCCCTGCTCCATGGAGTAGCCGATGCCGCGGGCGACCTTGTCGTGGAACAGCTTCTGGCGCTCCACGTCCCACTTGCCGCCGAGAGGCTCGCCGACCTCGCCGCCGATCGCGTCGAGCAGCTCGACCGTGCCGTCGCGGAGCCGCGCGAACATGGACTTGAGCGACGCGGTGGTCGTGCCCGGGTCGTAGTCGTCGAGGAGCACGTCGTACACGGCGCGGTCCGGGTCGATCGCCTTTGCGGTCTGCGTGGCGAGGTCGACCAGGCGCTGCAGGGAGGGGGCGAACAGCGAGAAGTCCGCGGCCTCCTTGGCCTTGACCCAGTCCTCGAAGCCCTGCGCCTGCGCCATGGCGGTCTCGCCGACGAGCTCGGAGGGGATGCGCACCGCCCGCTCGTGGCGACGCTTCAGGTTGCGCAGGCCGCCGCGGAGCGCGCCGTCGTCGGTGCCGTCGAGGGCGGCGATCCACTCGCCCAGGCGGGGGTCGGTGGTCCGCTCGTGGAGGATCTGCGAGGCGAGCGCCATCTGCGCGCCGCGAACGGCCGCGCCACCCGGCGGCATGAGCACCTGCTGATCCCAGCCGAGGACTCCGAGGATGCCCTCCAGGGTGCGCATCTCTCGAACGTGGGCGGACAGGGACTCTCGTGCGGTCATCGGGCCTCCGGGCGGGCGATCTATCCACCTTGTTCGCGCCGACCAGCCCGAGAGGCGGACCTTCGCGGGAGGACGGCTCCAAGTGCGCGTGGAAGGCCTACTCAGCGCGTCCTGACAACTTCGGGACGGCGACCTCACATACGAATTCGTATGTCAGTCCGCATGACTTCGATCCTGACTCGCCGTTCCTTTGCTTCCACCGGGCTGCTCACCGCCTCCCTGCTCGTCGCCGTGCCCGCGCTCGCCGCGGATCCGACCGTGCCGCACGAGCACCAGGGCGTGCTCACGCCGTACCCGACGCCGCCTCCGCTGCCCGAGCTCTCCGCCGAGGATCGCGCGCAGCTCGAGGGTGGCGAGCCCGTGCTCAAGCAGGTCCGCGTCGATCTCACCGGTGGGGTGGGGGGCCGCGGGGTCGCGGTCCAGGACATCCACGCCGAGCCCGGCGTCGTGTGGGATCGCATCACCAGCTTCGAGAAGTTCCCGGAGTGGATCGACAATGTGCGGGTCTGCGAGAACTACGAGGTGGACGGCGACAAGGTCCGCACCCGCTTCGTGGTCGGCGCCTCGCTGCTCACCGGCGAGTACTACATCGAGCACACGCTTCGCCCCGACGAGGGCTGGCTCACCTGGACGCTCGACTACCGGCGCAACTCCGACCTCGACGACAGCGTCGGCTACTACCGACTCGAGCCCCACCCGGACAAGCCGGGCTGGACGCGCCTGTACTACTCGGTCGACTTCCAGGTGAAGCAGTGGGTGCCGCAGTTCGTGCAGGACATGGTCGCAAAGCGCGGGCTGAAGACCGCCACCGAGTGGGTGAAGCGCGAGAGCGAGACCACGGGCTGACTGTTGCCCGAAATGCGCCAATGCGGGATGACATGAGCCGGTAGTCCCAGTTTCGTCGGGTGGCCATGCTTGGCACATCCAGGAGGACGAATGCGTATGCAGCTTCGCCCCGCCAACCAGCGGGCGCGCTACGACCACGGCTGGCTCGACACCCAGCACACCTTCAGCTTCGCCGGGTACTACGACCCCGAGTGGATGGGCTTCTCGCACCTGCGCGTCATCAACCAGGACGTGGTGGCCCCGGGCCGCGGCTTCGGCCTGCACCCGCACCGCAACATGGAGATCCTCACCTACCCGCTGCGCGGCGTGCTGCGGCACCGCGACACCTCCGGGGGAGGGGGCGAGCTCCGTCACGGCGACGTGCAGGTGATGAGTGCCGGGCGCGGCATCGCGCACGAGGAGATGAACGGCTCCCGCGAGGAGGAGTCCGAGTTCCTGCAGATCTGGCTCCTGCCGGCCGAGGCCAACACCCCGCCGCGCTACGACCAGCAGCACTTTCCGCTGGAGCGGCGCGGTGCGGTGTTGCTCGCGTCGCCCACGGGAAGGGACGAGTCCCTGCCCATCGGCCAGAACACCGAGGTGTGGCGCTATCTGCTCGGTGCGGACGAGTCCGTCGCCCATCCCCTGCGCTTCGACCGCGCATGGGTGCAGGTCGTCGCCGGCAGCCTCGACGTGAACGGCACGCGCCTGCGGGCCGGAGACGGGCTCGCCATCGTCGAGACCGATGCGGTGCGGCTCGCCGCGCACGAAGACGTGGAGCTGCTGCTCTTCGACCTGCGTTGAGGCATGATCCGGGTGGGAGGACTCCTGCTCGGATCGTCGTCCATCGCCGCACGCGTGGGGTTCGCGGGAGCCGCCTGCCTGGTCCTGTGGACCGCGGGCGTGCTGCTCGCGGCCTGGCTGTGGCCCGAGCCGTATGCCGGCGTGTGGGCGCTCGTGCTCGAGATGGCGTTCACCGGTCGCGCCGTGAACATCGCGCACGGGTATGCCGACGGATACAGCCCGTACTTCCTGCTGTTTCAGTGTGGCCTGCAGGACGTGTGGCTGGTGCTGCTCATGTACCCGCTGCTCGTCGCGGGAGACGCCGGCATCGGCCAGCTCCCCGTGCTCGGCGGCATCCGACGCAGCATGGAGAGCGCCGCGACCACCCACCAGGACCGCATCGCGCGGTGGGGCGTGCCGGGGCTCGCGTTCATGGTCTTCGTGCCCTTCTGGAGTACGGGGGCGCTGGTCGGCACCGCCATCGGGCACGCGCTGGGGCTCGGTGCGCTGCGGCTGATGGCCGTGGTGATCGGCGCGCACCTCGCGAGTGTGCTCGTGCTGCTGTGGCTGTTCGACCACGTCGTCTCGTGGACCGAGGCCCTGAACGGCAGCTGGCTGCGCTTCTTGCCGTGGATGGTGCTCGCGCTCCTCGCGACGGTCCACTTCGCCGGCAAGCTCTACGCCCGGTGGCGCCTGCCGGGATAACGGGCGCGGATGGACTTCCTCCGCCGGTACGGCCTGCCCATCGGGCTCGTCACCGTGGGCGTGATGCTCGCGACCACCTCGCCCTTCGGGGTACTGCTCGCCTTCGGCGTAGGCGCGTTCCTGCTCTACCAGCTGCGCGAGAAGCCGGCGGCCCTGTGCGACAGCTGCCGGTTCAACGATCCGCGCCACTGCATGCGTCCGGAGCGGCCCAATGCCCGGGTGTGCGCCGGATACGACAAGGGTGCGCCGCCGCGACCCCCGCGAGGCCAGGTCATTCCCTTCGCGCCCCCGCCCGGAGAAGCCTGACCACTCCCGGGTGGCGACCCAAAGTAGAACATGTTCTACTTCGCGCCAGATCGAGGATGGCCATGACCCTGTCGACCCGCGCGACCGAGCTGTTCGGCGTTCGCTACCCCATCGTGCAGACCGGCATGGGGTGGGTGGCCGGCGCCCGTCTCGTCGCCGCCACCGCCGAGGCGGGCGGACTCGGCATCCTCGCTGCCGCGACCATGACCTACGAGCAGCTCGAGGCGCAGATTGGCGAGGTCAAGGCGCGCACGTCCCAGCCCTTCGGCGTGAACCTGCGCGCGGACCAGGACGACTTCGAGCAGCGCATCGACCTGCTCATCCGTGAGGGCGTGAAGGTCGCGTCCTTTGCGCGGGCCCCTGGAAAGGCGGGCATTCGCAAGCTCAAGGACGCGGGGCTCGTGTGCATGCCGACCATCGGCATGGTGAAGCACGCCCAGAAGGTCGCGGACTGGGGGGTGGACGCGGTGATCGCGCAGGGGGGCGAAGGCGGCGGCCACACGGGCTCGGTCCCGACCTCGCTGCTGCTGCCTGGCGTGGTCGACGCGGTCGGCAAGGACATCGTCGTGCTCGGGGCCGGTGGCTTCTCTTCGGGACGCGGCCTGGTCGCCGCCATGGCCTGGGGGGCCGACGGCATCGCGATGGGCACGCGCTTCCTGCTCACGCAGGAGTCGACGGTGCCCGACGAGGTGAAGGCCCGCTACCTGGCGACCGGCGTGCTCGACACGGTGGTGACCAAGGCGGTCGACGGCTACCCGCAGCGGGTCGTGCGCACGGAGTTCATCGATCACCTCGAGCGCAGCGGCGTGTTCGGCAAGCTGGTCGCAGCGATCCGCCACGCGCTGGCGTTCTCGGCGATGACGGGCACGAGCCTGCTCCAGCTGCTGCAGGAAGGCCGCGCGATGAAGGCGAACAGCCAGCTCACCTGGCCCCAGGTGCTGATGGGCGCGAATGCCCCGATGTACACCCGTGCCACGCTGGTCGACGGGCGCATGGACAGCGGGGTGCTGCCGACGGGCCAGGTCGTGGGCGCGATCGACGAGCTACCCACGGTCGCCGAGCTCATCGCGCGCATCGTCGCCGACGCGGAGGCGGCCCTCGCCGAGCTGGCGGCGCGCGCCTAGCTACAGGTCCATGGCGCAGCGCACGCCCATGCCGCCGTACGAGAACTCGGGCTCGTGGAAGTTGCGCAGTCGGGAGCGCGGCGCGGCACCACTGCCGATGGCGCCGCCGCGCATCACCTTGAAGTTGAAGCGCATGTCCAGGCGTGCCGAGCCGTCGGTCGGGTGCCCGTCGTAGGTGTCCCAGAACCAGTCCTCGACCCACTCGTAGGCGTTGCCGCCCATGTCGCACAGGCCCTGGGGCGTGTCACCAGCCGGGTGCGTGCACACCTCCCACATGCCCGCGTTGTCGCAAGACGCGGTGCCCTGGCCGTCGCCGGTGTTCGCGCGGGTGCAGTCGGGCGCCTCGTCGCCCCAGGGGTACTCCTGGTCCTGGCCGAGGCCGGTGGCGACGTACTCCCACTCCGACTCGGAGGGCAGGCGGCCGCCAAGCCAGCTGCACACCTCTTCGGCCATGTCGAAGGTCAGGCAGTTGGCGGGGAGGTTCGGGCGGGTGTCGTCGTAGCAGGTGTCGGGACGCGCGGTACACGAGCCGTCGGTCTCGCAGGAGGTGTACTCGCCGACGGTGACCTCGCGGCGCATCATCGCGAAGGTGGGCACGCTCACCGCGTGCTGTGGCGTCTCGCGACTCTCGGTCGCCGGCTCCGGCGAGCCCATGAGGAAGGTGCCCCCCGGGATGTACACCCACGGCTCGGGCAGGGTGCCCGTGTCGGTGTCGGTGTCGGTGTCCGTGTCGGTATCGGTGTCCGTGTCGGTGTCCGCGTCCGCGTCCGTGTCGCTGTCCGCGTCTGCATCGGTGTCCGTGTCGGACTCGGCCGTGTCGACCGGACCCGTGTCGGGGTCGTCTACCTGGGGGTTTGCGCACGCGAGCAGGAGCCAGAGCATGCGCGGGATTATACAGCCGCACCGGGGAGCGCACGGCCCGGTCAGGCCAGGCATGTCCACGACTCCGACCCCATCGCCAGCTTCGACGTCCGAACGGTCCGCCGCCGGGCTCGTCGGCGGCGTGGTGGTCGGGGGGAGCCTGCTCGCCGCGCAGGTGTGGTGGGCGCTGCCCTTCGTCGCGGACGATGCGTTGATCTCGCTCCGCTACAGCCGACGGCTGCTCGACGGCCACGGGCTGAGCTTCACCGACGGGGAGTGGGTCGAGGGCTACAGCAACCTGCTGTTGGTGCTGCTCGCCGCCGCCCTCGGGGCGACTGGACTCGACCTGATCACCGCGGCTCGGGTGGTGTGCGTGGCCGGCGCCGCCGTCGCGGTGCTTGCCGCCGCATGGTGGGGCGCGTCACGCGGAACGGCCGCGGCGGTCGCGGGAGGCGCGATCGCGGGCGCCACCCTGTCGCTGGGTCACTGGGCGGTCGGAGGCCTCGAGCAGCCCTTGCTCGCGGGGCTGCTCGCGGCTGGACTCGCCGCCATGCTCACCGCCGACGAGCGCGAAGAGCTGCGTGGCTGGGCCCTGGGCGGCGTGTTCCTCGCCCTCGCCTGCCTCACCCGCCCGGATGCGCCGCTCTTCGCCGTGCTCGCGGCCGCGTGGGCAGCCTGGCGAGGCTGGCGTCCGATGCTCGCGGTGAGCGGGCCCGCGGCGGTGGCGGTGCTCGGCCAGCTCGCGTTCCGACTCGCGACCTACGGAGAGTGGGTGCCGAACACGGCCCACGCCAAGCTCGCCATCAGCTGGCACCGCGTGGAGCTCGGGCTCGGCTATCTCGCCGAGGGGGGGCCGGGACTCGCGGTGCTGGGCCTGCTCGCGGGGGTCGGAGCGTGGCGGATCGGCGCCCGGCGAAGCGCGCTGCTGCTCGGTCTGGCAGGCGCGTGGCTCGCGTACGTCGCGTTCATCGGTGGCGACATCTTCCCAGCGCGTCGGCACCTGCTCGCGGCGTGTGTTCCGCTGTGGTTCCTCGCCGCCGAGGCGTTTGCCGGCAACGCGAGCTGGCTCGTCGCCGCGGCCGTCGGGGCAGCACTGGTCCACGGCGGTGCCCAGGAGACCCTCGACGACGCCTATCGCCGTGGCCGCCTCGAGGGCTGGGAGTGGGAGTGCGGGGTCATCGCCGGCGCCGTCGGGGAGGCCTTTCGCGAGGAACAGCCACTGGTCGCCGTGAACGCCGCCGGCTGCTGGCCCTATTTCAGCGGGCTGCCGTCCTTGGACATGCTCGGCCTCAACGATGCGCACATTGCCCGCCACCCGAGCGCGAAGCGCGGTCAGGGGCACCTCGGCCACGAGCTCGGCGACGGCGCGTACGTACTGTCCCGTGAGCCGGACATGGTGCTGTTCGGCATCTGGTCGGGCTCCCGTGAGCCCGGCTACGTCGGAGATCGCGAGCTCGCCGCGCTTCCGGCGTTCCAGCGCGACTATCGCCTGGTTCGCTTCGCCTCGGAGGGGCGCTCGGCGCTGGTGTACGTGCGCACGACCAGCTCACGCATCGGCCCGGTTCGCACCGCCGATCGCATCGACCTTCCCGTCCATCTCGCTGGCAGCGATTCGCACCGCGTCGTGCTTGTCGACGGGGCCGCCGCAACCCACATTCCCGCCGGTCAGCGCGCTCAGCTGGGGGTGACCGTGCCTCAGGGCAAGTGGCGCGCGCAGCTCCGCGGTCAGGGGCGGGCGCGCATCAGCCTCTCCGGCGGGCGTCTCGTCGACGGCGCCACGCTGGCCTTCGATCGCGAGGGGCGGCTGCGTCTCGCGGTGATCGCCGACACCGACTTCGCGCTCACGGAGCTGTGGCTGACCCGGGTGCCGTGAGCCAGTCGCGACCGTAGTCCGCGGGCAGGCGCACGACCGCGTACAGCGTGGCGGTGAGCGTCGGGTCGTCCACCGCGCGCCAGGGACTGTGCAGCTCCCACAGCACGTGGCCCTCGGCGTCGACCTGGACCGCGCGACCTGGGTTGGACTCCGTGATCAGCACCTGTCCGTCGGCGAGTGGCTGTACCGCGCCGCAGAAGCGCGAGAAGAAGCCGGGGCGGGTCCAGCTCCACACCTCGCGACCGTCGGCGTCGACGCGCATGGCGCGGCTCCGCTTGAGGCCGTTGTCGAAGAGCAGGACGGTGCCGTCGTCGAGCAGCCATGGGTCGTGCTGGCCGTCGAAGGCACCCTCGGCGCGCCACGTGATCGCGCCCGTCGCGGGGTCCAGCGCCCACAGCTGCGACAGCACGCGCGACGAGAGCAGGAGCTGCCCGCGCTTCAGCGGCCCGGCGTCGGCTTCCACCCACTTCACGGCGTTCACGTGGAGCACGTCGCCGGACGCGACCTCCTGCTTGCGGATGGGCTCGGTGGCGCCACCCGGGGCCAACAGGGCTTCGAGATCGCCGCGGGCGGGGCTGTTCGCCACCGCGTCGAGCAGCGAGATGCGCTGGCGCTCGGCTCCCGTGGCCAGGTCCAGCTCGACCGCGAAGTCCTCGACCAGCGCGCGGCCAAAGGGCGTGTCCCGGCGGATGCGGCGCGTCAGCGTCCACAGGGTGCCGTCACCGGTGAGCTCGATCTCGTGGTGGGCCCGGTTGCGCACCGCCCACACGAGCTCGCTGTCCCGCGTCATCCGCACGATGCCCTGACCCTCGAAGATCGCGAGCAGGTCGCCATTGTCGAGGGCCCGGACGCGGCGCCAGGTGCTGCCGCCGGTGCCGTGTGGCACCTCCTCGCCCGGAAAGGCCTTGTCGAAGGGCAGCCACCAGCGGTGGACGATGGCGCCTTGCATGTCGACGAGCAGCGCCTCGGGTCCGTGCGCGCTCGCGATCAGGTTCAGTCCGCCGATGGCGGCGTCCTCGTGGACGACCACTCCCGCGGGTCCGGTCGCCTGGTCCTCGCCGGCGACGTAGCCGATGGCCTCGAGGCGCTCGCGCTCCTCGCGCTCGGCGAGCTCCTTGCGGAGGGCTGCCTGGTAGTGGAGCTTCGCGCCGGGCTGGTTGAAGTAGAAGCGGTCGAGCATCCACAGCCGATCGTGGACGAGCACCGTCGGCTTGGCATCGAGGTTGGCGACGAAGCCGTCGAGCCACTCCTCGATGTCGAGGAACTTGAGCTCCGGCACCTTCTCGCGCAGCTCGTCCATCACCGCGGGCTCGTAGCGCAGCACGTGCCAGTGGCTCATCGCCAGGCCCATGTCGATGGGCACGTGAAGGCGCGTGATGTCCTTGTGCTGCGGAAACGGCGGCAGGCTGGTGAGGATGGCGCCGGTGCCCTGCAGGTGCTCCCAGCCGGCGTAGCGCTCGTGGCCGGGGCGTCCGCGCTTGTCGAGCTTCATGGTCGCGGTGACCGGGTCGGTGAGCCCGATGATGTCGACGATCGGCAGGTCGCTGTAGTAGCCGATCATGCCGATGCCGTGCGCGGCGATGGTCGGGGTGTACCCGCGCTCGACGAAGTGGGTCTGCAGGAACTGACCGATGGCGGCGGTGTGGTGCTTCATGGCGAAGGGCACCAGCGTCTTCACCTCGTAGATGCTGCCCTCGTCGGTGACCCACCACTCGACCGCCTTGCGGTGGATGATCGGCAGGCCGTAGAAGGTCGCACCCATGGCGACGGCGGCGGTCAGTCGCTTGCTTCCGCGCAAGTGACGCACGCCGGTCTCGGCGAGCAGGAACACGAGCGGGATCACGACCAGCAGGAAGCGCCCGATCATGAAGTCGCCGCCGACGTAGCCGATGTAGAGCGGCCACAGCACCAGTCCGCCGAGGGCGAAGTTCGCGCCCCGACGTTCGGCCGCGTCGCGGGCCTTCACCGCGCCGAACAGGGCGAGCGGCAGCAGCCACAGCAGGTGCGTGGTGAGCAGGAAGGTCCACAGATAGTGCGCGCCATTCGACCAGTATGCGCCGCCGGAGGCCTTGTTCAGCGCCGTGTTCGGGATGGGCGAGCCGTAGTACCAGGCGCAGAAGCCGAGCATGGCCGCGAGCAGGGGCGTGGCGAGCAGGAAGTCCTTGAGCTTGCCCTCGCGAAGGGCGAGCAGGCCGCCGACGACGAGGAACAGGCCGTGGTCGAGGCGGAACAGCGCGGCGACGGTGAGGAAGAGCCCGGCGAGCTTCCACTCCTCGCGGACCACGGCGCCGAGGGCGAGAATGACGAGAGCGACGACCGAGAGCGACTCGAGCCCGGTGGTCGCGAAGGAGTGCGTGAGCCACGACAGGCCCACGCCGAGGACCGCCAGCGGCGGGACGGCGTCGCCGTGCATCGCGAGGCTGGCGCGTCGGGTGCCGAGCACGAGGGCGACGTAGCCACAGGTGGCCATGAGCAGCGCCACGTGCGGTAGCTCGAGGGTCGTGACCGCGCTGAGCGCGGCCATGAGCAACGTCCACCCGAAGTTGGTGATGCCGAGGACGTACTCGCCCTCGTTGAACACGAAGCCGCGCCCGGCGAGCAGGTTCTTCGCGTAGCGAAGGCTGATGAATGCGTCGTCGACCACACTCATGCGCACCCAGGCCTGCCACAGGCCCACGGCGAGCACGACACCGGTCACGCCCCAGCCGAGCTGGGACTCACGCGACTTGAGCCGCGGTGCAGCCCACACGAGTGCGCCGGCGACCACCGCGCCGCCGACGATGGCGGGCAGGTAGTCGGGCATCCAGTTGAGGTAGCGATTCCAGACTTCGACGGCCCACAAGGGCGCAGCCTCCGGGGTGGCTTCGGATAACCGCGTCGGGGCCAGGAGCCTACTCGGGCCGCTCCGCGGGGCAGGCGTCGGCGCTGCGCTTCCAAAGCTTGATGCCGTCGGGGAGGTCCTTGCGGGTCTCGCGAAGCTCGAAGCCCCGCTCGCGCATGGACCTCGGAAGTCCGGGCCGCGCGCGGTTCGTGGTCCGCGAGGTCATCACCACGGTCACGCAGTAGCGGTCGAGGTTGTCCATGAACCGGAACAGGGGCTGGCCCTTCGCCTTCGACCCGACGAAGAGCATCATCATCGAGCGGCGCGTGATGTCCTCCTTGTCGAGGTACTCCGCGAGGTGCTGCAGGTAGATCCGGCGCACGGCGAGGAACTTCGGCGGGTCCTCGACGCGTGTCGCGAAGATCGAGAGTGCCTCGGGCATGAGCACGAGGTCGTCGGGGTCGGTGTGGAACGCGATGGCTCGGGCGACGGCGGCGCCGGGCTTCGTCACCTTGTGCTCCGCGAAGCCCCACTCGTTGCGGTTCTCCTCGGACCACGAGGTGTCGCCGGTCGTGGTGAACAGACACATCCACATCACCGCGGACCACAGGGCGAAGCCGCGCCAGGCTTTGGAGTGGCGCTCGCCGAGGGCAATGGCACCGAGCACCGCCGCAACGCCAGCGACGAAGACGGGTGCCGGCAGTGCCCAGAGGATGCGCCACGAGAACAGTGCGCCGGCCTTCGCGACGAGGAACTCGCCCAACCACTCGTTGAGCAGCAATACCCAGATGGCCAGGGCATAGCGTGCGGCGACTGCGGCGCGGAAGCCCCCGAGGCGGAGCAGGGCGGGGAGCACGAGGATCGCGGCAAGCCCCAGGCCGACGCGCGGGCTGTCGCCGAAGACCTCGAGGATGCCGGAGCGAACGCCGGTGAAGCCCATGCCCTCGCGCCCACCGCGGGCGGCGACGTCGGCGCGCACCATGAGCAGCATGGCGAGCATCGGCGCGCTCGCGGCGAGTCCGGCGCCAAGCGCGAGAAGTCCGCGTCGGTGGAGCTGCACGCCGCCGAGCAGTGCCAGCCCGAGCGCCATCGGTCCGACGAGCAAGCCGGTACTCGTCGCGAGCACCGTGGCCGAGCCGGCGAGGGTGAGCAGCAGCCAGCCGGCGGCGGTGGGGGAGCGCGAGAAGCGCAGCGCCGCCCACGCGAGCAGGGGCACGCTGACGCTGACGATGACGCCCTTGCCCTGGAAGATGCGCGCGAAGCCGAGGTTGCCGACGGCGTAGTAGTGGCCGGCCCACACGGCGATGGTGCCGACGGCGAGCAGTCCCGTCGCCCGCGACCAGGCGGCGCCGAGCAGCGGGCGGGCGAGCAGGGCGAAGGCCGGGCCGACCAGGGCGCCGAAGAAGGCGGGGAACGCGATGTAGTACATGTCAGCGGCGTCGACGCCGGTCCACCAGCTGGCGGCCGAGACCAGGGTCTCGAAGCCCTGCGCGCGGTGGGCGGGCTGCTGTACGGGCAGGGACAGGTCGCCGTGCAGCACGTCGAAGGACAGCAGCGGCAGGTCGGCGTGGGCAAGGTTGCCGCGCACCTGTGCGACATAGAAGCCGTCGTCGCCCTCGGGTCGGTTCAGCGACAGCGAGAGCAGGGCGCCGACCCATGCCGAGAAGAGCACGGCGAGTGTGCCGCCGGGCTCGGGCTCTTCGGGTTGGCCCCTCGCGAACCACGCGACGCCGGCGAGTCCGAGGCTGCCGAGCACCCACGTCGTGCGCCAGCCCACGAGGTCGAACGGATACGCGAGGGCGGCGAGCACCGCGGGGACGAGGACCAGGAAGACGCGGGGATCGACGTCGCGTCCGGCCTCGGGGGTGGCGGGGATGTCGGTCCTCGCGAGCCAGCGCGCGGTGAGCACGCCGAGCACCACCGCGACAGGGGAGAGCCACGCGAGGGTGGTGAAGCTCCAGCCCATGCGCACAGTGGCGGTGAACGCGAGCTGCCACCAACCCAATCCGGCGAGGATTGCCCCCACGACCAGTTCCAAGCGCCTCACGTCACCTCGCACGGCCCCACTAATCCATCACGACTCGTAGACAAAGCAGGGTGACTGCTGGGCTACCCTCGCCCTCGTGGAGGAAACGCATGACCCGACTCGTCCCCCTCGTTCTCGGCCTCGCCGTGCTCACTGCCTGCATTCCCAAGGGCAAGTACGTCGCGCTGGAAGAGGAGCTCGCCTCGACCCGCTCGGAGCTCGAGCAGCAGATTGCCGCGCGTGACGCGACCATCGCCGATCAAGAGGCGACCATCTCGAAGCTCCAGGGCCAGGTTCGCGATCTCGAGGGCGCGATCAAGAAGATCACCGCCGAGCTCGCGAGCCGCGAGAAGCAGCTCGAGGCCCTCAACGCCGAGAAGGCCTCGGCGCTCGCTGACAAGGGTGCCCTCAAGGCGCAGATCGAAGAGATGAAGCAGGCTCTCGCCGAGCTCCAGGAGCGCAAGGCCCAGGCCGAGGCGCGCGTCGCCGAGTTCAAGGACCTGCTCGCGAAGTTCCAGAGCCTCATCGACTCCGGCACCCTCGAGGTCAAGATCGTCGACGGCCGCATGGTCGTCGCCATGGCCACCGACGTGCTCTTCGCCTCGGGCAGCGCCTCGCTGTCCGCCGAGGGCAAGACCGCCGTGCAGCAGGTCGCCGAGGTCCTCGCGACCATCCCCGACCGCAGCTTCCAGGTCGAGGGCCACACCGACAACGTGCCGATGAAGGGCTCCGAGCGCTACCCGAACAACTGGTACCTCGGCGCGGGCCGCGCGATCAGCGTCACCGAGGCGATGATCGAGGCGGGCATGCCGGTCGAGACGATCTCCGCGTCGTCGTACGGCGAGCACCGGCCCACGACCTCCAACGAGACCAAGGAGGGCAAGGCGCAGAACCGCCGCATCGAGATCGTGGTCATGCCCGACCTCTCGCTGCTCCCCGGCTACGAGGAGCTCGAGAAGATGGTGAACGGCGGGTGAGCCACCCGGGCACGCCTCCGCCGCTACGGATCGCGGTGGAGGTAGCCCATGCCCTCGAGCAGGGCCTTCTCCTCGTCGACGACGCCGGTCTGCGGCGCCCACACGGGGTAGTCCTTCGACGCCCACACCGCGCGCAGGCGGGCCGTGACCTCGGGCTCGCTGGCCGCGAGGTCGCGATGCTCGTCGTCGAGGCGGTACAAGTGCTCACCGCCCTGGTTCGCGACCCACTTCCACTCGCCGTCGACGACGGCGTGGTGGTGATCGAGCTCGAGCAGGCGCGGGCCGCTGGCGGTCGTGCGCACGTCCTCCCCGACCCAGACCGCGGGCGGCGTCAGTCCAGTGAGTGCCACCAGGGTGGGGGCGACGTCGACGAGGCTCACGACCTCGTCCCGTCGCGCAGGCGCGAGACCGGGAGCGCGCACGATCAGGGGCACGCGCGTCGTCTCGCGCCACAGGGGCCCGTGGTGACCGAGCCCGCCGTGCTCGCGGAACTCCTCGCCGTGATCCGAGGCGAGCACGAGGATGTCCTCGTCGCCGACGTGCATCGCGTGGGCCAGCCCGCGCAGGTACTCGTCCGCCGCCCCGATCTCGCCGTCGTAGAAGGTCTGGAGGTCTGCGAGCCCCGGGCCGCCGCCGACGAAGCGGGGGTCGGCACGCAGACCCGTCATCAGCATCTCGTCCATGCGCGGCTCGCCCAGCCGCTCGCGAATGCCCGGGGACCAGTCGGCGGCGCGTCGTCCGCCGTTTGCGTACGGCTCGTGGGGGTCGAACAGGTGCACCCACACGAACACGGGCTCGTCGCGCTTGCCGAGACCGTCGAGGTGCGGCTCGATGACCTCGTGGAGCGGGTCGCGGTCGACGAAGCCGACGTTCGCGAACACGTCGAAGCCGCGGCTGTAGCCTCGGGCAGCGCTCAGGTGGCCATTGGCGACGAAGGCCAGCGTTCGGTAGCCGTGCTGCTGAAACACCGAGGCGAGGCTCGTGGCTTCGGCGGGCAGGACGGGGCGGTCGCTGCCTGCGCGCGTGGACTCGCGGATGGCGAGCTGCCACGGGTAGGCCGAGAACAGCGTCGACGAGGCCCCGGGCACCGTCCACGAGCTCGTCGACAGCGCGTTCTCGAACACGACGCCGTCGCCGGCGACCTCGTCCATCCACGGGCTGGTGTCGCGGCCGTATCCGTAGGCGCCGAGCCGGTCCGCGCGCATCGTGTCGACCGTGAACAGGAACACGTCGGGGCGCGGGTCGTCGCGATGACAGCCGAGGAGCACGAGGAAGAGGAACCAGGTCATGGCTCGTCCACGTAGCCGAGGGCCGACAGCCCCTCCACCTCGAGGTCGGTGGTCGCGGCGGTGGACGCGGTGGCGCGCGCAGCGTCGAGGCGGGCGGTGAGCGCCGGATCGGGAGCCAGTGGGACAGTCTCGCGCGGGTCGGTCGCGAGGTCGAAGCGCACGGCGCCCTCGGGGCCTTCGATCTGCTTGGACGCGCCCTCCCAGGTCGCCCACCACTCACCACCCGGATGCCACAGCTGGGCGATGGGTGCGCGCGGTGAAGGAGCCTCCGCAAGCCTGGCCGCGTGGAGCAGCTGGTCGTGCAGCTCGGGCAGACCGACGGGCCGATCGATGCGGCCGGAGGCGACGCCGGGGCCGGCGAGCACGCAGGGCACGCGCACGGACTCCTCGTACAGGGTCTTGCGGTGCCCGAGGTGCCCGCGCTCGCCGAACTCCTCGCCGTGGTCCGAAACGAAGAGCACCAGGTCGTCGGCGGTCACCCCGAGGCGGTTTGCGGCGTGGGCCAGGAAGCGGTCGGTGTCGAGGATCTCGCCGTCATACAGGTCGACGAGGCCGGCCACCGACGCCAGTCCTCGCTCGCCGAGCTCGTGCAGGGGCAGATCCAGCGGGCCGAGTTTCGGATCGGCGGGCCAGGGGCTGCCGGGGACGGGCAGGTAGGGGTCGTGGGGGTCGAACACGTGCACCCACACGAAGCGCGGCGTGCCGGTGCGGAGCGGGTCGAGGTGGTCGTCGAGCTGGTCGACCGACGCCCAGCCCAGGTTCTCGTAGTGGTCGAAGCCTTGCGCCCAGCCGAGGTCCGCGTCGAGGTGGGCGTTCGCGGTCAGCCCGAGGGTGGTGTAGCCCGCGGCCCGAAAGCGCTCGGCCAGCGTGGTGGCGTCGGGGGGGAGCACCGGGTGCTCCGCGAGACCCGTGCCGTCCACACGGAGGCTCGGTGCGCGATGCATGCCCAGCGTCCACGGGTCCACGCCGGTGTGCAGCCCGACCAGCGAGGGCACCGTCCACGAGCTGCTCGCGAGGCAGTGCTCGTAGATCTGTCCGTGCTTTCCGAGTTCTTCGAGCCACGGGGTGGTGGCGCGCGCATAGCCGTCGAGGCTGGTGTGGTCGGCGCGCAGCGTGTCCACGGTGAACACGAACACGTCCGGGCGACGTGGAGGCGCGGGGCGCAGCGACCACAGGCCACCGGCGACCGCGAGGACGGCGGCGACCCCGAGGGCCACACGAGGCGCACTCAGTGCCGTTGGTCGAGCTCCGGCTGCGCCTTCTCGGTGTGCACGCGCCAGCCCGCGTCGTGCTTGCGCACGCGCATGCCCGAGTACGACGTGTCGTTCGGGTTCTCGTCGGTGGGCGCCTCGTCGCCGGCACACGCCGTCAGGGCGACGGCCAGCAGCAGGGTCCAGGTCGTGCGCATGCGTGTCCTCCGCGGGGAGCATACCCGCCGTTCACGGGGCTTGCAGCCACGTGGCGGTGAATCCGGCGCCGAGATCCACGCGCTCGGTGGCCTCGGCAGGGCCCGCGTTCCCGAGGATGCACGGCGCACAGGGCACGACGACCAGCAGGCGCTCGGCCTCGAGCTCGCGACTCACGTCGGCGCCGCGTCGCGACAGGGCCAGCGTGTGTCCGTCCCAGGCGATGTCGCTCGGCGAGTAGTCCGTGCTGCGGATGCGGGGCGCGAGCAGTACCCGCCGCTGCCACTGGCCGTAGGTCTCGGCGTCGCGCGTGGACCAGGACCAGCCGCGCTCGGCGAAGGTCGCGGTCAGGTCGAACTCGCCGTGCGTCGCCATGGCCAGTCGGTGCAGCTCGTGCGCGCCGGAGAGGAACAGCACCGCATCGCGCTTCGGGTCCGCCTCGTCGAGGAGGGCGTCGAGCTTGCGGAGGGGCCGGGTCCGGTAGCGCAGTCCAGTGGCCGAGTAGTCGCCGAACACGGCGATGCGCTCGGGCACCAGCTCTGGTGCGTCCTCGTAGAACCAGGCCTCGTACGGGGTCGCGAGGAAGAACAGGGTGCTGTTCGCCAGCGCGTACACGACCGCGGTCCCCGCGGCGACCCGGGGCAGGCGCGCGCTCGCGAGCACCAGGGCCACCGCGAGTCCAGGGACGACGGTGAGGGCGTACCCGGACTTCGGCAGGTGATGGAGCACGTAGTAGGCCGAGGAGGGCAGCAGCCACGCGGCAAAGAAGCCGAGGGTCGCGGGCGAGGGGCGCTGCAGGTTGCGCGTGAACAGCGCGGCGAGCAGGGCGAGCACACCGAAGTTCAGCGCATCCAGCGCGTAGGTGAGCAATGAGGCCGCGTTGCGCCACGCGACGGAGGGACCGTCGACGAAGGCGCTACCTGCCTTGAACTGCCACTCCGAGAGTGCGGCGGTCGCGTCGAGGTAGCTGCGCAGTCCGCCGGACTCGGCAACCATCGGCAGGGCCCAGCCCAGGCAGGTCACCGCGCCCACCGCGAGCGCGCGGAGGACCGCCGTGGGTCCGTGTGCGCGGGCGTGGCTCACCGCGACCCAGGCCATCAGCGGCGAGAGGGTCAGCGCGCCGTTGGGGCGCAGGCCCAGGCACAGCGCCCATCCGACGGCGGCGACCTCGATTCGCAGGCGACCGCGGAGCACAGCCAGGCCGAGCGCCCCGGTGGTCACCGCGCACATGCCCTCGGCGACATACGCGGTGCTCGCGGCGCCGTGGAGCCAGAACAGCGGGCACGCGGCGAAGGCGAAGGCGAGGAGCCACGCGCCGCGGGGGCCGACGGACGGTCGCAGCATCGAGCCGAGTGCGGCCAGTGTGACGCCGCCGAGCAGCGCGTTCACGGCGACGAAGGCCGCCCACACCGGCATCAGCGACGCGGCGAGCCGCAAGAGCAGGGCGAACAGCGGGTAGCCGGGCGCGTGGGGGCGATGCTCGGACACGTCGTAGTCGGTGAGCGACAGCGCGTAGTTGGCGCTGTCCCACTCGAAGAGCTCGTGCGGGGCCACGGCGAAGCGGCTGCCGACGAGGATGGCGAGCAGCACGGCCCACGCACCGATCTCGGCGCGCGAGACGGTGGAGGAGGGCTGGGGCTCGGTGAACGCCGGCATCGGGGCACGCTAACGCGGGTCGGCTGCACGGCGCCTGCACAACTCCTCCGGGGACCGTGCGCGGCGGGGTCATCGGGGGTGCAGGGGGCGGGCCTAGCTTGGTGGACAAGGAGGTCGCATGTCCGTTGCCGCCAGCCCCGAAGTGCTCTCATCCGCCGCCGAGTCCCGCGAGACTCCCGTGCCCACTCTGGTCGATCTGGCCGTGTCCATCGGGCAGTTCGCGCTGCTCGGCGCCGCGTGTGGCGTCGGCGCCGGCGAGATCGGCATGGCGGCGCGCACCGTGCCCAGCGGGCTCGTCGTCGGCACCGGCGCCCTGGTGATGACCGCGCCGGCACTGGTCGTCATGCATCAGTACCTCGGCCTCGCCGCCGACCCGGACCAGCTCGTGCACACCCTGTCGCGGGGCTTCGTGCGGGCCGGAAGGCTGGCGGTCGGCTTCGCGCCGCTCGGCCTGTTCTTCTCCACCACCACCAACCTGTGGGCGCTGTTTCTCGCACTCGCGCTGGGTGGCATCGGGATCACCATCCTCGGGAGGCTCGTGTGGGAGCTCCGGTTGGTGGAGGTGGAGCACCCCGCGCCGTCGCCGACGAGCCGGGGCCTGACCATGAGCCTGCTCACCGCCGGGTGGGCCGGGCTCGCCACTCTCATTGCCCTGCGCCTCGCGTGGGACGTCGCCGGCTTCGTGGCCGGCTGAAGGAGCTCGCATGTCGCTCATGTCCCTCACGGCCCTGCTCCTCAAGCGCCCGGCCGACATCGTGGATCGCGCGGACGAGCGCGACTTCTTCGCCGAGGTCGTGCCTCGGCTGCTGCTCCTGGTGGTGCTCGGCGCCGCCGTGTTCGGAGCGGTGGTCGGCGCCTACCGGGGCGGGCTGCAGGTCGTGTTCGCCGCGGTGAAGCTGCCGGTGCTGTTCCTCGTGCCGCTGCTCGTCGCGCTTCCCGCGGTCCGAGCCATCGCCGAGGCCGCCGGCGCGCCGATTCGCTGGCCGCGTCTCGCACTCGCCGCGCTCACCGGCATCGCGCGCACCTCGGTCATCGCCGCCGCCCTGTCGCCGGCGGTGTGGCTGCTGTTCACCTGGCAGCTCAGCGCCGGCTACGGCGACCCCATGCCGCTGGTCGACTACCACCTCGCGGTGCTGCTCTTCGCCGGCGCGGTGTTCGCGATCGGCCTGCCGATGCTGTCGACCATCGCCGCGGCGCTTCCGGCCAGCGGCCTCAAGCGAGGGGTCGCCATGCTCGCCTCGGCCGCGGTGCTCGGCGTGACGCTGGCGCAGACCGGGTGGCTGCTTCGGCCCTTCGTGGCGCGGCCGACCACCGAGGTGACCTTCCTGCGCCCGGTCGAGGAGGACATCTTCTCGGCGCTGGCGGTGACGGGGCGCTCGGCGATGGGCGTGTACCGCGAGGGCAGCTGGGGCTCCCGCGGCTCGGGCCTGTGGCGCGATCGGGACATCGACGGAGGTGGCCGATGATCGCGCTGCTTCTCGGCGGCAAGTCCGCCGCCACCGTGCTCGTGCTCCTCGGCTACACCGCTGTCGGCGCCGGGGTGGGGGCGCGCTTGTCCCGCGATGGGCACAGCTCCGCGACCACCGCCTCCGCACTCGCCGCGTGGCCGCTGTTGCTGCCGCTGCTCGGGGAGGCTCCGCCCCCGGTCCGCCGGGCTCCCGGATCCGGGCCGTTCGCCTCGCGCATCCACACGGCCTTCGCGAGGCTCGAGGAGGCGCTCGGGGACCCGGCGTCGGCCGAGCTCCCGTGGGATGCCGAGGTCGGGGCGCTCCGCGATGTCCTGCTCTCCGCCGACACGCGCCTCGCGCTGGTCGACCGCCTGCTCGACGACGAGGTCGAGGACGAGGAGGTGGCGCGCTCGCGCGAGGCCCTGGCCGAGGCCCGGGAGCGGGCGGCCGCGGAGATCGAGGCGGTGCTCTCGGGGGTGTCGCAGCTGCGGCTGCAGGTCGGGCTGCTCGCCCTGCAAGGGGAGGCGCTCCCGGTGACCGAGCGCCTTCGGGAGCTGGCGGCACGCGCCGGCGCCCTCGACGAGGTCACGCGACTCACCGCCTCCGCGTAGGATGTGCCCATGCCCGAGATCCTCATCGTCGACGACGAACCCCACCTGCGCGAGATCGTGCGCTACGCCCTCGAGCGCGAGGGCTATGCCGTGCGCGAGGCCAGTGACGGCCGCGTCGCGCTCGCCGAGGTGGCCCGCAGCGAACCCGACCTCATGGTGCTCGACGTACTCATGCCAGAGCTCGATGGCATCGAGGTCTGCCGCCGCGTGCGCGCGACGTCGCGCCTGCCCATCGTGTTCCTCTCGTCGCGCGGCGAGGAGCTCGACCGCGTGCTCGGACTCGAGCTCGGCGGCGACGACTACGTGACCAAGCCCTTCTCCCCGCGCGAGCTCGTGAGCCGCGTGAAGGCAGTGCTGCGCCGCACCCAGCCCGAGCCCGTCGCGCCACGCGACGTCGTGCGGCACGGGGCCCTCGCGATGGTGCCCGACGAGCACCGCGTCGCGGTGGGGGACACCCCGGTCGAGCTCACGGTGACCGAGTTCCGCATGCTGCTCGCGATGGTCCGCCGGCCCGGCAAGGTGTACACCCGCGAGGACCTGGTGGAGGCAGCCTACGAGGGGCCGCACTTCGTCGCCGACCGCACCGTCGACAGCCACGTGCGGCACATCCGCAAGAAGCTTCGCGAGGCCGGCGTCGACCCGATCGACACCGTCCATGGCCTCGGCTACCGGCTCGCGAGGGAATGAGCGCTCCGAGGCCGATGCTCGGGCTGGCCCTGCCGCTGCGCGTGTGGCTGACCCTGTCGCACTTCGCCATGCTCGCGCTGCCCATCGTCGCCATCCTCGCGACGGGTGCGCTGGCCACGGACCTCCGCGACCAGACCCGCGCGGACCTGCAGCACCAGGGGCAGGTGCTCGCCACCGTGCTCACCGACCGCATGCACCGTCGCGGCGAGACGCTGTACGACGCGGAGGGGCTGTCGCCGCTGCTGACGACGATTCGCGAGCAGACCCTGGCCGGCATCCGCGTGGTCGACGCCGAGGGCGTGGTCGTGGCCACCTCGGGCTCACAGCTCGGCGAGACCCTTGCCGGCCGTCCCGAGGTCGACGCCGCGCTCGAAGGCGCCATTGCCGAGTCGGTGAGGCCGCGTCCACCGCTGTCCTCGAAGCACTCGCTCGACAGCGAGGCGCGGTTCGCGGACGTGCGCATCTTCGTTGCGGTGCCGGTGGTCGAGAACGGGCATCCCGTCGGCGCGGTGGTGCTGTCGCGCACGCCACGCGAAGAGCTGCAGGCCATCTACCAGATGGCGCCGCGCTTGATCTGGGGGGCGGGCGTCGGCCTGTTCCTGACCTTCCTGCCGACGATGCTCTACGGCTACCTGTTCTCGCGCAGCCTGCGTCGGGTGAGCCGGACGGCGAACCGCATGGCCTCGGGGAGCGTGGCGAACCTGCGCGAGCTCGACCTGCCGGATCGCTCGCACGTCGTCGAGGCCCGCGAGATCTCCGCCGCCTTCCGCACGATGGCCGAGCGCCTGCAGGAACGCTTGTCCTACTTCTCGGAGTTCGCCGGCAACGTGGCCCACGAGTTCAAGACGCCGCTCGCGAGCCTCAAGGGCACGATCGAGCTGCTCGAGGACCCGGACATGCCGCCCGCGCAGCGGGCGCGCTTTCTCGGCAACGCCGCCGAGGACGTGGATCGCCTGGATCGCCTGGTCGGGGGACTCCTGTCCCTGGCGCGAGCCGAGGAGGGCATGGGTCAGGAGCCCATCGCGCTCGACGAGCTCGCCGCCGAGGTGCTCGTCCGCCATCCGGCGGTGACGGTCGAGGGCGCGGGTAGCTGGGTGCGCGGCAACCGTGAGCAGCTGGCGTCGGCGCTCGACAACCTGCTCGAGAACGCCGCCCGCCACGGCAAGGCGCCGATCGCGCTCCGGCTGTGGACCGAGCCCGAGCGCACGGGCTTCGACGTAACCGACGCAGGCGAGGGAGTGAGCGAAGGCAACGTGGACAAGGTGTTCGCCCGCTTCTTCACCACCCACCGCGGCGAGGGGACCGGCCTCGGGCTGGCCCTGGTCCGCGCCATCGCCCGGGTCCACGGCGGCGAGGTCGAGCTGTTGCGCCGTGCGGAACCGACGACCTTTCGGGTGAGCCTGCCGCGCGCCTAGCCTAGTCGGCGGCGACGATCTCGAGGCCGTCGAGCAGGATGCCGGGCGCGTCCACATGCCGCCAGCGGTCCGTGTCTCCGGCGACGTCGACGATCTGGCCCAGCGCCGCGACCAGGTTGCCGCGCAGGCGCAGCCCGCGAATCGGCTCGCCGTTGCCCTTGGAGGTGCGCACCGAGCCGATGATCGGCAGGTCGAGCTCCGCGGTGGACGGGTCCACGCCGCCCCAGTCGAAGACGTGCTCGATCTCGAAGGCATCGCCGCCGATCTCGGAGAGGATGGCCGCCACCGAACGGGTGCCGCTGCGCATGAGCAGGTTGCCCGGCCGCACGCCTTCACGGCCCTCGTGGCCGGTGGGGCGCGTGTTCTCGCTGCGGGCCTCGGCGATCGACAGGAAGCAGCGGTCGACGGCGCCGTCCTTGACCAGGGTGAGCGGGACCGGCGGCACGCCGCGGTCGTCGAAGCCCCAGGTCCGCCACGCTCCGGGGAGTGCGCCGTCGTCGAGCAGGTGGAAGCGCGGGTCCATCACGGCGTCGCCCGAGGTGAGCTTGCCCCACACGCTCGCGCCCGTCGCAAAGGCCTCGTGGGTGAAGCCCTCGCCGAGGATACCGATCAGTCGCGCCATGGTCAGCGGTGGGATGAGCACGCGGCGGGCTGCCGCGACCTCGGGGCCGCTACCGGCGCCCGCGAAGCGCTTGGCCTGGCGGGCGAGGGTCGCACCCAGGGGCAGGCTGCATACGCCGGCGAAGGCGCGGCTCGTGAACTCGCCCTCGAGCTCGATGTCGCTGCCGCCGTAGGACAGCTCGCCGGTGAGGGTGAAGCGGGTGCCGAGCTCCTGGTGCACCACGCCCTCGGTGTTCATCAGCGCGCGCAGCGAGCGTCCATCGCGGTAGGTGAATGGACCGGTCTGAACCCGCCGATCGGCTCCACGCGCCGCGCGCTCGTCGTCGAGGGCCACGTCGAGGCGATCTTGATCCTCGATGCCCTGGTAGCGCCGGTCGTCGATGCCGAGGCCTCGGGTGTGCAGCGGGAGCCGGCCGATGGGACCGGCGTCGGCGGCGGGGTCGGCCGCCTCGGCCTCCTTGAGCGCGACCCCGACGAGGTGGTCGCTCATCGCCGCGGGTCCCGTCGCCGCGCCTTCGCGCCCGGCCTCACCCCACACGCGCACCGTGAGGATCTCCGAGCGGTGTGGGCCTGAATCCTCGACTTTGCCGCGCCGCACCGTGGCGTGGAATCCCTCCTCAGCCTCGAACAGAACCTCGGCGGCGCGGGCGCCGCGCTCGGTGGCCACGTCGAGGACAGAGAGGAGTCGTGTGCGAGGGAGTTCCATGCCTGTCATCCTATGGCGTGAGAAGGTCGGGGTTCGCGCGGTCGAACCAGGTCCACATTTCCGTGGCACCGATGCCTTGCATCGTTGTCCGAAACCCAGCCAACGTCGAGTCCACTCCATGCCGCGAGCGCTTGCTCTCGTGATTCTGCCCCTCTGCGCAACCCTTTCCGCGTGCTCGTCGGCGACGGCGGAGAACCCGATCCGCGTGCTCGCCGTGGGCGATCTGCACGCGGACGCGAACCAGGCGCAGAAGGCCCTGCAGCTCGCGGGCGTCGTCGACGACAAGGGCCACTGGGCCGCCGGAAAGGCGGTGTTCGTGCAGACCGGCGACGTCACCGACCGCGGTCCGGACTCGAAGAAGCTCATGGACCTCATGGACCGCCTTCGCAAGGAGGCGTCCGAGGCGGGGGGCGAGGTGCGCTCGCTCATCGGCAACCACGAGTCGATGAACCTGCTCGGCGACTGGCGCTACGTGCATCCTCTCGACGTCGAGCAGTTCGGCGGGCTCGAGGCACGGGTCGCGGCCTTCGGTGAAGGCGGCCCGTACGCGAAGTGGGTCCAGGAGCGCGATCTCGTCACCAAGGTGGGCGACGTCGTGTTCTGCCACGGCGGTGTCACCCCGGAGTGGGCCGAGAAGGGTGTCGACGGCATCAATGCCGCCGGCCGTGAAGCCCTGAACAGCCGGAACATGGAAGCGCCCGTGCTCGGGACCGACGGCCCGCTGTGGTACCGCGGCTACGTGCTCGACGACGAGTCCGTGGCGTGCCCCAAGCTCGACGAGGCCCTCGAACACCTCGAGGCCAAGCGCATGGTCGTCGGCCACACCACCCAGCGGGACGGGCGGGTGCAGACCCGCTGCGACGGCAAGCTCACCGTCATCGACATCGGCATCGCGGGGCACTACGGCGGCCACGCCGGCGCCTGGGAGATGGTCGGCGGCGATGCGCGCGCGATGTACGTCGCCGGGCCCGAAGACCTGGAGGATCCGACGCCATGACGGCCCTCCTCGCCCTGACCCTGGCACACGCCGCCACCGTCGAGGTCGCTCTCGACGTGGAGGATGCGGGCGTGCTGACCCGGTCTCAGGTCGAGAGCGTCGCCTGGCACGCGCTGTCCCGCGACGTCGGCCACGACGCGGTGTTCGTCGAGGCGCACGGGCCCGCGGTGCCCGGGATCGAGCAGTGGACGATGCGCGTCAGCTGGGACCCGCAGGTGATCAAGGTCGACGGGCACATCTTCGCGACCCTCGCGCCTCGGCTTCGCATCGACGACGGGAGCGGGGAGCGGCAGTGGCTCGGCACCGCGCTCGTCTTCGACCATCCGGAGCACGGCTGGGTCTCGCTCCCAGATGCCGCCTTGATGCGCACCTTCGACCGGGCGCGTGGCAAGCTCGCCGAGGCCACCTGGCATGCGCTGCCCGAGACCCACGCGCTGCGCGTGGTCGTCGCCGTCGACGAGGAGTTTCGCGCGGACTGGGGCGAGCACTGGATCGACGCGGTGCACGCCCGCATCGACCGGGCCAACGCGGTGCTCGAGCGCGCCGGCATTGCCCTCACGGTCACCGGCTACGAGGCCGTCGACAGCGATGACGCGGCGGACATGCGCGCCATGCTCCGCAGTCTCGACCGGCTCGAGCTCCCGGACCGCGCCGATCTGCGCATCGGCATGACCGGCCAGGTGCGGGCCCTGTCCGCCACGGACATGGAGGATGTGGCGGTCGCGTTCGTGCCCGGCCAGACGCTGCTCATCGCCGATCAGCGACCGGCGCTGCGCAGCCTCGCGAGTTGGGACGCGACGGAGGAGGGGACCGCGATGGCCCACGAGGTGCTGCATGCCCTCGGCGTGCCGCACCTCGCCGTACCCGGCCAGCTCATGTCCCCGGAGAAGGCGGGCATCGTGCACTCGTTGTCGCCTGTCGCGGCAACCCTCGCTCGCGGGGCGATGGAGGCGCGGAGCACGCTCGACCCGATGCGCGCGCTGCTCGCGCTCGAGGACTCCGCGCGGCAGCTAAGCGATCGACGCGATGCCATCTCGTTCATCACCCACAACATGCAGGCGGGCATCGGCGTTCCCTACCCGGGGCTGGTCGACCCCGACCGCCTCACGCCGCTCGGCAACGCCGCCCTGGGTCGGTACTACCTTCGGCAGGCGCGGAACTCGCCGACGGACGCCGACCGATACCGGCGCACCGCGGCCCTCCACAGCCGCGCGGCGCTGGCTCGCCTGGACCCGCGTGACGAGTGGGGCTCGCTGCTCGACGAGTTCGCCTCAGCCTTGTGCGACGAGAGTCCGTGGCACGACGCGGAGGGGCGTGCGGTGTGCGCGGATGCCCCCGCCGTGCGCCGAGTGGAAAATCCCCCGCGCTGACGCACCTCACGCTGCGGAGATCCCGATGAATGCGGCCTCACCGCACTGCGCGCAGCACGCGAAGCCGCGGCGAATCGGGGCTTCCGAGGAAGTTTCGTTTTGAACCGCGCCTCAGCGGGCTGAGCGTTAGACTGGCGCCTTCCCCCAGGGGGCCCATCGATGTCTGTCGCTACCGCCGCTTCCGTTACTCGTCAGCAGATCCGCTCTTCGCTGGATGGCTGGACCGGAAACCTCGAGCCCCACGAGGTGGCGCTGTTCCGCGCCTTCGTCGACGAGACCATCGCCGGTCTCCGTGGGCCGTTCCTCGCGCATCACCCCGCGAAGGAAGTGCTCTCGCACCTCGAGAGCGCGTTCCGCTTCGCGTCGCAGCGGACCGACGGCTCGATCAAGGTGGCCGTGCGCCGCGCGAGCAAGGGTGCGGTGACCCTGGCGTGCATGGCGGACCAGCCGTTCATCGTCGACACCATCCGCCTGTTCCTCAAGAACCACGCGGCCGACTACTGGGGCGGGTTCAACCTCATCTTCCGCGCCGAGCGTGACGCCGAGGGCAACCTCGTCGCCATTGGCACCGACGCCGGTGCCGCCGAGTCGGTGGTCATGCTCGAGGCCGACTCGGGCGCGCTGCTCGACGACCCCGAGGCCAAGGCCGCGACCCTGCAGGAGCACCTCTCGCTGGCGCAGGCCCTGGTCGCCGACTTCCGCCCGATGACCCGCATCGTCGAGCGCTGGAGCCAGAAGTTCGAGAGCCTCGCCGACCGCCACCCGTCCACGGGTGACGCGCTGCGCGAGACCGCGGCCTTCCTCCACTGGCTGCTCGCCGAGAACTTCGTCTTCATGGGCCTGGACGTCGGTGGCGAGCGCTACGGTGTCCAGTCCCGCAAGTCTGCCTACCTCGGAGATGCCAAGGGCGAGTGGCCGACCCCGCACGTCGGCACCACCGTGCAGGTGCGCAAGTCCCGTCACGAGTCGCCGGTCCACCGCGCGGGTCGCATCGACGAGATCCTGATCACGCCGCCCGAAGACAGCGGCGTGGAGCCCATCTTCATCCGCGGCATGTTCACGTACCGCGCGGTGACCCAGCCGTGCCGCCACGTGCCCATCCTGCGCCGCGTGCTCGCCGGCATCCTCGACGAGACCCAGGCGAAGGCCGGTTCCTACCGGTACAAGGGCATCGCGAACGTCTTCGACTCGCTGCCCACCGAGTTCCTGCTCACCGCGACCCGCGAGGCCATCGCCGAGACCGTCGACCTCGTGTTCGAGGCCGAGCACCAGCAGGACGTCGGCGTCAGCTTCCTCAAGACCGGCCCGTTCACAGCGTTCTGCCTCGTGGCGATGCCCAAGCCGCAGTACACCGACGAGCTGCGTCGTGACGTCGAGACCGACATCACCGCGACCCTCGACGCGACCTACTGTGACCACGGCCTGTTCGTCGGTCGCTACGATACGGTGCTCCTGCACTACTTCCTCACCGGCGTGAGCTTCCCCGGTGACGAGGACCTGCAGGCCCTGACCGAGCGCATCCGTTCGCTGGCGACCCCGTGGTCCGCGCGCCTGTGGTCCGCCCTTGCCGACGAGTTCGGTGAGGAGGGCGCCGACCGCCTCGCCGACACCTACGGCCGCGCGTTCCCCGACAGCTGGATCCGCGTGCACTCCGCGGGCCGTGCCGTGCGCGACATCACCAACCTCGAGCGCCTGTCGCCCGACCACCGCCTGGTCGCCGACGTGTTCGAGGACGTCGACAAGACCATCACCCTGAACCTGTATGAGGAGAACGACGTCTACCTGACGGACCTCCTCCCGGTGCTCGACAACTTCGGCCTGGTCGTCATCGAGTCCGCCGCCAACCGCGTCGAGTCGCGCGGCGGCCGCCTGTACATGGACACCTTCCGCATCATGGGCGCGAAGGGCGTGCCGCGCAGCGAGTTCCGCGAGCGCGGGCCGCTGCTCGTCGATGCCATCGAGGCGGTGTTCGCCGGACAGGTCGAGAACGACCCGCTCAACCACCTCGTGCTCGCCTCGGGCCTGTCCTGGGTCGAGGTCGACGTGCTCCGCGGCTACGCGAACTACGCGCGCCAGCTGCAGGACAAGGTCTCGCCCAGCCGCGCCCGCGAGATCATGCTCACGCACCCGATCATGTGCGTGTCGCTGATCGAGCTGTTCCGCGCCCGCTTCGATCCCGACTTCGAGGGTGACCGCGCCAAGGCCATCGCCAAGTGCCGTCAGACCGTGGTCGACGAGCTGCGCTTCATCCGCGCGCACGACGAGGACCTGCTGTTCTCGACGCTGGCCTCGCTCATCCACGGCACCGTGCGCACCAACGCGTACCGCACCGACCGGCCCTTCCACTACCTGTCGTTCAAGTACGAGTGCTCCGCCATTCCCGAGATGGGCGAGCAGCGCGCCGTGAACGAGATCTACGTCCACCACAAGGACGTCGAGGGCGTGCACCTGCGCTTCGGCAAGATCGCCCGCGGCGGTCTGCGCTGGTCCGACCGCGACGACTACCGCACCGAGGTCTTCGGCCTCGCGAGCACCCAGGTCGTCAAGAACGTCGTCATCGTGCCGATTGGCGCGAAGGGCGGCTTCTTCCTCAAGAACGCGAGTGCGGACTGGAGCCTGCGCCGCCAGGAAGCGGACCATCACTACAAGACGTTCATCCGCGGCCTGCTCGATGTCACCGACAACGTGATCAACGACGAGATCGTGCCGCCGCCGCGCGTGGTCCGTCACGACCCCGATGACCCGTACCTCGTCGTCGCCGCCGACAAGGGCACCGCGCACCTGTCCGACACCGCGAACAGCCTGGCCACCGAGCGCGGCTTCTGGCTCGGAGATGCCTTCGCGAGCGGTGGCTCCAATGGCTACGACCACAAGGGCATGGCGATTACCGCTCGCGGCGCCTGGGTCCTCGTGAACCGCCACTTCGCCGAGCTCGGCATCGACCCGTACTCCGAGGAGTTCACGGTCGCGGGCATCGGGGACATGTCTGGCGACGTGTTCGGCAACGGCCTGATCGAGACGCCGTACGCGCGCCTGCTCGCCGCGTTCAACCACATGCACATCTTCCTCGACCCGAACCCGGACACGGCGAAGGCGGCGGCGGAGCGCAAGCGCCTGTTCGAGGCGGGCCGCAACGGCGGTGGCTGGGACGGTTACAACACCGAGCTCATCAGCGAGGGCGGCGGTGTGTTCGACATCCGCGGCAAGTCGGTGCCCCTGTCGCCCCAGGTGCAGGAGATGCTCGGACTCGCGGTCGACGAGGCGCCCCCCGAGGTCGTGGTGAACGCCATCCTCAAGATGCGCGTCGACCTGCTGTGGAACGGCGGTATCGGCACCTACATCAAGGCGTCGACCGAGACCCACGCCGACGCGGACGACCGCAGCAACGACGCGGTGCGCATCAACGGCAACGAGGTGCGCGCCCGCATCCTCGGCGAGGGCGGCAACCTCGGCGTGACCCAGAAGGGCCGCATCGAGGCGGCGCAGCACGGTCTGCGGCTGAACACCGACTTCATCGACAACTCCGGCGGCGTGGACTGCTCGGACCACGAGGTCAACCTCAAGATCCTGCTCGACCGCGTGGTCGCCCGGGGTGAGCTGTCGGTGGACGAGCGCAATGCGCTGCTCCGCTCGATGACCGACAAGGTCGCCGAGCTGGTGCTCGCGAACAACGACGCCCAGGGCCGTCAGATCACCCGCGACCAGATCCGAAGCCAGCGGAACATCTTCGCGTTCGGCCGCGCCATCGCGTTCGTCGAGAAGCAGCTCGGCGTGAAGCGCAAGGTGCTCCGCCTGCCTTCCGACAGCGAGATCAAGCGCCGCGCGGATACCGGTGAGGGCCTCACCCGGCCCGAGCTCGCCGTGCTCTCCGCGTGGGTCAAGCAGTACGTGTTCGCCGAGCTGTGCAAGGGCAAGCCGAAGAAGCTCCCAGGCTACGACGACCTGCTGCTCGGCTACTTCCCGGCCGCGCTGGTCGAGAAGTACGAGGGTGACATCCGCAGCCACCAGCTGGCCGACGAGATCGCGATGACCCAGGCCACGACCCGCATCGTCAGCGACGCCGGCGTGACCCTCTTCCCGATGATGATCGAGACCACCGGTCGCAGCGTGCAGGCGGTCGCCACGGCCTACCTCAAGGCCCAGGTCCTCTCGCGCACCGAGGAGGTCCGCTCGACGCTCCAGGAGCTGCGCGCGACCATCAACCTCGCCCAGCTGTCCTCGGCGTGGGTCCAGGTCGACGAGGGCACCCGTCAGGTGGCGGCCTACTGGCTCTCCGCGGGTCAGCGCGTGCCGACCGACGAGGAGATGAAGGCCATGGCCCCCGCGGCCGAGAAGGTCTACGCGCTCCAGGCTCGCGAGGTCACCCGTCGCAACAAGGAAGTGCTCGCCGAGCTCACCGCCAACGGCATCGCCAAGCAGGCCGGTGAGCGCGTGCTCCAGTCCCGCTACCTCAACACCGCGCTGATGGTGTGGGCCGAGGCGAACCGCGAGGGCGTGGAGCTCGCCGACATGGCTGTGCGCATCCTCGCCGTCGGCCGGGCCACCGGACTGCAGCCCATCCTCGACGACCTCGCCGGTCGTCCGGCGGGGGGGCGCTGGGATCCCATCGCGCTGCGCATCCTCTTCCACCGCTTCAGCGTGCTCCTCCAGGACGCGGTGCGGGCGGCGGCCGAGGAAGGCTCGGCGAAGACGGTCGACGCGCTCGAGAGCAAGCTGCGCACCGGCCGACTCGCGCTGGTTCGCGAGCAGGTCGACGCGCTGCTCGAGGGTGAGACGGAGCCCAGTGTCGCGACGCTGCTCGTCGCGGAGGAGCGCGTGCGCGGCGTGCTCGCCCGCCTCTCGCGCTGATGCTGTGGGCCGCTGCCGGCATCGGGGTGGTCGGGTTGGTCGCGTGGTGGGTGCTCCGCCAGCGACCGCCGCCGAGTCCCCCCGAGGCCGACGGTGGCGGTGAGTCGCCCGCACTCCCGGATCCGCCAGAGCCTCCCAAGGCCCGCAAGCCGGTGATCTACCTGTACCCGACGCGTGCCGAGCGCGTGGACGTGCGGGTGAGCCCCGGCGGCGCGCTGTCGGCGACGTGGCCGCCGGCGCCCGAGGGCCACTGGCACGTGCATGCCGAGCCCGACGGGAGCTTGAGGGTCGGCGAGCGGTCGCTCCGCTACCTGTTCTGGGAGGCGGAGGGGGCGCCCTTCGGCCTCGACCCGAGCGCGAGTGGGGTGGTCGCGGGACGCGAGGCCGGCGCATGGCTCGAGGCGCTGGCCGTCAGCCACGGCCTCACGGGGCCAGAGACCGCCGACCTCGTGAGCTACTGGCTTCCCGAGCTCTCGGCCCATGCCTTCGTTCGCGTACAGCTCGTGTCCGAAGCCTTCGACGCGTGGGCGCCGCTGGTCGTCGAGCCCTCGCCGGACACGCTGATCCGCCTGTTCTTCGTGTGGGCGCCGTGCGAGGGGCCCGCGGTCGCGCGGCCGCTGCCCCTGCCGCCGGAGCGTCGCGGATTCACGGTCGTCGAGTGGGGCGGTGCGCGGGTGGAGGGCTGATGGCGCGCTGGGGCTTCGTGCGACACGGACAGTCGGTCGCGAACGCAGAGGGATGGCTCGCCGGGCACATCGACGCGCCGCTCACGGCCCTCGGTCGCGAGCAGGCGGCGGCGGTGTCGGTCGACGCAGGCGCGTGGACGCGCATCCTGTCGTCGGACCTCTCGCGGGCCGCCCATACCGCGGCCATCGCGCTCCCCGGCGTGGAGGTACCGGCGGTCTCCGCGCTCCGCGAGCGCACCATCGGCGCCTGGGATGGGCGTCGCATCGACGCGATCAAGGCCGCGGGCGAGTGGGAGCTGCTGCTCGAGTGGGACGGCCGGCCCCCCGGCGGCGAGAGCAACCGGCTGCTCGCGATGCGCGTGTTGCGCTGGCTGGTCGAGCAGCCCGATCAGGACACGCTGATCTTCGCGCACGGCGGCTTGATCCGCAGCATCACCGGGCTCGTCGACGGCATGCCGCTGGCCGACATCCCGTACCGCAAGGTCGCGAACTGCGAGGTGCAGATCCGCGACATGACGCCCTCGGCGTGGCGGGCGCTACTCGACGCCGTGTGAGTTCAGGCGGTGGAGGATCAGCGCGTTGCCATCGGGATCGTGACACACGGCCATGCGACAGTGGGGTCCCCGAATGTCGCGAGCGACGACCTCGACTTCGTGGGCGTCCCAGGTGAGCGCCCTCGTAGAACGCGCGCGCTCGATCTCGGTGATGGCGTAGACGGTGAAGGCGACCTTCTCGATCATGGGCACTCCAGGGGAATGAGGCGGCGTATCGCGTCGCCCGCGAAGGGCACGCCTGGCCACGAAGGCACACCGGTGTCACGGGCGCGGGCTGGCCCTCGCGCGTGAAACCGCCTATGTGCGCCGCGCGCTGGTGTGACCAGCGACCGTTGCCCGGCCGAATGCCCGGGCCCACGAGGCAGCGACTGCCTCCCCGCCCTTCGGTGCGCGCGACGTCCAAGAGTTCGACGTTTGCGGCCCTCGGGTGGAAAGACCCGAGTGGACCATGAACTTCTCCGATCTCGCGCTCGACGAGCGCATCCTTGCCGCGATCTCCGACCTCGGCTTCACCGAGCCGACCCCCATCCAGGAAGAGGCGATTCCCGTGCTCCTCGAGGGGCACGACATCATCGGCGGCGCCCGCACCGGCTCGGGCAAGACCGCGGCCTTCGCCCTGCCCATGCTCGAGAAGGTGAAGGCGGGCGAGCGCATCCCCAAGGCGCTGGTGCTCGCGCCGACCCGTGAGCTCGCGCTGCAGGTCTCCGACGCCATCGCCGAGCTCGCCGCGCACCTCGACGTGCAGATCTTCACGCTGTACGGCGGCGTGTCCTTCGAGCCGCAGCTGGCTGCGCTCCGCAAGGGTCTCGACATCGTCGTCGGCACCCCGGGCCGCACCCTGGACCACATCAAGCGCAGGCAGCTGGACGTCTCCGGCATCGAGATGCTCGTGCTCGACGAGGCCGACGAGATGCTGCGCATGGGCTTCATCGACGAGGTCACCGAGATCCTCGATCACCTGCCCAATGACCGCCAGAACGCGCTGTTCTCGGCGACCATGCCGTCGGCCATCGAGCGCGTGGCCCAGACCTACCTCCGCGATCCGGTGTCCGTGCAGGTCGAGAGTGGCGGCGGCATCTCGGTCGACCACATCGAGCAGCGCTACATGAAGGTCCCGGGCGCGCACAAGGTCGATGCGCTCGAGCGACTGCTTCGCGCCGAGGGCGACGGCACCACCCTCGTGTTCTCCCGCACCCGTCGCGGCTGCGCTGAGGTCTCCGACCTGCTCGCCAAGCGCGGCGTGCCCGTCGACGCGCTGCACGGCGACCTGAACCAGGGTGCGCGCGAGCGCGTGCTGCACCGCCTGCGCTCCCGTCAGCTCGACGTGGTCATCGCCACGGACGTGGCGGCGCGCGGCATCGACGTCGAGCACATCGGTCTCGTCGTCAACCTCGAGCTGCCCGTCGATCGCGAGACCTACGCGCACCGCATCGGCCGCACGGGCCGCGCGGGTCGTGACGGACTGGCCATCACCTTCGTGAACGTGCGCGAGCGCAAGAAGCTGCTCGGCTTCGCCCGTAGCGAAGGCATCGACATCAGCGAGATGGACGTGCCCACCGATGCGGACATCGCGCAGGCTCAGCAGCGCCGCGTCGGCCGCATGATCAAGACCGCGCTGCGCGACGATGACCGTCCGCGTCGACCGGACTGGGTCGAGAGCCTGCTCCGCGAGACCCATAGCGACGCCGAGACCCTCGCCGAGGCCGTGCTCCACCTGCTCGCCGGCCGCGAGCTCGAGGGCCTGGGCTCGAACCCGAGCGACGAGCCCCCGACCTGGGCGCGCAAGCGCAGCATCCACCCGCGGGTGGACGTGAACTCCAACGAGGTCGAGCTGTTCTTCCCCGTGGGCAAGAACCGCGGCATTCGCCCCGGCGACATCGTGGGCGCGCTGGCCAACGAGCTGCGCATTCCCAGCGATGCCATCGGCCGCATCACCCTCCTCGACCGCAAGAGCTTCGTCGGCTTGCCCCGCGAGCTCGCCGAGCAGGTGGCCCGCGAGGTCGACACCATCGAGCTTCGCGGCAACGACGTGCCGGTGCAGCTCGCCCGCCCGCGCTCCGGCCCGGGTGAAGCGCCGGCGCGCCCGCACTTCAAGCGCTTTCAGGACCGTCGCGACGGCGAGTTCCGCCCGAAGGGCAAGGGATTCAAGCCCGGCGGCGGCCCCAAGAAGTTCAAGAAGGGACGCCGCTGAGGTCGCTGGCCTCGCCCGTTCGCGAGCGAGGCCGCGCGAGCGCTACAGCGCGATGGCGAGCTCCGCGCCCTGCTTGATCGCGCGCTTCGCGTCGAGCTCGGCCGCGACGTCGGCGCCACCGATGAGGTGCACCTCGATGCCGGCCTTGCGCAGGGGCTCGGCGAGCTCGTTCGCCGGGACCTGACCCGCGCAGATGATCACATGGTCGACGTCGAGCACCCGGGACTGGCCCTTCACGGACAGGTGCAGGCCGTCGTCGTCGATGCGCTCGTAGCTGCACTCGCCGAGCATCTCGACCTGCTTCTTCTTGAGGCTCGCGCGGTGGATCCACCCGGTGGTCTTGCCGAGGCCGCCACCGAGCTTGCCCTTGCTGCGCTGGCACAGGGTGATCTGGCGAGCGGGCGGCTCGTCCACGGCGTCCTTGAGCGCGCCGGGCTCGCCGTAGGTCGGGTCCACGCCCCACTCGGCGAGGAAGGCCTCGGTGTCGAGCGCGGTGGACTTGCCCTCGTGTGCGAGGAACTCGGCGACGTCGAAGCCGATCCCGCCGGCGCCGATGATCGCCACCTTGTCGCCGACCTCGGCGCCGTGCTTGAGCACGTCGATGTACGACAGGACCTTGGGGTGGTCGATGCCGGGCAGCGTGAGCTGGCGCGGGTGCACGCCGGTCGCGAGGACCACGGCGTCGAAGCTCGACAGGTCACCGGCGTCGACCTCGCGGCCGAGCTCGAGCTTCACGCCGGTGAGCTCGATCTGCTTGGTGAAGTAGCGGAGGGTCTCGTGGAACTCCTCCTTGCCGGGGATCTTCTTCGCCATGTTGAACTGGCCGCCGATGGCGTCGGCCTTGTCGAACAGCGTGACATCGTGGCCGCGCTCGGCGGCGGTGGTCGCGAAGGACAGGCCGGCGGGGCCGGCACCGACGACGGCGAGCTTGCGGCGCGCCTTCACCGGGGTCGACACGATCTCGGTCTCGTAGCAGGCGAACGGGTTCACCAGGCACGAGCAGCGGATGTTCCGGAAGATGTGGTCGAGGCAGGCCTGGTTGCAGGCGATGCACGTGTTGATCTCGTCGTCGCGCTGCTGCTCGGCCTTGAGCACCCAGTCGGGGTCGGCGAGCAGCGGACGGGCCATGCTCACCATGTCCGCGTCGCCCTCGGCGAGTACCTTCTCGGCGGTCTCGGGCATGTTGATGCGGTTCGAGGTGACGAGCGGGATGCCGACCTGGCCCTTGAGGCGGGCCGTGACCCAGGTGAACCCGGCGCGGGGCACCATGGTCGCGATCGTCGGAACGCGGGCCTCGTGCCAGCCGATGCCAGTGTTGAGGATGCTCGCGCCGGCCGCTTCGATGCGCTGAGCGAGCTCGACGATCTCCTCCCAGGTCGAGCCGTCCTTCACGAGGTCGAGCATCGACAGGCGGTAGATGATCACGAACTCGGGGCCGACGGCCTCGCGCGTGCGCCGCACGATCTCGATGGGCAGCTTGATGCGGTTCTCGTAGGCGCCGCCCCAGCCATCGGTGCGCTTGTTGGTCTTGCGCGCGATGAACTGGTTGATGAGGTAGCCCTCGCTTCCCATGATCTCGACGCCGTCGTAGCCGGCTTCCTTGGCCTTCACAGCGCAGTTCACGAAGGCCTTGATCGTGCGCTCGATGCCGCGGGCGGACAGGGCGCGGGGCTTGAACAGCGAGATCGGCGACTTGATGGCCGACGGGGCCACGGCGAGCGGCGAGTAGCTGTAGCGGCCCGTGTGGAGGATCTGCATCGCGATGCGTCCGCCGGCTTCGTGTACGGCGTCCGTGACGTAGCGGTGCTTGTAGACCTCCCAGCGGTTCGAGAGCTTGGCGGCGAACGGCTTTGCCCAGCCCTCGCGGTTCGGGGCGACGCCGCCGGTGACCATCAGTCCCACGCCGCCCTCGGCGCGACGTGCGAAGTAGGCGCCCATCTTGCGAAGGGGGCCGATGTCGTCTTCGAGGCCCACGTGCATCGAGCCCATGAGCACGCGGTTCTTGAGCGTGATGTGGCCGAGGTCGAGGGGCTCGAGGAGGTGCGGGTAGACGGGATGAGGCATCGGGCGCGGCTCCATGTGTGTCGCTGCCACGCCTTCTAACTGAATGGAGCCTCAGTGACGCAAGGAAGGGGTGAGGGCTGCGTGCCCATCGACCTCAGCGGCCGCGTCCGATGCGTTCCGATGCGGCGTGCATGCGTTCCCACAGCTCGGGGTCGGTGTCCCACACGGGGGCGCCGTCCTCTTCGAGCGCGGACATGCGAGCCTGGCCCAGCTTGCGCTCGCGGAGCGCGAGACGCCGGGCGATGTCTTCGTCGCGGTCCACGTCGTCGAGGAAGGGCAGCTGCAGGACGACCCGGTCGGGGTGCTCGGGGTCGAGGGCTGGCGGCATCGGCGTCTCCGAAGCCAGCGGATGCCCTGCGTCCCGGAGCTCGCGGAGCAGGGAAAGCGCCTGGTCGGCGTCGTCGACCCAGATCTCGCCGACGCACGGGTACTCGTCGCAGTGCAGCGCGTGGAACGAGAGCCCGTCGCGGCTCGCGACCCCCGCGCGCAGCGCCTGCTCGAGTCGTTGCTCCGCAGCGCCGCTGGCGTGGGGCCAGGCGATGGGCTCGCCGAAGTGCGCGGTCTCCATCTCCTCGAGGGACGCGAGCTCCTCGCGCATGCGGAGGACGCGTTCCGGCGGGGCCGGAGGGCAGTCGGGCAGGTGTTCGGCGACCTCGTGGGACGGGGTCGACGCGGTGGTGGACGGCGTGGCCCGGGTCTGGGCGCCGAGGGCGAGTCCGGCGAGCAGACCGAGCATCGCCGCGCTGACGTGCATGGGCAGGGTGGCACTCACAGCGCACCTCCCGCCTCGGTGAAGCTCCCGAGCTCGCCGAGGCGATAAGCGACACGGCGCGGGTCGCCGGACTCCCCGACGAGCACGCGAGCGCGAATGGCGATGTCGCCGTCCTCGCGAAGGACTTCGGTGACCCAGGTCATGCCGACCTCGTCACCGAGCTCGGTTCCCGCGAGCAGCTCGGTGATCGGTCCGGCCTCGTCGCGGAGGTCGTCGGGGACGAAGTCCACGCTGCGCTGCACCTCGACGATGCAGGGCTCCTCGACGCAGTCGAGGTCGATCAGCTGGAGCCCGGTGCCCGAGAGCAGCTGGTCCATCACCGCGATGTCGGACCACGGTGGAGGCTGGTCCCAGGCGCGCTCGCGGCCCGCGAACTGCTCGACGCGGGAGCGGGCGGCGGCCAGCTCGAGCGTGAGGGCCCGAACCTCGGGATTTCGCTCGACGCACGCCACGTCCGCGGGCACGGACCCCTGCGCCGCAGCGGACGGCGCAGGGGCGGGCGTCGGGGCGAGCGCGACCGAAGCCAGTCCGCCAACGCCGAGCCCGAGCACAGCAGCTGCGAACACGGTTGCATAACTGGTATTCATCTCGCGCCCGCCTGTGGCCTAGAGGTACACCGGGAGAGACTCGCCCGGCAGCTCGATGCACTCACACACCTCGATCTCCACCGGGACCGAGACGTAGTGGAAGTGGCAGGTGCCGCCGCGCTCGCAGTAGAACACCGGCTTGCTCTTCCACACCGTGGTCGTGTAGCACTCTTCCACGGTGTCCTCGGGGCATCGCCCATCGGCGAGGGCAGGCAGGGTCCACAAGGCGCCGGCAGCAGCCAGACCGAACAACAGTCGCTTCATCTTCGAACTCCAAGTCAGGGCACGTTGCCCGGACCCGTTGTAGTGGCGCTCGACGCCGACTGCCAGAAATTTTCTTCCATTTCGTTATCAAACGAATGTCGGGCATTCGATCAGTCGTCGAAGGGCCACCCGCCGCCGCGGATGCACCATCGCATGGCGCCATCACCCGGATCGTTCCACGAGTACATCGTGCCTTCGGGAAGCCCGGCGATGTCGTCCACGTACATCACCCGCCCGCCCGGCAGGGTGGCCCGGTACTTGCCCTCGCGTCCTCCCTTCGGCTGCGACTTCCTACGCTTGCGCTTCCTCGACTTGTGGCCCATGAAACCTCCCTTTGCCCGCGACACACCTTGAGTGTGCACGGTCAAGGAGATGTCAACGGGTGTTCTCGGATGCCGTGAGAGGGCCGATGCCGAGGCCCCAGTGAGCGTCCGCCCAGCCGACGAGACGGGCAGCGAGGGGGCCGGCCGGCGGACCCACCGGCGTGCGCTCGGGGATGGGGCGGACGTTGAAGTACGCCCCGGCGTGCGCGGGGCCGATCTCCGCGACGGCATCGGGCGTCTCACCGTCCGCGGCAGGCCGCACCTCGGTGGGGGTGACGACGAGCTCGACCCTCTCGGGTGGCGCACTCGCGGCGACCACGGTGCCGAAGCGACCCGACCTGTGGGCGTCGGCGTGCGCGAGGATGGCCTGCTCCAGCGCCTCGCCGCGCCAGTCGACCTGGGGGTTGGCCATCATCGCCAGGTGCAGCAGGTACAGGTCCGCACCGGGGATCGCGCTGGACATCAGCATGATGGCGCCGCCGAAGCGAGGATTGAGCTCGGTCGGGCGAAAGCCATCGGCGGTGAGCACGCCGTCGACCGTGAACACGCCTCGGTAGCCGCGCTCCTCGCGCAGCCAGCGCGCCGCGCGACGGGCGACGTCGCGCATCGCCTCGCGGTCGGCGGGGGAGGGGTCCCAGAACGTGGCGGCGGCCGCGTAGAAGAAGCGGCCATCCTCGCGTCGGAGCACGATCATCTCGCACGGGCGCAGGACCACGTCCGTGCCGTCGGGCACGCAGATGCCGTGGATCGAGCACGGCACACCCTCGAGGAAGGGCATGACGCGTACCGCGTCACAGGCGGGCAGCAGCAGGTCGAGGGCGGCGGCCTCGTCGGCGTCGTGGCGCACCCAGCGCGTGTACGCCGCGCCCCCGTGCCAGCCGAGCTTGTTGTCGCCGGCCCACACGGTGCCATGGCCTTCGTCGAGCTTCCGCGCGGCGGCACGCAGGGCCTCGGCCGTCGCGGTCACCACCTCGGAGGGCGCGCGGGCAACGCCGATGGCGTCCCACACCGCATCGACCACGGTCTTGTCCTCGAGTGCCATCCACGCCGTCTGTCGTGCTCCCCACACCGGGCGGTCGGCAACCGGCTCGGGGCCGGAGAACAGCGGACGCACGACCCTGGCGCGGTGCTCGGGGTCCCACGCATCGATCGCGGCGCGGACCTCGGGGGGCAGAGGCCCGATCAGCGCCTGCTCGGAGGCGCGGATACCGCCCATCATGCCCTCGCCGCGGACGTCGAGCCATCGGGTAGGAACCTCGGCGAGGTCTCCGGTCCCCCGGGACGCGCCGAGGGCGAACACCGACTCCGCACCGAGCTCGAGCAGGGCCTTGGCGAGTCGCGCGGCGGGCACGGCCACGTCCATGGCCACCAGCCAGCGCTCCCCCGCGACCTGGTCCCGCAACAACGACGCCCAGTGGCTGTCCACTTCGCCTCCTCCGGCCCGCTACAGGCATAGCCGGATGGGTCAGCGGGTCCACTCCTCGAGTACGCCGGTCGGGCAGCCGAAGCGCGTGAGGCCTTCACCCAGACGGCGAGCGGCGAGGATGTCCGCGCAGTTGCAGCCGCCGGTCTCGACGAGCGTGAAGCTGCGACCCGGGTTGTCCACCGTGTCGAAGGTGCCGTCGCCGTCGAGATCCGCCCAGTGCTGGCGTCCCAGGCGCTCGGAGGGCACCCCGGCCTCGGGATCGGAGCTCGCCGTGTTCGGGCAGCGATCGTCCGCATCGAGGATGCCGTCGCCATCGCTGTCGAGGACCGCGCGCATGAGGATGCGCAGCTCGTCGACGTTGCCATAGCGGGTCTGTACCCAGTCCAGGGTGAGGGTGGTCGGCGAGGTCAGGGTCACGAAGTCCGCGTTCGAGCCGTCGTCCCACTTTCGCGTCCGCGCCTCGTAGGTCGCGTTGCCGAACCAGGCGTCGCTGTCGGTGAGCAGCCGGGCCTCGCCGCCGTCCGAGATGATCAGCGCGACGATGGGCTGGTCGAGCTCGATGACCACGCCGCCGAGCCAACCCTGTCGTCCGATGGGGTCGTAGTGCACCAGGGCGCTGTCGTAGTAGCCGGCGGGAAGCCAGTGTCCGTCGGACAGCGCGAAGGACAGCGGCACCCCCACGAAGGAGTCGCCGGGCGCGAGGTTGTCGCCCACGAGGAGGTCGACGAGCACCTCACCCTCGCCGACGTACACCCCTTTCTGCTCGGCGTACAGCTGGACCTCGGAGGACTCGCTCGCGCCGGCCCGCAGGTCCGCGCCCTCCGCCGAGCCCATGTCGACGCCGGGACCGTCCACGTTCGTCAGGCCGGCGACCGCGGTGCCCACGCCGAGGTACGCGAGGAGCAGGGCGGTGCGCGACAAGGTACGAGTCATCGGGGCCTCCAGTCCGCTCCCTGCGAATGCACACGGCATGCCTGAGCGTCGCGACCGACCCGAACGCCGATGACGGGCGAGAACGGCCCTGCGAGGCGCATTGTCCGGATGGTTGGGACTCTGCGAAAGGTGCAGCCTCCGCGCGGAAGTCGCACGCCGGTTCCGCACGCGACACGTCGCGGTCAGCCGGCGCCCCCTTGCCGGTCGCGGGCAACGTCGCTAATCCCCGCCTCCCATGGACCTGATCTCCGAGACGTTGGAGGGGCTCGACTGGCCCCGCGTGCTGGACGCCCTGGCCCAGCACACCGGCACCGCCGCCGGCGGGCGCGCTGCGCGTGCGCTCACCCGGCTGTCGCTCGACGACGTGCGCCTCGCCCACGACGCGATCGACGAGGTGCGCGCACTGATCGAGGATGATCGCGCGGTCCACGTGGCCGGTGTGCACGACATCCGTCCCTGGGTGCAGACGACGACCAAGGGCGGCGTGCTCGAAGTCGCCGAGCTCCGCGCGATCGGGGACAGCCTGCTCGCGATGGAAGAGCTGGGCGAGCAGCTTCTGGATGCCGGCGAGCTCGCGCCGGTGCTCGGACGCATGGGCGAGACCCTGCCGATCGGCCTCGATCTCACCGCAGAGCTCCGCGACGCCTTCGATCGCAGCGGACAGCTCTCGGGCGAGCGCTACCCCGAGCTGGCTGAGCTCCGCCGACGCATCACCGAGCTCCACGGCGCCATCCGCAACACGCTCGAGGAGCTGGTCAAGGGCGACAGCCTCGCGGACATGCTCCAGGACCGCTTCGTGACGCAGCGAAGCGACCGCTACGTGCTCCCACTCAAGGCCTTCGCGAAGGGCCACGACGTCGGCATCGTCCAGGGTGTGTCCGGCTCTGGCCAGACCGTGTTCGTCGAGCCGCACCAGGTCGTGCAGCTCAACAACCGCCTGCGCATCGCCGAGGGTGAGCTCGAAGCCACCGAGAAGCGCATCCTCGCGCAGCTGTCGCGCTGGGTGTCGACCGAGGCGAGCGGCATCCTCGACGGGCTCGACGCGACCACCGCCATCGACCTTGTGCTCGCTCGCGAGCGCCTGGCCAGCGCACTGCAGTGCACCCGTCCGCACGTGGGCACTGACGGTGTGATTCGCGTCACCGGCGCTCGGCACGCCGTGCTTGCCCTGCGTGGTGTGAAGGTGGTGCCCAACGACTTGACCCTGTCGAGTGCGCAGCCGGCTCTCGTGCTCACCGGCCCCAACGCCGGCGGCAAGACCGTCGCGCTCAAGACGCTGGCCCTGTGCGCGCTGCTCGTCAGCATCGGCTGCTGGGTGCCTGCCGACGAGGGCTCGCGCGTCGACCTGTTTGACGGCGTGCTCGCCTCGATCGGCGATGCCCAGTCCGTGGCCGAGGACCTGTCGAGCTTCTCGGGCCACCTCACCGTGCTCCGCGAGATGCTCGCGGCTGCCGGTCCCGGACAGCTGCTGCTCCTCGACGAGCTCGCGGTCGGCACGGACCCGACCCAGGGCGCGGCCCTGGCCCAGGCGGTGCTCGAGCGCCTGGTCGCCAGTGGTGCGCGCGTCGTCGTGACCACGCACTTCTCGCGCCTCAAGTCGCTCGCCGTGGTCGACGAGCGCTTCGCGGCCGCCGCCGTCGAGCACGTGGACGGAGAGCCCACCTACCGGGTCGTCCAGGGAGCCACTGGCGAGTCCCACGCCCTGGCCATCGCCCGGCGCATGAAGCTCGACGAGGCATTGCTCGAGCGCACCGAGTCGCTGATCGGCGAGGGCGAGCGCGCGTTCTCCGCGGCGACCGAGGCTCTCGAGATCGAGCGCTCGCAGCTCACCCGCGCTCGCATCCAGGCCGAGGCCCGCGCTGCCGAGCTCGAGGCCCTGGCTCGCAAGCTCGAGGCGCGCGAGGCCCGCATCCGTGCACGTGCCAAGGAGCTCGAGGAGCAGGCCGCCCAGGGCTTCCGCGACCGTCTCGACCGCGCGGAACAGGCCATCGGGCAGGTCGTCGCCGAGCTCCAGAAGAAGCCCAGCCACGCGGGCGTGGCCCAGGCGCGGGCCACCGTCGGCGCACTGGCTTCCCTCGCACCCCGCACGACCGAAGACGTCGAGCCCGACGAGGCCGAGCTCGCGGCGGGCGACGAGGTTCGACTCAAGACCGGGCAGATCGGCAAGGTGCTCAGCCTTCGCGGCAACCGGGTCGAGGTCCAGACCGGCGGGATCACGGTACGCACCAAGCGCGCCGAGCTCACCCGACTCGCCGGACCGTCCCAGGTCGTGCGCGCGGTCACGCCGACCTTCGAGGTCCGCAAGGCCCCCGCTCCGAGCCTCGAGCAGGCCGTGCGCATCGAGGGCAACACCCTGGATCTCCGCGGAAAGCGCGTCGACGAGGGGCTGATGGAGGTCGAGACCTTCCTCGACCGCGCCAGCCGCGGGGGCTGGGACAGCGTGTTCATCCTCCACGGGCACGGGACGGGCGCCATGAAGCGCGCGGTGCGCGAGTACCTGCGGACGGCTGGCGAGGTCAGCGAGTGGATGCCGGCGAATGCCGACCAGGGTGGCGACGCCTACACCGTGGTCGCCGTCGTCTGAGTCAGCGGCGTAGCTCCGCGGCAGCGCGGCGAGCGCGATGCAGCTCCTCGCGGAGGGCGTCGACCTCGGCGGCCGCGCGCTGATCGCGATCGGCGCGGACCTCGCTCGCCAGGGCCGAGATGGCCGCCGAAGACGCGCCGCCTTCACGCGCGACGCGCTCGGCCCGGTCGCGCAGCGGGGCGACGATGTGCTCGGGCAGCTCGTCGCCGAGCTCCCGGATCTCCGCGAGGAGCAGGGCCAGCTCGCCATCGGCGTGAGGCTCGACCTGGGCGCCGGCGACGGCCAGGCGCCCGGCGTCCCGCCGCTGCAACACGACGAAGTTCACGAACGCGAGCAGCGCGAGCGGGAGCAGGGCCAGGTTCAGGCCGGAGGTCATCTCCTGCTCGAGCGCGAAGGCGAACACCGGGAGCAGGAACGCGGCCATGCCGAGTCCGGCGATCGCCGTGCCCACGCGCTGCGATCGCGTGAGCCCGGTGCGGTTGACCACGCGCACGACCAGACCGAGCTCGCGTAGCTCTTCGGCGAGCTTGGCGGCCTGCTTCTGCGGCAGGTCCTGCGCGGCGATGAACTCGTTGGCGCGGGTCGCGCCGGGCATGAGCTCCAGGCCGTACTTCGCGAGCACGCCTTCGAGCGCGCGCTCGTCCACCGCGCCGGTCGCCCAGGGGGCGAGAGTGAGGGTCCACGTGTGGGCGGAGGCGATGACCGTCGTGCTCATGCCGCAGTGTGGGCACGGATGTGGGGGGCGACAAGCGATTACCCCGCGAGAGGCGACCGAAGGCCGTCGCGCGGCATAGGCTCGCCCATGGCCCGCCGCTTCCCGCTGCGTCCGACCATCCTCGTGTGGTTCTCCGGACTCCTGACGTGCACCATCGCCGTGATCGGTGCGGTGGCGTTCTTCGAGACCGTCGAGGTCCTCGACGTGCTCACCGCGCAGCACCTGCGCTCGGTGGCGCACTCGACCCGCGCCGAGGTCCGCCACCTGCTCACTCCGGCGCCGCGCATCCTCACCGAGATCCAGCTGCTCGCGCAGGACGGTGACCTGCCCGAGGACCCGCATGCGCGCGGCATGTTCTTCGTCGAGCGCATGCGGCAGAACCCCGAGGTCGGCTGGCTCGGCTACGCGCGAGACGCGGATCACACGTTCACGGGCGGCACGCGCAGTCCGGAGGGCGGGCTGCGGTGGTATCGCAGCGATCCGGCGGTGAACGGTGGCGTCGCGACCGAGTACCGCGTGGACGTGCGCGGAGAGTTCCAGGCGGTGGAGCCGTCCAGCCCCGATCCCTACGACCCGACCACGCGCCCCTGGTATCAGGAGGCCAAGGCTTCGCCGGCCCTGCGTTGGCTCGAGCCCTACGAGTTCACCGACGGCCGCTGGGGCATGAGCCTGACCCGCGGAGTGGTGCGTCACGGCGAGGTCGAAGGTGTGCTGCTCGCCGACTACTTCCTCGAGGACATCACCGCGTTCCTGGACACCGTGGAGGTCGGGGAGACCGGTCGCGTCGAGATCGTCACCGCGGAGGGACTGATCCTCGGCGACAGCGAGGCGCACGTGGCCGAGCTTCTCCTCGCGATGCCCCGCGAGGGGGTGCACGAGATCGACGTGCTCGGCGAGCCTCATCGCGTGGTGTGGGAGGCCATCGAGGTCGAGGGCGGCCTGCGCTGGGACCTCGCCGTGATGGTGCCCGAGGCCGAGCTCTCGGGGCTCGCGCACGCGAACGCCTGGCGCACTGCGCAGGTCGGGGCGCTGGCCCTGCTACTCGCACTGGTCGGCGCGGCGTGGTTCGCGTCGACCGTGTCCCGACCCATTCGCGACATGTCCGCGATCATGGAGCGTATCGCCCGCCTCGACATCCCCGACGAGCGGCCACCTGCGAGTCCCATCGCCGAGATCCACACCATGGCGAACGCGATGGGAGCGATGGAGGCGGGTCTCGCGAGCTTTGCCCGCTACGTGCCCGTCGATCTCGTGCGCACGCTGCTCGCGAGCGGTGTGGCCGCGCGCCTCGGAGCGGAGCCGCGCCGCCTGACCGTTCTGTTCACCGACATCGCGGGCTTCACGCCACTGCTCGAGTCGACGCCGCCCGAGCGGGTGGTCGAGGCGCTCGCCGAGTACCTCCGGGCCATGGACCTGGCGATCGGCAGCACGGGTGGCGTGGTCAGCCAGTACCTGGGAGACGGCGTGCTCGCGTACTGGGGCGCGCCCGCCGACGACCCCGACCACGAGCTCAACGCATGCCTCGGCGTGCTCGAGATGCGACGGGCCAGCCGCCGTCTCGAGGAGGAGTCCGGGCTGTACGAGATGCCCCTGCTCCACACCCGCTTCGGGTTGAACACGGGCGACGTGCTGGTCGGCAACATCGGTGCGCCCAATCGCTTCAACTACACCGCGCTCGGCGATGCCGTGAACACGGCGTCGCGCATCGAGGGGCTGAACAAGGTGTACGGCACCGAGGTGCTGCTCGGCGAGGCGACCGCGGCCCGGGTGCGCGGCAAGGTGGTGCTTCGCGAGATCGATCGGGTGGCCGTGAAGGGCAAGCAGCGCTCGCTGACGATCTTCGAGCTCGTGGCGGCCATCGACGACGTGCCACCTTCCACGCTGACGTGGATCGAGGACTACGAGCGCGCGCTGCGGGCGTACCAGGCCCGGCGCTTCGACGAGGCGCTCGCGGGCTTCTCGGCGCTGTGGGACCCGGCGAGCGAGGTCATGGCCGGGCGGTGTCGGGAGTACCTCGCCGATCCGCCGCCCGACGACTGGGACGGCACACAGCGCATGAAGACCAAGTAGCCGCGGGTATGCTGGCGCCATGCTTCGCTCGCCCGTGCTCCGACAGATGGTGCTGCTCGTGCTGGTCATGGCGGCCGCGGTGCTCGTGGTCACCGCCCTCGGTGCGCGCCAGGAGCGGGCCGATCTGGCTCAGGTCGCGATCGAGCAGGGACGCGACTCGACCGACGCCGAGCTGAGGCGCTTCTTCGAGCCCGTCGAGGCCAACCTGCGCGTGCTCCGCGGCTGGGGTGCGACCGGACAGCTCGACCTGGAGGATGTGGCCGCCCTCAACGCCCGGCTCATTCCGGTGCTCGAGTCCATGCCCCAGGTGAGCTCGGCGCTGATCGGCAACTCCGACGGCGAGGAGGTGCTTCTCCTCGAGGACGGCGAGACCTGGCGCAATCGCATCACTCGCGCGCGCGACGAACCCGGCAGTGTGCGCTGGCTCCGTTGGAACGCGGCGGGCGAGCTGCTCGAGGACGAGCGAAAGGACCTGGACTACGACGGTCGCCGCCGGCCCTGGTATCAGGGGGCCGCCCGGGGCGACGGGCTGGCCGTTCACTGGACCGACCCCTACGTCTTCTTCACCACCAAGGACCCGGGCATCACCGCGTCCCTGAAGTGGACGACGGACAGCCAGACCTGGGTGGTGGCGCTCGACGTGCTGCTCGCCGACGTGTCGGTGTTCACCTCGGGACTGGCGGTCGGCGAGACCGGCCGCGTGGTCGTGCTCGACGACACCGGCGTGATGGTGGGCCTGCCGCGGGATGCGCGCTTCAGTGACCGGGCGTCGTTCCGCGGCGCCGTCCTCGAGCCGCCGGCCTCGCTGGGGCTCGCGGATGTCGATGCCGCGACCGCCGCGTGGGAGGCTCGCGCGTACGCTCCGGGGCTGGCGCGTCTCGATCACGGCCTGTGGACCGACCTTCGGCAGCTGCTGCTCGGCAACCGGGTCCTGCACATCGGCTCCCTCGTCCACGAGTCCGACTTCGCGGACCGCGCCGACGCGGTGCGCAACCGCATCATCGCGGTGACCCTGGTCGGGCTGCTTCTCGCGCTGGCGTTCGCGATCTTCGCGGACCGCGCGCTCCAGCAGCGCATCGCGCGCGAGGTCGCAGCCGCGATGCGTCTCGGCCAGTACACCATCGAGGACAAGCTCGGCGCCGGCGGGATGGGCGAGGTGTACCGGGCTCGGCACGCGATGCTCCGGCGTCCCACCGCGATCAAGCTGCTCACCCAGGGCGATTCCGCCGCCATCGAGCGCTTCGAGCGCGAAGTGCAGCTCACCGCATCGCTGACCCACCCGAACACCGTCGAGGTCTACGACTACGGTCGCACCCCGGAGGGGGTCTTCTACTACGCGATGGAGTTCATCGACGGGCTCGACCTCGCGGACATCGTGGCTCTCGGCGGTCCCGTTCCCGCCGGTCGCGTGGTGCACCTGCTCGCCCAGGTCTGTGGAAGCCTTGCCGAGGCGCACGCTGCGGGCCTCGTGCACCGCGACATCAAGCCCGCGAACATCATGGTCTGCGAGCGGGGAGGACGCTTCGACGTGGTCAAGGTGGTCGACTTCGGCCTCGTCACCGACGTCGACGAGACCGACAAGCAGGTCATCGGCACCCCGCGCTACATGTCGCCCGAGGCCATCGAATCACCCGAGCGCATCGACGGACGCAGCGACCTGTACGCAGTGGGGGCGCTCGGCGTGTTCCTGCTCACCGGCAAGCACGCCGTCGGAGGGGACGACGTGAAGTCGATCTGCCAGGCTCACCTCGATGGGCGCGTCCTGGTGCCTTCGTCGGTGGTCGAGGTGCCCGCCGAGCTCGAGAGCCTGCTCTTGCGCTGCCTCGCGCGTCAGCCCGCTGACCGACCGACCAGTGCACGCGAGGTCGCCGAGCGACTCGAGGCGCTCGCCTGCTATGGCAGCTGGACCGCCTTCGACGCCGAGGAGTGGTGGGCCGAGCACGGCAAGGGCGGCCATCGCGTCGATCGCACCCTGTCCACCGTCACCGACCACACCTTCGCACTGACCGTGAACCTCGGTGACCGCCCGGAGGCCCCGTGATCGCCTTGTGGTGTGCGCTCGCCTTCGCAGGCGACTTCGACGACGGGCTTCGCGTCGAGCGTGGCGCAATGGGCACGCTGGCCTCGTGGTCCATCGGCAACCTCGCGGTCGGCGTGCCTGCGGGCCTGCAGTCCGAGGGGCGCTCGCGGGGATTCTGGCTCGGCAACGCGGCGTGGAACGGCGTGAACCTGGGCATCGTGGGGCTGGGCGCCGCCGGCATCCACGGGCGCGTGCGCGCCGGAGATCCGGGACCCGTGGCCCTGGCTCGGCAGCAGCGGGCGCTTCGCCGCACCCTGCTCGTCAACGCCGGGCTCGACGTCGCCTACGTCGCCACCGGCCTCGCGCTGCGCTCCCTCGCCGAGCGCGACGACCTGCGAGGCATGGGCGATGCGCTCGTGCTTCAGGGGGGCTTCCTGCTCGTGTTCGACAGCACCTTCCTCGCGGTGCACCACTCCGTCAGCGGGAGGAGGCGAGGAGGGCGCTGAGGTCTTCGGCCAGGCGCATGGCGTCGAAGGGCTTGCGAACGATGCCGATCGCGCCGGCCGCGAGGTAGCTCGCGACCTCTTCGTCGCGCACGCGCGCCGTCATGAACGCCACTGGCGTCGTGCAGGTCGCGGGAAGCCCTTGGAGGTGCGCCAGCGCGGTGAGGCCGTCCATACCGGGCATCATCACGTCGAGCACGATGAGGTCGGGCTGGATGCGCTGGGCGAGCGCGATGCCCTCGGCTGCGTCCTCCGCGAGGTGGACATCGAAGCCTCCGACCCGCTCCAACGCCATCTGTGCGATGCGCAGGATCTGGGGATGGTCGTCGATGAGCAGCACCCTCATGCGCCCCCCTCGCTCGCGGTCTTCGGAAGTCGAACCGTGAACGTCGCGCCGCGGCCCGGCTCGCTGACCACGTGCACGCTTCCGCCGTGCCGCTCGACGAGGGCCTTGACCACGTACAGTCCCAGCCCCAGGCCATCCGCGTTTCGCGTCTCGGGGGGCGTGGCCTGGCGGAACTTCTCGAAGATCTGGACCTGAGCCTCGTGCGCGATGCCCGGCCCCCGATCGCAGACCTCGATGGAGACGGTGTCCTCGTGCACCCGACTGCGGATGAGGACCTCTTCGCTCGGCGGCGAGAACTTCACTGCGTTGGCGACGAGGTTGGTGATGACCTGGCTCAGCCGGTCCGTGTCGGCCTGGACACGGGGCCGTCCGAGCACGTCGAGCACCAGGCACACGTCGCGAGAGGCGGCATGGGCGCGGTGATGGCCGATGACCTGGCTCAGCACCGTGTTCACGTCGCACTCTTCGACGTGCAGCTTGACGCGGTCGCCGTCCAGCCGATCGATCTGGAGGAGGTCGTCCAGGAGCCGAAGCATGCGACCACTGCCATCCACCGCGTGATCGAGGAGCTCCTGGGCGGGCTCTGGGATGTCGTCGGCGTACAAGCCGTGGAGCAGGTCCAGAGAGCCGCGGATGAGCGTCATCGGCGTGCGCAGCTCATGCGACACGACCGCGACGAAGTCGCGCTGCGCCTGCTCGGTCTCCTCGCGCTCGCGTCGGGTCTTCACGGCCAGTACCAGGTTCGCGCAGGTGGCGGTGAACGGCGCGAGGTAGTCCGCGACCTCCTGGTCGTAGCCCCCGGGTCGGTTCGCGATGCCGACCATGCCGACCATCTCCTGCCCGGTGTGGATGGGCAGACCCAGGAAGTGGTTCAGCGCGGGATGTCCGGGAGGCAGACCCCCCCGGCGCGGGTCGTGGGCCGGGTCGTTGCTGAGGAGCGGCTGCTGGGTCGTGAGCACGCGGCCGAACAGGTTCTCGAGGTTCCGGAACTCGAGCCCGGTGGGGGCGTGTGCCTCGTAGAAGGCGTTGAGCTCGTCGGTCCACGCGATGTTCGTGATCGCCAGGGTCCGCAGGTAGGGCTGACCGCCGTCGTCGATCAGGCGCTCGCCAATGAAGCCATACTCGCTGCCCGTCAGCTCGAGGAGCTGCTGGAGCAGGCCATCCATGACGACCGACAGACTCTCCTCCTGAATGAACGAGCTCTGCGCTCGGGCGATGGCCCAGAGCAGTCGTTCGGAGTCCAGCGGAGGGGTGGGTGTCGTCGTCATCCGGGCCTCCGGCGATTCTAGGCCAGGAGGGACCACAGATTCGCGCACGATGGGACCCGCGAGCCCCTCCGACCTGACGACACCCCTGCACTGCGGCGTTCGGCGGGCGACCCATCCGACGAGGACCATCGCCTTGCCAGAGCTACAAGCGGGTCGCGTGGTGCCGGATGGTCCTCGATCGTGCCGAAGCGGCGTGTCTTAGCTGGAAGCCTTGGCGAGCTGCATGGCCACGTCCTCGATCAGGTCCTCCTGGCCGCCGACCGTCTTCATTCGCCCCATCTCGACCAGGATGTCGCGGCTGGAGACGCCGTACTTGGCGCCCGCACGCTGGGCGAAGAGCAGGAAGCTCGAGTACACGCCTGCGTACCCGAGGATCAGCGCGTCGCGGTCGATGCGGACCGGCTGCTCCATCATCGGGACGATGAGGTCCTCGGCGACGTCCATCACGCCGTACAGATCGATGCCCGTGTCCACGCCCATGCGGTCGAGCACGGCGACGAGCACCTCGGTCGGCGTGTTGCCGGCCCCGGCGCCGAGCCCGGCACAGCTGCTGTCGATGCGGTCGGCACCGGCCTCGATGGCCGCAAGGCTGTTGGCGACGCCCATGGCGAGGTTGTGGTGGCCATGAAAGCCGATCCGGGTCTCGGGCCGAAGCTCCGAGCGAAGGGCACCGATGCGCGCCGTGACGTCGTTGGGGAGCATGAAGCCCGCGGAGTCCGTGCAGTAGAGGATCTCCGCGCCGAAGTCCTCCATGATCTTCGCCTGCTTCACGAGCTCTTCCGGCGTCACCATGTGCGCCATCATCAGGAAGCCCACGGTCTCGGCGCCGAGCTCGCGGCTGATGCCGATGTGCTGCACCGCCACGTCGGCCTCGGTGCAGTGGGTGGCGACGCGGATGCACTGCACGCCACAGTCCACGGCCATGCGCAGGTCCTCGACGGTGCCGATGCCGGGCAGGGTGAGCGCCGAGATCCGGGCCTGCTTCATCTTCGGCACCACCGCGCGCAGGTACTCCTCGTCGGAGTGCGCGGGGAAGCCGTAGTTCACGCTGGCTCCGCCGAGGCCGTCGCCGTGGGTGACCTCGATCAGCGGCACGCCGGCGGCATCGAGGGCACTCGCGACCGAGACCATCTCCTCGATCGAGATCTGGTGCCTCTTCGGGTGCATGCCGTCGCGGAGGCTCATTTCGTGGATGACTACGCCCATGCGGACCCCCTCACGCAGCTGCTGGTCGCGGTCGCCAGCGAAGGCCCCAAGTCGGCTACCCCACAACTTGCTTGTGGGATCCTCCCGATTTCGGGCCGGAGCGACTGCGACCGCTCTGTGGACGGGTGCATGCCGTCGCGGAGGCTCATTTCGTGGACGGTGACCTTCCTCATGCGAGCCCCCGCATTGCCAGCAGCTCCGCGGTCTTCAGCGCCGCGGAGGTCATGATGTCCAGGTTTCCCGCGTACTTCGGCAGATAGTCGCCGAGACCCTCGACCTCCATCCACACGGTGACGCGGTGACCGTCGAAGACCGGGCCGTTCTTCAGCGTGTAGCCGGGCACGTAGGTCTGCACTTCGCGGACCATGTCGTGGATGGAGGCGGTGATGGCCTCCTGATCCGGCTCGTCCTCGGTGAGGCAATGAATCGTGTCGCGCATGATGATGGGCGGCTCGGCCGGGTTGATGACGATGATCGCCTTGCCCGTCCTGGCTCCGCCGACCGCCTCGATGCCCGCCCGGGTGGTGCGCGTGAACTCGTCGATGTTGCTGCGGGTGCCGGGACCGATGGAGCGCGACGACACGGTGGCGACGATCTCGCCGTACTTCACGGTCTGAACGCGGGACACGGCCGCGACCATCGGGATGGTCGCCTGACCGCCGCAGGTCACCATGTTCACGTTGGGCGCGTCGACGTGCTCTTCGAGGTTCACCGGCGGGATGCAGTACGGGCCGATGGCCGCCGGCGTGAGGTCGATCATGCGCACACCGCGCGCGGTGAGCAGCTCGTTGTGGCGCGGGTGGTACTTCGCCGAGGTGGCGTCGAAGGCGATGGTCACCCCATCGGCGATCACCTCGTCGAGCACGGCCTCGAGTCCCTGATGCGAGGTCTTCACCCCGTGCTCGCGCGCGATGCGCAGACCGTCGGAGCTCTCGACGACGCCGATACTCCACACGACCTCGATGTGCTCGCTGCGCAGCGCCTTGTAGAGCAGGTCGGTGCCGATGTTGCCCGGCCCGATGATCACCGCTTTCGCCATCGCTCGTCCTCGGTAGAACGTGTTCTAGTCGACGCGAAATAGAACATGTTCTAGGTCGAGGCACAAGCGTTGGCGGGTGGATACGCGGTGAGGGATGGCCTGGGCTCGACCAAGCCCTGACACACGCCTCGAATCTCCAAGATACGCCACCGTATGGAGAACAACATGCGCACTCTGGCTGCTCTCGCTCTCGTCGCCTGCAACCCGGTGGAGCCCCTCGAGCTCCCCGAGGATCTCACGGCCTTCGGCGCGCCGGTCGGCGTGCGCACGGTCGTCGAGGACGAGCTGTCCGTCGAGGTCTGGTACCCGGCCACCGACCGTGAGGAGGCGCCCGAAGAGGTCGTCGACTTCACGGACTTCCTCTCGGACGAGTTCATGGAGCGCCTCGGTGCGGACATCACCATCCCGCTGGTCCAGACCGTGGCGATGCGCGATCTCCCGGTGCGCAAGGGCGAAGAAGCGTGGCCGGTGGTCGTGTTCTCACACGGCTTTCCAGGCAACCGCCTGCAGTCCACCGAGCTGACCGTGCACCTCGCGTCGCGCGGCTACGTGGTGGTCGCGCCGGATCACTGGGGACGCCACACCTCGGACGTGCTGCCGTGCATCTGGGACCCGGCCCTCGACGGCTGCGACCTCTCGGCCTTTGTCGGCGACGATCCCGCACCCGACCAGATCGACGAGGCCCTCGACTGGCTGCAGCGCGCCAGCGAGGACAAGGACGACCCCCTGTATGAGCGCGTCGACCTGTCGCGGCTGGGGCTGTTCGGCCACAGCGCCGGCGGACGAACCACCGCCACCTTCGGCGACGAGGAGACACGGTTTACCGCACTGCTGCCGATGGCGGGCTCGGCACCGGTCACGCGCGATGTGCCCGTGCTCAACCTGGTCGGCGAGTGCGACGGCGTGATCCCCGTCGAGGACACGCGCGAATCCCACGACGCATCCACGAACGCGCGTTGGCTGGGCATCGAGGCCGCCGGACACCACGCGTTCTCCGACATCTGCGCGCTCGGGCTCGCGGACCTCGCCCGTGACGAGCTCCAGGGACGCGACGACGTGAACACCACGCTGCTCGGCGGCATGATCACGCTGGTCGGCGACGGCTGTCCCGGCGAGACGCCCTCGGTCGACGTGTGCGAGAGCTTCACGCCGCTCGACGAGGGCTTCGACATCAGCCGGCACTACATCGCGGCCTGGTTCGACGAGCACCTCAACGGGGGCCCGTCGACCGAAGGTGGCCTGTTCGCGGGCACCACGTGGGAGTAGGCGGCGCCCAGCCTGCTAGAGCGCGCCCACCGCGGTGAGCTTGGCGGCGGCCTCGTCGCCGACCACCGCGGCGAGGCTCGGGCTGATGCGCGCGAACTCCTCGTCCGTGTGGATGGTCTTGAGCGCAGCGGCGTACATGCGCACCATGCCGAAGGGGCGTGCCTCGTTGAGCTTCGAGAGCACCCAGGGCATCTGCCACTGCTCGGACTCGCTGCGGTCCGCCGCGTCGATGATGCGCTTCACAGCGGCGGCCCGGCCATCCACCGTGTCGGCCACCTTCTGGGTGAGGGGCATCATGATGTCCTCCTCGTGCTTCAGGTGGTGCTCGTTGTCCGCCGCCCACGCTTCGGCGGCGGCCTGGAGCTCGGCGATGCGTCCGCGGTCGTCGCCACAGGCCTGGATGAGCGACTCGATGCGCTCGAAGTGCGCATCCTCGCCTTCGTGCTGTCCGTGGAACCCGGCATGGCTCGCGGCGCCGTCGAACATCTCGTCGAGCATGGGGAAGAAGCCGGCCTCTTCCTGAGCGGCGTGCAGGCGGATGCAGCGGCGCAGCTCGGCCCAGCCGTGGGCCAGCTCTTCGAGCCTGGCGTCACTCGGGTCCGCGGCGAAGGCCTCGACGTGGGCGAGGAACGTGCTGCGGCAGATGCGGATGGCCTCGTGGGTGAGGCGCATGAAGGCAAACGGACGGACCTGGAATTCGGACATTGGCAAACCTCCGGGGCACGATCCCTACCTCAGGCGAGCGCGGGAAGGGGAGCCGTTTGTATTTCTGAGAGTTGGGAAATTGATTTCACGCGAAGATCGGAAGTTCAGTCCCCGTGACGGAAGTGTGTATTCATCGAGATCCATGGCGATCGGACTCCCGCGAAATCGGCGGAACACCGCACGACATGCCCGAATACGATGGGAAGACACATTCCCGTCACATTCGACGAAAAGCGAGGTTCTATCGTGCCGCGAAAGTTGGCACGCTCCTCGCAGTATGTCCTGCGACATCCGGGACCCGGTCGACGCAAGTCGGACGGGGACGATGCGACCGACACTGAGCTGGCTCGTCCAGCAGGTCGGACCAGCTCTTTGAACGTCAAAAACCCCAAGAGGACCGCCGGCGCTTCGGTGCCCGGCAGCCTTCTTCCTCGGACAGACGCCTCCGTACTCGGTGTCGATGGTTCGCCCATCGGCTCCCGTGGAATCGGAAGCGGGATCGGCGAGCCCCTGCGAAGGGTCTCCCAGCGAGGAAGAACCGAGCTCGCGCTCTTCGGAGTCGAGCCGGCCAGGTCGAGAGGCCTGCGCGGTGATGTCCTGGAGGGGAACCAAGCCCAGGGAAGCAACGAGTCTCGGTCGGTTGGCAACGACGGGTCGAGACAACGGACTCGCTGGTGGAGCAAGGCCTCGAGGGCGCGCAGCCCGGTGACCACTCTCTCGTAGAGTGAGCGCACGGGAGCGACGCGGTCGAGTGCGACGCAGAGCGGAAACAGATCGCCTGCGGAAGTGCTTCACCGACGCTACTCACTCTTCGGAGTGGGTCGTGGGACCCCGCACTTCGGTGCGGTGCATCGGCCTCGGTCGGTGCGGTGGTCGAAGGCAAGGTGCCTTCGGTCGGGGTCTGGCGAGGAGGGGAAGACCACGGTCGCCCCCCTCCGCTTGCAGGGATGTGAAGCCACCTTCCAGTAGCCGAGCAATCGGCTGCCCAACGTGGTGGAGGTCCTGCGAGATGCCTTCAGCGATGCGCTCGCGCATCGGTGTCCACGACGAGCTGTATGGTCCTTGCCTACACGCAACGGGGAAACCCGCGGTGTGGTGGCGGGGTCACGGCACCTTCTCCTTTGCCCCGTGTGGGGATCCGCATCACGAACTGCCCAGGTTCGCGACACGGTGAAAGCACGGAGCAGTCGTCGCCGAAAGCGTCGACAGAGAAGGGGTCTGCGGGCCATGGCTGCGAAAGCAGCGTGGGTCGCGGCAGGTCGGAGTGCGGTGCGGTCGAGGAAGCGTCGGTCACTTCGGTGTCCGGGGCCAGTCGGTCGACGGTCCATGTCGGGTCG
>SBGP01000111.1 GCA_006226595.1 Deltaproteobacteria bacterium
CAGGCGCTTGTCCGAGAGGTTGTAGCGATCCTGAGGACGGGACTCGGGCTGCAGTGGCGTGCGCTCGAGCTTTTTGTCGAAGGACAGCGCCTTGCGCACGGACTTCCAGTCATCCGGACTGTAGGCGTACTTCACCTGCAGCTTGTGGATCTCGACCGGCTCGTCGAAGCCGTCGGGCAGGAACTCGAACACGTAGCGCTTGACGCTCTTCACGACGCCGGTGGCGCGCTGCCCCTGGTGCAGGGCGAGGGCGACGGGCGAACCGGCCTCGGCCGACTGCACGAGGATCGAGCGGTAGCGGTTCGCGGCGCGATGCTCTTCCATGCGACGACGCGCGAGTACCTGCTCGAGGGAGGCGTGGCCGATGGCGATCTGGGTGGCGAGCGCGCGAGACAGCTCGTGGCGCTCCATGAGCCGATCGACCTTCTCGTCACGCGCGAGGCGCTCCAAGGCATCGGACAGGTCGATCCGACCGTGGGCCACGGCCATCGCCAGCTGGAACGGCATGCCCTGGGCGTGAAGCTCCTCTGCGCGCTGCCGCGGCGTCACCTCGGGCTTTCGCCGCCCACGGGTGCGACTCACGACAACTGGACGCTCGACGCGGCGCGCCATCCGACTCCTCCAACGCTCTGACTCACAGACCCCTGCTCGCCATCGCATGTTCCTGCCAGGTGCGACGGGGTCGCACTTCCCAAGCGTAACACCCCGACCGGCCGGCGGCGTCAGTCCGCGTCGCGAAGCGCCCGCTGAAGGGCGCCGAGCAACTCCTGCCAACCGCCCGCTCCGACCACACCGACGGCGCCAGCCTCGACCAGCGCTCGATGCTCGGACGACGGGTCCACGCCCCACGCCACGACCACGGCGGTGTCCGCCTCGACGCCGTGCAGCCCCCCGCGCACGAAGCTCACCCTGGGGTCCAGCCGCGCTGCGAGCAGGTGGAGGGTCAGCGCGTCGGCGCCCACGATCGCCAGCTGGCGGCGGCCGCAGAGCATCATCTCCTCACCGAGCCGCGCCACCTGGGCGTCGATGGCCGCGCCGCGCGGAAGTTCGGCGCGCTCGGGGGCCACGGCGACCGGAACGAGGCTGTCGGGGAGTCCGGCCAGAGGAACCTCTTCGACGAGCACCACGCGGGTCCGGAGGAGCTCGGTGAGGCGCCCGCCATCGGCGAGCACGGCCCCACCGAGGGCCTCCAGCAACAGCCGACGCTCCGCGAGCCCGGCCAGCGCGCGCTCGATCTCGTCCGGGCCGCGAAGTCCCCTGCCCTGGACCAGATCGCGAAGCTGTGGAGGCTGCTGCAGTTCCGCGAGACGCCCTTGCGCGCTGCCGAGCTGCTCACGCAGCCGGCGGACTTCCTCGCGCAACGCGCTGTTCTCGAGCTCGAGCGCCGTCGGCTCCGGTGCCTCGTCCTCGGCCACCACGGGCGCGGCCTGGTGGGTCGGCTCCGGCGCGGGCTCGGCGGGCGCTGCCTTGGCGACCACGCGGGGGCTCGGCGTGGACGGCGCGGCGGGGCGACCGCCGAGCGGCACGATGCCCGGGATCAGCGCCGCCATGAAGTCGTTTGCCGGGGCCGCCTCGGGGGCGGCGGCACGCTTGGTACGGGCTGGCGCGACCTCGAGAGCCACGGGCCGAATGCCTTGCCGGGCCGCGTCCTCGACCTTGCGAACGACGTTGTCGGGGAGCATGTCCTCGGCGCTCTTGTAGCGCTCGTAGCCCACCGCATGGAGCAGTCCGAGGACCTCCACCGGGCTTCGCTTGAGCTGGCGGGCGAGCTTCTTCACGCGCAGGGCCACGTGTACCTCCGGGGCCGGGCATGTAACCCACCCGGGTGCATCACAGCTGCGAGCGTGCGGCCTCGAGGACCTGCTTCACGTCGGATTCCAGGTCGCCTGCCTTGCCCACCACCAGCTCGCACAGGCTGATCGCGAGCTCGGGCCGTTCGCCGTTGTAGGCGTCGACCGCCACGGAATAGGCCGCATACACGCCGGCGACGTCGCCCTCGAGCAGATCGTAGGCCCGACGCGCCGCCCCGGCTCGGGTCTCGAGATCCCCCTCACGCTCGGCCACCGCGGCGTACAGCTGACCCGAGACCTTGTGCAGGCCGAGCTGCTCGGTGGCGGTGAGTGCCTTTCGCAGCGCCTCGTCCACGTCCCCGAAGGCGAGCTCATCCGCCGCCAGGGCCTTCGCGGCCAGGGCTCGCGCCTCGAGCTCCGGATCCTCGACGAGTACGGCCTCCTGCGCGACCTCGGAGTAGAGGGTCATCCGTGTCTCGGGCTTGCCGGTGTGACCGCCGTTGAACGTGGCCCATGCACGGGCGGCTCTCGCCTGGCGCGCGTAGGCCTTCTCGCCGAGCGCCTCGAAGGACTCGAAGGCCTCGTGGAACAGCGGCTGCGCCGTCGCGAACTTCTTGCCCTCGAAGGCCTTCAGGCCCCGCGCGTAGGCATCCTTCGCGGACTCGAAGCGCTCGAGACGGGCGACGCTGTCTCCGAGGCCGTGCTCGGCGGCGGCCTTCGCGGCCTCGCTGTTCTGTCCCATCGACACAAGCACCTGCGCCGCGTTCTCGCGCGCGAGCGCCTGCAGCGCCTCTGCGCGCGCCCCGCCAGCCGCCTTGGCCGCGTCCGCCGCCTCGATGAAGGCCTGAAGTGCATCCGCGCCCTGCTTGGCTCGCGCCAGCCCCACACCCTCGGCCATCGCGACGTGAACGGGGCCGAGTGAATCGCCGGCGCGCATGAAGGCATCGAGCGCTTCCTTGCGCGTCTTGGGGAGCTTCTTGGACGCCATCTGCGCCTGGAGCTCGACCCGCAACACCGCGACGCGCGCCGCATCGGCATGCCAGTCCTTGAGCTCGAGCGCCGCCTGGGCCCGAGACAGTGCCACTTCGGCACCGTGGGTATCGCCCGCGCGGGCGAGCACCGCGCCTTCCAGCTCGTCGATCCGTGGCTCCGCAGTCGGATCCTCGACCTCCTTGGCCGCCTTGCGGGCGCGCTCCAGCTGCCCCCGCGCCGACTCGAGATCCTCGAGAGCCAGGGCGACACGGCCCGCCTCGACCCGGTAAGCGACCTCGTTCAGCCGAAAGCTGCTTCCCGCGACCATCGACACGGCCTCGGCGAGCGGCTCCCGAGCCAGCGCCGGGCGTCCGCCGACCCGGAACACGCCGCCCATCTCGGCGAGTAGTGCGGCGCTCTCGCGCGACAGCCCGCCCTCTCGCGCCAGGGTCAAGGCACTCTGGAGCGTGAGCGCGGCCTCGTCGAAGCGCCCCTCGGCCCGAAGGATGGCGCCCTCGGCGAGCGCGCGACGCACCCGTGCCCTGCGGTCCTGCTCTGCGGCAGTCGGCAGGCTCTCCCGGGCCGCACCGGTCTGGCCCTTTCGCAGCGCCTCGCTGACCTTGGCGAGCGCGTCCCCTCGCCCGCCGCCACCGCGCGCGGCCTCGAGCACGGCCCGGTTCTCGGCTACCCGCTCGCTCAGCTCGTCGTCTCCGGCGGCCTTGGCCCGCGACGCCGCCTCGTCGAGCGCGGTCTCGGCATCGCCGAAGGCACCGAGATCCATGTGTACGAGCGCCGTGTTCAGCGAGATACGCGCCCCGAGCACGTCGTCGTCTCCGCGCAGGGACTCGGCCTTGCGCAGCACGCGGAGCGCCTCGTCCCCCTTGCCCTTGTCGGCGAGCACCAGGCCCTGGAGCGTGAGCAGCGGCGCGTGATTCGCCGCCCGTTCCAGGCCTGTGTCCACCGCCTGCGACGCCTGTCGCAGATCGCCGGCCTCGTACGCCGCCACCGCATGCAGATAGGCGTAGTCCGCCGAGTCCGAGGCCCCGGAGAGGGCCGCGAAGCCCGCAGCCGCCTCGTCGAAGCGACGCCCCGAGAGTGCAGCGAGTGCTGCCTCCACTGCCGGTGCCGCGTCGTCGGAAATCTCGATCTCGGCGCGGGTCGCCGGGAGGACCAGCGGTTCGGCAGCGGGAGCGAGCAACGCGAGAAGCAGCAGGAACACCGGGCCTCCGAGGCGAGAACGAGCAGGTCGAACAGAGCTTTAGCGCGCTCGTCGCACGCTGGCGTAGGCAAGGACACCAGGGCACGCATTCCGTTCCGCTACCCGCGACCCCGCGGCGGATCCCCGCGCTATGCATCGCCCATGAACGGCATCAAGATCCTCGACCTCTCTCGCGTGCTCGCCGGCCCCTGGGCCACCATGCACCTCGCCGATCAGGGCGCCGAGGTCGTGAAGGTCGAGCCGCCCACCGGCGACGAGACCCGCGGCTACGGCCCCTTCGTGGAGGGGGTGAGCACCTACTTCCTCTCCGCGAACCGGAACAAGCGATCGCTCGTGCTCGACCTCAAGTCCGCGGGCGGCCAGGAGGTACTTCGCGAGCTGCTCGCCTGGGCCGACGTCGTGGTCGAGAACTTCCGGCCGGGCGTCGCGGCGCGCCTCGGCCTCTCGTGGCCCGAGCTGCACCGTCGCCACCCCGAGCTCGTGTACGTGGCGATCCACGGCTTCGGCGACGAGGCCGCTCCCGAGTGGACCTCACGGCCGGGCTACGACCTCGTGCTCCAGGCCATGGGTGGGGCCGCCTCGATCACCGGGCAGCCCGAGGGACCACCGACGAAGAACGGCACGAGCATCGCCGACCTGCTCACTGGCCTGTACGCGGTGCACGCCATCCTGAGCGGCCTGCTCCACCGCGAGCGCGGCGGCGGCGGGCAGAAGATCGTCGTCAACATGCTCCAGGCCCAGGCGGCGGCACTCGCCTACCACGCGACCCGCTACACGGTCGCCGGCCAGCTCGAGGAGCGACGGGGGAGCGCCCATGCCGCGCTGCTCCCGTACCGGTTCTTCGCGTGCTCCGATGGCTGGCTCGCGCTCGCGTGCGGAAACGACGGCATCTGGGTGCGGCTGCGCGAGGTCCTCGGCATCGAGGACCGCCCCGAGTGGCGAAAGAACGCCGGACGACTCGCGGATCGCGCGGGCGTCGACGCCGTCGTCGAGGCCAGGCTCGCGACGCTCACCGTGGCCGAGGCCGACGCGCTGTTCGCCGAGGCAGGCGTGCCCGCGGGTCCGGTTCACACCATCGACCAGGTGCTGGCGCATCCCGTGGTCGAGCTGGTCCACCCGGTCCACCCCACCCTGGGCCCCACACCGATGCCCGCCCCTGCCATCCGCACGGCAACGACGCGCGAAGCGCACCGCGCGCCCCCCGGCCTCGGCGCGGACCGCGACGCCATCCTCGACGAGCTGGGGCTCGGGGATGCTGCCGAGCGCCTCGCGGCGACAGGCGCCTTCGGTCAGGTGAAGTAGCGAAGGAAGGTCGAGAGCTCCGGCACGTTGAGCACCGGATTGCTCTGACGCACCTCGGAGAGCAGGGCCGAAGGCACCTGACCGTAGTCATGGCCGCCGTAGATGCGGAGCTCGCCAGGCAGCGTCTTCAGTCGCTGGTTGAGCGTCCGCCACATCTCCTCCGGGTCGCCGCCGGGGAAGTCCGTGCGCCCGCACCCCTGAAGGAACAGCGTGTCGCCGGTCATCAGGGCGCCGCCACACTGAAAGCAGAGAGATCCGGGCGTGTGGCCAGGCGTGTGCAGACACTCGACCTCGACCTGGCCCACCTTCACCACGTCAGCATGGTCGTGGTGCACGAGATCCCCCGCCTGAAGGCCACTGACGCGCTGGACCCACGTGGCCTCTGCCTTGTGGACATGGATCGGCACGTCCACGCGCTCGAGGAGCTTGGCGAGGCCCTCGATGTCGTGACCGAACAGCGGCCCCCCGATGTGGTCGGGGTGGTAGTGGCTGACGAGCGCGCCCGTGACCGTGTAGCCGTCCTCGCCCGCGGCCCCGAGGATGCCGTCGATGTCCCACGCCGGGTCCACGACCAGGCACTCCCGGGTGACGCTGTCGCCCACGAGGTACACGAAGTTGGCCATCTGGGCGGCCCCGGGAGACTGGCTCCCGAAGTCCCGTCCGGCACGGAGCTGGCGGATGTAGAGGCGGTCGTCGGTCATGCGCCGCTCATAGCCACACACCGCCGTGGCGTCACTCTCCGTCGCACGCGACTCGTCCGCCGCTCCAGGGTCAGCTCCCGCCGGCGCATGGCATGCCGAAGGCACACGTTGGCACGATGCGAAGGACGAAGGTTCGCTCCGAGGACTCACCGCGGAAGCTCGGCAGCGCCCGCCACAGCGCGAGGGCCACCTCCTGCCCGAGCTCGGCCCGGCGGGGTCCCGGTGCCGCGTAGCTCGCGACGACGCGTCGCATCGACGCCCCGTAGCACCGCTCGATGGCCTCCCAGTCCTGCACGGTGTCCTCACCCTCCCCTTCGCGCCGAGCGCGTACTCGGTGTCGCACGTGGGGGGTAGTGCCGACGACGCCAAAAACCTTACCGTTCCTCCTCAGATTTTCTGTGCCGACGGGCTAGCTGCAGCGGATGACACCGCTACACGAAGTCGATGCCCTGCTCGCCCTCGCCGAGGGCACGGGCCCCGCCGCCGACTGGGCCCGCGCTCGCCTGGTCTTCCTCGCACCCGAGGCGCCTACGGCTCTCCCGGACGCCCACGCGCCGCTCACGCCATGGCTCGTCGCCGCTCCCGGCGGCATCGACCTGGTCCTGGGCGCCCTGGTCGAGCGCCGAGAGCTCGCCGCCGTCGGCCTGCTCGAGGCCCTGGAGCTGGGGCTGCTTCCAGAGGACACCGCGCCCGTGGCCGAGGCGGTCCAGGCTGCCCTGCTCGGAGACGGCAGCCCCGAAGATCTCCACCTCGCGACGCTACTCGCCCGCCTGGGTCCGGTGGACACCACCGTGCTGGCCGCCGCCGCGCGCTCCGAGAGCCCGGACCGCGACTGGTTGCTGCCCTCGGTGGCCCTGCGCGCAGCGGAGAAGCTCGGCAAGGTCGGGGACGTCGCCGAAGAGGTGGCTGGCGCCCTCCTCGGGGCCGAGCGCCAGCGGCCCGGCGCCATCGCCCTGTGCTTCGCGGAGCTCGGGGTTCCCACCCGCTCGACCTGGGACGTGCCGCACGAGTCCGTCCGCGATGCGGCCGCGGTTCTCGGTGTGCCGGCACCCGCCCTGTCGCCAGCCCGTGGCTCGAAGAAGCGCCATGCGCAGCAGGCCGTACGCGAGCTGCTCGACGGGCGCGACGACGCGGGAAGCGCCCTGCTCCGGGCCCTTGCCAGTCGGGACGCCGACCTCGCCCGCCGCCTCGTGTACAGCGCCGCGTGGCTCGCGGCCTTCGAGCCGACCGATGCCGTCGCCGACGCCGTGTACCGCCACGGCGGCCTCGACTCGGTACGCCTGTCCGCCGCCCGACGTGATCTGGGCGAAGAGCACAAGCCCATCCTCGCGGGGGCCCTCGACCACGGCCTCGAGAAGGCCGCCATCCTGGCCCACCACCTGCCCGGCCACCCGCTCGCGAACGAGGTCCTCGACTACCTGGTCCGCCACGACATGGCCCACCGCATCGATCTGTTCCTCGGCGTGCGCGCCGCCTGGGGCGCTCCCGAGCGCGTGCCCCAGCTCCTTGGCAACCAGGCCACCCTCGCGCTCGGCCTCGTCATCGCCGAGTGGATGCCGACCCTCGAGGTGCTCCAGGCCCTGCTCTCGGTGACCCTGCCCGAGGGCACGGAGTGGACCCATGCCTACGCGAAGGCCCTCGCCGCGATGGGCGATCCGGCGGCCGCCGATGTGCTACGAAGCCTCGTCCAGGAGGAGCCCGAGGCGACGGCCGAGGCACGTCTGCTCGCCGAGTCCATCCTCCACCAGCCGCTTGTATGAGGAACCCATGGCGCTGATCCCCCGCGAAGTCTTCTTCGGCAACCCCGAGCGCATCGCCCCCCGCATCTCTCCCGACGGCCGACACCTCGCGTGGCTCGCTCCCGACGAGGGCGTGCTCAACGTGTGGGTCGCCCCGACGGACGCGCCCGACCAGGCCCGGCCCGTCACGAAGGACCGTCACCGCGGCATTCGCGTCCACGGATGGGCGCACAACAGCCGGCACCTCGTGTACATCCAGGACAAGGATGGCGACGAGAACTGGCACCTGTACGCCGTCGACCTCGACAGCGGAGAAGCGCGGGACCTGACGCCGATCGAAGGCGTCGCTGCGCAGATCATCGGCGGTAGTGCCGACCACCCCGACGAGCTGCTGGTCGCGATCAACGACCGAGAGCCGTCGCTACACGACCCGCACCGCGTGAGCCTCGTCACCGGCGAGCGTACCCGCCTGCTCGAGAACCCGGGGTTCGTGGGCTGGCTGTCGGACCGCGAGCTGAACATCCGCTTCGGCGCAGCCATGCAGCCCGACGGGTCCTTCGTGTGGATGCGCTACACCGGCGAGGGCTGGGAGCCCTTCGCGAGCTACCCCTCCGAGGATGCCCTCAGCAGCGGCCTGTCCGGCTTCGATGAGCACGGTCGCCTGCTGGCGCTCGACTCCCGCGGCCGCGAGACCGCGGCGCTGGTCGTGCTCGAGGATCCGGCGGACCCGCAGACGGTCGCCGCCCACGAGCGCGCGGACATCCAGGGCATCGCCCAGCACCCGGGGACCCACGCGGTCCAGTGGGTGTACGCCGACGCCGAGCGCCGCGAGCGAATCCTGCTCGACGACAGCGTCGCCGGAGACCTCGCCGCCCTCGAGGCGATCTCGGCGGGCGACCTCGAGGTGGTCAGTCGAACCCACGACGACCGGCACTGGGTCGTCGCGCACCTCGTGGACAACGGCTCGACCCGCTACCACCTGTGGAACCGCGACACGCGGACGGCGAGCTTCCTGTTCACCGCCCGTCCGAGCCTCGACGAGCTCGAGCTCGCGCGCATGCACCCGCTGACCCTGTCCGCCCGAGACGGGCTGCCGCTGGTCGCCTACCTCTCGCTGCCGCCAGGGCGCGACGTCGATGGGCGCCCGCCGGAGCCGCTCCCGATGGTACTCGTCGTCCACGGTGGCCCGTGGGCCCGGGACAGCTGGGGCTACAACGCCGAGCACCAGTGGCTCGCCAACCGCGGCTACGCGGTGCTCTCGGTGAACTTCCGCGGGTCCACCGGCCTCGGCAAGACCCTGCTCAATGCCGGTGACCTCGAGTGGGCCGGCAAGATGCACGACGACCTTCTCGACGCCGTCGACTGGGCCGTGGCCGAGGGCGTCGCCGACCCCGACAAGGTCGCCATCTTCGGAGGCTCCTATGGCGGGTACGCCGCGCTGGTCGGGCTCACCTTCACGCCGACCCGCTTCGCGTGTGCCGTGGACATCGTCGGGCCCAGCAACCTACAGAGCCTGATCGAGAACATCCCGCCGTACTGGGCGCCGCTCCGCGCGACCTTCGACATTCGCGTGGGCAACATCGACACCGAGGAGGGCCGTGCCCTCCTCCGCGATCGCTCGCCTCTGCACCGGGTCGACGCCATCGAGCGTCCCCTGCTCATCGCTCAGGGTGCGAACGACCCCCGGGTGACTCAGGTCGAGTCCGACCAGATCGTCGCCGCGATGCAAGACAAAGGCATTCCCGTGACCTACGCGCTGTTTCCCGACGAGGGGCACGGCTTTGCCCGCCCGGAGAACCGCTTCGCGTTCTATGCGCTCACCGAGAGCTTCCTCGCCAAGCACCTCGGCGGAACCTCCCTGCCCCTCGGTGGGTTCGAGGGTTCGTCGCTCACCGTGCCCGCCGGCGCCGAGCACCTCGCCGGCCTCGCCGACCTCCTGGAGACCCCATGATCTCGCTGCTGCTCGCCACCGCCCTCGCCGGTGGCACCTTCCACCCCGACGACATCGCTGCGCAGAGCGAGGCCTTCGCGCGCGCCTCCGAGGCCGCCCCCAAGTACGAGGAGGCCGAAGCGGACTCGCGGATGCTGGCCCAGGCGCTGACCACCTACGAGGAGAACCTCGACCTGCTCGGAAGCCGCGCTCCAGAGGGAGCTCGCGAGCGCCTCGACACGCTGCGCACGACCTATGGACGTGAGCAGGCCGAGCTCCAGTCTTTCGCCGGTGCGCTGATGGAGGACTTCGACACGGTGTTCACCGCGGCGATGGAGCGGGCTGTCGCCGCCTACCCGGACGCGCAGATGTGCGCGCGCACCGTGCGCAAGGCGGGGCTGCCCGGCATGCCCGGAAAGGAGGAGGCGAACCCGGAGTGCCAGGGCGACGACCTCTCCGCGGACATCGCGAAGGCCATGGACGGGGATGCCCAGCTCGCCGCGCAGGTCGACGAGCTGCTCGCCCGCGAGTGGCCGACCATGACCTCCCCCGAGGACGCTCAGGCCCCAATCGGCGCCAGCGAGCGCTGGGTCACCGTGGACCGCTTCTTCGGCGAGGCCGCGGGTGAGACGCTGCGGGCCATTCGCCAGGCCGACGAAGACGCCCGCCTGCCCATCGCCGCCGCCCTCGAGGAGGGCAAGGACCCCGCATCCCAGCTCGACGCCGCCCGGAAGATCACCGAGCAGACGGCCGCCAAGCGTGCCGCCCTCGCCGCGCCGTTCTGGGCCGCCATCGACAAGGCGGTCGCAAAGCGCGTGAAGAAGGGCAACGACCCGATCGCGTTCTGCGCGAACCCGGTCGAGCTGGGCGGCTGCACGGGCGAGAACGCGAGTGCCGAGCTCACCGAGGTCCTGCTCGCCGACAAGAAGGTCGGCAAGCTCGTCCCCTAGTCCTCGGGCTCGGCGAGCTCGACGTCCTCGAGGTCCGCTGAGGGCGGCGCCGCTGGCGTCGCCGTTCGCTCGGCCTCGTGGTCGCCTGACAGCGCAATCGCGAGCGAGCGCTCCGCCTCGGGGTCGACGAGGGCCTTCAGCATCAGCTGTTGGTGCGCAAACGAGCTGATCGCGGCGAACCAGCCGGCCAGCGGCATGTCGTCCATGAGCAGCACCACGATGCGCACCTCGCCCTTCTGTGGGCCTGCAGAGGGCTCGCCGACCATGACCTCGGTGAGCACTCCGGGCAGTGCGCCGCCCTTGGTCCCGAGGGTATCGAGGGTCTCGAAGCTGCCGCCGCGTCGCATCGGCCACTGCAGGTGGTGGTGCACGATCTCGCGCGCGCTCTGCGGGTAGGTCGGCTCGTAGGTCGCCGCCACGAGCCGCGCCATGCTGCGCGCCGAGGCGCGGTGGTCGAGCCGACCGGTGGCGCGCATCTGGTCGCCGAGGCCACCGAGATCGGCGTCCGGCCGTCCCGCCGCCTCCCACGCATCGACGGCGGCCAGGGCCGCCGCCCGGACATCGTCTTCGCGGGTCACCTCGCTCCCGAAGAGCAGGAACTCGCCGAGGAGCGGGTGCAACGGGTCCATCTCGATGTCGAGGGCCGCGAGGCTGGCATCCACCGCCTCGAAGCCGAGGCGGTCGAGCACGAGGTCCGTTGCCGCGTTGTCCGAGTGCGCGATCATCGCCGCGACCACCGTGTCGAGCGTGGTCTGCTCGCCGACACCCAGCGTCTCGAGCGCACGAGCGTGCGCGCCGCCGTCCGTGCCTGGCAGGTACCAGCGCTCCCACTCCGCGAGCGACACCGGCTCGTCTGGGGCCACCCGGCCCGCCACCACCGCATCGGCGTAGGCGACGAGGACCGCGATCTTCACCGACGACGCCAGAGGGCGAGGCTCGTCGGCACGGTGCGAGGTCGGGCAGACCATGCCCCCGTCCGTGCGCGAGCACACGATCATCGAGCTGCTCTCGCGATGGGCGCGCAGGTAACGAAGCAGCGCGTCCTCATCGGGAATGTCCGCCCACTCGGGATCCTCGAGGATGAGGCTCACGGCCTCGAACGCCACGCCCAGGGGCTTGCGGGACACGAGCCCGCCCGCGAGGCACCCAAGCGACACCATGCCCGCGACACCCGCAACCACCGACAACCAGCGCTTGATCCATCCTCCCGCACGCCCGCGGCGGGGCGCATGCGACACAGTGTGCCCACGAAGGCAGGCAAGGCAAGTGTCCCGCGATATGAGGTGCCGCCGAGGAGAAGCCATGGCCGGAGTCGATCGCCGCACCCCCATCCGCATCCTGCTCGCCACCGCCGAGGTGGGCGCGAACGCCGTCGTCGACGGGTGGATCAAGACCTCCCGCTTCTCGAAGAACGTGAGCTTCCTCCACCTGTATGACGGGAGCACGCCGAAGACGGTGCAGGTCGTCCTCAAGGAAGAACAGGCCGAGATGAAGGCCGAGCTCGGCCCGGGCGCCGCCGTGCGCGTCACCGGAACCTGGGTCGAGTCCAAGGGCGGCAAGCAGGCGCTGGAGATCCTCGCCGAGGAGATCGTTGTCGTCGGCGAGGGCAACCCGACCGACTACCCCATCCAGCGCAAGCAGACGTCGATGGAGTTCCTGCGGACCGTGGCGCACCTCCGCCCGCGCACGAACACCTTCCAGAGCGTGTTCCGCGTGCGCAACGCGCTCGCCTGGCAGGTCCACAAGTTCTTCCAGGACCGCGGCTTCCTGTGGATCCACACCCCGATCATCACCGCGTCGGACGCCGAGGGCGCTGGCGAGATGTTCCGCGTGCAGGTCGGCGAGGACAAGGAGGGCTTCTTCGGAAAGGAGGCGTTCCTCACCGTGTCCGGCCAGCTCGCGGTCGAGAACTTCGCCCAGGCGTTCACCGACGTCTACACCTTCGGCCCGACCTTCCGCGCCGAAAACAGCAACACGGCCCGACACGCAGCCGAGTTCTGGATGATCGAGCCCGAGATCGCGTTCGCCGACCTCGACGACGACATCGCCCTGGCCGAGGACTTCATTCGCACCATCGCGAACGAGACCATCGCCCAGTGCCGCGAGGACTTCGACTTCTTCGACCTCCGCATCGAGAAGGACGTGTCGCAGTTCATCCTCGAGACGGTGAACAAGCCCTTCGCGCGCATCACCCACGACGAAGCCCAGGACTTGCTCGCGAAGTCGGGCAGGAAGTTCGAGCACAAGGTGGGCCGCGGCGAGGTCCTTCAGACCGAGCACGAGCGCTTCCTCGCCGAGGAGCACTTCAAGGGCCCAGTGTTCGTCACCGACTACCCGGTCGAGCAGAAGGCGTTCTACATGCGCCTGAACGACGACGAGCGCACGGTGGCGGCCACCGATCTGCTGGTGCCTCGCATCGGCGAGATCATCGGCGGTTCACAGCGCGAAGAGCGCCTCGACGTGCTCAAGGCCCAGCTCGACCGCTTCGGCCTCGAGGAGGCTCCGTACTGGTGGTACATGGACCTGCGCCGCTTCGGCACCACGCCGCACGCGGGCTTCGGCCTCGGCTTCGAGCGCATGCTGATGTGGATCACCGGCATGAAGAACATCCGCGACGTGCTGCCCTTCCCGCGGACGCCCGGCCAAGCCGAGTTCTGATGAGCGGCCAGCCGTACGTCGAGATCTACACGGACGGCGCGTGCTCTCCGAATCCGGGCCTCGGAGGTTGGGGCGCGGTGCTGGTGTCTCCCGCGCACGACCACGTGCGCGAGATCAGCGGTGCGGAGCCCGACACGACGAACAACCGCATGGAGCTCACCGCCGTCGTCGAAGGACTGCGTGCGTTGAAGCGCCCGTGTCGGGTGCGAGTGACCACGGACTCGCGCTACGTGGCGAACGCGTTCACGCAGGGCTGGCTCGCGGGGTGGAAGCGCAAGGGCTGGAAGACGGCGAACAAGGACCCGGTGAAGAACCGGGACCTGTGGGAATCGCTCGACAGCCTGGTCCAGCAGCACCAGGTCGAGTGGCAGTGGGTGAAGGGACACGCCGGCCACCCGCGCAACGAGCGTGCGGACGCGCTCGCGGTCGCGGCCCGCGAAGCACTGCGCTGATCAGCCCGCGAAGCGCCGCTCGACGAGCTCACGAGCGGCGTGCACCCAGCGGATGCCGCCGCCCAGGAAGAACCCGGCGAAGCCCCAGTAGCCGCCGCTCAGGAAGGGGTCGCCGCTGATCCAGCACGTGCCCGTCGTACAGCCGATGAGCTTGTAGTACGCGAGGCCGAACGCGACGCCGGCGAGGGTTCCGCCGATGGGCTTGAGCTGGGACATGCGTCCTCCGGGACCCAAGTGTACTCCCCTCGCCCGCGAACGCACAGCCTGAGCAGGAACGCCGCCCCCGAGGGAGCGGCGTTCGGCGCGATGACCGGTGGGGGCTACTCGGCGGCCCACTCGGTGATCACGAACTCGACGCGGCGGTTCTTGGCCCAAGCCTCGGCGTTCTCGGCCGGGTCGACCGGCGTGGTCTCGCCGAAGCCCTTGCTCTCGAGGCGTGCCGCGTCGACGCCCGCGTCGATGAGGTACTGGCGCACGCTCGCCGCGCGGCCCTCGGACAGGCGCATGTTCGACGAATCCGAGCCACGGCTATCGGTGTGACCCTCGACGCGAACCTTGAGGATGTCCTCACGGTCCTTGAGGATCTGCGCGATCTCGTCGAGCAGCTCGAAGGACTGCTGCTTGATGGTGGTCTTGTTGGTGTCGAAGAACACCTTGTCGAGGATCTCGATCTTCTCGCGGCTGACCTTGATCTTGGTCGGCGACAGCGTGAGCGTGACCGCGGACTCGGCGCCGGCGTTCACCTTCACCTGGGCCTTGGCGGGCGCGAAGCCCTCGGCACGGGCGATGACCGTGTACTCACCGGGCGCGACCTCGGTCTCGGTGTCCTTGCCGGACACCTTCTGCTCCTCGCCATCCTCGCCGAACGCATAGGTAGCGCCTTCGATGGCCTGGCCCTCGGCGTCGACGACGGTCACGGTGACCTTGCCCACCGCCTTCTCCAGCGTGAACACGACCTCGGCGGACTCGCCGGGCACCACTTCGACGTTTTCGGTCGCGTCGAAGTAGCCCTCGGCCGACGCCGTGAGTGCGTAGCGACCCTCGAGCATGGAGATCTCGGTGGAGCCAGACTCGGTCGCGAAGCTGTCCTCCTCGGAGGAGGCCACGCGGCCGTCGATCGGGTTGCCGTCCTTGTCCTGGATCTTGGCGACGATGGTGCCGAGCACGACGGTCGGCTTCATCACCTTCTCGACGTCGATCGGCGGGCCCGAGGGGACCTCGAAGCTGTCTTCGATGGCGTCGTAGCCCTCGGCGGTCGCCTGCAGAGCGTAGGTGCCGGGCTCGAGTTCGACCTCGAACGAGGCATTGCCCATCTTCGCGTCGGTCTCGTCGAGCTGGACCATCGCCTGGACGCCCTGGACCGCGCGGCCATTGGGATCGACGATGCTCACGCGAACCAGGGTCCGCGGGTCGGGACAGCCGTCCTCGTCCTGCCAGTTGTCCGGGTCCTCCGGCTCCATCGGGCAGGAGTCCGCGGTGTCGAGCAGGCCGTCGGCGTCGTTGTCGAGGTCCGGACAGCCGTCGCGGTCCTCGTACGAGTCCTTGTCCTCCGGCTCGTCCGGGCACTGGTCGACGTTGTCGAGGATGCCGTCGAGGTCGCGATCGCGGTCGCGGGCCGGCTCGTAGCCGACGGAGAACACTCCGCGGAACGCGGGAGCGCCGATGCCATCGGTGAATCCGGTGCCGATACCGCCACGAAGCACGATGTTGTCGCTGACGCGTCCCCAGCCGCCGACCATGCCCTCGATGGGAAGACCGGTGAGGTCCAGCTTGCCTTCCGCGTCCTTGGCGGGCTGACGGAAGTCCTTGATCAGCTGGAAGTCGACACTCGCGCCCGCGTTGTCGGTGATCGAGTAGCCCACGCCAAGGCGGGTCTGGAGCGCGTTGCCCAGCTCGACGTTGTTCTGGTCGATCTTCGGTCCGAGCTTCGCGCCGATGTTGAGCGCGAGGAGCACGTCACCGAGGTCCTTGTCGAAGATACCGGTGATCTCGGCGGCCGGCTTCGGCGCGCCGAGCGGAACGTTGACCGTCGCCGTGGGCAGCGCCATGCGCGCGCCGAGGGCGATGCCGAGCGGTGCGGTCTCGGGGTTGAGGATGGTGCCCTTCGCATCGAGTGCGAGGTCGCCGAGTCCCGCGCCACCGAGGTCTTCCCAGTCGCTGGTCGCCAGCAGGTACACGGGGGCATCGAGTCCGACGCGAACCGGACCGAGCTGCACGCCGCCAACCAGGTTCAGTCCCAGCACGTCGCCGAGCACCTGGGCCTTGGAGTCGTCGAGGAACACCGCGCCGATCGGTCCGTGGATGTACTGGGTGTACAGCCGGCCCGTCGCCCACAGATGGGGCGCCTGAGCGGCGTCCTGGGCCCACATCGTGCGCTGCGCATCGATGGGCGCCCGATACAGCTGCGCGTTCATGTCCGGCACGGGCACCGTGGTGGAGTCCTGTGCATTGGCCATCAGGGCCAAGGCGAGCATCAGCATGGCAGCTCCCTACGAGCGGATGAGGGACGGGAATCCCGGTGCGGGCCGCGCCCGATGCTATTCCGCATCAGACGCCTCCTCGGCCCATTCTTCGATATGAAACTCTACGCGGCGGTTCTGTTGCCAGGCCGCCTCGTTCTCCGCAGTGTCGATGGGCCGGGATTCCCCGTAGCCCTCGGACGTCAGGCGATCTGCGGAAACGCCGGCGTCGATCAGGTACTCGCGCACGGAAGCGGCGCGTCGGCGCGACAGGTCGAGGTTGAAGTCGTCCTCGCCACGGCTGTCGGTGTGCCCCTCGATCCGAACGCGCAAGATGTCTGCACGGTCGGTGAAGGTCTTCGCCACCTCGTCGAGCAGCCCGAAGGACTCGGGCCGGATCGTGGCCTCGTTGGTGTCGAAGTACACCTTCTCGGTGATCTCGATGCGCTCGCGCGTGACCTTCACCCGCACCCGCTCGAGGGTGACCTCGAGGGTGGTGGAGCGGCCGGCCTCGATGAGGAAGCCCTCGCCGGTCGTCCGGAACCCGGGTGCGTCGATCACCAGCAGGTGTTCACCGGGCTGGAAGTCCTCGGCAGCCTTGCCGCCACGCGCGAGCCCCGACCGTTCGCCGACCTTCCACTCGGCCTCGACCGGCTGGCCCTCGGTGTCGCGGATCTTGAGCTTGAGGGTGCCGAAGCGAGCCACGGGCTCCGGGTCGGGGATGGCCTCGGGCATCGCGGGCTCGTCACGGCGTGGCTCGTAGCCAATGCCGACGAGAGTGCGCATGACCGATGCCCCGGCACCAGAGGTCAGCCCCGTGCCCACGCCCCCGCGCAGCACCACGTTGTCCGAGAGGCGCAGCCAGCCGCCCACCATGCCCTCGAAAGGCGAGCCCACCGGGTCGGCGAGCGGCGTACTGAAGCTGCTTCGGCCGGCCACTTCCACCGAGAAGCCCGCATCCGGGCTCACGCGGTAACCGACGCCGAAGGCCGCGAGCACCGCGCTCTTCTGCGTGAGGTTCTGTGCGTTGACCTCGGGACCGCCCCCGACGCCGAGGTTCGCGACGAGCATGACGTCGCGGAACCGATGGTCGACGACGCCCTCGAGCTCCCAAGAGAGACCGCGGGAGCCGAGGGGCAGCTTGACCGTGGCGGTCGGCAGGCCAAGTCGACCTGCGAGCGCGATGCCCACTGGGCTCTGCCGCGGGTCCAGGGCCACCGCCTTCACGTCGAGGGCGATGTCACCAAGTCCCCCACCGCCGATGTCGAGGTCGCTGGTCGCCAGGGCGTACACCGGAATGTGCGCGCCAAAGCGCACCGGCCCGACCGTCGCCCCCCCGAGCAGCTCGAGCGCGACGACATCGTCGACGATGACCGTGTGGGTGCCGTCTTCGCCCACCGCCCCGAGGGGGCCGTGGAACACGTCGATCAACGCCCGACCGGTGAAGCTCTTCGACGCACCGAGACCCGCATCACGGGTCCACAGCGTGCGCTCGGAGTCCACCGGAGGCCGGTAGAGCTGAGCATCCAGCTCCGGCAGGTCCTCTGGAGCGGGGGCTTGCCCAAGGGCGGCCCCCACGGCCAACGCGAGGAGCATCAAGCGCTCCGGCGCCGACGGACCAGGAGGAGGCCGAGGACACCGAGCCACGCGAAGTTCGCGCTGCCGGTGGCCGAGGCATCACAGCCACAGGAGTGACCGACAAACTCGGGCGGGTTGTCGTCCCAGGGGTTGTCGACCGGGTTGGTGCCGTTCTGGACCTCGTCGTAGTCGGACACGCCGCCGTCGTCGGTATCCTCGTCGTTCGGATCGGTACCGTGCTCGAGGACTTCCTCGCCGTCGAGCAGACCGTCGTCGTCGCTGTCGTCGTCGAGCGGGTCGGTGTCGTACAGGTCGACCTCGTCGCCGTCGATGAGACCGTCGTCGTCGGTGTCCTCGTCGAGCGGGTCGGTGTCCCAATCGAACACTTCCTCGCCGTCGAGCAGGCCGTCGTTGTCGGTGTCGTCGTCGAGCGGGTCGGTGTCGTGGTCGTAGTACTCCTCGCCGTCGTTGAGGCCGTCACCGTCGGTGTCGGGGTTCGTCGGATCGGTGCCGATCTTCTCCTCGACCCAGTCGGTGATGCCGTCATCGTCGGTGTCGAGCATGTCGTCTTCCGGCGTGCTCACGGGCTCGGTGCCGTCAATGAGCACCTCCTCGCCGTCGGTCCGGCCACCGCCATCGGTGTCCTCGTCGAGCGGGTCGGTACCGTAGGTGACCACCTCCTCGCCGTCGGTGAGGCCATCGGCATCCGTGTCGGGATCCTGCGGGTCCGTACCGAGGTCGATCTCGGAGTTCACGCAGTCGTCCGCGGGGAGGATGCCGTCGGTCTCGTTGTCGACGCGGACGTCGTCGCAGAGGCCGTCACCGTCGGTGTCGGGGTTGGTCGGGTCGGTCTCGTCGGCGTCGAGCACGCCGTCGCCGTTGAGGTCCTCCTCCGCGTCGGTGAGGCCGTCGTCATCGGTATCGGCGTCGTTCGGGTCAGAGCCGGAGCCGGTGATCTCGCCGCCGACGCAGGCATCGGCAGGGCTGATGCCATCGTTCTCGTTGTCGACACGGATGTCGTCGCAGAGGCCGTCGTCATCGCTATCGGGATCGTTCGGGTCGGTCTCGTCACCGCTCGAGTCGGTGCCGTCGAGGCCGAACCACTCCTCGGCGTCGTTCAGGCCGTCATCGTCGCTGTCCGCATCGTTCGGGTCGGTGTTGGACACCGTGTCCTCGAAGAAGTCGGTCAGGCCGTCGCCATCGGTGTCGAGCAGGTCGTCGCCAGGGGTGTTCACGGGCTCGGTGCCGTCGATCAGCACCTCCTGGCCATCGGTCCGGCCACCGTCGTCGGTGTCGGGATCGAGGGGGTCGGTGCCCGCATCCACCTCGGAGCCACCACAGGGATCCGCCGGGTCGATGCCGTCGCCGTCGTTGTCGGTACGGGCACCGTCGCACAGCCCGTCGTCGTCGGAGTCGGGATCGAGCGGGTCCGTGCCGTTCGCGACCTCGGCGCCATCGGCGATGCCGTCGTCGTCGCTGTCCTCGTCATCCGGGTTCGGGTCGACGCCGTCACACGGATCGGTCGGGTCGATGCCGTCGGCCGGAACTTCGTTGTCGGTACGGGGACCGTCGCAGAGGCCGTCGTCATCCGTGTCGGGGTCGATCGGCGAGGTGGTGCCGTTCGTCTCCTCGAGGTCGCCCAGGCTGTCGTCGTCGCTGTCGGCATCGAGCGGGTCGGTGCCTTCGGCGATCTCGGAGCCCACGCAAGTGTCCGCCGGGTCGATGCCGTCGCCGTCGTTGTCGGTACGCGTACCGTCGCAGAGTCCGTCGTCATCGGAGTCGGGGTCGTTCGGGTCGGTGCCGTTGGCGACCTCGGTGCCGTCGTCCACGCCATCGTCGTCGGTGTCCGTGTCGGTCGGGTCGGGGTCGACGCCGTCACACGGGTCCGTCGGGTCGATGCCGTCGGCCGGATCCTCGTTGTCGGTACGGGGACCGTCGCAGAGCAGATCGTCGTCGGTATCGGGGTCGTTCGGGTCGGTCTCGCCCGCGTCGAGCACACCGTCACCGTTCGCATCCTCCTCGCCGTCGAGCAGGCTGTCGTCGTCGGAGTCGGCGTCGAGCGGGTCGGTGCCGGCATCCGTCTCGGAGCCCACGCAAGCGTCGACGGGGTCGATGCCATCGCTGTCGTTGTCGAAGCGGGTGCCGTCGCAGATGCCGTCGTCGTCGGTGTCGGGATCGAGCGGGTCGGTGCCGTTGTCGATCTCGGTCAGGTCGTCGATGCCATCGTCATCCGCATCGGCGTCGCCCGGGTCGGGGTCGACGATGCTGCCGTCACACGGATCCGTCGGGTCGATGCCGTCGGAGTCGTTGTCGGTACGGGGCCCGTCACAGATCAGGTCGTCGTCGCTGTCGGGATCGTTCGGGTCGGTCACGCCGCTGTTCCACTCGACGCCGTCACTCAGGCTGTCGTCGTCGCTGTCCGCGTCGAAGGGATCGGTGTTGGACGTGTTCGTCTCGAAGAAGTCCGAGAGGCCGTCGCCATCCGTGTCGAGGAGGTCGTCCTCGGGGGTGTTCACGGGCTCGGTGCCGTCCTGGAGGACTTCCTGACCGTCGGTACGACCGCCGTCGTCGGTGTCGGGGTCACGCGGGTCGGTGCCCGCATCGACCTCGGAGCCGCCGCAGATGTCGGACGGGGTCAGGCCGTCGGCCGGGACCTCGTTGTCGACACGGTTGTCGTCACACAGGAGGTCGTCGTCGGTGTCGGGGTCGTTCGGGTCGGTCTCGCCCGCGTCGAGCACGCCGTCGAGGTCCAGGTCCTCCTCGCTATCGAGCAGGCTGTCGTCGTCGGAGTCGGCATCGGTCGGGTCGGTGCCCGTGGTGCCCTCGTCGCTGGTGCAGGGATCGGCCGGTTCGATGCCGTCACCATCGTTGTCGGCGCGCGGGCCGTCACAGATGCCGTCGCCGTCGGTGTCGGGGTCGAGCGGGTCGGTGCCCAGCGCGTCCTCCTCGCCGTCGGTGAGGCCGTCGTCGTCCGCGTCGGAGTCGGTCGGATCGGGGTCGGTGCCGTCACAGGGATCCGCCGGGTCGATGCCGTCGGCGGGGACCTCGTTATCGGTACGCGGACCATCGCAGAGCAGGTCGTCATCGGTGTCGGGGTCGTTCGGATCGGTCTCGCCCGCGTCGACCACACCGTCGGCGTCCTGATCCTCTTCGAGGTCGGAGAGGCTGTCGTCGTCGCTGTCCGCATCGGTCGGATCCGTGCCGGTCACCACCTCGGAGCCGATGCACGTATCCGTCGGGTCGATGCCGTCGCTGTCGTTGTCGGTGCGCGCACCGTCACAGATGCCATCGTCATCCGTGTCCGGATCGAGGGGGTCCGTGCCCTGGCTCACTTCCTCGGCGTCCGTGAGACCGTCGTCATCGGCATCGGCGTCGGTCGGATCGGGGTCCACGCCGTCGCACGGGTCGGACGGGTCGATGCCGTCGGTCGGCACCTCGTTGTCGGTACGGGGGCCATCGCAGAGCAGGTCGTCGTCGGTGTCGGGGTCGGTGGGGTCGGTCTCCCCCGCGTCGAGCACGCCGTCGCCGTTCTGGTCCTCTTCGAGGTCGGTGAGGCTGTCATCGTCGGAGTCGACGTCCAGCGGGTCGGTGCCGGCAACGATCTCGGAGCCGACGCAGGTGTCCGCCGGGTCGATGCCGTCGCCGTCGTTGTCGGCACGGGTGCCGTCGCAGATGCCGTCGCCGTCGCTGTCCGGGTCGTTCGGGTCGGTGCCCGCCGCGGTCTCCGCACCATCGCTGATGCCGTCGTCGTCCGAATCGCTGTCGCCCGGGTCCGGATCGTCGCCGTCACACGGGTCGACCGGGTCGATGCCATCGCTGTCGTTGTCGGTACGGGGTCCGTCGCAGAGCAGGTCGTCGTCGGTGTCCGGGTCGTTCGGATCGGTCTCCCCGGCGTCGAGCACGCCGTCGCCGTTCACGTCCTCCTCACCGTCAGTGAGGCTGTCGTCGTCGCTGTCGAAGTCGGTCGGGTCGGTGCCCGCGACGACCTCGGAGCCGACACACGTGTCACTCGGGTCGATGCCATCGCCGTCGTTGTCGGCACGGGTACCGTCGCAGAGGCCGTCACCGTCGGTGTCGGGGTCGAGCGGGTTCGTGCCCTGCGCGACCTCGGCGCCGTCCGTGAGGCCATCGTCGTCCGCATCGGAGTCCGTCGGCTCCGGGTCGGTGCCGCCACACGGGTCAGAGGGATCGATGCCGTCCGCCGGGACCTCGTTGTCGGTACGGGGACCGTCGCAGAGCAGGTCGTCGTCGGTGTCGGGATCGTTCGGGTCCGTCTCGCCCGCATCGACCACGCCATCCGCGTCCTGGTCCTCTTCGAGGTCGGAGAGGCTGTCGTCGTCGCTGTCCGCGTCGGTCGGGTCCGTGCCGGTCACGATCTCGGAGCCGATGCAGTCGTCGATCGGGTCGATGCCGTCGCTGTCGTTGTCGACGCGGGCGCCGTCACAGATGCCGTCGCCGTCGGTGTCGGGATTGGCCGGGTCGGTTCCGTTCGCGAGCTCGGTGCCGTCGGGGATGCCGTCGTCGTCGCTGTCGGAGTCGTTCGGCTCGGGGTCGACGCCACCACACGGGTCGGCGGGATCGATACCGTCGCCATCGTTGTCCGTGCGCGGGCCGTCACACACGAGGTCATCGTCGGTGTCGGGGTCGGCGGGGAACGTGCCGTTGGCGACCTCGCTGCCGTCCGAGAGCGAGTCGTCATCGCTGTCGGAATCCTGCGGATCGGTGCCCTCGGCAACCTCGGAGCCGATGCACGCGCTGGGCTGGGGGTCGAGGCCGTCACCGTCGTTGTCGGCGCGGGTGTCGTCGCACAGTCCGTCGTCGTCGGTGTCGGGGTCGGTCGGGTCGGTCTCGCCCGGGTCGAGGAAGCCGTCCGCGTTCAGATCCTCCGCACCATCGTCGAGGCCGTCGTCGTCGGAGTCGTAGTCGGTCGGGTCGGTGCCGACCGTGACCTCGGAACCGATGCAGCTACCGCCCCGGTCGTTGCCGTCCCCTTCGGCGTCGTTGCGGGCGTCGTCGCAGATGCCGTCGGCGTCGGTGTCGGGGTCGAGCGGGTTCGTCTCGCCGGTGTCCACCACGCCGTCGGCGTCGGTGTCCTCCTCGAGGTCGGTGAGACCATCGTCGTCGGAGTCCGCGTCGTTCGGGTCGGTGCCGTTCGCGATCTCACCGCCAATGCAGCCATCCACCGGGTCGATGATGTCGCCGTCGCCGTCGAGGTCCCCCTCGTCGAGCGGATTCAGAGGCGGGACACCGTCGTTGGTGCACACCGGGTCGTCGGCACCCGCCTGGTCGAGCGGGAACAGGTTGTCCGCCCGCACGTTGTCGCAGATCCCATCGCCGTCGGTGTCCGGGTCGTTCGGGTTGGTCTCGTCGCCGGTCCCGAGGATGCCGTCGAGGCCGTAGACCTCTTCGTAGTCGTTGAGTCCGTCGTCGTCGGAGTCACCGTCCTGCCAGTCGGTCTCGATGCACGGACCGTCCGGGCCGTAGATCGGGTTGTCGGCGATATCCACCGCACAGCGCTCGACCCGGTCGATGATGCCGTCACGGTCCGTGTCGCGCGTGCCACCCGCGACGCAGTCCCACGGATCCGTGCAGCTCGCCCCCGCGATGTCCTTCATCGTGTAGCCGGCGTTCGAGCCCGTAGCCATCACCATCGGGGTGATGTCGACGTCCGAGAAACCGGTGTTGTTCTGCAGGTCGACAAGCGGAAGCTGGACGTCGAGCCAGTAGTCGGTGCAGCCGCCGCCGCCGTCGGGCACGCCGTCAGCGTCGGCGTCGAGGCGACACGTGTCGGTGTCGCAAGCGTCCCCGGTCACGAAGGACGTACACGCGGGCACCACGCGAGCAAAGCTGCCCTCGTAGTACTCGTCCGTCTGGCCATCGCCATCGTTGTCGACGCCGTCCACCTGCAGGCCGGGGTCGGCGCCGTAGGTGCACAAGGCATCGGGGCTGCTGTGGGAGTCGGTGCACCAGCCGCCGCTCGGGTCGGGGTCGCAGTTCTCGCGGAGGACGATCTCCTCGCCGACGCCATCGAGCACGACGAGGTTGTCCCAGCTCTCGTCCGCCGTGTCGTCGTCGGTCTCGAGGTAGGTGTAGAAGGCGAAGCTATCCCAGGACCACGTGCCCGAGCCCTGGTTCTTCGTCGGATCGTCGCCGAGGCGGATCCGGAAGAACACCGAGTCGGCGCTCTGGTAGAAGTAGCCCGCCGCTTCGAGGCCCGAACCGGCCGCCTCGAAGGTGGAGTTTCCGCCCTGGGCATCGTCGCTCGGATCGCTCAACGCAGAACCGTCCGGGCCCGCGAGCCACACCCAATCGGTCTCTTCCGGCCACGAGGCCGGGTCGCCTCCCGCGCAGGACGGCGACCCATCACAAGTCTGCCCAAAGGCAGGGTTGAGCAGGCCAATGGCGAGCCAGAACAGAGACATATTCACTCCCGAATCCCATACGCAGCCGGACGTTCGATGCACGTCGAGCGCGTACGCAGCGACCTCAAGGTTTACCGGTTGTCGAGGAAATGCCAAGCGGGGGCATTCAAAAAGATTTTCAGCATCGGCTGGACCGTGCACAACGACACGGCACTCGGTTACCGGCGGACCTCTTCCCCAGCGAAGTCTTGGAGGTCATCGTGGCGCGACAGTTCATCTACCAGATGCAGGGGCTCGTAAAGCACGCTCCTAACGGCAAGACGATCCTCGATGGGATCTGGCTGTCCTTCTACCCCGGCGCCAAGATCGGCGTCATCGGCCACAACGGCGCGGGCAAGTCCACCCTGCTCAAGATCATGGCGGGGCTGGACGAGGACATTCAGGGCGACGTGTGGATCGACCCGAGCGCGACCGTCGGCTACCTCTCGCAGGAGCCGCAGCTGGACGAGAGCCTGGACGTCCGCGGCAACATCGAGCTCGCCCTCAAGGACCAGCGCGATCTGCTCGAGCGCTTCGAGGAGGTCTCGGCGCGCTTCGCCGATGAGCTCACCGACGAAGAAATGGACAAGCTCATCGAAGAGCAGGGCACGCTCCAGGACAAGATCGACGCCCTCAACGCCTGGGAGCTCGATCGCACCGTCGACATCGCGATGGACGCCCTGCGGGTGCCGCCTGGCGACTCCGACGTCAGGACCCTCTCGGGTGGTGAGCGGCGTCGCGTCGCCCTGTGCCGCCTGCTCCTCGCGAAGCCGGACCTCTTGCTGCTCGACGAGCCCACCAACCACCTCGACGCCGAGACGGTCGCCTGGCTCGAGCGCACCCTGCGCGAGTACCACGGCTGCGTGATCGTCGTGACCCACGACCGCTACTTCCTCGACAACGTGACGAAGTGGATCCTCGAGTTGGAAGGCGGCAAGGGCATTCCGTGGGAGGCCAACTACTCCGACTGGCTCAAGCAGAAGGCCGAGAAGATGCGCCAGAAGGAGAAGTCGGCGTCCAAGCGTCAGCGCGCCCTCAACGAGGAGCTTGCCTGGATTCAGCTGTCGCAAAAGGCCCGCCACGCGAAGGGCAAGGCCCGCCTCAACCGCTACGAAGAGCTGCTCGCGACCGGCGCCGACGACACGCAGAAGCGCAGCGACATCGTGCTCCCCCAGGGTCCGCGCCTCGGCGACGTCGTGATCCGCGCCCAGGGTGTGGCCAAGGCCTACGGCGACCGCCTGCTCTACGAGAACCTCACCTTCGACCTGCCGCGTGCGGGCATCGTCGGCATCATTGGGCCGAACGGCGCCGGCAAGACCACCCTGTTCCGCATGATCACGGGCCAGGAGACGCCGGACGGCGGCACGCTGACCGTGGGCGAGACCGTCAAGCTCGCCTACGTCGACCAGAGCCGCGACGACCTCGATGACAAGGCCAGCGTGTGGGAGAACATCTCCGGCGGCCACGACCTCATCGACGTCGGCGGGCGCGAGATGAACAGTCGTGCCTACGTGAGCGCCTTCGGCTTCAAGGGCTCGCGCCAGTCGCAGGCCGTGGGCACGCTGTCGGGCGGCGAGCGCAACCGCGTGCACCTCGCGAAGCTGCTGCAGTCGGGTGGCAACGTGCTGCTGCTCGACGAGCCCTCCAACGACCTCGACGTGGACACGCTGCGCGCGCTGGAGGACGCCCTGGAGGGCTTCGCCGGCTGTGCCGTGGTCATCAGCCACGATCGCTGGTTCCTCGACCGCGTCGCCACGCACATCCTCGCCTTCGAGGGCAACTCGGAGGTCGTGTGGTTCGAGGGGAACTACGCCGAGTACGAGGCCGACCGTCGGGAGCGCCTCGGCGCGGTCGCGGATCAGCCCCAGCGCATCCAGTACAAGCCCCTCACGCGCTGAACGGTCGCGGGCGCCGTTTCGCCCACGCTAGTCTGCGGAACTCGATGGCCCATGGCGGCGCTGTCGAGTTCCGCTCTTCTCTGGGACGCGCATGACCCGTCACCTGCCCCTCCCCCTGCTCCTCGCACTCGTCGCTCCGACCGACGCGCTGGCTCGCCGCGTGTTCGAGGTCGAGGCCGGCGGGGAGTTCACGACCATCCAGGCCGCCATCGACGCCGCGACGAGCGGTGATCGCATCCTCATCGCCGCGGGCACCTACACCGAGTGCCTGTCGATCGACATCGACCTCGAGCTCGTCGGCAGCAGCTCGTCCAGCGGGACGACCCTCGACTGCGCGGGGGGCGATGCCTACGCGATCAACGCGATCGGCGCGAGCCTCGTCCTCGAGAACCTCGCGATCCGCAACAGCGGCCAGCACGGCCTGCTGCTCGACGGCGGTAGCCTCACCGGCCGAGACCTCGACTTCGACGGGCTGGGTTCGCTCACCACAGGCTTCCAGGGCGGCGGCATGAACGTCGCGAACGCCACGGTCACGCTGCACACGGTGCGCTTCGCGAACACCCAGGCCGACGAAGGCGGCGCGATCTACGCCACCGACTCGGACATCCACCTCACCGCGGCCACGTTCGCCACGACCTCCGCGAACAACGGCGGCGTCGCGTGGGCCAAGGACTCGGACCTCGCCCTGTTCGAGAGCACGGTGAGCAGCACCTCGGCGACCGCGAACGGCGGTGCCTTCTACGTCACCGACCAGGACGTGCTCGCCGGCGACGAGCCCGACCTGACCAACGCGACCCTGCTCCTGCTCGAAGACACCACCCTCACCGGCGGCTCGGCCGGCGGAGACGGCGGCTACGTGTACGCGAGCGGCCCCGGCACGGTCGTCGCCATGGTCGGTTCCGCGGCGCTCAGCGGCCAGGCCGGAGGCAACGGCGGCGCCATCTACAGCGACGGCTACCAGGTACGCCTCGACACCACGACCCTGCGCAACGGTCGAGCCCAGGCCGGCGGTGGCGTGTACAGCCTCGGTCGAACCCTCTACGCCACGCGCCTGACCCTCGAGACCAATCAGGCGACGGCCACGCACGGCGGCGGCATCTACTGGGTCGCGCCCACCCCGGTGAACGGCGAGAACAACTTCGCTCGCATCGAGGGAGGCACCGTCAGCGGCAACTCCGCGGCCGACATCGGCGGCGGTCTCGCGATGTACGGCAACACCGGCGTTCGCGGGGTCACGTTCAGTGGCAACTCCGCCGTGGCGGGTGGAGGCTTTGCCGGAGGTTCGAGCGCAACCACCGACATGCACGAGATCGAGTACTCGGTGTTCGACGGCAACTCGGCCACCGACGGCGGCGGCTTCTACGTCGAGAACCGCGCAGCCGCTTGGATCAGCGACAGCCAGTTCACCAGCAACACCGCGACCACCGGCGGCGCGATGCGCTTCGTCGGCTCGGGCAACACCAACGGTGACCGCCTCGATCGCGTCATCGTTCGCGCGAACGAGGCCAATGACGGCGCCGGCCTGCACGTGCAGGGGCGCTCCGTCACCGCGACTGGCGGCGTGTACAACCAGAACGCAGCCACCGGATCGGGCGGCGCGCTCCACGTCGGCTCGGCGGCGTCCCTGTCGATGTCGAACGGCCGAATCAGCGGCAACACCGCGGCCACCGGTGCCGGGCTGCTGCTCGACGGCGGCACCGTGAGCCTCACGGAGATGCGGTTCGCGAACAACGACGCCACCGGCAACGGCGGCGCCATGGCCGCCAACAACGGCACCACGTCGGTCCAGTCGTCGTGGATGTGCGAAAACAGCGCCGCTACCGGATCGGTCGCTCACATCCGCAACATCGCCTCGTACGACGACTGGAGCTCGGTCGCCATCGCCGAGAACGACGGGTACGCGACGCTGTATCTCGACGGCTACGGTGCACTCGCTCGCGGCGTGGCCGGTCTGTATTTCCAGAACAGCACCGTCGTCGGCAACACGGGCAGCTCTGCGGCGCTGACCGTGCTCGCCAACCCGAGCTCCGGCGGCACGCCGGCCTATTCCTCCAGCTACCGCAGCTTCTACCTGTCGAACGCTGCCGCAGCCCTACTCACCGAGGGCGGCGGCGCCAGCTCGTACTGGGGCAGCTACCAGGACCTGTTCCAGGGCCACGACATCGACCTCTCGCCCGGCGGAACCCCGTCGGGCAGCTTCAACCTCGATGGCGGGCCGGCTCTGTTCCCCTCGTACACGGCGGGCGATGGCTGCAGCGCCAACCTCGTCCCCGAGGCTCGCTACCTTGACACCGGCCTCGGCTACCCCGACCGCAGCGGTAGCGCGGATGACCTGTTCCGCGACCTCGACGGCGACGGCGTGACCTTCGCGGGCGGTGACTGCGAGCCCAACAACCGCAGCGTGCGCTTCGGCGGCACCGAGGTCGACGGCGACGGGCTCGACAACGACTGCGACGGCGTCGACGGCGACGACGGGGATGGCGACGGCATCGCCGCCGGCTTCGACTGCGAAGAGTTCGACGTGACCATTCCCCGCAGCGCGGGTGAGCAGTACTACAACGACATCGATCAGGACTGCTCGGGCATCAGCGACTGGGACCAGGACCGCGACCGGTTCGACTACATCAGCGCGACGCACACCACGCCCGACCCCCCGCCGCTCAACAGCCTCGGAGACTGCGACGACACCGACCCGCACGTGTACCCGGGGGCCCCCGAGCGCTGGTACGACCTCATCGACCAGGACTGCGACGGGCGTAACGACTTCGACCAGGACTTCGACACCTACGTCACCGTCGACATCCGCGCCGGCGGCACCGCACCGAACACCGACGACTGCGACGACCTTCGCGCCGACGTGTACCCGGGTGCGCCGGACGTCTGGTACGACGGCGTCAACTCCGACTGTGGCGTGTACCCGGTTGGGCACCCCCGCGCGGGCCAGTTCGAGAACGACTTCGACCAGGACGGCGATGGCTACATCGCGGCCGGCTACGAGGGCAACGAAGGCAACCTGCTCACCGGCGACTGCAACGACACGGACGCCAGCATCAACCCCGGCGCCACCGAGATCGAGAACAACGGAGTCGACGAGAACTGCGACACCTTCGACGTCGACGCGACCTCGGACAGCGACGCCGACGGCATTCCCGATGTCTACGAGCTCGCCGAGGGCACCGACCCCGACGACCCGGACAGCGACGGGGATGGCATCAGCGACGGAGACGAGTGGTTCGAGGCCTGTTCGGGCTCGACGCTCGGTGACCCGCCGACCGACACCGACGGCGACGAGACCATCGACGCGCTGGACGAGGACAGCGACGGCGACGGTGTGTCCGACGCCGACGAGGGTAACGTCGACACCGACGAGGACTGCCATCCGGACTACGCCGACGACGACGACGATGGCGATGGCGTGTCCACGGCCGACGAGATCGCGAACGGCACCGACCCGACCAACTGGGACACCGACGGCGACAGCGTCAGCGATCTGCTCGACCCGGCGCCCCTCGACAACGGCGCCGCCGGCTCCGGCACGCCCACCCCGCCCGAAGGCTACGGCTGCGGCTGCACCAGCAGCGGTCCGGGCAGTGTCATGTGGCTCGCTCCCCTGCCCTTGCTGGTGCTTCGCCGCCGGCGGCGGTAGTCCAGAGGACGGGAAGACCACGGCGGCGCCTCGGTGCCGCCGTTCTTCGTTCGGGGCTCAGCCCGAGAACACCACGGCGGCGATGCCGAGGAGCACGACCAGCACCAGCACGAGCCCGCCAATGATCGCGAGCTTCGCGTTGGAGGACGACTCCTGCGGAAAGGACGAGAAGGCGGCCGGCGCCGGCGTCGCCGTGTGGCTCGGCGCGGGCGGCGGGGTCGGGGCGCTCGGCGCGGGCGCGGGAGCTTCGGAGGCCTCGGGCTCGGCGCTCTGTGGCTTCGTGTCGACCTCGGGTGCGGCTTCCACCGCTTCGGGTGCAGCCTTCACCGCCTCGGGCGCGGCCTTCGGGGGCGGCGCCTGGGTCGGCTCGAGGTTGTCCTCGAGATCCAGGTCGTCGTCGAGATCGTCGTCATCATCGAAGGGATCGACGTTCTCGAGCAGCCGCTTGCGCGCCGCCTCGTCCTTCATGTCCTGACGTTCCTCCATGACCTCGGTGGCGAGGTCCGCCTGGAGGTCTTCGAGGTCGAGACCGATGCCCAGCCCGTCGAGCACGTCGCGGATCGCGAGCGCGAGATCGCGACAGTCCTGGTAACGATCCTCCGGGTCCACCATCGTGCACCGCTGAAACAGCGCAATCACGGCATCCGGTGCATCGACGAGCGTAACGACCGGCAGCGGCCGGGTGACGACGTCCACCGCCTCGCCGACAGAGGCCGCCGTGGACGCGTGACGCCCGGTGACCAGGTAGTGCAGGAGCAGGCCCAGACAGTAGATGTCCGAGGTCTTGTGGATCGCGTCCAGCCCGCGAATGTGCTCGGGGCTCGCGTAGCGGGGCGACACGACCACCGCCGACTGACCGTCGATGACCACCGGATGAGCCATGAGCGCCACGGTGCCGAAGTCGGTGACCCGCGGGACCCACTGGGCCGGGTCCAGCGCCTCACCCTCGATGAGGACGTTCTCGGGCTTGAGGTCGCCGTGGACCACGCCCTTCGCATGGGCGTACTCGACGCCCTGGACGATGCCGAGAAGCACGGCGAGCGCCTGGTCGAGCGGCAACCCATTCTGGTGGTTGCGACTCACGAGGCGATGGAGCGTCATGCCGCCGCTGACCAGGTCGAGGACCAGGGCGAGCCGCCCCTCCTGCTCGACGAGCTCGCGCGCGGAGGCGATGTGGGGGTGCTTGAGCTGCAGGCCGATCAGCCCCTCTTCGCTGAAGCGCTTGCGCCAGGCTTCCTCGTTGCCGAGCTCGGCGTGCAGCACCTTGAGCGCGACCGGGCTGCCATACACCGCGTGCCGGGCCGCATAGACGCGGCCCATGCCGCCACCCGCGACCAGGCCCTCGATCTTGTAGCCGCCGAACTGCTCGCCGCTCGTCAGTGCTGCTTCGCTCACCGCGCCCCCTTGTCCACGCCGTAGGTCAGCAGCTCGCTCGGAGCCAGGAGCGGGTAGCCCGCCGCCTTCCAGCCTTCGATACCCCCCTCGACGTTGACCACGGTGTGGCCAGACTCGGCGGTCGAGGTTGCGGCGCGCAGCGAACGTGCGCCCTTGCCGCTGATGAAGAAGATCGGCGCGTCCTTGGGCGTCGTGCTCACCGGAGGCGCCGTCGGGGTGTACTCGCCGAGGGGCATGGGAACCGAGCCCGCGATCATGCCGGTCTCGAGCTCGTCCGGGTTGCGGACGTCGACGATGCGCACCGGCTCGCCCGAGTCGACGAGCTTCTTCAGCTCTTCGACCGAGATGTGCCCGACGCGACGGTCCACGGACGGCGTGACCGGCCCGGACTTCACGACCTCGACGACGGCCTCGCCCGAGGGCGGTTGAGCGGAGCCACTACACGCGGCGAGAACGAACAGGAGAAGCGGTTGCATGCCCGTGGTTACCTCGCGCGGCGCACGCGCTCAAGGTGCTGTGCAGCCTCCCACTGACGCATGCGACGCGGAGGAAGCAGCGGGCGATCCGACGGATGGCCCGCGGCGGTGCCGAGACCGGCTACGGGGCGGTTCTGCGCCGACTGCCACACGTACTGGGACAGCGCGCACACCACGAGCACGAGTGCCGTGGAGAGCAGTCGCTTCGCGAGCCGACGCGCATAGGCCTCGGTGCCGCCGTCCTCGGCGCGTAGCCACTCCGCGAACAGCTGGTCCGCGCGCCACCAGAACGGTAGCGCGACGAGGCACACCCGCGGCATCCAGCCGAGCACGCACAGGATCATCGCCCCGCCGAACGCTCCGCCGATGCCGATGCGACCCGCCCACAGACAGGCACGCGGCCCGTGGGTCACCACCAGCGTGCGGTAGCCGCGCTCCGCGTCCTCCTCGCGCTGGAAGGCCTGTGCCATGAAGAACGCGCCGGCGATGCCCCAGGCCCCGAGGGTCCACAGCACCAGTGTCCTCGGATTGACCGGCACCTCGGCGAGCGACCAGCCCGCGTACGGCGAGAGCAGCCCGTAGCCGACGATGTTCACGAAGGGTCCGCCGAGTGGGTGCCCCTTCCACAGGGTCCGCGGGTGGCTGTACAGCACCGAGAGCACGGCGCTCCCCGCCGCCGCGCATCCGGGCGCGACCCCTGCGACGAAGGCCAGGCCCACCGCGGCCACGAGCGCCGCGTAGCCCGCGGGCACCGCGAACGGCGGCACCGGCACCGCCTCACCCATGAGCACCTCGCCCTCGTCCTTGTCGACCGCGGCATTGAGCCACATCGTCCCCGCATGCAGGAAGAACCAGGCGACCAGGACCCAGGGGAGCGCATCGAGGTTCTGCGCGAGCAGCGCCCGGTCCCAGTGCGCCCAGCCGTAGCCCGCCAGGGGCATGAGCAGGATGTAGGGCAGCAGCTTGGGCCGGAGCAGCGTCCACAGCGCGCTCACTCGTCGAACCCCGCGAACAGCACGAGCTCTCGGGTGGCGTGGCGGCGCTCGTTGAAGCGCGCGATCTCGGCCTCGGAGTACGGGAACTTCGAGGTCTGGACCTCGGCCTTGATGAAGGCCTCGACCGCCTCGCGAATCATATCGCCCCACTCGGTGTCGGTGCGGCTGTCCCAGAACGCGAGGATCGCCTCCTTGCGCGCGTCCATGCTGTCCAGACGACCGCTGCCCTCCTCGAGCGGCACGCCCTCCTCCCACAGTGCGGTGAGGCGGTCGGGAAGCGCGTTCACCTTCTCGTCCACCGCGCGATCGGCGACGCGATCCCCGTACGCACCGACAGAGTCCTCGCTGGCCGACAGAGCCCGCCCCTTCTGGGCATCGAGCTTTCGCTTGGAGACCAGCTGGCCGCCCGTCTTCACGCACGCGAACGGGTACAGGATGCAGGTCGCCCACGCGCCCGCGGTGTTCTCGTCGGCCCACGGGGTCTTCGGCGCCCGCAACTGCACCGGCTGGCGCTTCATGCGCACCCAGCCGTCATCGTAGATCCGGACCTCGCCCTTCCACGTCTGGTCCGAGCGCAGCAGGGTGTACCCGTCCCGGTCGATGACCTGGGTGTAGCCCATGTCCTCGAAGTCCTCGATCACCTCCTGTCGGGCGCGCTCGACCTCGAGGTCGCCCCACACGATGATCTCGCGGTCGTCCTCGGGAGCGTCCTGAGCCACCGCGAGCTGCGCGAGCAGCAGCAGCCCGGTCACGCCCACGGCGCCTCCGTGATCGGGGGGTCGCCGAAATCGGCGACGAAGCGGCGCGCCTCGTCGAGGGACTCGAACAGCCGCACGTCGAGACGCGGATGCTCCACGAGCAGCGTCGGCGAGGTGACCAGCGCGACAAAGGCAAAGCCGCTCCGCTTGTCCCGCAGGGCGGCGTAGCGCCAGGCGTGGGCGTGCGGACCGGCGTCACGACCCCAGGCGTCCCGGGTCCAGCTCGCGTCGAAGCGCCACATCCCCTCGGGATCGGGGAGAAAGATGGCGGCGGCACCGCCCTGGGCAAGGGCTTCGTCGAAGGGGCTGCAGAACACGGGTGTACTCCTCGCGCCCCCTTATCCTCTTCGCGCCACTTGGCGGGTCACCGGTTGTTGAGGGCCCAGTCGTACTCGTTCCAGGACACCGTGTACTTGCCGCTCTGCAGCTTCGAAGCGTCCTGGCCCGCGAACGGTGCGAGGAAGTGGATGGCCGCGTCCTGCTTGGCGTCGGCGCCCGCGATGTCGGGCACACCTTCGGCCTTGAAGTCATCGGCAAACCAGTCGAACAGCACCGACAACTTGAGCTGGTCGCCCTCGATGACGTAGGCGTTCGTCTGGGCCCACCGACGTGCACCGGCGTCGAGCTGGGACTCGAGCTTGTCCGCGGTGAACGGATGCGGCGCCAGTGGCGGACAGCCCTTGCTCGCGCAGTTCACCGCCGAGTGGATGCGCCCGTCGCCGAGCGGGCGGATGCGGGTGTGCTCGATCTCGTCGAGGGACAGTGTCTGGCCGGCGACCGTGTACTTGCGGGTCTTCCAGACCTGGCCGCCATCGATGTCCATGATGCTCTTCGACGGCTTCTCGTCGAGGATGAGGCGAAGGGTCAGCGCGTTGTACGCGTTGATCCAGAACGCGAGCTGGGCCTTGGGCCCAAAGCCGGAGATGTCGGTGGTCTCGACCTCCGCGAGGTAGCCGTCGAGCGTCTTGCGGCGACTCGCGAGGTCCTCGTAGTCGACCCCGGCGTTGCTCACCGCGCTGCCGAGGAAGGCGTCGAACGCGGCGTGACTCTGATCGAAGCCGCCATCCTCGCCCGCGAAGGCCGACGTCGAGAGCGCGAAGAGCAGGGTGAGAGCAGTACGCACGAAGCCTCCAGAGACGAATGACACCCGAGGTCGGGACGACCATCCGTGGCGCATCGTTACACGGCTGTGGCGAGCCTTGCCCGGCCCCCTCCCCGGCGATAGGCCGCAGGACCACCCGGGCGACGCCCACCAGGAGTGCTCCATGTCCACGATCTACGACGTTTCTGGCCGCTTCGTGCTCGACAGCCGCGGCAACCCTACCGTGGAGGTCGAAGTCACCCTGGACACCGGTGAGGTCGGGCGGGCCGCGGTTCCCTCCGGTGCGAGTACGGGCGAGCACGAGGCGGTCGAGCTGCGCGACGGCGACAAGTCCCGCTGGCTCGGCAAGGGCGTGTCCGCCGCCGTCGACCACGTGAACGGCCCCATCGCCGACCAGCTCATCGGCCTCGACGCGCGCGACCAGGCCGGCATCGACAAGCTGCTCATCGAGCTCGATGGCACGCCGAACAAGAGCCGCCTCGGCGCGAACGCCATCCTCGGCGCCTCCCTCGCGGTGGCCAAGGCGGGCGCGGAGGCGTGCAACCTCCCGCTGTACCGCTACGTCGGCGGCCCGACGGCGCGCACCCTGCCCGTGCCGCTGATGAACATCCTCAACGGCGGCAGCCACGCCGACAACAACGTCGACATCCAGGAGTTCATGGTCCTGCCCGTCGGCGCGCCGACCTTCGCCGAGGCCCTCCGCTGCGGCGCGGAGATCTACCACGGCCTCAAGAGCGTGCTGAAGGCCAAGGGCCTGGCCACCGGCGTCGGCGACGAGGGTGGCTTCGCTCCCGACCTCCCGAACAACACCGCCGCCCTCGACCTGATCTGCGAGGCCATCGAGAAGGCCGGCTACAAGCCCGGCGACGACGTGGTGCTCGCGCTCGACGTGGCCGCCAGTGAGTTCCACAAGGACGGCAAGTACCACCTGGCCGGCGAGGACGCGGTGTGGTCCGCCGAGGAGCTCACCGCCTACTACGTGAAGCTCGCCGAGACCTACCCCCTGTTCTCCATCGAGGACGGCCTGAACGAGGACGACTGGGACGGCTGGAAGCACCTCACCGAGAAGCTCGGCGACAAGTGCCAGCTCGTCGGCGACGACCTCTTCGTCACCAACACCACCCGCCTCGCGCGCGGCATCGAGCAGGGCATCGCCAACTCGCTGCTGGTGAAGGTGAACCAGATCGGCAGCCTGACCGAGACCCTCAACGCGGTCGAGATGGCGCACCGGGCGCGCATGACCACGGTCATGAGCCACCGCTCCGGCGAGACCGAGGACGTGACCATCGCGGACCTCGCCGTGGCGTGCGGTTGCGGCCAGATCAAGACCGGCGCCCCGTGCCGCTCCGACCGCGTGGCCAAGTACAACCAGCTCCTCCGCATCGAGCAGGAGCTGGGTGCCGCCGCCGTGTACGCCGGACGCTCGATCCTGTAGCCGAGCGAGGGCGGGCGACGCACCGACGATCGCCACGTCGCCCGCCCATCGCCGTGCGCCAGCGGATGCGCGGCGCCGCCCTCCCGAGCGGCGCACACCGCTGATAGGCTGCCCCTCCGCTGGAGGAACCATGGCTGCCGACACCATCATCCACCGTCTGTTCGAGCGCGCGGACAGCAACGGGGACGACCCCGCATACTTCGCGAAGGAGAACGGGAGCTACGTCTCGACGAGCTACCGCAGCTTCGCCGCGGAGGTCCGACTCGCCGCCAAGGCGATGGTGGCGCTGGGGCTCGGCGTCGAGGACCGGGTGTGCATCCTCGGCTTCAACCGGCCCGAGTGGGCGATCTTCGATCTCGCCGCGATGGCGGCCGGAGGCTGCCCTGCCGGCATCTACACCACGAACTCGCCGGACGAGGTCCGTTACATCGTCGACCACTCCGAGTCGCCGCTCCTGCTCATCGAGGACCTCGGGCAGTGGGCCAAGGTCAACGAAGTCCGGGAGCAGCTGCCGAAGCTCCGCCACGTCATCCTCATGAAGGGTGTCAAGGTCGACGACCCGCTCGCGATGACCTGGGACGAGTTCCTTGCCCACGGCGAGGGCGTCGACGACAGCGCGCTCGATGCCCGTGTCGACGCGCTGCGTCCCGATCAGATGGCGACCTTCATCTACACCTCGGGCACCACGGGCCCCCCGAAGGCCGTCATGCTGTCGCACGACAACCTGTCGTGGACCGCCAAGTGCGCGGTGGACCTGGTCGGCATGACCCGCGACGACTTCTCGGTCAGCTACCTGCCCCTGTCGCACATCGCCGAGCAGATGTTCACGCTGCACGCCCCGATCACCGGCGGTGGACACGTCTACTACGCCGAGTCCATCGACAAGCTCCCGGACAACCTCAAGGAGGTCCAGCCGACCATCGTCTTCGGCGTGCCGCGCATCTGGGAGAAGTTCCACGCCGGCGTGAGCGCGAAGATGGCCGAGGCCACCGGGCTGCGGAAGCGCATCCTCGACTTCGCCCTCGCGACCGGACACGCCGTGCGCGCGGTGGAGAACCGCGGCGAGAAGCTCGATCCGATCATGCGCCTGCGCCGCAAGATCGCGAACCGACTGATCTTCTCGAAGGTCAAGCCGGCCATCGGTCTTGCCCGCGCGCGGATCTGCGTCAGTGGCGCCGCGCCGATCCAGCCCGAGATCCTCGAGTTCTTCAGCGGTCTGGACCTGTCGATCTACGAGGTGTACGGCCAGTCCGAGGGTTCGGGCCCGACGAGCTTCAACTATCCGGGCCACTGCAAGTACGGCACGGTCGGCCCCGCGCTGCCCGGTGTCGACGTGAAGATCGCCGACGACGGCGAAATCGTATTCAAGGGCCGCAACGTGTTCCTCGGCTACTTCAAGGACGAGGCGGCGACCGCCGAGACGCTCGTCGACGGCTGGCTGCACTCCGGTGACCTCGGGTCCTTCGACAAGGACGGATACCTGTCGATCACGGGCCGCAAGAAGGAGATCATCATCACCGCCGGCGGCAAGAACATCGCGCCCAAGAACATCGAGGCCGCGATGAAGAACCACGAACTTGTCGCCGAGTGCGTGGTCATCGGTGACCGACGGAAGTTCCTCTCGGCGCTGGTCACCCTCGACGAGGAAGCCGTCGCCCGGTTCAAGGAACAGCACGGCCTCTCCGGCGCCATCCACGACTCTGCCGAGGTCCGGGCGGAGATCGACAAGGCGGTCGAGGCGACCAACGCCCAGTTCGCGCGGGTCGAGCACATCCGCAAGTACACGGTGCTCCCGCGGAACTTCACGGTCGAGGACGGCGAGCTCACCCCGACCCTGAAGATCAAGCGGCGGATCATCCACGACCACTTCGCCGACGAGATCGAGGCGATGTACGCGGAGTAGTCCCCTACTCCGCCCAGCTCGGCGGGCCGTCGGCAATGGTCACAGCCTGCCCGAGCCCGAGCACCTGCTCGTCGATCAACGCCTCGAGCACGTCGGCGGCAAGGTGCACGCAGCCCCCCGAGTTCGAGGCGCCGAGGTCCTCCTCGGGCGTCGGCGTACCGTGCAGCGCGATCGAGAACCAGCGCGCGGTTCCCCGATAGCGGCTCATCTTCGGGCCCGTGACCGCGGTCTCCGAGTGCAGCCCGACGTAGCCGCCGCCGTACGCGCGATCCGCCGCGCCATCGCCATCGAAGTCGAGCTCGGACATGGCCCGCCACAGCCGCTCCAGGCCTGCCGAGCTCGCGAGGAGCTCGACGTATTCGGGCTCCTGGGCGAACCGGGCGCAAACCGACGGGTCGACCGCGTTGTGCGTACCGACCTCGTGAAGGACGAGATCGACGACGAACGCGCCGGTCGGCGTGACGTAGTCCGCCATCGCCTGCTTCTCGACGAGTCCTCCCCGTCCGATGCCCACCGGCGCCGTGGTCACGCTTCCGTCCGTCCGCCGCACCGACAGCGTGTGTCCCGCGCGATCGACGTGGACCGCGACCGTCGCGAACCGAGGTTCGCTGTGCACCGCCTGGGGGACGAGCGGAGCGGGCTCCGGCGTCGCACACGCCAGCAGCCACAGGATCACGGGTTCTCCGCGAGCGACGTGTGTACCTCGAGGGGGCCATGGAGCGTGCGGTGGACCGGGCAGCGATCGGCGATCTCGAGCAACCGCTGCCGTTGCTCCCTATCGAGCGCCTCCCCGCGAATGTGGACGACCCGGTGCAGCACCTGAAGCGGCCCCTCGCCCCCCGACGCGCGCTGGCGGCGCTCGTGAGACAGCTCGACCCGCACGCCCTCGAGCGGCCACTGCTTGCGGTCCGCATACATGCGCAGCGTCATGGCGGTGCACGCTCCGAGCGACGAGAGCAGCAGGTCGTAGGGCGTGGGTCCGAGATCCGCGCCCCCGACGTCCGGCGGCTCGTCCGCGAGCAGGTGATGCGGCCCTGCCGTGATCCGCGAGGTGTAGTGCGACCGGTCGATGGTCACCTCGACGAGGCCGCGGTCGGTGACCGCCTCTGGAGGCGGCTCGGACAGCGCGTAGCGCTCCGCCCAGGAAGCCACGACCTGGCCAACGTACCGGGCGTCCGCGGCGTCGGTGAGCAGGTGGTCCGCGCCGTCGAGCGAGATGAAGCTCTTCGGATGCCGCGCCGCCGCGAACAAGCTCGAGGCATGGTCCACCGAGACCACGGTGTCCTGGGGTGAGTGAAGGAACAGCAGCGAGCGGCCGCGCAAAGCCGGAACGACCTCGCGGAGCAGCCGCTGGCTACGAAGGTCCTCGACCAACTCCTGCTTCACACGGAACCGCCGACCCGCGAGCTCCGCGACGGCCTCGCCCTCGCGTGCGAGGTCCTCCTCGACCTCCGCGAACAGCCGTGCCGCGTGCGCAGGCTCGCTGGGTGCCGCGATGGCGGCGATGGCGCGAATCGACGGCCTCTCGACTGCTGCGGCCAGCGCCGCGGAACCCCCGAGCGAGTGCCCGACGAGCAAGGTGGGCTCCCCCGCCTCGGCCGCGAGCCAGTCGATCGCCGCGACCAGATCGCCCACGTTCGAGGTGAACGTGGTGTCGGCGAACTCGCCCTCGGACTGGCCCAGACCGGTGAAGTCGAAGCGCAGCACCCCGACACCCGCCGCGGCGAGGGCCTCGGCAATGTGGCGAGCGGCAAGCAGGTCCTTGCCGCAGGTGAAGCAGTGCGCGAACACCGCCCATCCACGCGGGTGCACCGGCCGATGCAGCCGCCCGACCAGGATCTCGCCCTGGGCTCCGGTGAACGTCACGCGCTGAGACATGCTTCCTCCACGCTAGGACCGTCACACGTGCCGAGGGTCCGTGCTCGGAACGCTCAGTCCCCCTGGATGAGGCGCGGCGGGGGCGCGACCTTCCGCTCGGGCACCGGGGCCTCGCTCACCTCGTCCGCTTCGATCACCAGGATCTCGTCCGCGAAGTAGTAGCCCTTCCTACCGAACAGCTCCTCGGTGCCGAACGGCACCTGCTGCGCGGTGGCGAGACCGACCTTGCCCCGCACGGTCATGAACTCGTAGCTGACCAGCCGGCGGGGCTGCCGCTCGGTACGCACGAGGAGCTTCACCGCGCGACTGTCCGTGTCGTGCGCCTCATAGAGCGGGAACAGGTACAGCGTTCGCCCTTCCTGGAAGAACTTGCCGGGCATCTCCTGCTTCACGACCACGCTGTAGTGGCTCATGCCCGTGACCTCGACGAACGGCTCCCGGGTCGGGTCGACCGCGTCGAGGGCGGTGGCCACGTAGGTCGGGTCCTCGAAGAGCGGGCGCCCGTCGCGCTGCCACACGTAGGCGAGCGGCGCTCCGACGAGCACGAGCAACACGAAGGGAACGAGGAACGGCAGGTAGCGACGCACAGGGCTGTGGACCTCGGTTCGGCGATTCGGTGCCCGAATAACGCGCTGGGAGGCAGGCCCGCGCTGGCCACGACCCGTGCGGGGATTACCTTCCTGCGAACCCTCCGCCCGTACTCCCCGGAGATCCCTTGTCTGCAGTTCCCCACCTCGACCACTTCGAGCGCTTCGGCGTCACCGAGAACGAGTGGCGTCGCGTGCTCGCCGAGGCCACCGCCCTCGGCGCCGATGATGCCGACCTCTACTTCGAGCACACGACCGCCACCGCGGTCGCGCTCTCCGATCGCATCGTGAACTCGGCACACACCTCGGTGGACGTGGGCGTCGGCGTGCGCGTCGTCGTCGGCGACCAGGTCGGGTACGCCTACACCGAGGAGCTCACGCTGCCCGCCATGCTCGAGGCCGCGCGCATTGCCCGCGAGATTGCTCGCTCGGGCCAGGCCTCGCCGCTCCAGGTCGTCGGCCTCCAGGCGCGCGCCGGCTCCGACTTCTACCCGGTGAACCGCCGCTGGGCCGAGGTCGATGTCAGCGAGCGCATCCCGCTCATCCGGGCATGGGAAGAGGCCGCCTTCGCCGCGGACCCCCGCATCGAGAAGGTCCAGGCGAACCTGTCGGACGCCGACAAGTACGTGGTCATCGTCCGCGCCGACGGCAAGGTGGTCGCCGACTACCGCCCAATGACCCGCGGCGGCGTGTCCTGTGTGCTCGAGGACGGCGGTCGCCGCGAGGCCGGCGGCTACGGCGTGGCCGCCCGCAACGACCTCTCCTGGTACACGCCCGAGCGCCAGGAGCGGCTGGTCCGCGAGGCGGTGAAGCGCGCCTCCGACGCACTGCTCTCAGTGCCCGCCCCCGCCGGCGAGATGCCGGTGGTCATGGCGGCCGGCTCGAGCGGCATCCTGCTCCACGAGGCCATCGGCCACGGCATGGAGGCGGACTTCAACCGCAAGGGCATCAGCATCTTCGCGGACCGCATCGACACCCGGATCGCTCCGAACGAGGTCACCATCGTCGACGACGGCACCCTGCCCGGCGCCCGTGGCGCGGTGAACGTCGATGACGAAGGCAGCGAGACCGAGAAGACCGTGCTCGTCGAGAACGGCACGCTGCGCACCTTCCTCCACGACCGGATCTCCGCGCGCCACTACGGCGTCAACCCGACCGGCAGCGGTCGCCGCGAGAGCTTCCGCCACCCGGTCCTGCCCCGTATGCGGTGCACCTACATGGAGAACGGCCCGCACGACCCGTCCGAGATCATCAAGAGCGTCGACAAGGGCATCTACTGCGAGAGCTTCCAGAATGGGCAGGTGGCCATCGGCGCCGGCGACTTCGCGTTCTACGTGCGCCAGGGCTACCTCATCGAGAACGGCAAGCTCACCCAACCGGTGAAGGACGTGAACCTCATCGGCAACGGTCCCGAGGTGCTCGCCGCGATCGAGATGGTCGGCAACGACCTCGCCATCGACGAAGGCGGCTGGACCTGCGGCAAGGACGGCCAGTCGGTGCCGGTCAGCCAGGGCATGCCCACCGTGAAGGTCGGCAAGCTCTCCGTGGGCGGAGGTGCGCGATGACCCCCGAAGCCCTCCTCGATCTCGCGACCCGCGTCGAGACCAAGGCCCGCGAGCTTGGCGCCTCGGAGGCCGGCGTCGCCGTGTCCACGGGCACGCACACCACCCTGCAGCGACGCGAGGGCAAGGTCGAGCGCGCCACCTCGGCGACCACCCGGGGCCTCGGCGTCAGCCTGCTCGTCGATGGCCGCTACTCGAGCCACAACACCTCCGACCTGCGCCCCGAAGCCCTCGACCGCTTCCTCGAGCAGGCGGTGGCCGCCACGCGCTTCCTCGAGCCCGACCCCTACCGTGGGCAGGCCGAGGGCGAACGGTGCGGTCGCGCCGCCAGCGAGGACGAGCTCGACCTCTACGATCCGCACCTCGAGGCCATCACCGCCGAGGAGCGCGCTCAGATCGCCGAAGAGATCGAGACCCACGTCAACGGCCTGGGCCGCGACGATGTCGCGAGTGCGTCGGTGTACGTCGCCGACGGCTCCGGGACCACGGCGCGAGTGATGAGCAACGGCTTCGCCGAGGTGACGCGGGGCGGCTGGTTCGCCCGCGGCGGAGACATCACGGCCACCGAGCCAGGCGGCAAGCGCCCCGAGGCAGCGGCCTACTACTCCGCGCGCCACGCGAGCGATCTGCCCGACAACGCCTTCATTGCCCACGAGATCGGCAAGCGCCTGCAGAGTCGCCTGGGCAGCAAGAGCATCGAGTCGGGCGCCTACCCCATGCTCCTCGCCAACCGCGCCACAGGTCGCATCCTCGGCGTGCTCGGCGGTCCGCTCTCTGGCGGAGCGCTGCACCAGAAGCGCAGCTGCCTGCTCGACAAGCTCGGCGAGTCCATCGCGTCGAACAAGCTCACGCTGCTCGACGACCCGCTCCGTCCACGGGGCCTGTCCTCGCGCCCCTTCGACGGCGACGGCATGTTCGCGCGTCCGCGCACCATCATCGACCGCGGCGTGCTGCAGCAGTACTACATCGGCGTGTACCACGGCCGAAAGCTCGGTACCGACCCGACCACGGGTGGTCGCAGCAACTGGGTGGTGCCCGCGGGTGAGCGCAGCCCCGAAGAGATCGCGAAGGCCTTCCCGAAGGCCATCTGGGTCGACGGCTTCATGGGTGGCAACAGCAACCCGGTCACCGGCGACTTCTCCTTCGGCATCCGCGGCATGCTGCTCGAGCACGGCGAGCCGGTTCAGAGCCTCTCCGAGATGAACGTGAGCGGCAACCTGCTCGGCATCCTCGGCAGGCTGACCGAGGTCGCCAACGATCCGTGGACCTACTCGTCGCTCGTCACGCCGACCCTGGTGTTCGACGACGTGCAGTTCTCCGGACTGTGAGCAAGCCGCTCGGCTGGCACTGGATGGCGCAGATCGCTGACGCTCCGCGCGGTGTTCTCGCCGATCCAGCCGCGCTGCGCGACGTTCTCGCCGCCGTGGTCGACGCCCTCGGCCTTCGCGCGGTGAGCGCCCCCACCGCCGTGCCCACCGCGAGCGGTGTGGCCGCGGTCGTCCTGCTCGCCGAGAGTCACCTCGCCGTACACACGCTTGCGGCCGAAGGCCGGGCGCTGGTCGACCTGTTCTCGTGCACTCCCGTCGATGCCGCCCTTGCCCGGCGGACCTTCGCGCGGCTGCTCGGGACCGACGCGATCCGCGATGAGCTGGTGGAGCGGCTTCCGTGACCCGCCTGCTCATCCGACTTCCGCGCGATCCTCGCGCTCTGGTCGATGCGCTCGTACCGCTCGGCGAAGAGGTCGCGCACCGCTTCGAGCCCCACGGGCTGTCCCTCGTACGCATCGGCTCTCGAGGCAGCGCGGCGCTGCACACCTGGCCCGAGCACGACCGGGCCACCCTCGACTGCTACGGTACGGCCGCAGATGGCCTGGAAGAACGGCTCACCGACCTCGGTGTGACCGTGCTTCGCCGGCTCACTCCCCTCACGGAGGACGCGTGGAACTCTTCAACGAGCTGAAGCCCGACGTGCTCATCGCGAGCATCGTCTACACCCTGCTCGGTCTCGCCCTGTTCGGCGGCAGCCTGTGGATCATCACCAAGGTCGCCCCCTTCTCGGTCCGCAAGGAGATCGAGGAGGACCAGAACACCGCGCTGGGGGTGATGATCGGCTGCATGTTCCTCGGCATCGCGATCATCGTCGCTGCCGCCATCCACTAGGACGCGTGTGGAGCTGAGCTGCCCGAGCTGCGGCGCGGTCACCGCGCTGCGCAATCCCGGTATCGCCGTCGTGGTGTGCGAGTCCTGCCACACGACCCTGTACCGGGAGGCCGACGTGCTTCGTCAGGGGGCGGAGTCGATCCTCGGCGAGCCCCGCTCGGCGCTGGCCACCGGCAAGTCCGGGCGCCTCGGCGACCGGGAAGTGCACCTGGTCGGGCGACTGCGTTTCGACCATGGCCGCGGCTATTGGGACGAGTGGTTCATCGAGGACGAACGCGGTGGGTTTGGCTGGCTCGTCGAGGACGAGAAGTCCTACACGCTCGAGGCCCGGACCCCGACCGCGCCGGAGCTGTCCCCGGAGGCCCCGGTCGGCACGGTGGTGTCGCACGGCGGTGCTGAATGGGAGGTCCGCGAGACCGGCGTCGCGCGGCTGGTCGGTCTGGAAGGTCAGCTCGACCGCAGCCTCGTCCCCGACACGATGTACCGCTACTCGGACCTCGGCGAGGTGGGCGGCGAGCGCCAGCTGCTCGTCGAGTTCGACGACGAGGACCGGCCGACGGCCTTCCTCGGACGCAGCGTGCCCACCGCCCTCGTCCAGTTCACGGGCCCGGCCCCCGCCCCCACCGAGGCGCGCGAGGCCGAGACGATTCGCTGCGCCAGTTGCGGCGCTCCCTTCGAGCTCCCGGCGACCCCCGACCCGGTGGAGACGGCCGCCTGCCCGTTCTGCGACGCCCTGCTCGAGCTCGACCATGCCCAGAGCCTCGTCGTCGGCAAGCGCCGCGACCGCGCACCGGGCTTCACCCTCGAGCTCGGCGATGCGGCCGAGCTGTTCGGCCATCGCTGGGAAGTCTGCGGGCGCATCCAGTACACCGAGGGGCGCTGGGCCAGCCACGAGTACCTGCTGTTCCACCCGACAGCCGGCTATCTCTGGCTGGAGCACGACGACGGCCACTGGCTGTTCTCGCGACGTGCACCCACCGGGCCGGCGCTACGAGCGCTGGCGGGCAACTACTGGGGCGACGAGGTCGACTGCGGCGAGAAGGTCTACAAGCTCGCCTCCCACGGCAGTGGCTACGTGGACTACGTCGACGGCGCGTTCCCCTGGCGGGTGCGGCTCCAGGACGCGCACGAGTACTGGCTTCTCGTCCGTCCCCCGTACACGTTCACGGTCGAGAAGAGCGGCACGGACGACGGCGGCGAGATCGAGCACTTCGAGGGGAGCTGGCTCGAGACCGGCGAGCTCATGGCCAAGTTCGGCAAGTCGCCCGAGTGGACCGTCGAGCGCCACCCGGCGATGCCGAACCCGTACGCCCCGTGGCTCGGTACCGCCGTGATCGCGGCACTGCTCGTCGTCATCAACCTCGTCGCGGCCCTGGGCACCGCGGTGTCCGGGCAAGAGATCGCCTCGTTTCACGTGCTGTCCAACGAGACCGATGCCTCGAGCCCCATCTTCCGCATCGAGCCGGGCACCCGCACGCTCGGCGTGACCTTCGAAGCGCCGGTCGACAACTCCTGGGTCTACCTGGACGCCGAGCTCGTCGACGCCGAGGAGGAGGAGGTCGAGGCCGCCTTTGGCGAAGAGGTCGGCTACTACCACGGTGTCGAGGGCGGCGAGAGCTGGTCCGAGGGCTCGCGAAGCTCGCATCGCGTGTTCCGCGCCGTCGAACCGGGCGCCTACCGCCTGTTCATCTCCGCCGAGGACGACCGCCCGGTCCGCACCCACGTGACCATCCGGGTCAATGACCAGCTGGCGCGCTACAACCTCGCTCTAGTCGTGCTCTTCGCGATCGTCGCCGCGTACGTGTTCGTGCGCTACTTCGTGTTCGAGCGCGAGCGCTACGGCGAGACCTTCGAGATCGAGTGGGACGACTGATGACCTTGCGCACCGCCATCTTCGGCTTGCTGTTCACGGCGCTCACCGCCGGGGCCACGTGGGCCGGGACCTCGGGCTTCGGCGCCGACGGGAGCCTGCACCAGCAGCAGGGCCTGCGCCATGCGGGTGGCCGCGTGTACGTCGGTGGCGGGCTGCGCGGTGGCAAGTAGCCCTCCCCGCTCCCCTGCGGGCTCGCGCGAGGCCGTGCTCCTCGCCAGCGTGTTCGCGGTGGCAGTCGCGGGCCTGATCTACGAGCTGGTCGCCGGCACCTTGTCGACCTACCTGCTCGGCGGCTCGGTGGTCGTGTTCTCGCTGGTCATCGGCGTGTTCCTGTTCGCGATGGGCATGGGAGCATTCGCCGCTCAGTGGCTGCACTCCGAGCTCGAGCGCCGCTTCGTCGAGGCGGAGCTACTCCTCGGGGTCGTCGGTGGGTCCAGTGCCCTCGGCCTGTTCTGGGCCTTCGGGGCGCTCGGCGAGGGCTACACGATTGCGCTGGGCCTCACCTGTCTGGTGGTCGGCGCCCTGGTTGGGGTCGAGATCCCGCTGCTCTTGCGCATCCTCGAGCGGCGGGTCGAGGTGCGGCTCGCCGTGAGCCAGGTCCTCGCGCTGGACTACGCGGGGGCCCTGGCCGGGTCCATCCTGTTCCCGCTGGTGCTCCTGCCGTGGCTCGGTGCCGTGCGCGCCGCCGCGCTCGTGGGCCTGCTCAATGTCGGGGTCGCCGGTCTGGGCATCGCGTGGCTCGGCGACCACATCCGCGGTCGCAACCGACTGGCCGTCGCGTCCGTCGTCGCGGCTCTCGGACTCTCCGGCGTCCTGCTCACCGGTGCCCGCACCACCACGTGGATCGAGGACCAGCTGTACCAGGACTCGGTCGTGCACGCCGAGAGCACCCGCTACCAGCGCATCGTCGTTACCCGCTGGCGCGAGGACCTCCGCCTGTACCTCGACGGCCACCTGCAGTTCTCGTCGGTCGATGAATACCGCTACCACGAGTCCCTGGTGCACCCCGCGATGCAGGCCGCAGGCTCAGCCAGGCGAGTGCTCATCCTCGGCGGCGGGGACGGCATGGCCGCCCGCGAAGTGCTCAAGCACCCCGAGGTCCGCCAGATCGACCTCGTCGATCTCGACCCGGTCCTCACCGAGCTGTTCCGCGAGCAGCCCGAGCTCGCCGCCCTCTCCGGCCACGCGCTCTCCGATCCGCGCGTGACCGTGCACAACGACGACGCCCTTCGCTTCCTCGAGGATGCCGAGGCTCGCTGGGACGTGGTGATCATGGACCTGCCCGACCCGAACGACTCCGGGCTCTCACGGCTGTACAGCGAGGCCGCGTTCCGGCTCGCGGGCCGCCGACTCACCGACCAGGGGGCGCTGGTCACCCAGGCAACCAGCCCGTTCTATGCACCCGAGGCCTTCTGGTGCATCGCGCGCACCGCCGAGGCCGCGCTGTCCGAGGGACCGCAGCCGCGCACCATTCGCCCGTACCACGTGCACGTGCCGAGCTTCGGCGAGTGGGGCTTCGTGCTCGCCAGCCACGGAGAGGTGTCGCCAGAGGCCCTCGTGCCCGAGGTGCCGACCCGCTTCCTCGACGAGTCCGCCGTCCAGGCGATGGTCCGCTTTCCCGCCGACCTCGGCCCACGCGACGTCGTGATCAACCGCCTCGAGGACGCGGCCCTCGCCCGCTACTACGCGCAAGGCTGGCGGCACTACCGCCAGTAGGGCTCACCCGGCGAGCGTCGCGTCGACTTCGTCAGCGTGTCCGGCCGCCCGCAGCAGCTCCACGTGCAGCGGGATCGACACGCGGTACCGGCGCGCCGCCGCGATCATCCACCCGTTCCGCCAGCGCCACTCCTTCACCGAGGCGGTGTAGTCCGGAATCGAGCGACTGTAGTCTTCCAGCCGCTTCGTCACCCAGCCTACCGAGAGGTCGGCGCCACGCGCCGCACGCCACACGGCGACGAACTCCTGGACCACCGAGGTCAGCTCCGCGTGGCGCTTCTCGGCGATGGTCCCGACGTCGCACTTGTACAGCTCGCACAGCAGGCCGTGGGCGATCAGCCACGCGAGCTTGACCCCCTCCTCGACCACGAAGGCCGGCCACATCAGGTCCTGGGCCGGAAGCCCCATCGCGTGGAACCAGGTCGCCATGGTCAAGGCGTGGCGGCCCGTGAACGGCGAGGGCGTGTCGCCCGGGGTGATCGGGTCGCCCCGCTTCGCGACCGCCAGGTACAGCAGGCCGCGGGTCACGTCACCGAGGTCCTCGGCGGTGATCCAGTCGCCGATGGCCCCGTTCTGCACGAACACCAGGTCGGAGCGCCGGTGCAGCGGGATCCGCGGGAGGATGTCGGCGAGGTCGTCGTTGCGAACGCAGAGGACGATCGGCATGGCGCTCGGCTCGTCGAGCACGTCCCAGCCGGCATCACGGCGGATCAGGGTGCAGTCGATGCCCGCAGCCTGCGAGGCCTCGGCGAGTGCCGTGCCGACGCGGCCGGCTCCAATGATCGTGATCACGGCGGATCCTCCTCCGGTGGGCGGTTACCGTAGCGCCGTGCCCCTCTCCCGCGCCACTTCCGAGGCCCTCGCCGCCCGAGGCGTTGCCGTCGAGCCCGACTTCGACCTGTCGACCCGCGCGTGGTGGCGGGTCGGCGGCCCGGCCGACGGCTTCGCCACCGTGAGCTCGCTCGACGAGCTGGTGGCGGTCCAGGAGGTCGCCGCGGCGCACGACCTGCCAGTGTTCGTGCTCGGCAACGGCAGCAACCTGCTCGTCTCGGACGCCGGGGTCCGCGGGCTCGTGCTCGTGCTCGGGGGCGCACTCGCCGAGTGCGAGGTACTCGACGACGACGCGCGCGAGCTGCGTGTCGGCGCCGGGTTCAAGCTCACCGTCCTCGTCAGCCGAAGCCATCGTCACGGCTGGACGGGGCTCGAGGTGTTCGCGGGCATCCCCGGTACGCTCGGGGGCGCCATCCGCATGAACGCCGGCGCGGGCCTCGGCGAGACCGTAGAGGCGCTGGTCGACGCGGAGGTCGTGCTCCGCGGGGGCGAGGTACGCACGTTCACGGTGGACGAGCTGCGCATGAGCTACCGCACCTGCCACCTGCCCGAGGGCAGCATCGTGGCGCGGGCACGCCTCAAGACGCGAGGTGGAGATCCCGATGCCTTCCGCGAGCGCGTGAAGACCTTCCTCGAGCGTCGCAAGGCCACTCAGCCGCTCAAGTTCCCGAGCTGCGGAAGCACGTTCCGAAACCCGCCCGGTGACTACGCCGGGCGCCTGATCGAGGCGGCTGGCCTCAAGGGCTACACGCTGGGCCAGGCCCAGGTCGCCGAGAAACACGCGAACTTCGTGCTCAACCTCGGCGGCGCCACGGCATCCGACCTGCGCCGCGTCATCGAGCACATGCAGCGCACCGTGCACGAGCAGTTTGGCGTGGAGCTCGAGCGCGAGGTGCACTACGCGGGCGACTGGTCGGGCTGGCAGCCGTAGCCGCGGGCGGGCCTACTTCGAGAGTCGCTCGGCGAGGTTCGGCCCGAAGGGCAGTCGTTGCTGCTGTCCCTCGGCTCCTTCCGGGTCCCAGTGCAGACGGCAGCGGGCTTCGTAGCTGTCGGCCTCACCGACGAGCACGGTGTCCTTGCTCGCGACCAGGCGCTGCGAGCGATCCGCGGGGTTGCCGCAGATCACGCACACGGCCAGGGCCTTCTGGATGTACTCGGCGCGGCAGAGCAGCATCGGCATGGGCCCGAACGGGTTGCCCTTGTAGTCGAGGTCGAGTCCCGCGACGATCACCCGCTTGCCCGCGTTCGCGAGGTCCTCGCACACCTCGACGAGCTCGTCCTCGAGGAACTGGGCCTCGTCGATGCCCACCACCTGCGCGGCTCCGGCGAGCTCACGGATCTCGGCGGCACGGTCGATCTGCACGCAGAGGAGCTTGGTTCCCGAGTGCGAGCCCACACTGTCGAGGCTGTAGCGGTCGTCGATCCGCGGCTTGAACACGACCACGGGCTGACGCCCGTACTGGGCGCGGCGAACGCGACGGATGAGCTCCTCGGTCTTGCCGGAGAACATGCATCCGGCGATCACCTCGATCCATCCGGTGTTGGTGGGGGTGCGGATCACGGTGCCTCCGGGCGGACCTTTTACACCGAGGTCCAGCCGAGGCGGAAGCGCTCGTCGCCGAGGTGGGCGAACACTGCGAAGCGGCGACCGGGAAACACCGGCGCCTCCTCCCGTCCCGTGCACCACGGATTCTCGTGGGCCCAGCGTCGCACCTGGCCGTTGCCGTCGGGCTCGAACCACCACACGGCGCTCACGGTCTCCGCCGCCCGCTCTCCGAGCAAGGCGCCCGCGGGCGAGAACACCGCGGAGTATTGGGGCTCGCTGCCACAGTACGCGACGATCTCGGCTGCGGTGCCGTACAGAACCTGCTCGGCATGTCCGCGAGGCAGGCGCCAGGCGGGCTCCGCCGAGAGCAGCGGAATCAGCGGGCCGAGCGCACGCACCCGGGCATGCAGCGCCGAGAGCCGGAGCAGGATCGAGCCGACGACGCCCATGCGCTCGAGGCCGGGAATCGGGTTGGCCTGAAGCATCAGGGCCGGGCCGTCACCGCGCGGCACGTCGGTGAGGGTGAGCTCGATGTGCACGCCGTCGTCCTGGTACACAGCATCGCTGCCCACGTACTCGCCGCGACGCACCGCGTGCTGCCACAGCGCGACAGCCTGGACGACAGGCTGCGGATCGAAGCCGCGCGGCAGGGGCTGGCGAATGTGCAGGACGTAGCGACGCTCGCCGACCGCTCCCTCGAGCGCTCGACGCAGGCGCTCCTGATCCTCGAGCGACCCCGCCTCGTGGGGGCGAGTCTCAAAGGCCAGTGGCGCGAGCACCGCGGACCCTCCGTCGCCTTCGACGTGGATGAGCCCGCGCGCGGCCATCGCTCGAACGTCGTAGCCGGCCTCGCGCGCAGCCTGGATGCCGTACAGGGCACAGCGCCCCCGTGCCGCCTGCCGAGGATGAGCGAGCCACCCCTCGACGACCGTGCGCACGTCCGCTGGCAGCGAGCTCACGACCTCGATCAACTCGCCGTCATCACGATGTTCGGCGCCACTCGCGTGGCTGGCCGGCTGGGGTTTCCCGGGCATGACGGGCGCCTATATCTCGATCACGCCATCGCGCCCGAACCGGCGCGTAGAAACGGAGAAAAGGCGCGCTGTCACCGGATGTACGCTGACGACCGCGTTTCTCGTGAATAGACTTCGGCCATGAACGCCCCGAATCCGCGCCTCCTCCATGTCGAGCGTCACAGTGTCCGCACCGCGGACGGCTGGACCCTCACCCTCCACCGCGGCGTTCGCCGTGGGCAGCCCCCCGGAAAGCCCGTGCTCTTCGTGCCGGGCTTCGGCATGAACGCGTACATCTTCCGCTACCACCCGAGCGGCACCTCGATGATGGAGGCGATGGCGGCGCACGGGCTCGACCCCTGGTCGGTGGACCTTCGAGGGCAACGCAGCAGCCGTGCCCCGAGTCGGCGCACCGGCCAGCCCGGCCTCGACGACCACGTGTTCGGCGATCTGCCCGCGGCGTTCGAGTACATCGCCCAGCACACGGGCATCGAGAAGATCCACGCCATCGGCTGCAGCCTCGGCGGCGCCCTGCTCTACGGCTACGGCGCCCTGGAGGGCAGCGATCGACTCGACCGCCTGGTCACCATGGGGACCCCCCTGCGGTGGCGGCGCCCGTCCTGGCTCGTTCGCGGCTTCTCGGTGGTGGGGCCCCTCTCCGCTCGCCTGCCCGTCCGCGGTACGCGCCACCTCGCCCGCGCCGGCCTGCCGATTGCCGCCCGCATCGCACCCGGTCCGCTGTCGATCTACCTGAACCCGAAGCTCACGCAGACCTCGGACGCCAAGAGCCTGACCCGCACCGTGGAGAACCCGATCCCGCGCACGAACCGCCAGCTCGCGAAGTGGATTGCCTCGGGCGACCTGCGGATCGGCGGCGCGAACCTGACCGAGGCCCTCGACCGCTTCGAGCGCCCGCTGCTCGTCGTCGCCGGAAACGGCGATCAGATCTGCGACGCCGCATCCGCGCTCGCTGCGCTGGATGCGGTGCGCGGCCCCGCCCGCTCGCTGGTCGTCGGCACCCCACAGGAACGCGTCAGCCACGCGGACCTGTTCATTGCGGACCTGGCTCCGGAGCGGATTTTCGCGCCGGTCGCCTCGTTCCTTACCGAGTGACAGCCCCCGGGCGAAAGGGTTACTCGGCCTCCATGCGCGCTGCCCCCCTGTTCCTGCTGCTGATTCCCGAGCTGGCCCTGGCCATGCCCTGGTGGATCGAGTCCGAGCAGGCTCCTGCGCTCAGCGCCAGCCTCGAGACCCTGTGGCCGGGACACGACGTCGAGGTCGTCTCCGGCGCGCCCGCCAGCGGTGATGGCATCTGGTGGTCCGAGGGCGCGCTCTTCTTCCGGAACCAGGGTCAGCTCCGCTCGGACGCGGTCCCGGCCGACGACTTCGCGACGCAGGTCGTGCTCGCGCGCGCGTGGGCCGGCAGCGTCGAGGTCCTCGACGGCGGCTGGCTGCCGCCGGAGCTCAGCACGAGCGCCCATGTGGAGCGAAGCCGGGTACGCGGCTACCTGCGCGTAGACGCGGCGAGTACCGCGCAGTTCGCCCCCTCCGTGAGCCTGGCCACCGGCCTTGCGTTCCAGCGCGCGCGCGCCGGCGTGCGCCTGTCCGGCGGACTCGACGAGGCCAACCCGCTCACGCTGTCGACCCAGGTGTCCGCGTGGGTTCCCGTGCGGCGCTCGGCCCTGGAGCTTGGCCTCGGTCCGGGCCTCGCCTGGCAGAAGGACCGCGTCGCGCCGCTCGTGCGCTCCCAGCTCACCGTGTGGGCCCCCGACCTCGACGGCAACCGCGTCGGCGTCGGCCTCGCCGCGGATTTCGACCCCCGTGCGCTTCCCCAGCTCAAGGATGCCTTCGCCATCCGCGCCGAAGTGTCATGGACCTTCGGCCCCTCGCGCTGATCGCGCCCGACCGCCTGCTCGGATAAGCCCGCCCCATGAAGAGCATCCAGGTCCAGGACCTCGGCCGAATCCAGGAGATCGCACGCGTCCTCGCCAAGAACGGCTTCGGGCACGCGTTCTCGGTCATCGGCATCACGAACCTGCCTGCAGGCGACCCCGAGATCGCGACCAAGCCCTACGCTCGCCGCGCGCGCCAGGCTCTCATCGATCTCGGCCCCACCTACGTCAAGCTCGGCCAGGTGCTCTCGGTTCGCCCGGACATCCTGCCCCCGGACGTGCTCACCGAGTTCGCGACGCTGCAGGACAAGGTGCCGCCACTCGGCATTCAGCAGGTGCGCGCCGCCATCACCCAGGAGCTCGGCCGTCCGCTCGAGGACGTGTTCTCGTCACTCGAGGAGACCCCGCTCGGGAGCGCGTCCATCGCGCAGGTCCACCGCGCCGTGCTCAAGGACGGGCGTGAGGTGGCGGTCAAGCTTCAGCGGCCGAACATCGAGAAGAAGATCCAGTCCGACCTGGCCATCCTCTACAGCCTCGCGCGCGCGCTCGAGGGGCGCGTCGAGATCCCCGGCTTCTACACGCCGGTCGCCATCGTTCGCGAGTTCGACCAGGCGATCACGCGCGAGCTCGACTTCCTCGACGAGGCCAGCGCCTCGGCCCGCATGCGCCGGAACTTCTCGAGCAACCCCGACGTGCTCATCCCGGAGATCTTCGACGAGTACACCACCCGTCGCCTGCTCGTGATGGAGCTGGTCAAGGGCGAGCCGCTGTCGGTGGTGATGAAGACCGCCAAGGCCTCGCTGCAGCGCCGCATCGCGCACAAGCTGATGGAGGCCACCTACCAGCAGGTGTTCGAGCACGGCTTCTTCCACGGCGACCCGCACCCCGGAAACATCCTGCTCACCGAGGACGAGCGGCTCGCGTTCCTCGACTTCGGCGTCACCGGGCTGCTCACCGGGCACATGCAGGACACCATCATCTCCGCGTTCACGAGTCTGGTGTTCCGCGATGCCGAGACCCTGGCGATGACGGTGTATCGGGCGGGCGCGACCGCCGAGCGCGTGGACCTCCGCGCGTTTCGCGACGACATGGAGTTCCTCATGGTCAAGTACCATGGCGTCTCCCTGGATCAGCTGTCGACACGCGCCACGCTCGTGGATGTGTTCCAGCTGGCCAGCACCTACCGCATCAACCTCCCGAGCGAGTACGCGGTGCTCTCACGCGCCGTGACGCTCATCGAGGGCATCTGTCGCGGGCTGCTTCCCGGCATCGACATCGTCGAGGAGGTCACCCCATACGCCCAGCGACTGATGCGCAAGCGCTTCAGTCCCGAGCGGGTCGCCGGAGACGCTGCAAAGCTGATCATTCAGGCCCAGGGCCACATGCGAGAGCTGCCGACGCAGCTGTCCCAGGTGCTGATGGATCTCGAGGCCGGCAACGTCTCCTTCGTCACCAAGGACCCCGAGGCCGAGCTCCTTCGCGAAGAAATCCGCATGGGCGCGATGCGCATCTCGCTCGGCCTGCTCGCTTCGACGACGACGATGGGTGCGGTGATCTTCCTTGCCGCATGGTCGCCCGCACCTCTGGGCGTTCCTGTGTTCGGCCTCATCGGGTTTTTGATCCTCGGCATCGGGATCGGCCTGTTCGGAGCATTGGGCGTGCACGTGCTGTTCGCAGGCCTGCTCTCGCCGGCTGCATGGCGCCGGCGGATCGTCGGGCTGTTCCGCTTCTTCCGATGGCGCCGACGCGCCGAATAGAGCGTCCTCACGCGTGTGGTAGGGTTCGCGGAAGTAGCCGGAACCAACCGGTGGGAGTGTCACGTGAGCAACCAGTTCGGGCGAGGCGATGTCATCGCCTCTCGGTTCGAGGTTCGGGATCTGCTGGGAGAGAGCCCTCTCGGCACGAGCTACCGCGTCAGTGCCAAGGGCACGTCGCATCACCTGCTGGTCCTCAAGCCAGACCTGGCGACCAAGGCTGGCGACAACGGGCTCGCCCGCGCCGAGAAGCGCGCCAAGGGACTCGAGGATGCGAACATCCTCGCTCTCAAGGAGATGGTGCAGGCCGACGGCGTGACCGCGTTCCTGTACGAGGACTTCGAGGGTCAGCCCCTTCGCGCGTTCATCAACGAGCAGCGCGTCGAGGGCAAGCAGCTCGAGGCCAAGGCCGCGGCGCAGATCGTCGGCAAGATCCTCGCCGGCCTCGAGACCGCGCACCTGAAGAGCGCGTTCTTCCGGGCCCTGCGCCCCGAGTACACCCTGGTGCATGCCCGCCAGACCGGACCCGGCGGCCGCAACCTCGTCGCCACGGTCAAGCTGCTCTACCTCGGCCTGTGGGACCTCGCGGACTCCACGCTCCTCGCCGAGGACGAGTTCGCCCGTGGTGAAGCGCAGTACATGGCTCCCGAGCTCAAGGGCTTCGAGCCGCGCGCGACGCCACGCTGCGACGTGTACTCCGCCGGCGTGATCTTCTACGAGCTGCTCGTCGGCACCCCGCCGATGGGCACGTTCCAGACGCCTCGACAGATCCGCGGCGAGCTGCCCGGCCACGTCGACAACGTGGTCGAGCTCGCCATCGCGAATGCGCCCGAGGACCGCTACCAGTCCGCCAAGGACATGCGCATCGACGTCGAGCGCACGTTCAAGGATGCAGCCATCCTCGAGGAGCGCGTCAAGAAGCCGCTCATCGGCCTGATCGGCTGGGCTACCCTCGGCGTGCTGGTCATCGTCCTCGGTGTGGTCGCCTTCTTCCTGCGTCCCGACGCCGAGCTCGACGCCAAGGCAAAGGATGCCGCGGTGATGCAGCAGGTGGTCGACGCGCAGCCGCAGATCGACCCGGCCGAGGCCACCCGCCTCGTCGCGAAGAACCCGAACATGGTGTACGTGCCCGCCGGACCGTTCGTGCGCGGACGCCTGCACGTCGAGGACCCGAAGGACGCGAGCCGGAGCGAGCCCCTCGCCGAGGTCGCCGAGGTCCCCGCGTTCCTCATCGACGCGTACGAGTACCCGAACAAGGCTGGCGAGCGCCCCGAGTACGGCATGCCCTACGAGGAGGCCGAGACCAAGTGCGCCGAGGCTGGCAAGCGCCTGTGTACCGCCGACGAGTGGGAGAAGGCCTGCAAGGGTCCCCTGTCCTCGGTGTACAGCTACGGCGACTTCTTCGACCTCGACCAGTGCGGCGATGGCCTCGAGAACCGTGGCTACCCCTCCGGTGCGCGCGCGAACTGCCGCTCGCGCTACGGCGCCTTCGACATGTCGGGCAACTTCCAGGAGTGGACCGGGACCTCGCCGGAAGGCAAGGACACCCGGCGCATCATCAAGGGCGGCCAGCGCGGGAACGCGCGTCGCGGTACTCGCTGCGCGTTCTCCAACGACGAGAGCATCGCCCTCAAGGACAGCGCGGTCGGCTTCCGCTGCTGCAAGACGCCAGAGTAGTCGCCTAGCGACCCCGAAAGCGCACGACCCGGACCTCGATGGCCCGGGTCGTCGTGTGTTGAAGGGCATCGATCAGCGCAGCGTGCGCACGAACCTCGTCCATGCCGCCGCTTCCCGCACCGATGACGGGAAACGCGATACTCGCCAGGCCGTGGGCATTGGCGAGTGCGAGCGCCGAGCGAACGCAGTGGTGAATCGTCTGTTCGGACGACCGCCACAGCAGGTCGATGCCGGCGACATGGATCAGCGCGCGATGCGGGAGCTCCCCTGCCCCGGTGATCACCGCTTCCCCGAGCGGAATCATCGGCATGCGCGCCAGCTCTCGAAACGGCGCGAGCCCCGCTCGCCGCTTGAGCGCCCCACTCACACCCTGCGGCAGCAGCAACCACCACGGAAACAGGTTGCGGTTCCAGGCGTTGACCAGCACCTCGACGTCCTGGTCGAGCAGATCGCCCTCGACCTCGACCAGCCTCACTCGACGACGACCCACGCAAACGTCGGCGGGCGGTCCGTCCCGGTCGACACGACCACGTGGCTGCGTCCCGGAGCGAGCGCCTGGATCTGGACCGAGCGACCGTCCGCGCCGACCTTGAACCCGAGGACCGCCGGGTCGCCGACGACCACGCGCTCGGCCACACCTTCGAGCGCGAGCCCGGTCACCTGCCCCACCGCGAGGTCGAAGTCGGAGTCAATGGCCTCGGCCACGACCTCGATAGGCAGCTGATGCCGGACGTCCCCGAGGTCGGCTACGAGCACGGTCTCGCCCACAGCCTCGCCGAAGACATGGAAGCGCGCTTCACCGTCGAAGCGAACGACGGTCGCCACGCCCGGGTTCTTCATGGTCACCCGAGCCGGGGCTACGCCGTAGGCGACGACCCCGCTCCCCCGCTCGAGCACGCGCAGCGGTCGCGCGCGCTTCACCTCGACGGTGGTGTCGATGTACGGCACCTCCGCCGTCACGGGCTTGGCGCAGGCGAGCAGGAGCAGGAGCGAGAGAAAGCGCATGTGCTCCTGTACCGCATCCGAGGTGCGGGAGCATCCGAGACCCAGACGCACGAAACCCCGGCGCGGCGGTGCCGAACCGGGGTTCGCGGAAGCCGAAGCTCGGGGATCAGACCCCGAGGACCTCGGCCATCTTCTTGCCCATGCCGCCGGGGCTGCGCACGATGTGCACGCCCGCGTCGGAGAGCGCGGCGAACTTGGACTCGGCCGTGCCCTGGCCGCCGCTGACGATGGCGCCAGCGTGGCCCATGCGGCGTCCCGGAGGCGCCGTGGCACCCGCGATGAAGGAGACCACCGGCTTGGTGAAGTGCTCCTTGATCCAGGCCGCGGCCTCTTCCTCGGCGTTGCCGCCGATCTCACCGATCATGATGACGGCGTCGGTGTCCGGGTCCTCGTTGAACAGCTTCATCACGTCGATGAACTTGGTGCCGATGATCGGGTCACCGCCGATGCCCACGCAGGTGGACTGGCCGAGACCGACCGCCGAGAGCTGGCCCACCGCCTCGTAGGTCAGCGTGCCGGAGCGCGAGAGCACGCCGATGCGACCGGGAGTGTGGATGTGCCCGGGCATGATGCCCATCTTGCATGCACCGGGGGTGATGACGCCGGGGCAGTTCGGGCCGACCAGGCGGGTGTTGCTGTTCTCCAGCGCCGCTGCGACACCGATCATGTCCCGAACCGGAATGCCCTCGGTGATGCCGATGGCGAGCTCGATGCCCGCATCGATGGCCTCGAGGATGCCGTCCGCCGCGAACGGGGGCGGCACGAAGATCATCGACGCGTTGGCGCCGGTCTCCGCGACCGCCTCTGCGACGGTGTTGAAGATCGGCACGCCGGTGTCTTCGAAGGTCTGTCCACCCTTACCGGGCACCACACCACCGACGACGTTGGTGCCGTAGGCGATGCACTGCTTGGTGTGGAAGGCGCCGGACTTGCCGGTGATGCCCTGGGTGATGACGCGGGTGTCCTTGTTGACGAGAATGGCCATGATCTACCCCTGCACCGCGGCGACGATGGCTTCGGCGGCCTCTTCGAGGTCGCCGGCCGGTGTAATGGCGAGTCCGGACTCGGCGAGGATCTTCTTGCCGAGCTCGACGTTGGTTCCAGCGAGGCGCACGACGAGCGGCACCTCGAGACCGACTTCCTTGACCGCCGCGATCACACCCTCGGCGATGACATCACACTTCATGATGCCGCCGAAGATGTTGACGAGGATGCCCTTCACCGCCGGGTCGCTGGTGATGATCTGGAAGGCCGCCGCGACCTGCTCCTTGGTCGCGCCGCCGCCGACATCGAGGAAGTTCGCGGGCTGCGCGCCCTTGAACTGGATGATGTCCATGGTCGACATCGCGAGACCGGCGCCGTTGACGAGGCAGCCGATGTTGCCGTCGAGCTTCACGTAGGACAGGCCGTACTTGCCGGCCTCGAGCTCGCTCGGATCCTCTTCGTGGATGTCGCGCAGCGCCTCGAGGTCCTTGTGACGGAAGAGCGCGTTGCCGTCGAAGCTCATCTTCGCGTCGAGCGCGAGCACCTCGCCCTCGCCGTTGATCACCATCGGGTTGATCTCGAGCATCTCGGCGTCGGTCGCCCAGTAGGCCGCGTACACAGCCTTGAGGAACTTGCCGAAGTGACGGACCGTCTTGCCGCTCATGTTCAGCGCGAACGCGAGCTTGCGGGTCTGGTAGTCGGCGAGACCGACGGCCGGGTCGACCCAGATCTTCTTGAGAGCGTCGGGATCTTCCTCGGCGACGTCCTCGATGTTCATGCCGCCGGCCTCGGAGGCGATGACCATGATCTTGTTGCAGCTGCGGTCGAGGAGCATCGACAGGTAGAGCTCCTTCTTGATGTCGCAGCCGGCCTCGATGAACACGGTGCGGACGGTCTTGCCCTCGGGCCCCGTCTGCTTCGTGACCAGCGTCTGGCCCAGCATGTTGTCGGTGTGCTTCTTCACGTCGTCGATGGAGAACGCGAGGCGCACGCCACCTTCACCCTCGCTGGCCTTCTTGCCCGCGGCGGCTTCGGCGATGGCGTCAGCGGAGACCTGCTCGATGAAGCGGCCCATGCCGCGACCACCAGCGTGGATCTGGGACTTCACGACCCAGACCTTTCCGCCCATCTCGGTTGCTGCCGCGGCCGCGTCGTCAGCGGACGTCACGGCCTTGCCCGCGAGGAGCGGCACGCCGTACCCCCGCAGGACCTCCTTCGCCTGATACTCGTGGATCTTCATCCCTGCTCCATGTGAGCGATTGGCGGCCGCGAGTCGCGACCCGAAAACGAAAACGACGGACCGAGGTCCGTCGCTGGCATCAGCCCTTGAGGCTGCGAGGCTCCTGGTCCTCGGCAACGAACTTGGGCCGGTAGATCGGCGCACCCTTTCCGCCGCGGAACCGCAGGCGCTCGTCGACGATCTGCGCCGAGATGCCGGTACAGCGCGAGAGACCGAACAGCACCGTGTAGTAGTTGCTGTCGGTGAGGCCGCAGGCGTTGAGCAGCGTGCCGCTCACCGCGTCGACGTTCGGGTACGGGTTGGAGATCTTGGGGAACTCCTTGAGGACACGAACCGCCACCTCGCGCATGTTCGCGGCGGTGCGGAACAGGTCGTCGTCGGCGCAGATCTTCTCGCCGAGCGCGTACTGGATGGTCGCGCGCGGGTCCTCGGCGCGGAGTACCGCGTGGCCGAAGCCATAGATCTTCTTCTTGTTCGCGAGGGCATCGCGGATGAACTTCTCGATCTCGTCGGGGTCGCTGCTGCCGACGCTGCGGACGAAGTTGAGGCAGTCCTGGTTCGCGCGGCCGTGGAGCGGACCGTACAGGCCCGACATCGCCGCCGCGAGGGACGCGTACAGGTCGGTGTGGGCCGACGCCACCGCCTTGCCAGCAAAGGTCGAGAGGTTGCCGCCGCCGTGGTCCATGTGGAGGATGTAGAACACGCGCAGGAGGTCCGTGAGACGCTCCGAGTCGCCGCCGGGCACGCCCAGCATGTTCACGAAGTCCTCGATCAGACCCAGCTCGGGGTTCGGCGCGATGGGCTCGCCCCAGCCGCTGCGGATACGGAAGATGGCCGCGACGAGCTCCGGAAGGCGCGCAATGAGGTTCTTCGCGTCCTCGAGGTAGTCGCCCGTCTTGCTGGTCATGCCCATGAAGATGAGGCCGCTGATCAGCCACTCCATCGGGTGGCCGTCGGTCGGGAGGGCCTTGAGCAGCTCGATGACCTTGCCGTCGACACCGCGGCGGCTCTTGAGGTCCGCCACGAACACAGACAGCTCCTCGTCGGTCGGGAGCTCGCGGTGCAGCATCAGGTAGGCCACCGCCTCTTCTTCGAGCTCGGCGAGCTCGGCGATGGGGTAGCCCACGTAGGAAACACCGGTCATGGGGTCGACGCGGGAGGTGCGGCAGGTGCCGACCGGGAAGCCGCGGAGGCCGGTGTTGAGGTGGGCGCTGGTGATCTCGAAGAGGACGTCGGTGTCGGCCATCAGTGCGTTTCTCCAGGGGCGGTCGAGAGGTGTATGCCCGCGACAGACACCGGTCAAGCGCCCTATTCCACCCGTTTTTCCGACCTCTCGGGATGCCGCTTGATTGCCCATGATCCGGAAGGTCACATCTGCGTCATGACGCCGTCGCGGTGGGCGCAACAAGGGGCAAATCGCCGATTTCGGACGCAAAAAAGCCCGAGTCGAGGGACCCGGGCTTCGAAACCGCCGACGGAGACTACTTTCCGCCGAACAGCTTGCGGGCGATCATCGCGATCGGGTCGTAGTAGCGGTCGACGACGCGCTCCTTCATCGGGATGATGCCGTTGTCGGTGATGTTGATGTGCTCGGGGCACACCTCGGTGCAGCACCGCGTGATGTTGCAGTATCCGGTCCCGTACTCTTCCTTGGCAGCGGGAATGCGGTCCTCGACGTCGAGGGGGTGCATGTCGAGCTGCGCGAGGCGGATCATGAACCGCGGGCCGACGAACTGGTCACGCTTGTCGTGATCGCGAAGCACGTGGCACGTGTTCTGGCACAGGAAGCACTCGATGCATTTCCGGAACTCCTGGACGCGCTCGACGTCCTCGGTGGTCATGCGCCACTGCCCGTCGGCATCGCGGGGACGCGGCGTGAACGGCTTGATGCGCTCGTTCTGCCGGTAGTTCCACGAGACGTCGGTCACGAGGTCCTTGATCACCGGGAAGGTCTTCATCGGCTGGACGGTGATCACCTCGTCCGGGCCGTAGTCCGAGACGCGGGTCATGCAGCCGAGCTTCGGCTTGCCGTTGATCTCCATCGAGCACGAGCCGCACTTGCCCGCCTTGCAGTTCCAGCGCACCGCGAGGTCGTTCGCGTGCTCGGCCTGCGCGAGGTGGATGACGTCGAGGACGACGACGCCCTCGCCCACCTCGACGGTGTACTCCTCGAACTTGCCGCCTTCCTGGTTGCCGCGCCAGACGCGGATGGTGCGATTAGGCATTGCTGCCCTCCAGCTCCTCGAGGGTGGCGCGAGCGATCTTGGAGAGGTGCTCGGGCTCGGGGCCGCGCTCCACCTTCTCGACGATCATCTCGCCGTTGTCGCCCTGGTAGCAGATGATGTTCACCTTGCTCCACTCCGCGCGCTCGCCCTCGAAGTCGACGCGGGTGTGACCGCCGCGGCTCTCCTCGCGCATGAGCGCGGAGCGGGCGATGGCCTCGGAGATGCAGAACAGGTTCGGCAGATCGAGCGCCTCGTGCCAGCCGGCGTTGTACTGGCTGGTGCCGTAGGCCTTGACGTTCTTCGCCCGAGCCGCGAGCTCCCGCTGCTTCTCCACGCCCTCGGCGAGACCCTCGGCCGTGCGGTAGATACCGACACAGTCCTGGTTCACGTCGCGAAGCGCCTCGTGGATGACGTAGGGGTTCTCGCCATCCTCGCGGTTGAGGATGTCGGTGGCGCTGCGGATGATGCGCTTCGCCTGCTCGTGGTCGACGGCCGGAAGGTCCGAGTTCGCGTCAATGAACTCCTTGGCGCCGACGCCCGCGAGGCGGCCGAAGACGAGGAGGTCGGAGAGGCTGTTGCCACCGAGACGGTTGGCACCGTGCAGTCCGGCGGCGCACTCGCCACAGGCGAACAGACCCGGGACCTTGGTCATCTGGCTGTCGGCGTCGACTCGGATGCCGCCCATCATGTAATGGAAGGTCGGGCCGACCTGCATCGGCTCCTTGGTGATGTCGACCTCGGCCAGCTCCTTGAACTGGTGGTACATCGAGGGAAGCTTCTTCTTGATGTACTCGGCGGGACGCTGCGAGCCGATGTCGAGGTAGGCACCGCCGTTGGTCGAGCCGCGACCGGCCTTGACCTCCTGGACGATGGCACGGGCCACGACGTCACGGGTGAGGAGTTCGGGAGGCCGGCGGGCGTTCTTGTCGCCAGCGAGCCAGCGCGCCGCCTCTTCCTCGGTGTCCGCGGTCTCGGCCTTGAAGCGGTCCGGGATGTAGTTGTACATGAACCGCTTGCCCTCGGAATTCTTGAGAATTCCGCCCTCACCACGCACGCCCTCGGTGACGAGGATGCCGCGAACGGAGGGGGGCCAGACCATGCCCGTCGGGTGGAACTGGCAGAACTCCATGTCCATCAGCTCCGCACCCGCGCGGTAGGCCATGCCCTGGCCGTCGCCCGTGTACTCCCAGCTGTTGGAGGTGATGCGCCAGCCCTTGCCGCCGCCGCCGGTGGCGAAGATGATCGCCTTGGCGCGGAAGATGACGAAGCGACCGGTCTCACGCCAGTAGCCGACCATGCCCGCGATGCGGTCCCCGTCCTTGAGCAGGTCGAGGACGGTGCACTCCATGTGGACCGACAGGCCGCTGTGCACGCCCTTGTCCTGAAGGGTGCGGATCAGTTCGAGGCCGGTGCGGTCACCCGTGTGCGCGAGGCGCGGGTAGCGGTGGCCACCGAAGTTGCGCTGCGCGATCAGGCCGTCCTTGGTGCGGTCGAAGACGGCACCCCACTCCTCGAGCTCGCGGATCCGGTCGGGAGCCTGCTTCGCGTGAAGCTCGGCCATGCGCCACTGGTTGAGGAACTTGCCGCCACGCATCGTGTCGCGGAAGTGGATCTTCCAGTTGTCGCGGGAGTCGACGTTGCCGAGCGCCGCCGCAGCGCCGCCCTCGGCCATGACCGTGTGGGCCTTGCCGAGCAGGGACTTGCAGACCACGCCGCAGTCGAGGCCCTGGCGGGAGCACTCGATGGCCGCGCGAAGACCGGCGCCGCCGGCTCCGACGACGATGACGTCATGGGTGATGGTCTGGATCTCGTTGATGTCCAGCATGGTCTAGAAGCCTCCCCACGTGTTGGGGTCGGTGATGACGCCCATGGCCACGAGGCGAATGTAGAGGTCGGTGAACGCGATCCAGATCAGGCTGGTCCAGGCCCAGCGCATGTGGTTCTCGTTCAGCTTGGTCACGCCCTGCCAGGCGCCGTAGCGAAGCCGCGGAACGGCACCGCAGGAGAAACAGTTCAGCTGGCCGCCGACAAGGTGGCGCCAGGCGTGGCATCCGAGCGTGTAGAAGCTCAGGAACACGCAGTTCATCACCATGATGATGCTGCCGAGGCCCACGCCGAACTCACCCTCGTGGAAGAAGCCCATCGCAGCCTCGTAGTAGAGGTACGGCAGGAGCAGCAGGGCGCCGTAGAGCGCGTAGCGGTGCAGGTTCTGGAAGACCAGCAGGAAGGTCTCGCCGCGGTAGTCCTGCGGGCGGGCGCCGACCGCACAGCCCGGGGGCGTGCCGAAGAACGCGCGGTAGTAGGCCTTGCGGTAGTAGTAGCAGGTGATGCGGAACGCACCGGGCGCGAAGCCCGCGACCAGCGCGGGGCTGATCAGCGCCGGCCACCAGCCCGGCAGCATGCCGAAGAAGGCCGCGTGGCCGCCCTCGGGCGCGTGGTGCAGGTAGAACGGGTAGAACGGCGACATGTAGGGACCAGCCGCGTAGTTCGCGTCCGTCCAGGCCGCCCAGAAGTAGTAAAGCAGCCAGGCCGACAGTCCCGCGAAGGTCACGGCGGGGCCAACCCACCAGTTGTCCGTGCGGAAGGTCTTTGCCCAGCCGTTCTCGTGACCGCCAACGCCGGTCGGATTCGCTGCCATGCCTTCTCCTTGGCGCGTAAGAGGCTGCGAATACTACGCTGGGTGCCTCGTGGCCACGCCGTGCCGCGATTTGTTTTCGTGCGCTGAGCCGCTGTTCAGCGGCACAGTCCGGGGATGTCGAATTCTCGGAAACGCGACGCCGCGCCAGATCCCGCTGTGCACCGAGGCAATGCACCGTCCCGCGCGCGCGGCACCCGAGACGCAGTGGTGCGTTCCTCCAAACGACGAGAGCCGCCCCCGGGGGGACGGCTCCACATCGTCACGGCCGGGGCCGCGGATCTCAGCCGAGGTAGTTCTTGACCGCGTCGACCATGTCCGTCTTCTCCCAGGGGAAGCCCGGGCGACCGAAGTGGCCGTGCGCCGCGGTGCGACGGTAGATCGGCTGGAGCAGGCCGAGGTGCTCGATGAGCGCGGCGGGCTTGAGCGGGAAGAGCTCGCGCACACACTCGGAGAGCTTCTCGTCGCTGACCTTGCCGGTGCCGTAGGTGTCAACCATGACGGAAACCGGGTCCGCCACGCCGATGGCGTAGGCGACCTGGACCAGGGCGCGGTCGGCGTAGCCGGCGGCGACGAGGTTCTTGGCCACGTAGCGGGTCATGTACGCCGCGGAGCGGTCGACCTTGGACGGGTCCTTGCCGGAGAAGGCGCCGCCACCGTGGGAGCCGTGGCCACCGTAGGTGTCGACGATGATCTTGCGGCCGGTGAGGCCGGCGTCACCCATCGGGCCACCGATGACGAAGCGGCCGGTGGGGTTCACGAACAGGCGGGTGTTCGCGTCGCGCAGGTGCTCCGGGATGGTCTTCTCGATGACTTCCTTGATGATGCCCTCGCGGAGGTCGTCATGGGAGACGTCCTCGGCGTGCTGGGAAGACACGACCACGGCGTCGACGCGCACGGGCTTGCCATCGCGGTACTCGACGGTGACCTGGGTCTTGCCGTCGGGACGCAGGTACGGAAGCGTGCCGTTGTTGCGCACCTCGGAGAGCTTCTCGCTCATCCGGTGGCTGTAGTAGATGCTCGCGGGCATGAGCGCGTCGGTCTCGGTGCAGGCGTAGCCGAACATCATGCCCTGGTCACCGGCGCCCTGCTCGGAGTACAGGCCAGCGCCCTCGTCGACGCCCTGCGCGATGTCGGGGCTCTGCTGCTCGACCGCGACCAGGATGGCGCAGGTGTTCGCGTCGAAGCCCATGTCGCTGTGGGTGTAGCCGATGTCCCGGACCGTCTCGCGGACGATGGAGGGGTAGTCGATCTTGGCGTGGGAGGTGATCTCGCCGGCGAGCAGCACGAATCCGGTCTTCACCGAGGTCTCGCAAGCCACGCGGGACCGGGGGTCCTCGGCGAGGTGCGCGTCGAGAACCGCGTCAGAGATGTTGTCGCAGATCTTGTCCGGGTGCCCTTCGGTCACGGACTCGGAGGTGAAGAGGAAGTTCTGCAGGGCCATGGTGAATCGCCTCGGGGGAAGGGGCACGGATGCCGGAGGGTCCACCGGGTTATCCCAACAGGCCGCTCTGTCAAGAAGCAGGGCCGCCCCGAAAAGGACGGCCCCAAGCTGACTCACGGGTCAGAAACGCCTTCGAACAACGGACTCAGTAGTCGACGACGACCTCATCCTCGTCGAAGTCCTCGGCACCCTCGGCCTCCGCACCCTCGCCGCGCGAGCGGTGACGGTCGATGCGACGCTCCTTGGCGCGGCGGAGCTGCTCCTCCATGCCGTGGAACATCTTGTCGAGCGCGGTGCGAAGGTCGTCGTCGGTCACGGCCTGCTTGTGCGTGGCACCGTGGTTGTTGACGACGCAGTCGACCTCGAAGGTGCCATGCTCCCGGTTGACGGTGATGTGCGCCTCCGCGGCCGGATCGAGGAAGCGCTGAAGCTTGTCGAACAAGGCCTCGGCACGTCGCCGAACCTCGTCCCTGCCCCGCATGTTCCGGAAGCTCACTTCGAGTCGCATCCCACCTCCTCGGCCTGTTCGGCCACCTAGAACACCTGCTTGCGCTTGGAGCTCGACAGGATGCCGAGCGCCTCGCGGTACTTGGCGACCGTGCGGCGAGCCACACGAACGCCGTCTTCACTCAGCTTCTTGGCCAGGGCCTGGTCCGAGAGCGGCTTCTTGGGGTTCTCGTCAGCCACCAGTGAGCGAATGCGCTCCTTGATGGCCTCGGCCGCCATGTCGCCGCCCGCGTCCTGACGCACGCCGGAGCTGAAGAAGAACTTGAGATCCACGATGCCGTGGGGCGTGTGCACGTACTTGTTGGTCGTGGCCCGAGACACCGTGGACATGTGGACGTCGATGTCGTCCGCGACATCCTGGAGCACCAGCGGCCGCAGCCCCTGCACACCGTGGTCGAAGAAGTCGCGCTGGAACTTGAGAATGCTCTCCATCACCCGCCGAATCGTGCGTCGGCGCTTGTGGATGGACTTGATCAGGAACTCCGCACCCTTGAGCTTCTCGATGAGGTAGTCCTTGTCCTCCTTCGAAGCGCCCTCGAGGATCTTGCGGTAGTAGCCGCTGATCTTGAGCTCGGGCATGCCCTCCTCGTTGAGGAGCACGATCCACTCGTCGTTGATCTTCTGAACGTAGAGATCCGGCTCGATGTACCGCGGTTCCTCGGAGACGAAGGCACGCCCGGGGTGGGGCTCCAGCTCCTGGATCATCTTGTGGTACTCGATCACGTCCTCGAGCTCGAGGTCGAGGTCGCGGGAAATCGCCGCGTAGTTCTTGCGCTCGAGGTTGCCGAGGTGCTGTCCGAGGATGCGCTCGAACATGTCGTCTTCGGGGTAGGCCTGGCGCGCCTGGAAGATCAGGCACTCGCCGAGGTCCCGTGCCCCGCAGCCCGGTGGGTCGAGCGTCTGCACGAGCTCGAGTGCGTCGTTGGCCAGGTCTTCGTCGACCCCGGTCTCTTCGATGATCTCCTCGAGCGAGCACCCGAGGTAGCCGCGGTGATCCAGGTTGTGCACGATGGCCTCGGCCGCACGGTACTCGTCGTCGTGCATGCGCATCATGTGCAGCTGGAACAGCAGGTGGTCCGCGAGGGACTCGCCGTAGGTGAGGTTCGTCTCGATCGGCGGGAGGTCGTCGTGGATCGTGCCACCGAGTGAGCCCGAGGCCAGCCCCGGCCCACGATCGGACATGTGCTGGAGGAACTTCTCCCAGTCGACGTTGGTCTCGGCGCCGTTCTGCTGCTCGATGCGGTCATCGCGGTCCGCCGCCGCCTTGTCGCGGAGGCCCCCGTCGCCGAGGCCCTCACCGTGCTCGGTGTGCGGAACGGCTTCGAGCGTCGGGTTCTCGAGAAGCTGCTCCTCCACGTGGGCCACCATCTCGGTGTGGCTGTACTGCAGAAGCTTGATGGCCTGCCGGAGTCGCGGCGTGATGACCAGGCTCTGAGTCTGCTTGTACTGGAGGGAAAGGTTGAGCGCCACGGTGTAGGCGGTCTCCGTCGCGGAGCGCAAACGCGCTCCACTCCTTGCTTTTCGATGGATTCAAGCTCAGTGTACCGCGGCGACTGGCGAGGGCAAGCCCCCACCCCGCGACGCTCTAAGCGAATTCCGTGCCAAGGTGCGAAGGACCGCCAACTTGGGCCAATTCAAACTCTGTCACTGAGGCGTCGCTCAGCAATCGAGCCGTGGCGCGCACCGCGAACACGTGGGTCGACGCTGGCTCGCGGGCGGTTCGCGCCCCCGCACGCGGGTCGTCCGCTGCGCGGGGGAGCCCACCTACTACGCCGTGGCCGCCTGGGCGCTGCGGCTCTTGGCGCGCTTGGCCTCGGCCACTGCCTTCACGTACGAGGCGAAGAGCGGATGCGGCGCCAGCGGGCGGCTCTTGAACTCGGGGTGGAACTGGCATGCCAGGAACCAAGGGTGGTCATCGAGCTCGACGATCTCGGCGAGCACGCGGTCCGGCGACCAGCCGCTGATCTTGAGGCCGCCGTCGATGAGCGCCTTGTGGAACGCCGGGTTCACCTCGAAGCGGTGGCGATGGCGCTCGTCGATGTGGTCTCCGCCGTAGATGGCATGCGCCAGCGTGTCGGCGCCCAGATCACACGGGTAGCTGCCGAGACGCATCGTGCCGCCCTTCTGGGTGACCTGACGCTGCTCGTCCATGAGCTCGATCACCGCGTGCTTGGGCTGCGGATCGAACTCGCGGCTGTTGGCACCGTCGAGGCCCAGGACGTGGCGGGCGTACTCGACCACGGCCATCTGCAGGCCGAGGCAGATGCCGAAGAACGGCACCTTGTTCTCGCGAGCGTAGCGAATGGCGGCGATCTTGCCTTCGGTGCCGCGGACACCGAAGCCGCCGGGCACGAGCACGCCGTCGATCTCGCCCAGCGAAGATGCCGGATCGTCGATGTCGATGGTCTCGGAGTCCACGAATACAAGCTCGACCTTCGCGTTGTGGGCGAGACCACCGTGATGCAGCGCCTCGTTGAGGCTCTTGTACGTGTCGGTGAGGTGCACGTACTTGCCGCAGATCGCGATGCGAACGGTGATCGCCGGGTGCTTCAGCCGCGCGACGAGGTCCTTCCACGGCTCGAGGTTGGCCGAGGCGGCCCAGATGCCGAGCTTCTCGAGCACGCGGTCGTCCACCGCCTCGTCGGCGAGCTTCTGCGGCAGCTCATAGATGTGGTCGACGTCGGGCACGCTGATCACGTCGCGCTCGTCGACGTTGCAGAAGCGGCTGATCTTCGCGCGCAGCTCCTTGTCGATCGGCATCTCCGAGCGGCAGAACAGGATGTCGGGCTGGATGCCGACCTCGCGAAGCTCCTTCACTGAGTGCTGCGTGGGCTTGGTCTTCAGCTCGCCGGAGGTCTTGATGTACGGCACCAGCGTGAGGTGGATGAACAGGACGTTCTCGGGCCCGACGTCCATGCGGAACTGACGGATCGCCTCGAGGAACGGCAGGCCCTCGATGTCACCGACCGTGCCACCGACCTCGACGATGCACAGGTCCACATCCTCGGCCGCCACGTGGATCCGTCGCTTGATCTCGTCGGTGATGTGGGGAATGACCTGGACCGTGCGGCCGAGGTACTCGCCGGAGCGCTCGCGGTTGATCACGGACTGGTACACCTTGCCGGTCGTGAAGCTGTTGCGCTTGCGCATGACCGAGGTCGTGAACCGCTCGTAGTGGCCCAGATCGAGGTCGGTCTCCGCGCCGTCCTCGGTCACGTAGACCTCGCCGTGCTGGTACGGCGACATCGTGCCGGGATCCACGTTGATGTACGGGTCCATCTTCACGTTGGTGATCGACAGGCCACGCGTCTCGAGGATCGCCCCAAGCGCCGCAGCGGAGAGCCCCTTGCCAAGGGAGGACAGCACGCCACCGGTGATGAAGATGTACTTCTTGCGCATCATTCGCCTCGAAACGGAAAAACCCGCCTCTGGAGGCGGGTGGTTTGGCTGGGTCAGGCGCCGATCGCGAGGGCGACTCGCCCAGCCCCTCGGACCGAGGTGCGCTGGGTGACAAGTTGCCGGGTCCGCGACAGTGGCCCTCCTTCCCCGCTTTTGCAGGGAAGTCCTGAAAACTTGCCGCGCAAAGTAACGGCGCCGACAGGCTGTGTCCTGCAACTTCCAAGAAACAGACACGGAGGAGGAGGCTCGCCCGCTCCACGCGGCCCGGCGCGCTCGGGCCTACCGCTGCCATGCCCCCGGGGGATGGCGCGTCGAACCCGTCCATACCAGGCAATCACCGACCCCAGACGCACGAAAGCCCCGCCCAGAGGGCGAGGCTTCGGTGTTCTCGACGAAGCAGACTAGCGCTTGGAGAACTGGAACCGGCGACGGGCGCCCGGCTGACCGTACTTCTTACGCTCGACCTTACGGGCGTCGCGGGTCAGGAAGCCAGCGCGCTTGAGGGCCTCGCGGAGGTTCGGGTTCGCCGAGCACAGGGCGCGGGCGAGACCGAGGCGGATGGCGCCGGCCTGGCCGGTGTGGCCACCACCACGCACCGTGACGAACGCGTCGAACTGCGCGGCGGTCTCGGTGAGGTTGAGCGGCTGGGTCAGGTCCATCCGCAGCGTCTCACGGACGAAGTACTCGTCGACGGGAGACTTGTTCACGAAGATGCGGCCGTTGCCGGGACGCAGGTACACGCGCGCGGTGGCGGTCTTGCGGCGGCCGGTGCCGTTGTACTGGGAAGTGCGAGCCATGGAACTGGACCTCAGTTGACCGGCAGCGGCTTGGGCTGCTGGGCGGCGTGGGGATGCTCGGAGCCGGCGTAGACCTTGAGCTTCTTGATGAGCTGGCGGGAGAGGCGGTTCTTCGGGAGCATGCCCTTCACAGCCTGCTGGAGCATCCGCTCGGGATCCTCCTCGCGCACGGTGCGCGCGTCGATGCTGCGAAGTCCACCCGGGAAACCGGAGTGGCGGTGGTACAGCTTCTGGTCGAGCTTGCGGCCGGACAGACGGATCTGGCTGGCGTTGGTGACGATGACGAAGTCACCGGCATCGACGTGAGGCGTGAACGTGGGCTTGTGCTTGCCGCGCAGAACCATCGCGATCTGGCTCGCAAGACGACCGAGGGTGTGCTCGGATGCGTCGACGACGAACCACTCGCGCTCGATCTCACCGGGCTTTGCGGAGTAGGTGCGCATGGTGGGCTTTCCAATCTGGTTTGGGAACCTGACCTGGTTCCCGAGCCCGCGGGGTTTATTCGACCCCGGCGGCACTGTCAACCGCCAGCGTCGCCTCCGCCGCTTCCCTCGACCTCATCCGCGTCTACGGGCACGAGCTCTGCCTGCTCTCCGAGGGTCAGGCCATGGAAATACACGTCCGCACTTCCGCTGCGTCCATCGACCCACACACCGCGCAACTGGTCGGCGACCAGGGCGATATCGACGTCGACCTTGTACGACGAGCCCGGCGTGAGCGCGTCCAGTCGCAGATCGAGCGAGGAGAAGGTCACGCCGTTGTCCGTGGAGCCGGCGTAGTAGAGGTCGTTGTAGCCCTGGTTGCCGCCGTCATCGCGGTGATCGCGCCACACCACCGCGAGCGTGGCGTCCGACGCCGTATCGCACGGCCCCCACGCCTCGACGATCGGGTCGACGCTGTTCGCCTCGCCGCGGCCGCCGCCGTTGAGCGTGCGCTCCTCGTCCTGGAACGCCCCCCCAATCGCGCGGCGGTAGTACACGTCGTAGCCACCGTTGCGGTCGTCCTGCCACACCAGGTGACCGACGCCACAGGCGACGGCGACGTCCGGGAGGATGGAGTCGTGGAAGCCCGGGTTGTCGGAGTCGACGCGGACGGCCTCCCCCGCCCAGCTCGCTCCGCCGTTGCTGGTCCAGTTGATGTACACGTCGCGTCCGGCCTCGCCGTTGCGGGCGTCGTGCCACGCGACGTAGGCCGTCCCGGTCGCGTCCATCGCGACCTGCGGGGAGAACGAGTCCGCCGAGCCCGCCGGATCGCCCACATCCAGACGGAAGTCGTCTCCAAAGGACAGACCTCCGTCGTCGGACCAGGCCGCGTAGATGTCCGACAGGCCGTCGCGGCTGTCCTCCCACGCGACCAGCACCATGCCGCCGCGAGCCGCCGCGATCTGCGGAAGCGAGGAGTAGGCCTCTCCGGGGGCATCCGAGTCGAGCCGCCGCGGCGCATAGAAGAACTCGCCCGCATCGTCGGAGGTGGCCACGTAGATGTCGTAGGCACCGTTGCGCTGATCGCTCCACGTGACCCACACGCCGTCTCCGCGCGCGGCGATACGTGGGTGAAGGCTGTGGGCGTTCCCCTCCTCGTCGTCGTCGAGCGCGATCGGGTCATCGAAGCGCAGGTTGCCCGCGCTGCCGCGGAAGCCGCGCACCAGGTACACGTTCTTGTTCTCGAGCACGCCGTCGCGCGTGTCCTCCCAGGTGACGAACACGTGGTCCTGGGTGCAGGCGATGTCTGGATGGGAGGCGTCGCCCACGCCATCACTGATGCGCTCGGGCTGAGAGAGCCAGGTGAGCCCGCCGTCCGCCGAGGCGTTGAGCCACACGGCCGCGTTGCCTCCGCGTGCGTCCGCCCACACGGCGTACACCTCTTCGCCGACCGAGCAAACGCGGGAGCCCTCGCTGTCCGGGTCGGCGCCGGGGTCGGCAAGGTCCACGCGGACGTCGCTCGACACGAGCACCTGGTCGCCGCCACATCCCGCCAGCACTGCGAGCAGCAGGCAGATCCGCATCGCGTTCCTCCACTTCCGTCCCCAGGCTAACCGAGGCGGGAGCCGGCTGCCTTGACGCGCGCCCGGGGTGTGGTATGTGCGGCTGGATTACGTACCCCGCCTGGAGGCATCCGGATGCTCGACAAGGCCAAGCTCGGCACGCGCTACGTGTGCTTCGAGTGCGAATGCAAGTTCTACGACCTCAACCGTGAGGTCCCCACGTGCCCCGACTGTGGCGCGGACCAGCGTGAAGCGCCCGCCGAGGACATCCGCTCGCTGCTCTCCGGCCGTGGCCGCCCGATCCCGAAGATGGACGACGACGAGGACGACTTCCCGACGCCGGACGAGGACGATGACGATGATGTCGGCCTCGACGACGACGACGACGACGACGACGACGACGACATGGGTGACGACGACGACGACGAGTAGTCGTCAGCCGTCCGAGTCCGAGGATTCGTCGAGAGGCCCTCCACCGTGCCACGGTGGGGGGCCTTCCTCGTAGTGGACGGCGATCTTGGTCAGGCCCGCTGCCGGCGCGGTCCTGCCGGCTCGTGCACGGTCCTGGCTCGCAAGCACCTCGCCCACCCATGCCGGGCCTTGGGCTCCCCGGCCGACTTCGTGCAGTGTCCCGGCGATGATGCGCACCATGTGCCGCAGGAAGCCGTTGCCATGGACGTCGAGGTGGACCTCGTCCCCTACTCGCGTGACCGACGCGCCGGTCACCTCGCGCACGGCGTGTGCCGCGGCGCACCCGACTGCCCGAAACGCGCCAAAGTCGTGCCGCCCCACGAGCAGTGCAGCGGCCGCGTCCATCGCGGCGACGTCGAGCGGTCCACGGACCTTCCACACATGGGGCGCCCGTAGAGGACTGCGGGCGTCGCGGTCGAGCCAGCGGTAGCGGTAGTGCTTGGACCACGCCCATCGACGCGGATCGAAGGCCAGCGGCACCTCGCGGGCGGTGACCACCGCGACGTCATCGGGGAGCATGCCGTTGAGGGCCTTGGCCATCGCCGCGACCGGACGCCGAGCCCGGGTCTCGAAGCTGATCACCTGCCCGAGGGCGTGCACACCCGCGTCCGTGCGGCCCGCGACCGACACGCGCACGGGGTGCCCGAGGAAGCGCTCGAGCGCGGCCTCGATTTCGGCCTGCACCGTGCGCTGACCGGGCTGTACCTGCCAGCCCGCGAACCGGGTGCCGTCGTACTCGAGGACCAGCGCGTAGCGACGGCCCGGCGGCTCCGGCTCGGCCAAAGGCCTAGTAGTCCAGCTTGAGGCCGACGCTGACGTTGCTACCCGAGAGGTCGAAGCCCTCGCCCGGGTTCACGGTGGTGCGCCGGTACTCGATGGTGATGAACGTGTCGTTGATGCCCGTCTGCGCCTCGAGCAGGGACGCGCGGCCGGGCGCGAACGGGTCGAGGAGCAGGTTCACGCCTGCGCCCCAGTGATTGCCGAGCTTCGCGCCCTTCACGAAGTCGCGTCCACCCGCGCCGTCGTCCCAGCGCTCGCCGAACATCACGTAGTCGAGGCCGCCGCGCACGAAGGGCACGAGCAGCTGCTCGTCCATGAGCTGCAGGCGGAAGGTTCCGCTGAGCGACAGGGGCCACAGGGTGAGCATGGTGTCGACGTCGGAGCTGAGCCCGTCGGAGGACACGGCCCGATCGAACTTCCGGTACAGGCCAAAGCCGAGGTCGAGCTCGACCAGACGATGGATCTGCGGCCCCGCCTCGAACATGAGGATGCCGTGAGCATTGGAGCCGTACACGGACTGGATGTCCGCATCTTCGATGGTGCGGCTGCCGTAACGAATCTCGAAGTCGGCGCAGGTCGGCGTCATGTCGGTCCCGCGCTGACCGGGATGGAAGATGTCCTTCCAGCCGGCGCACAGCTTCTCGACGCCCTTCGGCTTGTCGCGCTCGATGGTGCTGTCCTGGGCCGATGCGGTGCTCGCGACGAGCAGCCCCGCGGCCACCACCGAGCGGCGACGACCGAGCAGACCAAACAGGCCGCCGAGGAACAGCCATCCCGGACCCTGAGTGGTCGCACAGCTCACTCCGCCGCTCTCGTTCGCGAGCTCGGCGGCGCTGTACACCTCTTCGGGGGTTCCGGTCTGCGTACGACTCATGGGTCCCTCCTGGCCACCCGCGTCCACTGCGCGCGCGCCAATCGTATAGCTCACCCCGTTGGTGAGCGGAGATAGCGTGACCTCGACGGCCTCGCCCGGGTTGGCCGAGACCTCGATCGGCAGTACGAGCTCGTCGGTACTGTCGAAGTCCGCGGGACCGCCGGTGGCGTAGTCGTCCGCGGAGAAGCTCTCGGTCGATGCATAGATGACGTAGTGGTCGAGATCTTCGTCGTCCACGCCACTGACGGTGACGTGGAGTGAGCTCTCTCCGAAGCCCACACTCAGGGTGGGCGCCGGCGGCGGCGAGTCCACGACCACATCCGCGCGGTCGTGCCCCTCCACCCCGGAGGCGGTGGCGTACACCCAGATCCCGGTCGAGCCCTCGGCGAAGCGGCTATCGACGGTGATCGGAAGCGTGACGGCCTGCCCGGAGAGCGCGGAACCGCTGCTGATCTGGCTGCCGTCGAGCACGACCCTGTAGGTCGCATCGCGGTCGACCACGAAGCTGAGGTCGACCTGGTCGCCGTCCTCGGCCTCTTCGGGAGTCACGGAGGCCTCGACCCACGGTGCCGCGGTGGCGATGTCGAGCTGACCGCCGCTGTTGCCGAGAAGCGCATAGCCATCGACCACCCGGATGTCGCGCACGGTGCCGGTCGGCGTGAGCGTGCGCACCACCCCGCCAATGCCGGAGGCCGCGTCGCGGACCTCGAGCCCGGCGCTCGTTGCAACCACCGCCCAGGGGTCGCTGGTGTCTTCGGAGGTCGCGAGTGCCGTGGGGCTGGAGAGTCCAGCGAGCGCGATCTGGAAGCTGGTGCCGACGAGCTCGGCGACCGTGCCCTGGTCACCGATCACGCCGTAGGCCGTGTTGTTGAACGACACCGCCACATCGTCGAAGGTGCCGGTCGCGACGGCGACCGCGCTGGTCGGCACGCCCGTCGGCAGCGTGACCGTGGAGATGTCGTCGGCGCCGTGCCAGATGTACAGCCGATTTCCGACGAGCTGGCCCTCCGAGACCCCGGCGATGACTGCGGTCGTGGACGCGGCGGTGCCGTTGCTGACGCGCAAGAACTCGCTTGCCGAGGTGGCCTCGCGCACCACGAACAGCTCGTCGTCGTAGGCCCACAGGCCCTCGATGGACGCCTCCGAGGTCCACTCGGCACCGCGATCGACCAGGCTTCCGTGCACGAGTTCGTAGCGATGGACGTCGGTACCGCTGCACGCCACGTACAGCGCGCCGTCATCGACCGTCGCCGCCGTCGCCGTGCAGGCGACCGGATGCAGCTCCCAGGAACCCACGTCCAGCAGGTACGCCGTGCTCCCCGAGAGAAAGCTCACCCACTGCTGATCCGGGCTGACGTCGAAGCGTTCGGGCAGCGACGAGCCGGCGGACACGGACGCGACGACGTCCGTGGGGGCGTCGGCGTAGGCGAGAGCGAGGAACAGAGCGAGCATGCACACACCTGCTGCAAGAGGCGTACCAGTCCAGCATAGCCGTCTGGAGCGCGATTCGAGGCCTCTTCGCAGGCCGAGCCCGACAACCTGTCAGGTGCCCACCTCGACGGCGACGCACCCCTGACAGAGTGTCAACGCTGGCGGAGCATGGCTCCGGCCACGGCCACCGCCGCGGTAGCCGTACCGCGCAGGTTGTCGAGACCCGCCCAGATCTGCAGGCCATGTGGCGTCTGGCGAACGCGCCCGATGTGTACGAACGGCTGGCCTTCCACGCGCCGCGGACGCGGCAGGTACCGCTGTCCAGAGGTCTCGGGGGCGATCATGCCGGCGTCGGTGAGCACGCGCTCGACCAGATCCGGTGCGGTCAGCCGCGAGGTGCGAATCGACAGGTTCACCGTCATGCCGGAGAACACGGGCACTCCGACCAGGGTCACGTGCACCGGGATCTCGGCACCGAGCAGGCGCTGGAGCTGGGTCGCGACCCGTGTCTCGCGGTCGGTCCAGCCGTCCGCACCGATGCCGCCGATGGCCGGCAGCAGATCGAAGGCGAGACCGTCCGGGAACACCTTCCGCGGCGGCGTTCCGCCGGAGAACAGCGCGACCACCTGCTTGGAGAGCTCGTCGATGCCATCGCGACCCGCGAGGCTTGCTGGCACGAGCACGGTGGCCTCGACCTCGCCGACGATGCCCGCGCGTCCAAGCGCCGAGAGGATGGGCCCGATGAGCGTCGCCTCGGGTGCGGGCAGGCTGATCAGACCCTTCGGTGCGGGCTCGGCGAGCAGCTCGGGGTTGACCCACGGCACGATCAGCGGGACGTCGGGGTCGTTCTCGAAGGCACCCGTGCAGTCGACGGTGAGCACGCCCTCGGCGACCGCACGCTCCCCCGTCTCACGGGCGATGTCCGGCGGAAGGGCGAGGAAGAGCAGGTCGAGGTCCTCGACGGCCTCGAAGCCGAGATCATCAACAGCCACTTGGTGGTCGTTGTACTCGACGAACGGCACGGTGGTGCGCTCGCTGGCGAGCGGCACGATGGTGTCGGGCTTCCAGGGAGCGGCCTGGAGCACCGACAGGATCTCCTTGCCGAGCGCGCCGGTGGCACCGGCGACGCCTACGCGAAGCTGGGACATGGGTCTCTCAGTCGAACTTGGGCGGCCGGGCGTCCGGCGGCCGGATGTAGACGGGGCGGAGCGAGACGGGGTCGATCCCCTCTCCTCGCGTCAGCGCTTCCTCACCCATTCTCGCGAGAGCGTCCACCGCTGGCGACGGCCAGTCCGCGTGGACCCGCCCTCCGGCGGTCTCGACGAGCAGGCGGTACACACCCGCCCCCTCCCCGGTCGCGACGAAGCCGGCAGCAACCTCGGCGAGCAGCGCCTCGGGCGTGACGTCGCGTGCCTCGCCTTCACCCCGACCGTCCACGAACCACTGCGCGTACACACGTGCCTTGCGCGCGTCGAGCATCGACAGCACGCGGCCCTCGACGTTTCGTGCTCGGCTCGCCAGCGACGACAGACCGACGACCGGCAGGTTCGCCGCCATCGCGAGCCCACTCGCCGTCGCGAGGCCTACGCGGAGCCCGGTGAAGGCGCCCGGCCCCACCGCCACGGCGATGCCGTCGAGGTCGGCGATGCGCAGCGACGCCTCGGCGCACAGTTCCTGCGCCCAGGGAGTCAGACGCTGCTCGGAACCGCGCTGCACCCGCTCCGTGCGCTCGCGCACCTCGCCAGCCACGCGCAGCGCCACGCCGATGACGGGGCCGGTGGTGTCGATGGCGAGCACGCGACGCGCGCTCACGTCGGCCCACCGAAGAGCACGCGGTTCACGTCGAACACGGTGACGAGGAGCATGAGACCGACGAGGAACAACACGCCCGCCATCTGGATGCGCTCGCGCACCGCCAGCGGAAGTGGGCGTCCGCGGATGCCCTCGAGGGAGTAGAACAGGATCTGGCCGCCATCGAGCACGGGAATCGGCAGCAGGTTGATCAGCCCGAGGCTGATGCTGAAGATGCCGATGAGACGGGCGTAGGAGTGCAGGCCGCGCTCGGCGACCTGGGCCGCGATGCTGAAGATGGCAACCGGGCCGCCGAGCCCCTCGCGGATGCGCATCTCGCCGGTGAGCAGCGAGGTCAGGCCCGAGATGGAGTCCTTGAACGCGCGGCCGACCTGGGGAACGCTGCGGCGTGCCGCCTCGAACGGACCGTAGAACACCGGGACGGTGTCACCGTCGAGGGTCGCGTCAGGCAGCAGGCGCACGCCGATGAACGGGCGATACGCGATGCCGCCGGGCACCTGCGTGCGGTCCATGCGAGGTGTGAACGTCATCGGGATGCGCTCACCATTGCGCATGACCACGACATCGAGCGCACGCGGGGTGGTGTTCGCATCGGTGCTCTGCGGCACCGTCGCATTCACCGCGTCCTTGATCTCATGGAACGCCGCGACCCGCTTGCCGTCGATGGACCACAGGCGATCGCCCTTCTCCATCCCCTGCAGGCGCGCCGGCGCCGCGCCGGACTCGGGGTGGTCCTGGAAGTCCCACACGAAGACCTCGACCGGTACCAGACCCCAGCGGTTGCCCCACAGGTCGTCCTCTGGCGGCGCCCACTCGCTGGCCTCGACAGTCAAGGTGAGGTCGGTAAGCGCGTCTCCCACCTGCCGCTTCACCGACAGGGTGTGGCGCGAGCCATCGAGGGCTGCGAGCAGCTCGCGGTAGGTCCGGACCGACGCGCCGTCGACCGCGACGATGCCGTCGCCGACCTCGAGTCCCGCCACACCGGCCGGGCTCGACGGCTGGTCGACACCGATCCGTGCCGACTGTCGCCAGTGGCTCACGCCCATCGCGAGCGAGTCGAACTCGCCGTCCACCCAGCGCAGCTCGTCGGCCGGCAGGGCGACGTCGACCTCGGCCCCGCTGCGAGCGACGGTCAGGGTCACGCCGTTGCCGGGCCCCTTGCCCTCGATCACCCCGCGCATGTCCGCCCAGGTGTCGACGGCGACACCGTCCACCGCGACGACCCGATCGTCGGCGTGCAGACCGCGCTCCGCGGCAATGGAACCCGGGTAGACCTCGCCGATCTTCGTGTCCGCATGCGGTTCGCCGAGCATCAGCACAGCGGTGAACACGACGAAGGGCGTCACGAGGTTGAACAGCGGCCCACCGAGCATCACGAGCAGCCGCTGCCAGATGGGCTTCTTCATGAAGTTCTCTTCGTCCGGGAGGTCCGCTTCCCAGTCCGGATCGCCGAACGGGTCGGCACCGGAGAGCTGGACGTAGCCACCTACGGGAACCGCCGAGACTCGGTAGTCCGTGCCGTTGCGGTGGAAGCCCCACACGCGCGGGCCCATCCCGATCGAGAACACGGGCACGCCGATGCCGAACAGCTTCGCGAAGACGAAGTGCCCGAACTCGTGGACCACGACGAGCACGCCGATCATGGCGATGCCCGCGAGTCCCGCCTGCGCGCCTCCCCAGAGGCCGGAGCTGGCGGCGAACAGTGCTGTCACCCGAGGTCCTTCATGAGACGAAGGTATCCAACCAGAAGCGGCGCGACGAAGAGCACGGAGTCGATCCGATCGAGAAGGCCGCCGTGGCCGGGCATGATCCACCCGGAGTCCTTCACCTTGAACGCCCGCTTCATCAGGCTTTCCGACAGATCGCCGGCCACCGCGGAGGCTCCGAGGAACACCCCGAGCACCACGCAGTCGATCGGCGTGAGGCCGTGCCAGTCGCCGTAGGTCGCGCCGACAAAGCGCACCAGGAACAGCCCGACCACGCCGCCGAGCAGGCCACCGAAGAACCCTTCCCAGGTCTTCTTGGGGCTGACGAGCTCGTAGAGCTTGTGCTTTCCGAAGGCGCGGCCGGCGAAATACGCGAAGGTGTCGCCGGACCAGCTCACCGCCAGGACGACGAACACCCAGCCGAGCCCGTGGTCGAGCTGGCGAAGCCACACGAGCGAGGCGAGGAACAGGCCGATCCACACCTGACCGAGCACGTAGCGGCCCACGCTGTCCGCGGCGCGCTCGAGGTCACCGCCCGGACGCAGCATCACAAACGCCATGGTCGCGACGACGAGGATCGGCAGCACCCAGCCGAGCGCCCCCTCCCCCGCGTACAGCGCCGCGGCGTGGGCCCCGCCGGCGGTGAGCGCGAGCCAGATGCGGGCGACGAACACATCTTCCTTGAACGCCATCGACGCGAACTCGTCGACGCAGACGAGCAGCGCGAGTGCGGCGATGATCTGCACCGCCAGCACCCCGCCCAGGAACAGGGACGGCAGCAGGACGGCGAGCCCGACGACACCAGCGAGGATGCGCGTCTTCACGCGTCGTCCTCGACCTGGTCGCCAGTCTTGCCGAAGCGGCGCTGACGGCGAGCGTAGGCGTCGATGGCCACCTCGAGGTGCGGGCGGCGGAAGTCCGGCCACAGCACGTCGGTCACGTACAGCTCGGAGTACGCAACCTGCCACAGCAGGAAGTTCGAGAGGCGCAGCTCACCGCTCGTGCGCACGAGCAGCTCGGGATCAGGGAGATCCGCGGTGTACAGCGCGTTGGACACGGTCTCTTCGCCGATGTCCTCGGGAGCCAGATCTCCGGCCTGAACGCGAGTGGCGATGTCGCGCACCGCGCTGACCAGCTCGGCCCGGGAGCCATAGGACAGCGCGAGCGTGAGGTTGAGCCGGGTGTTCTGCGCGGTCGCCTCGGAGACCTGCTCGATGAGGGTGCGAACGGTCGTCGGCAAGCGTCCGAGCTCACCGATCGCACGCAGGCGGACCTGCTGATCGAGCAGCTCGGAGAGCTCGGTGCGCAGGTAGCGCTCGAGGAGCGCCATCAGCGTCTGCACCTCGTCCTCGGGGCGACCCCAGTTCTCGGTGGAGAAGCTGTACAGCGTCAGATACTCGATGCCGAGGGCGCCGCAGGCTCGCACGGCCTCGCGCACGGAGTCGGCACCCGCGGAGTGCCCCTCGGTCCGGGGAAGGCCGCGCTGCTGTGCCCAGCGCCCGTTGCCGTCCATGATGATCGCGACGTGGCGCGGGACGGACATCAGACCTCCTGGACCTCGGCCTCCTTCTTGGCGACCTCCTCGTCGACACGCACCACGCCGGCGTCGGTGGCCTCCTGCACCTTCGCGAGCAGACGGCGGGTATCGTCCTCGGAGATGTCCCCGTCCTTCTCGGCCGCCTTGAAGATGTCGTTGTACTCGCGGCGCACGTGACGAAGGCGGACCTTGGTCTCCTCACCGACGCGACGCACCTGCTTCACCAGGTCCTGGCGACGCTCGGCAGTCAGCGCGGGCACCGGAAGGCGCACGATCTGTCCGTCGCTGGACGGGTTCAGACCAAGGCCAGCGGCGATGATGCCGCGCTCGATGTCGCTGATCGTCGTCTTGTCCCACGGGGTGATCACGAGCAGGCGCGCATCGGGCGCCTGAATCGTCGCGAGCTGGTTCAGAGGCATCTGGGTGCCGTAGGTCGCGACGTGCACCAGCACGCTCTCGACGAGGGCCGGCGACGCCCGTCCGGTGCGGATCTTCGCCAGACCGGCCTGCAGGGCCTCGATGGCCTTGCCCATGTCGTCGCTCATCGCCTCGAGATACTCGTCCATCGCCTCTCTCCAGTTGACTACAGCGGCTAACCCGCCCTCACGGGGCATCAAGCCCCAGTTGCGGTCACCAGGGTGCCCACCGGCTCACCACGCGCCGCACGCGCCACGTTGCCAGGCACGTTCAGGTCGAGGACCATGATGGGAAGCTTGTTCTCCATGCACATGGAGATGGCGGTCGAGTCCATCACCTTGAGCTCGCGGGAGAGCACGTCGAGGTAGGACAGGCGGTCGAAGCGGACCGCGTCGTCGTGCTTCGCCGGGTCCTTGTCGTAGACGCCATCGACCTTGGTGGCCTTGAGGATGATGTCGCAGCCGATCTCGGCGGCACGCAGCGCGGCGGCGGTGTCGGTCGAGAAGTACGGGTTGCCGGTTCCCGCACCGAAGATCACCACGCGTCCCTTTTCGAGGTGACGCACCGCCCGACGGCGAATGTAGGGCTCGGTGACCTGGTGCATCTGGATGGCACTCATCACGCGGGTGTAGCACCCGCGCTGCTCGAGCGCGTCCTGCAGCGCCAGCGAGTTGATCACCGTGGCGAGCATGCCCATGTAGTCGGCCTGCGCCCGATCCATGCCCTTCGCGGCGCCGGCGAGCCCGCGGAAGATGTTGCCGCCACCGATGACGATGCTGATCTGCAGCCCGGAGTCGGACAGCTCGTGCACTTCCTCGGCCAGTCGCGCGAGCATGAACTGGTCGATTCCCTGGCCGCCATCCCCGGCGAGCATCTCGCCAGACAGCTTGAGCATGATGCTCTTGTAGGCGAAGTCCACGTGCGCCTCCCTCGGTCGTCGCCGACCCTAGTCCCGCCGTGTGGCGGGGTCGTCACGCCCCGATTTCGAGGCAAAAAAAAGGGCGGCCGAAGCCGCCCTGATTTCCTTACTGGCCAGCGGCCGCAGCCACTTCCGCAGCGAAGTCGTCCTGCTTCTTCTCGAGACCCTCGCCGAGCACGAAGCGCGCGAAGCGACGGACCTTGAGGTTCTCGCCGATGCGGGCCACCGCGTCGGTGAGCATCTGCTCGACGGTCTTGCTGTCGTCCTTGACGAACTTCTGCTCGAGGAGGCAGATGTCCTCGTAGAACTTGCCGATACGGCCCTCGACGATCTTCTCGGCGATGTGAGCGGGCTTGCCCTCCTCCATCACGCGAGCGATCTGGACTTCCTTCTCCTTGGCGACGGCGTCCTCGGGGACCTCGTCACGGGAGACGTACTCGGGCGCGGCGGCCGCGATGTGCATCGCGATGTCCTGAACGAGCTCCTGGAAGCCCTCGTTCTTCGCGACGAAGTCGGTCTCGCAGTTGACCTCGATCAGCACGCCGATCTTGCCGCCGGCGTGGATGTAGCTGTGCACCAGGCCCTCGGTCGCCGCGCGGGTCGCCTTCTTGGCGGCCTTCGCGATGCCCTTGGCGCGGAGCCAGTCCACAGCCTTGTCGATGTCCTCGCCGCTCTCGGCGAGCGCCTTCTTGCAGTCCAGGATGCCAGCGCCGGTGCGGGCGCGCAGCTCCTTGATCTCGGCCATGCCCATGAGTGTGTCCTCGGCAGGGCCCCGAAAAGTGGGGCGAATGGGAGTTGGGGTCGGAGGGACTCGCCGCCCCTCCAGAAGTGAGAGCACGGGGCCGAAGCCCCGCGAATCAGGCCTCGGCGCCCTCTTCCGGGTCGGCCGACGCGCCACCGCGCTTGATGACCTCGACGGAGGCCTCGTCGGCCTGCTCGCCGCCGCCGACGTACACCTCGTTCTGGCGGGAACGGGAGGTCGAGCGGCCCTCGGCGATCGCGTCCGCGAGCGCGCCGGTGAACAGGCGGATGCTCTTGATCGCGTCGTCGTTGCCGGGGATGACGTAGTCGACGCCGGCCGGGTCACAGTTGGTGTCGCAGAGGGCGACCACCGGGATGCCCAGCTTCTGGGCCTCGTCGATGGCGATGTGCTCCTTCTTCGGGTCGATCACGAAGATCGCCGCGGGGAGGCCCTTCATGTTCTTGATGCCGCCGAGGTTGCGGTCCATCTTGGCGATCTCGCGGGAGAGCTCGAGAGCCTCCTTCTTGGTGAGAAGGTCGAAACGACCCTCGGCGCGCGCCGCCTCGAGCTGCGTGAGGCGCTCGATGGACTTCTTGACGGTCTGGAAGTTCGTGAGGGTGCCACCGAGCCAGCGGTGGTTCACGAAGTGCATGCCACAACGGGCGGACTCCTCGGCGACGATGTCGCGGGCCGCGCGCTTGGTGCCGACGAAGAGGATCTGGCCGCCCTGGCCAGCCTTGGCGCCCAGGAAGCGGGTGGCCTCGACCAGGCCGCGAGCGGTCTGCTGCAGGTCGATGATGTGGATGCCGTTCTTCGAGCCGTAGATGTACGGCTTCATCTTCGGGTTCCAGCGACGGGTCTGGTGGCCGAAGTGGACGCCGGCCTCGAGGAGGTCGCGGAGCGAGACGTTCATGATGTCATCCTGGTCGCCATGCGGCGATCGCGGTCGGCGTCGCTGGTTCGTTTCGAAGCGGGCCGACCGGCCCTATGGGGCGTTTGGTTTGGCTACCACCGGCGCGGCGTCCGACCTCCGAGGAGGCACCGAGGACGACGGCGGGATCCGGTGTGTGACTTACGCTGGGAAGCCCAGCGGTCGACGCGAGTAGCACGGCCCCCGTCAGGGGGCAAGCGACCCGCGTCCAGGGGTGCCGCGGGTCACGCGGAGGCCATCGCCTCCTTGCTTCCGCAGCACTTCTTGAACTTCTGACCGCTGCCACACGGGCACGGGTCGTTGCGACTGATGCCGTACTGCTCGGCGAACGCGCGAGCCTCGGCACCGGGCGCGGGCTGGGCCGGCACCTCCTGCTGGGGAAGCTCGACCGGCTCCGGGCTCGGAAGCGGCGGCAGTTCTTCGTCCGCAAGCGGCGTCGGCGCGGCGTCGAGCAGTCCCCCACCCAGCGCGGCCTTCGGCGGCTCGACCGGACGCGGCGCGACCACCGGGCCGTCCTTGAGCAGGCCGCCCAGCACCGTCTCGTCGCGGATCGCGGACATCATCAGGTACATGTGGAAGGCCTCGCGCTTGTACTCGAGCAGCGGGTTGCGCTGTCCGTAGCCACGCAGGCCGACGCCCTGACGCAGGCGGTCGATGGCGAGCAGGTGGTCCTTCCACAGGGAGTCGGTGGTGCGGAGGATGAGGTCCTGCGCCAACCGGTCGAACAGCTCGCCGCCCACCTCTTCGAGGCGCTTGTCGAGCATGCCCTTGCCCTCGTCGACAATCCGCTGCTTCAGCTCCTCGCGGGAGTAGTCGCGCAGCTGGTTGTCGGTCTCTTCCCACTCGATGCCGTAGAGCTTGAGCACCCGCTTGCGGATGCCCTCGACACGCCAGTGCTCGGGGTGCACGCCCTCCATGGCGAACTCGTCCATCATGTCGACGGCCGTGTTCTCGATGGCCTCGAGCACCATGTCGCGGACGCCCTCACCCGACAACGCCCGCCGGCGCAGGTCGTAGACGCCCTTGCGCTGGTAGTTCATCACATCGTCGTACTCGAGGATGTTCTTGCGGATGTTGAAGTGGTGGCCCTCGACCTTGCTCTGCGCGTTCTCGATCGCGGAGGTGATCCACCGGTGCTCGATGGGCTCGTCGTCCTGGAGGCCCATGCGCTCCATCCACACCGAGACCTTGTCGGTGGAGAAGATGCGCAGCAGGTCGTCTTCGAGCGACAGGTAGAAGCGGCTCGAGCCCGGGTCACCCTGACGGCCGGAGCGACCGCGAAGCTGGTTGTCGACGCGGCGGGACTCGTGGCGCTCGGTGCCGATGACGTGCAGGCCGCCGGCCTCCTTGACCTTGATCTGCTCCGCCGCGCACTGCTCCTGGTACGTGGCGAAGGCCGCCTCGAACTCGGGCGTCCCCTCCTCGTGACCGTCGTTGAGCGCCATCTCCTCGGGGTTGCCACCGAGCTTGATGTCGGTGCCGCGACCCGCCATGTTCGTGGAGATCGTCACTGCGCCGAGGCGACCCGCCTGGGCGATGATGTGCGCCTCGCGAGCGTGGTTCTTGGCGTTGAGGATCTCGTGCGGAATCTTGGCGCGCTGCAACAGCTTCGAGACGATCTCGGACTTCTCGACCGAGGTCGTGCCGACGAGCACCGGCTGGCCCTTTCCGTGGGCCTCGCGGATGTCCTCGATGACCGCGCGGAACTTCTCCATCTGCGTCTTGTAGACGATGTCGTCGCGGTCATCGCGCGCGACTGGGCGGTTGGTCGGGATGACCACCGTGTCGAGGTCGTAGATCGACGCGAACTCGGCGGCCTCGGTGTCGGCCGTACCCGTCATGCCCGCGAGCTTGTCGTACATGCGGAAGTAGTTCTGGAACGTGATCGTCGCGTAGACCTGGCTCTCCTGCTCGACGCGCACGCGCTCCTTGGCCTCGACCGCCTGGTGCAGGCCGTCGGACCACCGGCGACCATCCATGAGTCGACCGGTGAACTCGTCGACGATGATCACCTTGTTGTCGCGGACGACGTAGTCCTTGTCGCGCTTGAACAGGTGGTGCGCCTTGAGCGACTGGTTCACGTGGTGGAGCACGGTCATGTTGTCGGGGTCGTACAGGTTGTCGACACCGAGACGCTGCTCGACCTTGTGCACACCCGCATCGGTGAGCGTGGCGCTGCGCGCCTTCTCGTCGATGGTGAAGTCGACCTCTTCCTGAAGCAGCGGGATGACCGCGTCGACCACCTGGTACAGCTCGACACCGGCGTCGGCGGGCCCCGAGATGATCAGCGGGGTACGCGCCTCGTCGATGAGAATCGAGTCGACCTCGTCGACGATGGCGAAGGCATGGCCGCGCTGGACGTAGTCCTCGAGGCGGAACTTCATGTTGTCGCGCAGGTAGTCGAAGCCGAACTCGTTGTTCGTGCCGTACGTGATGTCGGCGCCGTACGCGGCACGCTTCTCGGTCGAGTTCGCGCGACCGCTCTGCGACGAGAGGATCTTGCCCACGGACAAGCCGAGGAACCGATAGATCGTGCCCATCCAGTCGGCATCGCGAGACGCGAGGTAGTCGTTGACCGTGACGACGTGCACACCCTTGCCGGTGAGCGCGTTCAGGTACACCGGACAGGTCGCGACGAGGGTCTTGCCCTCACCGGTCTTCATCTCGGAGATGCGACCCTGGTGGATGACGATGCCGCCGATGAGCTGGCAGTCGTAGTGACGCATGCCCATGGTGCGCTTCGCCGCCTCGCGGACGGTCGCGAAGGCCTCGGGCAGCAGGTCGTCGAGGGACTCGCCCTTCTCGAGACGCGCCTTGAACTCGGGGGTCTTGCCCTTGAGCTGGTCGTCGCTGAGGGCCTCGAAGCTGGCCTCGAGCTGGTTGATCTTGTCGACCAGGGGCTGGATCTTCTTGATCTCGCGCTGGTTGGCGTCGCCGAACATCTTCAGCGCGAGCTGGGTGAGACTGTCGAACATCTCGTCTCCGTGCGGGCGCCGTACTTACCCGGCGACGGGTCAACCTGCACACGACGGGACCGACGACAAGCCCGGAAATCGCCGAAGTTCGAGGCTCCGCGGCGGACGAGCACGCGAATTCGAGTTCGACTCAGCGCTGGATGTAGTCCAGCGGATCGACGGCCTGACCGTCCAGGCGCACCTCGAAGTGCAGGTGCGGGCCGCTTACACGACCCGTGGAGCCGACGCGACCGATCAGCTGGCCGCGCTCGACGATGTCCCCTTCCTCGACGTGCAGCAGGCTGCAGTGCGCGTAGGTCGTGGTGATGCCGAAGCCGTGGTCGAGCAGGATCTTCTTGCCGTAGCCGCTGACCGTGCGGGACTCGACGACCCGACCCGAGGCCGCCGCGTAGATCGGTGCGCCGCGCTTGTTCGAGATGTCGATGCCCGCGTGGAAGGCCCACTGCCGACGGTCGAGCGGGTCGCGGCGATAGCCGAAGGTCGAGGTGAGCTGACCCTTGGCCGGCCAGCGACTCGGAAGTGCTTCCTCGAGAGCGCGCAGCTCCTCGAGTTCTTCGACGATCCAGGACACGTCGGGCTCGGCCGCTTCCATCGTCGACAGGAAGGTGTCGGCGCGCGCGTCGAGCGCGGCGGCCCACTCCTCGGCGGGGCGCAGATCGGGACGCGCATCGTCGAGGAGCAGCATCTCGTCGGCCTGAGCGAGGCCATCGAGGCCCGGCCGTGCCGCCGGAACGTCCTCGATCTCGCCTTCGCCCTCACCCATGGTGTGGTGCAGCGGGCCCGAAGGTCCGAGCGGATCGGTCAGCGAGCGCAGCTGGGCGTCGTACAGGCGCAGCCGCAGGAGCAGCCGGTCCATCTCGTCGACCCGCGCGTCCATCTGCTCGAGCGAGCCCTTGAGCTCGAGGTTCTCTTCGACGAGCTGCGGGTAGGTCAGCGACCGCGGCAGCGCCACGCCGAAGGCGATGACGATCAGCGCACCGACGCCGATGAGCGACCGCACCTGGCGCTTGAGGCCCTGGTTCTGCTCACGCAGACGCACGAGCTCGGAGCTCTCGCCCGGCCCGTCCAAGGACTCGGAGGTCGCGCCGGCGTCGAGTTCGCTCACTCCACGCTCTCCACGCGGACGATGATCACGGTGATGTTGTCCTCACCGCCGCGCTCACAGGCCATCTCGATGAGGTGGCGCGCGGAGTCCTGGAGCGAAGAGCCGATCTGCTCGCCGAGCTCGTCGCCGTCGACGTGACCCGACAGGCCGTCGCTGCACAGCAGGAACTCGTCGCCGATGTTCAGCGGGAGGACGGAGATGTCGACCTCGACGTCCTCCTGGTAGCCAAGCGAGCGCGTGATCACGTTGCGCATCTTGTGATTCTTGGCTTCTTCGGCGGTGATCAGGCCAGCCTTGAGCTTCTCGTTGACCAGGCTGTGGTCCTCGGTCACCTGCTCGATCTTGCCCTCGCGCTTGCGGTACACGCGGCTGTCGCCGACGTGCGCGACGAAGGCCTGGCCGTTCGACACGAGCACGGCCACCGCGGTGGTGCCCATGCCGTGGAACTCGCGCTCTTCGCGCGCCTTCTCGAAGATCCGGCGTCCCGCGAGGCGGATCGCGTACTTCAGGCGCTCGCGGGTGACCTCGACCGGGTCGTCGGAGTCGACCGGAATGTCGTCGTGGAGCTCCATCGAGGTCACGATCTCCTCGACGGTGTTCACGCAGATCGCGCTGGCGTACTCGCCGCCAGCGTGGCCTCCCATGCCATCCGCGACCACGAACAGGGAGAGCTCCTCATTGATGAGGTAGTTGTCCTCGTTGTGTCCGCGCTTGAGGCCAACGTCGGTCATCCCGACGGATGCGATCCGCATGCGCTCTCTCCTTTGGCCGTGTACCCGTCACGCACTGGAAACGACGGCTACTAACGGATCATGCCAGAGCGCGCCCGCGGCGTGTCAGCTCGACGCGCTCTCGGAGTCCGCGAGGGCCTCGGCGAGGGCGACGAATGCGGCATGGTCGAGCGTCTCGGCCCTGGCCTTCGGATCGACGCCTGCGCGCTCGACCGCCTGGCGGGAGCGCTCCTTGCCGAACACGGTCGTCAAGCTGTTGACCAGGGTCTTCCGACGCTGGCTGAAGCCGGCGCGCACGACGCGATCGAAGAAGTCCATGCTCACCCGACCGGTGCGCGGGGCGTCGTACAGATCGATGCGCACGACAGCCGACTCGACCTTCGGCGGCGGATGGAAGGCCTCGGGGGGCACGCCGAGCAGCCACCGCGCCTGGCCGCGGGCGGCGATCTGCACGGTGAGCGAGCCGTACGTCCGCGAGCCGGGCTCGGCGAGCATGCGCTGCACGACCTCGCGCTGGAGCATGACCGTGATCGTGCTCACCTTCTCGGGGACGTCGATCAACCGGAGCACAAGCTGTGTGCCCACGTTGTACGGCAGGTTCGCGACCACCTTGGCGGGCGGGTTCGGGATCGCCTCGTCGAGATCGACGGTCATCGCGTCGCCCTCGATCAGCCGGATGTCCGGCTCGCGCTCGCGCAGGAAGGCCGCGAGATCGCGGTCGCGCTCGACCTCGGTCACCTTGGCGCCCGCGGAGAGAAGGGCGCGCGTGAGCACGCCGAGTCCCGGTCCGATCTCGAGGACCTCGTCCCCTTCCTCGACCCGGGCTCCGCGAACGATGCGGGCGACGATCGACGGTCGCGCCAGGAAGTGCTGACCGAAGCGCTTGCGCGCACGCTGCTCGAGCGCCCGCAGGAGTACCGCCGGGTGGAGCTCTTCGCTCATGCCACTCTCCACCCCGGGCGTGCGCCCGAGTCCAGTCCATGGCGCTCGCCGCGGATCAGCCGCTGACGGCCCGCGTTGGCGATCATCGCGCCGTTGTCGGTGCACCGGCTGCGCGGCGGCAGGAACACCTCGAGATCGAGCTCGGCCGCGCGCCGGCGGAGCTCGGAGTTCGCGGCCACCCCGCCGGCCAGCGCCAGGCGCCGCACGCCCGTCCGGTCGGAGGCCTGCTGCACACGCGCCAGCAGGCAGTCGACGACCGCCGCCTGAAAGCTCGCGCAGACGTTGGCGTCCGTGTCCCGGTTCGCGCCCTTCACATGGGTGCGCACCGCCGTCTTCAGGCCCGAGAACGACCAGTCGTGCTCGTTGGGCAACGGCCGCGGAAACGGCACGGCGGTGGGATCGCCCTCGGCGGCGAGCCGATCGACCACGGGGCCGCCCGGGTAGCCGAGGCGCATGAGGCGAGCGCTCTTGTCGAAGGCCTCGCCAGCAGCGTCGTCGATGGTCTCGGCGAGCACTTCGTAGTCGCCGACATCGCGCGCCAGGTACAGCGTGGTGTGCCCCCCGCTGACGACGAGGCCCAGGAACGGAAAGGCCGGGGCGGGGTCCTCCAGCAGCGCCGAGAGAAGGTGTCCCTCGAGGTGGTTCACACCCACGAAAGGCACGTCCCAGGCCGCTGCCAGCCCCTTGGCGAAGGACAGCCCGACGAGCACGGCGCCGATCAGACCCGGTCCGGCCGTGGCCGCCACCGCATCGGGGCGCTCGATGCCCGCCTTGTCGAGGGCCGCTCGCACCACCGCGCCGATCTTCTCGACGTGGGCCCGCGACGCGAGCTCGGGGACGACCCCGCCGTACTCCGCGTGCACCTCCTGGCTGTGCACCACGTCGGAGAGCACGCCCGCCGCGCTGACCACACTGGCTGCCGTCTCGTCGCAGCTCGTCTCGATTCCGAGTACCTTCATGCGCTGCCCACTACCCGAACCGGGGCGAGTTCGCCCGTGAAACGCATCCCGCTGCTCGGCGGACGTCAGGGTCCAAACCTCGGAGAATCCATGCACATCGCCATCGTCGGTGCAGGCCCCATCGGAATCGAAGCCGCCCTCGCCGCCCGCGAGAAGGGACACGAGGTCGACGTGTACGAGGCCGGCGCGATCGGTCAGGGCATGCGCGACTGGGGGCACATCCGCCTGTTCACGCCGTGGTCGATGAACACCACGGTCCGCGGTCGCAAGGCGCTCGGCCTCGACCTCGCCGAGGGCTGCCCTACCGGCGCGGAGCTCGTGGAGCACTACCTCGCGCCTCTCGGCGACCGGCTCGGCGTGCACGAGCATCACCGGCTCGTCGCTGCGACCCGCGGGGCGCTTCGCAAGCCCCAGGAGATCGGCGGCGGCGCTCGTCACGACACGCCGTTTCGGCTGCTGTTCGACACGCCCGACGGCGAGGTCGTCGTCGAGGCCGACGCGCTCTTCGACTGCACCGGCGTCACCGCCACACCGAACCCGGCGGGCGTCGGCGGCATCCTCGCCCCCGGAGAGCGCGCGGCGGCGGCGGCAGGCCGCGTGCACCGCGGATTCCCTACCCTCGCCGACCTGGGACCCGGACGCATCGCCGTCCTCGGTGCCGGCGCCACCGGCGCGACCCACGTGACCCGCCTGCGCGACGCCGGCCGCGAGGTGGTGTGGCTCACGGGGGCCGAGGCCCCGGCGTTCGCATCACCCGAGGACGACCGACTGCCCGAGCGGCGTGCACTGTGGCTCGCCGCGCGCGAGGCCCGGGACGCGGTGGAGTGGCTCGCGGACGCCGCCATCGCGCGCATCGACACCACAGAGGACGGGCTGGTCCTGCACCTCGCGGACGGCCGTCTCACCCGAGTCGCCCACCTCGTCGTCGCCACTGGCTTTCGGCCCGACCTCGGCCTCACGCGCGAGCTTCAGGTGCACCACTGCTACGCGAGCGAGGGGCCGATGAAGCTCGCGGCCGCCCTGCTCTCGGCATCGGGTGGCGGCGGCGATTGCCTCGACCAGACCAGCCAGGGCCCCGCCGTCCTCGTCAGCCCCGAGCCACGCTTCTTCGTGCTCGGCGCGAAGAGCTACGGCCGCCGCAACGACTTCCTGCTGCAGATGGGCTTCGCCCAGGTCGAGGACGCCCTCAGCCTCCTCGGGTGACCCCGCGAACGATGGCCCGCGCGACGATCACCGCTGCAGCGTGGCCCAGCCGGGTGAGCATGCCAGCCTCCACCGGCGTTCCCTTGCCCGTCGAGACGCAGAACACGGTGTCGCCGTCGAAGGGTGAGAACGCCGGGTAGGTCGCACGCGCGAGGCCCGCACTCGCCATCTTCGCGAGGATCTTGCACTGCGACTTGGTCATCGGCGCGTCGGTGACGACCACCACCAGGGTCGTCTGCCCCCGCGGATTGAGCGGGTTCGACGGCGCCTCTTCGGGATGGAGCAGGCCGATCGGCGGAGGGCCCGCGACGAAGGCACCCGTCTCGGGATCGCGAATGCTGCCGAGCGCGTTCACCGCGGCGCCCGCACCCAGCGTGTAGTCGTCGATCACGTAGCCCGAACAGCCAAAGCCTCCGGGTTCCGAGCCGCCTGCGAACTTGGCGACCGTAGCTCCGGCGCCAGCTCCGAGGCGCCCTTCCGCGAGGGGGCGGGACGACGCTGCCTCCGCCGCGTGTCGACCGGCTTCGGCATCGGGCCGCCACGGGCCCCGCTCGAGGTCGAACAACACCGCAGCGGGCACGATGGGCACCGCGCCGTGCGGCGTCTGAAAGCCGATGCCCTGCTCGGCGAGAACCGCCATGACGCCATCGGCCGCCGACAAGCCGAATGCCGAGCCGCCCGAGAGCGACAGACCATGGATGTGCGGCGCAAGCTGGTCGGACTCGAGCACCGCGAGCTCGCGGCTGCCGGCGGCGCTACCGGGGGCCCACACGCCGGCCACCGCTCCCTCGGGAAACAGGAACGCGGTGCACCCGGTGGTGCCGCGCTCGTGCGTCCAGTGCCCCGCGAACACACCAGGAACGGAGGTCGGAGAAGACATCAGTGCTCCACACGCTTGAGGTAGCGCTCGAACTCGAAGCGCCCCATGTCACGCTCGCCATCATGGCACTCGGTGCACGTGGCTTCACTCGGAGTCTTCACCGGCTTGTGCCCAGCGGGGTCCCGCACATGCGCGCCCGCGGGTCCGTGGCAGCTCTCGCACTGGACGTCGCGGAACGGGCCGACCAGGCTGGCCTCGCTCGGGCCCCCGTCCTTGTGCGCGCCGGTGACGTGACAGCTGAAGCACTCCGGGTCCATCGCCCGCTGCGCCTTCACGAGCCCCGCATAGGCCCGCGAGTGCGGCGTGCGCGACCACTGCATGTGCTGGTCGCTGTGACAGCCACTGCACTGGTCGGAGCCCGCCCACGGCGAGTCGCCGGGGATCAGCCTCGGCACCGCAGCCAGCGCGTCGACATCCTGTCCTCCGGTGGCCGCCGCCGTCACCGCCTCCTTGGCCGCGGTCACGCGGGCCAGGGTCTCGCCATGATCCGCGAGGTGCTCGTCGAGGGGGTCGATGCGATTGCGGAGCAGGTTGCGCTTGGGGCCCTCGCTGTTCGCCAGCGCGTCGAGCTTCTCCCGCTCCTTGGCGAGGGTCAGCTCGTAGCGCTCGACCATGCCGCGGTACCGCGTCTGGTCCGCTTCCTTGTCCGCGGCATCGAGCCGCTTCTGGATGCGTTCGCGAAGCGCTTCCGTCTTGTCGATCTCGGCCTGGATCTCGAGCACGGGGTCGACCACCCAGCCCTGGCCTGCCTCGACCTTCACGAGCTCGGTGGTGCCGATGTACTTGGTCTGGCCGCCGGCACCGGCCTTGTAGCCGCCGCGCCAGGGTTGTAGCGCCTCGTAGCGGACCGGCTCGCCACCCGTGACCACCAGGTTCGCGCCGATCGCCTCGCCCTCTCCGAGCTTCGCGAGACGGTACGGCAGCAGCGCGATCACGAAGTCGGCCTCGAGCGCCGCGGTCGCCTGTTGCACCGCGACGACGGGATCCGTGACCTCGCAGCCGTCGACCTCGCCAGCGGTCACGCCGACGATGCCGAAGCGCAGTCCACCGCGCTCGACCACCGTGGACCCTGGCCACGGCTGGGCTCCGTCGCAGGTGAGGTTGGCGGCGAGCACGGGAAGCCCGGCGCTGTGCTCGGTGAGCCACGCGCGACCGAGCCGCCAGTCCTCCTCGCCGAACACGAGTGCATCGACGGCGTCGGCCTTGGCTGTCTCGAGGATCAGCGCGGCCTTGATGCGCTCGGCCTCGCCGAGATCACCGTGGTTCATGCGCGCCGAAGGCACGAGGTCGTTGCCGGCGTCGACATAGACCACCGGAGCTTCGGAACGTCGCGATGCGAGGTAGCTGCTGCGCCTGGACAGACCGCCCAGAGGATGGCGCGGTCAACCACAGGGCTCGATCTCGCCCTCTCCATGACCGGTGTACACGATGGACGCGGTGACCGAACCGCTGGATGCGGGCTCGGCGGGGATCTCCGGAGCGGGAGTCTCCGAGCCACAGCCGGCGAGGGCGACGAGAAGCAGCGTGCGCAAACGCACCTCCAGGCCGGGCATCCTATCGTGCGCCCGCCCCGTGCGTTAGTCCGAGCAGGTGCGACGCTTCGCTCCCCTTCTGCTGTTCTTCGTTCTCGGCCGGCCCGCGGTGGCGGAGCCGATCGACCGCGTCGTCGCGGTGGTCGGGGATCAGCTGGTGCTCGCCTCGGACGTCCGTCTACTCGAGCTGCTCGCGGTCCACGATCCGAGCCCCCTCCCGATCTGGCAGGCCAGCGCGAAGCGGGCGGTCGACGTCGCCGCGGTGCGGGAGCTCGCTTCCGACGTGAGCGTGTACGCGCCGCGTCCCGAGCAGGTCGCCGCCCGCCTGGACGCGGTGCGCGACAGCTTCGAGACCGACGACGCCTTCCAGGAGTTCCTGGCCGCCCGCGGCATGAGCGAAGAGGACCTCTACGCCCTCCTGCGTCGACGGCTCACGGTCGAGCAGTTCGTCCGCCGCAACATCGACCTGGACCCGACATCTCCGGCCTTCGGGGAGGCCCTGGAGTCGCTGTTCGCGCAGGTGCGCGAGCGCGTGGTCATCCGGAACATCCAGGTACAGCCACGGTGATCCGGCTCGCCACCGTCGACGACGCGGCCCACATCGCGGCCCTCGAGGCGGCGGGCGCGCACAGTCCGTGGAGCGAGTCCTCCGTACGCGGCCAGCTCGCGACCCCGAGCTGCGTCGGCCTCGTGTGTGAACACGGCCACGTGCTGTCGACCGTTGTCCTCGACGAGGCCGAGGTACTCACCGTGGTCGTGCACCCAGAGGCCCGACGTCGCGGTCTCGGCCGGTCCTTGCTCGAGGCGCTGACTGCGCAGTGGCGCCGCCACGGCGTGACGCGCGCCTTCCTCGAAGTCCGCGACAGCAACGCCCCGGCCATCGCCCTCTACGAAGCGATGGGCTGGACGCAATGCGGCCGGCGTCCGGGCTACTACGCCACCGACGACGGCCGTGAAGATGCGCGGTTGCTCGAGCTCGACCTGGGCTAGGACGGGCGGAAGCTCACCGACTTCGAGATGGGCTGGTCCTCGCGAATGCGCTGGAACTGCCAGTTCTTGACCTTCTCGACGATGCAGGACTCGAGCTGCGCATCGCGGGTGTCCGTGCCGGTCGCCGTGACGTCACGGGTGTAGCCGTCCGCCTGGACCGTGAACCCGATGCGCCAGCGGCCCTTGAGGTCCGGCTCGGTCTTGAGGCGGCGCTCGTAGCAGACGCGCAGACGCGGGATCTCCGTCTCCATGACGCGGCGGATCATCTCGATGATGGCCTGATCGTCCTCGAGGCGGATGCCGAGCTGCTCGCGACGCGAGATGGACACGTCCGGCGTCAGGCCGAGAACCGTGTACTGCGACGCCTTGGTCGTGGTCACGTCGGTGGACGCATCGACCTTGACCGACGCCTCGCGAGGTCCGCGGGTGCTGCCGCTGCCGACCTGGGGACGGGAGTCGACCACTCGGCTTCCCGAGGTGGTGCCGCTACCTTCGGTCGCCGTGCCGAGGTTGCCGACCTGGAAGTTCTCGCTGATCTCGGAGCGAGTGCGAATGCGGCTCGAAGGCAGCAGGTCCTCGTCGAGCGCGGCGAGCTCCTCGTCGCTGGGCAGGCGACCGTCGGGCGTCGCGGCGATGCCCTCGAGCTCTTCCTCGCTGGCCTCGACCTTCGGGGCCACCGCGATGGCCGTGCCGGTGAGCGGGTCGATCTTCGCGACGGTGCCCTCTTCGGGGTTGATGATCGTCGCCTGGCCCGTCCGCGGGTTGACGAGGGTCGCGGAGCCGGTCTCGGCATCGACCTCGGCCGCCACACCGCTCGTCGGATCGACCACGCGCGTGGTGCCGCTCTCTTCGTTGACGAAGGTCGCGGTGCCGGTGCGGGTGTCGACCTCGGCGGTCTCGCCGGTCTCGGGGTCGTAGAGCATCGTCGTACCGTCTTCGGTATCGACGACGGTCGCCACGCCGGTGCGGGTGTCGACGTCGGACACGACGCCCGTCTTGGTGTTGACCACGCTGGTCACGCCCGTGACTTCGTCCTCGATGACCATGAGGCCGGTCTTCGGGTCGACCTCACGGCGCTCGCCGGTCACCGGGTCGATGACCGCAGACACCTGCGTGGAGCCCTTCTCGACCACCGAGGTGATGCCGGTACGCGCATCGACGATGCGGGCCTCGCCGGTCTCGGGATCGGTGAGCACGGCCATGCCGGTCTCGGTGTCGACCATGGCCTTCTCGCCGGTCGCGATGTCGAAGACCTCGGTCTCGCCGGTCGCCGCGTTGATCACGCGCTTCACGCCGGCCTGCTCGTCGACGATGACGACGTTGCCATCCGCGTCGGGCTGAATCACCTCACCCGTGCGCGGGTTGCGGTAGCCGGTGGTGCCGGTCGCCTCGTCGATGACGACCGGGTCGACGACCAGGCGGCCCTCGCCGGTCTTCGGCGCGTCGGGGTCGGCGACGACCTCGTCGTTGATGTCGGCGATCTCGACCGCGAGCTCGGTCTGCGTGTTCATGGCCTGGTAGCCGAGGAAACACGCGACACCGCTGAGCGCGAAGCCCACCGCGACCAGACCGAGCATGGGGACCAGCATGCGACGCTGGGCGCGCTGCTCGTCTTCCTTCGCCTGAGCGGCCTTGACCGCCTCGCCGGGATCGGTGGCCGCCTCTTCGCCCGGAATCTCCCCAAAGCAGCTCGGGCAGGTCCCGCCGAAGCGGATGAGATCCGCGTTGACCGCGGTGTTGCAGAACGGACAGGGTTCCAAGGAGTCTCCCGATGGCCTGGCGACCCGTGCCTATAACGGCAGCGAAGCCGCAGAGCTACGGCTCACAGCCCCATGACACCACCGTCTGACCACGGCATTCCACTCGGGTTCACGGTGGAACGATGCCGTACAGGGTGTCCAGCGTGGTCACGGTGACGTTGCACCATGCGTGAAAGATGGCACCAGCCACGATCGCGCCGGTGCGCGAGCGCATCCAACCGAACACCAGGCTCGGAAAGAAGATGAAGGGATGCCACCATTGCAGCACGACGATCGAGTGGCCGATCGCGAAGATGAAGGAACTCGCAACGAGCCCCCACCCGACCTCGGTGCCAAAGACCTTCCACCGCGGTGGCCAGATCTCGTCGAGGCGGCTCTGCATGTAGCCCCGGTAGAACATCTCTTCGGGGATGGCCGTGAAGAACAGGTGGTACGCAATCAGCAGCGCCATGTTCTCTGGCCAGGTGCCCTGGTACTCGAAGCGCAGGATGCGCCGCTCGGAGAACCCCACGAGCTCCATGGCCGCCGGCAGGCCCTCGGTCTGCCACAGGTGGTAGCCGAGCACGAAAGGCACGGCGACGAGGCCGATGACCCAGGCGTTCAGCCGCAGCGCCTCGAGGTACGGGCGCGCATCGTTGAACGCGGGAAGCGCCAACGGATAGCGATCCGGATCCTCGCCGCGGCGCTGCATCCACCACACCGGCGCGTACATGAAGAGGATGGGCGCTGCCGCCTTGAGCAGCTCGGGCGCCCCAGCCTCGGCGGCGCTGTGGACCAGACGCACGATGAGCAACGTGCCGAGCCAGAGGAGCAGGACCTCGCGCAGCACCGCTCCCCGGGAGCGATCACTCACCGACGATCAGGGGGAAGAGGTCGGCCGCCGTGGCCGTCGCGCGTGCCTGGGCCGCGGTGTGGGCGCACGGTTCCTGAGCCTGCCCCAAGGGGAAGGCCGCCAGCGCCGGAACCCCGCTCGCCTCGAGCAACGCGAGCAGCGGTCCGCTCGCGATCCTCATCCGGGCGCGACCATCCGCTCCGGTCACCCCCGAGAGCGCCGAGGTGAGCTCGGGCGGTACCACCGGCGCGGCCGTGCCATAGCGAAGGCACAGATCCAGCTTGTTCGCGTGGCGCACCGTCGCGAGATCGGCCTCGCGCACGAGCGCCAGCGGCACCTCGTACTCGGAACGGCCGAGCGCCGAGCGAAGCCGCTCCACCGCCGAGGCGTCGTCGGCGCGCACGAGCGCGGCCCGCGTGCCACCCGCCTCCGGACCGGTGTCGGCGATTCCCGCCGCGAAGGCCACGGCCTCGCCCTTGGCAAGCACCTGCGCCGCCGCGGCGATCTCGGCGTCCGCGAGGGCCCCGAGGTCGCTGCCCATGGGGCGCACCGGCCGTGGAGGACGTCCCGCGAGCATCGTCGCCGCGCCGATGGCGAGCGAACCCCAGCCCGGCTCGGGGCCCGTGAGCACCCGTTCGACCTCGTCGAGCTCCGCGACGGCCGCGACCATTCGCGGGTTGTCGAACACCGAGCCGCCGAGGGCCACGGTGCCGATCCCCCAGTGTCCGATGTGCGTCCGCACGAGCTTCTGCACGGTCCGACGCAGGTTCGCCTGCACGCTGGCCGCGGCATCGGCCCGCGACGAGCGGGCCAGGGCTCGGTAGGTGCGATCCCGCCGGGAAGAAGGCACGAGGAAGGTCTGACGGCTCAAACGCAGGCCGTTCACGTCGACGTGCTCGTCCATGATCTCGACGAGGTGCTCACTGGCTTCCCCCTGGGCGGCCATTCCCCACAGGAGCGGGTCCTCGACGTCCGGGGTGAGCCCGAGGGCCGCGGTGCAGCGCGCGAGGTGTACGTGCAGGCTGGCAAAGCCCTTCTGGGTCCAGAAGCGGTCCAGCTGTGCGCTGTTGCCGACGTGAGCCGAAACGGCGACGCCATCGCCCCGCGGGTGCATGGTGAGCACGAGCACGTCGGTGGTGTCGTCCTGCTGGCGGTAGGCGGCCTCGGCAAGCGCGCGGTGCACGTCGACGAGGATCACCCGCTGCGGGTCGATCTCGCGCTCCCGCAGCCGCTCGGAGAGGAAGTCGCCCGCGGCGTCTGCCTCGATCGCGCCGAGCCCGGAGTGCCGCAGGATCGCGGCGTAGAGCACGCTCCAGTCGTTCACGGGTGAGAACGGGTCGCGGGTGAGTGCACGAAGTGCGGGGTAACGCCGCGCGATCAGCGGTGGCGAGAACCGGCCGGCGACGCCGACGAGGTCGATGTCCGACGGGTGCACGCCCGCGTTGTCGAGCACCTCGTCCACCGCCTGCCAAGGGAAGGCGCGTGAGGCCGTGTGGCGGTCGAGCCGCTCCTGGTGGGCCACGGCGACGAGGTGGCCGTCGACCGTGAGCGCCGCACCCGCGTGGGGTCCGTCCGAGACTCCGAGGATGATCACGCGCTCTCCTGGGCTTGCTTAGCGACCGCCGAGATTGGCCTCGACACCCGCCGACGCCATCATCAGGCGGCGAACATCGCCCTCCGAGCGGCTTCGTGCAACCCAGTCCAGCTGCGCGAGTTGTCCATTTGCGTAAGCGAGCTGCTCCGAGAGCGAGCGGATCAGCGCCACGCGCAGGGCGCTGCCTGCCGGCGTATCCGCTACCGCGATGGGCTCGAAGGCGTCGCGGGACAGCGTGACCACCGCGACCTTGTCCACGGCGACGCACGAGGCCATGCGCGGCTCGTCCGACACCAGGGCCATCTGGCCGAACGCCGCGCCGGGCTGCAGCTGCGCGAGCTGCTCGACTCCGCCGTCCGGGGTGCCGATCAGTACCTCGACCTTGCCGCTGGCGAGCACGAAGAAGGTCTCGCCCATCTCGCCCTGCGTGCACAGGAACGCGCCGGGTCCGAACGAGAACTGCTCCATCACCTGACCGAGCGAGCGCAGGGCGTCGATCGGCGCATCCCCGAACATGCGGGTCTGGCGGAGCACGAAGGGCACGTCGAGGTGGTCGGTGCGCCGCTGTCCTCCACCGCCGAACATCCGCGCGACACGGGTGAACAGTCCCGCGGTCGCGTGCGACTTCACCGGCGTGCCCTCCGAAGCATTCGCGATGCGCTCACCCACGGTGCGGAGCCGATCGGTGACCAGCTCCAGCGCCTTCTTCTCGAGGCGGTGTGCGACCGGACTGTTCGAGTCGCGCAGCTCCGCGTAGCCGGCGCGGTTGAGGAGCAGGATGCGGCATGGGGTCGACGTGACGACGCTCGCAGTGCGCACCGGGTACCCGAACAGCGCCGCCTCTCCGACGAGCTGGCCCGCGGCGGCCGTGCCGAGGTGGGTGTCGCCGGTGAAGATGTCGAGGCCACCGGACTCGACGATGAGCATGTCCTCGTCGGCCTCCCCCTCCTCGATCAGCTGGACGCCCGCCTCCAACTCGACGCGCGTGAAGCGCTGGAGCGCCCACTCGAGGTGGAGTTCGGGGATGCCGTCGAACAGCGGCAAGGTCATCGGTGCCTCCCGTTGGGACCGCAAGTGTACGGCACGCGGCGGGCAATGCCGGCACTTGCTCGCGTGTCCTGTTCGTGAGGAGGTCGACTGCGACGGCGTTTCGATGTGCCCACCCCGCGATCCGCAGCGTTGACGCGGCATGATCGACAGCGCATACTGACGGTCCCCTCCGCCGTCCCCGGCACCCTCCCCCTCGCCCGCCCCATGCGCCTCCTGCTTCTCCTGTCGGTCTTCGCCGTCGGCTGCGCGCCGAAGGGGCTGCGTATGCCCGGTCCCCTGGGTGCGCTGGGCACCGAGGTCGTGCCTCCCCCCGGCCTGCCGGAACCCGTGGTCGCCGAGGTCGAGCCGGAGCCCGAACCGGAGCCGGACCCGCTCGATGCGACCCACCCGAAGGCGCGCGAGACCGAGCACGGGCGCGCTGTGGCCGCCGCGGCCGCGCACTACCTGACGCACAAGCCGCCGGGACGGGACGACTGCTCGGGCTTCGTGTGCGCCGTGTACACGAGGGCCGGCGCCCCACTCTCCGGAAACACCCGCTCGCTGTGGGACCTCGCGAAGGAGCACGGTGCGACCCACAAGCGCAAGATCCCGAGCATCGGGGACCTGGTGTTCTTCGACAACACCTACGATCGCGACCGGGACGGCAAGCGCAACGACGAGCTCACCCACGTGGCCGTGGTCATGGAGGTGCTCGGCGACGGGACGGTGATCATGGCCCACGCTGGCACCAGCAAGGGGCGCGTCGAGCTCCGCATGAACCTGCTCCAGCCCGAGGTGCTCGAGGACGAGGCCGGCTCGGTGCTCAACGACTACCTGCGCGCGCGCTACCGCACCGATCCGGAAGGCACGCCGCGCCTCGCCGGGCAGCTCTTCCGCGGCTTCGCGACGCTCGATCCCGAGCAGCTCGACGCGTGGGCCTCGGCCCAGTAGCCACTACTGACCGAGGACCAGCACTTCCCAGGGCTGGGCTTCGACCCGCACGGTGCCGGAACCGCTCACCGTCCACGTCCGGGTGTCGCCTTCCGGGAACACGGCGCGCAGCGTGGTGCCTGGCGCGAAGCCAACCGGCATGTCGCTGCCACCGAACGAGGTGTGCGCCGCCCCCGCGCCCGCGGTGTTGATCACGACGAGCAGGCGCTCGTCGGCGTGCACGCGCTCGAAGGCGGCGATGTGCGCATCCTCCTCGCCGTTCACCCGGTCGCTCACCCAGCGAACCTCGAAGCCGCCGCGGCGCAGGGCGACGTGCTCCTTGCGGAGCGCGATGAGGTCGCGCGTCCACGTGAACAGCTCGCCATCGGTCGCGAAGCCGCTACCCCAGAGGGGCTCGCGGTTGGCGGGGTCGTTGCCACCAGCGAAACCCTGCTCGGTCCCGTAGTAGATGCACGGGATGCCGTCCATCGTGAGCAGGTAGCCGAGCGCGGCCTTGAGGGCGGCGGGCTCGGGCTGGTCGTAGAGGAAGCGCGGGATGTCGTGGTTGTCGATGAACGTGACCATCGCCTCTTGGGGCGACAGGCCGATGCCATCGGCGTGGGGCGCGTTGTGGTAGTTCGTCGCCCGCTCGGCGTAGAGCCGCTGAATGCTCTGGGTGGGGCCACCGCGCTTGAAGATGTCGTCGAACACCTGGAACTTGTGGCTGAAGTAGAACAGCGAGTCGAGCTCACCATCGAAGGTGTAGCTGCCGATCAGCGCGTCGTCGCCGTCGAAGACCTCGCCGAACTGCAGGAAGTTCTCTTTGCCACCGTCGAGCGCGGCCTGGCGCATCGCGGGGTTGAACTGCTGCCAGAAGCTGTGCTCGACGTGCTTGACCGTGTCGATGCGGTAGCCGTCGATGTTCGTCTCGACGATCCAGTACTGGAACACGTCGATCAGCGCGGCGACGACCTCGGGGTTGAGGGTGTCGAGGTCCTTGAGGCCGCCGGGGAAGTCGCCCTTCTCGACCTGCTGTTCGACATTCCAGTCGGTGACCCGGCCGCGGCGGTTGTACCAGCTGTCGTTGTGAAACTCGGCCGGCAGCGGGGGCACGCGGTTGAGTCCGGGCAGGTTCACCCACCCGAGCGGAGCCGGTCCGGACTCGCCGAGGCTCGTCCACGCCTGGACGCCGCGCCCGTCGTAGGCCGGGTCCCACTCGCTGATGATCTCGATGGGGTCGGTCGTGTCGTTCGGGTCCTGGCTGCCCGCGCCGAACACGGTCTGGTCGGGCTGACCGTTGCGGTTGATGTCGTAGTAGAACAGCTGCCCGACGTGGTTCACGACGATGTCGAGGACCACCTTGATGTCGTGGTCGTGCAGGACCTGGACCATCTCGCGGAACTCGGCGAGGTCGCCGAAGTGCGGGTTCACGCCCTTGAAGTCCTGGGTCCAGTAGCCGTGGTACCCCGCCACACCCGCGTCTTCTTCGACGTTGACGACGATGGGGCTGACCCACACGGTCGTGACGCCGAGCTCGACCAGGTAGTCGACCTCTTCGATGATGCCGCGGTAGTCGCCGCCCATGTGGCGTGCGAGCGCTTCGGGGTTCTCGGTGACGTTGTAGTCGTTGTTCAGGTCGCCGTTCGCGAACCGGTCGACGAGCAGCTGGTAGATGACCTCGTCCCGCCAGTCCTCGACCTCGGTGGTCAGCTGCGGGGACTCGGCGTACTGCGAGGGATCGTAGCAGCCGAACAGGGCGAGAAGCGGCAGTAGACGCGTCACTTGGCGACCTCTTCCTTGTCGTCCGTGGAGGATACCTCGTCGCTCGCCGCTTCGTCCTCGGAGGTCGCCGTCGCCTCGACGAGCGCCCCATCCTCGGCGCCCTCCCCGCTCGAGGCCTCGTCGTCGACGGACGCCTCGCTCGGGGCCGCCTCTTCGGCCGCCGTGGCCTCGGGCGGCGCGAGGGTCGGGCTCGTGGGCTGCTTCGTGTCGCGGAGCTCGGTCGGAAGCCCCGCCACCTCGGCCTCGGCCTCGGCCTCGGACATCGGCGCGGTCGGTTCGCCCGGAGGCTCGGCCGCCGCATCGCGCTCGCCGATCGCCGCGAGCTCCTCCACCATGTCACCGAAGACCCGGCGCAGCTGGCTGCCCATGAGCAGGCCCTGGGGATCGAGCTTCTTCTTGAGCGCGAAGAAGCGCCCCAGGATGCCGTCCCCGAGCGAGCGACGAACATGGTTGCCGCTCACGGTCGCATCCTTGGCGAAGTAGAAGCGGCCGCCGGCCTTCACGACCATCTCGCCATAGTCCTGGGTCAGCTCCCACAGGGCCTGGCGGTTCTTGTCGGTGACCGGGAAGTCCATCGCGAAGCTGTAGCCGTCGACCGCGTGCGACAGCCAGAACGGGTCCGGGCGGTGGCGCTTCATCACCACGAGCCACGACTCGAGCTTGCGCTCCTGACCCATCTCCAGCGCCCGTCGGATCACCCCGCGGGCCTTGTCCTTGGGCAGGAAGAACTGGAACTGGATGAGACCGCCTGGCTTGTAGATCCACTTCCAGTTCGGCACGTAGTCGAGGAGGAAGTTGAAGCGCGCGTGCTCCTGCGGGTGCACCTCGTTGTCGCCGACCTTCATCCACAAGAAGCGCGCGAGGTTGATCAGCCGCATGCCCCAGCGGTGCGCGAAGGGCTTCGCGAAGCGCCACAGCCACGCCTTGGGGATGACGAGGAAGAAGCGGTCCGGAAGGTGCTGGCGGTCGAGTGCGAAGCTCGACTGTCCCTCGGGGTCCTCGCCTTCCTCGTAGTAGCGGGCCGCGTGGATCTGGCCGCGCCCGAGCGCGCTTCCGCCGGGGAAGGCATCGATCCACCCGACCACGTAGTCCCAGTCCTCGGCGTTGCAGCGCTCGAAGGTGCGGAACATGCCCTCGAGGTCCTCTTCGAGCAGCGGCAGGACCTTGAGCCGCCCGGAGTGCACCTTCTTCATCTGCAGCGTGATCGACACGAACACGCCGAGCCAGCCGAAGCCGCCAATGGCCGCATGGAACAGCTCGGGATCGGAGTCGCGCGTGACCTCGCGCAGCTCGCCGTCCGGGCTGACGAGCTCGAAGGCGAGGATGTGATCCCCGAACGGCCCGTACTTGTGGTTGTTCTTGCCGTGCGCGTTCGCCGCGACGACACCGCCCAGCGTCGTGAACTGAGTGCCCGTGACGACCGGCACCCAGTAGCCGTCGCCAAGCAGGGTCTCCCACAGCTTGTTCAGCGTGATGCCGGGCTGGGCCTTCACCACGCCGCTGTCCTTGTCCCAGTCGAGGATGCGGTTCATGCGGCTGAAGTCGAGGAGCAGGTTGCCCTCGTTGAGCGCGGCATCGCCGTAGGAGCGGCCGTTGCCCCAGCAGTGCACGGTGAGGCCGTGCTCTCGCGCGATGGCGAAGGCGGCCTTCACGTCCTCCGCGTGCTCCGGGTACAGGACGCGGCACAGGGCCTGGTTGGCCATGCCCCAGCCCTGGCGTCCCTCGAGCTCGACGAGCGAAGTGGTGACTTCCTGGCTCACGGTGTCTCCTAGTCGAGCGGCAGGCGGCGGAAGATCACCGACGGGATCGACTTGATCACCGCCATGATCGGCATCCACTGGAACGGCACGTACGCCGTGTCGGCACGGCGGGCCATGGCCCGGAAGATGCCGTCGGCCGACTGGTCGGCATCGATGGCCATCGGCAGCTTGTCGAGCCCTTCGGTCATCGGGGTGTGGGTCGGCCCGGGCTTCACGGTCAGCACGTGCACGCCCTTCGGCGCGAGGCGGTTGCGCAGCGCCTCCATGAACGTGTGCAGGGCCGCCTTGCTCGCGGCATACGCGGGCTGCCCGCGACGGCCGCGGTCGCCGGCGACCGAGCCGATGCCGACCAGCATGCCGCTACCCTGCTTCAGGAAGCGCTCGGCTCCGAGGTCGAGCCACGCCATGGCGCCGATCACGTTGACGCTCACGATGGCGCGGTCCTTGTCGGCGTCGAACTCGTCGGGCCCCACCGCCGGCATGATGCCCGCGCTGTAGATCAGCGTGTCGAGGCCATCGAGCTGGGTCACGAGCCCTTCGAACGCCGTGCGGGCGCCGTCCACGTCGGTGACATCGTGCGCGCACACGAACGCGCGCTTGGGTCCGTCACCATTGAGCCGGGTGGCGAGCGTATCGAGCGCCTCGCTCCGACGGGCGACGAGCCCGACCTTGTAGCCCTCGCTGACCAGGCGACGCGCGAGCGCCGCTCCGATACCGCTCGACGCTCCGACGATGATCGCGCGCTTCAGCATGCGCCCTCCGAACCAGAAAAACCACGGCCCGGTGAACGCCGCGGGAGCGGCACACCCCGCCACGGCGCGAACCGTGGCCACCGGGCCTGCGGGAACCCTCCCGCTGGACGCCGCGCGGACCGGGTTGTCCGCTCGAGTCGACCATCCAGCAGGTAGCGCGTTCGCGGCCTCAGAACATCCGGCGACCGGGCTCCATCTGCTCGGCCTCGGTCTTGCAGTCGATGCACAGGGTCGCCACGGGACGCGCCATCAGCCGTCCGTAGGTGATGGCATCGCCGCACGACTCGCACACCCCGTACTCACCCGCCTGGATGCGCTCGAGGGCGTACTTGATCTTTCCCACCAGTCGCCGCTCACGATCCGCCAGGCGGAGGGTGAAGTCGCGGTTGGACTCGCTCACAGCAAGATCAAGGGGGTCGGCATCGGTCTCGCGAACGGTAGTGAGGGCACTCACCGCTTCACGGGACTGGGACATCAGGGACTCGAGCTGCTCGTCGAGCATGCCCTTCAGGGTCTTCAGCTCGTCGTCAGAGAGGTACTCGTCCTTCATGGGTAAGCCTCGCGGGAAGGCGGAGACGGTAGCACAGGAAACCGCTCGTCCTACAAGGAGGAACCCCACCGAAGCAGCACCCGCACGGAGTCCTCCTGCGCGGGGGCCTGTTCTTCGGGCACGACGAGCGGGAGCGCAACGGTCAGTCCCACCCCGCGGGGCTCGAGCCCGAGGATGTCGCCGAGCACGTACGCACCGAACACGGCGCCGACGCCGGTCTCCACCTTTCCGTCGACGTACACCTCGCCGACCTCGAGTCCGCTGCCGAGCTGCAGCTCCGTGCCCCACCCCAGCCCGAACGGCACGCTCGCATTGCGGATGGGCGCCCAGCGCACCTCAGCGGTCTGCACCGCGCGCAGCGGTCCACGCAGTCCGTCCGGGTCGAGACCACGCACACCCGTGAGCCCACCGAGGGGCAGCTTTCGCGTCTCGCCGCTGCCGAGCGCCGTGCCGAAGCGCGCCCCGCAGTCCAGCGCCCAGCGCGGGTGCCACGAGAGCACCGTGCCCACGCCGGTGCCAAAGCCGCCCCACACCTCGCCGCCCTCGGGCGCGAGGCCCGCGGAGGTGCTCACGCTCGCGTAGCTGCCGCGGGTCGGGAAGGTCGACGTCACGCGGGTCGACCACACCCAGGCGGCCAGCGCGCCCAGCGAATAGCGCGTGTCGACCTCGTCCCGGTACCAGGCGTGGTGCCAGCCAGCGGTCGCCGACAGGGTGACCCGATGCGAGCGAAGGCGCAGGTCGAGCGGCATGCCGAAGCGATGCGTGTACGACACCCGGGCGCGCGCCAGGTCCTGCTCACTCGTGGACAGGGTGCCGGTGACGCTGTTCCGGAGGTCGGCACTGCCGCGGATCGTGCCCTGCAGCGCCGCGGTCATGCGCTTGTCGGTGAGGTTGATGTTGTCGATCCAGCCCCCGCCGACCAGGGCGTAGCGAGGCGGCCAGCGATCTCCGACTCGGCTGCGCTGCGAGAGGTGGCCGCCCGGATCGATGGTGAAGCGGTCCACCGACTGAGACCAGGTCCACACGTCGCTTCCCCATCCGGTTCGCCACGGGACGGTGGCGCCGTCGACCTGGAGGCGCACCCACTCGGGAGGCGCATCCGGCGGCGCCTGGCGGTGCACGGTGGGCAAGCCGTCCTCGACCACGAGCTGGTAGTCCTGGTCGGGTACCGCGTGACGCCAGCCCTCGAGCAGGCCCGCACTCGGCTCGGTGGGCGGGATCACCTCGTAGGTCTCCGCTCCGGCGAGCATGACGGCCGCCGCGGCGCGATGGGCGCCCTCCCCGCCTGCGTCGTCGAGCAACTGGACCACGGCCGGCCCTGGGTAGTGCGGTGCGTAGACCTCGACGAGGTCGTCGTGGAGCGCATCCTCGATGTAGCGACGCTCGAGCACCTCGCCGAAGAACGGCATGGTGCCCGACGTGATCAGCCAGTCGATGCTCGGAATCCATCGGAACTTCTGCGACAGGTCGGCGGCACCGAGTCCTTCGAGCTCCTCGATGTGGTCCTCGGCCCAGCTCGCGCCGACCCAGTCACGATGCACCGGATCGGCCAGCGGCACGAAGGCCGGTGCCACCTCCCGGGCTAGACCGACGCGATGGAAGCGACGCAGCCCTGGAAACACGCGAAAGGCGCGATCCGAGACGAGCGCCTGCTCGACCCCGGCCCGCCCGAGCCTCCGGCGGAGCGGCGCCTCGACGAACACGGCCTTGTCGGACTCCTCCTCGGGGATGGCCTGTCGCGTGAGGGCGCCGAGTTCTTTGCGCAACACCGGGCGCACCCGCCGACGGGCGACGATGTAGGTCTTCGTGCCCTCGAGCCGCTCCACCACACCGTCGGGCACCACGGCGAGAGACGCGCGCTCACCGGTCCCCGTCCAGCGCACCTCCGCGCCGCCCACCGAGCTACCGAGCGCCATCACCACGCCCTCGGGGCCACGAACGCGGACCTCCCACTCGAGGGTGGGCAGCGGATCGCCGTCGACCACCGGCTGCGGATACCAGGCCCCGTTCGCGAACAGGCCGTGGTGTGTGGCGCCGACCCCACCGAAGCGGCGAGGCAGCCACGCGTGGAAGGCGAAGGTTCCCGGCGCGATCTCCGTCCAGGTCACGCTCCCCTGCTCGACCAGCCCTGGAAAGGTCCGCATCGAGGTGCGGTCTTCCTCCGGCAGCGGGAGGTCCGCGAGCGGATCGACCACCACGACCGTCGGCGCGTCGATGGTGAGCGTGCCACGCACGTAGTCCAGGCCGGGTCCGACCTCTGCATCGAGCACCGCGCGCGGCGGGCCGCCGGCGAGGGCCAGCGCGGCCAGCAGCGCCGTGATCAGTAGGTGAAGCCCATGCCCACGTTGAGCGTGGGGATGGTCGACGGCACCCACCCGCCGGTGAGGCGGAAGTGCGCGTTGCCGTTCGTCACCTGCAGGCCGGCGGACACGCGCGGCACGCTGATACCCGGCTGGTAGCTATCCGCGTCCGGCGCCGTGCTCGGGCCGGAGTAGTAGTTCTCGGCGCCGATGCGCGAGGCCGTGGCGGCATCGAGACGGTGCACCGCCGAGATGCGCAACAGGCTGAAGTCCGCGAACAGCGAGATCTGGGCCTGGTTGATGCCCGGGTACGAGCCGAAGGCCCAGGTACCGCCCATCGTCGCGCCCATGTCCCACACGCCGAGGTCGAGCTCGGGGTTGCCGAGGTAGGCCGCGTAGCCAGCGTGCAGGCTGATGTCCGGCGCGGGCTTGTAGCCCTCGACCACGGCCCAGCGGCCAAAGCCCGAGAACACACCCTGACGCGAGTTGCCGACCCAGCCGCCGCGAGCGCCGACCTCGAAGGACATGGGCAAGCCCTTTCGGATCTGTAGTCCCGGGGTGAACAGGTAGGTGTTCGGGTTCTCGTCGGCGTGCGCTCGCTCCCACGCGGAGGGCTGGCCGTCCTTGGTGCGCGAGTTGATGAACGCGAAGGTGTTGACGATGCCGACGTCGAAGCCGAAAGCGCCGACGGTCTCGGCCGGGTTGACGGCCTGGTTCGCGACGCTGGTGCCGAGCTCCATGATCAGTGCCTTGTACTCCTCGGTGAGAGAGCCCTCGGCAACGGTGACACCGCGGTAGTCGACCATCTCGGAGAGGACGACGTCCTCGGGAAAGGCGGCGAGCGCGGTGGTGGGGAGTGTGATCGCGAACAGGAAGAGCGGGCGCATGCGTTCCTCGGTCGTCACGGAGCGTAGATGAGTGCGCCGCAAATGCCAAGCGCTGTGCGCCTCCGTGCGCGTGTCCTTTGCCACACTTTGGGATACCTGCGGACTCTTCCCCTTCCGAGGAGCCCCTTCCATGGGTGAGATCGACCCCGTCAGCCTGCTCGAACCCGCTGCCACCCGCGTCCGTGACCCGGTGAGCGGCAAGAGTGTGTGGCTCGCGCAGATGGTGCGCCGTCCGCGCGTCGAGGACGGCACGCTCAAGTTCGACCTGGTGTTCGGCACCGACCACACCAAGCAGGACCGCACCGACATCCAGGCGATGGTCGTGCAGAATCTCAAGGCCCTCGGCGTCGACGACGTCCAGCCGTTCGCGCGCCTCGAGACCCCGCGGCCCGGCCCCTCCGGCAAGCCCGCGGGCCCGCCGGTGCGCGGCATGGACCAGGGCGCGATGGCTCCGCACGGTGGACCGATCCACAAGCGTTCGATCCCCGGCGTGAAGCACATCGTGGCCGTGGCCTCTGGCAAGGGCGGCGTCGGCAAGTCCACGGTGGCCACCAACCTCGCCGTCGGCCTCAAGCAGTTCGGCCTCAACGTCGGCCTCATGGACGCGGACGTCTATGGCCCGAGCCTGCCGACGATGATGAACGTCCACAGCAAGCCGGTGGTCAACAAGGAGAAGCGCATCCAGCCCGTGCAGGCGCACGGCGTCTCCTGCCTCTCCATCGGCCTCGTCGTCGACCCGGAAGAGGCGATCATCTGGCGCGGCCCGATGATCATGGGCCTGCTCCGGCAGTTCATCCAGGACACCGACTGGGGCGAGCTCGACTACCTCATCGTCGACCTGCCGCCGGGCACCGGCGACGCCCAGCTGTCGCTGATTCAGGCAGTTCCGCTCGCGGGCGCCGTCATCGTCACCACGCCCCAGGACATCGCGCTGGCCGACGCCGTGCGCGGCATCACCATGTTCCGCAAGCTCGATGTGCCGCTGCTCGGCCTGGTCGAGAACATGGCGTACTACCCCCTCCCCGATGGCACGCGCGACTACGTGTTCGGCCAGGACGGTGGCAAGAACGCGGCCGAGAAGTACGGCACGGAGCTGCTTGCAGAGGTGCCGCTTCAGACCGCCGTGCGTCGCGCCGGCGACGACGGCACCCCCGCGGTGCTCGGTACCGACCCGGTCGCGCACACCTTCTCGCACATCGCCAAGCGCATCACCGAGAAGCTGCCCGTATGAGCCTGCCCGTCCGCCAGCGCAAGACCATGCCCGAGTCAGGGCCGCTGGTGGATCCGTTCAATCGCGTGCACACCTACCTGAGGGTGAGCGTCACCGACCGGTGCAACTACCGGTGCGTGTACTGCCTGCCCGCCGAGGGCGTGGCGTTCATGCGCCGCGATCGATTGCTCACCTACGAAGAGATCGCGCGACTGGTCCGCATCTTTGCGTCGATGGGCATCGAGCGCGTGCGGCTGACGGGCGGTGAGCCGACGGTGCGCAAGGACCTCGTGGCACTCGTCGAACAGCTCGGCCAGATCGGGCTGAAAGACCTCTCGATGACCACGAACGGGCACCTGTTCGCGCCCCACGCGGAGGCCCTCGCCAAGGCCGGGCTGACCCGCGTGAACGTGAGTCTCGACACGCTGGATGCCGAGAAGTTCGAGCGCATCACCCGAGGGGGTTCGCTCGAGCGCGTGCTCGCCGGTATCGACGCGGCCAGGGCACACGGCATCACCCCCATCAAGATCAACTGCGTGGTCGTCCGCGACGAGAACGAAGACGAGCTGGAGCGCATGGTCGAAGCTTTCGGCGCCCACGCCAAGGACACGCAGGTGCGCTTCATCGAGAAGATGCCCTTCGGCGCCGAGAGCCAGCGCTTCGTACCCTCGCAGAGCCTGCGCGAGCGGCTCGCGGAGCGCTTCACCCTCGAGCCCGTGGATCGCCTGGCCGGTGTCGGCCCCGCCACGACCTTCCGCATCGCGGAGACCGGCCTCGTGGTCGGGTTCATCTCGCCGATGAGCGAGCATTTCTGTCACCACTGCAATCGCCTGCGCCTTCAGGCCGACGGCGAGCTCCGGACCTGCTTGTCGCGCGACGACACCCCGTCCCTCCGCGACCTGATGCGCCGCGGAGACAGCGACGAGGCGCTCGAGCAAGCGATCCGCCGCATGGTGTGGGGCAAGGTCGCCGGTCACGAAGCGCACCTCGACGGCGACGCGTTCACGGCCTTCGAGGGCGTGATGACCACGATTGGCGGCTGATCCGGCCTCCCTTGCGATAGAGTCCCGCGATGCTGCTCCTCCTCTCCCTGTCTGCGCTCGCTGGCGACGTCGAGTTCGCCGTGGGCAGCTACGGCCGTATCGGCGTGACCTCCGATCTCCAGGGGGGCCGCGGCGAGTCGCCGACCATCGTCTCGCACGGACCGCGCCTCGAGCTCGGCCCATACTTCGAGCTCGACCTGTCGTGGCGCGCACCAATGGAGGGCATGGACTTCGCCGTGGTGGTCACCCCGGCTCTCGCTGGCGACGTGTTCCACTACGACGGCTCTTTCGACGAGTCGCTCGCCCTCCGGAACCTGTACGTCGAGGCCGCCCAGAGCGAGGGACCGCTGTCCGTGTGGGCCGGCAGCCGCATGTACCGCGGCGACGACATCTACCTCCTCAACTTCTGGCCCATGGACGACCTGAACACCACCGGCGGCGGTGCGCGGTTCGCCAGTGGTGGGCTCGACGTCCAGGCCCACGTCGGCCTGAATCGACTGCTCTACGGCGACCAGTTCCAGGAGGTCGCGCGTCCCCTGCCCGGCGGAGTCGCGAGCGAGCAGGTGCTCGTGCTGGACCGGCAGCGCACCATCGCGTCGCTGCGCGCCGGATACCAGCTCGGGGACGAGATCGTGTTCCGCACGCGCGTGTACGGCGAGCTGCACTCGCTGCCCGCAGGTGAGCGGCTCGTGGACGACCCGTTCTCGAGCGACCGCCTCGAGACGCTGCCGTCGGACATGGGCAGCATGGTCGGCGTGCAGTTCTCCACCTGGGGCTGGGCACCGCAGTCGTTTGCACACCTCTGGCTGCGCTACGCCACCGGCCTCGCCGCGATCGACGAGCTCGCCCCGAGCGGAGACGTCGCCGACGACGAGCGGGTGCGCAGCGCCCACCGCACGACCCTGGCGCTCTCCGGCAACCAGGAGACGGACCTGTTCGCTGTCCAGGTCGGCGCCGAGCTCTCCTACTACGTCGATGCGGACGGCCTGCAGCGCGACGTGGACGACCGATGGGAGCTTTCGGCCGCCGTACGCCCCCAGGTGTACGCGACCGAGCACGTCGCCATCGCCGCGGAGTTCTCGCACCAGCTCGTGCGTCCGAACGGCCTGAACCCGCGCACCGAGCAGTTCGACGTTCCCCACATCACCAAGCTGTCGCTCATCCCCGGGCTGCAGCCGACCAAGGGCCAGTTCACGCGACCGCGCGTGTACGCCCACTACACGCTGACCCTCATGGATCAGGCCGCCCAGGACTGGTTCCCCGCGGGGGACGTGCGCGTCGCTCCGACCCAGCATTTTGTCGGTCTCGGCGCCGAGTGGTGGCTCAACTCGCAGCGGCAGATCCTCCCGGAATAAGCCGCCGCGTTCCGCCACTCGCGAAGATCTGTGAAGTTGCCTCAAGGATGCACTTGACAGATCAAGGGTCACCTGGCATCCCTGGACCTACACCCTCCCGATCCCACCGGACGCCCGTCCACCGGGATCACGGCCTCCCGGCCTCCTTCCCCTCGCCTCCCTCCATCCCCGCCCTCCTCGGAGCACTCCATGCGTCTTCAGAACCCGCCCGGCGGCCTGCCGTGGGCCCTGTACGCCGTCACCGCGGCCAGCCTCGTCCTCAACCTCGTGCTGCTCGTGAAGCTCGGCAAGGACTCGCCCGACGCCCAGCCCGTCGCCGCTGGTGAGCTCGCGGTCGAAGCCCCCGCCCTCGAGGCGCCGGCGGTGGTCGCTCCCGAGGTGGTTCCCGCGACGGAAGCCCCGGTCGAGGCCTTCGCGCCGAGCGTCGACGTGCCGAGCGACGTGAACGTCGTCGCCGCCAGCGTCGTGCACAGCCTGGCCCGCACCTTCCAGAACAGCGTTCCCGCCGAGCAAGCCGACGTGCTCTCCGCGGTCTACGCCCGCCCGTTCTTCTGGGACCTGAACCTGCGCACCGACCTGCAGAAGGGCGACGAGGTCCAGGTGGCCTACACCTGGGACGGTGAGCTGGCCCACGTCGAGGCGGCGACCTACGCGAGCAAGAAGCTCGGCAAGACGCTGTCCGCCTACCGCTACACCGCGACCGGCGACACCTACGCGTCCTACTGGTCGGCCGCCGGTGTCGAGGCCGCCGAGCGCCTCGTCGACAGCCCGCTGCACCAGTACGAGCAGGTCACGTCGCTGCTCAAGGACCGTCCGACCCACAAGGGCATGGACTTCAAGGTCGAGGTCGGCGCCGACATCGTGTCGCCGCGCTCCGGCAAGGTCATCCGGACCGACTGGAACTGGAAGTACAACGGCAACTGCGTCGAGGTGCAGTACAACGACGGCACCCTCGCCCGCTTCCTGCACCTGTCCGAGACCACGGTCAAGCCCGGCCAGTCCGTGACCAAGGGCACGAAGCTCGGCCTGAGCGGCAACACCGGTCGCTCCACCGCCCCGCACCTGCACTACGAGCTCGAGCAGAACGGCCGCGTGGTCGACCCCATCGACTACCACGGCACCACCCGCCGCAGCCTCTCCGAGACCGACATGGCCTCGTTCGGTGGCGAGGTCGAGCGTCTGCAGGCCATCCTCGACAGCGCCGGCTGAGTCGCCCGCCTCGAACCCGACGCCCGGCCCTCGTGCCGGGCGTCTTCGCTCAGGAGCCCAGATGTCCCGCTGGCAGCAGCTGGTCGATACCCTGACCCTCGCCCCGCACCCCGAGGGCGGCTTCTACCGGGAGACTTTCCGCTCTCCCGTGAGGCTGGACACGCCCCGTGGCGAGCGCTCAGCGTCCACGGCCATCTACTTCCTCCTGCCGCCGGGCACGTTCTCGGCGTGGCACCGGGTGCTCGGTGGCGACGAGGCCTGGCATCTGTACGAGGGCGCGCTGGATCTGCACCTGCTCGACGAGCGCGGCCATCGGGTCGTGCGCCTCGACGCCGACCACCCGCAGGCCATCGTCCCCGCCGGTGCCTGGCAGGCCTCGGTACCGGTGGACTACGCCCTGTGCGGATGCACGGTCGCGCCGGGCTTCGAGTTCACGGACTTCGAGATGCCCCCTGCCGACGTCCTGCACGCACTGTTTCCGGACGAAGCCGACGTGATCGAGGCACTCACGCGCGGCTAGGCCGGGTACGCTGGCGGCATGCCAAACGGGTACGCCATCCTCATGACCGCGGCGCTGGCGAGGCCACCGGAGGCCGCCGAACTCCCCTCGCCCTCCGCGGGCCGAGGCCCGTCCCCCGCCGAGGTAGCGGACCCGAGCTATCGCGCACGCCTGCGACGACGACAGCGAGTGGGCGGACTGCTCGCCACGGGCGGGCTGGTCGTCGGAAGCGTCGGTGTGCTCGCGATCGCGACCACCTGGGACCCGGGCCCCACGCCAGGCGCCATTCTGGGCGGCAGCGCGCTCGGCCTCGGAGGACTGGGCATGGTCATCGGACTGCCGATGATGAACACCGCGGCCATGCGCGAGGCGACGGTCCTCGAGCGCCAGGGATTCGACATCCGGAGGGGCTCGGGCACTGCGGCCTGGGTGACCTTTGGCGCGAGCCTCCCCGCCATGGCGTTCTTTCCGGTGGGCGTCCCGCTGTACGTGTTCAGCCTGGTCCTCGCCTCGGACCAGGTTCGACGGAACGAGCGCGCCGCCTCCACGCCGATGGTGCGGGTGCAGCTCACCCCACGAGCTGGCCGTTCCCCAGGGCTCGCGCTCCAGGGAACGTTCTAGGGTCGAGGCGCTAGTCCTCGACCTTGCCGAGAACCTTCTCGAGCAGCGCGCGGTCGCCCTGGATCGCGGTGCGCTGCCAGTAGAAGCGCAGGCCACGCTCCCCGCCGAGCTCCTCGCCGCCGCCGGCCTTGCCGGGCCCACCGTGCACGAAGCCGGGCAGCACGGTGCCGGGGCCCATGCCCTGGTCGTGCACCTTCTTGGAGCCCCACTGGAGACGGCCGTGCCACGGCGCGAGACCGAGGACGACCTCGCCGCCGAAGCCGCGGTCGTCGCTGTACACCGAGGACACGAGTCCACCGCCACCCTTGGCGACGATGGCGACGGCGTCGGAGGCCTCACCGCTGTACACGACGACCGTACCGACCGGCCCGAACACTTCGTGGTCGTGCACGAAGGGCGCGTTGATACCCTTGTCGGTGCGGAACAGGCGCGGGGCGACCCAGAAGCCCTTGCCGTCCGGAAGCTCCTGCGGGTGCGTCCAGCTCGCGTCGGCGGCCGCCTCGAGCTCGGCGATGCCGGCGAGGATGTCGCGCTGCTGGGCTGCGGTGGCCAGCGGCGACACGGTGGTCGCGCGGTCGTTGACGTCACCCATGGCGTGGGTGCCCATGCGGTCGACAAGCGCCTCCCACACCCACTCCACGCTCGACGCGGGCACGAGGATGCGGCGGATGGCGGTGCACTTCTGGCCGGCCTTCTGGGTGAGGTCGCGCACGACCTCGTTGAGGAACATCGCGAAGGTATCGGAGCTCTTCTTGACGTCAGGGCCGAGGATCGCGGCGTTGAGCGAGTCCGCCTCGACGTTCACGGGGATGTTCAGGTCGAGCACCCGCGGGTGTCCCTTGATCATGCGGCCGGTGTCGCCCGAGCCGGTGAACGCAACGACGTCCTGGGCATCGAGGTGATCGAGAAGATCCCCCGCGGAGCCAGCGAGCAGGCTCACGGAGCCTTCGGGCAGCACACCCGCCTCGTGCCACAGCTCGACGATGCGCGCCGTGACCACAGCGGTGGCGGTGGCCGGCTTCTCGAGCGCAGGCACACCGGCGAGCAGGCTCACGGCGAGCTTCTCGCCCATGCCCCATGCGGGGAAGTTGAAGGCGTTGATGTGCACCGCGACGCCCTGGCGGGGCACGAACAGGTGCTGACCGACGAAGCGCGGCGCGCGACCGATCGGCTCGCTGGGCCCGTCGAGCAGCCACTTGGCGTCGCCCATGCGCTTGCCGAGGGCACCGTAGTACGCGAGGGTGCCGGAGGCGCCGTCGACGTCGAACTTCGCATCGCCACGGGTGTTTCCGCTGTTCTCGGCAGCCAGCTCGATCAGCTCGTCACGGTGAGCGTGGATCACCTTGCCCATGGCCTTGAGCGCCGCGCCGCGCTCGGCGAAGCTCATCGCGCGCAGCGTGGGACCACCGACCGTGCGGGCGTACCGAAGCGCCGCGCCGAGATCGAGGCCGCGCGTCGAGGTCTCCGCGATCGCCTCCCCGGTGACGGCGTTGGTGAGCGTGGATGCAGGGGCGTCCCCGCTGACCCACCGACCCTCGAGGAAGCTCTTGAGCTGACGCATGTACCCTCCGTGGCAAGAGGGCGCGCATAACATAGGTGCCCACGCTTGGAGACCACGCCGTGCGATTCGCCACCACCCTGACGCTGTTCCTCGCCGCCTGCCAGCCCGCGCTGGAGATTCCCCCCCCGCCGCCGCCGGCCCGCGCGGTGCTCACGCTGTACATGCACCCCGACGGCAAGACGAACTGCGTCGAAGCCGAGGGCGGCGAGTGGCAGGCGAATCCAGCGTGCTGCCCGAAGGGCTTCTCGCCCGCGGGCTTCTCGGCGCCGAGCGCGACGCTGTACCTCGACGAGTCGAACAGCCCGAACCGGCGGATCTTCCGGCACCTGGTGTGCCTGGAAGATCGCGGGTAGCGCTAGCGACGCCCGACGCTGCGGGCGATGCCGCGACGGCTGCTGCTCACGAAGGCGAGCAGCTCCGCGACCTCGGCGAGCTCGGCGTCCTCGACCCGAGCCACCGCGGCCCGCAGGGGCAGGCCCTCGGTGAACAGGATCCGCCAGGCCTCCTTGAGGTGGCCGACGGCCTCGGGGGACACGCCCGCTCGCTTGAGTCCGACCACGTGCAGGCCGAACAGTCGCGCGCGGTCCCCCTGTGCGAGCGAAAACGGCGGCACGTCCTGGGTGCACATCGCGCCCTGCCCCACCATCGCCAGCCGTCCGATGCGGCAGAACTGGTGCACGGCAGCGCCCACGCCGAGGACGGCGCCATGGCCGACGTCGACGTTGCCGGCCAGCGTCGCACTCGTCGACAGGACCACGTCGTTGCCGACCTTGCCGTCGCAGGCGACGTGGCTGTGGCTCATGAACACACAGCGATCGCCGATCTGCGTGAGCTGACGGCCCGCGGAGCTGCCGCGGTGCACGGTGCAGAACTCGCGGATGACATTGTCCTCGCCGATGACGAGACGCGTCTCGACGGACGGATCGTGGCGATTGTCCTGGGCCTCGCCCCCGACCACGGCATGCGCGTCGATGCGGGTGCGCGCGCCGACAGTGGTGGGTCCGAGCACGACCGCGTGCGGGCCGACGACGACGCCGTCCGCGAGGGTCACATTCGCGCCAATCACAGCGTACGGCCCGACCTCCACGTCTCCGAGAGTGGCGGATGGGTCGACGACCGCGGTGGGATGCACTGCCAAGGGTCTCCTCCGTAGGACTACAGGTCCCGGGAGTCTACGCCTCGCGGGGAGCCAGCGCCGCCATCAGCGTACCGTTTGCCACGCGCTGGCCGTCCACGCGGGCCTCGGCCGCGAAGGTCACGATGCCCCGCCGCTCGGACTCGAGCGTCGCTTCCAGCTCGAGCACGTCGCCCGGTCGCACAGGCTTGCGGAAGCGCAGCCTGTCGTAGCCGACGAGGTACACCGCGTGCCCCTGGGCGCCCGCTTCACCAGCCAGCGCGGCCACGGCCGCCGTCTGCGCCAGCGCCTCGGCAATGAGCACGCCCGGCATCACCGCATGACCAGGGAAGTGTCCAGGCACCCAGAACGCGTCCTCGCGGACGGCGTGCGTGCACACGGCACGGTGCCCCGCCTCGAGCTCGGCGATCGCGTCGACGAGCAGAAACGGGGCGCGATGTGGGAGCAGCTCCTCGACCGAGGGGAAGCTCACTTGCTGTTGTACCGGCGGATCAGGTCGTCGGTCATGTCGACCGTCGCGCCACCGGCGAACACCACCGCCGCCTTGTCCACGACCAGGTCGTAGGACTTCTCCTTGGCGATGGTCTCGGTCAGGGCACGCATCTTCGTGTCGAGATCCGCGAGCAGCTGGTAGTAGGTGGTCTGCATCTCCTGCTCGTACTGCATGTACAGCTGCTGGAAACGCTCCTGCTTCGCGACGATGCCCGCCTCGACTTCCTTGCGGGCCTCGTCGGACATGACGGCGGCACGCTGCTGGTAGTCGGTGTACTCCTTCTCGAGCTCGACGCGCATGCCGTCCAGCTCGGTCTTGCGGGAGGCGTACATGGACTCCAGCTGGGACTGGGCAGCCTTGCCCTCCTCGGTCTCGTTGACGGCGCGCTCGAAGTCGACGACGGCAATCGTGCCCGCCTCGGCAACCGTGGCGCAGAGCAGGGTGAGCAGCAGGAAGATGTGGCGAAGCATGCAGAGAACCTCGATGAATGCGGGTCCGCCCCGAAGGCGGGGTCGCGGGGCTTAACCGCTCGGTCACGGCCTTACCAACGCCCCGACGCTGCTACGTGTTCCGAGAGCGCCAAGCCTTCACGCCATGCGCCGTCAACGCACCACCCGCGCCCCCACCAGGCCGAACCCCAGCACTCGCGCGTCCGCCGAGCGGCCGAGGACCTTGGGGGACACCGGGCGCGCGAAGCGCAAGCTCAGCGGCACCTCGCCTGTTCGACCGGCGTTCGCGGGCACGTCGACGGTGAAGGCGGTATCGATGCGCACCGGGATGGAGACCTCTGCGAGGCGCCGTTCACCGGCCCACACCTCGATCCCCTGCTCTGCCCCGGCCGCATAGCCACGACCGCGCAGCTCGATCCGCCACGGCCCCGGGCCCTCCACCGGCACGGCGAGGTGGGACGTCTCGCCGAGGCTCCACACGATGTGCGGCTCGGGCCGCGCCCATCCCTCCCTCAGCCAGCCCAGGGGCGGGCCCGCAGGCAGGGTCTCCTCCGGCACCTCCAAGACGGTGAGGCTCTCTACGTGAAAGCCCAGCAGACGGCGATCCGTCGACCGCCCGAGGGAGATTGGAGAGACCGGAGCCCGCGGCCGAAAGGTCAGCCGGAGCGCGCCCACGGGTGACACGGCACTGCGCGGCACGCGGAGGACGAACTCGTCCGCACGCCGGTGCGGGGCCTCGAGAGTGGCGATCCGCCGCTCTCCGGCGTACACGTCGACCACCTGAGGCCCGGTCTCGGCGTAGCCCTGACCGCGCACATGCACCTCGAGATCGCGCTGCGGCAGTTCGTCGAGCACCACCGTGAGGCTCGCCTCCTCAGCCACCGTCCACACGCCGGTCTTACCGTGCGGAGACCAGCCAGCGCTCAGACGGGTGCCTTCTGGAAGGACCTCGGCGAAGGAGAGCTCTTGCCCGATGGTCGCGGTGGGGCCGCGGTGTCCGTCGCAGCCGTTTCGGGGCGGGTCGAACCCGAGCAGTGCGTAGCGGGCCCCCCGCGCAATCACGCGCGGTTCACCATCGAAGTCCAGCACCTGAGCTGCCTCGCGGGCGCCTCCGTCCTCCGGACGAATCAGCGCGACGTCGCAGGCCGGGTTGAACACCAACCCGAGACGCGCCACGGCTCTGCGCGTGTCCTCGCGAGCGACGTCGAGGACATAGGCGTCGGCGTCCGGCGACTGCATCTCGAGGCCGTATTCGTAGCGCTTCACCGCAAACACGCGACGCTCGGCGCAGCCGTCGCCCTCGCTCCGGTACAGGTGCCACAGAAGCCCGGCCTGACGATGCTCTTCGCGTCCTGGCCACACGTGCGGCAGCTCCGAGTCGGTACACAGCGCCTGGAGCTGCGCCTCGAACTGTCGCTCCCGCTCGACGCGGACCTCGCCCGTTCGCTCGACCGCGCGGAATGCCACGAGGCCGAAGGCGAGCAGCAGGGCGGCATGGGCCGGCCACCGCGTTCCCGGCAGCCTGCGCGCCACCGCGGAGGCCATCACCACGAACACCACGCCGACCGCGGTGGGCGCACCCAGCTCGACGACGAGCGCCTGCTGGCGCCCGAAGAGCCACAGCGCACTGGTCGCCGAGACGAGAGAGGCCACGAGGAACCCCCAGCGCACGCCCCGGCTCCAGCGCTCCACGGGCACCTGACCCAAGAGGATCGGAAGACCGACGACGATCACGGGCACGTGGTAGCGCAGGGTCGTTCCCTCGTAGTCGTCGAGGCTCGACCAGGGCGAGCGGAGGAGGATCAGCTCGAGCACCAGGGTCGAGAGCGCCCAGCCCGCGAGGGCTCTCCTTCGCCAGCGCACAGACTCGGACGACGCCCGACCGAGCCATGCCGCCGATCCGAGACCGACGACCAGCGGCACGAACCAGGCGCGCCCGAGGCGTGCGGCGACGTGTCCCGGAATGCGCGATAGCGTGCCGACGGCATCGGCCTCGAGGTCGACCCAGAGCGTGTGGTGGCGCGACCAGAACGCCGAGGTCTTGCCCTCGAACAACACGACACCCCCCACTTCGAGCCCTACCGGTGCCAGGGGCGACCCGAAGAGGTCCCACGCGCGGATGGGCCAGATGGCGCCGGCCGCGAGCGCGACAACGACCGCGACCGCCAGATCGCGTCCTGAACACGCGATGCGGGGCCACCCACGCGTCCACGCCGTGCCCGCAAACGCCACGGTCGCCAGTGGGAGGTAGATCAGTGCGAGGGACTTGCTGCCCATGCACAGCCCGGCCACCAGCGCGAGGACCCACAGTTCCGCGCGCCCGAGCCGCCGTTCGAGGAGTGTCGCGACGAGTCCGCTCACCCAGGCGAGCGCCGTCGCTCCGAACCACATGTCCGTGGACGGGAGAATGGCGACCTGAAACAACGGCGTCGCCATCATCGCGATGAACGGAAACGGCATCCACAGCAGGCCATCGTTGCCGGAGACCACCCGAAACAGCAGCGCGCTCGACGCGAAGAGCAAGGCAGCCGGGAGCAGGTTCATCCAGTCGACGACGAGCGGCGAGTCGGCCCACAGCCACAGCCAGCCGGCATGAACGCTGGCCGCCATCGGGTAGGCGTGCTCGGTCGGCGGCACGACCCAGAGCGAGTGGCCCTGCGCGAAGGTGAGCGCGTTGGGAATGTGGTAGTGCGCCGCGTCGTAGCCGCGCACCTCCGCTTCACGAAGGCTCGCCCATCCCCACTCCGCGGCCAGTCCGACGAGAAGGGCCAGCCCCGGGATCGCATCGGCAGCCAACGGCTCGAGCTCGGGTCCCTCCTGCCGACGGGCCCATGCCACGCCAGCGAGTCCGACCACCAGCAAGAGTGCAGAGGTCGTTCCGAGCGAGAGCCCGGTCACCACGGTCGCGACATGAAGGCACGCCATGTGCGCGCCGAGTGCCGCCACCACCGCAGAGAACACAGCGCCTTCGCGGTGACGCCAGGGCGTGGATCTCCACCCCGCCAGGCCGCAGCCAAGCAGCTGAACGGCCGTCGCAATCGCCGCAATCAGACCGATATCGCCCTCCGGCACGCTCCTAGCGCGGCCCGAAGCTCCGTGGTACCCAACCCTGACGCCGGAGCATGCATGGGTCTGCTGCGAAGCCACAAGCGGCAGGAGCTGCGCGAACTCAAGCTTCGCACGGTGAGCGCCTTCGACGCCCCGCTCGCGCGGGCCTACTCGCGGGTTCGCTTCGTGATCCTCCGCGAGCGCTTCCTCGAAGAGCTCGGTCAGTACCTCCCCGAAGAGGGTGAGGTCCTCGATGTCGGCGCGGGATTCGGACTGTTCGCGCTGTTCTTCGCGCAGCTTCGCCCGGGCATCCACATCACGGCCGTCGAGATGAACCCCCGTCGCGTCGCCGCCGCCCAGCGCGCCGCGGCGGCGCTCGGCGTGACGAATGTCGAGTTCCGCGTCGGAAGGGCCGAGGACCTACGCTTCGATCGCCCGCTCAGCGGCGCGTACACGCTGGACCTCCTGCATCACCTCGCCCCCGCGGACGTCGCTCCGCTCGTCGAGCGCCTGACGACCTGGCTCGAGCCCGGTGGCGTGCTGCTCGTCAAGGACGTCGAGACCGAGCCCGCAGCGAAGCGCTGGTTCACACACGCCATGGACCTGCTCGTCGATCCCGGCTCCCCGCCGCGGTACCTGCCCCGCCGCGAGGTGGTCGAGATGCTCCAGGGCTTCGGCACGTCGGTGAAGGTGCACTCGATGCGCGACCTTCTCCCCTACCCGCACGTGCTCTACGTCGCGCACAAGCTCGGGGCGTAGCGCCGCCGGAGTCACGCGCTCCGCCGGCCCACCCGATGCCGAGCCCGACCTAGAAGAACGAGCCGATCGAGAAGTCGAACACCTGCTTGCGCTCGCCGTCGAGCGGCTTGAGCGGGAAGCCCCACTCGAAGCGCAGCGGGCCGATGGGCGAGCGCCAGCGCACACCGCCACCGACCGCGGTACGCAGGCCGAGCGGGTTGATGTGACCATTGCCCCACGGGTCGCCGAACGCGTTGCCGGCATCGAAGAACGCGACCAGGGTCACGCCCGCCGACTTGAGGATCGGGCTCTCGATCTCGATGTTGTTCACCCAGGTCTCGTTGCCGCCGACCACGAGGCGGTCATCGCCCGCCACCGGGTCGTCGGTGCTCGGGCTACGGATCGACGGCCCGAGCGAGAACCAGTTGAAGCCGCGCACGGAGTTGATGCCGCCCGCGCGGAAGCGGTGGATGAACGGGATGATGCGACCGTCCGTGGAGTCGACGCGCCCAAGCGTGCTGTTCACGCGGAAGACGAGCAGCTCGCTGTTCGGGATGATCGGCTGGTACAGGCGGAAGTTCGCGCGGTTCTCGACGAAGTTGAAGTCGCCGCCGAGCATCTCGAGCACCTGGTTGTCGCCGACGCGGAAGCCACCCGCGAGCTCGGACGACAGGGACATGTAGAAGCCCTTCGTCGGCTGGATGCGGTTGTTGCGCTTGTCGACGGTCAGGTTCACGCCGATCGAGCTCGTCAGACCACTGCGGTACAGCTCGCGACCGAGCACCTGCTTGGTGAACGGGTCGAGCGAGGTCAGGCCGACGTCCTCGAACGTGTACGAGAAGCCGAGGCGCATGTCGTTGCGCGCATCGAGGTACCGGCCGAGCTCCATCGAGGCGCCGCGCTGGTACTGGTTGAGCTGGAACTGCTGCTGGGTGTTGAACCCATCGATGCGGAAGGTCCACCGGCTGTCCAGGAAGTACGGGTCGTACAGGCTCAGGTTCCACTGACGGCGGATGCCCGACCAGTTGATCGCCGCGCTCATCAGGTAGCCGAGGCCCAGGAAGTTGTTCTTCTGGACGTTGCCCGTGAGCACGAAGCTCTCGAGGTTGCTGTAGCCGATGCCGAAGCTGAAGCTGCCGGTGGGCTGCTCGGAGACGCCGATGGAGAGATCGAGCACGTCCTCGCCGTCCCCGCGCGGCGTGGTGATGTTCACCTCGTCGAAGTAGCCGAGGCGCTCGAGGCGCTGGCGCGACGCCTTGATGCGGGACCCGCGGTAGATCTCGCCCTCGTTGACGAGCAGCTCGCGGCGCACGACCTTGTCGAAGGTCGGGTCGTTTCCGGTGATGTCGATGCGCCCGATGCGCATCTTCGGGCCCGTGTCGATCTGGAAGGTGATGTCCACCTTCTGGGTCTCGGGGTGCGTCTGCGTGAGCGGGATGACGTTGACGAAGGCGTAGCCCTGGTCGCTGTAGAAGTCCTGGATGTTGGACATCACGAGCTGCAGGGTCGAGTACTTGAACACCTCGCCGGTGGCGACGCGCGAGGTGCGCGTCTCGACGGCGAGTCGCGGCGCCTTGTTCTCGGTCGCCTCACGCCACTGCTCTTCCTGCACGTCTGCGACCATGCGGCCGTCGACGATCTCGAGCAGCGCGTCGCGGGTCAGCCCCTCGGCCTCGATGAAGTCGCCGGTGACGTCCACCGCACCGATGCTGTACTGCTCGCCCTCTTCGATGTGGTAGCTGATGAAGATGCTGCGCTTGTCGGGCGACAGGTACACGTTGGGCTCGCCGACCTGGACGTCCACGTAGCCATCCTCGAGGAACACGTAGCGAATCGTGAACGCGTCCTCGTCGAGGGACTCGGCCTTGAAGTTGCCGCGCGAGGACAGCCACGGAAGGATGCCGCCTTCCTTGAGCTGCAGGTAGCGCTCGATCTTCTTGTCCGGGATGTTCTCATTGCCGGTGAAGTCGACGCGCTGGATGACGACCTTGCGGTTCTCCTGGATCTCGAACACGACCTCGACCTGGTCGTCCGGCAGCTCGCGAACGATCGGAGTCACCTCGGCAAGGTAGAAGCCCTTCTCGACGTACACGTCGCGGATGCGGTCGGCGTTCTTCTTGAGCTCGGCGTCGTTGAGCACGGTGAACGTGCGGATGTCGATCGCCTCGGAGACATCGTCGTCGTTGACCTTCTTGTTCCCGGAGTAGCGGACGTCGCGGACGGCAGGCTTCTCGTCGACCACGAACACGACCGCCACGCCCTCGGCCGTGGGGCGCATGTCGACCTTGACGTCGTCGAAGAAGCCGGTGGCGTACACGCCTCGAAGATCTCGGCGAACCTTGGACGCCGAGAGCTCCTCGCCCGCGCGCATGCGGATGGCGGCGAGCACGGTGGCCTCTTCGATACGACGGGTGCCCTCGACCTCGACGGACACGATGCGACCGCGTGCAGGCACGGGTGGCGCCGCCTCGGCGAGCATGGGGACAAGCGCCACGAACAGCGCGAGCAGGAACGGAAGCAGGCGCGTCACGCGCCCTCCACGAAGCGGCCGTCCTCGAGAACGAGACGGCGCGGGAAGCGAGCGGCCAGCTCGTGACTGTGGGTCACGACGAGCAGGGTGCTGCCCAGCTGACGGTTGAGTTCGAGCATCAACTCGAAGACGCCACCGGCGGTCTTCGGGTCGAGGTTTCCGGTGGGCTCGTCGGCGAGCACGAGACCCGGCCCCATGACCAGGGCACGCGCCAGCGCGACGCGCTGCTGCTCGCCGCCCGAGAGCTCTCCGGGCTGGTGCGTGAGGCGGTGACCGAGACCGACCACGCGGAGCAGTGCCTCGGCGCGAGCGCGGGCCACGCTGTTCGGGCTGCCTGCGAGCTGCACCGGCATCATCACGTTGCGCAGCGCGCTCAGCTCGGGGAGCAGGTTGTGGGCCTGAAACACGAAGCCGACCTTGAGGTTGCGGGTGCGCGCGCGCTCCGCGTCCCCCATCGTGGTCACGTCCTGGCCGAACAGGTGCAGCGAGCCCGCGGTCGGTCGGTCGAGGAGCCCGAGCATGTGCAGGAAGGTCGACTTGCCGGTGCCCGACGGGCCGAGCACGGCGACCATCTCGCCCTGTGCGAGGTCGAGGGTCACGTCACGCAGGACCTCGATCTTCTGGGAGCCCTTGATGAAGGTCTTTCCCAGGCCCTGGCAGCGGATGGCGGGAGACGCGCTCACTCGTACCTCAGCCCTTCGACCGGATCGAGCGAGGACGCGCGGTAGGCCGGGTAGATGGTCGCGAGGAAGCACACGAGCACGGTGCCGACCGCGATGGTGAGCACGTTGGCGGGCTCGACGACCACCGGAAGCTCCGAGAGGTAGTACACGTCGGTCTCGAGCGGGTAGCCGTACTCCGAGAGGATCTCGCAGATGATCAGCCCGAGCACGGTGCCGATAGCCGTGCCGACGATGCCGATGATCGCGCCCTCGAGGAAGAAGATGCGCAGGATCGAGCCCTTTGTCGCACCCATCGCCTTGAGGATGGCGATCTCGCGGCCCTTGGTGAGCACGAGCATCGTCAGCGTGATGACGATGGCGAGTCCGGCAACGACGACGATCATGCCGAGGATGAGCCCCATCACGAACTTCTCGAGCTTGAGCGCCTCGAAGAGCTTCGCGTTCAGGTTCTTCCAGTGCCGCGCGTAGTGCGGGTAGCCGACCTTCTCTTCGATCTCCGCGGAGATGGCCTCGACATTGTCGATGTCGTCCACGCGGATCTCGAGGCCGGTGACCGTGTCCCCGAGCTTCAGGAACTTCTGGGCCTCGGCGTTGACCACATAGGTCCACTTCGTGTCGTACTCGTACATGCCCGAGTAGAAGACGCCGGCCACACGGTAGGCACGAACGGTCGGGGTCGGCATGCCCATGAGGCCCGCGCCGCCGCCGAGGGGGTTGATCACCTGAACGGTGTCGCCCGGCTGGACCTGCAGGTTGTGCATCAGCTCGCGGCCGATGAAGATGCCCGGGAGCGGGTCGCTCTCTCCGGTGGGGTCGACCACGAGCTCGGTGAGCGAGCCGAAGAGCTCGGTGCGCTGCTCGTCCGTGGTCAGTTCACCATCCGGACCGTTGACCAGGTCGCCACGAAGGTGGGTGACGTCCCCCCCCTCCTCGATCGAGTAGCCCTTGAAGATGATGCCTTCGGTGCCGAGCGCCGAGCGGATCATCATCTCGGAGTACACGAAGGGAGCGACGCCCTCGACCCCATCGATGCTGCGGATCTCGTCGGCGACGCCCTCGTAGTCGATGATGTGCCCGCCGTAGCGGAGCACGACGATGTGCGAGTTCGCGCCGAGGATCTTGTCGCGGAGGTCCACCTCGAAGCCAGTCATCACCGCGATCACGGCGTTGAGCACCGCAACCCCGACGAGCACGCCGAGGATCGAGAGCACGGTGACCACGCTGATGAACGCCTCGGACTTCTTGGGTCCGAGATGCGACAGCGCGATCGCCCACTCCGCGGGACGCGACGACCCCTGCTGCACGGGCGGCAGCGTGGAGAAGTCGAGGCTGGGGACCTCCTCGCTCACTCGGCCTCGGTCTGCGCCTTGCGCTCGGGGCGCAGGGTCGGGAAGAGGATGACCTCGCGGATGGAGGTCTTTCCGGTGAGGAGCATGACCAGGCGGTCGATGCCGATGCCCTGGCCCGCGGTCGGCGGCATGCCGTAGGTGAGCGCGCGGATGTAGTCGGCGTCGAAGTACATCGACTCGTCGTCCCCACCCTCACGAGCGGCCACCTGGGCCTCGAAGCGCGCTGCCTGATCGACCGGGTCGTTGAGCTCGGAGAACGCGTTCGCGATCTCCCAGCCGTTCACGATCAGCTCGAAGCGGTCCGTGCGGAACGGATCCTCGTCGTTGCGACGCGCGAGGGGCGAGATCTCGGCGGGGAAGCCGGTGACGAAGGTCGGGTGGATGAGCTCGTGCTCGACGTAGGCGTCGAAGTACCACTCCCACCACTTGCCGACGGACTGCGGCAGCTCGGTCCCCTCCCCCACGCGCTGGTTGGCGCGCCAGAAGGCCTCCATCTTCGCGACGTCCATCAGGTCTTCGCGCGGCATGCCGGTCTTCTCGGCGATCAGCTCGTCCATGTCCGCACGGCGGAACGGCGGCGAGTAGTCGATGACCTTGCCGTCGAACTCGACCTCGGCGGAGCCCGTGATCTCGACCGCGAGCTGCGAGAGCAGCTCTTCACTCAGGTCCATCAGGTCGTGGAAGGTCGCCCACGCCATGTAGAACTCGAGCATCGTGAACTCGGGGTTGTGCTTGATGCTGATCCCCTCGTTCCGGAAGTTGCGGTTGATCTCGAACACGCGCTCGAAGCCACCGACGACCAGTCGCTTGAGGTACAGCTCCGGCGCGATGCGCAGGTAGAGCGGCATGTTCAGCGCGTTGTGGTGGGTCACGAACGGCCGCGCCGCAGCGCCGCCGGGGATGACCTGCATCATCGGGGTCTCGACCTCGAGGAAGTCGCGGGCCTCGAAGAAGTCGCGCACGGCACGGACGATGCGGCTGCGCTTGCGGAACGTGTCGCGAGTCGACGCGTTCATGAACAGGTCGACGTAGCGCTGACGAGCGCGCAGCTCGATGTCCGAGATCTCGTGGTACCGGTCCGGGAACGGCGAGAGGATCTTGCCGGCGAGTGCGGCTTCCTGCGCGTGGACGGTGAGCTCACCGGTCCGCGTGCGCATGCAGTTGCCCTTGACCCACACGAAGTCGCCGATGTCGATCTTCTTGAGGATCGCGTAGGCCTCGTCGCCGAGCTCGTTCTTGCGAAGGTAGACCTGGATCACGCCGCCGCGGGTGACCGCGTTGCCTTCCTGGTCGACACCGTCGACGGTGGCCTCGCCACGATCCTGCAGGCGCAGGAACATGGCCTTGCCGAACACGTTGCGGAACATGACGCGGCCCGCGACGGCCACGCCCTGGCCGTCCTCGGACTCGCCGGGCTCGTCGACGTCGGCGAAGCGCTCGTGGAGCTCCGTGGACAGGTGCGAGACCACGAAGCCGTTGGGATAGGGTTCGACGCCGGCCTCGCGAAGCGCTTCGAGCTTGGCGAGCCAGTCCGGATCGAAGGTGTACATCGGCCCTCCGGTGGGGCCGGACTCATAAGGGACGGGGGCGGCGAGGGCAACGCGCAGAGCGGGTCTCCGGAAAAGTTCGACCCCTGTGTGTAAGCGGAGACCGGAACCCTTCGTTGGTCGGGCGAATCACGGACGCAAACCTGACCGGAGGCTTCCATGACCCGCTTTGCCACGTCCCTCGCCCTTCTCGCCTTCATCGGCTCCGCCATCGCCAGCGAGCCCTACCCGGTGGAGCGCGCTCCCGGACTGCCCGACTACGGTCGCGTCACCCTCGGCGGCCCGTCCCTCGACGGCATCGGGCAGCACCACACAGTCTCCGAGTCCCCGGCGAAGAACCGGACCGAGGCCCGCGAGATGGGCGTGGCCTGGCTGAAGAAGATCCAGCAAAAGGACGGCGGGTGGGGTGCCGGCGTGTGGGGCGAGGCTACGCACCAGGTGCAGACGGACTCGGCGACGACGGCCTTCGTGACCCTCGCCCTCATCCGCGACGCGAAGGGCACCGACGTGCACAACGAAGCCATCGCCCGCGGCGTCGACTACGTCGTCCGCGCCATCGAGGCCTCGGACGCCAAGTCCCCTCGCCTGCAGACTCCGGACGGCACGCAGATCCAGTACAAGCTCGGCCAGCTCGTCGACACACACCTCGCGTCCCTGCTGCTCGGCGAGGTGTACGGCAAGATGGGCCCCGAGCGGAACAAGCGCATCGGCCAGGCCTACGACAAGGTGCTCGCCAAGGTCGCCATGGCCCAGCAGTCGGACGGCAGCTTCGACTCGAATGGCTGGGCCCCCGTGCTCTCGACCTCCATTGCCGCGCAGAGCCTGTACAAGGCGGGCGAGAACGGGGTCGCCGTGGAACAGTCCGTGCTCGACCGCGCCGACTCCTACGCCGCGGCCCAGGTGAGCGCGGATGGCGCCGCGGACGCATCCTCCGGAGCCGGTGTGCAGCTGTACGGCGTCGCCACCGCGCTCGCGGGCAACTCCAAGGCAAAGCGACGGGCTGGGAGCGCCGCGGCCCCCGAAGCCGAGGAGAAGTCCGAGGCGATGGCCCGCGCGGTCGCCTCCGACGACGGGCGCCTGGTCTCCGGCTTCGGAAGCATGGGTGGCGAGGAGATGCTGTCGTACATGATGATCTCCGACAGCCTCGCCGCGGACGGCGGCAAGCGCTTCGACGAGTGGGACGAGAAGATCGGCGCCCACCTGATGAGCATCCAGAACGGCGACGGTTCCTGGGTCGGCCACCACTGCATCACCAGCCCGGTCTTCGTGACGGCCGGCGCGGTGGCGACGCTGGCTGCGAAGGACTTCGCCGACCTCCACAAGCAGGCCGCCGACGAGGCGACCGGCTCCTGACGAATCTGCGGTCCACCGCGACCGCGCCACGCTTGACTCGCTCCCGGGGCATCTTCATCCTTAGCGCCCCGTGACACCCGCTCCGGGGGCGAGTCTTTGCGTTCCTCGCCGGGTCCTCGCCGTTCTCCGTGACCGGAGAACGGCTGCGGGGGATTCGGCTCGCTCGCTTCGCTCGTCGCCTCACCCGCTCCATGGTGCGGCGGCCAGGCTTGGCCGCCTGGATGCGCGAGACGTGGGTGGACGAAGGCGGCTGCGGGGGATTCGGCTCGCTCGCTTCGCTCGTCGCCTCACCTTCACCATGGTGCGGCGGCCAGGCTTGGCCGCCTGGATGGACGAGACGTGGGTGGACGAAGGGCGGCTGCGGGGGATTCGGCTCGCTCGCTTCGCTCGTCGCCTCACCCGCTCCATGTGCGACGGCCATGCCGCCTTCTTCGCCCCTCCCAGCCTATGATTCGCCCATGCTCACGCGACGCACCCTGCTCATCTCCTCCCTCGCTTCCCTCGCCGCTTGTGGTGCCCCCGTGCCCGAGCCCGACGCGACGCCGACCTGGCGCATCCGGGCGGCGGAGACGCTGGGGAGGGCCGCCGGGTGGCTGTGGGCGGCGCAGAGCGAGCACGGGCACTGGCGCAGCGAGATGTATGGCCCCCTGCGCTCGGGGCAGTCGCTCACGCCGTTCGCGCTCGAAGCGCTGACCCGCGTGCCCACCGAAGCCATGGGGTTTCCCGCCGACAAGGCGAGCGCGGCCCTCGGCTGGATGAAGAATGTGCGCAGCGCGGACGGCGCGCTGGGCCTGGCAGGCAGCAGCGCGGACTACCCGGTGTACGCGAGCGGACTCGCACTCGCGGCCGCCCATCGCATGAACCCGGACGGCGTGCACCGCCTGACCGCCCCAATCGCCACGTGGCTCCGCGGCCAGCAGCTGCTCGACGGTTGGGAGGAACACCGCGAGCACGGTGGCTTCCCCATGGGCAGCACGGTGCGCCCGACGCCACCGAACCCCGGACACGTCGATCTGTCGATGAGCCGGCGCGCCATCGAGGGTCTCCGGGAGGCGGGTGAGCCCGCCGACAGTCCGGCCATGCAGGCCGCACTGGCCTTCGTGAAGCGCCACCAGCGCGAGAGCGGTGCCTTTGTGTACGCGCTGGAGGACGGCCTGAACAAGGGCGTGCGCATCGACGAGGAGGGCAGCTCCGATGGCTACGGTTCCTCGACCACCGATGGCCTGCTCGCCCTGCTCGCCCTCGGCGTTCCCGAGGACGATCCCGACGTGAAGCGCGCCCACGCATGGCTGCTGGAACATCACCGCACGGACGAGAACCCCGCGGTCGGCAAGGCGCATGCCCGCTTCGGCGTGGCCATGCGTTTCTACTATCGGGCAGGTGCGGCTCGTGTGTTCGCGGCCCTCGGCGGCCCGAAGGACTGGCAGCTCGGCCTGCACGACGCGCTGAAGGCGGAGCAACGCGAGGATGGCTCCTTCCAGAGCGAGTTCGTTCTTCAGAAGGAGGACGAGCCCGTGATCGCCACCGGACTCGCAGTCATCGCGTTGGCAGGCTGCCTGGGGGTCCGCTGACCGGCGAGGTCCGCGCGGTGAGCACGTGGTCCGCCCACTCGCCGCCGATGAACAGATACGCGCGTGCCCGACCCTCGACCTCGAATCCGAGCCGTTCGAGCAGCCTCGCACTGCGCGTGTTCGTCGGCAGATAGTTCGACTGCACCCGGTGCAGCCCCCACGCGAAGGCCCAGGGCAGCACGGCGTCGAGTGCCTCGTGCATCAGCCCCCTGCCCTGCGCGCTCTCGCACAACGCGTAGCCGAGGTTTGCCGCGCAGAACGGCCCCCACCCGATGACCGACAGCGACGCGTGGCCCACGACCCGCTCGTCGTCGAACAGGAAGAACCGGGCCGCACTCCGCGCCTCCAGTGCCTCGAGGTTCACCTGGAGCTGTCGCTTCCAGTACGCCGCCGTGCGAAAGCCCTGCGGCCGCGGGGGATCGAAGGGTGCGTGAAAGGTCGCGTTGCGCGCGTAGTAGGCCGCCACCTCGCCCGCGGCGTCCACCGACGGCACGCAGACCGTCAGACGCGCGGTGGAGAGCGACGTGCCTACCACTGCGCGAGCAGCTCCTCGAGGCTCTCGTCGTCCATGTACAGCTCCTCGACGGCATCCTGCTCGAGCAACCAGTTCGACAGCGTCGAGGCCTTCGCCGCTGGACCCACGTTGAGGGCGAGGATCGGCGCGAGTCCCGTGACCAGCTCCTCGGCTTCGTGGTCTTCGGCGAGCTCGAGGTGATCGTTGTCGATGAGCAGCTTGAGGAAGCTGAGTGCCTCGGCCTCGACCGAGAACGCCGGGCTCGGCGGCTCGAGGTCGAGATCCGGCAGCGGATCGTTCTCGAAGGGCGCCGGCGAGCGGGCCGTGGCCGAGCCGCGGCTGACTTCTTCGGTGGGCTGGTGCGAGTCGGGGTCCGCTCCAGCCAGGGCCTTGAGCAGCGCGGCGAAGCCACCACCCGCAGGTCCCGGCTCGGGCTCGGGCTTGCGCACCTCGGAGGTGCTCATCGGCATGACGTCGCCGAACATCTGCTCGAGCGTGTTCTCGTCTTCCCAGTCGAGCTCTTCTTCTTCGACCGTCTGCGCCACCGGGCCGCCGGTCTTCGGCGCCGCGCGCGACACCAGCACCGGCACGGTCGACGAGAAGCCCTGGGACTCGCCGGTCTCGGCGTCCTCGATCTTCGCTTCGAAGGCGAGCTTGTCGCCGCGGAGCTGGATCGTCGCTTCCTGGAGCTGACCGGGCACGCCCGCGATGTCGACGTCGGCCTTGAACAGGATCTCGAGGCGATGCAGCTCGACCGCACCGGCGACGAGGGCATCCGTGCCGTCCGCCGCGACCGGGACACCGGCCATGCGCACGAGCACGCCGTCTTCCTCGGCCATCAGGTCCAGCTCGAAGCCGCGCTTCTCACTCCACCCCAGGCGGGCGTGGGATTCAGTCGGGTCCGTCATCTCGGCCTCTTAGTTCGAGAGCGTGCCGTCGGCACGAGCGGCAAGCCAGGCCTCCATGAACGGAGACACATTCCCGTCGAACACACCGCTGATGTCGCCAGTGACGTGCTCGGTGCGGAGATCCTTCACCTGCTGGTACGGCTGCATGACGTAGGACCGGATCTGGCTGCCGAAGTCGATCTTCATCTTCTTCGCGTTGACCTCGGCCTGCGCTTCCATGCGCTTCTCGAGCTCGAGCTGGTACAGCTTCGCGCGCAGCATCTTCATCGCCTTGTCGCGGTTCTTGTGCTGCGAGCGCTCGGCGCGACAGAGCACGACGACGCCGGTGGGCTCGTGGGTCAGCCGCACGGCGGAGTCGGTGGTGTTGACGTGCTGGCCGCCGGCACCGGAGGCGCGCATCGTGTCCATGCGGATGTCCGCCGGGTTGATGTCGACCTCGATGTCGTCGTCGATCTCGGGGTACACGTGCACCGCGGCGAAGCTGGTCTGGCGGATGGCCTTGCCGAAGGGCGAGATGCGGACCAGGCGGTGCACGCCCGTCTCGGCCTGCATGTAGCCGTAGGCGTACTCGCCGCGGATCGCGAGGGTCGCCGACTTGATGCCGGCCTCTTCGCCGTCGCTGCGGTCGAGCAGCTCGACGGCGTGATCGTTCTGCTCGGCCCATCGCATGTACATGCGCAGCAGCATCTCGGCGAAGTCGCACGCGTCGGTGCCGCCCATGCCGGGATTGATCTCGATGATGGCATCGAGCGGGTCCTGCTCTTCGGAGAGCAGCCGCCGAGTCTCGAGCGTGCGCACCTTGGTCGCGAGGAGCTCGACCTGCTCGGCCGCCTCTTTCGCGGTGTCGTCGTCTTCCATCTCGACGGCGAGCTCGACCAGCGTCGCCACGTCGTCGGCGAGCTCCTTGACCGCTCGCCAGTCCTTGACCACGCGCTCGAGCTGCCCCTTCTCCTTGAGCAGCTCCTGGGCGCGGACGTTGTCGTCCCAGAACCCGGGCATGGTGGACTGCCCCTCGAGCTCATCGACGCGGGCCTGCTTGCCCTCTACGTCAAAGATGCCTCCAAAGTTCCTGGATCCGGCTCACGAGCGGGGTGAGCTGCTGGCGGACCTCGTCGACCATCGTTCCTCCGTGCGGCTGTGCCGCGCGCCTTGGGCTCCCGGAGTAACGGAGACTTCGCCCCGAGGCGAGTCGCTGAGGGTCAGGCGTCGAGCTTCGCGTGGATGGCGCGCTCGATGGCCTCCATCTCCTCGGCCTCGTCGTCCTCTTCGTGGTCGTAGCCGAGCAGGTGCACGATGCCGTGCACGAGCAGGATTTGCACCTCGCGGTCCAGCGAGTGCCCACGCTCCGCCGCCTGCCGTGACGCAGTCTCGAGGCTGATGATGACATCGCCGAGTACCAGCGGGGCACCCGGAACCGCCTCCCCCTCGATCTGCGAGAAGGACAGGACGTCCGTCGGCCGGTCCTTGCCGCGCCAGTCCCGGTTCAGCGGGTGGATGGTCGCATCGTCCGTGAGCAACACCGACAGCTCGCCTTCCGCCACGTCGAGGTGCGCCATGGCCACCTCGGCCATGCCGAGGATCCGCGACGTGTCGAAGTGCTGGCCCTCGTCGAGCGTGACGTCGACCTCGCCCACTCACTCCTCTCCGGGAAGGTGCTCCACCGACTCGTAGTCGATGGCGCCATCGGTACCGGTGTTCTGCTGCATCGAGCCCCCCCCGGGCAGTACTTCGAGCGTGATCACGCCGCTCGCGGGGACCTGCTCGCGGAGCTTGCCGCGGGCCGCGTTGCCCGTGTTCCGCGACACGTCGCGGGTCTCCTGGTACTCGATGCGCTGGTGGTAGATGCCCATCAGCACCTTCACGAAGGTGTCGGCGATGCTGTGGATCTCCTTGAAGGTCAGCGGGCACTCCGAGAACTGTCCGTCCGCCATCACCGAGTTCACGATGCGGTGGATCATGTTGCGGATGTTCTCTTCGGTGGGCTCCTTGATCGTGCGCGTCGCCGCCTCGACCTTGTCCGCGAGCATGATGATGCCCGCCTCGCGGGTCGACGGCTTCGGTCCCGGATAGCGGAACCGGCTCTCGTCGATCTTGGTCGGGTCCTCGGCGTTCTCGCGCGCCTGCCGCAGGAAGAACGAGAGCACACCGGTGCCGTGGTGCATGTAGATGTTGTCGAGGATGGGCTTCGGGAGGTTGTACTCCTGGGCCATCTTCGCGCCGTCGATCACGTGGTTGATGATCACCTGGGCCGACTGCTCAGGATCGAGCTTGTCGTGCCGGTTCGGCGCCCCACGCTGATTCTCGATGAAGTACTGCGGCTTCACCGACTTGCCGATGTCGTGGAAGTAGCTGGCCACGCGGGCCATCAGCGCGTTCGCACCGACCTCCTGGGCCGCTGCCTCCGCGAGGGAGCCCACGATCACGGAGTGATGGTAGGAGCCCGGCGCGCGCACCATCAGCTGGCGAAGCAGCGGGTGGTTGAGGTTGGCGAGCTCGAGCAGGCGGTAGTCGGTGACGAAGCCCAGGGCCTCGAACACCGGGACCAGGCCCAGCACCAGGAAGCCAGAGACCACGCCACCCGCAAGGCCGAGACCCATGGCCCAGGGCAGGCGCGTCGCCGTCTCGAGGGAGAGCTCCGACACGCCCTGGTACAGCAGCACGAAGTGGATGAGGCCGACGGTGACGGCGTTCACGAGGCCGGTGAACCCGCCGGCGAGGAGGATGGACATCCGCTCGCGCGCGTTCTCGACCGCACTGCCGGCGGTCATGCCGGAGATCAGGAAGAACAGGACGTGCAGGGCCTGCAGGTCCATGGCCACGCCGCAAACCGAGGCAGCGGCGACGACGTAGATGAACGTCCAGCCCACGCCCATGAGCAGCCGCACGAGCATGGCCATGCCGGCGACGGGCACCGCGAAGCCGAACCACGCCGGGTCCAGCTCGATGCCGAGGAGCGGGGTGAGCGCGGGCGCCGCGTACACGCTGACGCGCGCCATCACTGCGGTGAGGATGACGAGCACGCCCACGGAGCTCGCATCGCGCATGCGCGTGGAGGCGCTGCGCAGGCTGCGTCCCGCGAAGGTGTACAGCGTCGCGAACAGCACGACGAGGAACAGGCCGAGCGCGCCGACCTCGAGGGGCTTGGTGCCGTCGCCCCGAAGCGACTGGAGCGCTCGGTAGCGAAGCACGTGACCCGCGGTGAGCACGTCACCCTGCCGGAACAGGATCTCGCCGCGCTTCACGCGAATCGTCTCCATCGGCACGCTGGCCGCGGCCTCCTCGCGGCGCTGCTCGGTCTCGAGGGCGTTGTACTCGAGGTTCGGACGCAGGCTGGCGCGCGCGATGCGGGACGCGGAGTCGACCCATTCGGCGTTGTCCTTGGGGGCGAGCTCGACCAGGGCCAGGCTCACGCGCTCGTACGCATCCTCGACGCTGGTGATGCGGTCGCGGTCCCGAAGCAGCACTTCCTCGCGGTCCAGTGCCCGGAGCTCGATGACGCGGATCGGGCCATCGGGGACCGCGCTCGGGTCACGCGCGATGTAGCCGCGCATCGCCCGGCCGAGAAGCTCCTGGGACAGGACCTCGGCGGTGGCGGGGAAGCCGGCGTCGACGAGCGGCCGCAGGTCGGCGTTCGGTACGTGGCTGCCGAGCGCGGCGCGAAACGCCACGGACACCGGTGCCAGCGGATCCTCGTCGCCCGCGGCTTCGGCGATGTCGAGGGCGCGGCGACCCTCGGCAAACGCGCGCTCGATACGGACCTGCAGCTCATCCGAGAGCGAAGCCCGATGCACGAAGACCGGGGCGACGGCCTCGCGCGCTTCCTGCTGACGGCGCTCGCGCGCGGCGAAGTCCTGGTACGAGAAGTCGGTAGGCGCCTCGACGGTTCGCGGGGCCACGTCGCCAGCAGCCAGGTCCTCGACCGGAGCCCGAGCCCAGTCCACGAGCACCGCGGCCGCCAGGAAGCACACCGCAACGAGGATGGCCACCAGCCCGAGATCACGCCGCCCCAGAGGACGCGCCTCGAGGCGAGGCAGCCTCATTGCTCCCCCTCGCGCGACCGGTCATCGGACTCGTAGGCCTCGATGATCCGCGCCACGAGCGGGTGGCGAACCACATCGGCCGCGGTGAAGCGCACGACATCGATGCCGTCGACCTCTTCGAGGAGCGACACCGCGTGCGCCAACCCGCTTCGGCGTCCGCGAGGCAGGTCGACCTGCGTCGCATCGCCGGTGACCACCATGTGCGAGTGCGTCCCCATGCGCGTGAGGAACATGCGCATCTGCTCGACGGTCGTGTTCTGCGCCTCGTCGAGGATCACCCACGCGGCCTCGAGGGTGCGTCCACGCATGAACGCGAGCGGCGCAATCTCGACCTCGCGACGGTCCATCATCCGCTGCAGGCGCTCGGTGGGCACCATGTCCGCCAGCGCGTCGAACAGTGGACGCAGGTAGGGGTCGACCTTCTCGGTCAGGTCACCAGGCAGGAACCCGAGCTTCTCGCCCGCCTCGACCGCGGGACGCGTGAGGATGATGCGCTTGACCTGACCGGCTCGAAGCGCCGCCACGGCCATCGCCACGGCCAGGTAGGTCTTGCCCGTGCCCGCCGGACCGATGCCGAACACGATCTTGTTCGCGCGAAGCGCTCGCACGTAGGTGCGCTGCCCCGAGGTCCGCGGCGCAATGGCGCGTCCGTGCACCCCGGTGAGCACCGCGTCGGTGAACAGGTCGACGACATCCGCTCCCGGGTCCGCCGCGAGCACGCGAATCGCCTGACGCACATCCCCCGGCCGCACGGCGTTGCCCTGCTGCACGTACCGATACAGCTGGCGCAGCACGGCCTCGGCTCGCGAGGCATCGGGACCCTCGACGAACACGGTGTCACCGCGCTGGACGACCTCGGCTTCCATCGCCTTGGACAGGATCTTCAGGTGTGAACCGAACTCGCCGACGAGCTCTCGAAGGGCTTCGTTGTCGTCGAAGGTCAGGGTTCGCGCTGGTTGGCTTGGCAAGCGGCTCGTCTCGCGGAAAGTGAAGGCAGGGTCATCCCCAGACCCGAATCTATCCCGGCGTGAGCGCGATGGCCGGTCCAGCCGAGTTCTTCGGCTGCTGCCGGCGCTGCGGCACGGGGTGAGGAGACTCGTGCATGGCCTGGGCGACTGCCTGGGCGGGCACGGGCGCCATGCGCCGCTGAGCGGCCTCCAACCTCGACTCCCCACTGGTCACCGCCTCGAGTCGAGGTCCGAGGGTGCGCAGCTGGCGATACGGCATCTCGGCGGAGATGCGCGTGCGCGAGCCGGGGGACTCGAGGCCGATCACGCGTCCACCGCGCTGCCCGAGCTCGGTGAGCACATCCCCCACCCGCTCGGATGGCACGTCCACCGTGACCTCGAACAGCGGCTCGATGAGCTCGGTCTTTGCGACGTAGAGCGCCTCGCGCAGAGCCTCGGCGGCGGCGAGCTCGAACCAGGCCTCCTCGCTGGCGAACAAGTCGTAGTCGCCGTCGGTGCACACCACTTCGAGGCCGTCGACGGGGTAGCCGGCGGAGGGACCGTTGGACATCGCCTCTCGCACGCCGCGCTCGATGGCTTCGTGCCAGCGCGAGGGCAGCGCCTCTTCATCGGCGGCCACCGAGAAGCGCAGGCCGGACTCGGAGGACGGACGCACCTCGAGGACGACGCGCGCGTACTCGAGCGGCTCGCCGCCGACGAGCTTCTGATGCTCGAACTCGGCGACGCCGTGGCCGCGCGGAGCCTCGCGGTACGGCACCATCGGGAGGCTGGTCTCGAAGCGGACGTCCTCGGCGAGGATCTCGAGCATGCGCTGGAGGTGCAGGCTGTTCACGCCGCCGACGATGGCCGCATGGGCCCCGTCCGCTCGAACCGAAGCCCCACGATCCCGACGCTGCAAGGCCGCGAGCGCCGCGTACAGACGCTCGCCCTGCCGGGAGTCGGTGACCACCCGACGCTCGATGGCGGGCCGGAACAGCCAAGGCTGCCGCGCACGTACCACGCGCCCGTCGGCATAGACGATGTCGCCGGGCCGCACACCGAGAAGCTCCCAGGTCGCGAGCACGGCACCCGGGCCCACGTAGTCGGCAACCTTCCGTCGCGGGCCGCGCAGGGAGTAGATGCGGCGCAGGCCACGTCGGCCGCCGTCCCACGCCACGCCTCCACGGGCCGGCAGGGTACCGCTCCACACCCGAAGCACCTGGAATGGCTCGCCGTCGGCGTCGAGCTGCGTCGCGAGCACCTGGGCCGCGAAGGGCCCGTCCTCGGTCGCGACCAGCGGGGCACCGTCCGCGTCCATGAGGGCCACTGGGCGCGCAATCGGAGCCGGACCGAAACGAGCGATGGCGTCGAGCAAAGGGCCCGCACCGATCCCGGTGAGCGCGCTCGCGAAGCACACGGGCAGCAAGCGGCCGCTCGCCACCGCACGAGCCAGTCCCTCCTCGAATAGCGCGTCATCGAGCTCGAAGAACTCGAGGTAGGTCTCGAGCAAGGAGTCGTCGTGCAGCGCCACCGACTCGACCAGCGCCTCGCGGGCCGCCGCGAACTCCGCCCGCACCTCGTCCGGTACCTCGTGGCGCTCGCCGTCGAGCGTGACCAGCCGGCGCGACACGAGGTCGAGGACCCCGGTGAAGCAGCCACCCGTATAGAACGGCAGCTGAAGCGGCTGCACGCGCTTTCCGGACGCCGCGTCCTGCACCGCCGCGACCACCCCGGGCCACTCGTGCTGATGCGCCCGGTCCATCTTGGTGAGCACGATGAACGCGGGCTGCCGCTGCGCGAGCTCCCTGCGCGTCCCCTGCTCCACCCCGTCCGTCACCCCGGTGACCACCAGGCGAAGGTCACCACCGGCTCCCGTAATCGCCCGCTCGGGCGCCGCGGCGGCACCGCCCGGGACATCGATGAGGAACAGGAGGTTCTTGTCGCGCGGCATCCAAGCAAAACCCGCCTGGAGGCTCATGTGTCGCCTGCGCTCGACGGGGAGGTGGTCGAGCAGCGTGGTCCCTTGTTCGACGAGTCCAGGTCGTCGCACCACCCCCGCTTCCGCGAGCAGGGCCTCGGCCAGGGAGGTCTTGCCGCTCGACCGATGCCCCACGAGGGCAAAGGTACGAGCCTGGCTCGGCGAAACTGCCAGCTTCCCCATAAAGAAGTTCCCCCGTACATCTTTCAGGCTAGTCACGATTGCCCATCGGGGTCAAGGCCCGCCCATGACAACCTCGCGACAGGCGAGCTTTGCGGCACAACATGCGCAGGTCGCTCGCGTTGCGTATGCTTGCGCGTACACCCCATCCTCTGGTGAACCTTGTCCGAAGCGATGCCCCTCGAGCTGGGTTGGGCGACCGACCCCGGTCGAGTCCATCCCCTCAACGAGGACAGCTACGCGCTGTTCCACGCCACCCACGGTGGTGTGCTCCTCGTGTGCGATGGCATGGGTGGCATGGGGCGCGGTGACGAGGCGAGCCAGCTCGCGGTGCACGTGATCTACCAGTACCTGCACGAGGCCGATCTCGAGCCCTCGGCGGCCCTGGCCGAGTCGCTGCGCCGCGCCGATTACGCGATCCGGCGTCGCCTCTGCTCCTCGGGTCGCACGCGCCCCGGTGCCACCGCAGCTTCGGCCTATGTGACCCGCGACGGTATCCAGGTGTGCTGGATCGGCGACAGCCCCACCTTCTGGTTGCGCGGCGCCGACGTCATGCGTCGCACCCGCGACGACAAGCTCGTCGAGGACCTCGTCGACCGCGGCGAGATCACGCGCGCCGAGGCTGCGAACTCGCCCCTGTCCTCGGTCCTCACCAAGGCCCTCGGCGGACGGCCCCCTTCCCCCATCCGCGTCGAGCCGAGTCTCGAGGGCGAGGTGTGGCAGCTCCAGGACGGCGACTGCATCGTGATCTGCAGCGATGGGCTGGCCGATCTGGTGAGTGGCCCCGAGATCGCCGAGGTCACCTCGACGATGGACCCAACCGATGCGTGCTCCGAGCTCGTGCGCCTCGCAAACTCCCGCGGTGGCCACGACAACATCACCGTGATCGTCGGGCGCTGGGGGGGCGAGACCCGTCTCGACACGGCGACGTCGAACACCGACATCACCCCGGCCATCGACGGCGTCGACGACCACGCGACCGACCCTCACGGCCTCGCACTCCAGCGCGACACCATCCCGCCCGACCTCACGCCGGCCCCCGCCGCGAAGGCGACGTTCGAGATGGCTCCGCTCCGTGAGGCGGCGCCTCCCGACCAGGAGTCCGATGCCGTCGCCGCGATGACCGCCGCCGCGACCATGGCGACGCTCCTCGCCGGCGCCGTCGCCGCGGCTACGCTGTTCTAGCAGCCAGCCCGACGACGAACGAGGTGCGGGGTCGCCGAACGACCGCGCGTGCCCCCGATCACGCCATGTTCACGTAGAGCAGCGCGCCGACGACGGCGACGACGACGAGCGCGAGCAGGCCGAACACCGCCAGCGCCCCGACGACGAGCAACGTCCGGCTGCCACCGCTCTGGGCAGGGGCCGCCGCGGCGACCGGGGCCGGAGGCGGCGCGAAGCCTGCAGCCGGAGGCGGTGGTGCGGGCGCAGCTGCCGGGGCCGCCACCGGAGCGGGAGCCGCCGGCGGCGCGGAGGCCGGATCGTCGTAGGTCTGCTCGGGAGTCGCCGGGTAGGCACCGGGCACTGGCGTGGGCGCGGCGCCTTCGTCATCGTCCAGCAGCGACAGCTTGTAGGTCTCGGGCCGGTAGTCCGGACCGTAGCCAGAGGCGCGATGGCCAGCGGTGACGACGGCGACGGTCACGTTGTCGTGGCCCCCGCGGTCACAGGCGGTGTCGACGAGGATCTCGGCGGCTTCGTCGGCAGTCTTGCCGGCAACGAGCTGGCCGATCTCCCAGTCTTCGACGAGGTCGTGGAGACCATCGGTCGAGAACACCAGGGCATCGCCCTCTTCGAGGGGAAGGGTCTCGGCGAACACGTCGGGCACCAAGGGCCGCCCGTCCGCCATGCGCGCGTGTCCAAGCGCCCGAGTGAGCATGCCCGCCTCGGGGTGGTAGCGCGCCTCGTCCTCGTCGATGTCACCCTGCTCGACGAGCATCTGCACACGGGTGTGGTCCGTGGTCCGCCACAGGATCTGCCCGTTGCGCACGTGGTACACGCGGCTGTCGCCGATGGTGCCCACATAGCCGTCTGCGCCCTTGAGGATGGCGGCCACCGCGGTGGTGCCCATGCCTCGGGTGCCCGAGCGACTGCCCTCCTCGAGGATGGCGTCGTTGGCGTCGAGGAACGCGTTGTACAGCCGATCGCGAGGGTCTGCGTCGAGGTCACGGCGAACCGAGTCCTCGACGACCTGGACCGCAAGGCCGGACGCGACCTCACCGGCCTCGTGGCCGCCCATGCCGTCCGCGACGATGACGAACAGGCTGTCGTCTCCCAACCAGCTATTGCCGTGGGAGTCCTCGTTGTTGGTGCGCACGCGCCCCACGTCGCTCAATGCTGCGACGGACAGCGGGAAGCCGTGACTGCGGCGAAGCTCGGCCACGCTAGTGCCGGTCTCCTCCACCCATCGGGGTGGTCCTGAAGGGTTGCGTGTGCAAGTCGTCTCCGAGGGCGACGGCCCTCTTCATACACCAGGGGGCGCATCCGAGCACAGCCCGGAGTCCCCCTCTCTGTCAGCAATCCGTGCAGAGCGCGTCGCGGATGAGGCGACCGCCTCGCCGGTTTCGGAGCTTACGACCCTACAGTCGAGGCCCCGAACCGGCGAGAAGTGCGCGCTCAGCCCTCGAACGCCGCCTTGACCTCTTCGTCCTGCATGGTGACGATCGCCCAGATGCCGATGGGCAGACCGAGACAGCAGCACGGGCCCGAGCAGCAGGGAATCATCGCGAGCACGGAGCCCGCGTACACCAGCGCCGGGGACTGGAGGCTACGCAGCTTGACACCGCCGAAGGCCACGAGGCCACCGACGATGATCGAGATGCCGGAGTTGATCACCTGGACGACGACACTCAGGCCCGCGCCGATCAGGAAAGCGATCAGCGCGTCGGTGCCGTAGTCCAGCGTCTCGATGAGCTGGGGAATCAGCGAGAGCAGCGACAGCACGAGGCGGCCGAGGCTCACGAGGATGGTCACCGCGCCGAGCACGATCAGCGCGATGCCCGGCATGTTGACTTTTTCTTCCGCGGTGGTCATGCGACCCCTCCGTGAGTGCTAGCGCTGCTAGTCCTTGAAGATGGCGTCGAGGAACGAGAGACCGTTCTCGTTCATGCCGATGGACTCGCCCTGCTGGAGCTTCTGGCCAAGCAGGTAGGCGTCGTAGACCACGATGCCGGCCCAGATCCAGAATCCGAGGCCGAGGGTGCACAGCGACGCGACGAACCCGATGACCAGGGACATGATGCCCTTCTTGGTCTGTCCCATCCAGAAGTAGCCCACGCTGCAGAAGAACAGGTTCGCCACGGCAAACAGGATCGGGTTGGCGTCAGGCTTGTGGATCATTTCGCCCATATCGGGACCTCCAAACGTGTCTGATGCGGGGAGCGCCCGCTCGGGAGGGGACGTTAGGACAACGGTGGAGGCCGCACAAGAGCATCCACTCCCTTTTTTTCGGGGAGAGGAGCTTTGCGAGGGAGCGACAAGACGCCCTTGCAAGGTCCCTAGAACAGGAGACCGCTCTCCATCAGGAACGGGAACCGCGGGAGAACGACCGCTTCGTCGACGAAGACGGCAGTCGCGGTCTGAGACGTGATCCCGCCCGGAACGTGGTTCTCGACGACCAGCGTGTGCAGGCCCGGCGGCAGGCCGGCCACCGCGAAGATGCCACTGTCCCCGGTCGCCTCGGCGTCCGCCGAGTATTGCTCGCCCTCTCCGTCGAGGTAGCAGCCGTCGTAGATCTCGCCGTCGAGCGTGACCACCTGGGCCGTCACCGTGGCGAGGATCGGGTGCTCATCCGTCTCCAGGTCCAGGAGGTCGTTGGCGAAGGCCTGGCCGACGACGAGCGCGCCGTCCTCGAGTCCGGGGCAGCCCGCGAACTGGGTCATCAGGAGTTCGTGCTCGATGCGCTTCACGCCGTAGATCTCGGGGTTCGCACCCAGGTTGACGTGGAGCGGCGTCGAGAAGCCGGACACACCGGTGAAGCTCGCGGTCGGGTGGTAGTCGTCACCGACCTCGACGAACACGGTCTGGCCGCGGGGCACGGTCACCCGAAAGCGTCCGCTGCTGTTCGAGGTCGTCGAGCCGTACAGCACGCCGTCCTGGTCGTAGGCGCGCACCTCGGCGCCGGGCCAGGCCAGCGACTTGTCGTCGCGCGTGCCGACGAGGATGCCGGTGAGCGTGATCTCGTTGGAGCAGCCCGAGGCGAGGAAGGCGAGCAGGATGGGGGCGTGGCGCATGTCGAACTCCGTGTCGCGTCTAACCCGGTTCCTTCGGTGCGTTCACCGAGAGGTGGCCAGAGGCGACCGCCTGTTCACAGGCCGAGCTCGGCGACGAGTCCCCTGCTCTTCAGGCCACGCCCGAGGTGGTACTCCGCGAAGTCGGGCAGCGCGTTGCGTACTTCCGCGGGCAGCTCCAGCTCCACCGTGTCGGCGAGCGGTGTGCGCCGCAGACCCTCGAGCACCGCAGCGTGCTCGGCGAGGATCGAGCGCCCCGCGCCACAATGCTGGTGCACCACTCCCCCGCTGTCCGGGTCGAACACCAGCGGATCGCGGGCGAGATCGCCGCAGCGTGCGCAGTGGACGAGCCGCGGGGCGAGCCCCGCGAACGTGAGCGCCTTGGCCTCGAGTGCGGCGCGAGACGCGCTGCGCGGGGTCTTGGGACCTTCGAGCAGGGCGATCCACGTGTGGAGCAGGCGCCACAGCTTCGACGCCTCGTGGTCCTCGGGTGCCAGGCCCGCGCACAGCTCACATCCATAGGCGAGCAGAGCCACGCGCTCGAGGTCGGAGCGCGCCCTGCGCGGGGCGGCCACCGCCTCGGCCTCCGAGATGCTCGCAAGCGAGCCTCGGGAGCGCCCGAAGCGCAGTCGCACGTGGTTTCCGACGTCGAGCACCCCGGCCCAGCGCTTGCCCGACGATCGCACCCGACGCGCGACCGCCGAAATCCGGCCCCGCTCCGCGGTGAGCAGGCGCATGATCCGATCGGACTCGCCGAGATCGACCGCACCGACGACCAGCGCCTCGGTCCAGGTCATCCCGGCAACAGCAGGCGCGCGACGGAGAAGTACAGCCCGATGCCGAGGATATCGACCGCCGTGGTCACGAACGGGCCCGTGGCAATGGCCGGGTCGACGCCGAGGCGCGACAGACCGACGGGCAACGAGGAGCCGAGGAGCGAGCCGATGCCGATCGCCAGAAACACACTCACGCCAACGGTGAGGCCCACGTACGGATCGGGCCACCCGCTGGCGAACCCATAGCCGCCGAGCAGCACGCCGTAGAGCACACCGAGCATCAGGCCGACCTTGGCCTCGCGCACGATGAAGCTGGTCGCACCCTTGACCTGCACGGCGCCGGTCGCGAGGCCGCGCACCGCGAGCGTCGTCGACTGGATGCCGACGTTTCCGCCCATGCCCATGACCACGGGGATCAGCCCGGCGAGCACTTCGACCGGGAGCGACCCGCTGAACACGTGGGTGATGCGGTCGGCGACGATGCCGCCAAACGCCGTGGCGAGCAGCCATCCGGCGCGCATGCGCGTCATCTCGACCGCGGATCGGCCGCTGTGATCGAGGTCTTCGCCACCGTGGCCGTGCACGCCGGCCATGAGCATCATGTCCTCGGCGGCCTCTTCGCGGATGACGTCGACGACATCGTCGACCGTGACCAGCCCGAGTACGTGCTGGGTCTGGTCGACCACCGGCACTGCGAGCAGGTCGTAGCGGGCCACGTAGCGGGCGACCTCTTCCTGGTCCTGGAACGGCTCGACCGTGATCACGTCGCGGTTCATGATGCTGACGAGCGGCGTGTGCTCCGGGTGCGTGAGCAGCGAGCGCAGGGAGACCACGCCGACCAGCCGCTCTCCCCCGTCGACGACGTACAGGTAGTAGAAGGTCGGGAAGTCCTCGTGCGAGCGCTGTAGGGTGCGGATCGCCTCACCCGTGGTCGCGCTCTGCGGCATCGTGAACACATCGGGCGACATGATGCCGCCCGCCGAGTCGCTGGGCCACGCGAGCAGCGAGGTGACCTCGTCGTCGGGGTCGTCGACCATCTCGCGGAGCACGCGCTCGCGCAGCTTGCCGGGCAGGATCTCGACGACGTCGGTGGCGTCGTCCGCCTCCATGAGGTCGAGCAGCGCGACGACCTGCTCGCCGGTCATCTCCCGCGTGACCTCGCGCACCGCATCTTCGGGCAGGTTCGAGAGCACCTCGGCGGCGTACTCCTGATCCTCGATGATCGTGTACAGCCGTCGCTGCTCGGTGCCCGTGAGATGGGACATCGCGGCGGCCACGTCCTCGGGCCGGGTCTTGTTCAACACCTTGCGAAGCGCAGGGCCCGCCTCGCGGCGAACCAGTCGCCGGAGGATGCTCTCGGTGCGGGTGTTGAGATTCGCCATCAGGGTGCCTGCACGTCGTCGATGAACACGAGCTTGCGCGGCTCGTCCTGACGGCCCTGAGGCGCGATGGACTCGCCGTTGTAGGTCACCCGCGCCGAGCCCGCGGTGGGCAGCTGCAGCTCCACCCGGTCGTGCGCCGAGAACTCGAGGCGCTGATCGGCGTCCAGGCGTTCGTCCACGGCGAGCTCGCCGTCGACCCACACCTTGAAGCGTCCCGCCTCGACGACCCGCAGCTTCACGTGCTGATCGGGCTCGGAGCGCTCGATGCGCGCGAGCTCCGGGACATCCACCGGGGTCGGCCGGTCCCACCAGCCCTTCACCTGGCGCCCGATGAGCAGCACGGCGAGCCCGATGGCCACGGCCGACATGCCCCAGACGACGCCGGGCGCGAGCCCGGGCTTCGGGCGCTCCGGCGGCGGCACGAGCGACGCGATCTGCGCCGGATCGACCTCGAGGAACGCCGCGTAGGACAGCACCCACGCACGGCGCTTTGGCCCGTCCGGCAGCTGGTCCAGCCGCCCGTGCTCGATGGCCGAGAGGTAGCGCGCCTCGATGCGCGTCGCGCCTGCGGCTTCCTCGAGGCTCAAGCCTCGGGCTTCCCGGCGCTGACGAAGCAGGAGGTGCGCGCTCACGTTCACTCCACCAGGACCGGGTCGAGGAGCAGGGCGAGCTTCTCGCGGGTGTCCGCGCGCATCGCGTCGGGCGACGTGATCACGGCGTACTTCAGGGCATCGGCGTGCGGGGCGGGGCCCTCGTGCGCCGCGATCCGCGCGACCGCCGCCTTGAGGATGCGCTGCGCGTTGGCGACGTTCTGCGTGATCACCGCGATCACCGACTCGACGCTGACCTCGTCGTGTCCGCGGTGCCAGCAGTCGTAGTCGGTCGCCATGGTCAGCGACGCGTAGGACAGCGACGCCTCACGCGCGAGCCGCGCCTCGGGCAGGTTGGTCATGCCGACCACATCGGCCCCCCAGCGGCGGAACAGCTCGGACTCGGCGCGGGTCGAGAAGCTCGGCCCCTCGATGCACACGTAGGTGCCGCGCTCGAAGGCCGGGACACCGGCCTCGACCGCCGCGTCGTAGAGGTAGCCGCGAAGCGTGTCGCACACCGGGTCCCCGAAGGAGACGTGCGCGACGATCCCGTCGCCGAAGAAGCTGGTGGGGCGCTGGCGGGTGCGGTCGATGTACTGGTCGACGGTGACCACGTGACCCGGCGGAATGTCGCCACGGAGCGAACCCACGGCACTGACGCTGATCACCCACTCGCAGCCGAGCTGCTTGAGGGCGTGGATGTTCGCCCGATACGGCACCTCGCCGGGGGTCAGCCGGTGGCCACGACCGTGGCGGGGCAGGAACGCGAGCTCGACACCCTCGAGCTCTCCGAGCATCACCGCGTCGGAAGGCGCCCCGAACGGGGTCTCGACGTGCTCCTCGCGAAGCCCGGTCAGACCCTCCATCTGGTAGAGGCCTGAGCCTCCGATGATGCCAATCTTCGCCATGCCTGCCCCTGATGGTGCACTGTGCTCGTGATCGAGGCTGCGCGCCGGCGGCCTGCCTCGCTGCGCGGGGTAACCGGATGGGCGTCGGGCTACATCCCCGCGATGGCTCGCGCGGTTTGGAGCCAGCCCTCGTCGACCGCCTGCTGAGCAGCCTTGCCCAGCTGCCCACAGGCCGCGCTGATGTCCCGTCCGCGCGAGACGCGCACCGTGGCATTCAGGTGACGCTTGACGAGGTAGTCCTGGAACGCGTCGACAGCCTCGTCGGTGGGCCGCCGCAGCGTGCGATCCGGGTTCTCGTTGTATGGGATGAGGTTCACCTTGGCGCGAATGCCCTCGAGCAGCCCCACGAGTCGCTCGGCGTCCTCCAGCGAGTCGTTGAAGTCGCGGAGCATCACGTACTCGAAGGTGATCATCTTGCCGCTCGGCAGCGGGAAGTCCCGGCAGGCCTGGAGCAGCTCGTCGAGCGAGTAGCGTCCCGTGATCGGCATGATCTGCGCGCGCTGCTCGTGGCTCGACGCGTTGAGGCTCACCGCGAGGTTCACCGGCAGGCGGGCCGCCAGCTCCCCCATCTTCGGCACCAGGCCGACCGTGCTCACCGTGATCTTGCGGTGCGAGAAGTTGAGCGCCTCGTCATCCAGACACACGTCGAGCGCGCGGGTGAGGTTGTCGAGGTTGTGCAGCGGCTCGCCCATGCCCATGAGCACGAGGTTGGTGATGCGCACTCCCTCGGGCAGCTGGCGCCCCACCTGAAGCGGCTGGTTCGCGATCTCGGAAGGCTTGAGCTGACGCTTGAGCCCCAGGTCACCGGTGAGGCAGAAAGTGCACGCCATCGCGCAGCCGACCTGGCTCGAAATGCACAGCGTCAGCCGGTCGCCGTCGGGAATGAGCACGCTCTCGATCTGCTCGCCGTCCTCGAGGGTCCACAGGTACTTCACCGTGCCGTCCGAGCTGCGGAGCACGAGGTTCGGCGCAAGGAACGAGATGTAGGCCTTCTGCGCGAGCTTCTTGCGCAGCGGACCCGCGACCTGGTCGATCTCCTCGAAGTTCCGAGCTCCCTTCTGCCAGATCGCCTTGTACGTGCGCAGCGCCTGGCCCTCGGTCGCGCCGACCTCCTCCATCATCCACGCGATGGCGTCGTCGCGAGACATGGACTTGATGTCGATGCGGCCCTGCTCGTCGTGGAGCAGCTGGCGGACGGAACGGCGCGGACGAGCGCGGTCGAGCTCCATGGGAAGCCTCCGGAACACGCGCCTCTAACGCTGTGGACCACTTCGTGTCGTGTCCTCGCCCGCTCGGCACGCGGCCCCGCTGTATGGCCGCACGAGCCCGAGGGACGCGGCCCGACGAGCAGGCTGGCCCCCTCATGCGAAAGAATCATCGAGAAGCGCTTTCCGCTTCTCGCCCCTCGCGGGTCCAAGCAGCGAACCCCCGGCCCTCATGTCCATCACCGACGCCGAACTCCACGAGCTCTACGAGCGCTATGCGCACGTCATCTTCCACCGCGCCCTGTCCATCCTCAAGAACGAGGAACTGGCCCACGACGCGGTCCACGAGACGTTCGCCCGCGTTCTTCAGAAATCGGATGAGTTTCGAGGGCAGGCCAGCCCGCTGACGTGGATGTACCGCATCTCGACCAACTACTGCCTCAACCAGATCCGCAACCGGAACACCCGGACGAAGAAGCACGAGGACCACACCGAGGACATCGTCGGCTCCGGCATCACCCCCGCCGACGAGGCCCGCGGCGACCATGCGCGCATTCTCGACCTGCTCGCCCAGGTCGATGACGAGACGCGCGCCTGCGTCATCCACACCTTCTTCGACGAGTGCACCCGCCAGGAGACCGCCGATCTCGTCGGTCTGTCGGTGCCCACCGTGCGCAAGCGGGTGCAGTCCTTTCTCGACCTCGCGCGGGACCGGCTCGGCGCCGGGCTCGTCCTCACCGCCGTGGCCCTCCTGGCGTGGAGCATCCTATGAGCCCTCTGTTTCGCGACAATCCCGGTGACCGGCCGTCGCGGCTGACCCTCGGACGCCTGCACACCGGCGAGCTCGGCGAGGACGAGCGGGCCGAGGTCGAGCGTTGGCTTCGCGAACACCCCGAGGAGACCTGGCTCGACGACCTCGACGCCGCGCGGTCCAAGGTCCGCCCCTTCGACCCCGCGTCCCTGCGCCAGCGTGCCGCGGCGTCGCTCACCGCCTCTCAAGCGAGCCCGACGGCGGCCAACAACTGGCGGTGGTTCGCCCCGCTCCTCGCGGTCGCGGTCGCGCTGATGGTGTTCCTGTCCCTGCCCTCGGAAAACCCTCAGGATCCACATCAGGGAACGCGCTATCGCGGCGGTGCGACCCTGCAGATCTTCGAGCTATCGGGCGACGTGCTGGTGCCCTACGAAGGCGCGGCGCTCGGGGCTGGCGACACCATCGGCTTCCGCGTCGTACCCGGCGACCACGACCACCTGGTGCTGCTCTCGGTCGAGGTCGACGGCACGATCAACGTGTTCTACCCCGAGAGCGGCTTCGGCTCGGAGCCGGTCGCACCCGGCGGGCACCCGGTGGAGCTGCCCGACTCGATCGTGCTCGACGGTGCACCCGATCCCGAGGTGTTCGTCGCGGTGTTCGGCGCGGAGGTCGACGAGGCGCACGACCGGGTGAGAGGCGCCTGGGACGAGGGCGGCCTCGACGCCATCCTCGACTGGGCCGAGCGCGAGCTGGACGCCGACGCAGTCACGGTGGTGCGCCAGTGAACCTGCTCTTCGCCCTGCTCCTGAACACCGCGGTCGCCGAAGAGGTGCGTGTCGGCATCTTCGTCGGCAACAACGACGGCGGGCCGAGCCAGGCGCCGCTAGTGTTCGCGCGCAGCGACGCGACGAAGATGCGCGATCTGTTCGTGGAGTACGGCGACATCGCCGAGGAGGACGCGTTTCTGCTCCTCGACGAGCCCCGCCGCAACGTGCAGAACGCGTTCGTGCTTGCCGGACAGCGGCTTGCCGCCGCCGAGGCCCGGGGCGCGCAGACGACCCTCGTCTTCTACTACTCGGGACACGGCGACGAGCACGGCCTCGACCTCGGAAGCACCGAGCTCACACACGACGACCTTCGCGCGTTTCTCGAGGGTTCGGGCGCCGACGTGCGCGTGGGCTTCCTCGATGCCTGCCAGTCCGGTGGTGCCGTGCGCCAGAAAGGCGGCGCGCGCGGCCCGAGCTACGCGTTTGCCGTCGACGCGGCGCGCATCGAGGGTACGGCGCTACTCACGAGCTCAGCGGCGACCGAGTTCTCTCAGGAATCGGAGGAAATCGGCGGCGGTTTCTTCACGCACTACCTGCACGGCGCGCTCTCCGGAGCGGCCGATGTCGACGGGGACGGCGACGTGACCCTCGCCGAGGCCTACGCGTGGGTGCACACGGAGACGGCGTTCGCGACCCGAGAAGCGCCTGGGGCGCAGACTCCCCACAGCGACATCGATCTCGCTGGCGAAGGCAGCGTGCGCCTGACCCGTCTCGACGCCGCCCGCGCGTCCCTCCGCTTCGAAGGCGGCATGGAGGGCACCTACGCCGTGTGGGACGAGACCCGACGCCGCTACGTGGCCGAGATCGACGGCAGCCGCCCGACCACCCTCGCCGTGCGCGCCGGCACCTACTTCGTCCAGCACCGCCTGCCCGGATGGGTCGACCAGGCCGAGCTGCACGTGCGCGGAGGCGACGTCGCCGTGGTCGACAGCGCCGCGTTCCTCTCGGTCGCCTACGAGGAGACCGCGTCCCGCGGCGATCTCCAGCGAGAGGTCCGCAAGGCCACCCTTCCTGGCCTCACGCTCCGAGGCCTGTTCGGCGCGCGCGGCTTCGGCGACACCCCGGTCGGCAACCACTACCTGCCGACACACGGCGTGGTCGGCGTGGAAGCACGGTGGCTGGGCCGGCGTCCCGGGCCAGGCCCCTACCTGGGCGTCGACCTGCTCTCGGGAGCCGGACCGGCGACGCTCAGCTTCGCGGGCCTCGAGCCGGTGAGCGTGGTGGTCTCGTCCACGTCACTCGGCGCCACCGCCGGGTTCACCACGCCCCCTGCCCTCGTGCGCGCCGGCATCGGTGGACGCGCGGAGCTCATCCTGTTCTCGCGCAGTTTTCCGGATGGGGAGTCCACGGCGCAGTCGGCGACCGGCGTCGCACCGGGCGTACACGCCTGGGTCGGCGCGCATCCGGGCCGCTTCGTGGCCGACTTCTCCGCTGCGCTCCTCCACCTCTCGGTCGACGTCGATGGTCTCGGTCAGCCAAACTACGGCGAGCTCGCCCTGTCCTTCGGCTACCGGTTCTGATGCTGCGTCTCTCCCCCAGCCTGCTCGCGGTCGCCCTGTGCGCCTGCACCTCCACGCTCTCGAACGACGTGTTCGTGGAGGACGGTCGATTCGCTGCAGCCCTGCCCTCGGAGGCGAGCGCCGGCGCGCCCACCGCCTTCGACGCGCTGACGGGCGATGCCGAGCTCGTCGCGTACGCCGCCGCGGGAAGCGCCGAGGTCGACGGGCTCACCCTCGCCCCGCGCGCCATCGGCGAGGTGTTGCGCGACGCCGTCCCCGACGAGCGCTCCGCGGTGCACCGCGCCTGGGACGCGGTCGCCGTGGTCCTCGAGGGTCCCGATGGCGCGGTCCAGGGCTGGGTCCGCGCCGAGATCCTGCTCACCGAGGGGGACGAGCTCGCGTGGACGGCGTGGCTGGCGCCCGAAGAAGAGGGACCGTGGTCGCCGGTCGGCTCCGGGCAGCACCACGATGGAGAGGACCTTCCCGCCGAGGGTGGCTTCACCTGGCAGCGCGGGGTGGTCTCCGCGATCACCGGCGACACCGCGGGAGGCTCGCTCGAGGTGGCCTATGCCCTCGACGATCCGCGCCACATCGAGCTCCTCGTCCGACCTGACGCCTTGTCCCCGCCAGAGCGCGAGTACCGCGTCCAGGGAGACAACGGCCTCGTGTTTCCGGCGCTCTTCGACCTCGGCGCCACGCCGACGGCGGGCGTCGCGGTGGCTTTCCACACCCCGGAAGGCGGGCGGGCCGACGGCTTTCTCGCCCCCGACGCCACCCCGTTCTCGGCGTGCTGGGATGCGAGCGGCAACGGCACCTTCCTCGGCCCCAGCGAGGCCGTCGAGGGCTACGGCACCGAGGCCGACTGCGCCCTCGACACGCTCACCGAGCCGTAGCTAGCCGCCGAGCGCCTCGCGCACCTGGGCCGGTGATGCGTTGTCCGGCAGGTAGCGCACCGGTGCGAAGCGCTCGGCCAGGCGCTCCCAGCGACGCGGTTCCCCGGAGAAGTCGTAGGAGAGCACCACCGGAAGCGTGACCCCCGCTTCTCGCAAGGCGGCGAGCACGAACGTGCCCTGGTGATCCTCGACGAAGCGACGGGCCAGCACCCGGTCCCCCGAGAAGCGCTCGGCCACCTCGTCGAGATCGCCGATGAGCTCCCCCTCGGGCGCCCGGTCGAAGCGCATGTCGAGGAACACCGCGTCGATGCCTCCCGCGCGCAGGCGCTCGATGCCCGCCGGGCCAGAGCCCGCCCGCTCCCAGGCGAAGCCGTCCGCGAGAAAGCGGGTCATCGTCTCGATGTACTCGGTGCCGTCTTCGATGATCAGCACGCGACGCAGGCTCATGGCACGTCTCCGGGGATCTCGGTGCGGGGAAGGGTGAGCGCGATCGCCTTCTCGAAGCCGGGCTCGTCGACGACGCTGACCGAGCCGCCGAAGCGGTGCACCAGGTCGACCACGAGTCCGAGGCCGCGCTCGATGAAGCGACTGCGGATCTGCGCCGTGCTCACCTTACCGGGTGCGTCGTCGGCCACGCGGACCACGACCGACTCGAGCCCGGTGATCCAGTCCTCGACCACGCTCGTACGCACGGCCACCCGGGTCGCCCCCGCTTGAAGCGCGTTGCGGAACAGGTTGGCGAGCACGTCGTGCAGGTCGCGATGGGAGCCGCGCACGTACAGCCCCTCCGGGAGATCGATGCCGAGCGGCAGCCTGGGCGCGTCGCGACGGGCAGGCTCGGCCTGGACCGCGTCCCACGCTCGGGCGACGAGCTCGTCGGTGATCGCCACGCACTGCCCTCGGGCGAGCAGCGCGCCGATGCCGCGGTAGGTGTCGCCGTTGAGCACCTCGGCGACCTCGCGCAGGCCCTGTGCGGCCCGGGGCTGCATGCGGTCGAGGTCGCGCTGGAGGCCCGCCAGCCGGGTCACCGCGGCGAGCGCAGGCGCGAACAGCGGGTCCTGGCGCACGAGGTTGAGGACCATGCCGTGGCGCTGGCCGATCGCCGCGATGCGCGCCGTGTGCTCGCGAAAGCGCTCGACCACCCCCTGCTCGCCGAACAGGCGCTCCGAGGCCCACGCCACCAGCGCGTCGTCGCCTCGCTCGACCGCATCCGCGAGCGGCTCGAGCAGGCTGGTGTTGTGCTTGAGCACCTCGTGGCGGAGCGCCGAGAGCACCGGAGCGAGATCGCGGAAGGCATCGGGCGACCGCGCGAGCAGCTCTTCGACCGAGCCGCCACGCCGTCGAGCGGCCCACACGCCGAGGGGGAGCAACAGCAGGCCGACCCCGCCGAGCACCGCCGCCGAGCGGATCTGGCGTTGACGCAGCAGGATGTCCGCCTTGAGCGCGAGCGCCTCGTCGAGCTGTGGCCCTGCACCCGCGCCCGCCAGGAAGCGCTCGACCTGGGCTTCGGCCTCCCATGGCTTCCACGCCTCGTAGCGGTGCCGGGCGAGCGGCAGCCACGCGGACGCCCCACCCGGAAGCCCCGCCGCGCGCTCGAGCAACACGAGCGCCTCGGCCTCGCGGCCCTGGAGGAGCAGCACGTCGCCGAGGCCGACGAGCAGGCGAGGTTCCGACGGACGCGCGGCCAAGGCCTCGCGGTACAGGGTCTCGGCGCGAGGCAGCTCACCGGCGGCGAGCGCCAGCGAGGCCTCGAGCTCGGCCACCTCGGGCCCCTCTTCGCCTTCGTTCCGCAAGGTGGCGAGCTCGGCGAGGGCCTCGTCCGTGCGCCCAGCCGCCGCATACACACGGGCCACCCAGTAGCCGAGCGGAAGGCTCAGCTCCCGCTCGTCGAGCTCCACCGGCGCGGGGAACGCCTCGCGCTCCGGGCCGGGCGTCTGCCGAGCCACAGCGCGTTCCGCGGTCTCGCCCCGCTGCACGGCACCCGCGTACGCGCGCGCCGCCGCGTCGAGCTGCCCGCCCTGCCAGCGCGCATCTGCCAGCGACAGCCACAGATCCCCGGAGCCCGGACGGAGCCGCACCGCCCGCTCGAGGTGACCCGCGGCCTCGCGCGCGTGCAGGCCTCCGTAGTGTTCGAGCAGCAGCCGCCCCAGCGCCGCCGCGTAGGCCGCGTCCAGAGGCTCGAGGGCCATGGCCGCGTGCAGGGCCCGCTCGGCCTCCGCGACCTCTCCCGTCTCCGCACTCACCGCGGCCCACGTGGCCAGCAGCTCGGCACTTCGCGGGTGGGCGCGCACCAACGGAGCGAGTTCCTTTCGCGCCAGGGTCACGTCACCGGCGGCGAACGAGGTGCGCGCACGCTCCAGGCGCCCGCGAACGTCGGCGGGCAGTGGCTCGCTCCCGCCGCGGGCGAGCATCCGCGCCGCCTTTTCGACCTGGTAGCGGTCGAGGCGCTCACGGAGGATCTCGTGCTCCTCCGCACCACTGGCCGCCGACAGGCTCTCGAGCAGCTGCTGGGCCTCGTCTTCGTCCTCGGCCTCGCGCAGAGCATCGGCGACGAGGACCGCGACCCTCGCTCCGGACGCGTCGATCCCGGAGACGGAAGGATGCCCGAGCCAGTCTTCGAGCCGCTGGCGGGCGGCTCTCGGACGGGTGTGGGCCAGTGCCTCCGCCTGGAGCAGCAACACCTCGGCACTGCCGGGCGCGAGGCGCTCGAGCCGCGCGAAGGCCGTTCCGGCCTCCTCGAAGCGGTCCAGGGACAACAACAGCCGTCCCCTCGCCTCCACGGCCTCGGCGTCGAAGGGCGCGACCGAGAGCACGGCAATCGCTTCGTCCGCGTCCTGCTGCACGACCAGGGCGCGCGCCAGTCCCAGGCGAGCTGGGAGGAAGTCTTCTTCGGCGCGTAACACCGCCCGATAGCCGCTCTCCGCGGTTGCCGCGTCCCCGTCTCCCTCGGCCTCGAGGGCCGCCACGTACAGGCGACGCACCCCCGCCGAGAGCGCGTCCTCCGGAGCCGACCACGCCGGGCCGAGCAGCGCGAGCCAGAGCAGGATCAGCGGAGCAACTCCTTGAGCTCGCGCACCTTGAGCCCGAGCTGGTTGAAGCGCAGCTGCACCTTGCGCGCGTGCTCCTCCGAGCCGAGCAGCAGCTGGGCCATGGCCGCGAAGTCGCCCTGGTATCGCAGGTACAGGCGGGTGAAGTACTGGCGCTCGCAGTCCTGGGCGACCTTGTTCAGCGTGTCCTGCGGGCGGAGGTGCACACGCACGGGCCACGACCCGTCCGGCGCCTCTTCCTCGGCATCGAGCTCGTCGACCGGCTCGGCCTCCGGCGAGTGGGACAGCAGGTCACGCACGAGCTGTGGCCGCACCTGGATGAGGTCGGCGCGCCCGGTACGCGGTGCATCGATGAGCTCGGAGAGCGCGAACAGCACGGCGTTCTCGACGGTCATCGCGAACTCGCGCAGGTTGCCAGGCCAGCTGTGCGCGCGAAGCAGACGCATGCTGCGCTCCGGAAACAGGAACAGCACGGCGCCGTCTTCGGGCTCCGGGATGTCGGCCCCCGCGTGCAGGCGCACGCCTTCGCCTCGGACGCGGTGCTTGGAGCGGTAGGTCGCGAGCAGCCCGAGGAACGCCGGGCTCGACAGGGTGCGCTCCATGGCGTGACCGATGAGTCGCTCCAGGTCGTGGCCTCGGTCGCGCAGCGCCGGCAGGTGGACCGCCGCCGCCGGGTTGAGCCGCATGTACAGGTCCGCGCGAAAGCTGCCCTCGCGCACCCGCGCCTTGAGGTCTTCGTTCGTCGCGACGATCAGCTTCACGTCGACGGGGCGCTCCTTGAGGTCGCCGAGTCGCGTGACTCGCCCTTCCTGGAGCACGGAGAGCAGCATCTTCTGTGCTTCGAGCGACAGGTTGCCGATCTCGTCGAGGAACAGCGTGCCTCCGTCGGCCGCCTCGAACGCGCCGGTCCGGTCACCGACGCTTCCGGTGTAGGCCCCGCGCACGCTGCCGAACAGGTGCGCGGCGACGAGCTCCTTCGGCAGGGTCGCGAGGTCCACGGACACGAAGGAGCCGGTGCGCCCCGAGCGCGGGTGGACGAAGTGCCGCGCGAGCAGGCTCTTTCCGGTACCGGTGGGCCCGAAGAGCACGACCGGCAGGCGCCCCTGCGCGAGGATCTCGAGGCGCCGGCGGATGCGGCGCATCGCGAGGGAACGCCCCCAGAAGATGGGGCCCTCGGCGTCTCGCACGCCGATCTGGTCCTCCACGCCCTGAATGAGCGCAGCGAGGCTGCGGGCGTCGACGTAGTCGTCGTCGAGGAAGTAGGTGAACTCGATGCTGTCGAGGTCGTCGGCCTCTTCGAGCCGCACGTCGTCCCGGGAGGTCATGAGAATGACCGGCAGGTCCGGATAGCGGCTGCGCAGCTCGCGGAGGATGAGCAGCCCCTGCGTGCGCTGCAGTCGCTCGACGACCTTCGCACTCGCCTCCTCCTCCCAGCCGATCAGGTCCTCGGCCGGGATGTCGAAGTGCACGTCGAGGAGCACCAGATCGACCCGCCCGCGCGCGCGACCCAGGGATTCGGCGGCCTCACGCCAGGAGCGCACCGGTCCGCGATAGCGGTGCTCGGGCATCGCCCGCCGGCACAGCTCGGCGTAGCGGTCCTGGTCGTCGATGATGAGGATGTCGGCCATCAGCGTGCCTCGGAGGGAGCGGTCGACCCGTGCACGCTGACGCGTCTACGGGGGTGGGAATTCGGGAAGCCCGTGCGAATCACGCGTCTCGGGTCGCGGCGAGCAGCTGCTTGCACGCGTCGGCGACCGCAAACGCATGCCCCCGCGCCGCGCGGAGATCGAGCGCGTCGCCCGCACGCAAGGATGCGACCGCGGGACGCAAGGCCTCGACGGCCGCGTCGACGGCGCGGAACGCCTCGTTGTCGGACCAGTCCACGCAGAGCTCGCCCTCGAGAGGCTGCTCGCCGACGAGTCCAGCGCGAAAGCCCGCCCACACGGTGAGCACGTCGACCTGCCCCTCGGGCCCGCGCCGAGTGGCGAGAAGATCGGCGGTCAGCGCCTCGCGAAGCTCCTCGTCATCGGCATCGTCGTCGAGCCAGCGCACCTGGAAGGCCACGTACTTGCCGAGGTCGTGCTTGATTCGGGCCGCGTGATCGCGCAACGCCCGGTGCAGTTCGGGAGAGATCCAGGCCTCCAGTACGGAGAATCTATCTCTTGTCGCCAAATCCACCAAGGGCTAGCGGCACGGGCCGCAGAGACCTGGGACAAGCGCCAACCATCGCAAGGCGGCGTTGCAGACCGCGCACCACCGGGCGAGCTACAACGCACCCGGAGGTCTCATGTCCGACGCCATCCTCGCTACTGCTGCCCTCGGCTTCCCGTGGCAGACCCTCGATCCCTTCCTGTTCTGCGTGCACCACCTCGATCACTACCCCGAGGGGAACGACGAGATGGGCCCGGATCCGTCCCTGCTCCGCGGCCGTCGCATCGGCATGGACTTCGAGATCAAGGACGGCTGGCGCATGTACCACGGCGACGTGATCCCAGGCTTTCCACGTCATCCCCACCGCGGCTTCGAGACCATCACCCTCGCGCGCAAGGGCTACATCGACCACTCCGACTCGATGGGCGCCAAGGCGCGCTTCGGCAATGGGGACGTGCAGTGGATGACCGCAGGCAGCGGCGTGGTCCACTCGGAGATGTTCCCGCTCGTGAAGCGCGATGCCGGCAACACCACCGAGCTCTTCCAGATCTGGATCAACCTTCCCAAGGTCGACAAGATGGTGGAGCCCTACTTCACCATGCTGTGGAACGAGCAGATCCCGCGGTCGGAGTTCACCGACGACGCGGGCAAGAAGACCGAGGTCGTGACGGTGGTCGGACCGCTCGGCGACCACGAGCCGCCTCCGCCCCCGCCGAACAGCTGGGCCTCCCGCCCCGAGGCCGAGGTCGCGGTGTGGACGCTCAAGCTCGAAGCGGGCGCGAAGTACACGCTGCCTGGCGCGAAGCCTGGTCTCCATCGCGCCCTGTACTACTTCGAGGGCGCGTCGCTGCGCGTCGCCGGCAAGAAGTTCGCCCCGGGCATCGTGCTCCAGCTCGACCCTGCTCAGGACGTGGAGCTCGTCGCCGGCCCCGAGCCCGTGGAGCTACTCATGCTGCAGGGGCGTCCGATCGGCGAGCCCGTTGTCCAGCACGGGCCCTTCGTGATGAACACCCCCGGCGAGATCCGCCAGGCGATGATCGACTACCAGCGCACCGGCTTCGGCGGCTGGCCGTGGGAGCGTGACGACCCGGTGCATCCCCGCGAGTCCACGCGGTTCGCACTGCACTCGGACGGACGGGTGGAGCACGGGGGCTAGCTCCTCGCTAGACTCCCCCCATGCACGTCTACCGCTGGGACCTCGATCGCACCTACCTCGACACCGAGATCCACTCGGTACGCGGCCTCTTGCGCACCGCGCTCGAGACCGCCGAGGAGAAGCGCAACATCCCGGGCAGCGCCGCGCTGCTCCGGGCGCTGACCCGCAAGGACCCCGACGCCCGCGTGTCGATCCTCTCGGGCTCGCCGCGCCAGATGCGCAGCGTGCTCGAGGAGAAGCTCGCGCTCGACGGCATCCGTGTCGACCGCCTGATCCTCAAGGACAACCTCGGCAACATCCGCCGGGGACGCCTGCGCGCGGTCCGGGGCCAGGTCGGCTACAAGCTTCCTGCGCTGCTCAAGGCGCGGATCGGGCTCGGTCCCGCGGTCCGCGAGTCGCTGTTTGGCGATGACAGCGAGGTCGATGCCCTCGTGTACACCGTGTACGCCGAGGCGGTGGCGGGACGCCTGTCCCCCGCCGAGCTGGCGCGCATCATGGAGGCGGGCGGGGCATACTCCGACAGCGTGGAGGAGGCCGTCGACGCGCTGCGGCACGTCGGTCGCGCCGATGCGGTCGAGGACATCTTCATCCACGTCGATCGCGGCGTGCCCGTCCGCGCGTTCGCACGCCTGTCACCGCGCGTGATCCCGGTGTTCTCGTGGTTCCAGGCCGCCGCTGTGCTCTGGGCGCGAGGCCGGCTGGCGCCTGCCGGGCTGGCCGAAGTGGCGAAGCAGTGCATCGACGAACGCCACGACGTCGGCGAAGTTGCGGTCGCTGGCTGGATCCAGGACGTCGTGCGTCGCGGTCACCTGTCCCTCGACCAGGCCCACGACCTGCTCACCGCGTGCCACGACCTGGCCCCGGTCCACGCGCCGGTTCGGCGCGCACTCGACGCGCTGGGTGACGCCCCGAGGACCCAGCCGCGACCGAGCGCGAACCCCCTCGACTTCCTCGAGGCCCTCAAGCAGCTGAGCTGAGGCGGATCCGGAGCCACTTGGAGGCGACGCGTGCATCGAGGCCGTCGATGGCGATGCGCTCGGCCTCCTCGACGATCACCTCGACCGGCTCGCCGCGCGCGACCCTGCGCGCGAGCGACAGCACCTCGGAGGCCGCCACGAGCATGGCGTCCTGCGACGCCTCGAGGGCCTCCATCGCGTCACTCCACAGGGCGGCGCCCACCTCCGGGTCCCCATTCTCCTCGGAGAGCACCGACCACCACATGCGCGCAAGCGTGCGCCACCGCGGGTCGCCGGCCTTGTCTGCGAGCTTGCACGCGCGCTGATAGCGATCTGCGGCCTCGCTCACGCTGCCTTCCTGGTGAGCAATCACGCCGATCATCACCTCGCACAGCGCCTGACCGCTGGTCGTGTCCGTGGCCTCGTGCTTGACGAGGGCGGCGGCGAAGCCCTCCCGGGCGGGCTCGATCTGCCCGCGCAGCATGTGGGTGAGTGCGAGGTTCGTGTGGGCGACCGCGGCAGCCCGCCGGTAGCCGACCGCTCGAGCCAACGCGAGCGACTTGTGGAACGTCTCCTCGGCCTCGTCGAGCTCGCCGCGATGGAGCAGCAGCACCCCGAGGTTGCCGAGCCACACGCCCTCCGTCGCGCGGTCACCCGTCTGACGGTGGATGTCGATGGCCCGCCGGTAGAGCACCTCGGTTTGCTCCCAGTCTCCATCGAAGCGGGCCACCAGCCCGAGGTTGCCCACTGCGCGCCCCTCGACGAGCCGGTCGCCGACTGCCACCGCCCGGTCCGCCGCATCCTCGAGCAGGTCGCGGGCACGGGCGAGATCCCGCTGTGCGAGCGAGATGGCACCGAGCAAACCCAGGGTCGTCGCCTGCAGCGACACGTCACCGAGCTCCACGGCCATCGCATGCGCGCGCCCCGTGGCCCGCCGGCCATCCTCGAGGCGCCCCGTGAGGCGCAGGTGGTCTCCGAGATCGGCGACGGTCCACGCCTCGGCGGTCGGATCCTTGCCCGCTACCGCCAGATCCCGCGCCCGCTCGAGGTCGGCGGTCACTTCGTGATGGCGTCCGAGCCGGGCCCGCACCGCCGCCCGGGCGCGCAGCGCACGGGTCACGAGCTCGGTGGGCAGCGGCTGACTCGACGAGTCCGATGCGGCGAGCGCCTGATCGAGCAGCAGGATCTGTCCTTCCGGCGGACCACGCCAACGGAGCAACGGATCGAGCGCGAGCACCGCCCGAAGCGCCCAGGCGATGCCACGGGGTCCGCCACGCAGCAGTCCGCGACGGTGCACCGCCATCAGGTTCGCGCGCTCCCGCTCGAGTGCCGCGAGCGCCTCGAGCGCGTTGGGGCCGCAGGCCTCCGCGGCCCAGCGCTCGGCGCGGGTCAGGTAGGTCGCCGCGTGCCGATCCTCGGCCGCGGAGCGCCGTCCTCGCGGCAAGCGGAGCTTCACGTGCTCGCGCACGGCACGGTGCATGCGGTAGCGAGGTGTGCCGGGCGCGTCGGCGAGGGTCACGTCCTCGAGCAGGCAGCGCTGACACAGCGCGGCGAGTACGTCGGGGACCCACGGCGCCGCGGGAAACGCGGTGAGATCGACGATGCGCTCGGCCGCGGTCACGTCGAAGCCGCCTCGGCACACCGCCATCTGCGCCATGAGCTCGCGCTCCCACAGCGCAAGGTGCTCCCAGATCCACCCGAGCACGCCGTCCAGGGCCTGCTCGGGTCCGGGAGGCGCGCCGACGGCCTGGAACCATCGCTCGAGGCCACGCGACAGGTCGGCCCAGGTCTGGGCCGCCGGCTGGGCGCCGACCAGCTCCAGCGCCAGGGGAACGCCCCGAACGAGGTGGGCGGTGCTCGCGGCGGCGGCGGAGTCGGACCCGGTTGTGCGGAGGTCGGGCCGCTCGCGAGGCGCACGCGCGACGAGCAGATCGACCGCGCTGCGCGAGCCCTCCTCTTCCGTCTCGAGTCCGCCGAGCTCATAGGCGATCTCGCCGGGCAGGCCGAGGCGACCGGTAGCCGTGACCAGGATGCGCAGCTGTGGCGCGGCCTGCAGCCACTTGGGCAGCATCACCCCTGCCGGCGGATGGTCGAGTCCATCGAGCAGCAACAGCGTCGGCCCGCGTGCAGCGAGGGCGTAGCCAAGCTGGGAAACGGCATCCGCGGCCGTGCGCCCCATGGTGAGCGGCACGTCGAGCGCCGTGGCCACCGCGCGCGCGAGGCCCTCGGGGGTGCGGATCTCGGCGAGCTGTGCCTGCCACACACCGCCATCATGGGCGTAGTCGGCGACCCAGCGCGAAGCGAGGCGCATCGCGAGGCGCGTCTTGCCGATGCCCGAGGGCCCGAGCACCGACACGAGGCGCGCGCCGAAGCCGAACAGCTCGGTGAGCGCGGACAGATCGTCCTCGCGACCGACGAAGAGCGTGATCTCGGGTGGCAGGTTCGAGCGGCGCTGATCGACGGTGTCGAGGGCCGGGAAGCGCCGGGCGGCCACGGAAGCGGGAAGCACCTGGATGAGACGCTCGTCGCCGGCGATGCCGCGAAGCCGCCGATACCCGAGATCGGTGGCCACCATGTCGCGAGACACCTCGTCACCGACCACCTCCCACAGGGCACCACTCAGGAGGATCTGGCCACCGCGAGCCGCACCAGCGATGCGGGCCGCACGGCGCACGGCTTCCTGAGAGGGCTGGTCCCCGGCGTGGGCATCGACGTGCGCGCCCATGCGAACACGCAGGCCGCGGAACAGGCGCTCCCCTCTAGAGGAGACGACCTCTCCGGCTCCAGGGAGCACGAGGAGGCCCGCCGGCCACTCGACCTCGAGCAGCGCCTCCTGGACACGCGCACCCCAGCGAACCGCGGCGATCGGGTCGTCCCACGCAGAGAGGAACGCATCCCCCACTCCGTGAAGCTCGCGCCCGCCGAACTCGTCGAGCAGTCGGCGCACGGTCGCATCGTGCAGCCGGAGCGCCTGCTCCATGGCTTCCCGGTCGCGGGACCACAGATCGGTGGACGCCTCGACATCGGTGAACACGAGCGTGGTGCTTTGGGACCCTGTCGTCATGCCGCCCATTGTATGACGCCGCGTCTCGCTGACAGGTGCCGGTGGCACATGCTTGTCAAAATGGCTGTGAAGGCCTGTCCAATGCGCGACCGCAGGCGTCCACACCTCCGCGCGCACCATCCGCGCGCCTTGCGCGCCACACGCACCAGCCGATCGCCGCGATCCCGTGCACATCGCCACTTCCGGGTCGCCGGACCGCATTACCGGCAATGCGACTGCATTTTCGGCAACAGGCCCGCAAACCCCCTAGCCACGCGGATCCTGGCAATTCTCAGTTTTTGCATGCACGGCTATGCAAGCTCGGAGGCTGCGCTATCCTCGCGTCACTCCTGGGCATGCAAGCCCCAGGCGGTTCTCACCTATTCTCAGACGTGGAGGACACTCATGAACAAGAAGGAACTCGCTGCCAAGCTCGCCAAGAAGACCGGCCTCTCCCAGGCCATGGCTGCGCGCTGCGTGAACGAGATCTTCGACGCTCGCCCCGGCAAGGGCATCATCGCCGTCGAGCTCGACGCCGGCCGCAAGGTCACCATCCCCGGCTTCGGCACCTTCGGCACCCGCACCCGTGCGGCGCGTCAGGGCACCAACCCGGCGACCAGCGAGCCGATGCAGATTCCGGCCCGGAAGTACCCCTTCTTCCGCCCGGGCAAGACCCTGAAGGAGCGCGTCGCCGAGTAATCTCGCTGACGCACTGACGAGCGCGCGTCTCTCTTCGGAGGGCGCGCGCTCTTGTGTTTTTGGATACACCCTGCTCACGGAGAACACGCGTGGGTCTGAAGCACAGCATTCCGCACGACCTGGGCCTCGAGATGGGGCGCAAGGTCACCGTCAAGGCACTCGAGAGCTACCGGGCCTCGTTCACCGAGTACAACCCGCAGGGCCGCTGGGTCACCGAGGACCGCGCCGAGGTCTCGTTCTCCGTCGCTGGCAAGACCCTGAAGGGTGCGGTGGACGTCCGCTCGACTGCCGTCGATCTCGAGCTCGACGTGCCCTTCCTCTTCCGTCCGTTCAAGGCCGTGGCGATCAAGGTCATCGAGGACGAGATCCGCGACTGGATCAACCGCGCCAAGCGCGGCGAGCTGGACGAAGAGGCCTAGGCCTCCGAGCTAGACCAGCACCGAGAGACACGTCAGCGAGCCATCGCGCTTGGCGAACTCGCTGTTGTCGAGCTTGCGCACCTCGAGCCCTGCGTCGGCGAGCCGCCGAGCGGTGACCGGGTAGCCCGCAGCGACGAGCACTCGCCCGTTCGCCCCGACCGCATTGGCCGCGTAGGCCTCCTCGTTCGGCACGGCGATCGCGCGCACGCCGCTCGGCACGTGGGCTTCGAGGCCGTAGCCCTCCGCGAAGAGCAGCACGCCCGGCGCCGGCGCGGAGCACACGCACTTGAGGTGCAGGCCCTCCACGTCGATGCGCACCAGGCGCAGGCCCTGGTCGGCGGCGACCTCCGCGAGAAAGGCTGCGCCCTCGTCGTCGGTGCGCTCGCTGCGCCCCACCCACAGCGCATCCCCGATGCGCAGCACGTCACCGCCATCGACGTGACCCCGGTCCATCGGCACGATCTCGCACCACGCTCCGAGCGCCTCGCGCACGGACTCAGCCTCGGGCGCGCGCGTGGGCACCGCGCTGCGCGTGATCACCGCCCGCTCCCCGAGCACCACCGCACGGTCCTCGACGAAGCACGCGTCGGGGGCTCCCGCCAAGGGCGCGAGCACCGTGGTTCGCAGTCCGCACCACGCGAGACCCTCCACGATGCCACGATGCTGGGACTCGAGCAAGGGGATGTCCACCGGGGCGCGGACACCGCCTACAAGGGCGTCCTGAAACTCGGAGGAAGGAAGGCGCAGTAGTGCGCGGGCCGGGACGTTTGACGTGGACATGGCGGAACCGTAGCATCGCGGAGAGGCGGGAAGGCATGGAAGAAGAGCGCGTACGGATCTCTCCCGGGAGCACCAACACCCTGTTGGTGGCCGCGTTCATCCTCGCCCTGCTCGGCTTGCTGCTCGGCTTCCACAACGTCCGCCAGCGCAGCGCCGCGATGACGCGCCTCGACGGGATGGCCCGCACGCACACCAAGGCCAACGCCGACGCACGGATCACGGCGCTCGAGGCCGAGCGCGACACGCTCAACGAGAAGGTCGATGCCCTCTCACGCCGACTCGATGCCCTCGAGGCGGCAAGCGTGGACGCCGCGGCGCCCTAGACCCGTACCTGCCGCGACGCCCGCGCCGGGTGCCGAGCGCGTGCTACTCGCGCCACTCGCCGGAGAGCCGGTAGAAGTGCGTCTCGCTCGGACGCACCAGCGCCACGGTCGAGCCGTCCGCACTGACGGTCAGCTCGTCCGCCCAGCCGGGCGTGCCGACGCGCGCCTGAACGGCTCCGGTGTCTCCGTCGAGGTAGAGCAGCTCGCCCAGACCGTCGTCGAAGCCGACGAACACAGCCGCCGCACCGGTCGCCCCCGCCTCGGAGAGCGCGAGCACCTCCCCGTCGACCGGGGTCTCCCAGCGGACGGTTCCGTCGTGGTCGAGACCGCGCACGACCTGACCGTCGGCGACGTACACGGCCGCGGCCACCGAGTCGAGCACGGCGTGAGCCGTGGGCTCGGCGATCACGCGCGCCCCCTCCGCATCGAGGAGCGACACGCCGCGCGGGTGCCGGACCATCGCCGTGCCGGTGACGATGTCGACGTCGAGCTCGCCGCACGGCGACTCGCTGGTCTGCCCATCGGACCACTCCAGGCGGCAGCTGCCGAGGTCTTCCGTGAGCGCCGCCATGCCGCCAGTGAACAGGCGGGCGTCGACGAGGTTGGCGAAGGTCAGTGTCTCGTGCGTGTACTCCCCGGTCGACTTGTCGAGCAGGTGCGCATCGTCGCCGAGCAGGAGCAGCACCGTGTCCTCGCCGATCAGATCACCGGAGTCGACCACCTTCTCGCCCTCGTCCGGCAGCTGGTAGTCGCCGGTCACGGTCCCCTGCTCCGTCTCGAACGGGCAGTTCGTGCCGAGCATGCCGGCGTGGCCCTTGCTGCCGTCCTCGTGGAGCACCAGTCCGCGCGTGTTGCGGCTGAGCGTGCTCTGGTAGTCGAAGCTCGTTCCCTCGGTCGCGCAGCCAACCAGGGAGGCGAGAGACAGGAGACAAAGGAAGCGCATGGGGACCTCGCGAGCGTACTAGTGGAAAGTGTACCGTCCCTTGGACCCGCCAGCGAGTCCGAGCGGAAAAGCCAGGGAGCAACTGTTTGTCGCGCGCCGACGCCATCACCCTGCTCGACGGCCCCACGGGCACGGAACTCCAGCGCCGCGGCGTGCCCACCGAGGGGCCTGCGTGGTCGGCAACGGCCCTGCTCACCCACCCCCAGACCATCGCCGCCATCCACCGGGACTACGCCGCAGCTGGTGCCACGGTGCACACCGCGGTCACGTTTCGGGTGCGCCAGCTTCCCCGCTGGCGTGACGCGGCCGCCCGAGCCGCTCGCATCGCCCGCGAGGCCGTGCCCGCGCATCATCGAATCGCCGGCGCGATCGCACCTGTCGGCGACTGCTACGAGCCGTGGACCTGGGACCCCTCGCTCGCCCGTGCACACCGCGACCTCGCCGAGGCCCTGGCTCCCTCCGTCGATCTGCTGCTGTGCGAGACCTTCGCGAACCCGGACGAGGCGGTGAGTGCGACCGGTTCGGCCGCCGAGACCGGGGTCGAGGTGTGGACGGCACTCACCGCGGGCCCGTGGGCGACGCTGCTCGACCCGCCCACCCTGCGGACCGCCGCCGAGCGCTGCCTGGCGGCGGGAGCGACGACGGTGCTCGTGAACTGCGTCGCGGCGACCCGTATCGCCCCCTACGTCGACGCACTGCAGGGCCTGCCCTTCGGGGTGTACGCGAACGCCGGCGACCCGGACGAAGGGCTCGGTTTCTGCGAGCATCCCGACGTCGAGCGCTATGCGGCGCTCGCGATGGACTGGGTCGAGGCCGGAGCGCGGGTGATCGGCGGTTGCTGTGGCACCCGCCCCGCGCACGTTCGAGCGCTCCGCCGACGCCTGGACGCGTGCGAGCCGGGAACAACAGGGTAAGGCAGCCACGGAGGCTCGATGTCCGATACCGCCCTCGCCCGCCTGCGCGACCCCGACGCCGGTCACCTGCGTCGTCTCGCCGAGCTCGCGTCCACCGAGCTCCTCGCCCAGCCCCTCGCCGACGTGCTCGATGCCGACTTCGTCGCCGCCCAGGCCGCCGCGGTGATGATCGCTCTCGACGGGCCCACCGCCCACGAGGCCATGCGCCGCCGGGTGCGCGAGGCCCTCGAGCGCCACGCCGAAAACCAGGGCACGTTGCGCGCCGAAGTTCCCGAGGCTGCCATCGAGCCGCTGAAGAAGCTGCTCGGCCGCCCGATCAGCGCCAGCGAGTCGCTCACCTACCGCCTCATCGATCAAGGCGTGGTCCACAACCTGCTCGCCGAGGTCCTCGAGTCGGCGCTGCAGCGTTTCATGCGCCGTGCGCGCAAGGTCGACGACCGCCTCAAGGCCGTGGACGAGCGCCTGGGAGGATTCGGCAAGCGCGCGCGAGGCCTGTTCGGCAACGTCGCCTCCGAGCTCGCCAGCGCTGTCGGAGACGAGCTCGAGCACTCGGTCGAGCGACGGATCCGCGACTTCGTGCACCAGGGCACCTCCGAGATGCTCAAGGTTGCGGCACGCCGCATCGCGGACCCGAACCAGGCCGCCGCGTGGGGCGAGTTCCGCGTCGCCGTGCTCGACGTCATCCTCGACACCCCCATCGAGGAGCTCGCCGCCGAGCTCCAGGCGCAGCAGCCCGACGAAGCCGCCACCGAGGTCCTCGCGACCCTCGGGGCTGCCGCCCGCGCCGAGGGTTTCCGCGACGAGGTGGCCCGTGCGGTGCGCCGCGCCCAGGAAGAAGTCGGCGATGGCACCCTCGGCGCCTGGCTTGATGAGCTGGACCTCCGCGAGACCTGGGACAAGGCCACGGTGGAGCCCCTGGCCGAGCAGCTCGCACGCGTGGTGGCCTCGGACGCGTTCGGCGAGTGGTGGACCCAGCTCCACGCCGATTGACGCCGCTGTCCGGCGAGTCGTAGAACTCCCGGACGGAGGTTCCCGTGGACGAAATGCCCAACGACTACAAGACCGCCGGCATCCTCATGCTGGTGGCCGGCTGCATCAACCTCATCCTGGTGGGGATCTGGCAGCGGTCCTTCCTGTGCCTGTGCTTCCCCGCGTGGATCACCGCACTCACGGCTCTGGGAGAGATCGCCGTCGGCGGCATGATCCTCTCCGGGAGCAAGGTCCCGCAGGCCAAGCTCGTGAGCATCGCCGGCATCGTCGGCGGACTTCTGTCCCTGTCGATGATGGCCGTCGGACTCGAGGTCTTCGCGACGATCACCCTCGGAAAGCCCGAGGTCGAGGAATACCTCAACAGCTGATCTCCGCGACCGTTCCGAGCGCCGCAGCCTCCCACGAGCCTGCGGCGTTCGTCGCTCAGCGCCCCCTCGCCTCGCGAAGACGCTCTTCTTCGAGGTCGAGAAGCAGGGCCCGCCGCGCGCGGTCGCGCGGATCGGCCTTCGGGTAGACCTCCCAGCGCTCGCCATCGACCTCGAGCCGCCAGGCCTCCGCCGCGCGCACGCCCCAGTTCCGGCCATCCACCGCCCACGGTCGGGCATCGACAGGCTGCTCGGCGAGCCAGCCGTACACGTCGGCGAGGCTCACCACCTGGTGCAACATCGGGGCGTCTCCGCGCAGTGCGACGGCCACCTCGAGCGTCTCGGGATCGAAGCCCTTCTCCAGGGAGTCGAAGCGCAAGCCTCCCAGGCCGACCACCGCAATCCGCGCGTCCGGCCCCGCCGCCCCGGCGAGCTGCCCGATCGCTGCGTCCGCAGCGCCGACCTCACCGTCGTACTGCGCGCGGACCCACGCGGGGTCGCGCACCCCGGGAAAGGCCTCGGCGAGCGCCGACGACAGCCCGGGATGAAGTGGCGAGCTCGGGTCCTTGCTCTCGTAGAAGCGGGCGTCCCATGGCGGAGGCGGGGCCAGCGGGGCGAGCGGATCGGTGAGGTGCACCCAGGCGAAGACACAGCCCTCCTGCTTCGCCAGCCAACGCGACGCCGCGGCCGCCGTCTCCCACGCCGGGCGCTCGACGGGCTCGGCGAGCCCCAGGACCCGGCCCGTCGTCACCCGAGGAAGCAGCGGGAGCGAAGCGAGCGCATCGTCGAACACCTCGAAGCCCGGCCGTTCGGCGACTGGCGCCGCGGTGAATGCGCCGGTGCGGCAGCCACGTCGACGGGCCCGCACGCTGAGCGGCTCCCCTCCCACGATCCACGGCACGTGCCCGGCGAGCACGGCATCCAAGGCCACCTCGGTCGCCGGCGACGGGGAGATGCCGAGCAATCGGCGACCATGGACCGCGAGGTCGGAGGTCTCGCGCATCGCGTGCCACGCGTCGCTGCGAAGCCCGTCGACGGTGACGAGCAGCACCCGGTCCCCGTTGACCGGCGTGCCGCCCTGTGGCACCGCCCACAGCCCGCCGCCCACCGCGAGCCCTGCGCCGACCCACGCCGGAGGAAGTCGCACACTTCCTGCCGCGAGCAGTGCCAGGCCCCCGACCGCGAGCCAGCTCTCCTGGCCGATCGCGATGACCACTCCGGCGGCGAGTCCACCGAGCAGGAGCGCCCGCAGCGGTTCGCGCGTCACCACCACCGCGAGCAGCGAGAGCGGCACGGTGAGGGTCGCCGCGAGCGCGAGTGCCAGGCCCAGGTCCACCGCCGATGGCGCGAGCGCCCGCGACACCGCGGCAACCTCGGCGACGGCCGCGAACACCCCCCCGAACGCCGCGGCAAGCAGCGCGTGGCGGGCCGGACGAGGGGGTGGTGCAGCGGCGGTCACGCCCTAAGCCTCACCCCGGCGAAGGCGCCGAGCAAGCACCCCCGCGGCGGAAACTCACGCGGCCTTTGCAGTGATGGGCCTTCGCGGCGTTGTCGACCACCCCGGGTCATGACACAATGCGCTGTCGCAGGGCCCATCGCAATTTTGGGAGATGCCCCCATGTCGCTTCGCAAGAACCTCCTCGCACTGGCGATCCTCGCCATGCCCGCCAGCGCGCTGGCCGGTGATGTCGTCGTGCTCTCTCCGCTCATGGCCAAGGGCGTAGAGGCGATGGTGGTGATGAACGTGAACTCGCTCATCTCCTCGGAGCTCGACTTCATGGGCGACGTGGACAGCGTCGTCGAGCTGCCGAAGTCGCCGTCCAACTCCGGCTGCCTCGACAGCACCAGCTGCCTGTCTGGCCTCGCCAAGGAAGGCGGCGGCACCAAGGTCATCGCCGGCACCATCACCGAGTCCGGCGACGAGTTCGTGCTCGATCTGGTCCTGTACAACAAGACCCGCGGCAAGGTGGAGCGCCGAAAGCAGTTCCGCCTCGACTCGAGCCCCGAGGCTGTCGCCGATGGCATGACCGCCGTGCTCAAGGAGCTGTGGACCGGCGTCGCGCCGAGCCAGGCCGTCGAGGACGAGCCCTCCGTGGCGAGCTTCACGCCCCCCGCCGCCAACGACGACGACGACATCTCCTTCGACGACGACCTCTCCGACTGGGACCCCGAGGAGGAGGCTCGCGCCGAAGCCGAGCGCAAGCGCGCCGAGGAAGAGGAGCGTCGCCGCCGCGAGGAGGAAGCCCGTCGACGCGCCGAGGAAGAAGAGCGTCGCCGCGCCGAGGAGGAGGCCCGCCGCCGCGAGGAGGAGGAGCGCCGCCGCCGCGAGGAAGAAGAGCGTCGTCGCAAGGAAGAGGAGGAGCGCCGCCGGGCCGCCGCCCAGCCGGAGCCCGAGCCGGAGTTCGACCCCTCCGCGATCAGCTTCGGCGACGCGACCGGCGAGATCACCGCCGAGGAGATCAACGACGCCATCCAGTTCGGCAACGCGACGCCCGCGCCCGCTCCGCGCCCTGCGCCCGCGCCGATCGAGGACCCGGACGAGGCCGACCGCAAGGCCCGCGCCTCCAAGGGCATGACCGACCTCGACGGACCGTCGAAGTCCTCCGTGGACCGGGACCCCGCCAAGTTCACCTTCGCCGTTCGCGGCGGTGGTGCGAAGTACTACGGCCTGACCTTCGTCACCGCGGGTGGCGAGCTCTCCGTGGCGCTCGGCGACAGTGGACTCGCGCTGCTCGCCGGCATCGAGACCTTCGCGGCCAACCGCCAGGTCCCCGCCGAGCTGCAGCAGTCCTACGGACGCACCCAGGAGTGGAACTTCCTGTACCCGCTGAACGCGGGCCTCATGTACCGCCTCGACAACGGCGGCCTCGCGGTCCCCTACTTCGGCGCAGACGTCATCGGTGCCTCGTACTTCGAGGACCCGCCGACCGTGCAGGAAGAGACGGGCTTCGAGCTCGCGGGCAAGCGCCACACCACCATCGGCGCCCGTGGCCGCGTCGGCGTGGACCTGATGTTCACCAAGAACATCGGCCTCAACGTGAATGCGGCCATCGGTGGCTGGAGCGGAAAGCGCTGGCCGGTGATCGACGCGAGCGCCAAGTCCGGAGGCCTGCTCCCGCAGCTTTCTGCGGGCGCGATCATGGCCTTCTAGCTACGCCAGAGCGTCATGGACGCCATCCTTCCGTTCCTGTGCCTGCTCACGGGCGCCGCCTTCCCACTGTGGGTGTTGTTCCTGCTCGCGCGTCGGGCATGGCGGCAGCTCGCGGTCAGTGAGGCCTACCGCGAGGCATCCCGCCGTCTCGGGCTCACGCTCGACACGCGTGGGCTGTCGATCCGCGGGTACCTCCAGGAACGGCGGATCTGGATCGGCGAAGTGATGGTCGGCTACGGCAAGCAGCGCGAGACCGAGGTCCGCGGCATCCTCCGTCTCGACCGTCCCCTCGGTCTCGGGTTGCTCGTGCGTCGCCGTGGCGGCCGCCGGCTGCTCCGTCGCCGGCGCTCCGCCCAGGTCATCACCGGAGACGCCGAGCTCGACCGCGTGCTCGAGTTCCGCGCCGACAACCCGGACCGCGTGCGCGAGCTGATCAACGAGCGTGTCGCGGCAGCGGTGCACACGCTGATGCGACGGTGGCCGGACATCGTGCTCACCGACCACCACGTGCGCGTGTACCTCGGGCAGTCCGAGACCAGCGCCGAGGCGCTCGAGGACCTCGTCCGAGCGATGGATGCCGTCGCCAACGCCCTCGTCGAGGTACGGGCCGAGATTGCGCCGCCGCCAGGACTCACGCCCTTCGTCGACACCTGGCGTCCCCTCGCCGCGGACCTCGGCCTCGACTTCGAGGAGAACTTCCCCGCGATGTCCGGCACCATCGACGGTCTCGCCGTGCGCGTCGTCGCGCGCCGGGCCGCGGAGCGCTACGTCGCCGAGATCCGCGTCGCCCACGAGACCCACAAGGACCTCGGGCTGCGCCTGTTCCCCCAGCACGGGCCCGATGGCTACTGGAGCGTCGGTCAGGACATCCAGGTCGAGGACGAGGCCTTCGATCGCGCGTTTGTGATCAAGGGCTACGACCCCGATCGCATCCGCGAGATCCTCTCGGACGAGGCGCGGGCGACGATGCTCCAGGCGCTGGAGATCGGGCCCGTAGAAGTCGATGATCACCTGCTCCAGCTCGGTGAGGCCCCTTTGGATCCGGCCACCCTCGCTGACGCCGTACGCCTGGTGGTGCAGGCGGCTCGCACCCTCAGCTGGTGATTACCCACGGGCGAACCGCGAAAACTCGGTTATAGCCCTCGCCGAAACGTGGACTTTTCCACGTTGCCCACCCGGGATCTGCTCTATGCGCGTCGCTCTGTTCTTCGATGGCAAGAACCACATGAAGGCCCTTCGCCGCACTGCGAAGGATCGCTGGCTGGATCACGGGCGCCTCGCGGACTGGGTCGTGAACAAGGTCAACGGCAGCCACCTGGCCTCGGCGCACTACTACACCGGCGTGCCGACCCCCACCGACGACGACCGCACGCGCCACGCGCTCGCGGACCTGCTCGACGAGCTCGAGCGTCGCCCCGGCTTCTTCGTGCACCGGTTCAACCGCCGTGCGAGCACGCGCGAGTGCCCCCACTGCGAGCAGATCATCACCTACACCGAAGAGAAGATGGTCGACACCTCGCTGGTGGCGGACCTGATCACCCTCGCGGTGCGCGACGCCTTCGACATCGCTGTGGTGTTCACCGGTGACCTCGACGTCGCACCGGGCCTGACCGCAGTCCATGCGCTCGGCAAGCAGGCGTGGATTGCCACGTTCGGCGAGGCCGGACTCTCCCGCACGCTGACCCGCTCGGCGTGGGGCACCCTCGACCTGATGGACTCCATCAACGAGTACTCCTACTCCGACCTGGGCAGCGCCCCTGCCCTCGAGGTCGCGCCCTCCGCTCCCGACGTCGTCGACCGCGAGATGGCCCGCGAGCTGCGCCGTGCCGAAGCGCACTTCGGAGCTGGCGGCGGCTTCGTCGGCGCGCACTACTTCGTGCACCGCTGGAAGGGCCACGGCATTCCCGACGCCCCCGAGCTGCGTCGCCAGTCGCTACAGCGGCTCATGGCCCAGGGCATCATCGAGACCTACAGCCAGGACGGCAAGACCGCGCTCCGCTGCGCTGACGTCGACGCGCCGGACGAGGACGAGACCGTCGAGATGCGGCTGTCGGACGCGATCAAGCGCATCCGCGTGCGCTCGGTCGACGCCGGCAGCTAGGCCTCCGCTCAGCGCGCGGCCGGGCTCGTCGCGAGGCGAAAGCCGTTGTGGTCGTCGTGACCCGAGACGGGCGTCTGGACCACGCCGCCGTCATCCGCGATGAGGTTCGGCTGGAACGCGTGCTGGTTCCACACGGGGCGACCGCTCGGCCACGCCCCACGGAACACGCGCACGCCGCCGACCGGAGCCGTGTCCCCCGCTTGAATGGCGGCATCGACGCAGCTGTCGCGCCCCTCGTCCACGGTCAGCGCTGCATCGCAGCCGTTCCCGGTCTGGTTGGTGGAGGGCACGACGAGGTCGAGCCGGCCGTCCCCCGTCGCATCGGCGATGGCGATCAGCTCGTGATTGCGCGACTCGGGATTGCAGACGCACGCCCGCACGTCACCTGTCGCCCCGTCGAGGACGCGCATCCACTCGGCGTCCAGCGTGAGCCACTCGGCCTGTCCGTCCCCGTCGAGATCGACCGCCGAGGACCCGGTCGTACGACGCGCAGTGTCCGCGACCGGTACGAACCATCCCTGGCTGCCATCATGCTGGAACAGCACCTGTGCCCACGGCCCGGAGATACCGATCTCGGGGTTCGCATCGCCATCCATGTTCGCGATGACTGGCGGGCCCCCGCCGACCAGCTGGTTGTTGGTCACCGCAGCCGGCGGCGCGTTCGAGGCGTGGATGTCGAAGGGCCCCCAGTGGTCGGCCCCAGTGCTCGTCAGCGCCCGGATCCAGTGGTCTCCCTGGTACGGCGTGGGCTCGATGGACGCCTGGACGATGACCACCTCGGGGCTTCCGTCGAGGTCGAGGTCCGCGACCGCCGGAAACCCCTGGCGGAAGTCCCCGGACCGGTCGTAGTACACGGTTCCGTCGGCGTTGTAGGCCATCGAGCCGCTGATCAGCTCCAGCTCTCCGTTGCCGTCGAGGTCGTACGCGAGTGAGTAGCCACACGAGTTGAAGCCGCCGCCCCAGCTGCCCTGGTTGTCGCAGAGCTGGCGCCAGCGAAGTCCGCCGGTCGTCCCGTCGAATACGTTCAGGCCCACGAACACCTCGGGCGCGCCGTCCGCGTCCAGATCGGCGATCCCGGGCGCATCACCGTCCGAACACGCGGAGAGGTTCGTGCGCCATTCCTCGACGCCATCGGCATCGAACGCGATGAGGGCGCCGTCCGCGAGGCAGGCGACCACCTCGACCTCGTTGTCGGCATCGATATCGCCTGCCGCCAGCTGAGCACCGCGATGGAGTTCGGCAGCGGTGACCTCCACGCGCGTCTGCCCCGTGTCGCCATCGATGACCATGAGATGTCCGGTCGAGGACGGGCCCGTGTAGGCCACCACCAGTACCTCCGGGGTCGCGTCCCCCCTGAAGTCGACCACCACCGGGCTCATCTGGACCTGCATGCGTACACCGTCTCCCGTCCAGTGCCAGGCTTCTTCGAGCAGCCAGGGGTCGCCGGTGTCGGTATCGGTGTCCGCGTCGGTATCGGTGTCCGCGTCCGCATCGGTGTCCGCGTCCGCATCGGTGTCCGCGTCCGCATCGGTGTCCGCGTCCGCATCGGTGTCCGCGTCCGCATCGG
>SBGP01000021.1 GCA_006226595.1 Deltaproteobacteria bacterium
ACTCGGCGCGAATCCTCGGGCGGCGGCCTCGATCGGGATCGCGCACGCGCTCGGCGGGGTCGAGCTCGGCGTGCACGGGGAGCTGGGCGTCGCCGGTGGCGATCGGGAGCTCGGCGGAGCGCTGACCCTGTCCCTGCCCGTGCGCGAGGGCGCGAGCGTGCGGCCGCTGGTCGCGATCGGCGCGGGTCATCGCCGACTGGAGGGCGAGACCTGGGCCGCGGGCGGCCCCGTGCTCCGCGTGACCGCGCTCGGCGAGCTGCTCGTGCCTCTCGGCGGGCTCCGCCTCGCGGTGGATGCCGGTGTCTCGGCGCTGCCGATCCGCGATCGGGTGGTCACCTCGGAGGACGCGATCCTCGTCGAGACCGGCCACATCGACCTCGTCGGCGGCCTGCGCCTGTTGTTTCCGCTGTCGTAGAGACCCTGCGAGACACGAAGATCGCTTCTCGCTTGCGCACTTCGTGAACACCGTTTACTCATTGTGTGAACACCGTTCACGGAGTCACCGTGGTCGCACGCGCCCAACACCGGGTCGAGACCCACGCCCGCATCCTCGAAGCCGCGATGGCCATGGTCGTCGAGTCGGGCTTCGAGGGGCTGTCGATGCGCGCCCTCGCCCGGCGCGTCGAGCTGACGCCCGGCGCCCTGTACCGCTACTTCGACGGCCAGGACGCCCTGATCGTCGCGCTCACCGCCCAGGTCATCGACGAGCTCGGCGCCGCGGTGAGCGAGGCCGTGCACGGCGTGCCCGCGAACCGACCGCTGCTCCGCGTGCTCACCGCCGCCGAGGCCTATCGCCTGCACTCGCTGGCCCACCCGAACCGCTTCGGCCTCGTGTCGATGCTGCTCGCCGCCCCGCGTATGCTGATTCCCGAGCGTGAGCGCGCGCGGCCCCTCGTGGACCGCATGCTCACCTCGCTCGCCCCGCTGCTCGAGTCCTTCGCCGCCGCCGAGGCTGCGGGACAGCTCGCGGCCGGCTCTCCCATCGATCGCGCGGTCATGTGCTTCGCGACCATCCAGGGCATGCTCACCCTGCGCAAGCAGGCCGCGCACGCCCCCGAACTCTTCGACCCCGAGCAGCTCATGCTCGAGGCCATCTGCTCTCACCTCGTCGGATGGGGAGCCCCGCACGCGGACGTCGCGCGGGCCCGCACCGATCTCGGAGGCGCCCGATGACCACCGTCCTCGCCGTGCTGCTCGGCATCGCCACCTGGTCCTTCCTCGAGTACGTCATCCATCGCTGGGCCGGCCACGACCGCCGCCTCGTGAAGAAGACCCCGTTCGGGCACGAGCACACGCGCCACCACAGCGAGGGCAACTACTTCGCCCCCACGTGGAAGAAGGCGGCGATGGCCGCGGTCGTCGTCCCGCTCATCGCCGGCCCGGTGTCGGCGGTCGTCGGGCTGCAGCTGGGCCTCGCTTACTCGCTGGGCTTCGTCGGCTTCTACCTGACCTACGAGTGGCTGCATCGGCAGCTGCACGTGAGCCCCGGCGTCGGTCCCTACGCCCGCTGGGCTCGCAAGCACCACTTCTTCCACCACTTCCACAAGCCGTCGATGAACCACGGCGTGACCAGCCCGATCTGGGACTGGGTGTTCGGCACCCTCGAGTGGCCCGAGCAGATCCGCGTGCCCGAGCGACTAGCGATGGAGTGGCTGTGCGCCGACGGCGACGTGCGCCCCGAGCACCGCGAGGACTACGCGCTCCGCCGCTCGAAGAAGTCCGCGGCCTAGCAGGCTGCTGAAACGGCGGACCGAGCGATCTGCGTCGGCGCAAGCCGGGACCTGACTTCGGGGTGGGCGTAGTCGCTAGAAGGTCGCGTCCACCGTCGCGCGCAGCGCCTCGCGGGCTCCGCCGACCAGCGGCTCGCCGTGGCCGCCGACCACCGTGTCGAACTCGAGCTCGAGCAGCCGCCGGAAGTCGGGCTCGAGGCTGCCGCCCTTCGGGGTCATCTGCTTTCGCCACGGGGGCCCGATCTGCGCGGGCCGCGCATTGAAGCCCATGAAGCGGGTCGCGGCGCGGGCGATGAACGAGCAGTGTGCGAGCTCGTCCCAGTGCTGCACCGCGTCGCAGGTGACGAGGATGCCGTCCCCCCGATCGAGGAGGAGCGCCAGCTCCTTGCCGACGGTGTGCTGAAAGGCGAAGGTCTGCATCCACGGCACCGGCTGCTCGGTCTCGGGCCCGAGCACGACATCGGCGCGCAGCCCCTCGGCGGCCCAGCGCCTGGCGCCGTAGTGCTCGAGAAACCACGGGTCGTCCATGCCGTGGCTGCCGATCTTGACCACGTTGGCGACCTTGCCGAGTGCGTCGAGCATGCCCGGATCCTCAGGTCGCACCGCGTTGATCACGGTCAGCTCGCCCTCGTGACGGAGCACGACCATGACGCGGTTGATCACCATGCCAGGGGCCATGCGTACGGAGCCCCGCATCCACCACACGTCCTCGGCGAGGGGCTGCAGCGTGTCGTGGGGCATGGGCGCGGGATGTGTCATCGGTACCTCCGCGCCTGGGATAGGTCGCGTGGCTGCCAGCCTACGTCAGCAGCGTCGACTTTTTTGATCGAAGCGGTAAGGTTGCCGCTCGGACGTGGCATGACGAGGGTGGAGGTCGCGTGCAGCCCGCACTGGTCGCCGACATCTCGGACGCCGCGCTGATGGCCAGGCTGGCCCGTGGGGACAGCTCTGCCCTCGGCCCGCTGTTCATGCGCTACGGCAAGCTCGCCGGCTCGCTGATGCTGCGTGTCGAACCGAGCCTGTCCCGGGAACAGGCCGACGATCTGGTGCAGGAGGTGTTCCTCACCCTGCTCGACACGGCACCGCGCTACCGCGAGTCCCAGCGCCTCAAGGCGTGGATCTGCGGCATTGCGGTGCGCAAGGCGCGCGGGTGGCGACGCAAGCACTGGCTGCGACGCGGGTTGCTCGAGCGATTCACGCCCGAGCGCCAGGTCGAGGCCCTGCCGAGTCAGCGCGCCGAGGCCCGCCAGTCGATCGACCACGCGCTGCGGGCGCTACCCGCGGGGCAGCGCGAGGTTCTGGTCCTGCACGTGGTCGAGGGGCTGTCGGGCCAGGAGGTCGCCGAGACCCTCGGGCTGTCCGAGAACGCGGTGTGGGTGCGGCTGCACCGGGCGCGCAAGACGCTGAGCGCGCTTGGAGGGGAAGCATGAGCGAGCACGAGCCCATCGACGAGCGCGTGAGGGAGTGGGCGGACGACCGGGTCGGCACCGCGCCGACCCTCGAGACGGCGCAGCTGCTGATCGCTCGCGCGGACGCCCGTGAGCGCCGCACCCAGGCGGTGTGGGTGACCTTGTCCCTGGCCGCGAGCGTGCTGCTCGCGCTGGTGGGAGCCGGCGGCCTTCTGCTCGCGAACCTCGGACTCGACGACCCGCAGCCACTCGCAGTTCACGTGCTGCGCGCCGACGGTAGCGCGGTGGCTCATGGCGCGAGCCTCGCGGTCACCGACGAGGGAAGCCTGGTCGCGAAGATCGGCGAGGACCGGATCGCCATCGATGGACACACCCACGCGACGGTGACCCGCCACGACGTGACGCTCACCGAGATCGCGCTCATCGACGGCACGCTCGCCGCCGAGGTGGCGCCTCGCCCCAAGGGTCACTTCTTCCAGGTGCGCGCCCCCGACGTGCTCGTCACCGTCGTCGGCACCCTGTTCCTCGTGGACACCGATGGCGAGGGAACCCGCGTCGCGGTGAGCGAGGGGGCGGTCGAGGTCCGCCACGGCGAAGAGCTGTGGACCGTGAATCCCGGCCAGCAGCTGTGGGTGCCACACCGCGGCAACGCCGTGCTGAGTGCCCTCGACGGCGAGCTTCCCGAGGACCTGTTCGCGGAGCCGGCGCCCGCCGAGCCCGAGGCTCCCGTCGAGGTCGAGCCCGAGCTGGCGCCGGCACCCGTGACCGCCCCGACCCCGAAGAGCCGGCCGAGCGCCCCCGCGCCGGATCCGGTGAAGCAGGCACGCGCCCAGCTGCTCGCGGGCGACCCGACCGCCGCTATTGCCCTGCTCGAGCCGCACCTGGCCGCGTCCCCGAGCGATGCCGGCGCGTGGACCCTGCTCGCCACCGCCCATCGCAAGGCAGGTCACCCGGACCGCGCCCTCGAGGCCTGGCGCGAGGTCATCGCCCGCGGCTCCGACGCCGAGGTGCGCCGCGGTCGGTTCGAAGCCGCCTCGATGCTCCAGGCCGCCGAGTCCCACGAAGCCGCGGTGCTCGAGCTCCAGGCCCTGCTCGCCACGCCGAGCCACGGCGGATCGCTGGAGCCCGAGGTTCGCCTGCGCCTGGGTCGGTCGCTGCTGGCCACCGGTCGCGATGCGGAGGGGCGGGCCCAGCTCGTTCACCTGACCGAGCACTTCCCGGGGACCGCCGCCGCCGAAGCCGCCCAGACCCTGCTTCGGGAGTGAGGTTTCGCGAGGCGTGAGCGGGCGTCGCCCGACACGGCTCGGCGCACTACACTCGGCCCGTGGAACTGCCTCCCCAACTTCGTGTGGACCGCTACCAGGTCGAAGCCGTGCTCGGACGCGGCGGCATGGCCACCGTGTACCTGGTGCGCCACGTCGATCTCGGCACGGCCTACGCGATGAAGGTGCTCCACGTCCCCGCGGCGGCGATCCAGCAGCGATTGCTGCTCGAGGGCCGGGTGCAGAGCCGCCTGCGCCACGCGAACCTGGTCGCAGTCACCGACATGGTCGACGTCGAGAGCGCCCCCGGACTGGTGATGGAGTGGGTCGCGGGTCCGCCCCTCGACCAGTGGCTGCAGCACACGCGGCTCTCCTGGCCCCAGGCGGATGCCCTCGCCCGCGGCATCCTCGCGGGCGTGGCTCACGCTCATGCTCACGGCCTGGTGCATCGCGACCTCAAGCCGGCGAACGTGCTCCTCGCGCTCGAGCCCACCGGCGTCGTGCCCAAGGTCTCGGACTTCGGCCTCGCCAAGCTGCTCTCCACCGACGAGGGCGGGCCGAGCCAGACGCGCTCGGGCATCGCGATGGGCAGCCCCGCGTACATGAGCCCGGAGCAGATCCGCGACGCTCGGCGCGTGGATCAGCGGGCCGACGTCTTCGCTCTGGGTGCCGTGCTCTACGAGCTCGCCACGGGCATTCGCGCCTTCGGGGGCGGCGGCGACGCGCTCGAGATCTTCGATCACATCCGCCGCGGCGCCTTCCGTGACCCGCGCGAGCTCGCTCCGGAGCTGCCGGAGTCCTGCGCCACGCTCATCGAGCGCTGTCTCTCCATCGACCGCGACGACCGACCCGCGGACGCCGCCGCCGTGCTCGAGGCGTGGATCGCGGACCGTCCAGAGCCTCGCGAGCCATTCACCGAGGAGGAGATCGCCGAGCTCGAGTCCCTCGCGCCGGAGCCCCGCCCCCTCGGAGCCAGCCTCGACGACCTGTCGACGGGAAGCGAGACCTTCGGCGAGTTCGATCTGAGCATGGGTGAGATCGAGGTGCGGAGCTTCCTCGGTGAACCCGCCGAGCCCACCGCCGAGGTGCCGCCCCCCGAGCCCCGGGCCCGCCGGTGGACCTGGGTCGCCGCCGCGGCCGCGCTCGTCGCCCTGGTGCTCGTGCTCCCGTGGCGCGCCCCTCCGCCTCCGGCGTTCACCGCCGAGGCTCCCCTGCTCGCCCAGGGCGAGGCCCAGCAAGCGCTCGCCGACGGCTGGGAGCGCATGCTTCACGCGGACTTCGAGGGAGCCATCGAACAGCTCGAGGCGGCAGCCCCGTCCCCGCTGGTCGACCTCGCCATCGCCCTGGCTCGTCGCCAGAGCCTGCAGCGCGGTGCGGGCAACGAGGCCCTGTGGAACGCCTCGAAGAAGACCGGACCCGGCGCCGAGCTGGCCCAGGCCGTGCTCGCGCTCCACGCCAAGCGCATCGAGGACCCGGCTGCACCGCTGGCGGCGTACCGCGCGCAGCGCCCCGATGACGTGCTCGCCGCGCTGTGGGTGCTCGAGCTGCTCCCGCCCAACGAGACCGAGGCCCGGGACGCGGCCATGCGCGACATCGCGCGCACCCTTCCCGAGCAACCCCTGCCCGTGTGGCTCACTGCCGCCGAGGCCCTGCGCGCCGGGGACGTCGAGGGCTCGCAGCGCTTCGCGCGCGAGGGTCTGGAGCGTTTTTCCGACGAGCCGGCCCTGCTCCTTGCACTCGGCCGCGCCCTGGCCGCCGAGGGACGCATGGAGGAGGCCCGCGCGCCGCTCCGCCTGTCGTTCGAGCTCGCGCCGAGCGCCGCGACCCGCAACGAGCTCGTCGCCAGCCTGCTCCTCGCCGGAGAAGATGCCTCGGGCCTGATCGGCGAGGGCATGGACCCGGCGCGTCCGGTCGAGCAGCACTCGGCCTTCGCGATCTCCACCGCCAACACGCTGGCCGGGCTCGGGCGGGTGCAGGAGGCGGTCGCCCTGCTCGCCGAGGCCGAGGACCGGGCACTGGCGGAGGGGCAGTACTCGAGCACCGCCGCCATCGTCGGCACCGAGGCCGTGATCTACATGATCACCGACCTCGACGAGCGCATGGCCGCGACGACCGACCGCCTGCAGCAGTTCCTGCTCAACCCCGAGATCCCCGACGGCGAGCGCAACATCCTCGTGCGCAACCTCACCTACGCCCAGGGCATGACGGAGGCGCGTCGCGGAAACCTCGACGCCGCCCGCACCATCGTCGAGCGCCTGCGCACGACCGGCGTCGGACCCGTGTACCTCGAGTGGCTCGAGCGCGAGATCGCCATCCGCGACGGCGACACGCACGGCGCTCTGGCGCTGTTCGAGACCCAGCCCGAGGGCTGCGAGCGAACCCTGCTCGAGGCCCGCGCCGCCGACGTGTCCGGGTCACTGGACCGGGCGGCGAGCTTCGCTGTGCAGGCGCTGGACGGGCACTGCCCCGCCACGGGCGAGCTGCGCCTGCTGCAGGCCGCGGCCTGGGTGATCCGCGCCGACCATGCCCTCGCCGAGGGACGGCCGGGCGAAGCCAGCGAGGCCCTGAGCGCCTACGACGCCCTGTGGCCCCGGCCAGACCGCGAGCTGCCGCTCGTGCTCCGCGCCGACGCGCTTCGCGCAGTGCTGTAGCTACACGAGCCCAAGCGCCGCGTCGCTGGCCCCCGGCGCGTACTTGTCCTGGGGAGGCCACGGACGGTCGCGCCAGTGCGGCTCGAACGCGAAGGTCGAGCGCTCGCGCCCCTCGGGCAGCGCACCGTTGCCCTTTCCGCGTGCGTAGTCGTAGTACAGCTTGATGACCTCTTCATTCGAGGTCTGCTGGACCGCCGGATGCGCGACGCAGGCGTCCCACCAGGCCCTCACCCGGGTCAGCTCGTCGGGCACGCCGACGCCCTCGTAGTACGGGAGCATCGCGAAGCGCTGGAAGAAGGGCGTGAACGCGACCTCGGCCCAGCCGAAGCGCTCGAACAGCCACGGCCCCTCGCCCACGGCACGCTCGCGCAGGAACTCGTCGAGGGCCTTCAGGCTGGCGTTCCAGCCGTCGATCAACGCGTCACGACGGCTCGCGTCCTGGTTCATCACCAGGCGGTAGCCCGCGCCGATGAACGGATCGCACAGCGTGAGCAGCAACTCCTCGACCGCTCGCTCGAACGGCGCTTCGCGGCGCACCGGAGGCTCGGGGAACCGGTCCTCGAGGAAGCGCATGAGCACCAGGCTCTCCTTGAGTGCGCCATGGCCCTCGACCTCCATCACCGGCAGGGCCGTGCTGCCACTGGTGAGGGCGAGGATGTGGGGTTCGCGGGGCCGCGTGATGTCCACGACCTCGAAGCGCACGGCATCGCGCCGCTCCTTGAGCTCGAGCAGGATCTCGAGTCGCTGGCAGAACGGGCAGATGGGGATGTGGTGCACGTTGATCAACGGCGCCTCCGAGACCCGGGCGTATCCAGCTCCGTGACCCCAGGGACGCAACGCCCTGTGCAGTACGACGAGCGTCAAGCCTGCTTTACCTGTCGACATCCCCACCTTACAGTGGCGAGATGAACGACCTCACCAACCGAGTGGCCGAGTGGCGCCAGCGACGGGGCCTCAGCGCCACGGCACTCGCCGAGCGGGTCGGCATCAGCCGGCAGGCGCTCTCCGCGGTGGAGAACGGCCACTCCGCGCCGTCGACGCCGGTTGCCCTGCGTCTCGCGTCGGTGTTGTCGTGCTCCGTCGAGGACCTGTTCGCGCTGCCCGCCCCCCTGGTTCGGGTGTCCGCGGACATCGCTGCCGGCACGCGCGTCGCCCTCGGGCGGGTCGCCGACCGCTGGGTCGCCCACGGGTTGCCCGCGACGAGCACCGAGCCCGCCGACGGCGTGGTGGTCCGCCCCGGTGAGGTCGAGACCTTCGCCGAGCTGTCGCGGCTGGAGCACACCGCTCTCGTCGCCGGATGCGCCCCGGTCCTCGGCGCCCTCGCCGGGCACCTCGGCGAGAGCTCGGCACGGTGGCTGCCGAGCACCAGCGGCGCGTCGCTGCGCGCTCTCGCGGAGGGTCGTGTGCACGTCGCCGGCCTGCACCTCGCGGCGCAGGACGATCCGGCAACCCACGAGCGCCTCGTGCGCGAGGCCTTTCCTCGGGAGGCCGTGGACCTCGTCGGTCTCGTCGGCTGGCGGGAGGGCCTGGCCTTCGCCCCCGGAAACCCGCTGAACCTCGCGCGGGTCGAGGACCTCGCTCGGCCGGGACTTCGAGTGGGCAAGCGCCCGGCGGGCTCCGGAGCCGCGAAGGTCCTCGACGAAGCCCTGCTGCGCGTCGGACTCTCCGCGGATGGCCTCGCCGGTCATCCCGTCGGGTCGCACTTCGAGGCCGCCACCGCCGTGCTCTTCGGACGCGTGGACACCGCCGTGGTCATCGAGCCGCTCGCCCGCGCCTACGGCCTGCCCTTCCTACCGCTGTCGGAGGAGCGCTTCGAGCTCGTCATCCGCGCCGCGGATCGCCATCACCGCGGTGTCCAGCGGCTGCTGGACCAGCTGCAGGCCTCGCGCTTCGTACGCGAGGTCCGCAGCATGGGTGCCTACGACACCGCGGCCATGGGCAGCGTGCGTCGGGTGGAGGTCGCGTGATCGCGCTGTGGTGGCTGCTCGCGTGTGGTGGCGGCGCGGAGCGCGAGCTCACCGTGCTCGCCGCCGCGAGCCTGACCGACGCCTACCAGGACATGGCCCTCGCCTTCGAGCAGGCCCATCCCGGTGTCGACGTCGTGCTGTCGGTCGCGGGCAGCCAGACGCTGGCGACCCAGATCCGCCACGGCATCGGCGCCGACGTCTTCGCCTCCGCCAACGAGGCCCACATCCGCGCGGTCGCCGACGAAGGGCTGGTCGCCGCGCCGCGTGCACTGGCGCGCAACGCCCTGGTCCTCGCCGTGCGTTCCGACACCCACCCCGTCGAGTTCGCCGCGCTCGACGAGGTCGGGAGCCTGGTCGTCGGCGACACGGACGTGCCGGTGGGCCGCTACACCGCGACCCTGCTCGATGCCGCCGAGCAGTCCTACGGCGAGGCCTGGCGCGCCGGAGTCGAGGCACGCGTGGTGTCCCGGGAGCCGAGCGTGCGCCTGGTCGCCGCGAAGGTCGCCATGGGAGAGGCCGACGCGGCGCTCGTGTACGCCACCGACGCGCGCGCGGTGCCCGGCCTGCGGGCCATCGCGGTCCCCGCCACCGAGCAGCCTCCAGAGTACTTCCACGCGCGGCTCACGGACAGCACGCATCCGGAGCTCGCCGAAGCCTGGCTCGCGTTCGTCGAGTCCGCAGAAGGACAGCGCATCCTCGCCGAACACGGCTTCGACGCGCCGTGAGCGCCGCCGCCAGGGTCGTCCCCATCGCGGGATGGCTGCTCGTCGTGCTCCTCGTGCTGCCCGTCATCGGCCTCGTCGCCGGCACGGCGCCCGGCGAGCTCGTCGGCGCCCTCGGCTCGCCCTCCACGCTCGCTGCCCTCGCGGTGTCGCTGCGCACGACCTTCGTGGCCCTCGCGATCATCATCCTGCTCGGTACACCGCTCGCCTGGACCCTCTCCCGGCAGGCCACGCACCCGGTGGTGCTCACGCTCGTCGAGCTTCCCGTGGTGCTGCCCCCCGCCGTGCTCGGCGTGGCGCTGCTCGAGACCTTCGGGCGCGCGGGATGGCTGGGTCCCGTCCTGGCGGGAATCGGCGTCCAGCTGCCGTTCACCGCCGCCGCGGTCGTGCTCGCGCAGGTGCTCGTCGGCGCCCCGCTGTACGTGCTGACCGCCACCGAGGCGTTTCGCGCCGCCGACGACGACCTGCTGCTCGTGGCCCGCACCCTGGGCGCCAGCCCGAGCCGTGCGTGGCTCACCGTGGCCCTGCCCGCGGCCGCGCCCGGCGTGCTGAGCGCGGCGGCGCTCGCGTGGGCCCGCGCCCTCGGCGAGTTCGGCGCGACACTCATGTTCGCGGGCAACCTTCCCGGCCGCACGCAGACGCTGCCGCTGGCGATCTACGGCGCCCTGGAGCGCGACGTCGCCCAGGCCCGCGCGATCTCGGTGCTGCTGGTGGGCGTGGCCCTCGCGCTGCTGCTGGCCGTGCGGGTCCTCGGGGGGCGCCGTGGCTGAGCTGCACGTGGATGCTCGCCTGTCGGCCGGTGCCTTCCGGCTGGACGTCCAGCTCGCGATCGACCGCGGCCCCCTGCTGCTCGTCGGCCCCAACGGCTCGGGCAAGTCCACCCTGCTCCGCGCCCTCGCCGGGGGTCCCGTCGACGTCGACGGTCGCATCGCCCTCGGCGCCGAGGTGCTCGTCGACACCGCGCACGGCGTGTTCCTGCCGCCGGAGCGACGCCGGGTCGGCTACCTGCCGCAGGGCTTCCGCCTGTTCCCCCACCTCACCGCGCTCGACAACGTCGCCTTCGGCGTGGAGGGCGATCGCGACGCGCGGCGAGCGCACGCGCGGCGCTTGCTCGACGAGCTTGGAGTGGCGGCGCTGGCCGACCGCCGTCCCGCAGGTCTGAGCGGTGGCGAAGCCCAGCGCGTCGCCCTCGCCCGCGCCCTGGCGCGACGACCGGCCCTGCTCCTGCTCGACGAGCCCACCGCGTCCCTGGACGTCCAGGCCAGGCGGGCGGCCCGGGAGCTGCTCGCCTCGCGACTCGCCTCGCTGCCGACCGTGGCCGTGACCCACGACGTGCGCGACGTGGAGGCCTGGGGTGGCGCCGTGGCACTGGTCCGGGATGGCCGCGTGCACCCACCCCGTCCCTGGCAGCAGCTCGTCGACGACGACGACCCCTTCCTCCGCGAGTTGCTCTGGCCCCTGGCGCGGTGAGCCAGCGCGAGCTCGCGTGGTTACAGCATCCCCCCGAAGCTCCAGGAGGCCCCATGGCCGATCTGTTCCACGACAAGGCCGACGAGTACGACACGCGTCCCGTGCCCCAGCAGATCTCCGAGGGCGTGTTCACCGCGATGCGCGACGCCGTGGACATCCGCGGCACCGTCATGGACTTCGGCGCCGGCACCGGGCTGGTCGCGAGCAAGGTCGCACCGATGGCGGACGCCATCCTCGCGGTGGACGTGTCGCCGGCGATGCTCGCCAAGCTCGCCGAGAAGCCCGAGCTCGCCGGCAAGGTCGAGGTGTTCTGCCAGGACATCCTCGAGGCCCCCCTCGACCGGGACGCCGACCTCATCGTCAGCGCCATGGCCGCACACCACGTCGAGGACACGGCGGGTCTGATGCGCGCGCTGTTCGCGCACCTGCGGCCCGGAGGCCAGCTCGCCCTCGCCGACCTCGACGCCGAGGACGGAACCTTCCACCCGCCAGACATCGAGGGGGTGTTCCACGCGGGCTTCGAGCGCGAGGCCCTCGCGTCTCTCGCCCGAGAGGCCGGGTTCGCGGACCCCACCTTCGTCACCGCGTGCGAGGTCGACCGCGACGGTCGTCGCTACCCGATCTTCCTGCTCACCGCGACGCGACCCGCAGCGTGACCCCGCGTCTCGCCGTCGCCCTGCTCTGCGTCGGAGCGTGCACACCTCCACGCGGGGAGGGTGAGAACGTGCTCGTCGTGATCAGCGACGACATCGGCGCCGACAAGACCGGCGTGTACTCGGTCCACGCCGAGAGCCTGACGCCGACCCTCGACGCGCTCGCCGCCGAGGGCATGCGGTTCACGAACGCCTACAGCTCCCCGAGTTGCTCGCCCTCGCGCGCGACCCTGCTCACCGGCCGCCTGCCCTCCCGCACCGGCATCGGGCGGTGGATGCAGCCCGCCAGCGAGGAGTGGGAGCTGCAGGACGACGAGCTCACCATCCCCGAGATGCTGCGCGAGCACGCCGAGGCTCGCTACAGCTCGGCAGTGGTCGGCAAGTGGCACGTGGCGAGCTTCAACCAGCGCCGCCCGACCCGGCACGCCCTGCGCCAGGGCTTCGACCACCACCGCGGATCCCTCGCGAACCCGACCACCGCCCTGCACCCGGACGACCAGCGCCGCGGCTACTTCCACTGGGAGAAGAACGTGGACGGGCGGCTGGAGTGGTCCGACACGTACATGACCACGGACACGGTGGACGAGGCCCTCGCGCTGATCGAGGAACTGCCGGAGCCGTGGTTCGTGTGGGTGGCGCTCAACGCCGCGCACGAGCCCCTCCACGTGCCGCCCGATCACCTCAACCCCGGCGGGGTGACCGAGTCGGACAACGCGTTCGACAAGTTCGATGCCGACGTGATCGCGTTCGACATGGAGCTCGGCCGGATGCTCGACAGCATCGACCCCGAGGTGCGCGAGGCGCTCACGCTGGTGTACGTCGGCGACAACGGCAGCTGGAACAACATCATCCGCGAGCCCTACAACGCGAACCGCGGCAAGGGCAGCACCTTCGAGCTCGGTGTGAACGTGCCGATGATCGTCACCGGGCCGCACGTGGCCGAGCCGGGCTCGGTCTCCGATGCCCTGGTCAACTTCGCCGACCTGTTCCCCACCGTGGCCGAGCTCGCCGGAGTCGACGCCGACGCGCTCACGTACACGCACGGCGCCCGCGCGGGCGAAGCCCTCGATCTCGACGGAGCCAGCCTGCTGCCACTGCTCGCCGACCCTTCGGATCCGGGCCCCCGCGAGGTGAACTACGCCGAGGCCTTCTGGCCGAACGGCCCAGGCCCCTACGAGTGGCGACGGCGCACGGTGCGCACGCGGACGCACAAGCTGCGCCGGGTCACCGACGGCGACGGCGAGCGACTGCTGTTCTACCGGCTGAACACGACCCTGCTCGACGAGGGCGACGCGCTCGACACGACCGCGCTGAGCGCCGACGAACAGGCGCAGTACGACCTGCTGCTCGCCGAGCTGACCCGGCTCGAGTCCGAGCTCGTGGTGAGCTGGGACTAGTCGTCGCCGAGGTAGCCCGCGGCCTTGAGCGCCTCGATGACCTGGGCATCGGCATCGGTCGGCTCGCGGCCAAAGTGCGTGAGTGCCGCGTCCATGCCGTCGGCGAGGACCTCGAGCGCGGGGTGGTCCTCGGGCACGGCGAGTGGATGTTGTTCGTTCGGGTCCGACGCCAGGTCGTAGCGCACGATGGCGTCGTCCGTCTGCAGCAGCTTGTCGTCCCCCTGCCACACGGCCACGGAGAACGACTCGCCAAGTCCCCGCCCGAACCACTGCTGCCAGGTGGTGTTGGGGAAGGCGTGGCTGCGCGGGGGCTCGAGCTCGGCGGGAAGGCGACCGTCACGCGCGAGGTCGCGGGCGTGGACCGCCCACAGTGGGCTCGGAAGGGCGCTCGGAAGACCGTCCTCGGTCCCCTGCACGAGCAGCGGCACCCGCACGACGTCCTCCCACAGGTAGCGCCCGTGATCGAGCAGGCCGCGGTCGCCGAGGTGCTCGCCGTGGTCGGAGGTGAGCACCAGCCGGTAGCCGCCCTCGAGCCAGCCATGGTCCTCGAGCATCGTCAGGGCGCGCGCGAGCACGTCGTCTGCGCGCCACACGCCGTAGTCGTAGAGGTCGGTCACCCGCCGCACGAGGGCCGTCCGCTCCTCGGGCGTCATCTCGTCGCGCATGAAGCGCACGAACGGCTCCTCCGGGTTCGGCGTGCCGCGGTCGTAGGCCATGCCCTCCGCGGCCTCCACCCAGCCGAGCCCCGCAGGTACGTCGGGCCAGGGTTCATGGGCATCGGCGATGTTGAGGAACAGGAACAGGGGCCGGTCGTCGGCGTGCCACCACAGCGCGCGCTCGAGCCGACCGAGCAGCTGCGCATCGAAGATGAAGTCGGCGCTGTGCAGGGCCACCTCGAAGCCACGCGTCAGGCCCGTGGTCTCCTGGACGAGGGGGTTTCCCGACACCGAGATCGTCTGGTAGCCGCGGGCGAGCATCTCTTCGGCGAGCGTGGGCACGTCGTCGCGAAGCACGAAGCTGTACTCCGCGGGCGGCGGCGCGAAGGTCGCCCCGTGGTGCGGCGTATCGAGCCCCGTGAAGTAGCTGGCGTGGCTGGGCACGGTCCACGACGCCGGTGACACCGCACCGCAGGTGAAGGCCGCGCCCTCGGCGATCATGCGCTCGAGGTTGGGCGAGGTCGGCCGCTCGTAGCCACAGGCCGAGAGGTGGTCGGACCGCACGGTGTCGAGGACGACGAAGATCACGGTGGGCTGGGTCGGCGACGCGCGACCGACCGTGGTGAACACCGCACTCGGGAGCACCCGCTCCGGCAGGTAGGCCTGCCACCCGAGCCACGCGAGCAGGCCGAGGAGCAAGCTGGCAAGCACGGTCACGCGCTGGTTCGAGGTCATGGCGCTCCAGGTCCGCGCAGTCTATCGCGAAGACTCGGACAAGCCCGTGGCGCCACGGGTTCCTGCCGAACACGCCGGAACGGCGTAGCATGTGCGTCCACACCCGGAATGCTCGTGAACCGCACCGCCCCGCTCGCCGCCCTGCTCGTCGCCGTTACCGGCGTCTTCGTGTGGTCGCAGCTGCCCTATCGCCTGCCGAGCCCGGGGGAGGACTTCGAGCTGGTGGCGCTGGTGGTGCTCGACAACGTGCGCGCGGACCGGACCGGCCTGTGCGGCCACGCGCGGGTGCCGACCCCGGCTCTCGAAGACGCCTGCTCGCGGCCCGGCGCCGCGTGCTCCTGCGCGGGGGTGTCTCCGGCGCCGTGGACGCTGGCCTCGCACGCCTCGTACTTCACGGGCCTGCCCGTGCACGAGCACGGCGCGGACATCGGCGGCTCCGTATCCGTCGGCTTCTCGACCGCCCGCCCGCTGTCCGACGATCCCGAGACCCTCGCCGAGCACTTTCGCGCCCGCGGCTTTCAGACCCTGGGGATCTCGGCCAATCCGGTGGTCTCGCCCGAGACCGGGCTCGCCCGAGGCTTCGACGAGCTCAAGGTCGCACCAGCCTTCGGAAGCTGGCGAGAGGGCCTGCTCGAAGAGGAGCTGCGCGAGCTGCTGAGCCGCGCCGACGGCGACAAGCCGGTGTTCCTGTTCGTGAACATCATCGACGCGCACGAGCCGTGGCCGCCCGTGCCCGCGGGCACGCCAGGCTTCGACGCCGCTCACGAGGCCGTGTTCTACAAGCACGACGAGGACGCCTTGCCGTGGACGCTGATGAACGGCCACCTGTCCGCCGACGCTGCCGACGCCGAGAAAGAGCGCATCCGCGCGGTGTACGACTACGCCGTGGCGCACGCCGACGGAACCCTCGGCCGCGTGCTCGGCGCGCTCGACGGCGCAGGATGGACCGAAGGTCGGCATCGGGTGGTGATCACCTCCGACCACGGCGAGCTCCTCGGCGAAGAAGAGCTCCTCGGGCACACGACCCCGGTGATGTTCGACGGCGTGGTCGGCGTGCCCTTCGTCGCCTTCGGCAGCGAGCCCGCACCCGCGCTTCCTTCTCGGGTCGGCGCCACCGAGGCGCATGCCCTGCTCGTCGACTGGTCCCTCGCAGGCCACCCGGTCGCCAGCGAGGCCACTCCGAATCCCGGGTTCAGCAAGCGCCTCGGCTGGGAGGTCCACCCGGGCGCTGCCGTGTGGCTCGACGAGGACACCAAGTGGCTGTCACACCGCGGGGAGGCCTACCTGGGCGACCACAGCGCGGCACGCCCGCTCGACGAGGCCCCAGAGGCGCTCCGGGAGCGTCTCGACGCGCTTCGCAGCCTGGCGAGCGACGAGGACGAGTCCGGAGCGACGGACCACCTGCGCGCGCTGGGCTATCTGGAGTAGGGTGCCCCCACCCTTGCTGCGCGAAGTGAGCCGATGACCACGCCCCCCGACGACACCGAACTCGGTGAGCGCGCGACCTCCCGTCGTGCTGCCCCCGCCGACCTGCTCGCCCTCGCCCGCGAGAAGTGGCTGGCGGACGAGCCCCTGGTGCTCGGCAAGCTCGCGGAAGAGCTCGGCGTCGGACGCGCGACGGTGTTCCGGTGGGCCGGCAGCCGCGAAGCCCTGTACGGCGAGGTCGTGTGGCAAGAGATCGCCTCGGCCTACGCCAGCGCGCGCGAGCACGCCGGAGAGCTCACCGGCGCAGCCCGCGTCGGAAGTGCGGCACGCACGCTGATGACCGTGCTCCTCTCCTCGAAGCCGATGAAGGCCTTCATCGCCCGAGACGCGACCTTCGCCATGCGCGTGCTCGTCTCGGCCGAGAGCCCGGTCGAGCGACGGCTGGTGGGCGCGCTCGAACAGACGCTGACCGCGCAGCGCGACGCCGGTCACATCGACCCGGCGATGGAGCTCAAGGATCTCGCGTTCGTGCTCGTGCGAATCGCCGAGTCGTTCATGTACCGAGACGTGCTCGGCGGACGCGGAGCGCGCCCCGACGTCGAGGCGGCCGTCCACGCGATCGAGATCCTGGTCGACTCGCGCGCTCCCGAGCACTGAGTCGCCCCGGGAGCGGGTTCGAGCGTCGAGCTACGGCGTGTTCGGCTGGTTGCCCACGACCGAGGCGCCGGAGGTCTGGCTCTTCACCTCGGGGGTCTCGGTGGGCAGCGTGACGATGAGCTTCGCGACCGCGACGTCGCCACGACCGAAGTTCTCGTCCTCGAGGGTCGCGGACATGCACTTCACCAGGTCGCGCGGGAGCAGGTAGTCCGAGCGGACACTGATGTTCTCGGTCGCACCGCGGTGGTCGATCATGAAGGACACGGTGAGGGCACCGTAGTCGAGGCCCGAGGTGTGGGCCGCGCACTCACCGAGCTCGGTGAGCACGGGCTCGACCGCGGCACGAAAGGCTTCGGCGTCGCGCTTGGCGGACACGAGACGCGCGCCCTCCGACGTGAGCTCGGCAGGCTGCGCGAAGGCGATGACGGGGGCGAGGAGAAACACCAGCATGGAAGCACCTCTCTTGGGGATCGGCTGCTCGGTTGACGGAGTCGCGTGAGCGTCTTCGGAGACTCTCGGGGGGACCGGACGATCCCGTGAATGAGTCACATCCCGATAATGACTCACCATGAGTCATTTGCCAAGACCGACTCACATGATTTCTGAAAATAATGAAAGCAGAGCTCATGCCAATTCGACAGAAACCCGCACCCGCACGGCATCAGCGGCCATGCGGGCGAGGAGGATCGCCGCCGGCTACGCTGGTTTTGAAGGCGATCGCGGCGCGCCGGGGACCTGGTGCAAAAGTGGATCGCCAAGTTCGATGACGCGCGTTACGAAACGTCGTCTGGAGCTCGATATGACCCGTTCTCTGCCTCTGATGCTGCTGGCGCTCTCCGCCTGCACCAAGCCGCTCACCGATCTGCCCAACGAGCCGAATGGCAACCCCGTGGTCCCCGAGACCGCGATGCTCCCCTACCCCTCGGACCTGTGGCTCACCGAGGACGCGAGCATGCCCAGCGGGCGCCGCGTCGACTTCGGCGCCGCGCTGCTCGAGCAGGCCGAGGGCGACTGGTTTGCCGACGCGGACGGCTTCTCTCGCGCCGCGCCCCTGCTCACGTGGTTCCCCGATGGCGTGGACGGGTCCACCCTGCCGACCGTCGCCGAGAGCATCGAGGCCGACAGCCCGGTCTCGCTCGTCGACCTGACCACGGGTGAGCGCGTGCCCGTGCTCGCCGAGCTCGACATGCACACCGACAACGACCGCGAGCAGGTGCTGATCATTCGCCCCGCCCGCGCCATGGCCGCCGACACGCCGCACGCCGTGGTCATCCGGGACGGCGTGCGCCTCGTCGACGGCAGCGCCCCGCGGCTGACCCGCGCCATGGAGGCCCTGCGCGACGACATCCCCACCGACAGTGACGAGGTCGAGGCGCTGCGCGAGTCCTTCGAGCCCGTGCGCGACTGGCTGGATGCCGAGGGCGTCGACCCCGAGACCGTCGTCCAGGCGTGGACGTTCACCACGCGCAGCGAAGAGCAGCTGTGGCAGGCGCCGCTCGCGCTGCACGACGCGCAATGGACCTTCGAGCTCGCCGCCCCCACCGTCGACGAGGACTTCATCGACGAGGCCAAGCAGATCCGCATCATCCGCGGCACCTACGAGGCGCCCTACTTCCTCGACGCCGATGACCGCCTCGTGCGCGACGAGTCCGGCGAGCCCGTCCAGCAGGGCATGCAGACCGTCGAGTACCAGGTCACCATCCCGCTCACCATCGACGGCACGAGCAAGGTGCCGGTGATCTGCTATGGCCACGGCTTCTTCTCGAACAAGGAAGAGGCGAGCCGCTCGCTGGTCGAGGGCCTGCACCACTGGGGCATGATCGCGGTGAGCATCGACTTCGACGGCTTCAACTCGCACGAGGAGAGCGAGGGCCTCGCGCGCCTCGGCAAGAACCTCGAAGAGCTCGACATCATCGTCAGCCAGCAGCTCCAGGCCCAGTCCAAGTTCACTGGCCTGCACCGCCTGGTCACCGAGCACCTCGCCGATATGGTCGAGCTCGACCTGGGCCAGGGCACGTACAAGCCGATGGACGCCGATCAGGTCGTGTACGCCGGCATCTCGAACGGCGGCACCCAGGGCCTCTCGATCCTCGCGGCGTCCCCCGCGTTCGACCGCGGCGCGGTGGTCGTCCCTGGCGGCGGTTGGTCGCACATGCTCCAGCGCGCCGTGCAGTGGAACACGATGGGCCTGCTGTGGTCCTCGTCCTACGACGACGCCGACGAGCTGCAGATCAGCCTCGCGCTGGCCCAGCAGCGCTTCGACCCCGCCGACTCGCTCAACTTCTCGGACCGCCTGGTCACCGACCGCATGGACGGCCGGTCCATCGCGGTGTCGATGCACGAGGCCGTCAACGACGCGCAGGTCGCGAACATCGTCACCCACATGGTCGCGCGCACGTCCGGCGCCAAGCTGCTCACGCCCTCCCCGCTCGACATCGACCTCGTCGACGAGGTCGATGGCAACGACCCGGACATCGACCTCGGCCTGTTCGTGTACGCCGAGGACGTCGAGGCCGTGCCGGCCAGCAACCTGCCTCCGTCCGACGACAACCGCACGCACAGCACCGTGCGCCAGCTCGAGTCCTACCTCGACCACATGGGCACGTTCCTCGGTGAGGGACGGTTCGAGCTCGTGTGCGACGGACCCTGCGACCCGAACTGACGCGCCGCGGTCGCCGGCCCACGAAGACCGGCGAACCGCGCGTACAGCAGGTCAGCGCGTCGCGAGGCCGCTGAGCTCCGGGCAGTCCACGTAGTCCGCCGCGCAGTCGCCGGCGTCGACCCGCTGCTCGGCGCAGGCCCAGTACGCGTTGGTCGCGGCCCGGCACTCGTACATGGCGTGCAGGAAGCGCTCGCGGGTGGTCGGCGCCTCGCCGAACATGCAGTCGTAGAAGCCCGAGTACTCACTCTCGCAGCCGGTCTGGGCACACTCGCTGAACAGCGAGGCGACCCCACAGCTGAAGCAGCTGTCGCTGGCCGAGCTCATGCACGAGGTCCGGCAGAACAGGTCGCCCGCGTCGCAGGTGGCCATGCACTGCTCGAAGCCGTCGCAGACCTCGCCGCTGCCGTCGCCGTAGAACGGGGTCGCGACGCTCACGAAGTTCAGGCACATCTCGTCGAAGGTGCCCTCGCCCCAGGTGATGTCGACGGGGGTCTCGCCGCCGGGCTGGTTCTGGCTGCTGTTGTCGTAGGTGCAGCGAATGCGGAACTCATCGGCCCAGCCGACCTCGATAGGCTCGGAGAAGGCGTAGCCGCGCTGCCACTGGAAGTTGTACTGCGGGATGTTCGCGAGGCAGATCTCCTCGCCGTCCTCGCGGATGAGCGTGGTCTCCTGAGACACGCCGCGCACGTGCATATGCGGGCTGCTCGCGAGGATGCGCCCATCGAGGGGCATACGCTGGCGCTGGATCTGCACCGACTCGCTGTCGTAGGCGGCGATGTCGAGGTCGAGCTTCACGATCGGCCAGGCGGTGACGAGCTCGTCGGGCAGCACGCCGGCCGGGTAGGTCCACAGGTCGACCGCGGTGCTGTCCACGTCGTCGGCGTCCACGCCGGTCGCGCCGAGGGTGTTGTAGTGCATCTGGAGCACGAGCTGCGAGCCTGCGGGAATGCGCAGGGCCACGCCGTCGGGAAGCGGTCGGAAGCCCTCGCCGCCCGGCGCCCACCCGGTGATCATCATCGCCTCGGACTGCTCACCGCTCTCGGCACCCGGCCCGCCGAAGCACTCGTAGCCCTCCTCGGGGTCCTCGGCCTCGAGGCGGTCCACCAGATCCCGCTGGCTCGGCGGCATCGCATAGAGGATGGCGTGGTGGGCCACCGCGAGGTTTCCGGGGCGCACGCGGGTCGCGGACACGAACAGGTCCTCGGTGGTCGGCGCCCCCATCTGCACGCAGCGGTAGTCGTCGGATAGCCCGCGGTCCGGCAGGTAGCCGTCCATCGCAGCGATGACGTCCGGGTCGCGGTCGGGCGTCGGGTACGGCGTCACCTCGGGGGCGACGTAGTCGCTCTCGCGGCCCTCGGGGTAGCCGCGCTCGGCCCACGCCGTGAACAGCGCAATCTCGTCGTCCGAGAGGTGCTCCAAGCCGACGATGTCGTTGCAGCCCGGGTCATAGCCCCACGGGGGCATGATCTTCTCTTCGACCGCGGCGACGATGAGCGGCGCATAGGACGCCACACTCTCGTACGAGGAGAAGTCGTAGGGCGCGACCGTGGCGTCTCCCGAGTGGCAGGTGACGCAGTTGGCCTCCATCAGCGGGCGCACGTCGCGATGGTAGGTCGCGTTCGTGCTGGTGCCACAACCGACCAGCGCGAGAAGGAACAGATGACGCATGGAACCGACTCCCCGGTGAGCCAGTATGAGGCACACACGGGGTCGGCGTCATCTCCGCCTACAGATCGGTGCTGACCGCGGTGAGCGGCGAGCTCGTCGCCGGCTCGGTGTAGTAGACGTCCGCGTGCTCCTGGTAGTAGCACTCGACGCTTGCCTCCGAGAACGTGCCGACGTTGGTGTGCAGCGTGGTCACCTCGTGCAGCGACGCCACGTGGCTCAGGCCCTCGATGAAGCCCCCACAGTTGGCGGGCACCGCGTCGACCACGAGGTCTCCCGCGTTCGGCGCGTCCCAGCTCAGCACCACCGGCATCGTGCAGTTCGCGTAGCCGTACAGCCCGGCGTTCCACGCGCGCTCGACCCCCGCGACCTTCCAGCCGTTCCCGTCGTTCTCGGCGTAGGACCGCATCGCCACGCCGTCCACGCGATAGCCCGACAGCGCGCTGTCCGCGTCCGGCGCGATGGGCGTGCCATCCGGCAGCGTCCAATGGTCGTAGCGCAGGCCCGAGCCGCTGTCGGCGTGGGACTGGACGACCGGGAAGTCGCTGAACGGCGTCGAGTTCGACGCAATGACGTAGAAGGTGCTCTCGGGGTCCAGGGTCTGGCTGCTGCCGTTGGCGCAGTAGTAGTTCTGGGTCGAGACCACCGCGAACAGCGACTCCACGGGCTCCCACGAGCTGAAGTCCGCGATCAGGACGTAGGCCGGCACCTCGGAGCGCGAGGTTCCCACGTAGCCGTACGGACCGTTCGGGCTGCTGCAGTCGGCGGCCCACAGGCTGCCCGAGTTCGACGTGTCCTCGTAGGGAATCGCGCGGGTCTGGAAGTCCCCGAGCGGCATCGCCGCCTTCGCCGGTCGCTCAGACGCGATGTGCCACAGGCCACCGAGGGCCTTGCTGCCATCCTCGCCGGTGAGCACGTGGCGGCCGACCTCGCTGTCCACGGCGACGTGGCTCGAGGTGAACTCGACGAAGGTGTCCGGCGTCACCGGCACGCCGACGATGCCGTCCCAGGTCGGCGACGACGTCGACACCCCGCAGTAGCCGCGGGAGTTCAGCGTGTACACGTCCTGGGTGGTCGACGCCGCCGAGTAGATCGCGTACGCATCCCCGCGCCGGTCGTAGAAGTAGCTGCCCGCGTCGCACTCGCCGAAGAACAGCATCGCCGGCTCGGTGCACGCGCTGTCCGCGAACAGCGCGCTCTCGGTCACCTCGAGAGCCTCGGGCAGGCAGCGGATCTTGCCGTCGGTGGCCAGCTTGGGCGCGCATCGCACGCCGAGCTCGGTGTCGACGAACCAGGCGACGACCTCGTTTCCGTGGGCATCGACGACCGCGTGGGCGGTCAGCCGCGTGCCGGACTGGGGCTCGGTCGCGTACGCACCGAGGGGCGCCGGGTCGGTGTCGGTATCGGCATCCGTGTCCGCATCGGCATCGGTGTCCGCGTCGGCGTCCGTGTCCGCGTCCGCGTCCGTGTCCGCGTCGGCATCGGTGTCCGCGTCGGCATCGGTGTCCGCGTCGGCATCGGTGTCCGCGTCGGCATCCGTGTCCGCGTCGGTGTCGGTGTCGGTGTCCGTGTCCGTCTCGGCGGCGGTGTCCTCGGCGGTATCGAGGGGCACGTCATCGCCGCCGGTACAGGCGATCAGCGACAGGACGAGGAGCGAGGATCGGAACATGTGGGGCCTCCGGGCACGATGCCGCGAGCTATCGCCACGCCTCGCCCGGGGTGTCCTACGCCAATCTGACGTCAGTCCATCAGACCCCAGCGATGCACGAGGGCATCGGGCAGGCGGAAGGTCGTCTGCTTGCCCTCGCGCTCGACCAGGATCAGCGCCTCCATCACCGCGGTCGCGATGTACGCGGGCACCGAGGCGTAGCGCGGGTGGCGGTGGTGGAGCTCGAGCACGTTCGCGATGCGCGACTGCACGTGCAGCACCTTCCGGATGATCGCCCGTCGCTTGGCGTACTTGGGCAGACCGAGCACGTCCGCACAGCGGTCCCCCGCAACCTCACGGATGAGCATCTCGGCCATCGGCACGCCCGGGTTGGTCGGCGCCGGCATCATGTCGGCGATCGACCAGCACAGCTGGTGGGTGAGCCGACGCCCCTGCTCTGACGGGGCCCACTGGTCGTCCCGAATCGCGTCCATCAGCGCACGCGCGTCGTCGATATCGGGGGCGAGCAGGTTCTCGTGCACGCCCATCACGTGCCCCACACACGCCCACGTGTGCATCCACGCCTTCTCTTCGTGCGGGGAGACGTGGATGTGCAGCCGCTTCATCGCGTCGAGCACGACCAGCGAGAAGGTCATCACCGTTCCGGCGAGGTCCTCCTGGTTGATTGGCACCCCCCAGGACGGCGTGGCCCAGGCCCGCCGCATCAGCGAGTGCTGGCGAACCGTCGCGTGGATGAGACGCACCTTGCGCGCCACCGCGAGTCCCCTGCCCTTCGGCCCGAACGAGTCCGGGGCGAGCACGTCGAACAGGAACTGCGCGGTCTCGCCGATGCGTCGCTTCACGTGCTGCGTGAGCCCCTGCGTCTCGAGCAGGACCCGCGCACCGTTGGCGGCGGCGTAGGCCTGCGGCAGGCTGCTCGCGAACAGGCACAGCGCGAAGGACCAGCCCACGCGCTCGTAGAAGGCCTGGGCATCGCGAATGAGGTCGTGGTCGGCCCACTCGGGCAGGTTGGCGTTGTCCTCGAGCCACTTGGCGAGCTCGGGGTCGACATCCGGCGGGAAGGGGTCGTCGTTGGTGACCATGTGCCGGAACACGTCGCTCACCTGCTGCAGCTGGTGGTTCTCCATCACCTTGCGGACGACCGCGTCCGCGCTCGGGTCACCGACCGTGCGCCACGCCCGCAGACCCTCCTGGCTCCACGTTCCGTCGGGGTTGCGCACCGACGCGGTCGGCCAGGTGTCCCCCTCGTTGCCCCCGAGCACGCCCTTGATGCTGCGCGTCGTCGCGCCGCCGGCCGCGACCTCGAGACCGAGCTGTGCATGGCGGTAGTGGCCGAGCGCCTCGAGGGGCATGTTCGTGTCAGAGGCGGGCAACCAGTAGAAGTAGCCGGGCAGCAGGAACACGTGCTGCCAGCCCTTGTTGGCCCAGGTGCCGCTCTTGCGCTGAGTCTTCACCAGGTATGCCGCCGCCCGATGCGCCGCGTCGGTCTGGCCGTGACCCGCACGGCACAGCGCACTCAGCGCCAGTCCCGTGAGACCCGGCATGCTCTCGCCCTGGGCCTTGGACTTCTCGGGGTGCACGTAGCTGTCGATGCCCTCGCCCCAGCCGCCGTCCTTGTTCTGGTGACCGACGAGGAACTGCACGCCGCGGTCGAGCATCGCCTTGTTCTCGCAGCCGACCGACGTCAGGCCGATCAGGCACCACGCGGTCCCCGCGACGTAGTTGGTCATCCACCGCGACCACCAGCTGCCGTCGGGCTCCTGCATGCGCACGAGGAACTCGATGGCCGACTTCACCCGCGGGTCGTCGGGCGTCGCATCCATGCGTCCCCAGGCCTCGAGGATGCGGGCGGTCACGTCCTCGGTGGACGGGTCGCCGAAGGTCGCGACCTTCTGGCGCAGGTCCTTCATCGCCTTCTTCGGGTCGGTCCAGTCGAGGGCGGCGTGCTCGACCCACATCGGGCCGCGCAGCTTGCCGGGCTGTCCCTGCTCGTACGCCCCCCAGCCGCCGTCCTTGTTCTGCATACCGATGAGGTACTCGCGGGCCTGCTCGCAGGAGTCCGCGGCCGAGTTGACGATGTCCTCCAGCGCCGGGTTCTTGGCGCTGCGCTGCAGGAACATCGACAAGGCACCCATCGCCACGCCGGTGTCGTCGTTGTCCGGGCAGCTGTTGTTGGCGTACTCGTAGCCAAAGCCGCCGAGCTTGGGACCGCGGTCTGGCGTCGTCGGGGGGAGCTCCGTCTGCTGCTGCGCGCCGTACAGGTGCTTCACGCCGCCGAGGATGGCCGGGTGGGTGGGGTCGACGTCGCAGACGAGCAGTGCGCGGAGGTTGAGCGCGGTGTCCCAGACGTCCGAGCCGAAGATGTTGTAGTAGAGCGTCGTCGAGTTCTCGACCCGCTGCTCGGCGAGCCAGCTGACCGCGAGGTCGTAGTGCTCGTTCCCCGGGCCCTCGCCGAGGGTACGCAGGGCGCACAGCCACATCACCGTCATCAGCGCGATGCCGTTGATGGCGCCGTTTCGGCTCTGGTAGTTCGCGCAGAAGTCGATGATCGCCTTCTTCTCACGCGCGCCGATGCTGCCGCCGCGAAGCCCGGTGAAGATCGTGCCCAGCTGGAGCATGCCCGTGAGCACCCCGGCGTTGATCACCTTGCTCGCCTCGTGGAGTGCACCCGGCACCTCGATCCACGCGAGCGGGATCTTCGGCAGCTTGTCGGCGTCGAGGATGCCGGCGTACCCGAGGTAGGGCGCTGTCGCGTACGGATCGGAGAGCGCCTGCTCGGCCACCGCGTCGAGGCCGCCGTTCGCGAGCACGTAGTCCCAGGCCTGGGCGAGCCGCGGGTCGTCTTCGGCGAGTCCGCTTCGCGACAGCGCGGCCCAGCACGCGGCCGTGCCGACGAGCGAGCCCTCCCCGACGTGGAGGTTGCTCGGGAAGGAGCCGTCCGGGAGCTGCTGGCGCAGGATCCAGGTGCACACCTTCTTGTCGTCGCTCGGCCGGGTGTGCCCGAGCTGCTTGAGGATCAGGTGCACGAGGGCCGTGGCAGCCGGCGCGAGCTGCGGGACCTGTTGCCAGCCGCCGTTCGGCAGCGGGTTGGCGAGGATGGCAGCGGTGCTGCGGTCGATGGCCGCGCCGAGGCGGTCCATGCTCACGGGGGTCATGCGGTCTCCGTGCGCCTCGCGTGTCGGGCGGCCCCGAGCTCGACGAAGAGCGCGTGGGCCTCGGCGAGGGCGCCCGCATCCTGCACATGGCGACCGAGACCTTCAAGCGCGCACGCGAGCTCGAAGGGCATGGCCCGCGCCCGCCCGCTGTCCACGGCCGCCCGCAGCTTCGCCTCGGCGTCGCTCGCTCCCCGTCGCACCGCCAGCTGGGCGGCGGCGTGTCGGGCCGAGGTCTCTCCCATGAGCACGGTCCGCGCCTGGCGCTCGGCCTCGCGCACGGCCTCCTGCGCGCGGGCGACGAGCAGGTCACGCGGGACGTCGAGCGCCTCGGCATGGTCGATGAGCTCGACCCGGGTCAGCGGCAACACCCGCTGGAGCATCGAGGTCGACGGGTCGCCGCCGGTCCCGGTGCCGAGGATGTCGCGCACCTCCTCAGCTGCGCGGTGCGCGCGCCCCGGGTCGCCACTCGCGAGTGCCCACGCCGCCTCCAGCCCCCACACGCTGGCGCGCTGCACCGGCCCGTCCTCGGCGAGGTCCGCGTGGGCGGCCGCGATGTGCTCCCCCGCGAGCGCGAGATCCCCGTCCTGCAGGCACACCTCGGCGGCGGTGAGCAGGTCCGCTCCCGCGAAGTGGCGCTGGCCCTCGCGACGGCGCAGACGAAACAGGTCCTGCACCCGCTCCCGCGCCCGCGGCATGTCGCCCATGGAGCGCGCGAGCAGGTGGTCGTTGAACAGCGCGTACTCGACCCGCTGAGCATCTTGCGACCGCCGGGCGTGGTCGAGCGCCCGATCCGTATGGACGCGCGCCTCGTCATAGCGGGCCTGGTAGATCGCGAGGAAGCCCTTCTGCGTCAGCGTGGCCGCCAACGCGCCGTCGCGGGCCGCGCCCTCCTCGCGGTCAGCCCATGCCTCGCCACGCTCGAAGGCCGCATCGGCCCAGGCCTGGCGCCCGGCCAGCCCGTAGATCAGCGCGACCATGCACTTCACGCGCGCCCCGAAGCCCCACACCTGGCCGGTCTCGCACAGGTTCACCCCCCAGAACAGGGTGGTGAGGAACGACAGCGGTGCCGGGTCCCGGAGGAAGCCGTACCAGAGGAAGTAGAGGACGTACGCCGCGGCCCGGTCCCGGCGCAGCGCCTCTCCGTCGCGCACCGGCGCCCCCCACCAGCGATAGCGCGCCTGCGTCGCGAGCTCGGACGCGAGCCGAAGCCCCCACCCGAGCTGGCTGCTGGGCAGGCGCATGCCGAGCAGGGGCAACACCTCGCGCGCGATCTCGAGCGACACCGCGGCCTGACCGTTGGCGTGCACCGCAAGCCCGCGACGCACGAGGATCTCGGCGCGCTCGAGCGGCGGCAGTCCCTCGAACCAGCGTCCGGCGTCGACGGCGCGCAGCTCGTCGAACAGGCTTCGGGCGAGGCGCATCTGACCGCTCTGCAGCGCCTCTTCCGCGCCGGTGAGCAGGTGGGGGACGGCATCGAGACTGCGACCGCCGCGGAGCAGGTGTCGGCCCAGCTCGGCGGCTGACGCGTGATCGGCCCGAACCTCGGCAGCCCCGAGGTGCAGCGCGCGAACCTCGGCCTCGGCGAGGTTGTCGTACGCGGCCTCGAGCAGGCGGTCGTGGGTGAAGGCGAAGCGCACGTCGTCGAGCTGCTCGGCGATCTGCGACGCGCGCAGCTCGGCGAGGCCGGGCAGCGGGTCGAGACCGAGGATGGCCTCGAGGTCCGCGGCACGGAACACCTTGCCGAGCACGCTCGCGGCCCCGAGCACCCGGCGGGCCTCGTCCGAGAGGCGCTGCAAGCGGTTGTGGAGCACCGCGATGCCACGCGGGCTCTGGCGGAGGGACGCGTGCGCCGCCCAGGTCCACCGCGCGCCGTCCCAGCGAAGATCACCGCTGGCTTCGGCCTCGTCGAGGAGGATGGTCGCGAGCAGCGGGCTGCCGGCGGAGCCCTGGACGAGCGCCTCGGCCACGTCCTCGGGCATGGACGAGCCGGCGGTCATGGCCACAGCGAGGTCGGTGATGTCCCGCTGCCCCAGTGTGGGCACCACCCAGTCTGCGAGCAGGCCCTGTCGGCGCCAGGACTCGATGCTGTCCGGCAGCTCCTCGGAGCGCGCGGAGAGCAGCACGGCGAGCCCGGGCATCGGCTCGCGGAGCAGCACCTCGACCACGGCCAGGGTGAGCTCGTCCGCCCACTGCACGTCATCGATGACCAGCAGCTGCGCCTGCTGCGACCCGACGTCCGCGAGTGCGCGCAAGGCCGAGGCACGCAGCTGATCCGCGTTCGGCGGCGCGACCTCGCCCTCGCCGAGCCCGTCGACCACGGCGCGGAGCACGGGCAGTGCGTCCTCCCAGGCCTCGGCGCGCCCCTCGAGCACGGCGGTGCGAAGCAGCGGCGCGAAGCCCTGGAGCGCGCGCGCCGACTCGCCGCGATCCGTGCGGTTGCCGCCACAGTCGGCGCTGTGAACGCGCAGCCCGCGGGGTCGAGCACGGCGGAGGATCTCGCGCAGCAGGCGCGTCTTTCCACTGCCGCTCGGCCCGAGGACCAGGTGCACCGGACCCTTCGCGCTGCGGTCGAGGAAGGCGTCCGCCTCGGCAAGCAACGCGTCCCGGCCGGTGAGCGGCGGCCGGAACAGGCGCGGGGAGCCATCGGGCCAGTCCTCGGGAAGCGCGCCACCACCCAGCGCCTCGAGCTGCTCGCCGACCGGTCCCGCATACGGCGGACGGGCATCGGCACGCGGCGCGAGCAGGGACTCGGTGAGCGCGTCGAGCTCGGGCCGATCGAGGCTCTCGAGCATGCGCCCGACGGCGTACAGATCGCTGCGACCGTCGAGGGGAAGTCCGCGGCGCTGCTCGGGCGAGGCATAGCCGCGGGTGCCGCCGACCAGCGTGTTCACGGGCTGCGCCTCGCGCCCTTCCGCGTCGTGGAGGTGCACGGCGATCCCAAAGTCCGCGAGCACCGGGCGCCCCTGCTCGTCGAGGAGCACGTTCCCGGGCTTCAGATCGCGATGCACCACGCCGTTCGAGTGCAGCCAGCCGAGAATCGCGCAGATCTGTCGCACGATCGGCAGCGTGAGCTCGCTCTCCTCGCCCTCCTCCCCGCCGGCGGGGTCGAAGGTGAGCGCCGACTCGCCGAGTGCCCGCGGATACAGCGGCATCGCGTACCAGGGACGCCCCTCGTGTTCGCCGCGAGCGAGCACCGGCACCACACCGGGATGCCGCAGCGACGCGAGCAGCGCGGCCTCCTGGCGCAGCACCTGACCGTGGGTCGCACCCGGCTTGGCACGCTTGATCGCCACCGGCTCCGCATGCCCGTGCACGAATCCGCGCCAGACCTCAGCCATGCCGCCTTCGGCAAGCAGTGCACGAAATTGGACCAACGACGCGTTCACACCGTCCCCGCCGGCCTCTTCTACCATGATCACGTGATAGCCTGCGCCGCTATGGGAACCCTCCGCGAACTCGCCACCGGTCGAATCGTCCACCTCGGCAGTCGAGCCCAGATCGGGCGCGCCGCCGGCGTCTCGTTGCGCATTCGCGATCGAATGGTCAGCAGCGAGCACGCGGTGCTGTGGTGGAATGGCCAGCACTGGGCGCTGCGCGATCTCGCGTCCCGCAATGGAACCTTCGTCGACGGCACCCAGCTCGCCAGCGGCGACACCAGGGTGCTCGATTCCGGGGCACGCCTGGGCTTCGGCTCTCCGGAGGCCAGCCACGAGCTGCTCGACGCCGGTCCCCCGCGTGCGGTCGCCACCGACGAGGGCGGCGACCAGCGGATCGCCGAGGGCGGCATGCTGTGCTTGCCGTCGGAGGACGCGCCCGTGGTGGTGGTGTTCCGCGACAGCATGGGCACCTGGCAGGCCGAGGGCCCGGCAGGCGTTCGCGCGGTCGAGAGCGGCGACGAAGTCGAAGTCGAAGGAACCTACTGGGAGCTCGCCCTGCCCCTCGACGAGGCTGAGACCTGGGCGCGCGAGGCCGGTGCCATCGAGATGCGCTTCCTGCCCCTCGACTTCTCCGTGAGCTCGGACGAGGAGCACGTGCAGGTCGTCGCCGGCCTTCCCACCGGCACCGTGGAGCTCGAGCCCCGCGCGCACCACTACCTGCTGCTCACCCTCGCACGGCGCCACGTCGACGACGCCGAGATGCCCGAGGCGGAGCGCGGGTGGCTTCACGTCGACGAGCTCGAGCGCATGCTGCGCATCGCCCGCGGCTCGCTGAACATGCAGATCATGCGTGCCCGCCGCGAGATGGAAGGCCTCGGCATCGCCGACCCGATGAGCGTCATCGAGCGCCGCCCGCTCGTCGGCACGCTGCGCCTGGGCACTCCAAGGGTACGCGTCGGCCGGATGTGAGCCCCGTACGTGGCGTTGACGCGAAGCGCTTCACCGTCCCGCTACAATGCCGCATGCGAACATTCCTGCTTCCGCTCCTCGCCGCCTGCAGCGGCCCCGCCGCCGAGGATTCGGCCACCGAGCCGGCCACCGGCTGCAACGGCCACGATGTGCTGTGCCAGCTGCCCTTCGACGAGGTGGCCGTCGCGATGACCCACAACGCGATGTCGTCGGCCGAAGACGACTGGCTCGCCCCGAACCAGACGTACGCGATGCCGCGACAGCTCGAGGACGGCGTGCGCGGGTTCATGATCGACACGCACTACGACGACGACGGCACCCCCGCGCTGTGCCACGGCTTCTGCAGCATCGGCAGCACGCCGCTGGTCGATGGGCTGCGTCAGTTCACCGACTTCCTCGACGCCCACCCGCGCGAGGTGGTCGTGTTCATGATCGAGAACGGCATCTCCGCCGAGGACACGGCCGCCGCCTTCGAGGCCGCGGACCTGCTTCGCTACACCTACGCCCATGATCCCCAGCTGGCGTGGCCCACCCTCGGTGAGCTCGTCGAGGCGGACACGCGCCTGATCGTGTTCCACCAGGGCGGCGGCACCGATCCCGCCTGGTACATGGATGGCTACGCCGACTACGTGTGGGACACGGACTACAGCGCCGAGACCGCCGCGGACTTCGACTGCGGAAGGCTTCGCGGCAGCAGCGACCATGCGCTGTTCCTCATGAACCACTTCCTCACGGCCCCCCTCGCCTCACCCGACCTGGCCGAGCAGGTGAACCACAACCCCCTGCTGCTCGACCGCGCGCGGCAGTGCGAAGCCGAGGCCGGACAGGCGGTGAACTGGATTGCGGTGGACTTCTACGACATCGGCGACGTGCTCGCGGTGGTCGACACCCTCAACGGGGTCGACGCTCTGTAAGCGCGGCAGCGTGTCGCCGTTCCCGTCGCACACGGAGGCCCGATGCTCATCCTGCTCACCCTGATCGCGCTTGCGGATCCCTCGCCCCGCGAGGTCCGCATCGAGCTCACGGCCAGCCATCCCTATTGCGGCGGCGCCGCACCAAGCCCGGAACAGGAGCGCGCCGCGCGCACGCCGACGCCAGTACCCGGCCACCTGTGGCTGCTTCGGGCCGGAGCCGAGAACACCGATGCCGCGCCCATTCACGAGGTGAGGACCGACGCCTCCGGCCACGCCACGCTCTCCCTGGCCCCCGGCACCTACTGCCTGGTCGGCGAGGACAAGCGGAGCACCGAGGTGACCGCGAACGCCGTGCCCTCCGTGAACGAGGCCGAGGAGCTCGCGTGCCGGCGCGCCCTCAAGCGGAGCTGTGACCGGGTCCTCGAGGTCCCACCCGGCCGCGAGCCAATGGTGGTCGCGGTCCACGAGGCCGGGCGGTGCTTCTACAACCCGGGACCCTGCTACTTCGGGCCGCCGATTCCCCCGCCGCCGAGTGCCGCCCCCGGTCCTCGCGACGTGGCCGAGCCCCTCGCACCGCGCTAGCCTCCAGGAGCCGCATGTGACGCGGCGATTGGAGATTGAACATGGGCAACCTGATCACGGGTGCGGTCATCCTCACCCTCGGCTTCTTCACCGGCGGCTCGGTCTTCCTCGGCGACCCCGGCCCGCTCGACCTCGTCTTCGACGGCATGGGCGTGCTGTTCCTCGCTCGCGGCGGGCTCAGCCTGATGTCCGGGCAGTAGCGCCTCAGATCTGTCGGTTCGTGAACACCAGGCGCGAGACGAACACGGCGACCACGCCTGCACCCACGAGGTACAGCGGGTTCTCGATCACGACGTCGAACAGGTTCTGGATCGCGGCCTCGAAGGCCCACGTGTCGAAGCTCACCATCTGCGCGAACACGGGCATCACTTCCCCCTGGGTGGCGACGGTATAGCCGCCTCGCGGGGGAACCCGCGCCTCGAATCCGCGCAGGACCTGCTGGCTCGGCCCAAGCCGGGGTCGCTCAGGGCAGACGTGCTCGCAGCCAGCGGCCGATGCGCTCGATCTCCTCCATCACCACCTGGTGGCCCATCGGGTAGTCGGCCCACTCGACCTCGCGCCCCTCGGTAGCGAAGCGCTGGTAGGCCGCCTTGCCGCGGGCCACCGCGACGACGTCGTCCATGCGCCCGTGGCAGAACAGCATCGGCGTGTTCGCATTCGCGGCGCTGCCTTCCGCCGCAAGGGTCTCCTCGAGCAGCAGATACGCGGAGAGGACCATGATCCCCGCGAGCGGCCTGTCGTGGCGGTGCCCGGTGTGAAGGGCCATCGCCCCACCCTGCGAGAAGCCGGCGAGCACGACGCGCTCGGAGGGAATACCGTCGGCGTACAGGCGCTCGAGGCAGGCCTCGACCATCGCGTGCGCGTCGCGCACGTCGGCCTCGGGCTCCCGCCCCGGCCCCGCGTCCATACGGGTGATGTCATACCAGGCTGGCATCACGTACCCGTTGTTGATCGTGACCGGCCGCTCCGGCGCATGCGGGAACACGAAGCGGGTGCGCGGAAGGTCGAGGTGCGGCGCAACGGGCACGAAGTCGTGCCCGCTGGCACCCAGGCCGTGCAGCCAGAGGATGGCGCTGTCCGGAGCCCCACCGGGCTCGAGGATGACGGCGGGAAGCGTGTTCATGGGAATCTTCCAGGGTGGGGGCGGCGTGCGCGCCGCGCGGGACGAGAACATAGCCGTTCGCCGGGCCCCAACCCCACAACACGACAAGCGCCGACGCAGTCAGGCTGCGCCGGCGCGGAGACCGCGAGGTCGGGGGGTGTCCCCCAAGACCCGGGTAGCCGGACGCCCCCCTTCGCACCGCGACGCGACAAGCCCGATGAACACGAGCTACGCGATGAGCTTCCCCGTCGGGTTCGCAGGTGCGAGCCCCGAACCGGCCGCCACCAAACTGCGACCCGCGCTCGTCCTCGACCGCGGCTCCGGGTAGGGAAGCGCATGGACCCGAACCGCCTCCTTCGCGAGCTCGCGCGACCCACGGCCCTGCCCGACCGTCCGAAGACGGTCGAGGTCGTGCAGACCCACGCCTCGTGCGTGTTCCTCACCCCCACCGACGTGTACAAGGTGAAGAAGCCGCTCGACCTGGGCTTCCTGGACTACTCGACCGTCTCCCGCCGCAAGCACTTCTGCGAGCAGGAGGTGCGCCTGAACCAGCGCCTGGCGCCGTCGGTCTACCTGGGTGTGGTGCCCGTCACCGAGGACGATGACGGACTTCGACTCGATGGAGACGGCGAGATCGTCGACTGGGCCGTACACATGCGACGCCTGCCGAGCGACTGCACCCTCCGCGACCGCCTGCGCGAGGATCGGCTCACCGACGCGCTGCTCGAGGCCACGGGGCGGGCGGTGGCGGACTTCCACGCCCGTGCCGAGTCCGGGCCCACACACTTCGCGTCGCTCGCGGAGGTCGCCAAGAACGCACGAGACAACGTGCGCGCCCTCGAGACCGAAGCGCTGTTCCCGGCCCTCGTCGCCCGACTCGACCGGGCCACCGAGGCGGCCCTCGACGCGCACGCACGGCGCATCTCGGAGCGAGCGACCCGCTGTGTGGCCATCCACGGGGACCTCCGCCTCGAGCATGTCTACGACCTCGACGCCGGGCTCACGATCATCGACGGCATCGAGTTCAACGACGCGTTTCGCTTCGCGGATCCGGTCGCCGACATCGGGTTTCTGTCGATGGACCTGCGCGCCTACGGCGACTGGCGCGGCGCGCGGCGGCTCGAGCACGCGTGGACCGAGGCCAGCGGCGACCTGGACGGTGCCCGGCTGTTTCCCTTCTACGTCGCCTACCGCTCGGCGGTACGAGCCAAGGTGGCGGCCATCGTCGCCCGCGAGGCGGAGATGCCGCCCGAAGCGCGGGAAGCCGCGACCCGACGCGTCTTGCGGCACGTGCTCCTCGCCCTCGCAGTGCTCGAGTCTCCCGGCCCCCGCCTGGTGGCGGTCGGCGGGCTGCCCGGCACGGGAAAGACCACCGTCTCCCGGATGATCGCCACGCACCTCACCGCCGAGCACGTACGCAGCGACGTGGTACGCAAGCAGCTCGCGGGGCTCGACCCGCTCGACGACGCCGCGGACGCCCCCGATCAGGGCTTGTACACGCCTGAACACACCGAGCGCACCTACGCGGAGGTCCTGCGACTCGCGCGACGAGCCCTCACCGACGGCCGTCCCGTGGTCGTCGACGCGACCTGGTCCACCGAGGCCCGGCGCGCCCCGCTGACCGCGCTGGCGACCGAGCTCGGAGTGCCCTTCGACCTCGTGGTGTGCACGCTGGACGAGGCGGTGTGCGCCCGACGCATGGCCGCGCGACACGGAGACGCCTCGGACGCGGACTTCGCGATTCATGCGCTCGCCGCCCAGCGATGGGAGAAGCCCGCCCGGGCCTACACCGTGGACACCGGCGGCAGCCTCGAGCAGGTCGACGCACAGATCGCGCGACTGCTTGTGTAAGGTCGGGAGACCCCACCCGTTCCGGGTGGGAGAGGTCTCATGGCACCGCCCCCGCTTCCTTCTGGTCCCGCACTCGTGCGCGCCACCCTGCTGCTCACCGCCGTCGTGGCCCATCGCCCGGCGCAGGCCCAGGAGACCGCGCCCGTCGAGGTCGCGCCCGCCGCACCACTGCCCGACGCTCCGACCTGTGGACCGTGCTGCCACGGCGCGTCGGACTGCGACGACCTCATGCCGGTCATCGAGCAGGTCGCGGTGCCGAACATCGGCACGCTGCAGTGGGCGAGCACCGCGCCCGTCGTGGTCGTCGCCCAGACCCCGTTCGTGCGCGGCGACGTCATCCTCGCGGTGAACGGCGCCCCCGTCGCCTCGCTCGACAGCCTCGCCGGCGTGTTCGTCCAGGGCCCGGTGTCGGTCCAACGCGGGGCCGACCGGATCGAGCTGTGGATCGGCGAGCCTCTCGAGGTCGCGCCCACCTGCGGTCCGTGCTGCCACGGCTCGTCCGACTGCGACGAGCTGGTCCCTCCCCCGCCCGAGCCGCTCGACCCCAAGGCCGAGAAGCGCGCCCGCCGCGACGCCGCCCGCGCCGAGCGCAAGGCGCGACGTCAGGCCGACTAGACCCCGAGGCCCTCATGGCTCCCCCTCCCCTGTTCGACCTGCCTCGTGGCCCGGCCCTCGTGCTCGCGACCGTGCTCGCCGCCGTGCCCGCGCACGCCGAGCCCACCGAGCCCACCGACACCGAGCAGGCCGCCGAGTCCCTCGAGATCGAGGTGCGCGCGCCCTCCAAGGCCGAGCTGCCCACCAAGGCCCGGCTCGCGGCGCTGCGGGCGCTGATCGACCGGCTGCCGCACGTCGACGATCCCACCCGCACGCACGTCGCGCTGCGCCATCCCCTCGACGAGCTGCTGGCGAAGCGGCCTGACTTCATCCCCGTGGAAGAGCTGGATCGCACGATCCGCAAGGACGAAGACGGGCAGTTCGTCGGCAGGTTCCAGTTTCGCCTCGATCCCGTCGCGCTCGACCGCGCCCAACGCGAGGTCCAGCCCCAGTGGGCCACGCCTGTGGGCACCATCGGCGTCACCCCACTCGGACACTTCGTGATCGTCGACCCGGACGTGGGCTTCCTGCCCGGAGACCGCATCGTCGCCATCGACGGCGCCGCGCCGACCCGCGAGAACGCGGACGCCCTTCGCTACGGCGCGGTGCTCGGCATCGAGCGCGATGGGGCACGCCTCGAGCTCGCCGCGCCCGAGCAGCGCATCGAGCCGACGTGGATCGACGACGAACGACACCAGGCACCGACCTGCGGCCCCTGCTGCCACGGCGACTGCGGCGACAAGGAGCTCTACGGTCCCGGTGGTGGGTTGCTGCGGAGGAAGCGGTGAGCGAGGAGCGCCTGTCCATCGACTGGGAGCTGTGGCTCATCGAGCACCTGCTGTTCACGGCCAAGCGCGACGACCTCGCCGACGTGCTCGTCCAGCAGGGCCTCTCCGCGGAGCAGGCCCGCGACCAGGTCGCCGCGATCGAGCACAGCGAGGGCATGACTCGCCTTCGGGCCCGCCTGTCCGAAGCCCGCCTCGCGTTGCGGCTGCAGTCGCTGCACGAGCGCCTGCACACCCGGGACATCGCGGTGTACGAGACCCTGGACCCGGACACCCTGCGCGAGCGGCACTGGATCCCGTCGCGACCCGCCAAGCTCACCCACGTCGCACGCGACATCCCGGCCGTTCGCGACTGGAGCTTCGCGACCCTCGCCGAGCGCTTCGGCGAGGCCGTGGTCCCGGTGAACATCCGCCGCGAGGAGGCGGCGTGCGCCTCGGAGACCGAGAAGGTGCTCGTCGGCATGCCCTTCGCGGAGTTCGCGCGCCGCTGTGTCGAAGAGCCCGGCAACGCGGCGTACATCGTGAGCCGCTGTGGGCTGCTCGCCCAGCCCGAGTTCCGGGCAGCGTGGGACGATCTCGTCGATATGCCGCCATTGCTCGCGCCCCTCACCCCACCGCGCGGGGTGTCCCTGTGGGTCGGACCCGCGGGCACGATGACCCCGGCGCACTTCGACCCGCACAACGTACTGCTCGTGCAGGTCCAGGGCCGAAAGCGCATCCGGCTCGCCCCGCGCGTGCGCGCCCACCAGCACGCTCTCCTCGACGGGTACTACCTCGACGTACCCATGGACCAGGCCTTCGGCGACGACGTGCTCGAGGTCGAGCTCGGGCCCGGCGAGGCCCTGTTCATCCCCGTCGCGTGGTTCCACCAGGTGCAGGCGCTCGACCCGAGCATCACCCTGTCCTTCCTGAACTTCCCGTGGCCCAACCACTTCCACGGCATCGGACCGACGGGAAGCGACGACCGCCGCGACTAGCAGGCTGCTAGGCCCGGCGGCGGATCAGTCCCAGCAGCGGCAGACCGAGCCACAGCGGCGCGGGTGAGCCCTGCGCGCAGCCGTCCTTGCACCCGCCGTCATCGTCGCCGCCGGGGGCATCGTCCCCGCCCGTGCCGGTACCGCCGGTGTCCGAGTCGCCACTGTCGGTGTCCGTCGGACCGCTGTCGGCAGGGCCCGTGTCCCCGCTGTCGGCGGTGCCCGTGTCGCCCGGGCCGGGGTCGCCCGAGTCACCGGTGTCGGCGGTGTCGCCCGTGTCGCCGCCCGGAATGCACGGCGCGCCACACGGCGTGGACCAGGTGCCATCGGCGCTCGGCGGGAAGCTCTCGACGGTCGCACGGACGTTGGTGAGCTCGGTCCACGGTCCCGCGTCGGCCACGCTCACGTTCAGCACGTCGTTGCGCAGGGTGAAGGTCCCCCACACCCCCGCCTCGCCGTTCCAGTGGTCGGCAATCACGTCCACGCCCGCCGTCTCGAGGCCAACCTCGGGGGCAAAGGCGATGTGGCCGTCATGGCGCATCATCGCGACGATCTGCACATCTTCCGTGCTCTGCACCATCTCGTTCGGCGTGGGGGTGGAGAGCGCAAGCAGGTAGCCGTCGCCGCGCTGATGAAGCCCCTGGATGCTGGTCACGCCGACGCCGTCCAGCACCCGCGCGGAGATGGGGTTGCCGTCGCGGTCGACGAGCATCGTGAACACCGCCGCTCCGGTGAGGTAGCCGGTCGTGCCGCCGACCATCCACCCGTCGCGAGCCGGCGCACCCACGTCGATGCCATCGATGTTGTGGTTGCCGGACCAGCGGTCGGTGAGGTCGAGGAACGGCACCCCGTCGTCGAGCAGCTGGTACGTGTTGTGCCAGACGAGGTTGCCGTCGAGGTCGAACTCCGCGGCGAACAGCTCCTGCCGCGGCATGTAGTACTCGGGGTTGGTGCTGCCGTAGAGCAGCACGCTGCCGTCTTCGTGCGCCGCGCAGCCCCGAGCGTTGCCACTGGTCTTGCGGGACCACAGCAGGTTGCCGTCCCGGTCGAAGCGCATCACGGCGCCGTAGTTCTTGTAGCCGGTGTCATCGGCGGAGAGCTGATTCGTCGTGCCACAGAGCACCGCACCGTGCGCGTCGGCCAGCAGCCTCCACATCGTCAGCCCGCCGTCCGCGGTGATCTCCTCGTAGAACACGGGCTCGCCGGTCACCGGGTCATGACGTGCAATGCGCTCCTTGGAGCCCACGTTGTAGCGGTGCGCGGTCCAGATGTCGTCGGTGCCGTCCGGGTGGGTGTACACCGCCGTGTTCGGGGAGAACAGGGTGGAGCGGTCGGGTCGCCGCCACGCCCACTGCACGGCCCCCTGGTCGTCGACGCGGATGATGTCGCTCGCGAAGTGCACGGCGCCGCCATCCGGGAGCGCGTCCGCATCTCCGCCGAAGTCGGGCAGCTGGATGGCCCAGCCGGGCTGGCCATCGCGGCCGAAGCTCGCCAGGTGCGTGGTGATGCTCGCGCCGTCGCGCTCGGTGACGAGGTGGTCCCCCGCGAGGTCCGTCGCGAAGCCCCGACCCGTGCCCCAGCCATCGAACACGGTCGCCCAGTGCTGGTCGCGGCCGCGGCCCGGCGTGCCGCCGCCCGGCGGCTCCTCGAGGGGCACGCCCTTCGGGGCGAGGCGGGAGTCCGTCCACGAGGTGTCGGCGATCGGAATGGGCACGAGCAGCAGCGAGCCCGTGAACGCCGTGTGCGCCTCGACGGCCGTGCCGGTCTGCACCGGGTCCGCGGCGTCGGGGTCGACGAGGATCTCGCCGCGTCCGCTGCCGCCGACCGTGTAGGCCACGGACGCCAGGCGATACGAGTCGGAGACGAACAGTCGGAGGTCGCCGCCCACGCCGATCGACGCGTAGGCGTGGCTGTCCTCGGTCATTCGGGGAGGCGTCGCGTGGAGGACCTCGACCTCGCGGAAGCTCCGTGAGGAGCTGCCGCCACCGCTGTCGAGGTGCAGCACCGCCGCCTGGTGGGTGCGGATGTCGACGCCGGTGGTCACCCCGGCTTCGATCTGCACGTCCGCGTCGAGCAGCAGCTCGAACTCCACCGACGCGCTGAGGTTGGTCACCCCCACGGGCACGCTGGCGAGCTCGAACGCGATGGTTCCCAGGGCCCGTTCGTGGGAGAAGTCCGCGCCCTCCTCGGCGGTCACCGAGCCGACGAAGCGCGCCGTGAGCGTGATCTCGGCGTCGAGCTCGACGTCCCCCTCGCGCAGACGAAGCGCGACCGGCGCCGCGAGCTTCTCGATCAGCAGGTCCCCGGTGAGGGTCACGCCGGGGACGGGCTGCAGGTCGGCCACGTGAAGGCGAAGCAGAGGTCCCGCGCCCTCGAAGTCGGGGTTGTCCCACATGTACCCGGCGTCGATGGTGTCGGTGAGCAGGGCCACATCGCGGCGTCCGTCCTGTTCTGGAGGCGGCGCGTAGGTCTGGCGGAAGAACAACCGCCGCCCATCCGCATCGAGCGCCAGCCCCGCGTCGCCGGAGGAGAACACCAGCGTCGACTCGGCCGGCGTCACCCGCACGCGGCCGTTGACGTCCGGGGTGACGCTCTCGACTCGCATCGGGAACCAGGCGCAGTCGGCGGCGACCACCCGCGTCGGATCCCCGCCCGGCGTCGCCGAGATCAGGTCCCCCGCCACCAGCCCGTCGAGGAAAGCGGTGGTCGACTCGAAGACCAGCGAGCCGTCCGTGTCCCGGAAGAGCACCACGTCCAGCGTCGCGTCGTCGATGAGCTTCTCGGGCGTCGAGGTGACGGTGACCTCGGGCGCACGCACGATGCCGTCGAAGCCCGTGGCCAGCGCGGTCTGGTACGCAGACTCGGACGCGGTGGGCACGTACAGCTCGATCCAGTCGCCGGCGGAAGTCTCGCCGGGAGCGATCGGCCCGCCAAAGCTCAACCCGCTGGCGGCGTCGGTCTGGACCACGCCCGCAGGCAGCTGCCAGGGCACGAAGCTCGCGAAGTCGTAGGTCGCCGGCCCGACGTTGGTCACGGTGGCGCTCACCCGAACCGTGCGCCCGTCGGCATCGGGCGTGCTCTCGAGCTCGGTCCACGCAGTGGGCACGAGGTGCGGTGTCGGCATGGGTTGGATGTCCGATGCCCAGTGAGGGGGCGGACTTCCGGACCCGAGATCACAGCCCGAGAAGGCCAGCTGAGCAAGCACGAAAAGCCACATGACACACCCCAATGCCCGCTCACTATAGCGACCCGACCGATAGCCGTCATGCGTTTATAGACAAAACGCCCACCGTTCGTGCGCCCGACACACCCACGGCTCGCCCCAGTGGCATCGAACCGCCACATCCCCACGCCGCGAATGCGCTACGATTGTCGAGAACTCCGCCGAGGTGCCGTGCTCTCGCTCGTCTGGCTACTCACCGCTTCCGCTGTGGCGGCGGAGCCCTGGGATCCCTCGGGCACGTGGGTGCTCGAGTACCGGATCACGACCCGGGCCGACCTGCCGGTGGTGGGCTTCTTGAAGACCAACACCACGAACGTGGTCCTCGTGCAGCTGCAGCGCGACGGCGACGAGTGGGTGCAGCAGCACCTGCTGTGCTCGTCGACGACGAGCGGGGGGCTGGTGAAGTCCGAGCTGCCCGAGCCCTTCCTCGCGCGCATCGGGCCTCGGCACTACCCCGTGCGCATCGACGTCTCCCACGAGCTCGCGGTGTACGAGGCCGACACCGGCGCGTTCACCACCGGGTACGACCCCACGTGCGGGCCGCTGCCGGACGACATCGACGACCCCTGCGTCACCGACTGGGACCGCGACGGCATCGCCGGCGCCACCGCCCGGGTGAAGCCCCCGCTGTTCCCGTGGGGCGAGGTGTACGTCGCGCAGCGCAACCACATCGCGTTGCACGGCTCCGCCATCGACCCCGACCGCTTCGAGGGCTCCGTGCAGGTGCTCGCGCTCAAGACGCGCGTGCTCGGGGCGAGCAATCCCCGCTACGTGAAGAACCCGGTGATCCGCGTCGACGAGGAGAACAGCGTGTTCGTCATGGAGCGGGCGCGCCAGGCGAAGAGCTGCGAGGACGTGGTCAAGGGCTTGCGCTAGCCGGGCGGAAACACGTCCCGCACGGCGCCGAGCACGAGGTCGTTGTCGCTGCGCAGGCGATAGTCCTCGGACTGGTCGATCCACCGCACGATGCCCTGCTCGTCGACGAGCACGGTGGTCGGAATCGCCATGGTCTTCACCGACGGCACCAGGGCGAGCGGCACGCCAAGCAGCTGGAAGCGCCCGGTGGAGAACTCGATGGCCTTGTGATGCTCGACGCCGTACGTGCGAATCACCGCGAGCTCCGGGTCGGCAAGCAGCGTGACCTGCCCCAGCGACGCGCCGTCCCGGTCGTGGTGGAAGTTCACGTCCGCCACGCTGTCCTTGGACAACGCGACGATGCGCACCCCATGGGCGTCGAGCTCGTCCTGCATCTGCGCGAAGCGCCGCAACTCGGCGCTACAGTAAGGTCACCAGTGGCCGCGGAAGAACTTGAACAGGGTGCGCCTGCCCACGAGGTCCTCCGCGGTGAACGGCTGCCCATGCCGATCGAGAGCCGTGAACGCGAGCATCGGCTCGCCGACCGCGATGCGCAGGTCGCCGATCGGGGTCTTGCGCTGCGAGAGCAGGAACAGGAACAGTGCCCCCATCACCGAGGCGACGAGCGCGGGCACGAGCACGGAGGCGTCGGCTCCGGCCCGGGCCATCGCGACCGCCGAAGCGACGAGGGCGGCGGTCTGCACGCTCAGGTGTCCGATCGGTCGCGGCGGCACGCGTCCCGAGGGCACGCTGCCCATGTAGGTGACCCAGGAGGCGAGCGACGCGAGGGCGGCGACGAGGGCGAGGACGAGGTTCATGCGGGCGTGGTCTCTCTGCAATGGCCAACGTTACACAGCCAACGTCCGCTGCTACAGCGATTCTCGGTGAGGAGGGTCGAGCGCTCGGCGTCGATGGCGCTCGCGGCGGGCGGTGCGCAGACGACGGCAGGTCACGCCCTTCCGAGGCGAACGCGCCGTTCGGGGAGGCCGCGAACGGCGTCGAGAATGGACCAACGTCGCCGAGGAGCGCTGTATGCTGAGGCCATGATCCGCGTGCTCCTTCCGCTGTTCCTCCTCGCCTGCCACCCCGCCGAGGACCCCGAGCCAATCGACGTCTGGTCGCCACCGGACAGCGAGGGCACGTTCCTCGCCGGCACCCTCGACGACAGCTTCGTTGGCAGCGAGGACCTCGCGCTGACGGTGCAGGTCTGGTTCCCCGCCAGCGAGGGCGACACCGACTTCGTCGAGTACGACGGGCTCATGCTCGGCGGCGCCGTGGAAGACGGCGTGCCCGCCTGCGACGTGCCTCGGCCCGCGGTCGTGTTCTCGCACGGCAACGGCGGCATCCGCTTCCAGTCCTTCTTCCTCACCGAGCACCTCGCCCGGCACGGCTACGTGGTGGTCGCCCCCGACCACGACGGCAACACCCTGTACGGCAACGACCTGCCTCGCGGTGAGCTCGCCCTGCGGCGGCCGCGGGACGTGACGGACAGCTTCGACTGGCTCGCCGCGCAGGCCGCGGATCCAGCGAGCCCGCTGTTCGGATGCATCGACCCCGACGCAGGCTTCGCAATGACCGGACACTCCTTCGGCGGCTACACGACCCTCGCCGTCGCCGGAGCGCCGCTGGACCTCGACGCGCTCGCCAGTCACTGCGCCGCGGACAGCGACCTGCTGTGCGGCGCGGAGACCGCCTGGGCCGAGTCGCATCCGGACGACGCGAGCGGCGACCTCTCGGACTCCCGCGCATGGGCCGCCGTGCCGCTCGCGCCCGCGGGCGCCATCGCACTGGTGGAGTCGGGCATCGAGGTGCCGACCCTCGCCATCGGCGGGATCGAGGACGGCCTCACCACGTGGCAGGACCAGCTGGAGCCGATCTACGCGGGGCTCACCACCGAAGAGCGCGCGCTCGCCGGCATCGTCGACGCGGGGCACTACACGTTCACCAACCTGTGCACCAGCGGATTCGACGGCTGCGGCGACGGCGCAATCGACACGGATCTGGCGTACGGGCTGATCCAGACCATGACCCTCGCGTGGATCGACGTGGCTCGCGGGGAGTCTCGCTCGGCCGAGTGGCTGCCGCCGGGGAGCGACGCGGTGGAGTGGTACGCCCCCTGAAAAGCCGCAGATGCGCCACGATCCTCGATTCGCGTCGCGGTGGAGGCGCGTCGGCGGTCCGCCGCCGATCGGCTGATTCCGCAGCCATCCCGTGAGGTGCGCGAAAATGGCGCATTCGCCCGCGCAGAGCCCCTCAAACTGCGCTATTCCTGCGCCCCCCTGCTTCGGAGCCCACGTGATCGCCCTGTGGACCCTCGTCGTCGCGGCTCAGGCCGCTTGTCCTTCGCTGCCCGCCGAGCTCGATGCTGCCGAGACGGCGCTCCAGGTCCTCGACCTGCCGGCCGCCGAGGCGTACCTCGACAACGCCGAGGCCGCGCTGGCCTGCGGACGCCTGCCCGACGCGAGCGAGGTGGCCCGCTTCCACTTCCTCGACGGCGCGGTGGCCCAGTTCATGGGCGACGCCCCGGCCGCGAAGCAGTCGTATCGCGCCGCGCTGGCCCTCGACCCGGAGGCCGGACTCGCGGGCTTCGAGTCGGCCCTGTCCAGTGTGGTCGACGAGGCCCGGGCCGAGACGCCGAGCCAGACCGGCTCGATCGAGGTCTCCCCCGCCCTTGCCGACCCGTGGCAGGTTCGTGTCGACCTCGGTGCGTCCACACCGACGCCCGTCGCCGTGATGGAGGGGCTGCACCTGGTGCAGTTCACGGACGCGGACGGGGCGGTGTTCGGGGGGCACGTCGTGCTCGTCACCGCGGACATGCCGGTCGTCGTGAACCACGACCTTCCGGCGACCCCGCCGGAGCCTGAGCGGGTGCGAAACCCCGTGGATACGAGCTTCACGGTGCGCCTCGGCATCGGCACGGGCTTCGCGTTCGGCAAGTCCCAGACGGCGACCGTCGACGGCACCACCTTCGACGAGCCGGCGTTCAAGGCGACCACTCCGGCGTCGTTGGGCCTGGACTTCGGCGTCGGCCCCGTGTTCTTCGAGGCCGAGGGCGAGGTCGGCGCACTGCTCGACGGCCACTACCTGGTGGAAGGAACCCCCTCCCCCGAAGCGACCAAGCTCGCGTGGGGCGTCGGCCTCAACGCCGGTGCGAACCTCGGCGACCTCGCCCTCGGCGTGGGCGGCGGCGCAGCCCTCCCCGGCCGCTACCGCGGCTACGCCCTGGCCCGGTTCACGCCCTTCCGCCGCGCCCCGGTGTCGCTCACCGCCCGCGCCGGCGTCCGCTCCGCGCACCGCCTCGGCGCCGAGCCGATGTTCGGCCTCACCGTCGCCTACGACCTGGGACTGCTGTGATGCGCCTGCTCAGCCTGCTCGCGCTCACCTCGTCCGCGCATGCCGCGGACATTCGCGTGGGCGACTTCCTCGGCGACTACGCGACCCTCGGCGAGGCCATCTCGGCCGCGTCACCGGGTGACCGCCTGCTCCTCGAGACCCAGGGCTTCGCCGAGTCCGTGGTCATCGACAAGGACATCACGCTGCTGCCCGTCGAGCGTGGCGGAAACACGTGGGTCTCGCCGGACACGAGCGGTCCCGCCATCCGCATCGCCGCCGGCGCTCGGGTGAAGCTCGAGGGCTTCTACCTGTACAGCGAGGGCAGCCAGCGGGCCCTCGAGGTCGAGGCCACCGCCCTCGCCGAGCTCACGGCCATGAACGTGGCCTCGCTCGAGCTCCAGTTCGGCGCCTACCGGGACGGCGGCCTGATCCACAACAGCGGGCAGCTCATCGTCCGCGACTCCCAGCTCAACGGCTCTGGCGCCCGCGCGGACCGCGGCGGTGTGGCCTTCGGCGCCCCCGGCTCCACCAACGTCTTCGACAACACCACCATCAGCGGCGGTGAGGCCCAGACCAAGGGCGGCTGTCTGTACAGCGACGCCGCGCCGATGTTCCTCTCCCACTCGAACGTCTCGGGCTGCGCCGTGGCCGCAGTCGGCGGGTGGGGAAGCTTCTCGGCTGGCGGCGCGCTCATCGCCAGTGACAACGGCGGGCTGTTCCTCCGCGACAGCACCCTGACGCGCGTGCCGGCCCTCGGGGATCAGCCGTCGAGCCAGGCCGAGATCGATGTGCTGCTGGTCGGCGCCGGCTCCGACGTCGCCCGGAGCACCCTCGACGGCATCGGCTGGTACTCGGACGCGTACATGACGCTCACCGAGAGCGCCGCGAACAGCGTGGGCATGGTCTCTCGGGCAAGCAACGTCGAGGTCGTGCGCAGCCGCTTCTGCACCGCCTACGCCGAGTTCAACGGCGGCAACGTCCGCAACACGATGATCGAGGGCGGCTTCTTCTTCGCCTACAACGGGACCGGGCTGTCGCATCCGTACATCGCGGATCTGCGCCTGGTCACCGACCTCGACATCACCGTGCTCAACGCGGTCGGTAGTGGCAGCCTGACCCGCTCGGGCACCGGCACCGCGCAGTTCCTCGCCGGCCTGTTCCCATTCCTGCCGTGGTCCACGTTCGGCAGCACCTTCGACTACACCACCTCCGGCGCGACGAGCTGGGTCGTGCCCCAGTGCAACCAGACCGGCCCCGCCGAGTTCACCTACCGCTACGACGACGTGGTCGTGAACACGGGCCTGCCGGCGGTTGGCCGCGACGACTCGTTGGCCTCCGACCCCGACGGGAGCCCCGCGGACCTCGGGCCGATGGGCGGCCCCTATGCGCCGCCGTCGATCGTCGCGGACGCGGACGGCGATGGCTGGGGTGCGCACCTCGACTGCGACGACAGCCTCGCCTCGGTCCATCCCTACGCCATCGAGCTCTGCAACGACGGCATCGACAACGACTGCAATCCCTCCACTGGCGATGGCGCCTTCCTCGTCTGGTACGAGGACCTCGATGACGACGGCTTCGGCGACGTCGAGTACGGCATCGCGTCCTGTAACTCGCCGGGTCCGACCTACACGACGGTCAGCGGCGACTGCAACGACGGGGACCCGGCGGTGAACCCCCTGATGCCCGAGCTGTGCGACGGCATCGACAACAACTGCGACGGCATCACCGACCCCGTCCCGACCCAGAACTGGTATCCGGACACCGACGGCGATGGCTTCGGCGACTACCGCTCCGCTCCCCTCGAGCAGTGTGGCGACCCGGGTCCCGGCTACGTGGCCAACGCCTTCGACTGCGACGACGCGGTCTTCGGTGCGGCCCGCACCCTGCTCTCCTCCGATCTCGACGGCGATGGCTACGGCGACGCCAACGGCGGCGAGCTCCTGCTCTGCGAGAACCCCGGCGGCATGGGTCCGCCGACGGACTGCGACGAGCTCGATCCCAACGTGAACGGCGGTGCAGCCGAGCAATGCAACGCCCAGGACGACGACTGCGACGGCATCGTCGACGAGGGACTCACCCTCACGACCGTGTACATCGACAGCGATGGCGACGGATACGCCGACAGCACCACGCCGCTCACCGCCTGTGACCCGGGTCCCGGCAGCGGCTGGGCCGCCATCGAGGGCGACTGTGACAGCACGCGGCGCGACGTCTACCCCAACGCGCCCGAGCTGTGTGACGGCATCGACAACGACTGCGACGGCACCACCGACGAGGGCGTGGCCTTCGATCACTGGTTCGACGGGGACGGCGACGGCTACACCGATGGCCCCTACTTCGGCTGCCCGTTCGACTACTCGTACGAGACCCAGCCCTCGAGCGAGCCCGACTGCGACGACCGCGACGCCTCGATCAACCCGGGCGCGGCGGACAACAACTGCGACCGCATCGACAACGACTGTGACGGCATCATCGACGACGACCCGGGCGCCCCCGCCACCGGTCCCTTCGGGCCGCTGGCCCGTGTCGAGCTGTACACCGACGCCGACCTCGACGGCGACGGCGCCGAGGACAGCGAGCTCGTCTGGTACTGCGTGACCGAGGCCCCCATTCCCGGGACCTCCGACAACAACCTCGACTGCGACGACGACAACGCGCAGATCAACATCCGCGCCGACGACGTCTGCGACGGGATCGACAACAACTGCAGCGGGGCCATCGACGAGAACCTCACGCTGTTCACCGCCTACGACGATGTCGACGGCGACGGGCTCGGCGGCGCCGCACACCAGGTGTGCGCGCTCGGGGCCGGACAGGTGCTCACCCCCGGCGACTGCCACGACGGCGACCCGAACGTGGGCCTGGCGACGAGCTGGTTCCGCGATGCGGACGGCGACACGTACGGCAATCCCGACAACGAGATCATCGCCTGCTACCCGGGTCTCGGGTGGACGCGGAACAGCACCGACTGCGACGACACCGCCGCCGACGTCTCTCCGCTCGGCACCGAGACCTGCGACGGCCGCGACGAGGACTGCGACCTGGCCACCGACGAGGACCTCGCGACGACGGTGTTCTTCGCCGACCTCGACGGCGACGGCTACGGCGGCGACCCGGTCGTCGCCTGCGCGCCCGGTCAGGCCGTGGTCGAGGTGGGTGGTGACTGCGACGACAGTGTCGCCACCATCTACCCCGGCGCCACCGAGTTCTGCGGCGACACCATCGACCAGGACTGCAGCGGGGCCGACCTCGTGTGCAACCCGACCGACTCCGACGGCGACGGGTTCTGCGGCGGCAACTGCACCGACGGCAGCCGCCCCGGCGACTGCAACGACAGCGACCCGGCCATCAACCCGTGGGCGCTCGAGATCTGCGACGGCATCGACAACGACTGCGACGGCGGCGTGGACGAGAACCTCACCGACGATGCCGATGGTGACGGCTTTACCGAGGCGGGCTCCTGTGAGGGCAGCGCCGACGACTGCAACGACTTCCTGGTCGACGTGTTCCCCGGCGCCACCGAGACCTGCAACGGACTCGACGACAACTGCGACGGCGTGGTCGACGAGGGCGTGCGGGTCGACGCGGACGGCGACGGCTACCCCGCTCCCGGCTGCCCGCTGGTCGGCGTGCCCGTCGACTGCGACGACAACGACGCCGACGTGTACCCGGGTGCCGCCGAGATCGCCGGCAACGGTGTCGACGAGGACTGCGACGGCAACCAGGACGAGGACCCCTCTGCCGACGACGACGACGGGGACGGCTACTGCGAGGGGCCGAGCTGCTCCGAGGCCGGCGTGCTCCCCGGCGACTGCGATGACAGCGATCCCGCGGTGAACCCCGGCCCGGCGGCGATCGAGGTCGTCGACGGCATCGACAACGACTGCGACGGCATCATCGACGACGGGGCGACCACGGGGCTCGACCGCGACGGCGACGGCTACACCCTCGCCGACGGCGACTGCAACGACCTCGACCCGGCCGTGCACCCCGGTGCCCTCGAGCAGTGCAACGGCTTCGACGACAACTGCGACGGCTACCTGCCCGCCAGCGAGATCGACCAGGACGGCGACCTGCTCTCCCCGTGCCAGGGCGACTGCGACGACACCCGCGCCAACGTGCGTCCGGGGCTCGCCGAGGACTGCACCGACGGTCTCGACAACAACTGCTCGGGCGAAGCGGACGAGGACAGCGACTACGACGGCGACGGCTACACCACGTGCAACGGCGACTGCGTCGACCTCGACCCGAACGTGAACCCCGGCGCCCCCGAGGAGAGCTGCAACCAGCTCGACGACGACTGCGACCGCACCGTGGACGAGGGCCTCGACGCCGACCGCGACGGCGTGATCGCATGCACCGTCTCCCAGCTCGAGGGCGGGTGCGTGCCCGACCTCGTCGTGTGCGACTGCGACGACAACAACCGCAACGTCGCGCCAGGCCTCGCCGAGATCTGCGGCGACGGCCTCGACAACGACTGCGACGGCAAGATCGACAACGACGAGGACATCGACAACGACGGCTGGCGCACCTGCGAGGGCGACTGCGACGACGGCAATCCCTTCGTGTCTCCGGGTACGCCGGAGACCTGCGACGGCAAGGACAACGACTGTGACCGCGCCGTCGACGAGACCTTCGACCACGACCTCGACGGGTGGCTCACCTGTCGCGGGGACTGCGACGACGGGATGGCCGAGACCTACCCCTTCGCCGAGGAGCTGTGCGACGTGGCCGACAACGACTGCAACACCGTGGTCGACGACCCGTGGCCGGACATCGACGGCGACACGTACACGGAGTGCACCGTGCTCGTCGACTGCGCCCCCGCCGACCCGGACATCGGGCCCGAGGTCGCCGAGGTCTGTGGTGACACCATCGACAACGACTGCGACGGCGACGTCGACTGGGACGACGCGGACTGCAACGGCGGGGTGTACCCGGCGTACTGCGGCTGCCAGACCGGATCCCCCAGCGCGCTCGGCCTGCTGCTCCTCCCGCTCGCGCTCGTGCGCCGGCGACGTACCCCACCCGGCGACACCGAGACCCGGGAGGTGACGGCATGATCACGCTCATCCTCGCCACGCAGGCCCTCGCCGCCGACCTCGTCGTCGGCCCGAACGAGACCTACACGACCCTCTCCGAAGCCGCTGACGCCGCGGCCTCGGGCGACCGCATCCTGATCATGCCGGGCGACTACGAAGACAGCCTGGTCACGCTCGACAAGACGCTGACCTTCGAGGCCCTCGGTCTGGTCCGCTGGCTCGGCGACGGCTCGGGCCCGAACATCGCGACCTACAACCAGGATGAGCGCTTCGACACCGCGATCATCCGCGTCGTCGGCCTGCAGCTCGAGGCCAATGCCGGTCACCAGATCCTCTCCGGCTCCGCGAACTTCGAGATCGAGGACTGCGACCTGTTCGGCGGAAGCACCACCGGCTTGCTCGCCGGCGGCCAGGTGGGCACGGAGACCACCGTGTTCGCCCGCAACAGCACGTTCACGGGTCCGACCTTCGCGGGCATCGGCGGCCTGATCTACTCGCCGAGCGGCACGGTCGTCATCGACTCGCAATTCACCGACGGACGCGCTGGCAAGGATGGCGGCGCCATCGCCGCCGGCCGCGGTGGCCTGTGGGTCGAGGGCAGCCACTTCGAGCGCAACCAGGCCACCGACGGCGGCGCCGTAGCGGGGGCCGGGGCCTACGTCTACGACAGCACCTTCGTCGACAACCACGCAGCGAACGGCGGTGGCCACGTCTCGGACGCCACCATCATCGCGCGCTCCCAGTTCGGCTCGGGCTCGGCGGACAGCGGCGTCGCCGTGAACTCGCAATTCCTTCGACTCGTGATCGACTCCGAGTTCACCGACAACGCCGACATCGTGGCGACGGCCACCAACCCGCAGCTGCAGTTCATCCGCAACACGCACTGCGTGAGCAGCGCCATCGCCATCGACGTGTCGGCCGCGGCCGAGAACCTGGTCGGTGTGTTCAACAACCAGGCCAACGTCGACGGCCTGCTGTTCCGCATGCAGGGCACCGGTCGGCTCGCGATCCGCCACAACTACGTGACCGCGCCGGTCGGCCCGGTGATCTTCAAGGGCAAGAACATCAACACGGCCATCGAGGCCAACGTGTTCGACGCTCAGCCCGTGTTCGACACAATGGCCGGCGACTTCATGGAGGGCGGCCGACAGAACTGGTACGAGCGCGGCGCTCCGATCTCGACGGGCCTGAGCCTGATCGAGGCGAACTACAACCGCCTTGGCGAGGCCTCGGGACTGACCGGCGACCCGTGCATCGCCGCCGTCTCCTACGTGTCGCGGCCCCAGGCGGTGGTCGTCGACGCAGTGCCCATGTACCTGCAAGGCTTCGCCGAGTGGGACTGGCCGGCCATCGACTGGGACGACAGCTACGCCGACGCAGGTCCGTACGGAGGCCTGTTCGCCGACCCCGCACTGTACGTCGACAATGACGGCGACGGGTGGGTGGCGGCCCTCGACTGCAACGATGCAAACCCCAACATCGCGCCGCTGCATCCCGAGGATTGCAGCGACCCGGCCGACAACGACTGCGATCCGGCCACCTCGGCGGATGGCTTCGGCGGCCAGGGGATCTCCTACTACGATGACCGCGACGGGGACGGCTTTGGCGATGCGGTCGGCGCCGCGGACTTCACGTGCACGCCGCTGGCCGGATGGGTCGCCAACCGACTCGACTGCGATGACAACGCGCCGCAGGTCTATCCCGGGCACGCGGACGTCTGCGACGCCGTGGACAACGACTGCGATGGCGAGCAGAACTCCGTGCCCTCCGACTGGTACGACGACGGCGATGGCGACGGCGTGGGCAAGAGCTTCGCGTACTCCAGCTGCGTGACCCAGACCACCGCGCTGCAGGGCGGGGACTGCGACGACACCGTTCCGGGCGGCGCCCAGGGCTACGGCATGGTGGGCTACTGGGACTGGGACGCCGACGGCGCGGTCGACGACCGGTACCCGAACGATGTGCTCCTCCCCAGCTGCACGCCGGCCCCGGCCGACTGCAACGACGACGACAACACCACGGTTCCCGGCGCGACGGACACCTGCGACGGCGTCGACAGCGACTGCGACGGCAACATCGACGAGGACGCCACGACGAGCGCGACCGGCTTCATCGACGCCGACGGAGACGGCTACGGAGACGTGGCGTACAGCGGCTGCGACGGCCGCACCGATGTCGTGCCCGACGGCGGGGACTGCGACGACAGCAACCCCGCCATCCACCCCAACCGGGTCGACGTGTGCAACGGCTTCGACGACGACTGCGACGGCACCGCCGACAACGGCATCGTGCCCCACTGGTGGGTCGACCTCGACGGCGACGGCGCCTACGTCGACAGCAACGTCGACGACTGCACGCCTCCGCATGCCTCGGCCATCGACACCGCGCCGAGCGTGCTCGACTGCGACGACACCGAGCCCACCACCACCCCCGGCGGCACCGAGCTGTGCGGTGACGACGTCGACAACGACTGCGACGGGGTGACCGACGAGCAGTCCGGCGGCGTGCCGTGGTGGCTCGACGCGGACAGCGATGGCTACGCGGTCGAGCTGCCCGTCTACTTCTGCCCCGGCGAGACCCCGGCGGGCGGCTACTCGCCGAGCAGCACCGACCCGTGGGACTGCGACGACAGCGACGGCACCGTGTACCCTGGCAGCACCGAGGCGTGCGACGGCGTCGACAACGACTGCGACGACTCGATCGACGAGGAGTCCGGTGACCCGGCCTTCGCGGACATCGATGGCGACGGCTTCGGCGGCGTGCCCCTCGGGACCTACTGCACCGCGCCGAACGGCTCGGTGGCCGAGGGCGGCGACTGCGACGACAACGATCCGAACATCGGCCTCGGCGCGGCGTGGTACCGCGACGCGGATGGCGACGGCTTCGGCAACGCCGTGGTCTACGCCTGCGAAGATCCGGGCACCGGCTTCGTGCAGGTCGACGGCGACTGCGTCGACAGTGACGCGCTGGCCTTCCCCGGCGCCGACGAGGACTGCAACAGCCGCGACGACGACTGCGACGGCGCGACCGACGAGGGCCTGCCGACCCAGAGCTACTACGGAGACGCCGACGGCGACGGCTGGGGTGGCGCGCTGATCCAGGCCTGCGGCCCTGGCGCGGCGGTGAGCGGCCTGTCCGGCGACTGCGACGACAACGACCCGACCGTGTTCCCGTCCGCGCTCGACCTCTGCGAGGACGGCATCGACGCGAACTGCGACGGCACGGACCCGATCTGCAACGTCCAGGACCTCGATGGCGACGGCTTCTGCGAGGGGGGCTGCGAGAACCCGGGCGACTGCAACGACGGCGACGCGAGCGTGAGCCCGTGGGCGGTCGAGGACTGCAACGGCGAGGACGACGACTGCGACGGCCTGATCGACGACGGCCTCACCTCGGACCACGATGGTGACGGCTTCACCGAGGTCGGCTCCTGCGAAGGCTCCGCGGACGACTGCAACGACTGGATCGACACGATCTTCGTCGGCGCCACCGAGGCCTGCAACGGCCTCGACGACGACTGCAACGACGCGATCGACGAGGGTCTGCTCACCGACGCCGACGGCGACGGCTTTCCGGCGGCGAGCAGCTGCCTGACCTTCGCGCCCTTCGACTGCGACGACACCGACGCGTCCGTGTACCCGGGCGCGACCGAGACCAACAACGGCACCGACGACGACTGCGACGGCCAGACGGACGAGCCCGCCTCGGGAGACGACGCCGATGGCGACGGCTACTGCGAGGGACCGACCTGCGACGATGCCGGCGTGCTCCCCGGCGACTGCGATGACACCGACCCCTCGGTGAACCCGGGTCCCGGCGCCATCGACATCGACGACGGCATCGACAACGACTGCGACGGCACCGTCGACGACGGCCCCAGTCGCGACACCGACCGGGACCGCGACGGCTACACCGTGTCGCAGGGCGACTGCAACGACCTGAACCCGCACATCCACCCGGGCGCGGTCGAGCAGTGCAACGGCCTCGACGACGACTGCGATGGCCTGGTCGCGCTCACCGAGTTCGACATCGACCAGGACGGGCTGCGTGCCTGTGAGGGCGACTGCAACGACTACGACGCTCGCGTTCGCCCTGGCATCGCCGAGGACTGCGCCGACGAGCTCGACAACAACTGCGACGGCCTGGTCAACGAGGATGCCGACGCCGACCGTGACGGCTTCACCACCTGCATGGGCGACTGTCGCGACGACCTGCCCGAGATCAACCCCGCCGCACCTGAAGAGGCCTGCAACGAGGTCGACGACAACTGCGACGGCGTGATCGACGAGGGCCTCGACCGGGACGGGGACGGGTGGATTGCCTGCCTCGTCGTGCTCGAGGACGGCTGCATCCCCGACCAGCCGCTGTGCGACTGCGACGACACCAACGCGTACGTCGCGCCGTACCTGCCGGAGATCTGCGGCGACGGCCTCGACAACAACTGCGACGGCGCGGTCGACAACGACGAAGACGTCGACGGCGACGGGTGGACCACCTGCGAGGGCGACTGTCGCGACAACGACCCGTTCTTCTCGCCGGGCGCCGCCGAGCTGTGCGACGACCTCGACAACGACTGCGACTTCCGGACGGACGAGGGCTTCGACGTCGACGGCGACGGCTGGCGCACCTGCGCCGGCGACTGCGACGACACCTCCGCGGTCACGTACCCGCTGGCCGAGGAGCTGTGCGACACCCTCGACAACGACTGCAACGGCGTGGTCGACGACGAGTGGCCCGACCGCGACCTCGACGGATTCACCGAGTGCGACCCGACGCCGGACTGCGCCGAGGGCGACGCGACCGTGTCCCCCGCGCAGGTCGAGAGCTGCGACAACGGCGTAGACGACGACTGCGACGGCGCGACCGATTGGCAGGACGCGGACTGCGACGCCACGAGCTACCCCGCCTACTGTGGCTGTCAGACCGGCTCGAGCGGCCCCGGGCCGTGGTTGCTGGCTCCGCTCCTCGCTGGACTCGTCCGGCGTCGCCGGCGCGTGGCCTCGCGCCTTGAACTCCCCGACGTTTCCATCTAGAACAGCCCATCGTGACCGCCACCGACGAGACCCGCCGCTACCGCATCGAACGCCTGCTCGGAAAGGGCGGCTACGGCCGTGTCTACAAGGCAGAGCTGATCGGCAACGTCGGCTTCCGAAAGGCCGTCGCCATCAAGCTTCTCCACGAAGAGGGCGTCGACGAGAAGACGCTTCAGCGCTTCCGCGACGAGGCCCGCATCCTCGGGCTGCTCAACGACCCGGCGATCATCAAGGTCGACCCGCCGATCCGCCTGGAAGGCCGCTGGGCCGTGGTCATGGAGCTCGCCGAGGGCGCGCCCTCCCACGTGTTCATCAAGCGCGAGCCGATGCCCCCTGGCGTCGCCGCCGAGCTCATCGGGGAGTGCGCCCGCGCGCTGGACGCGGCCTACAACCAGGAGGTCGACGGCGATCCGCTGCGCCTGCTTCACCGCGACCTCAAGCCGGCCAACGTGATGGTGACCACCGCGGGCAGCGTGAAGATCCTCGACTTCGGCATCGCCAAGGCGAGCTTCGAGGGTCGCGAGGCCCACACCACCAAGGACCTCGCCGGCACCGTGCCCTACATGGCGCCCGAGCGACTCGAGGGCGAAGAGAGCCCGGCGGGCGACGTGTTCTCGCTGGGCATCATGCTCCGGCGCTACGTGCGCCGGGACAAGTCCCTCGGCTTCGGGCGATGGAAGGACTACCCGAACCCACCACCGCTCACCGAGCCCATGCAGCACGCCCTCCAGCTCGCCGCGCTCATGTACCAGCTCGAGCCGGAGAAGCGCCCGACCATGCGCGAGGTCGAGGACATGTGTGAGCGTATCCGCCGCATGGACACGCGCAGCCCGTCGCTCCGACGCTGGGTCGAGCCGCGCTTCCCCGGTCCCGATCTCGACGAAGAGGCCGATACCGACCCGCTCCTCGGCGTGGTGCTCACCGAAGGCACCGCCGCCAGCGCGCGTCCGGCGCCGAACCGCATGGCGGACACCGGGCAGGTGCTGGCGCTGCTCTCGGGCACCGCGGACCAGCCGCCCGAGCGCGAGGTCGAGCCGAGTCCTCCGCCGACCTTCCAGGGGCACGTCACCTCGCTGGCCCCCTCTCCCGCGCCGGTGCTCAAGACCGCGGACGAGCCGGCCCCATCCCTACCGCCGACCGTCGAGACCCCGGCCCCACGCGGCCCGTCGGGCATGGCCCTGTTCCTGCTCGGTGGCGTCGGCGCGGTGCTCGCACTCGCCGCGGTCGGACTGCTCGTCGTCCTGCTCTCCGGCCCTTCCGAGGATCCGACGCCCACGCCGCAGCCCGTCGTCGCCGCACCCACGCCCGAGCCCACTCCCGTGCCGGAGCCCGTCGTCGAGCCCGAACCGGCCGTCGACGTGGAGCCGGAGCCCGTCGCCGAGCCCGCGCCCGAGCCCGTCGTCGCGACGACCACCGCCCCCAGGCCCGCGCCAGCG
>SBGP01000061.1 GCA_006226595.1 Deltaproteobacteria bacterium
GCGTCCGCATCGGTGTCCGCGTCCGCATCGGTGTCCGCGTCCGCATCGGTGTCCGCGTCCGCATCGGTATCCGCGTCCGCATCGGTGTCCGCGTCGGTATCGGTGTCCGCGTCGGTATCGGTGTCCGCGTCGGTATCGGTATCGGTGTCGGTGTCGGACTCGCCGGCGATGGTGACCTCGGCGAACGCCGTGCTCTGGTCGAAGCCGTCGTCCACGTACACGGTGCACCGCACGACCTCGCCCGCCACCGCGGTGAACGCGGGGAGCGTGGCATCGGTGCCGACCTCGTCGCTGCCGATGGTCCAGGCATACGCGATCTGCAGGCTGTCGCCGTCCGCGTCGGTCGCCGTCTCGCTGCACGCCAGCGCATCCGCGGTGGTCGGGTCCGCGGGCGCGATGCTCGCCGTGACCGCCGGCGGGCTGTTCACGATGTCCACGGTAGCGGTGACGGGGAGGCTCTCGAGGTCGCCGGCGTGGGCGCGAACCGTCCACGTCCACGTCTCGCCGCGGGTGGTCTCGTTCGCGGCCAGGGCATCGCCCGTCACCGTGAACCCGGAGGTCGAGCTCCACGTCGAGCTGTACGTGATGTCCGCCGCGCCCGTGGCCTCTTCGACGATCACGCCGGTGATCGCCTGGGACGAGGTCGCGGTGCCCTCGGGGTTCGTGGAGACCACCGGAGCCGTCAGCCCATCGGTGGAACCAGTGTCATCGTCGTTCGCGCCCGCACAGCCCACCAGGGCCAGGACGAGAAGGGTCCTACGCATCGAGTCCTCCATGCCGGCAGCCCGGCTTGCGAGAATCAAGCCAATCCAGCAACGGCCGCTCGCGCGTCGCCGCATATCGCGCCGCCACGGGCTGTCGACCGATCCTCCGCTGTGCATCGGCACTTGCCGAGCATCGCCACCCGCCCGTATGGGCGCCCGTCACGGCCCTTCTGGGCGCTCCTCGGGAGCTGGAAGGTGGTCGGCGAACACCCCGAGTTCCTCACGCCGCAGTCGCTCCACCTGGAACAGCGTGGCGACGAGCTCGTCCGCCTCCCCCGCGCGGTGAGGACTGAAGAACTCCCACACCACCTCGTGGTCCGGGGTCACCTCCACCGCACGCCCCGTATCGGAGGCGACGATCATGGTGTGACCGTTCGGGAGACGTGCCGCCGTGCCGCACGTCGCCGAGATGATCGGCACATCACCGCCATCGTGGGACCAGGTGATCCGCTGGGTCGCCGGGTCGACCTCGAGCACGCGCGACCGCGGCCAGATGCCCCGGTTGTCGAAGACGAGCAGGCGGCCCTCGGGCGTCAGCGTGGGCTCGTGCTGCCGGTGCCACAGCCCGCTCATCGCCCACACCACCTTCTCGGCGACCGGGTCGACCACGAGCACGAGGTCCACGTGCCGCATCGAGAGGAGCAGGTTGCCCGCGGCGAAGGCGGGGTTGGCCACGGCGTGCCGACCGTCGAGCACCTGGAGGGTGTTGGTGTGGAACACGTCGTCCTTGCGCCGCCGGAAGTCGTGCACGAGCGACGCGAAGTCCGAGTCGGCGATGGCGTCGAACAGGCGGAAGCTGCGCTTCTCGGCGCCCGTGGCGAGGTCGAGCACCACCACCCCGTCATCGACGATGGGCTCGGTGGGATCGAGCTCCTCGCGCATCGCGGGGGCACGGGTGAGCACCCACAGCTCGTCGCCGACGACCTGCAGGTCGTGGTGTGGCCCGCCCTGCCAGGTCCACACGACCTGGTTGTCGCGGTCGAGCCGGAACACGCCGTAGTCGACGAACATCGTGACCACGCCGCCATCGGGAAGCAGCCGCGCGCGGCGATAGAACGCGCTGGCCTTTCCGCCCTCGGCGACCTGCTGCGGGAACACCTGTTCCTGCGGGAGACCCCAGCGGTGCACGACCTCGCCGTCCAGCGTCATCAGCGACACCTCGGGCGCATGCCCGGAGGTGACCAGGGCGAGGCTCTCGTAGGCACGCGGGTCGCGGTGCACCACCCCGGAGTTCGCGGTGGCCGCGACCGTGCCCTCCGCGTACCCGAGTGCCTCGAGCTGGGCCATGGTGAACGCCTCGTCGTCGTGCCAGTCCCAGGGCTGGGTGCCGTCCGCCATGCGCCAGCGACCGCGGACGTCCGGCGCCTCGGGCATCTCACCGTTCTTCAGCTCGACGAGCAGGTCGTAGGGAAACCAGTGGCGACGGAAGGTCTGCACGCCCCATGCGAAGGCCCCGGCGAGACTCGCCGCCAAGAGCCCGAGCCCCACCAGCAGCACACCGACCAGCCGCCGCCATCGGCGCGGGGAGGAAGCTGGGTTCGCGGTCATCGTGCCTTCCGGTCGCGCGGTGGGCCCACATCCACGGGGGATGCGGCGATGACCCGCTGTATTCCAGCTCTTCGGGAGTCGCTAGGCCGCTAGTACACGCGCAGCCCGCGGTCCTCGCGAACCTCGGCGAGCACCTGCGCGCCGCAGCCGACCTCGAGCCAGCCGTCGCTCCACACCTCGCCCATGAAGCTGGTGACCCGCACATGGTGGCTGCCGACCGCGAGGTCGCCGATCACCGCCTTCTTGGCGAAGTTGCGGCTCTCGACCACCTTCTGGCCGTCCACGTACACGTCGTACCAGGCATTGTCCTGCGGCATCACCGCGAGCGAGCCGGGGGTGCAGACCTCGCGGGCCGGGCGACGCTCGACCCATCCCCAGCCGTGACCGGTCCAGCCCCACTCCCAGCGGTCCTCCTCGTGGACCGCGACGTACTCGGGCTGCTCGCCAAAGCGCGTGAGCAGCGCGAAGCCCGCGTCCTCGGCGACCTCGGCGACCAGGGTCTCGCCGCAGGCGACGTCGACCACCTGCTCGCTCCACACCTCCCCCATGAAGTCCGTGGCCCGGAGGAAGTGGCGGCCCGCGGGCAGGCTCAGCTGCTGCTGCCCGTCGTTGACCCGTGAGCTCACCTGGCGGTCGCCGTCGACGTAGAGGTCGAACCACGCACCGTCGACCGCAGCGACGCGCAGCACACCCGCGTTGCACTGGGCGGGGACGCGGTCGTAGCCGTGGTCATGACCGCGGCCTCCATGGGCGAAAGCGGTGGACAGGGGCAGGACGGCCAGGAGCAGGGCCAGGGGGCGCATCGGTCACCTCGTGTGGTGCGAGGGCAGACGCGCGGCTCCCGGCGTGCATTCGGGTCCGAGTTGTCGCGGAACGTCGCGGCTAGCGCAGGCCCAGCCGCTGCAGGAGACCGGCGAGTACCGAGCCCTGCGGCTGCTCGGCGCGCTCGCGCTCGAAGAAGTCCTCGATGCGCTCGAGCTCACCGACGTCGAGCCAGGTGCCGCCGCACTCGCCGCAGCCGTCGACGACGATCTGCGAGGCGTAGGCGTACTCGTGGGGGCTCATCTGGAGCTGGCACTTCGGGCAGATCGCGCCGGCTCGGCGGGACTGACGCGCCATGTCCATGGCCGCGTCGACCGGGTCGGGGGCGGCCGGCGGCGGGGAGGCGTGCTCGTGGTAGGCCTTCTCGATCGCCGCGAGCTCGCCCTGGTCGAGGAACAGGCCGTCACAGTGCGGGCAGGCGTCGATGTCGACGCCCTCGATGGTGCGGGTCTCGAGCTTTCGGCCGTCGCGCGGGCACTGCATGTGCGCCTCCAGGAGGTGGAAGCCTATCAGCCGCGAAGCTCCCCTGCCCTCTGAGGCCTCACGGTAGGCCCGCGGCGCACAGCTCGCCGGTCTCGACACTCCAGTCGGTGAGGTTGTTGAGCTGGATGCGCTGACTCTGCTCGCCCTCGTCCTCGAAGCCGATCATCTGGGTGTCGGCCCAGGTCGCGTACAGATGCATCATCTCGCCGTCGTGCGGCCAGTACGCCTCGAGCTGGTAGTTCTGGCGGATGAAGTTGTTCGAGTCAGGGTTGTCGAAGGCCGCGTCCTCGAGCAGGTGAGAGCGGAGGACGAGCGGTGCGCCTTCGTCGAGCGGCTGCTCGCTCACCCGGCGCAGACCGCTACGCGAGCTGGCGGTGTAGGCGATGCCGAAGCCGGACACCGCGAAGGTCGTGTCCCACCCGAGGCGGTCGCTGTCGCCCGCGAGGAACGGAGCCGGCGGGTCCGCCATCACCCGGTCATAGCTGTCGTAGGTTCCCGGCCGCAACTCGTCTTGAGCCGTGTGGACGAGGATGGCCTCGAGCGCCGCCGGCGTGCACGGGATGCGGTTGACGATGAACACGCCGGTCGCATCCGTCGGGTCGACGTCGCGGCCGAAGGGCTCGGTCTCGTCGAGCGCGAGGTCGGAGACCGAACCCTCGACCACGACGGTGAACACGTCGGCGTCGACCGCCGCGTGCAGGTTGGTCACCGCCTCGGTGAGCTGGGTCCCCTCGCCTTGCTCGGCGTGGCGCCACAAGAAGTGCAGCAGTCCGTCGACGTCCTCGGGTGCGTCCTCCACGCGCCGGCATCCCCCGAGGAGGAGAGCGAGAGCGAGCGGCGGCAGCAGGCGCGGAGACATGGCTTCTTCCTACCGGAAAGCGACGCCACGGTCTACGGCGCAGATCGGCGCTTGCAGCGGGCACGCCCGTGCGTAGCCTAGGCACTTCCCCGGAGTTCCCATGACCATCCAGCACCACATCGCCCTCGGCCCCGAGCACCTCGCCGGCAACCACGGCCTCGGTCGTGTCGTGTTCCTGCCCGGCTCGCGCGGCCGCGCCGAGGCCATCGCCGCCCACTTCGACGATGTCGTGCACGAGGGCAACGCCCGCGCCCTCGACTCGTGGCGGGGCACCCTCACCCGCGACGGCAAGACCATCGACGTGCTGTCCATCTCGTCCGGCATGGGCACGCCGAGCACCGAGATCGTCGTCCACGAGCTGATCGAGGCGGGTGCCCGCCGTATCGTGCGCGTCGGCTCGTGCGGCGCGATGGACCCGCACATCTCGGCGAGCCAGGTCGCCATCCTCACCGGCGCCGTGCGGGACGAGCAGGCCACCCGCCACATCGCGCCCGTCGAGTTCCCGGCCGTCGCCCACCCGCAGGCGGTACAGGCCATGGTCGCCGGCGCCAAGGCTGCGGGCCTCGCCGAGCAGACCTTCCTCGGCATCGGCCACACCAAGGCCTCGCTGTACGCCCGCGAGTTCCACAACGGGCCGCTCGGCGAAGAGAACGCGCGCTACACCCGCGTGCTGTCGGCGTGCGGCGCCATCGCCTCGGACATGGAGGCGGCGATGCTGTTCATCCAGGCGAGTGTGCGCTCCGCCCGCCAGGCTCGGCCGATCTCCGATGCCTTCGCTGGCATCCAGACGGCCGTGGTCCTCGGCGTGTACGGCGGGGACGACAGCGAGATGCACCTCGACCCGGAGCTGTGTCGGCTCGCGGACCAGCGCGCCATCGAGGTCGCGATGGCCGGTGCCATGGCCTGGGTGTAGCGAGCACCCCCACCCCCAACCCGGACAGCACGTCGGGTTGTGGGTCCTAGTCGCGGGTGATGCCCGCGAGGGCCGCGCCGGAGCTGGGGTTGAGCACGATGCCGTCGGCGGCGTTGCCGCGGCGGTCGAGGCGGTCTCCGCCCCGGTACAGGAAGCCGTAGTTGTACGCGCGGATCACGTAGTCGCGGTAGCCGTCGCCATCGAAGTCGCCGATGCTGCCGTGGCTTCCGCCCCAGTACTGCTGGTAGCTGGTGTCGGAGACGGTGCCCGCGTCGATGACCGACTGGATCACCTGATCGTCGGCGGTCTGCGACAGCCAGGGCTCGGTGTCCTGCGGTCCCCAGCTCTCGTGGCCTCCGCGCCAGATCCGGTAGCGGAACTCCTCGGCGACCTGGTTGAAGCTGAAGTCCACGAGCTCCGGGCCCGAGATCGTGCTGAGCGTGTTCGCGGCGATCATCTGGTCGGCCACGCCGTCGCCGGTGATGTCCCGCACGTCTCCGACCGTCCAGAACTCGCTCGGGTAGCTGCTCACCACGTTGCCCCCGGCATCGCCGAGCCACACCTCGCCCTGGACGAGGATGTCGTCGAGCCCATCGCCGTTCACGTCGTTCGGTCCGTACGCCACCGCCGCCGAGGCTGGGTACACGCCGGACGACACCAGGCCGCTCGCGCTTCCCCAGAACAGCTCGCCGCCCGACACCACGTCGGCGCAGCCATCGCCGTTCACGTCGCCCACCGGCCGCGGAACCCACGTGGCTCCGGCGCCCGTGGGCCACGCCTCGAAGTGGACCCCGCTCTGTGCCGCGACGTCCGCGGCGACCTGGGCCACGTCCTCGCCGCCGTACATCAGCCCGAACAGGCCGCCGTAGTCGCTGTAGCCATCGCAGTTCACGTCGCCCGCGTGCCACTCGGGCACGATCGCGGCGGGCACGTGGTTGTCGAAGTCGAGGCCGTTCGGACCGCCGAGCATCACGCCGACGCGCCCCGCGCCCGCACCCCAGATGTCCGTGTAGCCGTCGCCGTTCACGTCGCCCGCCGCGTAGATCGCCGCGAAGCGGTCCTCCACGTGCTCGTCCTGCTCGTGCGCGGCGAAGGCGAAGTCCTCGTTGCCGTACCACACCCGCATCACCGCGGTGTCGATGTCGGTGCCTGCCATCACCACGTCGGCGAGCCCGTCGCCGTTCACGTCCACGTCGGTCTTCGCGTCCGACTGCCAGGGCACCTCGGGTGGCCCGGAGATCGGACTTCCCCCACCGCCTCCCGTGAGGCCGCAGCCTGCGGTCGACGCGAGGATCAGAAGTCGTAGACGGTGATGAACACGCTGCTCCACGTGCCCTCCAGTCGCTTGGTCGCAGGCTCGCGGAGGAGCGAGGCGTAGCCCTCCTCGCCCTCGAAGGTCCACGTGTCGATGATGTCGTCCTCGCCCCCGCCATCACCCGGGTTGTCGTGGTCCACGAGGTACAGGGTCAGCGGCTGGCCGGGCTCGACCACGAGGATGCAGTTGCTCGACAGCGACACGTTGTCGGTGACGTCGGCGAAGGTGACCATCGCCTCGTCCTCGCCGTAGCCGGTGCAGTCGAGCCGCTCGTCGAGGCCCTGGCTCACGCCGCCCTTGAGGTCCGCACCGCCATCCGACGGCGGCACGACCAGGTCCCAGGTGGTGCCGTCGCCATCGTCGCTCGCCCCGCCGTGGACCTCGGCGGAGAGGAAGTCCACGTGGAAGGTCCGCCCCGGAAGCCACAGGCACACGCCAAGGGGCTGGTCGCCGCCGTCGCCGCAGACCTGCAGCGGGTCGCAGTCGTTGTCCGTGACGCACGCGGGCTCGGGCTCTGCGCCGCTGCCCGCGCAGCCCACGCCAAGCGCGAGCATCCCAGCGATCAGGCCCAGCCTCACGGCGCCTCCACCCGGTACACGAGGAAGTCGTCGACCCCGAACACGGCCTCGCCGTTGGACAGCGGCTGGAACTGCCCCGTGGTCTCGATGCGGCGCACCTCGACCGGCGGGGACTGCGAGAAGTCCGTCCACACCAGGCCCTCCGACGAGGACACGACCGTGCGCTCGTCGAGCAGCGTCTGCTCGCCATAGGTGAACGGCAGGAAGGTCACGAACTCGGGATTGGCGGGGTCGGACACGTCCCAGGTGCGTCCGTGGCTGACGAGCAGCTCACCGACCAGCAGCACGTCGATCTCGTTGCGGTCCCCGAGGCTGCGCACGAAGGTGGGCGCCGTGCGGTCGGACACGTCGATCAGTGCCTTGCCCTCGAACCCGCCGAGCCACACCGAGTCCGTTCCCTGCGCGGTGACCGTGTAGTCGTTGATCGCGCCGATCGTGGGCACGAAGCCGACCGCGTCGTCGAAGGTGAGCGCGCCGGACTCGGCGGCGCCGCGGTCGAAGACGTAGAGCCCGTCGAAGGTGCCGACGAACAGGGTGTCATCGGTGAGGGCGATGTCGAAGATGCCGATGAGATCGGGGTGTTCCTGGACGAGCACCGCACCGGAGAGGTCGACCGCGGAGATGTCCCACAGCTTGAGGTGGCCGTCGATGAAGGTCCACAGATCTCCCCCGTCCACGACGGCCCGGAACAGCTGGATGTCGAGCTCTTCGAAGGTCGCGTACAGAAGCAGCTCGCCATGGCGCGACACGTCGAGGACCGAGAGCCCGCGCCCGCCCTGAGCGCCGTACGAGAGCAGCAACCGCTGACCGTCCGCGGTCAGAACCCCCGCGGAGAAGGGGTTGGTACTCGTCGGACTCGCCCACTGAGCCGTCAGGTCCCAGTCGAGGTACTGCGTGTCCTCGACCGTCGGCGTGTGATCTTCGTCCTCGTCCCCGCCACTGCCACAAGCGAGCGAGAACCCGACCCCGAGCATCAGCGCCACACCGAGAGCCAGCCTACGGAACGAGGACATACTGCTGCTCCCAGATCTCGTTGGCGGTGATGTCGTAGGGAAAGCTCAGGGTGCTGCTCCCGCGGTAGCCGTCGCCGTCGGGATCGAGCGGGATCTCTTCGGGCTCGGAGAAGCTGCTTCCCCACGCGAACTTGAGGCGACCGTCCTTGCCCGTGTCCCACAGCACGTAGCGGGTGTTCGGGAAGAGCTCGGTCGGAACGGCGTCCTCGGCGTAGTAGATCGTCGCCGGGTAGAACGGGCGCGGGGTGGGAAGGTCGACGATGGCCCACTGGCCGCCCCAGTCGTCGTAGTCGGTGACGAAGCGCACGGTACCCGCGTTGGTCAGCGTCTCGTCGAGCCGCACGGCGCCGGTCGCCTCGTCGCGGATGGTCAGGTGGTACTCGGCGATTTGCCAAGAGCCGTCGCCGGCGGTGAGCTTGCTCTCGACGCTGCACGCGACGAGCAGCAACAGGGGGAAGGAGCGCATGCCCCATTTTTGATCAGGAGAGTGGCACGTCGGCTTTCGAGCCTGCTTTCGCACGTGAGACCCCCGAGGAGGCCCGCGTCAAGCGGGTCCCTCTCCGCGAGCGAGCCACGCGAGCGTCGCCCCGTCGGGCAGCAGGTCTCGCGCGACCGCCTCGACACGCAGGGCCCGGCACCACGCAGAGAGCGCGGGCCCGAAGCGTTCGGGGCTCGGGTCGGCCCACGCGCACAGCACCGCGCCGCCCGCGACGAGCACCGCCGTGGCCTGGGGAAGGCCGAAGTACGGGATGGTGCGCAGGAAGACCATGCGCTGGACGACATCGACCGCGAAGGCATCCTCGTCGTCGCCGAGCGACCACGCGGGGAGCGCGTCGGCATCGAGCTCGTCGAGCAGACCAGCCACGTGGGCCAGGCACTCGCGAATGGGCGGCGCGGTGTCCGGGTGCCGGATGCGCGCGGCCAGGGGCGAGCGCCGCAGGTGGGTCGCCCATCGCCGAGCGAAGCCCTCGGGAGGGGCACCACCGACCGACGCCTCGCCGCACAGCGCGTGCAGCAGGTGTCCGAGGCGACGCGTCTCGGGATCGGCGAGGTCGAGCACCGCCGACTCGACCCCGAGGATGCTCTCGGGCAGCTCGTTGCGCGTGGCCATGAGGCTCTCGGGCTCGACCACAGGCCCACGCCAGGTCGCGTAGGTCCGCAGGCAGCCCGGGTCCACGGCCACCCGCACCTCGTCGCCCACGCGCACGGCGACGATCGGGAACTGCCGACACACGCGCGGCTTGCCCCGCGCACCGAAGCGCGCGTGCAGCAGGCAGCCGTTGTCCTCGCCGAGGAAGCAGCAGCGACCGGCCTGCTTGCGCAGGTGCCCATCGACGATGGGCTCGGATACGCCGACCGCCACGGCTCCTGCCTCCACGAGCTCGCGCTCGTCTTCCTCGACGCGAACCATCGAGCCCTGACAGATGCCTCCGCAGCGCAGGCACTCGTGCCTCAGCTCGCCGAGTGTGGTGATCATCACGCCTCCGCGGGCCATGCTACCCGCGAACAGCCCGGTGGTACGATGCGCCGGCGAGGGAGCACCCACCGTGAAGCTCGAGCCGGGCACCGAGGTCGACCGCTACCGCGTCGAGGCCGAGATCGGGCGCGGCGGCATGGCCCGCGTGTATCGCGTGCGCCACGTCACCCTCGACACGCTGCACGCGCTCAAGGTGCTCACCCTCTCTGGCGAGGAGCTTCGCGAGCGACTCGTGCGCGAGGGCAAGGTCCAGGCGCGGCTCGACCACCCGAACGTGGTGCCGGTGCGCGACATCCTCGACCTGCCGCAAGGTCCGGGCCTGCTCATGGACTACATCGAGGGTGAGAGCCTCGACACGTGGCTCATGCACCACGACCCGGACGACGCGGAGCGGGAGCGCCTGTTCGTCGCCATCGCCCGCGGGGTCGGCTTCGCGCATGCCCAGGGGGTCGTGCACCGGGACCTGAAGCCCGGGAACGTGATGATGCAGGAGCGCCACGGAGAGTGGGTGCCGCGTGTCGCGGACTTCGGCCTCGCCAAGCTGCTCGTCGACGACGAGGGCGACATGCTCCAGTCGCGCACCGGGCGGCCCATGGGCACCCCCGCGTACATGGCCCCGGAGCAGGTGCGCAGCGCCAAGCACGTCGACGCCCGCGCCGACGTCTTCGCCCTCGGGTGCATCCTCTACGAGCTGTTCTGCGGTCACCGCGCCTTCCTCGGCGGCGACAGCCTCGAGGTGTTCAACCGCATCACCCAGGGGCGCTTCCGACCGCCGCGGGAGACGGTGGAAGGCCTCGAGCCGCGCATCGAGGCGGCCATCGTCGGCGCACTCGCGGTCCACGTCGACGACCGCATCCCCGACTGCGACACCCTGCTCGCGGTACTCGCGGGCGACCAGGCGTGGACCGTGGCCTCTTCGCCATCCGAGACCTTCTTCGGCGACTTCGGCATGCCCGGAGACGCGGCCGGCCCCGCCCCCGCGGCCCACACCGCCGCCTTCGAGCCGGAGCCGGCCCCCCGACCCGCGGACACCCTGGCTCCCCCCTCCGACCCGAGCCTCGCACACTCGAACCCGAGCCTCGCGCCGCACTCGGACCCGGGCCTCGCGCACTCGAACCCGAGCCTCGCGCCACCGGCTCCCGCGCCTGCTCCCCCGCCGAGTGCCAACCGAGGCAACCTCGGTCTCGTCGTCGGCACCGCCCTCGCCACGGGTGTGGTGATCTTCGCGCTGGTCGGCCGGCCCACGCCGACCCCGCCCCCCGCCGTCCAGCCGGAGCCGGTCGCCGCGCCCGCCGAGCCCGCGCCCACCATCGAGCGCGAGAC
>SBGP01000027.1 GCA_006226595.1 Deltaproteobacteria bacterium
TCACGTGCTTCAGCACGCTTCCTCCCCTACGGTGCCCTTGGCCACGGGCCAAGGTCCTTTCGCCGACCCTGCGGGCCCGACTTTCGGTGAATCGCTGCGCGACCGGCCGAATCCGCGAAACGGCCCTCAGACCACTCGGTCCGACTTTTTCAGCAGCCTGCTAGCGCCTCTCGCGACGAGACAGGCTCGATGGCGACGGCATGTCGCCCACCGTGCTCGCGCCAGAACTGCCCGCGCGGCGATGCGTTGTCGCGAACGCGACGCAGACGCGGCCTCGTGTGCGCTACAGTCGTCGACCGGGGGGAATGCGGATGGCGGAGGCGCCGGCCAGTGGCACGCGTGTCGGCCCATGGCTGCTGATCGAGGAGCTCGGTCACGGCGGCATGGGCTCGGTGTGGCGCGCCACGCGCGAGGATGACGCGGTGGCCGCGGTCAAGCTCCTCCACCCGCACCTCGCACGCTCGGATGCCCAGCTTCGGCGCTTCCGTCGCGAAGCCGAGCTCGGTACCCGGCTGACGCATCCGAACCTGGTCCCCACCCTGGACAGCGGGGAGGTCGACGGCCTGCCGTGGATGGCGATGGAGCTCATCGCGGGCCCCACGCTGTTCGAGCTCGCCGTGGACGAGGCGCCACTCGACGAGATGCGGGTGCGCAACCTGCTCGCCGAGGTCGCCGACGCGCTCGCCGAGCTCCACGACCACGGCATCGTGCATCGCGACGTGAAGCCACAGAACCTCGTGTACGACCGCGCCGCGGACCGGGCGCGACTCATGGACCTCGGCATCGCCCGCGCCGCCGAGTACTCGACGCTCACCGCGACCGGGCAGTTCATCGGCTCGACGCGTTACGCCGCCCCCGAGCAGTTCCACCCGGGTGCCACGCCCGTCGACGGGCGAGCCGACCTGTACGCGCTCGGTGTGGTGCTCTACGAGCTGCTCACCGGGCAGATGGCCTTCCCCGGGCTCGGGGTACCCGCGCTGTACGTGGCCAAGGTGCGCAACGGCGTCCCGGATCCGAGCGTGCTCCGGCCCGACCTCTCCCCCATCGCCGACGCGCTGGTTCGCGCGCTGACCGCCACCGACCCCGACCGGCGCCCCGAAGATGCCCGGGCCGCCGCGCACGCCCTCCGGACCGGTCACATCGACGAGTTCGAAGAGGACTCCTCGGTGATCACCCTGGTCGGCTGGGACGAGCTGCCCCCGTCCAATGCGCCGGAGCCCACCGAGGCCGCGATCGGACGTTCGGGCCAGGCCCACGGCATCGCGGAGCAGCTCCGCGAGGGAGCCCTGCTCACCCTCACCGGAACAGCGGGTAGCGGCAAGACGCGCCTCGCGCTGGAGCTGGCGCGCATGACCCGGCCCCGCTGGCTGGGCGGCGTGGTGTGGGTCGAGGCCGAGCGAAGCACCACCGTCGACGAGCTCTCCGTCGTGCTCGGCGCCGCATTGGGGCTGCCGGCCCTCGGAAACCCGGTCGAGCAGATCGGCCACGCCCTGCGCGCGAGAGAGGCCTCGCTCGTCATCCTCGACAACATCGAGCAGATCGAGGGCTTCGCACCGACCCTCGGGGCGTGGATCGAGGCGGGCGACCAGCGCGTCGCGTGGCTGACCACGAGCCGCGTGCCCACGGGAGTCGCCGCGGAGGTGCTCGTCGAGGTGGACCCGCTCGATCTGCCGCCGGTGGGCGCCACCGACGTGTCCGCTGTGCGCGAGTCTCCCGCCGTCGAGCTGTTCCTGCGCCGGGCGCGCGATGCGGACCGCCGCTTCGCGCTCACTCCCGAGAACGCCGCGGACGTCGCACAGCTCGTGCGCAGGCTCGACGGGCTGCCGCTCGCGCTCGAGCTCGCGGCCTCTCGGGTCGCGGTGGTCTCCCCCCGACGCATGCTCGAGCGCCTCGACCGCCGCTTCCGCCTGCTGCGCGACCGAGGTGCCACCGGCAAGCACGCGGCCCTCCAGGCCGCTCTCGACGCGAGCTGGGAGCTGCTCGAGCCCTGGGAGCAGGCAGCGTTCGCGTGGAGCGGAGTGTTCGCCGGCGCCTTCGATGCCGACGATGCCGAGGCCGTGTGGCCGATCTGGGAGCAGTTCCCGGATGGGGACGACCCGCTCGACATCCTCCAGAGCCTGCTCGCTCACCACCTGCTCAAGCGCGAGGCCACCGCCGGCGAGGTCCGCTTCTCGCAGCTGCAATCGATTCGCGAGTACGCGCGGGAGCGCCTCGCAGACCCGTCGAGCGTCGAGGGTGACGAGGGCCCGGCCACCGGACCCGAGGTCCAGCGCGAGCTCGCCCGACGCCTCGCGGCCCACCTCGCCGAGCGCAGTGCCGACGAGCTGGTCGCCTGGAAGCGAGACAGTGACCCCCTGGCCCTCGACCGCATGGCGGCGCGGGTCGACGACCTGCTCCTCGCCGCCGAGGCCGACCACGAGGGCGCGGGCCTGTGCGCCGAGGCCGCGCTCACCGTGATTGCGCGTCGCGGACCCATCGCGGCCGTCGCGCGTGTCGCGGAGGCCCTGTCGTCGCGGCAGCCCCACGACGGTGCCCTGCAGGCCCTCGGTCAGGCACAGCTGCTCGCGTCTCGCCTCGACGAGGCCGATGCCACCTTCTCGAAGCTCGTCGATCGACCCGGCTACGTCGGGGTCACCGCACTGTCGGCCCGCGGACTGGTGCGCCTGCAGCGCGGTCAGCCCGATGCCGGCGAGGCCGACCTGCAAGAAGCGCTGATGCGGACCGAGTCCACGCGCTCACCGGATCTGCTCCGCGCGCGGGCGCGCGCCCTCAACCACTACGGCAAGCTGTGCATCGGCACCGGGCGCCCCGGACTGGCCGGCCAGGTCCTCGACGAGGCCATCGGCCTGCTCGAGCACGCCTCCCCGCTGCTCGCGAGTGCCGTGCACAACAACCGCGGCATGCTCTGCCTGCGCACCGGCAAGATCCCCGAGGCCGAGCGCTCGTTCTCCGAGGCGCTGCGCATCGACCGCGACATGGGCACGCGCCTCGGCGAGGGCAAGGTGCTCACCAACCTCGGCATCGTCGCCTACCATCAGGGGCGCCCAGAGCGCGCCGAGGCCCTGTGGACCGAGGCGCTCGCGTGCCATCGCGAGGTCGGCAACGCCGAGAGCGAGGCCGTCGCACTCGGAAACCTGGGCCAGCTCGCCATGGAGCGCGGCCGCATCGACGACGCCCGCCGTCACGTGGCCGCCTCGCTCGCCCTCAAGGAGACGCTGGGTCAGCCGGTGGCCGTTGCCTACGGCACGGTCACGCTCGCGAAGATCGAGCTCGCCGACCGGAACTACGCCCAGTGCATCGGCCTGTGCGAGAGCGTGCTCGCGCTGCTCCAGGAGCGCCACGACAAGCGCGTCGCCGCGGAGGCGCTGCTCGTGATCTCCGAGGCACGCGTGGGTCAGGGAGAACGCGACGCGGCGCTCACCGACCTGGACAGCGCCTGCCACACCGCCCTGGAGGGCGGGTTCACCGCCGTCGCCGCCGCCGCCGCCGCCCGCCGCACCGAGCTGCTCGCCGGCGCCGGGCGCCTCGAGGAAGCCCGCGAGTCGCTGACCCTCGCCGAGACCCACACCGGGGAGGGCCCCGAGCGCGCCCTGCTGCTCATCGCACGCGGCTCGGTCGCGCTCGCCTCCGGGGATACGGAGGGCGCTGGACGCGCCCTGCGCCTCGCCGAAGACGTGACCACCACCTTGGGCATGGGGCCGGAAGCTGCCGGCCCACAGGGCGTCGAGCGACTCAAGCTGGCCATCGCGGCCTCGGAGGCCGGCTAGCCCGTGGAACACGCCGCCATTCAGATCCTGCTGCTCCTGCTCATCGGGTGCATCGTCGCCCTCGGTGCGCGGCGCTTCCGCATGCCGTACACGCTGGCCCTCGTGGTCGCCGGCGTGCTGCTCGGCTTCGTGCATCTCGAGGAGCTCGAGGTCTTCCACCTGTCGAGCGAGGTGCTGTTCACCTTCCTGCTCCCCGCCCTGCTGTTCGAGGCGGCGTTTCACCTCGATCTCGCCGACTTCCGCAAGAACGCGGTGGCCATCCTCACCCTCGCGATGGGTGGGGTACTCGTCAGCGCGGGCCTCACCGGACTCATCCTGTGGGGCGGGCTGAGCGTGCTCCGCCCGGGAGTCGAGCCCGCAGTCATCGCCCTGTTCGCGGTGGTCATCGCCGCCACCGACCCGATCAGCGTGCTCGCGCTGTTCAAGACGCTCGGCGTGCCCCGCCGGCTGTACCTGCTCGTCGAGGGCGAGAGCCTGCTCAACGACGGCGTGGCGGTGGTCCTGTTCCTGATCGTCGCCGCCGTGTTCGGCGTGGAGGTCGGTCACACGGCCCACGTCGAGCTGCACGGCACCTTCGACACCGTGGCCTACGGCGTGAAGACCTTCGTGATCATGGCTGGCGGCGGCGTGTTCATCGGGGCCATGGTCGGCGCCCTGCTCTCCGCGATGATGCGGCAGTTCGACGACCACCTCATCGAGATCACGCTGACCACCGTGGTCGCCTTCGGCAGCTTCCTGCTCGCCGAGGAGCTGCACACCTCCGGCGTGCTCTCCACCGTCACCGCTGGCGTGGTCACGGGCTCGTTCGGCGCGAGGTACGGCATGAGCACCCGCACCCGTCTCGCAGTCGAGGACTTCTGGGAGTACGCCGCCTTCGTCGCGAACACCATCGTGTTCCTGCTCGTCGGTCTCATCCTCGACGTACAGGACCTGGTCGCCGACTGGCTTCCGGTCACCCTCGCGTTCGTCGCCACCGTCAGCGCCCGCGCCGTCGCGACCTACAGCGCGTGGCCACTGCTCCGCGCGGTGGGCCACGAGCTGCCGAAGTCGTGGTCGCACGTGCTCGTCTGGGGTGGTCTGCGCGGCAGTCTGTCGATGGTCCTCGTCCTCGGCCTCCCTCTGGACTTCGAGGGGCGCGAGCTGCTGATCCATCTCGTGTTCGGCGCGGTGAGCGCCTCGTTGTTCCTCCAGGGCCTCACCGTCGGTCCGCTCCTCGCACGCCTCGGGCTGTCGACCGGCGGAGACGAAAGCCGCATGGCCATGGAGACCGACCGGGCGCGGGTCCTCGGCGTGGTCGCCGCCCAGCGCCGCCTGCACGAGCTGATCGAGGAGGGACTGGTCGCCCCTGCCACCGCGCACCGCATCGGCGAGTGGCTCGCGAACCGCCGCGGGGAGGCCAACGAGCGCCTGTCCCACGAGCTCGGCACCCAGCGCGCGCTCGCGGCCCAGCGGGCGGGAGAGGCCCTGCTCCAGCTCCTCGATGTCGAGCGCGAGGCGATTCGCCACGCCGCCAAGCTCGAGGCCGTGCATCCCGAGGCTGCCGAGCAGGCGCTGGCGGACATCGATACGCGCATGGCCGCGCTGCGCGAAGGCCTGCACCACGGCGACCTCGCCCACGCCATCGACGAGGTGGTGGGCGAGCCCGAGCACGGCGAAGACATGCACTGAGCGGGAAGGCCGCAGCGACTGGGGACAAGATCCGTACACTGGTCCACGGAGGTCCCATGCTCGTCCTGCTCGCCGCACTCGCCCAGGCCACGCCAGCCATCGACGCCCACCTCGCCGAGGTCGAGGCCGACCTTCGCGCCGCCGACACCGACGGGCTCGACGCCGAGGCGCGGGCGCATCGCGCACGCCTGCTCGACGTGCTCCACGACTACCGCGTCGCCGGGCAGTACCCCGAGAACGAGGTGTCGCGAGTGGGCCGCACCCGCCCGAAGCCGTTCCCGGCGGGCTTTCCCGAAGCCCCGGGCCGCACGCCGGTCTTCGTCGACGAGCACGGCACCCACTGCGCCGTCGGCTACCTGCTCGCCGTGGATGGCGAGGACGCGCTGGTCGCCCGCATCGCCGCGACCGACAACCTGGCGTACGTGCACGAGCTCGCCGATCCGGATCTGCTCGACTGGGCCGACGCACGCGGGTTCACGGTCGACGAGCTCGCCCGCATCCAGCCCGCCTACGACTTCGAGGAGGACAACGACGGCGACGGCTGGACCTCGAACAGCGACTGCGACGACAACGACAAGCACGTGAACCCCGACGCGGACGAGGTGTGCGCGAACGCGGTGGACGACGACTGCGACGGCACCATCGACGAGAGCACGTGCGTGGACAAGGGCTGCAACAGCGGCGATGCGGACGGCACCGCGTTGCTGCTGCTCGCCCCGCTCGCCCTGTTCTTCCGGCGCCGTGCCTAGGTGGCTCCTGCTCGCGCTCGCGGCCTGCTCCCCGACCTGGGAGGAGGCGGGGCCGGTGGTCGAGGCGAACTGCCTCGGCTGTCACGCGGGGGATGCGCCCTTCGACTTCATCACCGCCGACGGCCTGGCCGAGGTCGCGCCCCTCGCCCGCGCCCACGTGCGGGCCGGCACCATGCCGCCCTGGCCTCCAGAGGGCGGCGTCGCACTGCGCGGCGATCGACGCCTCGACGACGACGAGGTCCACCTGCTCGCGGCATGGCTCGCAGATCCGGTGCTCGGGGACGCGGTCCTCACGCCCCCGCCCCGCGACGAGGTGCGCCGGGACGCGACGATCGAGGTGCCGGCGTTCCAGGCTCCGACGGGAGAGGGCCACCGCTGCTTCGTCGTCGACCTGCCCGACGGCCAGCTCGAGGCCTATGCCGTGCAGCGCGAGGGGCCCGTGCACCACGTGCTCCTCGGTCGCTTCGCCGAGGCAGCTCCCCTGCTGGCGCTCGATGCCGCCGACCCCGAGCCTGGCTGGGCCTGTCCCGACGCGTTCATGCCGGGGGCCGAGCCGAGCCCCGAGCAGGTGCCGATCCTGTGGTTCCCGGGCTCGAACCCGACCCGCACCTTCCCCGGCACCGCGCTGGCCCTCGGCGGCGTGGGTGTGGTCCAGGTCCACACCGCGGGTGCGGGCACCGCGAGCGTCGTGCTCGAGCTCGACCTCGCCGAGCAGGCGCTGACCGAGCGCACCCTGTCGCTGGGGGTCGGCCGCATCGTCCCCGAGGAGCAGCCGGAGGTCCGTCGCACCGCCTTCGTGCGCGATTGGATGCGCCCCGAGGACCTCGCGATCGCCAAAGGACAGGTGTGGCTGACCGGCGCCCGCGGACACGGACACGACCGCTTGCGGCAGCTCACCCTCCGCAGTGAGGACCGGGTGTGGCTGGACCTGGTCCGCTGGGAGGTGGCGTGGCAGAGCCGCTATGTCTTCGCGGAAGCCCAGCCCATCGACCTCGACGCGCCCCTGACCCTCGAGTGCCGCTACGGCTCGTCGACGGGTTCCTACCCTTCGGAGCAGGAAATGTGCGGAGGCTGGCTGTTCTTCACCGTGGAGGCGCCGCTCGACCCGGGGTGACGAGAGCGCGACGCTGCTGGCCAAGCTGCGATAAACCACCTATATGCGGCATCCCGAGGCCGAGCGTCCCGCGTGTACGGCCCGAAGCACCCACACTCCCGCGTCTTGTACGCGAGGCCGGAGGTCCCCATGATCACCGTCTCCGATGTCACCAAGGGTTACGGCGGCCGCACGCTGTTCGAGGGCGTCAACGTCGCCTTCTCCGCCGGCCAGGCCTACGGCCTCACCGGCCCGAACGGTTGCGGCAAGTCGACGATGATGAAGATCCTCATCGGCGCCGAGGAGTCCGATTCCGGCCACGTCTCCCGGCCCGAGCGCACCGCCTGGCTGCGTCAGGACCACTACGCGTTCGACGAGTACACGGTCATGGACACCGTGTTCCAGGGCAACCAGCGCCTGTGGGACGCGATGCAGCGCAAGGAGGCCATCTACGCCAAGGGCGACGACATCACCGACGAAGAGGGCGAGCTGCTCGGCGAGCTCGAGTGCGTGGTCGCCGAGGAAGACGGCTACACGGCCGATGCCGACGCCGCCATCCTGCTCTCCGGTCTCGGCATCGGCGAGGAGCTGCACTACGCGCCGATGAGCGAGGTCCAGGGCGGCATGAAGGTCCGCGTGCTCCTCGCCCAGTCCCTGTTCGGCAAGCCCGACGCCATGCTCCTCGACGAGCCCACCAACCACCTGGACATGGAGTCCATCCAGTGGCTGGAGGACTTCCTGTCCCGCTACGACGGCGTGCTCGTGGTCATCTCCCACGACCGTCGCTTCCTCAACGCGGTGTGTACGCAGATCGCGGACATCGACTACGAGACCATCATCCTCTACCCGGGCAACTACGACGACATGGTGCGTCAGAAGGCCCAGATCCGCGGCCGTCTCGACAAGGAGACCGCCGAGAAGCACAAGAAGATTGCGCAGCTCAAGGAGTTCGTGCAGCGCTTCGGTGCTGGCTCCCGCGCGTCCCAGGTCCGCAGCCGCGCCAAGCAGATCGAGCGTCTGCGACCCGACGAGATCAAGCGCAGCAACATCGCGCGCCCGTACATCCGCTTCTCGGCGGGTGAGCAGAGCGGCCGCGACGTGCTCGAGGTGCGCGACCTGTCCCACGCGTACGACGACCACGTCATCTTCTCCGGCCTGAACACCATGGTTCACCGCGGCGACAAGGTCGCGATCCTCGGTCGCAACGGCATCGGCAAGACCACGCTGGTCAGGGCGCTCCTCGACCCCAAGAACGAGGAAGATGGCAAGGTCAAGTGGGGCCACAACACCCGCATCGGCTACTTCGGCCACGATCACCGCGAGGAGATCACGCCGGGCATGACCGTGTTCACGTGGCTCGCCGCCCAGCGTCCCGACATGTACGAGCAGGACGTGCGCGCCGTGCTCGGGCGCATGCTGTTCTCGGGTGAAGACGGACAGAAGCCGACGGCGACCCTCTCGGGTGGTGAGGCGGCCCGCCTCAAGATGTGCGAGCTCATCCTCAACGAGTACAACGTGCTCCTGCTCGACGAGCCCACCGACCACCTCGACCTCGAGAGCATCTCGGCTCTGCGCGACGCCATCGAGGCGTACGAAGGCACGGTGTTCTACGTGACCCACGACCGTGACCTCGCGAGTGCCGCGAACCGCCTGTTCACGTACCCGAAGCCGGGCGAGCTCATCGACTACGACGGCGGCGTCGACGCCTACCTCGCCTGGTACGAGAGCAACTACCAGAAGGCCTCCTAGCCCGCGACGCCTCTGGCTACGCACGTCCCGCCCGCGCCCGTCGGCGGGACGTTGTCGTTGTGGCACCTCGCACAGGCATGCGGCGGACTCGCACAGTCCCCTGGCGCTGGGAACCGCGTCATGCGGGTCCACGGCGGGCACGCGGCTTGCTATGCCCTGGGCATGCGCCTCGTCATCCTCCCCGCCGTCCTGCTCCTCGCCGCCTGCTCCGGAACCACGCCGGATACCGGTGACTCGCAGCCCACGTCCACCCGCGTCACTCGGACCTTGCTCCACACGTCCGACGAGCACGGGTGGCTGGTGCCGCCGACCGAGCTCGGCACCACCTACGGGGGACCGGCGGTGATGCGCGCGATGTGGACGGAGCGCGAAGCCGCGACGCCCGACACGCACCTGATCCTCACCGGCGGTGACAGCGCCCTCGGCGGCGCGGCCATCAGCCAGTGGTTCGAGGGACGGCCCGCCATCGAAGTGATGAACGCGATGGGCTACCAGGTCGCCGCGGTGGGCAACCACGAGCTCGATCTCGGCCAGGCGGTGTTCGAGGCCCGCGCCGACCAGTCCGACTTTCCCTGGCTGGCTGTGAACATCGACGATGCCGAGGGCCCATATGTCGACGGCACGGCGCTCTTCGAGCTCGATGGCATCGAGGTCGGCGTCCTCGGGCTCGCGAACCGGGACATGGTGGAGCTCGTGCTCGCGACGGCCACCGAGGGACTGACCTTCCCCGCGCCGAGCGCGCGCATCGACGCGGCCGCCGCCAGCCTGCGCGAGCAGGGCGCGGACGTCGTCGTCGTGCTCACCCACGAGTGCGCCGCCGCCGCTGGCGATCTGCTTCCGACGCTGACCGAGCCGGTGGACGTGTGGTTCGGCGCGCACTGCCACGCCCAGGCGAACACCGAGGTCGCCGGCGTGCCCGTGGTCGCGAGCGGACGCTGGTGGGAGGGCTACAGCCGCGTGGACCTCACCTTCGAGGAGGGCGCGCTGATCGACGCCAGCGCGTCGTTCCAGACGGTCTCGTGGCCCTCCGCGGGCACGCCGCTGGCCGAGCCCGACGCGGACGTGCAGGCGCTGGTGGACACCTGGGCCGCGGCGGTCGACGCCGAGCTGTCCGAGGTCATCGGCTACACCGACACGGGCGTGGTCCGAGGCTGGCGCATGGCCAACTGGCTCACGGACAGCTGGCTCACGTCTGGGGATGCCGACTTCGCACTGTTCAACGCGAGCCTGCGCGCGGACGTCGCTCCCGGCGAGATCTCGCTCGAAGACATCGTGAACGTGCTGCCCTTCGAGAACGACCTGGTGACGCTGGAGGTGAGCGGGGCCACACTGCAGGCGCATCTCGCGACCACGAGCGAACCACCGTATGTGGCAGGTTTTTCCTACACTGTGCAGGATCAACAGGCGCAGATCACGCCGGTCGACCGTGCGGCCTTCGACCCGTCGGCGACCTACGTCGTCATCGTCACCGACTTCGAGGCGTACAACACCGGGCGGCCGTACCTGGCGTGGGACCCGACGCCGACGCCCACCGGCACGCACTACCGGGACCCGCTGATCGCATGGACCCGCGCGCTCGGCAGCTCGGCAACGGACCCGCTGGAGGCGCACCTCGACGGCACACCGCGCGGCCCACGCGCTCGTTGATCAGCTACGAACCGCCGCTTCGAGCATGCGGGTGAACGCCTCGGGGCGCTCCCACTGCGGATAGTGGCCGCTTCCCTCGACCAGCTGAAGGTCCGCGCCGTCGATGAGCCCGACCACCGCCGCCTCGAGAACCGCGGGGGACAAGATCTGCTCCTTGTCGCCGCCGATCACCCGCGTCGGCGCACGCAGCTTGGGAAGCTCGTCCGCGAAGTTCGCGAGTCGGAAGGTGTCGAGACTCTCGAGGTAGGCCGCCGGCAACACGGTTGCCGACGCCTGGTGGAGCGCATCGAAGTTTGCACAGGGTTCGGCCATCGTGCTGCCGAGCACGGTAGCCATGCCCTCGGCGCGGCCCGCCAGACCGCGGAAGAACGCGAGGTCCTCGTCGGCGAACGGCACGCCTCCCGCCGGTACCGGCGACACGAGTACGAGGCGCTTCACCTTGTCGGGGTGATCGATGGCCACGCGCTGGGCGATGAGGCCCCCCATCGAGTGCCCCACGAGCACGACCGCTTCGTCGAGCGCGGCGAGCACGTCGGCGACGTCCGTTGCGAACGCCTCGAGGGTGTAGCCGGTCGCCGGCTTGTCCGAGAAGCCCGTGCCCCGGAGATCGAGCGCGTACAACGCCTCGTCCCCCTCCCAGCGCTCCAGCACGGGCTGCCACACCGCACTCGACGTGGCCCATCCGTGGACCATGAGCACCTTGGTTCCGCTGCCCTCGCGGGTCCGCATATGGAGGGTCACCTGAGTTCCCCGCACGTCCATCACCGTCGACTCCCCTTCGCTAGACTGTCCGAATGACGCACATCTTGCCGGGGGATGGCCAGGAAGTCGAGGATCTCCTCGGTGCACTCCTGCGCTTGCAACAGGCGGGACTGCAGAGACCTCTCCCCGAGTGGGGCGAAATCCTCGCTCTCGCCAGTGACGCCGTGGGCGGCCACGCGGTGTGGTTCCGCGACCAGGAGAGCGCTCCTTGGCTCGCCACGCCCGGGACGGTGAGGCCCGCCCCCGAGTCGCGGTGGTCGACCCAGGGCATGGAGCTCGCCACCGAGTCGCGCTCGCCCGTCGTGCCCGCGGTGCACGCGGCGCTGTGCACCATCGCTCGCCAGCAGGAGTCGGACTCACGCTACGCCGCGGTCCGCGACATCAGCTTCGAGGGCCTGTGCGTCCACAAGGACGGACACATCCTCGAGGTGAACCAGGCGCTCGCGGACCTCTACGGGTACACCCGCGACGAGATGATCGGCATGAACATGACCGAGACCGTCGCGCCCGAGGTGCTCCCCAAGATCCTCGCGCTGGTCCGCTCGGGCTACCGCGGCGCGTACGACACCATCGCGCGGCTCGCCGACGGTACCCGGCTCGAGCTCGAGGCTCGGGGCCGCAACATCGAGTTCGCGGGCGAGCAGGTGCGAGTGGCGAGCTTCCGGGACATCCGCGAGCGCAAGGCCGCCGAAGCTGCCCGGGAGGCCGCTCGCGAGGCCGCGGAGGAGGCGAACCGCCAGAAGTCCGCCTTCCTCGCGAACATGAGCCACGAGCTGCGCACGCCGCTCAACGCCATCCTCGGCACCGCCCAGCTGCTCGAGCGGGACGGGGTCTCCGACCGCAGCCTGGTCAGCCACCTGATGACGAGTGCGGCCGACCTGCTCGCGCTCGTCGACGACCTGCTCGATCTCTCGCGCATCGAAGAGGGGCGCCTCAAGCTGTACCCGGAGCCCTTCGAGCTCCACACGATCCCGTCGCGTGTCGCGGCGACGAGCCCCGCGCCTACGGCGGGGGTGGGCCTGTCGGTACACATCGACGAGGAACTGGCCGACTGGTACATCGGCGACGCCCGTCGCATCCGACAGATCGTGCTCAACCTGCTCACCAACGCGGTGAAGTTCACCCGAGAGGGCCAGATCCGGCTCTCGGTGTTCCCGCGCGGAGACGATGTGTGCTTCGAGGTGGCGGACACCGGCATCGGCATTCCCCCCGAGCGTCTCGAGCAACTCTTCGAGCGCTTCGAGCAGGGCTCCGCGGACCACTCCTACGGCGGAAGCGGCCTGGGGCTGCACATCAGCCGGACCCTCGCCGAGCACATGGGCGGCACCCTCACCGCGAGGAGCGAGGTCGGGATCGGCAGCACCTTCACCCTGCGGCTGCCGCTGGACGAAGCCTCACAGCGTCCTACGCCCGAGCAACCCGATCCCCCGACACCGGTGCCACAGCGCACGCTCCACGTGCTGCTCGCCGAGGACAACGCCATCAACCAGCTCGTCCTCGAGCGCATGATCCGCAGTCTCGGGCACGAGGTCACCATCGTCGCGAACGGCGAAGAGGCGCTCGCCGCGGTGGACGGCGTCGACCTCGTGTTCATGGACCTCCAGATGCCCGTCATGGACGGCATCGACGCCACCCGCGCCCTGCGCAAGACCCATCCCGGGCTTCCGGTCATCGGGCTCACCGCCCACGCCATGCCCGAAGACCAGGTGCGCTGCCGTCGCGCGGGCATGGTCGACGTGCTCACCAAGCCGCTGAACTTCGCGGAGCTACGCGACGCACTCACTCGGGTGAGCTGACTCGCGGCAGGCCCATGCTCCGGTGGTCGGCCAGCGTGCATCGGTCCTGGACGACGGTGATCCCCGCCTCGGACAACGCCCGCGCCACGGCGTCGTGGCGGATGCCCTGCTGAAACCACACCACGTCGGGGTGCACGGCCAACAGCTCGTCGAGGTGCTCCGGCAGCGCCTCCGAGCGGCGAAAGACATCCACCATGTCCACCGGTCCCTCGAGCTCGGCGAGCGTCGCCACCACCTCGCGACCGAACAACCGTGTGCGCGCGTGCACAGGGTTGACCCCCGTCACCTCGTAGCCCTGCTCCGCCAGGTACTCCGGCACGTAGAACCCCGCGCGCATCGGGATCGGCGTGGCGCCGAGCACAGCGATTCGGCGGGTTCGCTCGAGGATCTGGCGACGCGCGTCCCGGCTGTCGACGATGGGCATGCCTTCCCTCCACGGCGGAAGTGTGAAAGATCCGCGCTCCCCACGCGTATCCACATCGGAGGAAACGCCAAATGGCTCACAACGCGAAGAACCCCGGCATCGCCGCCGTCCTGTCCATGCTCATCCCGGGCGTCGGTCAGATCTACGCCGGGCACATTCTCTGGGGCATCTTCTGGCTCGTGATCACCCCCGGTTTCTGGATCGGTTCCGGAGGGTGTCTGGGGTGGATTTGTCACATCCTGTCCGCGGTGCAGGCAGCCAATCAGGCACAGGCTCGCTGAGCCCGTCCTCATCGGCATCGTAGGGGTGGTCAGGTGCGGCGACAAACCTTGACCTCGGGGGGGGTTGGCAAAGGGTCTGACAAACCCGACATTCTCTACGAAAGAGGGCTTGTGTCTCACGACACTCCCTGAAATCCTAGACACTCGCCGAACCCTGTCGGCGTCCGGTCCCGGGAGGCTCCCATTTCCACCAAAGATACCCGCTACCGCCGTCTGACCGCGGACGAGGAGAAGGACCTGGCCCGGCGTATTCACGCCGCCGAGGCCCGCGCCCTCGACGCGATCGAAGACCTCGACCTGGCCAGGGAGATCCTCGGTGCCACGCCACGCCGCCGCGAGCGGACCCGCGCCGGCAGCGTCGATCGCCTCCAGGAGGCCATCGAGGCGGTGTTCAAGGCGAGCAAGACCGAGCCGGACCTGAAGATGTCCGCCCGCATCGCGCGCGGCGCCTGGGCCGAGGCCGAGGACCTGCGCTGGGAGCTCGCGATGAGCGGCAAGCGCATCGCCCACGGCGAGGCCCGCAAGCTCGCTGGCCCGTTCATGGACGAGGCAGACCTCGTGCAGGAGGGCTACATCGGCCTGCTGCGCGCGGCCAAGCGCTTCGACCCGGACCGCAACATCCGCTTCTCGACCTACGCCCGCTGGTGGGTCCGCGCGCAGATGACGCGCGCCATCGACCACACCGGCCGTCCCGTGCGCCTGCCCGGCTGCGCCGTCGAGCAGACCCGCAACCTGCGCAAGGCCATCAAGCGCTTCGACACGCTCGGTGTCGAGTACACCATCGCCGAGCTGGCCGAAGAGGTGGGCATCGACGAGAAGCGCGCCGAGTTCCTGCTCTCGCAGGGCCAGACGGTCTCCCTCGACCAGCCGATGGAAGAAGGCGACCGCCCGCGGCCGCTCCAGCACTTCCTCGCCGACGAAGAGAGCCTCAACCCCGACGAGGAGACCATCCACACGCAGGAGCTGCGTCGGATGATGACCGCGCTGGGCACCGTGCTCTCCGAGCGCCACCGCCACGTGCTCACCCGCCGCTACGGCCTCGAGGACAACCAGTTCCGCACCCTCTCCGAGGTCGGCGCGAGCATGAGCCTGTCCCGCGAGCGCGTGCGTCAGATCGAGCGCGAGGCCCTGATGCGCCTGCGTGAGCACGCGATGATCCGCGAGAAGGTCGCCTGACCGGTCTCGCGTGAGACACGAGCCGCGGTCCCAGGGCCGCGGCTTTTTTGTCACAGCCACGCGCCACCCAGGGCCTCGCACCTCGCGAAAACCCGCATAAAAATCGCCACTCCGGCGAATGTTCGCTCCGTGTCAACGCTGGCACGCCGCGTGCACCGATGGACGACGCCCTCCTCTGACGGGCGGAGTCTTTTATGTCGCGCGCACTCACCGGGTCCCTCCTCACCCGGTCTCTCACCGCTTCCGCGGTGCTGCTGTCCATCGGTTGCTCGGAGTACGAGCTCGCCGACCCCACCGGGCCCAATACCGACCCGGGAACCTGCGACCTCGAGCCGCCGAACGATCTCGTCCAGCGCGACCCGGTCGCCTGCGAGACCGAGCCGGAGGTCGGCCAGTTCACCCCGGTGGTCGAGTGGAAGTGGGAGTCCAACCCCACACACGCTGGCTTCCACCAGGTCATGGCCCAGCCCGTGGTCGCGAACCTCGACGACGACAACGGCGACGGACAGATCGGCGTCGGCGACATCCCGGACGTGGTGTTCGCGTCGTTCCAGGGCGGCGCCTACACCTCTCCCGGCGCGCTCGTCGCGGTGAGCGGCAAGACCGGCCAGACCCTGTGGTCGCGGACCGACATTGGCGGCCACCAGCCCTACGGCAGCACCGGCGTCGCCATCGCGGACCTCGACGGCGACGGAAAGCCCGAGATCGTGTTCTCGTCCGTGGACGGACTCACCGCCGCCAGCGCCAGCGGCGACCTGCGGTGGCACGCCGCGGTGGCCACCGACCGCTACGGCATGCCCGCCATCGCCGACATGGATGGTGACGGCAGCGCCGAGGTGGTGTTCGGGCCGACGGTGGTCGACGCCTCGGGCCAGGTCGTGTGGACAGGACCCGAGGGAGGCGGCTGGCACTACTCGAGCTACCCCGTGGACCTCGATGGCGACGGGCTGATGGAGGTCGTCGCCGGCTCCGTGATCTACACCCACGATGGCCAGATCCGTCACCGCAACCCCCACGGCAACGGCTGGACCGCGGTGGGTGACCTCGACCTCGACGGCGTGCCCGAGATCATCACCGTCGGTGGCGGCAAGATCGGCGTCAGTGACGACAGCGGCGCGGTGGTGTGGGAGTTCCCGATCACCGACGGCGGCGGCGGTCCCCCGACGGTGGCGGACTTCGACGGCGACGGCGCCCCCGAGATCGGCGTGGCCAGTCGCGAGGTGTACCGCGTGGTCGACAGCGACGGCACCCAGCTGTGGGCCAACACCGTTCAGGACTACAGCAGCTCGATCACCGGCTCGTCGGTGTTCGACTTCGAGGGCGATGGCGGCGCCGAGGTCGTGTACGCCGACGAAGAGACCCTGTGGATCTACGACGGCGCCACCGGCGAGGTCGAGCTCGCCTGGACCGACCACAGCTCGGGCACGCTCATGGAGTACCCGGTCATCGTCGACATCGACGCCGACGGCAGCGCCGAGATCGTCGTCGCGAGCAACAACTACACCTTCGCGGGCTCGACGGGCATCACCGTGATCGGCGATGCGGACAGCAGCTGGGCAGCAGCGCGTCCGATCTGGAACCAGCACGCGTACAGCATCACCCACATCGAGGATGACGGCTCCGTGCCGCGCAGCACCGAGGCGAACTGGCTGCGCTGGAACAACTTCCGCGCCGGCAACAGCGCGAACGCCGCCGGCTACGCACAGCCGGATCTCGCCGTCGGCGAGCCGGTGAGCTGCGATGCCGAGTGCCACGCGGACCGCATGGTCCTGTGGATTCCGGTGGTCAACAACGGCGAGGTCGACGCATGGGACGTGACGCTCGAGGTCGACGGCGACGTGCGCACGGTCGGCGACCTCGGTCCCGGCGAGGCCCGCTGGGTCGGACCGTTCACGCTGTCCAGTGCGCGGCTCGACGAAGGACTCGTCGCGACCGCGGCCGCGGCCGGCGCCCTGGAGTGCGATCTCGCCGACAACCAGCGCCTGCTGCACGCCTCGTGCACCCGCTGACGGTGACGGAAACCGCGTGCGGTAGGCTCTCGCACCGGGGGAAGCGCCAATGACCATCGCGCGGGTCGACGCCTGGACCAAGGCTCTGCCGCTCACCGAGCCGGTGGGCTTCCAGGGACAGTTCTACGGTGACGTGCCCGTCGCGTTCGTGCGCATCCGGACCGAGGACAAGGCCGCGGGCATGGGCTGCGCGGTGCCGGCCCTCGACGTCAGCGATGCCGACCTCGAGGCGATGGGTGCGGCGCTGACCGAGGCCACCGCGCGCCTCGTCGGTCGCGACCCCCTCCACCGCCGGGCCATCCTCGACGAGCTCGAAGGCCCCGCCCGCACCGCAGTGGACCTCGCGCTGTGCGACCTGCTCGGACAGGCTGCCGGCATGCCGCTGCACCTGCTCTGGGGCTCCGCACCGCTGGGTGTCGTGACCTCGCGCGGCATTGCGCCCATGGGCACCGGCGCCACCGTGAGCCAGGCCAAGGCCCTGGTTGCCGAGGGCACCCGCGCGCTGCGCATCGAGGCCTTCGGCGACGCGGAGATCGACGCCCAGCGCCTGCTTCGGGTGCGCGACGAGCTCGGACCCGACATCGGCCTCGCGCTGCACGCCACCGGCACCCACGCCGACCTCCACGCCCTCTGCGCCGAGTGCGGCCCCGTGGGGCTCGACTACATCGCGGTCGGCGCCATCGACCCGCGAAGGCTATCGCGCCTGTCCTACGGCCTGCCGGCGCCACTCGCCGTGCGCTGCGCGAGCGCCGATGACGCGCTGCGCTTCACCGCGGCCGGCGTCTCGCTGCTCCACGTCAGCCTTCAAGCGGTGGGAGGGATCGCGGAGCTCTCCACCATCGCCGCCATCGCGCGCTCGCGCGGCGCCAGGCTCGTGCTCGCCGCCGGCCCCGAGCCGGCGATCAGCATCGCCGCCGCCACTCACTTCGCACTCGGGGAGCCCGCCGTCGCCTTCGCCGAGCTCGACGGTCACCTGGGTTTCTCGCAGGATCCGACGGCCGGCTGTGTCGTGTGGACCGATGGCGAGCTTCGACCCACGGAGCGTCCCGGTCTCGGCTGGGCCAAGCCCAAGGCCGGCTAGGTGCGGGTCCTCCACCTCAGCGCCCAGCGCCCGTCCCACACCGGAAGCGGGACCACTCTCGCGAACCTCGTCGCGGTGGGCAGCGAGCGAGGCATCGTCCAGGAGGTCGCGTGCGGTCTTCCGGGCGGTGTCGACCTGGCCATGCCGGTCCCCACCCATCCTCTGCGCTTCGAGTCCGAGGCCCTGCCCTTCCCGATCCCGGGCATGAGCGACGTCATGCCGTACACGGCCTCCCGCTACCGCGACCTCGACGAGAGCCAGCTGGTGGCCTACCGACGGGCCTGGAGGGCGCACCTCGCGAGGGTGGTCGACCAGTTCCGCCCCGACGTCATCCACGCGCACCACCTGTGGCTCACCACCTCGCTGGCCACCGACCTTGGCGTGCCCGTGGTGGCCCACTGCCACGCGACAGGCCTCCGGCAGCGCGCCCTGTGCCCGCACCTCGTCGACGAGGTGGACGCCGGAATCGCCCACGCCGCCGGCATCGTCGCCCTCACGGAGGGTCAGGCGAAGCAGGTCCGCACCCTGTGGCCGGAGGTGCCGGTCACCCCGGTGGGCGCGGGCTATCGGGCCGACGTCTTCCACGCCCGACACCGCCGCCCCGCCCGCGGGCGCATCGTGTACGTCGGCAAGCTCGCACGCTCGAAGGGCCTGCCCTGGCTGATCGACGCCTTCGTGCGGCTGCGGGAGCGGCGACCGGAGGTCACGCTGCACGTGTGCGGTCTGGGGAGCGGGGAGGAGGGCGAGGCCTTGACCCGGCGCCTTCGCGAGATCGGGGCCTACCACGAGGGCATGCTCACCCCCTCCGGACTCGCCGACCGCCTGCGCGAGGGACAGGTGTTCGTGCTCCCGAGCCTGTTCGAGGGCTACGGCCTCGTGCTCATCGAGGCCCTCGCGTGCGGCAACCGCCTCGTGGCCACCGGCTTCGACGCCGCCCGCGACGACCTGAAGCCCCGCGTCGGCGAGGCCCTCCACCTCGTGGACCTGCCCCCCCTCCTCCACGTGGACGAACCCGATCCAGACGCCCTGCCCGACTTCGTGCACCGTCTCGAGCAGGCCATGGACCGCGCCCTCGACGCCGGGCCCGTGTCCGAGGTCGACCTCCACGCCTTCACCTGGGAGTCCGTGTTCGACCGGGTCGCCCGGGTGTGGGCAGCCGCGGCCCAGAGGACTTAGGCTCACACATGCGAACCCTGCTCCTGTTGTCCCTGGCCGCGACGCTCACCGGCTGCCCGAAGAAGGGCCCGAAGACCGTGGAACTCACCGCGCCCCAGGACATGACCCTGGAGTTGCTCAACGCGTGGACCGCCGAGGTGTGCGCGCTGATCGAAGAGGAATCCGGCGGCACGTTCACGAAGACGCCCCACGTGCGCCTCGCCACGCCGACCGAGCTTCGCCAGGTGGTCGTCGACGAGGCGGTCGCCATGGACCGCATCCGGTATCCGAAGGTGCCCGAGCGCGTGCTCCGCGAGCGCTATGCCGGCATGCCCATCGCGGGCATCCTGGGCAAGTACGGCATCTTCACGGATGTGATGTACGTGGATACCGACACCATCTGGTCGATGGCCCTGGAGGAGGGCGGCCCCGAGCAGGTGCCGCTGGTCGCCAAGGTACTGCTCGCCCACGAGCTGACCCACGCACTGCAGGCCCAGTACGGCGACGCGAGCGCCCGCTGGGACGAGCTTCCCGACAACGACGCGCTCGAGGCCTTCCGCTCGGTGACCGAGGGCCAGGCGAGCTGGGTCGAGCGCAGGGTCGCCACACGCCTCGACGCCGACCACGTCGCGGAGGCCATGATCGAGGGCCAGGGCTGGTCCTTCGACAACGGCGCCGAGAGCGCGATGAGCTTCCGGCTGTGGAGCGCTTACGGCCAGGGCGACGTGTGGATGCAGTCGCTCTACGACGAGGGTGGCTTCGAGCGCCAGTGGCTCATGGTCCGCGAGCCGCCCTCCGAGAGCGCGATGGTCTTCGGCTCACGGCCCTACGCCCACGACTACCGCGAGCCGCCGGAGGGCTGGCGCGAGCAGTTCGCAGGCCTCGAGGCCAAGCTCGGCCAAGGTAGCTGGAGCACGAGCGAGTCACGCCTCGGCGAGGTCGATCTGCGCCAGATGCTGTTCGCGTATGGCGAGCACGCCTACGACGACATCGCCGCCATCGAGTACGGCTGGTCACGCACCGCCGATCTTCCCGACCGGCAGGTGCAGTTCCAGCGCTTGCGCTTCGAGAACGAGGACCAGGCGCATGGGTACCTCGAGCTCATGTTCGCCGAGCCCCATCACCAGCCAGACGAGCAGGTCGAGCGGCTCGACTTCGCGGACGAAGCCGTGAAGATCGTGCAGGCTCCCGGGAGCAGCACCGGCATGGGCACCCTCGCCCGAGACGAGGTGCATACCTGGTGGTTCCGAAAGGGTCGCGAAGTGTTCGCGCTCCACTGCCTGTACTTCCGGCCGGGCCTTCGGGCCCCAGAAGTGCTAACCGCCATGCTCGCGCTGGTGGAGGAAGAGTGAGCGAGCTTCGCGACATCGCCCTGGCCTGGATGAACGAGGACCCGGACCCCGAGACCCGAGCCGAGCTCGAGGCCGTGCTCGACGACGAGGCCGAGCTCCGCGATCGATTCGGCACCCGACTCGCCTTCGGAACCGCAGGCCTGCGCGGTGCGCTCGGCGCAGGCACCAACCGCATGAACCGCGCGCTGGTGCGCCGCGTGGCCGCCGCCATCGGCGCCACCCTCCAGGTCGGCACCGTCGTCATCGGCTACGACGCGCGCAAGAACAGCCGCGCCTTCGCCGAGGACAGCGCGTGCGTGCTCGGGGCGATGGGGCTCAAGGTGGTGCTCTTCGAGGACATGGTGCCCACGCCGCGCCTCGCGCACGCCGTGCGCTACCTCGGGGCTCAGGCCGGCATCATGGTCACCGCGAGCCACAATCCGCCCCAGGACAACGGCTACAAGGTCTACGCCGGCGATGGCGCCCAGATCGTGCCGCCCCTCGACAAGTTCATCGCCGCCGCCATCGATCGCTTCCCGCGACTCGACGACGTCATGTGGGCCGAGCTCGACGATCTCGTGGCTCGTGGCCGCGTGACCACCCCTCCCGCCGAGGTCGAAGCCGCCTACTTCCAGGGCGTTCAGGACCTTCGCGTGCACCCCACGGGTCCGCTGCGCATCGCCTACACCCCGCTGCACGGCGTCGGCCGCGACAGCGTGGTCCGCGCGCTCTCCGAGGCCGGCTACGACGACGTGCACGTGGTCGTCACCCAGGCCGAGCCCGACGGCAGCTTCCCGACGGTCGACTTCCCGAACCCCGAGGAGCCCGGCGCGCTCGATCAGGTCCTCGCGCTCGCCTACGCCGCCAAGGCGGACCTCGTGCTCGCCAACGACCCGGACGCCGACCGCGTGTGTGTGGCCCTGCCCGTGGGCGACAGCTTCCGCGTCCTCACCGGCAACGAGGTCGGCTGCCTGCTCGCCGAGGACGTGCTGGCCCACGACGGCCTCGAGAACCCGCTCGTCGCCACCACCATCGTGAGCAGCGTGCTCCTGTCGCGCATCGCGGCCGCCCACGGCGCGACCTACGCCGAGACGCTCACCGGCTTCAAGTGGCTGGCCCACGCCGGTTTCGCGCACGAGAAGCGCGGCGGTCAGGTCGGTCTCGGCTACGAAGAGGCGCTCGGCGTCAGCGTCGGCTCCCTGGTTCGCGACAAGGACGGGGTGAGCGCGATGGTGCGGCTGGCCGACCTCGCCGCTCGCTACAAGTCTCGTGGCGAGACCCTGCTCGATGCGCTCGCCAACCTCTACCGCAAGCACGGTGTGCACCGCACCGGCCAGAAGGCGATCAAGCTCCCCGGCGCCGAGGGCAAGGCCCGCATCGACGCCGCCATGAAGCAGCTTCGCGAGAGCCCGCCCATCAAGCTCGGTGGACAGCCCGTCGTGCGGCGCCGTGACCTGCTCCAGCGCAAGGCCTGGACCCTCGAGGGCACCGAGAACGAGACCCTGCCCAAGTCCAACGTGCTCGCGTGGGAGCTTGCCGACGGCAGTCGCGTGCTCGCGCGTCCGAGCGGCACCGAGCCCAAGCTCAAGCTGTACGCCGAGGCCGTGGTGCCGTGGAAGAGCGGGCTGGCCGCGGACGAGGAGCGCGCGGACATCCAGGTCCGACGCCTGCTTCAGGAGATCGCGTGGATCGGCGGGCTGGGGTGAGCCCCCGCCTGGTGAAGGCCGACGAGCGGGGCATCGCCGAGGCCGTCGCGCTGCTGGCCGCCGGTGAGGTGGTCGGCATGCCCACCGAGACCGTGTACGGACTCGCCGCGGATGCGACGAGCCCCGAAGGCGTGGCGCGCATCTTCGCGACCAAGGGTCGTCCGGCTCACAACCCGCTGATCTCCCACGTCCCGGACCTCGACGCGGCGCGCGCGATCGCGGTGGTCGATGCGCGGGCCGAACACCTCGCGGCGCGTTTCTGGCCGGGCCCGCTGACCATGGTCCTGCCTCGCCGCCCGGACGCCGGCCTCGCCCCGCAGGTGACGGCTGGACTGCCCACCGTCGCCGTGCGCGCCCCCGCCCACCCCGTGGCGCGCGCCTTGCTCTCGGCCTTCGGGAGGCCGGTGGCGGCGCCGAGCGCGAATGCGTCGGGCACGCTGTCCCCCACCCGCGGCGAGCACGTGACCCTCGACGTCCCACTCGTGCTCGATGGCGGACCGGCGGAGGTCGGGCTCGAGTCGACCATCGTCGACCTCACCGGTGATCAGGCAGTGCTGCTGCGGCCCGGCGCCATCACCCGCGCACGCCTCGCGGCCGTGCTCGGCGACCTGCACGTCCAGCTCACCGTGAGCGAGGGCAACCCGGACCAGCCCACGGCTCCTGGCCAGCTGCTTCGGCACTACGCCCCGTCGCACCCGCTTCGCCTGGATGCCGAGCGCTGCGCGCCGACCGAGGCGTGGCTGGGCTTTGGCGGCGGCCCACCGACCCCGTGCGCCGCGTTTCTCGACCTGTCCCCAGCCCGCTCGCTCGAGGAGGCAGCCAGCCACCTGTTCGCGTACCTCCGCGAGCTCGACGCCGAGTCGATCACAGGCATCGCCGTGGCCCCGATCCCCGAGACCGGCGTCGGCGTCGCGATTCGCGACCGCCTCGTCCGCGCTGCCCGGGGCTGATCTCGGGTAGGCTGCCCGAGATGTCCCCTCTCACCTGGCTCGCCGTACTGGTCCTCACGCCGGCCCACGCTGTGGTCGGCGGCGAGGCCACGACCGCCGACGAGGCCGTCGTCGCGCTGCAGTTTGGCGAGGTGCTCTGCGATCAGCCCCGCACGACCGTGTGCTCCGGCACGCTCATCGGCGAGCGCTCGGTCCTCACCGCCGCGCACTGCGTGTCGGACGGCATCGCCCTCGGCCTGCAGCTCGCCTCGGGACCCGACGCCCGAACCGGCGACGTGGTGTACCCGAGCGAAGTCATCCTCCATCCGCTGTGGGACGAGCAGACCCGCGCCCACGACCTGGCCGTGCTCGTGCTGCCCTTTCCCTCCGAGGCCGCGCCGGCGACGCTGTTCGACGAGAGCCGCGCCCTCGCGCTCGACGAGACCGTCCGCCTCGTCGGCTATGGCACGGACCTCGTCGAAGGACCCGGCCTGAAGCGAAGTGGGGGCGCGCGCATCTCCGCGCTCGATGCGGAGACGTTCACCGTCGCGCCCGGCCCCGCCATGTCGTGCACCGCCGACTCTGGGGGCCCAGTGTTCGCCGAGATCGACGGGGTCGAACAGCTGGTCGGGGTCACGGCCTGGGGCGACGAGGCCTGCGCGGAGTTCGGCGTGAACACGCGGATCGACGTGGCCTTTGCCCTCGACGCCATGCAGCAGGCCGGCGACGTCCCCGAGTCCACGTTCTTCGAGGAGGTCGAGCTCGCCGACGCCAGCCTGTGCGAGGTCGCCTGCGCCACGGACGAGGACTGTCCCGCCGGTATGGAGTGCAGCGAGCGCGGCGACGGATTGCGATGCCGGTTCGATGGGCTCTCAGCCGGCTACTTCCCCGATGACGCGGCCTGCGACCTGACCGTCGCCCTCGACCGCGGCGGCGGCCCGGAGTGCGCCTGCTACGCGCTGTGTCCCGATGTCGAAGAGACCGAGGGGTGCGGCTGCCACACGGCTCCCCTCCCCGCCGCGGTGCTGTGGTGGCCGGGCCTCGTCCTCGCCCTCCGCCGCCGACGAGCGGTGTAGGCTCTCTCCCATGCGCACTGCCACGCTGCTCATCGCCTGTGGACTCACCGCCTGCGGCGCTGCCACCCCCGAGCGAACCGAGCCGGCGCCGGTGGTGGGAAGCTGCCCGGCCCAGGACGCGCCAGACGGCGTGCACGCGGTGCTCGCCTGGCAGGCCGACAGCGAGCTCTCCGGGCTGCAAGAGGGCTCGCCGGCACTGTGCGACCTCGACGAGGACGGTCAGCCCGAGCTGATCGCACCGATCGCGCCGCCTCCTCCCGCCCGCGCGCGCATTCAGGTCCACGACGCCGTGAACGGCACCCTGAAGTGGCAGACCCGGCTGTTGCAGAAGGACGACTTCGGCACGCCCCTGTGTGTCGATGCCGACGCGGACGGCGACCTGGACGTACTCACCTCTGGCCGTTCCGGGGACGTGCGCGCGCTCGATGGACGGACGGGCGACGTGCTGTGGACGCTCTCCGACGGGGACGAGAGCTTCCTCGCTGGCGGCAACACGTACTCGGTCGTGCCGGTCGGCGAGCGGTTGCTCGTCGTACAGGGCGGCGGTGGAGGCCCCGCGGAGGGCGGCATCGTCGCGCCGGACGTGCCGGGTCGCCTACTGCTCTTCGCGCGCTCCGGCGGTGTGCTCGGCAGCTGGCCCGCGCCCGACGACGAGGAGATGTACGGCACCCCCGCGGTCCTGGCCACGGATACCGGCTGGCGCATCGCCGTGGGGACCGGTGGCGAGCGGCTCGGCGGGTCGATTCACCTGCTCGATCTCGACCGCGACGGCTCGAGCTTCACCGCGCGCGGCGCGCTGCGCAGCAGCTGCGAGACAGGGGGCTTCATCAGCTCGCCCATGTTCGGAGATCTCGATGGGGACGACGTCTCCGAGCTGGTCGCCGTGGACTTCTGCGGCACGGTGCACGCCGCCGCGCTCGACGGGACCGTCCGCTGGACCGCGACCTCGGACATCCCGTACGGGACGTCGAATCCCCTGCTCGCCGACCTCGACGGCGACGGACGACTCGACGTCGTCGCGGCGTTCGAGTCGCTGAACATCAGCTTCCGAGAGCAGACCGCCGCGAACCCGACGAGCCTGATCGGCGCGTGGCGCGGCACGGACGGCGCCCCCCTGTGGTCGCACACCACTCCGGGGTGGATCTTCGCGTCGCCCGTGTCCGCGGACCTCGATGGCGACGGAACCGAGGACGTGGTCCTTCCGGAGACGGGCGCTGGGGCGGGCGGCCCCCGACTGGTCGCGCGCTCGGGACGCACCGGAGAGGTGCTCTACCAGCGAGACGAGGGCGAGACCGCGAGCACCCCCGTCCTCGCAGACGTCGATGCGGACGGGCACCTCGACCTGCTGTACGTGGACGCGCTGCCCGATGATGGTGCGGTGATGCCCCGCCGACTCGAGTTCTGTGGGGTACCGCACGACGCGAACCACAGCTGGTCCGGCTTCCGGGGCAGCCGTCACGACGGCGTTCGCGCCGCGCCAGGAGCCCGATGACTTCTCTGCTCTTCGCCCTGCTGCTCGCCTGCGGCGGGTCCTCGACCACGGGCCCGAGCACGGACGACCTCGCCAAGCTCTCCGACGAACAGGTCGCCCGCAAGACCCTCGCGTACATGGAGCAAGTGGCCACGGCAGGCAAGGCGCACGCACCCGACTGCGACGCCATGGCGACGGCCATGAAGCCGGTGGTCGACGAACACCGTGCCCTGATCGAGCTCACCTCACGCTACCGCTCCGACCCCGAGAAGAGTGCGTGGTTCGACGCTCATTACGGCGACCAGGCCAAGCCACACATGGAATGGCTGATCGACACCATGCGGCAGTGCGGTGAGAACGCGAACATGCGGGCGGTGTCCGACCAGATGTTCCGCTAGGGACACGCGTTCGAGATCCGAACAACCGGAGTGTTCGCATGCCGAACACTGTTCGCATCTCGAACACACCGCACATAGTCCTAATACTTAACCCCGCGTCCCCATCGGGGTTTTCCCCATGCCGCGCGCCTGCCACGCCCGTTGGATCGATGCTTGCACCTGGGGCCGGCCAAGTCTTGGAGGACTGAATGGCCCGCACCCTTCTCATCGCCGCCGCCTCGCTGTTCGCTGTTGCTTGTGGCGCCCAGAACGCCGACCCGCTCCAGGTCGCTCGGACCGGAGACCAGTTCGCGTTCACCTACACCGGAGAAGAGGCCACGGTCGTTGTCGATGCCCAGACCACGGCCGAGGGTGTCTACACCCTCGACTTCCGCATCGACGATGAGCACTTCACCCTCGACATCAACGACAACACCACCACGGCGACCGTCTCCGGCGACCTGGACATGACCGAAGCCCGACGAGATGCGATCTACGACATGGCCGTGGCCGTCGCCGATCTGCGCGAGGGCAACCACATCATGTTCGACAAGCTGTACCGGGCCGCCAGCCTGTACGGCAAGCACCCGGTCGGCGAGGTGGTCGCCACCCGCGAGGTTCGCTTCGATGCGACCGAGCGTGGATGGACCAGCCTGTGTGAGCACTACTACAACGGCTGGACCTACGCCGGACGCTTCGACGAGGAGTGCAACTGCTCCTGGGGCTTCTGCGACCAGTGCAGCCACACCTGGACCAGCGTGGTCGGCGGCCCGAACGGCAACAACGGCTGCTACGCCGCGTGCGGCGTCGGCTGCAGCTCCGGCACCGACTACACCAAGGACTGCGGCAACCACGATGCCTGCGCCAACGCCGGCTACAACGACTGGGAGTGCCTGGACGAGTGGAACGCGGCGTCCGACGACTACCTGTTCGCGCCTCACTGCTGATTCCCCGGCAAACGCGACAGCTGCATGCCCACCCCTCGGGGTGGGCATTGCCACTCAGGACTCGGCGCTCGTGCTCCCCCGCAAGCGCGCCAGGTCAGCCTCGGCTTCGACTGCGCGTTCACCCGTGAGCAGCGCCGCGGTCACCAGACCCTCGATGCGGCGGTCGACCCACTCGATCACCTCTTCGGGACCGCAACCGACGCAGTGCACGCGGCCGTCGCGGAGGTCGGTCGCCCACAGCACACGCCACGCGCCATTGGCGCTGTGTCCTCGCGAGAGCAGCAAGGACTCGTAGGGGATGGTCTGCCCGCCGAAGACGAGGCGGTCCGCGGCGATGACGACGTCGATGCTGGGTCGCCCCACGCGACGCGCCAGGCGGTCGAGCCCCTCGAGGGCGAGCGCCAGCGGGATGAGCGCGACGCTTCCCCATCCGCCGACGAGGGCCCACAGCAGCTGCTCGTGGAGGTTCGGTCCCGATGTGGCGAACAGGTAGGCCGCGGGTCCGAGCAACGCGAAGGGCGCAAGACCGAGGCGCAGTGCGAACAAGCCGCGGGTCAGCCACAAGGGCTGCAGACGCACGCGCTCTCCCTCGAGCGTGGTGTCGACGCGCATGCCCGGGGGCGGCGCCCCAGCCGCCGGCGACTCACGGTCCGGAAGGATGCCCTCACCCTCGCCGACCCGCCGCCAGCTGCCGCCTCCAGCGCGCTCCCAGGTCCCGTCGTCATCCACGCGCACGGTGTGACTGCGAATCACCTCCAGCCAGGGGGCCGCGAGGCTGATCCACAGCGCAGCACCCAACGTGACGACCACCACGTAGGCAAGACCGAGCACGAGCACCGCGAACAGTCCGATCCACAGGTCGTCTCCGGGCAGCCCCTCGCGCGACACGAGAAACGCCATGGCGAGCACCGCCGCGAGTGCCGCGAGGCCGTTCCACCACGGGGAGTCGGACAGCCCGACGAGCGGAAGCACGGGACCGTGGGTCTCGCGCGTCGCTACCGTGCCTGCCCGCCGCCTCCGCCCCATGCCGTCCCCGCCGACCGGCGGTCAGTTCACCGGCTCGGACTTGAACACCGCATACAACGCCCAGAACGCGCCCACCAGCGGAAGCGCCCCGACCCCGAGGATGAGCAGCATGGGCTTGATCGCCGAGGTCGGTGCTGCCGCGGTCATCACGTCGACGTCGGGCACGATGAGGTAGGGGAACTGCGCGAGCCCCCAGCCCCACACGACGAGGGTGACGAGGGCCATCGTGCTCACCCGCGCCAGGCGAAACCGGCGGGTGTAGAGGGTCCCGGCGACGGCGAGCGCCACGGATCCCACGAACACCTGAAACGGCAGGGCCCAGTGGGAAGCGAGAAGCCCGTCGTAGAGCAGCGGCGCGCCGGTCCGCGCGGTGAGCAGCGTCGCCCAGGCGAACAGCCCGCTCGCGCCCCAGGCGGCGAGGGCTCGCGCGCGAAAGTCCTCCTGCAGCTCCGGATCTGCGGTCTCGAGCGTGAGGTAGCTACCGGCGAGCAGCGCGAACAACGCGAGCACGAAGGCGCCGACCGAGAACGGGAACGGACCGAGCCACGGAGCGAAGAATCCCCCGGACACCGCGGTGCCGTCGACGCGAATGTCTCCCGAGCCGAGCGCGGCCACCGACAGGCCGAGCATGAACGGGCTGACCACGCTCGCCACGCTGAACACCGCACTCCAGCGGGCCTGAACCTCGTCTCGGCGAGAGTCGTAGCTTCGGAACACGAAGGCCGTGCCACGCAGGACGATGCCGAGCAGCATGATGGTCAGCGGCCAGTGCAGCGCGATGCCGATGCTCGCGTAGGCCGTCGGATAGGCCACGAAGCACAGCACGAGCACGAGGATGAGCCACACGTGGTTCGCTTCCCAGATCGGGCCGATGGCCAGCGCGATGGTCCGTCGCTGCTGCTTCTGCCGAGGGCCCCACGCGAACAGGTCCCAGATGCCGCCCCCGAAGTCCGCCCCTCCGGTGAGTGCGTAGACCGTGAGAGCAGCGAGCATCAGGCCAGCTGGCCAGGTCTCAACCGGCAGCATCGGCCACCTCCGTGGACGGCGCGTGCGCGAACTGGCGGAGCATCAGGTACACGGTCGCGATCGACAGAAGCACGTACAGCGCAGAGAACGCGAGGAACGGCACGATCAGGCCTTCGGTCGGCGTCACCGCATCCGCGGTCTTGAGGATGCCGTAGATGGTCCATGGCTGGCGCCCCACCTCGGTGACGACCCAGCCCGCCTCGACCGCCACGAAGCCCAGAGGCAGGCAGGCGGCGACCAGGGCCAGATAGCGCGGGTCGTCCGGCACCCCTCGCGCGCGAAGCGCCAGGAGCGCGCCGAGCAGCCCGACACCGATGAGCGTCATGCCGATGCCGACCATGGTCTGGTGGGCGAGGTGCACGATGACCACCGGCGGTCGCTCGTCCTCGGGAAAGTCCTTGAGCCCCTTCACCTCGGCATCCCAGTCGCCGTAGGACACGAACGAGAGCAGTCCGGGAATGGTCAGCGCATAGTGCGTCTCTTCGGCCTCGACGTCCGGCCACCCACCGATGGTGAAGCCGGCGCCGCGCTCCGTCTCCCAGTGCGCTTCCATCGCCGCGAGCTTGGCGGGCTGATGGTGCGCCACGTGCTCGCCGACCACGTGCCCCGACAGCGGCTGGAGCAGCGCGGTGACCGTGCCGACGGCGAGGGCGATGCCGAGCGCCTGCCGGTGGAAGCGATTGCGCGGGTCCTTGCGCAGCATCCACGCGTGAATGCCTGCGACGCCCCACGCAAGCGCCATGAACGCCGCGATGGCCATGTGAACGCTGTGCCCCACCGCGGACGGGTTGAACATCGCGGCGATCGGGTCCACCGCGACGACGTTGCCCGCGGCATCGAGCTCGAAGCCCGCCGGAGTGTTCATCCACGCGTTCGCGGTGACGACGAACATGCCCGAGGCGAGCCCCGAGAGCGCGACCATCACCCCCGAGGCGAGGTGGGCGCGCGGTGAGACGCGGTCCCAGCCGTACAGGTAGATCCCGAGGAAGATCGCCTCGGTGAAGAACGCGAAGCCCTCGAGCGAGAACGGCATGCCGATGATCGGCCCCGCGAAGGCCATGAAGTGCGGCCACAGAAGGCCGAGCTCGAAGCTCAGCACCGTGCCCGACACCGCGCCGACCGCGAAGAGGATGGCCGTGCCCTTCGCCCACTTCTGCGCCAGGGTTCGATACATCTCGTCGCCGGTCTTCACCCACAGCGACTCGGCGATGACCATGAGCAGCGGCATGCCCATGCCGGCGCACGCGAACACGATGTGAAAGGCGAGACTCATCGCCATCTGCGATCGTGCGGCAAGCAGGTCGGTCACGAAGCCCCCGTGTCAAGAACGTATGACCATGCCGAAGAGCCCGACCTCAACCGCAACAATCCTTTGCGGGCCCGTCCGTCACGGCTGGGCGGTCGATCGGGAGTTACCCTCCACCCATGCTCCTGCTGCTCGCCAGCCTTGCCTTCGCCGAGCTTCCGCTTCCCTCGTACGAGGACGAGCTGTCGCGCATCGCCGAGCGCGAGATCAGCCGCCTGATGGAGCGAGGCGAGGTCGACGAGGCGCTCGCCGTCGCAGCGCGCTTTCGCACGCACGTCACCGACACCGCGCACGTGGCCTACCTCGAGGGGCTGATCCACAACCGCTCGGGCTCGCTCGACGCCGCCGAGGCCGCGTATCGTCGCAGCCTGAGGCTGCGTCAGGACCTTCCCGAAGCCTGGTACGACCTCGGGGAGATCCTGCTCGTGAAGGGCGAGTACGCCGAGGCCGCCGAGTGCTTCTCGCAGTCGAGCGCGCTGTACCCCTCCGGGCCCGAGTCCTGGCGGTCGCCGCTGCGCGAGGCCGAAGCCGCCGGCCACCTTCGTCACCCCGAGGATTTCGAGCGCCACCTCAAGCGAGCGCTCGAGCGCGGATTCTCGTTCCGAGAGATCGAGGGCCTGCCCCAGTGGCAGACCTTCTACGCCGACCCGCTGCTCAAGGACCCGCTCACCAAGCTGGTCACCGTCTACGGGCGGCCCGAGACCCTGCACTCGCTGATTCCCGTCGAGCGACGCCCCGAGGAGACGCCGTGATCACCGGACTGCGCGACGTGTACGTCAACGTCGCCGACATGGACCGCGCGGTGGCCTTCTACGTGGGAGTGCTGGGCCTGACGCTCGTGGAGCACTCGGAGTGGTGGTCGACGCTCGACTGCGGCGGGATGCGCTTCGGCCTGCACGGCACCGGTGGATCCGCGGTGCCTCCCCTGCCCCACGATGACCACGGCCCCCACGCCGGCGCAGTGCTCACCTTCCAGACGGATGACGCCCACGCCGAGGCCGCCCGCCTCCAGAAGGCCGGCGCGACGCTGCTCTCCGCCGTGGTCCCCCAGCCGTGGGGCACGCTGTTCACCTTCGCGGACCCCGACGGGAACGTGCACAAGTGCATGCAGCCGCCCGAATGAGCCTGCTGTTCCTGCTCCTGGCCTGTGCCCACACCCCCGCCGCCCCCGCCGAGGAGCTGCCCGCCTGCGCCTTCGTCGAGGGCGAGAAGACGGGCAAGCTCATGGACGGGCGACTCGACGAGGTCAGCGGACTCGCGACCCACGGGGGTCTGCGGTGGGTGCACAACGACAGCGGGGACGTCGCGCGCTTCTTCGCGCTCGACGCCACGACCGGCAAGACCCGGGCCACGTACGAGCTTCGCGGTGTCGAGGCCTACGACTGGGAGGACCTCGACCTCTACCAGGCTCCGGACGGCGCATGGCAGCTGTTCCTCGGAGACATCGGCGACAACATGGAGGTCCGCGACACCGTTCAGGTCCACCGCGTGACCCTTCCCGACGGGACCGAGAGCGCGACCGTCGACGCGACCACGTGGACCCTGCGCTACCCGGACGGCGCCCACAACGCCGAGAGCCTCATGGTCGATCCGCGCACCGGCGAGCTGTGGATCGTCACCAAGCACAAGAAGGGTCAGTCCGCCTTCTTCTCGGCCCAGCTGCCCGACGGCCCCGGCGAGGTCGAGCTCGTGCAGCGCGGCACGTACGTGTTCCCCCACGAGAGCCGGGGCACCGAGCTGACGACCGCCGGCACCTTCTCCCCCGACGGCTCGCAGTTCGTGCTGCGGACCTACACCCATGCATGGATCTGGGACCGCGGCGATGCCTCCGTCGCCGAGGCGCTGACGGCGAAGCCGTGTCGCATGAAGCTACGAACCGAGGCACAGGGCGAGTCGATCGCCTGGGACGAGACCGGATTGCTCACCGTCAGCGAGGGCACCGGAGCCTTCTTCTGGCACTACGTCCCCCGCTAGTCGCGTCACGTTCTCCGCCGTCGCGACACTACGCCGCGACCCCGCCGGCACGCGGACTCGCTAGGCCGGCAGTCCGGAGGACTCATGCCCGCGGCCACTGCATCCGCTCCCGTCACCCACGCCGTCGCCCGCAAGGCGGTCGCCGATGGCATCGGCACCTTCGCGCTCGTCTTCGCCGGCTGTGGAGCCATCGTGGTCGACACCCAGGGCGCACAGCTCGGTCACGTCGGCGTGTCCCTCGTGTTCGGCCTCGTCGTCGCCGGGATGATCTTCGCGACCGGCCACCTCTCCGGCGCGCACTTCAACCCCGCGGTGACCCTGGCGTTCGCGGCGATCGACCGGTTCGCATGGCGCGACGTGCCCGCCTACCTCGCAGCACAGCTCGCCGGCGCCGTGCTCGCCTGCGTGGCGGTCCAGGGCTTGGTCGGAGACGAGGCGCTGCTCGGCACCACCGTCCCCGCGATCCCGCTCGCCCAGGCGCTCGGCGTCGAGTTCCTGCTGACGTTCTTCCTGATGTTCGTGATCACGGCGGTCGCCACGGACGCCCGCGCTCACGGCCAGCTCGCCGCAGTCGCGATCGGCGGAACCGTGACGCTCGGCGCGCTCATGGGCGGGCCACTCACCGGCGCGTCGATGAACCCGGCACGCAGCCTGGCGCCGGCGCTCGTCAGCGGGGCCCTCGCCGGCCAGTGGGTGTACCTGCTCGCCCCCGTCGCGGGGGCGGTCGCAGGTGCGCTGACCTACCGCTGGGTCGCTGCCGACTGATCAGCGCGCGAGGTACTGCACGAACAGGTGCTCATCGTCGGTGTAGCGGTGCTGCACGTCGGAAAAGCCGGCTGCATCGAGCAACTCGAGCCAGTGGGCCACGTCGAGCTCGTACACGTCGCGATCGGCAACCGGCACCGCGGCGAGGTCGAGCTGTTCGAGGCAGAAGTGCCGCACCACCGCCTCGAGCCGATCCGCGAGATCTCCCGAGGCGTCGCGCTGGTCGCGGATCAGCGACCGTGCCGCCCGCCGCAGATAGGAGTCGATCATGTGATCGAGCAGCGCGTCGCTGCCCGAGGCAAGCGCCACGTCGCAGTGCACGTCCGCCTCGTTGAGCACGAGCAAGGGCGCGGCTGCGCGCATCGCTCGAAGCGCCTCGAGTTTCCCGGAGCCAGCGAGCCCGTGCCGCGACCGCTCGTCGGCATCGCGACCGGCGAGGTGATGCAGGGTCAGCGAGCACACGACCACGTCGGCCGCGGGAAGCTCAGCGGACTCGACCCCGCACACGTGGGACACGATCTCGACGGCGCCGGGCACACTGTCGCGCACGCGCTCGTGCGCTTCCAGCACGGGATCGACCACGTGGAGCGTGCCCTGCAGCCCATCGAGCAGGCGCCACAGCTTGCCGTCGCCGCCGCCGACCTCGACAGCGGTGAAGCCCGGCCGCAGGTGTGTCGCCAGGACCTCGGCGTTGGCGGCGTACAGCGCTCGCATCACCGAGCTGCTGGTCCAAGCGTCGAACAGGCTCTGCGCGCCGAAGCGCGTGTTCCAGAGCTCCGCGCTGTGCGCTGGCGGGAGCCCGGCTCGAACCTGTCGGAAGCCGTCGGATTGTTCGCTTCGAGGCAGCGCCAGTACGCGCTCCACGTCATCGAGCCAACTCACGCGACCTTCACCTTGTCCAGCGCCTTGGCCACCCGGGCCGCTTCACGGGGGCGACCGAGCCGTGTCCACTGATCGACGGCGAGCTTGGTCGCGATGCGGGTGGGGTTGGGCCACCCCTTCGACGCGCACACGTGGGCGAGCACCGTCAGGAAATAGGCGACGTCCTGATCCACGGTGTCGCCGAGACCGAGCTCGTGCGCGGACCACAGCCAGCGATACGTCTCCTCGCCATCGTCGCGAAGCGCGAGCAGCGTAGCGACGACGAGCCGGTAGCTGGCCCAGAGCCAGTGCCCGGGCACGCTGCGCAAGTGAACGGCGGCGTTGCTCGCGTGGACGTACATCTTCGACAGGTCGTCCTCGAGCAACGCGAGATGCGCCAGGGACAGGTGAGCGAAGATCGCGCTCTCGAACACGTGCTGGCGCTCGGCCCACCGCGCGCAGGACTCGTAGATCGTCCGTGCCCGGTCGTAGTCGCCGCGCATGCGGTACAGGTCGGCGAGGCCCGCGCGGGCGTCCATGGTCAGCGGGATCGCGCCGAGCTCGTCACTCGCCTGGATCGCCTCCCGGAACAGGGTCTCGGCCGTCTTGAGGTCGAGCTGCTGCCGCTTGACCACGGCGAGACCCGCCTGCGCCCGGGCCACACCGTGGGGGTCCTCGCCGGCATGGAAACCCTCGACCGCCTCGCCGTACAGCTCCTCGGCGTCCGCGAATCGCCCGAGGCGACGGGCGATGTAGGCCTGTCCGAGGGCTGCATGAGCGGCGCCTCGCGTATCCCCCGCCTTCTCGGCCCGGTTGAGCACGCGGGTGAACAACAGGTCCGCGCCCTCGAAGTTGCGCTTCTTCTGCTCGAGCCAGGCGAGCGCCGACAACGCCTCGGCCTCGGCCTTGGTATCGCCGGACGATCGCGCCCGGTTGAGCGCGAAGTTGAGCCGCTTGTCGGCCTCGGGGAGGTGTCCGGACTCGCGCAGGGCGGTGCCGAGCCCGATCAGCGCGGTGAGCGCGCCGTTCGTGTCGCCGTACTCCTCCATGGACTGGAAGGCCTTGCCGTACAGCTCGGCGGCGGCCTTGTTGTCGCCGCGAAGGTGCGCGGCCCGAGCCGCCCACACCCGAGCCCAGCCGAGCTTCTCGGGCATGCCGCGCTCGGCCGCGGTCTCCGCCAGCTCCGCGGCTTCCTGCAGGCGATGGATCGCACCTCGCCGATAGGCGCGGGTCGCCGCGATGAGCAATGGCTTCACCGCGAGATCCCAGGCCTCGGCGGCGTGGGCGTGGCGTCCGACCTCGAGGACGACGTCTTGTCCAGAGGCCTCGCCGTAGGCAGCCCAGGCGCCGGACAGATGGCGGTGCAGCCCTCGGATGTCGGCGCGCATCATCGCCCGGGCACGCAGGCTCGCCTGCAGCATGCCGTGGTCGAAGCTGAGCCGCGAGCCCGAGCGGACCCACAGCCCGCACGCGAGCATGTACGCGGCGATCTCGGGCGTCGGAGCAAGGCGGATGAGCAGGTCTTCAGGCAGCTCGGCACCCGCGAGCGCCGCCATGTGCACGGCCTGATCGAAGCCCTTCGCATCGCCGCTCGCGCGGGCGAGGGCCTCGACGCGGGCTGCGAACAGGGCCTCGGCATCGCTGGGAAGCGCCGAGTCGAGGTCGACCCCCTCGGCGAGCCCGAACTGCAGTCCGCCGGTGTCGACGAGCCACCCGCGAGAGGACCACTCGAGGATGAGCTGACGCGCAAACAGCGGGTTGCCCTCGCAGCGCTGGGCGATCTGCGACGCGAGATCGGGGGCGAGGGTCAGGGACTCGGCGAGCAGCTCGGCGGTGCCCTGCCGATCCAGGCGCGGCAGGTCGATGCGGACCGCACCGTCCTCGACCAGCGCATCGATACGCGATGCGAGCACCCAGTCGTGCGCGATGGCCTCGCTGCGCAGGGTCGCGACCACGAGCAGCGGGCGATCGATGCCCTCGGCGGCCAGCTGGAGCACGCCCTCGGCGATGTCGAGTCCGTCGCCCTCTTCGACGGCGAGGTGCACGTTGTCGAGGACCAGGGTGGACAGGGCGCGCCACGAGCGCGCATCGAGCTCGCGGTACACCTCGCGCAGGCCATAGCCCGCGGCCACGGCCTCTTCGCCAGGGTGCGAGAGCCCCGCCCACCGCGCCAGCGTCGACGCCTCTTCCTGGACCATGCGGTCGTTCGCCCCTCGAGAGCGCGCCAGGCGGCGACGCAGGCGGCTCTCGAGGGTGGCCCGGGTCTCGTTCCAGGGGCGGATCAGCGCACGCGCAGCGCCGGCGTAGCCATCCTCCTTGCCCGGCGGCTCGTGCCACCGCATGCGGATGGGCTCGGCCCAGCCCCCTTCTTCGACCGCGCGCGCCACGCTCTCGACCAGCGCGGTCTTGCCGCTCCCAGCCTCGCCGACGACGAGCACGACCCAGGTCTGGCGGGTCTCGGCGACCTCGCGCATGAGCGTCCACAGCTCGTCACGAGCGCCCTCGCGCGCCACGAGCGGGAGCTCGCGCATGGCGAACAGCGGCAGGCTCGCACGCGCCTGCGCCCCGAGACCCGGGTCCGGCGGCGGATGACGCGGAAGTCGCGGCGCGGCCGGGCGATTCCACAGCGGCACGCCGAAGTCGACCTCCTGCACGTGCTGGCCCTTGCCGTCGAAGGACCACTCGACGTCCGCCACGCCCTCGCCGATGTCCGAGACCTGAGAGGTCCGCGGGCCCGATGGCCGAGGCGCCGACGGGGCGACAGTGCCCTGCCCACCCATGCGACGGGGACCAGTGTGCTCGTCCTCGACGGGGGGAAGTGCCAGCAGCTCGGTGCGCAGGTCCGCGGCGAGGTCGTACCGCGACAGCGGCTCGGCGGAGAGCAGGTTCGCGAGCACGATCTCGAGGCCGTCAGGCACGGGGAAGCGCGGCACCAGCTCGTGGAGCTCGGCGTCCAGCGCGCTGCGTCCCGGGGGGAACGGCAGCTGGCCGGTGACCAGCTCCCACAGGATCACGCCCACCGCATACAGGTCGGTCCACGGCCCCATCTCGCGCACGAGCCCCAGGCGCTGCTCGGGGGCCATGTACCCGGGCGTGCCCTCGCGGCGGCCCCGCTTGCGCGCCAGGGTCCCGGCGGCATTCGCGAGCCCGAGATCCGCGAGCCACACCGACAGCTCGCCGTCACCTTCGTGCAGCAGCACGTTCTCGGGCTTCAGGTCCCGGTGGAGCACGCCGCGGGCGTGGAGGTGCGCCAGGGCCTCGAGCAGCTGGAGAACCAGCCGCAGCAGGTCTTCCCAGCCAATCGGCTCCTGGCGAAAGCGCGCGAGGTTGCCCCCGTCGGCGAGCGCGAGGCCCAGAAACGGCGTGCCGTCGGAGAGTGACCCGAGGTCATGCAGCGGCACGATGTGCGGGTGGGTGAAGCGCGCCGCGATGCGCACCTCGAGATCGAAGCGCGCCGCAAACCGCGCGTCGGCCGCGAGTTCCGGCTTGATCACCTTGAGCGCCACGGGCAGATCGAGCACCTGGTCGCGGACACGCAGCACTCGCCCCATCCCGCCCTCACCGAGGACAGGATTCGCGCCCTCGAGCGCGTACCGAGGTGGGAGCTTGAGCTTCATGGTCCCCGCAGGTGCGCGCAGAGGAGCCACGCGCAATCCGTCACCAAGAAGGTATCGCAGACGGAGTCGAGACGAGCGCGGAGTAGGGCGATACGCCTACCCCTTGGAGGGTGAATGGGACTGCTGGCGCAGCTTCAAGGCCGATGGGGCGGGGCACGGCAGAACGCGATCGAGGGATGCGCGACGATCACCTGGGGCGCACTCGCCGACTCCGTCGCCGTGGCGCGCGGTGGCCTGCGTGAGGCTCGCCTGCAGTCGGGAGACGTCCTGGCGACTCCAGGAGACAAGACCCTCGACTACCTGGTCCTGCTGCTCGCCTGCTTTGGCGAGGGCATCACGGTGCTGCCTCTGAACCCGCGTGCCCCTCGCGCCGAACGCGAGAAGCTCGTCGCCATCGCCGAGGAACACCGCCGCGTCTACCGCTGGGAAGGCGCCCCGCCCGAGGGCGACGCCATCCATGGCGACGAGGTCGACGACGAGCACCCCGCGCTGCTGTGCTTCACCTCGGGGACGACGGGCGTGCCCAAGGGGGCCCTGCTCTCGCACCGCGCGGTCGCCGCGGATCTCCGCGCCCTGCACGAAGGATGGCAGTGGCGTGCCGACGACCGGCTGCTCCACGCCCTGCCGCTGTTCCACATCCACGGCCTGCTCGTCGCCCAGCTCGGCGCGCTGTGGGCCGGCGCCACCACGGTGTGGATGCCTGCCTTCGACGCGACCGAGGCCCTCGCACTGCTCCGCACCGCCGGCATCACCGTGTTCATGGGGGTGCCGACGTTCCATCACCGCCTGCTCGACGAGCCGGGGGAAGCCGAGTCGCTTCCTCTGCGCCTGGTCACCTCGGGAAGCGCACCGCTGCCAGCGGAGACCCACCGGCGCTTCCAGGCGCGATTCGGCGTCGCCATCGTCGAGCGGTACGGCATGACCGAGATTGGCATCGTGCTGTCCAATCCCTACGACGGCGCGCGCAAGCCCGGGTCCGTGGGTCTGCCGCTGCCCGGTGTGCGCTGTCGGATCACCGACCCGGACACCGGCGCGGACGTCACCGGCGAGACCGTGGGCGAGGTCCGCATCGCAGGCCCCACGCTGATGAACGGCTACCTGGGACGCCCCGAGGCCACCGCGGCTGCCATCGGGGATGGCTGGATGCACACCGGCGACTTCGGATGGCGCGACGACGACGGCTACGTGCACCTCCTCGGTCGGAAGCACGACCTGATCCTGGTCGGGGGCTTCAACGTGTACCCCCTCGAGGTCGAGGCCGCGCTCGTCGCGCACCCCGAGATCGACGAGGCGGCGGTCGTCGGGCTTCCGGATCCCGACCTCGGTGAGGTGCCCGGTGCGCTCTACCGTGGTCGCGCCACACCCGAAGCGCTGGAGGCCTGGCTTCGGGAACAGCTCTCCGCGTACAAGCTGCCCCGCCAATGGCGACGTGTGGACGCACTCCCTCGCAACCCGACGGGCAAGGTGGACCGCCGGGAAGCTCGCCGCCTGCTCACAAGCGAGTAGGATTCCTGCATGGCCATTCCGCACATCGACCGAATCCGTGAGCTCCGCGCCCGGCTCCAGGCCTGTGGCCACGCTCCGGCGCTGCTCTCGCAGGTGCATGCGGCGCTGACCGAGCTCGCCGCGACGCGTCACGTCGAGCGCGATGATCTGCCCGGTGACGGTCTGATCGAGTACCTCGTCCACGTGGATGGGCTGCAGGGCCTCGCCGCCGTGGACGCTCCAGAGGACGCCCCGCGTCCGGCTCGTCTGCAGGCCCGCGAGCTGTTGCTCCGCAGCGCCACCGCCGTGCTCATGCCCATCGCCCAGGATGCGCAGGACGCGAGCACCGAGCTCGACGACTTGCGGCGCTCCCAGCTCGAAGCGATCAACAACTCCGGTGACGACGAGCTGATCGCGCGCATGCGCTCGCTCCACGACGTGCAGCACCACCTCGGGCACGAGCTCCAGCACGTGCAGGGGCGGCTCGCCTATGTGACGCCGACGCGGAACCTGCTCGACCTGTACGTCGAGAAGCTCGGCCGCGCGCTGCAGTCGACGGCCCCGATCCGGGACGCGCTGTGCGACACCTTTGCGCAGACTGCGGTGCAGGACCTCCCCGCGTTCCTGGAACAGCTCGGCGCGGTCGAGACCTTCGCCGATCCGTCCCCTGAGAAGGTGTACGAGCGCCTCACCCATTGGAGCGCGGAGCTGCCCGCGCTGACAGCCATCCTCGAGGCCGAGCTCGCCGAGCTCTCCGGGCGGATGACCGAGGTTCAGGCCGAGCTCGAGGAGCTCCTCGGATGAGCTTGCCGCTCGGTCGGTGGGATCCGGGTGTCCACGCAGGACTGAGCGCGCTGCTGGAGGAGCCGGGCAACGGGCGCATCGCGGCCTTCGACTTCGACCAGACCTGCATCACCGGCGACATCGGCGAGAGCTTGCTCGACGCGCTCGGTCGCGACGTGCGCGCCGAGTACGAGCGACTCGACGAAGAGGAAGGGCACGAGGTCTCGTACCCATGGTGCGCGGCGGTGCTCGGCGGTCGCACGGTCGAAGAGCTCGACCAGTTCGCGGCGTCGACCTCGCAGGCGTGCCTGGACAGCGGCAAGATCCGCCTGCGTCCCGAGATGATCGCGCTCCAGGCGGCCTTGCGCGACGCCGGGTGGCAGGTGTGGGTGGTGACCGCGTCCGCGCGACGCGCCGTGATTCCGCTCGCCGCACGCTACGGGGTGCCCGCCGAACGGGTGCTCGGCATGGAGCTCCGCGAGGTCGACGGGTGGGCGCACGAAGAAGTCGTCGGCACCGTGACGTACCGACAGGGCAAGGTGGATGCTCTGTTCGACGCCACCGGCCGCCGGCCGGACCTCGCTGCGGGCGACAGCATCACCGACCTCGAGCTGCTTCGCAGCGCGACATATCGCCTGCTTCTCGATAGGGGCGCTCCTCACGTCCGAGGGATCGCGGAAGAGGAGCGGTGGTGGATTCAGCCAGCCTTTCAGTGAAGCGCCCCGGCCTCCTGGTGATCAACTTCGGAGGACCGCAGTCCGAGAGCGAGCTCGCGCCGTTCCTGGAAGAGCTGTTCATGGACGTCCTGCCGCTGCCGGGGGCGCTCAGGCGCTTCGCCGCTCGGCGGATCGCCGGAAGCCGAGCCGGTCGCGTCGCTCCGAACTACGCGCAGATCGGCTGGTCACCGCTGGTGCCCTCGACCTTCGAGCAGGTCGACGCCCTCAAGGCGCAACTGCCAGCGGATCTCCCCGTCGCGGTCGGCATGATGCTGTCGCCGCCCAGCTTCGAGACGGCGGTCAAGGACCTGCTCGACCAGGGCGTGGACGGCATCGTCGCCCTGGCGCTGTTCCCTCAGTGGAGCTTCGCGACCACCGGGGCCGCCTTCGAGCGCCTCGACGCCGCGCTCGCGTCCCTCGGGAAGGCGGATCTCCCGCTGCACCGCGTGCCGGCGTTCTTCGGACACCCGCAGTACGTCGAGGCCCTGGCGGAGCGCATTCGTGAAGGCATCGACCAGCTGCCCGGCGACGGGCCGGTGCACCTGCTGTTCTCGCCTCACGGGCTCCCGCTGTCGTTCCTGCGCAAGGGCGACCCCTACCCCGAGCAGGTTCGCGCCACGATCAAGGCAGTGCTGGACCGCCTGGCGTGGACGGAACCGGCGCACGTCGGCTGGCAGAGCCGGGTCGGACCCGTGAAGTGGATCGAGCCGAGCACCGAAGCCGAGGTCGAACGCCTCGGGCGCGAGGGCGCCAAGCGCGTGCTCGTCGTGCCGGTCGCGTTCGTCGGCGACCACATCGAGACCCTGCACGAGCTGGACATCGAGCTCGCCGAGGTCGCGCACAAGGCGGGCATCACCCACTTCGGGCGCGCGCCGGCACTCGACGCGCACCCGCAATTCATCGCGTGCCTGGCCCAGCTCGCCGAGCAGGGCGTCGCGCGATTCGGATCGTCGAGCTGTGTACGGTGCACCTTGCCCATCACACCGGGCTACGCCAAGGGTCGCTGCGCCGCGTGCCGGTTCGTCCCGCCGTCTCATCTGTTGCGCTGATCGCCGCAGCCGGCTACCCGCTGCATCCCGGCGAAAACTCACGTTGGCCGTGGCTCTCCGCAGGAACTCATGAGTCTGACCACGCTCGAACGGCTGCCGCAGCGCACGCCCCCCGTTCAGGACCAGCTGCACCTCGCGCTGCAGCCGGTTCCCGGCGAGGAGCAGGTCATGCTGTGGCTCTCGGACGGCCGAGCGGCCGACCTGTGTGCCGCGTGGATCGAGTGCGGCCCGGGCGGCATGCTCGCCGCCGGCGATCACCCCCACGCGCTGCTCCTCCGCTCGCCGCTCGAGCTGGCCATGCGCGCGCCGCGTCGCATGCGCGGCGACGACGAAGGCACGAGCGTCGACTGGCGCGCGTCCGTCGACGGCAGCGCCCTGCTGCTCACGAACGACACCGAGCTGGCCACGTGGGTGGCGGCCCATCGCCTCGCAGAGTTCCTCGCCGAGGCCCATGCGCCCGCGATGTCCGTGGAGCAGCTGCGCGCGGTGGTCGGCACCCCCGCCGAAGACGGTCGTGTCACCGTGTCGCTGTCCATGGGACTTCACACCGCGGAGCTCCGCGTCGAGCGACGCGACGCGATCGGCCGAGCCAGCGAGACCTGGATCGGCAGCCCGCGCGCCGGATGGCGGAGCAACTGGGCCTGGTGATTCCGCAGCTCCTCACGTCGGAAGCCCAGCTTGCCGACCTCGAGCACGCGCTCGCCGAGACCGACCGCGTCGCCCTCGACACCGAGTTCCACCCGGAACGCCGGCGCACACCCCTGCTCCATCTGGTGTCGCTCGCCACGCCGGCGGGCACCTGGCTCGTCGATCCACACGTCCCCGGACTGCTCGAGCGACTGCGCGCACCGCTGTCGACGAAGACCTGGGTGGTCCACGGAGGCCGCTACGATCTCGTCCTCATGGAGCCCCGCGTCGGCAGGCCCGCCCACGTCGTCGACACGCAGATCCTCGCCGGACTGTGCACGTCGCTGTACCCGGCACGCCTGGAACAGCTGCTCGAGGGCGATCCTTTTGCACGCGGAAGCGGCCAGACCATGAGCGACTGGAGCCAGCGTCCGCTGACGCGGCTGCAGCGCGCCTACGCCGCGGACGACGTTCTGCGCCTTCTCGACCTCGCCGCCGACCTGGAAGAGCGAGTGCATGCGCTCGGCCGCAGCCACCTCGCCACCGAGGCGATGCAGGCCTTCGCAGAGGATGCCTACGGCCCGCAGCGCACCGATCCACTGGGGTTCCGCGGACGTCGCCAGCTCTCCCCCCGCGAGGCGGCGATCCTCGACGAGATCCTGTGGTGGCGCGATCTCGAAGCCGAGGCCCAGGACAGCACGCCCACCTCGATCCTCGGCGACGGCCACGTCCTGGATCTCGCGAAACGCGCGCCGAGCACCCTCGAAGCCGTGAGCGCCAACCGGCGGTTTCCGAATCGGATCGCCCAACAGTACGGCCGCGCCTTCGTCGACATCGTGCACCGCGTCCACCGCCGTCCCGAAGCCCTGCTCCCACGTACGGCGCCTCGGGGCTCGGCGCGCGAGGCGCGGCTGGTCTGGTGGCGCGCCCAGTCTCTGGTCGCGGGCCTCGCGCATCAATGGGCCGCAGAGCTCGCTCTTCCGGACGCCGTGCTCGAGCGCGTCGTCGACGGCGAAGCGCTCGACGGCTGGCGCGCGACGCTCCTCGGTCCGTGGGTGCAAACCGAGCGGATGCGCGAGCCCGCGCGAGAATGATCCTGTTTGGATCGCCCTCTGGAAAAGCGCGGCCGTAAATTTTTCGACCCCCGCAAAGCCGGTGTTCAAGCGGATCTCCGGACCGATGTCATGCGAGTGTCGAAAAAGATTGTTGAAGCCTTGGGGGTGGATTGCCATACTCACGGTGCACGGGCGACCTGCCAAGCCCGAGCGGATCCCAACAAACTCTGGAGTCTCCCATGCTTTCCAAGTTCGTCCGTGACGAGAACGGCGCCACCGCCATCGAGTACGGCCTCATCGCCGCCCTTATCGCCGTCGTCATCATCGCCGCGGTCACCATCCTCGGCCAGAAGCTCAACAGCACCTTCCAGTCGATCGGCAACTCCCTGCCGGCGTAGTGAAGGCGCTCGAAAGAGCGAATTTGGAAAGCCATCGTCCCGACGGGGACGGTGGCTTTTCTCGTTGTTGACAGGTGATCTCGGGAGGCACGCCACCCGAGTTCGATTTTCGATCAGGACGATCGCAGGTGCGGTCGGCCGCATCCAGACAATGCAGTCAGGGCGGCCACACCGCAGTCTCGGCTCGCGAAATCCCGCTTGCCTCCGTGGCATCCGCGACGGCCAGCGCCCCCTGGACCCGCTCGTCAGCCTGGCACATGCCGTCGAAGAGACGCAGTTTGCGGGCCTCCCCGGTTTTATTGCGTCGCCGAATGGGGTAGAAACTACCGGCCGGCTTACTAGGCCTGCGCCCGGGGAATGGAGGACGAGATGGCTCGCCAGAACACAGGCGGTCGCGGACGCGCGGTCGCATTCATGGGAGTCGCGCTGTTGATGGCGTCCGGCGCCGCATATGGACTCTACGCACTCGTACAGGACTACGAGCGCCAGCTGTCCGAAGCCCGCCAGCGCGAGCAGAACGTGCCGGTCGTGATCGCGGCACAGGACCTCTCGCAGGGTGGCGACATCACCAAGGACGACGTCACGATCTTCGAGGTGCCGCCGCACTACGTGCCGACGACCACGTACAGCCGTGCCGAAGACGTCTACGATCGCGTGCCAAAGGAGCGTATCCTCAAGCACGAGTTCATTCGTGAGGAGCGCCTCGCGAACGCCGAGGAAGGCACCGGCCTGAACGCGATCATTCCGCGTGGCATGCGCGCCCTGCCGGTGAACATCACCAACGGTTCCGCGGTGTCCGGCTTCGTGAACCCGGGCAACTACGTCGACGTGCTCGTCTCCGTCCGCAAGGGCGTCACGGGCAGCGAGTACGCGACGATCACCCTGCTCCAGGCCGTCCAGGTGCTCGCCGTGGACAACAAGCTCGGAGAGGGCGAGTCGGTGTCGACGATCGGCAAGCAGCGTCCGTCCGTGACGCTCGCGCTCACGCCGGAAGACGCGTTGAAGATGACGCACTCGGTGCGCGACGCCTCGGTCACCCTGACGCTCCGCAACGACATCGACGTCACCCAGGTCGAGACCAACGGCGCCACGCCTTCCGACCTGATCGGCAAGGCCGACACGCGTAAGAAGGTGGTTCGCAGCACCGGCGGTACCTCCACGGGCCCGGCGACGACCACTGACACGCTGAAGATCATCCGCGGTTCGCGGACCGAGGAGAAGGATCCGAACTCCTACGGTACGCGCGCCCGCCGCCGGCGGTAAGCTGCGCCCACCCTGTTTCACCCCCCCTGTCAGAGGCTGATGCCCATGATCCGGAAAACCCTCCACAGGATGCTCGCACTTGTCGCGGCGCTCCTCGTCTTCAGCACCGCCCACGCCCAGGAGGCGCGGACGGACTGGCTCGACATCGAGCTTGGCAAGAGCCTCGTGCTCGAGACGCCGGCGAACGCCAAGGCGATCGCGATCACCGATCCCACCGTGGCGGACATCCAGACTCTCGGCTCGGGCAACAAGCTCCAGGTGCAGGGCAAGCAGGTCGGCTCCACCGACCTCATCGTGCAGCTGACCACGGGCGCGCCGATCATCTACGAGATCACCGTGCATCAGGACCTCACCGACCTCATCCGTCGCGTCGACGGCCTGGTCGAGGGTGAGCCGCCGCAGGTCTACCCCCTGCAGGACCGCATCGTCGTCCAGGGCGTCGTCGACGACCTCGACACCCTCGAGGCCATCGCCGGCGTCGCCCGCATCTACGACGACAACTTCGTCAACCTGATGACCGTCGAGGGCGATCACCAGGTGCAGCTCGAGGTCATCTTCGCCGAGGTCAGCCGCAGCGCGACCCGCTCCCTGGGCCTGCAGGCTCTCTGGGGCAACAGCGAGATGGGCTTCCAGATGGCCAGCCCCGCGCTGAACAGCAACACGGGCGTCCAGCACCCGAGCGTGACCGCGATCGCGCAGGGCTTCGTCGGCAACTCGAGCTCCGGCCTGTTCAACTTCATGGGCTACATCGCGGACCTCGACCTCGCGGCCACGCTGTCCATCCTCTCCGACTACCGGATGGGCAAGGTGCTCGCGCAGCCGACCCTCGTCGCCCTCTCCGGTCAGCAGGCCGAGTTCCTCGCCGGTGGTGAGATTCCGCTCCCGAACCCGAGTGGTCAGGGCCAGATCACCATCCAGTTCAAGGAGTACGGCGTCAAGCTGGTCTTCGTGCCCACCGTGCTCGGCGGAAACGTGATCGACCTGCGCGTGTACGTCGAGGTCAGCGAGCCGGACTTCGGCAACGCCGCTCGACTCGTTGGTATCGAAGTTCCGGGCTTTGCCTCCCGCAAGGCGGCGAGCCACCTGCGCCTCGACTCCGGCATGACCTTCGCGATGGCCGGCATGCTCAACGAGCGTACCAACTACAGCCGCGCTGAAGTCCCCGGTCTCGGTCGCATCCCGATTCTCGGCACCCTGTTCCGGTTCACCACGCACGAGCGTGACGAGACCGAGCTGGTGATCTTCGTGACGCCGCGCCTGGTCCGTCCCCTCGGTCCCGGCGAGGTCCCGGCCGCGCCCGGCACCACCGAGAACAACAACCCCAGCGACATCGAGCTCTTCCTGCTCGGCCTCGACCACCGTCCCGGCAGCCGCACGGCCGAGCCGTCCGGCGACGTCGGCCTCGTGCGCTAGGAGACGCCTGTGCGTTCAGTGGACAACGTTCGTGGAGCAGCCCGAGTCCTGCTCGTAGGACTCGACAACGACGCCGTCGGCATGGTCCGTGAGGTCCTTGCCGCCGAGGCGGTCCTTCCCCAGGGCAGCCTGCCCTTTGGGGATGCCCTCATCGAGGCTCGACACTCCCAGCCCGATGCCGCCATCGTCTCGCTCGGTGAGGCGATGGATGCGGCTCTGGACTTCGGGGCGCAGCTGTCTCGTGAGTTCCCGAACATGACGCTGGTCGCCATGGCCCGTCAGTCCGACGCGCAGGCCATCCTGGCTGCGATGCGTGTCGGCTACAAGGAGTTCGTCACCCTTCCCGACGATGCCCAGCGCCTCCGGGATGCGGTGCACGCCTCCGCTCTCTCGGCCAGCTCCGGTGAGAAGGGGCTGGTCATCGCCACCGTGGGTTCCAAGGGTGGCGTGGGTACCACGACCGTGGGCACCCACCTCGCGGCGGAGCTCGCCGCAATTCACCGAGTCGTGCTCCTCGACCTGGACTTCTCCATGGGCGACGCGGCCTCGGTACTCGATGTGACCGTCAAGGACTCCATCGTCGATGTCCTGACGCGCGCTGATCGCCTCGACGAGCGAAGCCTCACCGCTTCCGTCGCGACCCACCGAAGCAAGGTGCAGGTCCTGGCTCAGCCCAACGGCGTCGACAGCCTCACCGAGGCCGATGCGGACGACGTGTTCAACCTGATCAATGCCTGTGCGCAGGCCTATCAGTACGTCATCCTCGACATCGGAAGCCAGGTGAGTGCCGCGACCGGTCTCGCCCTTCAGGTCGCCGACATCATTCTCCTCGTCACCACCCCCGACGTCATCGCCGTGCGCGATGCGTTCCGACGCCTCAAGCTTCTTCAGGCGCTCGGGGTGGAGAACGACCGCATCCGTCTGCTGGTCAACCGGCACCGTCCGAAGACCTTCGTCAGCCTCGAGGACATCCAGACGAACCTCGGCCTCCGAGTGTCCGCCACCATCGCTGACGATCCGAAGACGGCAGAGCAGGCGACCAACGAAGGCAAGCTGATCCGCGAGGTCAACCGCCGCAGCGACACGGCGCGCAACATTGCAGGGCTCGTGGCCCTGCTCACCGAAGAAGAGGACGCCGAGGTCTCGGGCGATCCTCCATCCAAGAGCGGCCTGTTCGGCTGGTTCGGAAGGGGATGAGTAGATGGGTGGCACTCGACTGATCGATCGCGTTCGTGGCGCGCAGTCCAAGTTCCGCGGCGGCGGCGGCTTCGCGGACTCCGAAGAGTTCGAGCAGGTCAAGAAGGAGCTGCACACCGAGGTCATCGAGTCCCTCGACTTCGAGCAGGTCAACACGACCGACCGCGATGAGCTCTCCGGCAAGCTGCGCAAGACGCTCATCGAGCGCGTCGAAACGCGGCAGCTGCCGCTCAACCGCATGGAGCGGGAGCGCCTGGTCGAGGAGATCCTCGACAACATCCTCGGCCTCGGCCCTCTCGAACCCCTCCTCCGTGACCCCGAGGTCTCGGACATCATGGTCAACGGTCCGAAGACCGTGTTCGTCGAGCGGAAGGGCAAGCTGGTCAAGACCAGTGTCACCTTCACCGACAACAAGCACCTGATGCAGATCATCGAACGCATCGTCGCGGCCGTCGGTCGTCGCGTCGATGAGACGACCCCGATGGTCGACGCCCGCATGGCGGACGGGTCGCGCTTCAACGCGATCATCCAGCCGCTGGCTCTCGATGGCGCCGCCGTCTCTATCCGTCGGTTCGGTACGGTCCCGATTCACGCCGAGGACCTGATCGCACTGGGCTCCTGCCCTCGCCCGATCATGGAGGTTCTCCGCGGAGCCGTCCGCTGCAAGCTGAACTGCATCATCAGCGGCGGTACCGGTTCCGGGAAGACCACACTGCTCAACGTGCTCTCGTCCTTCATCCCGGAAGGCGAGCGGATCATCACCATCGAGGACTCCGCGGAGCTCCAGCTGCAGCAGACCCACGTCGTGCGCCTCGAGACCCGCCCCGCCAACCTCGAAGGCAAGGGCGAGGTCAACCAGCGCGACCTGGTGAAGAACTGTCTGCGAATGCGGCCCGACCGCATCATCCTCGGCGAGATCCGCGGCGGTGAGGCCATCGACATGCTCACCGCCATGAACACGGGCCACGATGGCTCGCTCGCCACGGTGCACGCCAACAACTCGCGCGACGCGCTCTCCCGCTTCGAGACCATGGTCGGTATCGGTATGCCGAACATGGGCGACAAGGCGATCAAGGAGACGATTGCTCGCGCACTCGACGTCATCATCCAGCAGAGCCGCCTCCCGGACGGCACGCGTCGCATCCTCTCGCTCACCGAGGTGACGGGCATGGAGGGTCCGGTCATCACGACCCAGGACATCTTCGTGTTCGAGCGACGCACCATCGACGAGCACGGCCGCGTGCGCGGAGCCTTCAAGGCCACCGGCATCCGACCGAAGTTCGCGACCAAGTTGGCCTCGAACGGCATTCGCCTGTCGAGCGAGCTGTTCCGGTTCGAGATGGAGGTCTAGTTGCCCCCCTCACTTACCATCTTCATCATCGCGGTGATCTTTACCGCGATGCTGGGCATGTCCCAGGGCATGTACTGGGCCTACGTCGCCCGGCGCGAACGCGAGCAGCGCGAGCTCGCCCGCCGTCTCGGCAGCATGGGCGAGGGCGTCGAAGGCACCTCCCTGTTCAAGGAGCAGGCGAAGGACGCCGTCGCGAACGCCCTCGGTAGCCTGGGTGCGCACCTTCAGGACAGCCTGCGCAAGGCTGACCTCCAGTACGGCGTTGCCCAGCTGGTCGCCCAGTGCGTGATTCTCGGACTCATCGTCGCCGTCGGCGCGATCTATTTCCTGGGTCTCCCGGGAATGATGCTTGCGCCCATCGCAGCGATCGTCCCCTACGGCCTGGTTCGCAAGGCGGGCAATGACCGGACGCGCCTGCTCGTGGAGCAGCTCCCCGATACCCTCGACCTGATGGCCCGCTCGCTGCAGGCCGGTCTCGGCCTCTCCGACGCCCTGCGGCTGGTCGCCGAGGAGATGCCTCTCCCGGTCGCCGCCGAGTTCGGCCGCGTGTTCGAGGAGGTCCGCTTCGGTCGCGACTACCGTGAAGCTCTCGAGAAGCTCCTCAACCGTAACCCTGGCATCTTCGACCTCCAGCTCCTGGTGTCGTCCATCCTCCTGCAGCGTGAGACCGGCGGTAACCTCATCGAGATCCTCGACAACATCGCCGAGACCATCCGCGCCCGCTTCCTGTTCCAGGCGAAGGTGGCAGCCCTGACCTCCGAGGCGCGTTTCTCCGCCCTCGTGCTCGGCTCCCTTCCCCTTGGCGTTGCCACGATGATCTCGATCACGCAGCCGACCTACCTGCTGCCGTTGGTCGAAGATCCGATGGGCAACCTCTTGCTCGGTTTCGCGTGCTGCATGTACACCTTCGGCGTGTTCATGATGAACCGCGTGTCGCAGGTGGAGGTCTGATGGAGACCCTTCTCGTCCTTCTCGGTATCGGCGTCATCGGCTTCGGCGTGTTCTCCGCCTACAGCTTCATGAACCCCTCTCGTACCGCCTCGGACCGCCTCGCGGAGTTCACGGGCGTCCGCGACGAAGACCTCAACGACGACCCGGCACTCAAGCAACTCGCCGAGCGACTCGCCACCATGGCGGCCCAGTCCGGCGAGGACGCGGACTTCCTCCGCCGCAGCCTGGTTCACGCGGGCTACCGCGGCAAGCATGCGGCGGAGCTGTTCACTTCCGTGCGCGTCATGCTCGCCCTGACGCTGCCCGTGCTCGCCAGCGGCTTCCTCATCAACCAGAGCCCGCTTCGCATGGGAGGTGGCGTGCTCTTCGCCGCCGCCCTCGGCTACATCTTCCCGCAGAGCTGGCTCACGGGGCAGGTGGAAGCGCGCCAGAAGAAGCTGCTCCGTCCTTTCCCGGACGCGCTCGACCTCATGGTCGTCAGCGTCGAGGCCGGCCTCGGCCTGGATGCGGCCTTCCGCCGCGTCGCCGACGAGCTCGAGTTTGCGGCCCCTGAGCTCGCCGCCGAGTTCCGCCTCGTGAACAACGAGACCGGCGCCGGCGTGCCGCGCGTCGAGGCGCTCCGCCACCTCTACGACCGCACCGGCCTCGACACGATCAAGTCGCTGGTCAACATGCTCGTCCAGGCCGAGCGCTTCGGTACCTCCGTCGCCCGTTCGCTGCGCGTGCACGCGAACATCACCCGTGAGAAGCGCATGGCGCGCGCCGAGGAAGAGGCCGCGAAGGTGTCGCCGAAGCTCACCGTCGTCATGATCCTCTTCCTCATGCCGTGCCTGTTCATCGTCATCATGGGTCCCGCCGCGGTCAACATTCGCCGGAACTTCCTGAAGAATTGAGATCGGCTCTGCTACTGCTGGTGCTTGCCGCCTGCGCCCCGAAGCGCCCTGCCCTCGCCGAAGACGAGACGTGGCGTGACTTCGAGAGCAAGCTCGAGGTGCGTCTCGACGTGATTGAGACGCTCCTGGATCAGGGGGCCGTGCGCAAGGCCGAGACGATCATCGCCCAGATGCGCTCCGAGGGAGAGGACACGCCCGAGCTGGACTACCTCCAGGGACGTGCCTTGTACCTGCAAGGTATGAGCGCCGAGGCCGAGCAGCTCCTGAGCCGCGCCACTACGGCGATGAAGCGCGATGCGCGTCCGCACGAGGTCCTCGGCCTCTTGTACGCGGACGCCCAGCGTTCGGACGAGGCCGTCACCGAGCTCCAGACCGCGGTCAAGCTCGACGAGAACAACGCGAAGACCTGGAACAACCTCGGCTTTGTGCTCACCTCCACCCAGCGCTTCGACGAGGCCGTCGAGGCCCTGCGCGAGGCAGTGCGCCTCGATGGGACCATCGCCCGCTACCGGAACAACCTGGGCTTCGCCCTGCACGCGAGCGGCCACCCGGCGGACGCGATGCAGGTGTTCAAGAGCACTGGAACCCTCGCGGATGCCCATACGAACATGGCTGTCGCCTGGGAGCTCGCTGGTTCGCTCGACGAGGCCCGCGCCCAATACGCCGCTGCGCTAGAATCCAACCCCGAACACACCCCCGCCAAGGAGGGCCTCGCTCGACTCGAGGCCCACGAGGAGTCCCCATGACCCGCATCATCCTGATGGCCCTTGCTGGCGCCGGCCTCGCAGCCTGCGCCTCGCCCCGCCACCTTGGCTACGACTTCGGCCGTGCCTTCACGGAAGCGGCGATGCTCCAGACCGACCTCACCCGTCCCTCCGTGGCCGCTGGCGGTCACCCGCTGAACGGCAACGAGGCCGAGGCCATCCGTATGCAGGTGAGCCGCGAGGCGAGCGATCAGGAGTCGGGCCGGGCGCAGCTCGCCAACTAGCCTCCTTCGGGGAGCGATCTCATGCGACGTTCCCCGTCCGCCCCGCTGCTCCTGGGCGTGATCTCAGGGTTGATTGCAGCGGTGGCGATCCTGCCTACGGCGGTCCCCCTCGGCTGGCAGATATCCGCCGCCGAGCGTGACTTCACCGTGCAGACCTCGGAGCGCGCGCTGTCCGCCGGAGAGCGCATGCTCCTTCGGGACGGGCGCCTTCCCGCCAATCCCACGGCGTTCGGTGCGGATGGCCTGCTGCTCATCGGCGATGCGAGCGAGCAGGTTGGCCACGTACCGATCGGGCTCGAGGGTCTGAGCCTCGACTGCACCGGCTGGGCGCAGATCCACGAGCTGCAGGGAAGCGAGTGGGCCGTTGCGTGCCACGAGCTGTCTGGGGACCGCCGCCTGTACTCCATCGTGCAGCACCGCTCGGAGCTCGCCTCGAATCTCGCCCTGCTCATCGGCGCGCTGTCGCTGATCGTCGGCATCATCACCGCCCTCGGCGTCCTCCGCATCCTGCGTCCCCTCTCCCACATCGCACTCGCTCTCGAGCGCGTTCGCATGGGTGAGCACGGCGTCCGCGTGCAGCGAGCCGGCATGGCCGAGCTCGACGACCTCATCGAGGAGCTCAACGCCGCAGCATCGGCCATGGAGGAGCGCGAGGACGCGATTCGCGGCCGCATTGCAGTCGTTCATGAGCTCGCGCGCATCGTCGCCCACGAGGTCCGCAACCCGCTGCAGTCGCTCGAGCTGCTCACGAGCCTGATCGCCGCGGAGCCGAACATCGAGGAACGACGCGAGCTGATGCACGCGATCCAGACCGAGATCCGCAACCTCGATGGCGTCGTCACGCGGCTGCTCCGCGAGGGCATCGACCAGTCCGGGTTCCGCCTGAGCCGCTCCACGCGCGAGGTCCACCCCATCCTCGAGCAGGTGATCACCCTTCGCCGGCCCGAGGCCCACCGTCGGGGGGTGCTCATCGAGGGAGAGCTTCAGCGGGGTGTCGTCGCCAGCGTGGACACGGCGCTGTTTGCGCGCTCGATGGAGAACCTCGTCTCCAACGCGCTCCAGGCCGTGCCCGACGGCAAGGGCAAGATCGTCGTGAAGCTGGCCCGGGACGAGGACAGCTTCGTCGTTCGCGTCGACGACAACGGTCCCGGCGTGTCACCCGAGCTCTCCCCCACGGTGTTCGACCCCCACGTGACAGGGCGAAAGGACGGCCACGGGCTAGGATTGTCCATGGTCCGAGAGGTCCTCCGTGCCCATGGCGGTACGGTGCATCACGAACGCTCCCCGATGGGCGGCGCCGCGTTCATCGCCCGCATCCCCCTCGAAGAGGAAAGCCCTTGACCGCGCTCAACATCCTCATTGTCGACGACAACCGCTCCGCCGCGGACGCCCTCGCGCGCCTCCTCGCCCTGGGCGGCGACCAGGTGGCCGCGGCCTACGACGGCAACACCGCGATCGAGCGTATTCGCACGGACCCGCCGGACCTGGTGCTTACCGACCTCCGCATGGAGCCCGTCGACGGCATGGAGGTCCTGCGTGCCGCTCGGGCCATGGAACCACCCGTCGAGGTGATCGTGTTCACCGCGTTCGGCGCGGTCGAGGTCGCTGTCGAGGCCATGCAGCTCGGAGCGCGCGACTTCCTCACCAAGCCCGTCACCGCCGAGCAGATCGTCGAGCGACTCGCGCCGCTTCGCGCCGACGGAGCGACCCACCCCACGGACGATCCAGAGTTCATCGCGAACGCAGACTCCAGCCTTCGCCTCGTCGATACCCTGGGGCGCGCCGCGGGTGTCCCCTCCTCCGTGTGGCTCGAGGGCGAGCTCGGCAGCGGACGTGGCTTCGCTGCGCGCTACCTGCATCGCGTCGACCGCGCGGACGCTCCATTCTCGGAGATCAACCCGGCGCGGCCCTTCACCTGGCCCGAGACCGGCACCGCGGTGCTTCCGAACGTCGACCAGCTGTCGATGTCCGCCCAGGCGCAGCTCGCGCGCGATCTCGCCACCGTGCCCGAGAACCTTCGGGTGATCGCGACCTCCGGCCCCGATCCGCGACGTCTCATCGCCGAGGGGCGCCTGGATGCCGAGCTGTTCTACGCGCTGTCGGTGATCCTCATCGAGGTCCCGCCTCTGCGCAACCGCTCGGAGGACGTGCTGCCCATGCTCGACGCGGCGCTCGACCGCTTCGCCGCGCGCTACCGTCGCCCCCGCCCCAAACTCACGGGCGAGCAGCGCAAGGCGCTCTCTGCGCACGGATGGCCCGGCAACGTCCGCGAGCTGCGAAACCTCGCCGAACGCGCGGTGGTCATGGGTGCGGATGCGCTCCACATCGACGTCCAGGCCCCCAAGACAGCGGGTCTGCCCCAGCTCGAGCCCGGGTTCTCGCTGGCCAACTACCTCGAGTCGGTCGAGAAGCGCCTGCTCATCGAGGCCCTGCGCCGGGCCGGCGGCGATCGCGCGCAAGCGGGCAAGCTCCTCGGCGTCGAGCGCAACACGCTGCGCTACAAGCTCAACAAGTACGGGCTCCTGGAGAAGTAGTGACCGCCGCTGTGCTCGCGCTCGCGCTCCTGCTGAGTGCGCCCGCGCAGGCCCACCCCAACGCGCTGCGCATCGTGGCGCATGCCAGCGAGCTGCACGTCACGGTCTCCGAGGCGCGGCTGCGCTACGCCGTCTCCCTGCCTCCGCACGGTGGGCACCACGACACGCCGTCCACCGATGGGCAGTCCCTCGAACAGACGCAGAGCGGCCTGACGCTCACCGGTGCTGAGGCACTCACGTGGTCGCTGACCGAGGGCCCGCGGACCACCGGAGCCGGAGCCCAGGAGATCGGACTGGTCGGCGCCGCTCCCCGCGTCGCGGACGACCTGGTGCTCGAGGACGCCAACTACCCGGACCTACCGGGCACCTTCCAGGGGCGGGTCACGGTGGGGCCCGGACTCGAGGTCGTCGCCTGCTCCCTGTTCACCGAGCGCGACGGGGAAGTCCGGGCCTCTCGCGCAGGCCGCTGGCAGCTCGGGGACGGGCATCGCCGGCTCACCGTCACCGTTCGCGAACGCGACGGGCTGGTGGAGCGTACGCTCGACCTCCTCGCCCCACCCCCCGAGGTCCGGACCGCCTGGCAGTCGCGCCCCGCGCAGGGCGTCGAGCGTCTGTGGCGCTTGACCCCGCTCTCCTGGGTTCTGGCCCTCTTGCTCGCGTCCGCGACGGCTCCTCTCGCTGTGCACGAGCGAAAGCGCGACCTCGGGGCCATGGCCGCGTCAGGGCTCGCTGCCATCGCGCTCTCGGTCCTTCCCGGTCCCTGGTCTTGGGCGGTTCCCGCGGTCACCACCCTGGCACTGCTGAGCCCGCGCACGCGACCCGCGTTGCTCGCGCTACTCCCGCTCGCGGCCCTCGGAGCGCCCGGTCCCGTCGCGGTTGGCGCGTGTGTGGCGCTCGCCGTCGCCGGACTCGCGGGCACGCGGAGTCGCCCCCTCCGCTGGCCCGTGGTCCTGTTCGGCCTCGTCGCGCTCGCCCGCGGAATCGCGACCCTCTGAGAGAGCAGGGGCGAGCATCGCTCACAGCGGTTACCCACCCTCCCCGAACCGAGACGCCTGTCCGCGGTCTCACCGCGAACGAACGGAGATACCCATGCGTACTGCGACCCTCGCCGCACTCGTCCTGCTGGCCGGCTGCGGCGACAAGACCGCCCCGGTGGCGGCTGCCGAGCAGCCCGCTGCCGCCCCCGAGCCCGCCCCCGAGCCCGAGCCCGAGCCCGAGCCCGAGCCCGAGCCCGAGCCCGAGCCCGC
>SBGP01000094.1 GCA_006226595.1 Deltaproteobacteria bacterium
GAAGCCAGCTACACCGACGATGTGAACTCGCTGAACGATTCCGAAGTTGGCGGCGGTGCAGAAGCTCTCAGCTTCATGCTCAACGGCCTGGTTGACTTCGGTCCCGACGACGGCCTGCAGGGCTTCGTCGGTGGCGGTGTCGGCGTCGGCCGCGTCAAGGTCGGCGTGCTCACCCCGATCGCGGGTCTTGACGTTGACGACAGCGATTCCGGTTTCGCATGGCAGATCCTGGCCGGTGTTCGCACTCCGATCAGCGACAAGATCGACATCGGTCTGAAGTATCGCTTCTACAACCAGTTCGGCAACAACCTGGTTGCGGCTGACGGCACCGACGCGAAGGTCGGCTATCGCTCGCACTCGCTGCTCGCGACGCTGGCTTACAACTTTGGCGAACCGCCGGCACCGCCGCCGCCGCCGCCGCCGCCGCCGCCGGGCTTGCCGTGGCCGCCATTGCTACCACTCGCCGGGGTGTACACACCGGAGGCGTTGAAGCTGCCGATGGCCGCACCGGCGTTGCCGTCGGTGCCGGGGTTGCCGGCGCCGCCGTTCGAGGTGGGCGCACTGCCCGAGTAGCCATCACAGGTCCCGGTGGTCCCGGAGCCCGCAACTCCTGCGGTACCCGCACCGGTCACACCGTAGCCCGCACTGCCGGTCCCGCCGGCACCGCCGCCACCGCACTCGTGACCGGACCAGCCGCCGCCGCCGCCCTTGCCCGCGGTGCCGCCGTAGGTACACGTCTTCTCGGCGCCGCCGTCACCCGGGCTTGGACGACCATCGCTTCTGCAGAAGCCCGAGGAGTCCTCGCGACCATTCTGACCGCCGCTGCCGGTGTTGCCCGTCTCGCCGATATTGCCGGTCGTTCCGTTCGAGCCGTTGCCCGCGTCGCCAGAGGTGATGTCGATGTCGTCGAGCACGAGGTTGCTCGTGTTGAGCACCTTGATGCCGTACGCGCTCTGACCCGCTGCCGTGTTGTCGGCACCGACAAAGGCGAGCTGCGACCAGATGGTCGACGCCGCCCAGCCGTTCACCACCGCACCGGAGGAGGCCACGTTGATCGTCGGCACCAGCGAGCTCTGCCGCTGCCAGGTCGAGGCCGAGAAGCCGCCGACCAGGTCGACGCCCTCGTCGTAGCCGCCCGTGTAGGACAGCGTGCCTGAGGCAATCGCGATCATGCTGCGGCTGTTGTTCGCCGCCACGTCATACGCGCGGCCGAGCGTCTTCACCGTCTGGCTCGTGCTCAGGCCGGTGCGGCCGTCGTTCCCGCTGACGGGGTCGAGGTACACGTACTGGTCGGCCACGCCGTCGATGCCATCGCAGTCCGCATCGATGTACGAGAGATCCGGCTCGTCGTACTCGCCGGGGTTGATGTTCTCGCCGAGGCCCGCGAGGTCGTTGCAGTCGCCGGCGCAGGTGGTGTACCCGTCGCCGTCGTCGTCATCGAGGTTCAGCGAACCGTTGCCATCGTTGCAGTCGCCCTCGCAGGTCGTCGCACCGTCATTGTCCGCATCGGTGTGGTTCAGCGCCGCCGAGCCATCGTTGCAGTCGTCGATGGTGGCCGTGTCGACCCACAGGGCACCCGGGTCGGTGCAGGAGATCTGCGTGTTGTCGACGTCGGTCCAGCCGTCATTGTCGAGGTCGGCGTACCAGGTGAGGTCCGGGTTCTCGTCGGTCTGGGTGTCGCAGTCGTTGTTGTAGCCGTCGCAGCCATCGGTGGCGCGACCGGGGTTGCACGCCGCGCCGCACGCCGACGGGTTGTCGTCGCAGTCCCCTTCCGCGTTCGCCTGCCAGCGGGTACCAGCGCCGTCCGGGTCGGTACACGCGTAGTCCACGTTCGTGCCGGTGTAGCCGTCGCCGTCCGCGTCCTCGAACCAGTCGATGTTCGGGTTCTCGTCGACCGAACCGTCGCAGTCCTGGTTGATGCCGTCACAGACGTCCGCGGCCGGGTTGCCGGGCCAGGCCTGGGCGGCGTTGGCCCCGGTGTCGAGACAGTCGGTCGCGGTCGGCGCCGCGAGCCAGGTCGCGCCGCTGCCGTCCGGGTCGTCACAGGCGTTCTGCGTGTTGGTGCCGGTGTACCCGTCGCCGTCCGCATCCTGGTACCAGGTGATGTCCGGGTCTTCGTCGGCCACACCCGAGCAGTCCTGGTCGAAGTCGTCGCAGATGTCGGGGTTCGCGTTGCCCGGGTAGCAGTCGGCACCGCAATCGCTGGCGGTGGTGCCGTCGTCGCAGTCGTTGGTGGTCGGCGTCACGCGCCAACCCAGCGATGCGCCGTCCGGGTCGGAGCAGGCGTACTGGATGTCGGTGTTGCTGGTGAACCCGTCACCATCGGCATCGTGGTAGTACGGCGTCTGCGGATCCTCGTCCACGCTGCCGTCGCAGTCCTGGTTGTCGCCGTCGCACACGTCCGGTGCGGTGTTGCCCGGGAAGCAGTCGGCGCCGCAGTCACTCGCGCGCGTGCCGTCGTCGCAGTCCGTCTGGGCAGTCGGCGCCGCGAGCCACTCGGTGCCCGTGCCGTCGATGTCGTTGCACGCAGTCTGCGTCTCGGAGCCGGTGAAGCCGTCGCCGTCCGCATCGCGGTACCAGGTGATGTCGATGTCCTCGTCCGTGTAGGTGTCGCAGTCCTGGTTCTGACCGTCGCAGCCGTCGATCGCCGTGTTGCCGGGGAAGCAGTCGGCGCCGCAGGCGGCCGGGTCGTCGTCGCAGTCGAGGGTTGCGGACGCGTCGGGCAGGTAGTTGCCCGCCGGCTGCGTACACGCGTACACCGGCGTGCCGAGCGTGGCGCTGTCGCCGTCCTCGTCGAGGTACCAGTCGATGTCCGGGTTCTCGTCGACGCTGCCGTCACAGTCCTGGTTCTGCGAGTCGCAGATGTCCGCGGCGCTGTTCGTCGGGTAGCAGTCGGCGCCACACGCGGACGGGTCGTCGTCGCAGTCGGTGGTGGCGCTCGCGGTCGTGCTCCAGTTCGAGCCTGGCGCGTCGCACTGGGTCATCGTGGTCGCGTTGTCGGTCCATCCGTCGCCATCGGCATCGGCGTACCACACGGTGTCCGGATCCTCGTCGACACTGGTGTCGCAGTCCTGGTCCCACGTGTCGCACACGTCCGGCGCACTGTTCGTCGGGAAGCAGTCGGCGCCACACGCGGACGGGTCGTCGTCACAGTCCTCGGCCGTCGGCGTCGGCTCCCAGTTCGCACCCGGGTCGCTGCACGCGTAGGTGATGTCGCTGGACACGGTGTACCCGTCGCCATCGGCGTCGTGGTACCAGGGGATCTCGGCGTCCTCGTCGACGGAGCTGTCGCAGTCCTGGTCGTTGCCGTCGCAGACGTCGGGGTCCGAGTTCGCGGGGAAGCAGTCCGCACCACACGCCGCCGGGTCGTCGTCGCAGTCCTCCTGCGCGGAGGGCGTCGCGACCCAGTTGATGCCGGCGGCATCCGGGTCGTCACAGGCGAGCTGCGTGTCGGTGGAGTCGGTGAAGCCGTCGCCATCGGCGTCGTGGTACCAGACCACGTCGGCATCCTCGTCCACGCTGCCGTCGCAGTCCTGGTTGTAGCCGTCGCACACGTCCGCGGCGCCGTTGTTCGGGAAGCAGTCCGCGCCACACGCGTTCGGGTCGTCGTCGCAGTCCGGCGAGGTCGTGCCCGACGTCCAGTTCAGGCCCGGGCCGTCCGGGTCGGTGCACGCGTAGACGTAGCCGTTCGGGTCGATGAAGCCGTCACCATCGAGGTCCGGGTAGTAGACCCGCTCGGGGTCCTCGTCCACGGCGCCGTCGCAGTCCTCGTTGCGTCCATTGCAGACGTCGAGGGTGGTGTTGCCGGGGTAGCTCCACGCACCGCCGGCGGCGCTGTCGTCGCAGTCGCCCTCGCAGGTCGAGAAGCTGTCGCCGTCGATGTCCGCCGGGGTGAGCGCGGCGTCGGTGTCGTCGCAGTCACCAGCGCAGGTGGTGTAGTTGTCGTTGTCGTTGTCGGCGACGTTCAGCGCCGGATCGCCGTCATCGCAGTCGCCGGCGCACTCGGAGGCGCCGTCGTTGTCGTCGTCGACCGGGTCGATGCTCGCGTCGTTGTCGTTGCAGTCGCCGGTCTCGAGGGTCGTACACGCCGAGTTCGACGAGCCCGTACACGCGTCCGGACCGATGCAGAAGCAGTCGCCGTCGTTGTCGTAGGTCGGCGTCGAGTCGTCCGCCGTGCCGTTGCAGTCGTTGTCGAGACCGTCGGAGATCTCGGGAGCCAGCGGGTGGACGGCGTTGTTGTTGTCGTCGCAATCGTCGAGGGGCAGCGTGCCGTCGTAGTCGACGCACAGCTCGTCGATGTGGTTGTCGCCGTCGACGTCCTTGTTGTCGATGACGCCGTCGCAGTCGTTGTCGATGCCGTCACAGATCTCGGCGGCATTCGGGTAGGCGGCGGGCTCGTTGTCGTTGCAGTCGCCCTGGTTCGGGGACCAGTTGTCGCCGTCCTCGTCGCGGTCACGCGGGTCGACGACCTGGAACGGCCGGGAGGTGCTCGCGCTGTTCGTGTCGTCGTCGGTCACCGACAGGGTGACGATGTAGTTGCCTTCCTGCGCGTTCGGCAGCTGGGCGGTGGTGATGCCGCCGTTGCCCGCGAGGCCGGAGTACGGCCCGAAGGTGTCACCACTGGAGTTGTTGCGGATCTCCCATGCGGCGGTCAGCGTGTTCGCCGGCTGGTTCGGATCCCACACCACACCCGAGAAGTCGATATCCGCGCCGAGGTCGTATTCCTGGTAGTCGACGCTGGGCGTCGCGATCTCGGCGGTCGGGTCCTGCTCCATCGCGTTGACGGTGAGGCCGATGGAGTCGGTCGCCTCCTCGCCCTCGGAGTCGGTGACCCGGATCTCGATGGTGTGCAACCCCACGGAGAGCGTCGTCGCGAGACGGCTGGCCCCCTGTGTGTCGGGCATCACCGCCACCGGGTCGCCCAGCTCGCCATCGATGGACGAAGTCCACACGACGGACTGGATGTCCCCGAGGCCGTTGTCGTCGGCGATGGTCGCCCGGAACTCGATCGCCGAGCCCTCGGTCGACACGTCGCCATCGGCTGGCGTGTTGATGGTCACGACAGGAGCGACATTCTCCTGCTGGGCGATCTCGACGTCGTTGTTGCAGGAAATCCCGGCAACACCGAGCACTCCGAGTAGGAGCACAGAGGAGCGTGCGCGCATATCGTCCTCGCTGACAGGCGTCGGCACTATACGCGTGAATCACGCCGGAGCCTAGAGAAATCCGCGTTTTGCGTGGCCTTCGCCCCAAGGGTGCGCGGCGTGGAGCCTCCGCGTGCACAGCCCTCACCGACAGATGTCAGGATGGGAGTAGAGAAACGCGCTCGCACCGCGTACAAGGAGCACGCCGCTCGGCGGTCCCTGGAGGCTTCGTGAACGTCCTGCTCTCTCTCGATCTCGGCCCGCAGCACGAGGCCGTGTTCTCGGTGGCCTCCCAGTGGGTCAAGCGGCTGGGTGCGCGACTCGACCTGCTCTACGTGCTGCCTTTTGCGCCGATGCCGGCACTGCGCGACCCGACGCTGCAGGCCGCCATCGAGAAGGAGCTGCGCGCCGACCACACCCAGCGCGACCTGCTCCAGGGCCTGCTCAACCGCCTTCCGGAGCAACACCGCGGCTCCATCCACACCCGCACCGGTGCGCCCGCGGACGAGATCCTGGCGATGTCCCAGGACTTCGACGCCCTGCTCGTCGGAACGGCCGGCAAGACCGGCGTCGAGCGCTTCTGGCTCGGCAGCGTCGCCGAGAAGGTCGTGCGCCAGTCCGAGGTCCCGGTGGTCGTCCTGCCGCTTCGCGGCATGAAGTAGGCGACTACAGGTCGAGCTTGCCGGCGTCGAGCTTCTTCTTCACGCCGAGCAGCTCGGCATCCAGCTGCCAGCGGAAGACGCCGGGAAGGTGTCGCGAGAACACGCGAATGGCGTTCCAGTCGAAGCCGACGTTGTTCTCGAAGCGTCCCTTCTCGACGGCGTTGGCGAGACGCTGGGCGACGAACTCGGCGGTACGCGTCTTCACGAAGTTGTTCTCGACCTCGAGCGCCCACACGAGCTTCGGCTTCTCCTCGTTCTCCTTCGCGAGACCGGGAGTGTCGGTGGTCGGCGGGTAGAACATCATCACGTCGACGCCGTGAAGCATCAGTTCCTGGCGAAGCGCCTGGGCCATGCCGTCGATGGCGAACTTCGACGCGCAGTACGCGCCGTAGCCGTAGGCGCCGAACCAGCCGAGGGTCGAGGTCACGAAGCAGATGCGACCCGCCTTGCGCTCGACCATGTGGCGGGCGGCCGCGCGCGACACCTGGAAGTGACCGATGCAGTTCACATTGAACAGCCACTTCATGTCTTCCGTGGAGGTGTCGAGCAGGGTGTTGCACTTGGCCACGCCGCTGTTGCAGATGACCACGTCGAGGTGACCGAGCTGCGCGATGGCGCTCGCCACGCCGTCCTCGACCGCCTGCTCGTCGACGACGTCCATGGTCACGAAGCCGAAGGTCGCGTCGGCACGTCCGGCCACCTTCAGCTCGGCGACCGTCTCCTCGAGCGGGCCCGACCGCCGTGCCGCGACCACCACACTCGCGCCGCGGCGCGCGAGCTCGAGCGCCGTGGCTCGACCGATGCCGGCGCTGCCGCCGGTGATCAGGACCTTCTTGCCGTCGTAGTAGGCCATGCGCCCTCCGGGGGCCGCGTGTAACCCGATGAATGGCGGCTGAGCAGAGAATCTCGCCGGGGTTTTTCCGTCGGCCACGGGTCGCGGGTCCAAGAAGTGGAGGTACCCCATGACCCACCGAATTGCCCTCACCGCCGCGCTCGCCCTGCCCCTCGCCTTCTCGCTGGCCTGCGGACCGGCCGGCGGGTCCGCGCCCGCCATTCCCGTGCTCGCCGACCTGAACCCCGACGCGGCAGGTCGCGTCGGCCTGGTCGATCGCGATGCCCTGCTGGCGGACGCCGTGGACTACGACCTCGCGGACCGGGGCACCGCCCTCGACGCGAGCGGCGCCGGGTTCCGCATGGACTTCGATGGCAACGCCCTGATCGACGCCGCCGAGTCCGCCGAGGTGCCGCCCCCGTCCTACTCGAACGTGCAGGCCGCCTGGACGGCGACGCTCGCCGCGGACCTCACGACGCTGGCCGTCGTCGGCCCTCCGCGCATCGCGATTGGCGTGGCCGCCGCCGGACGGATCACGCAGCTCCAGCCCAACGTGTGGCACGCCACGAACACCGTGGACGTGGCCGGACGACCGGTGACGGCCGACCTCACCGCCGCGTGGGTCGGGGTGGGCTGGCTCGCGGAGATGCGCGTCACCGATCCGCTCACCGGTCTGGACCAGGCCAAGTGGTTCAGCGGCTTCCTGGGCGCCGACGGCCAGGTCGGCTGGTGGGATCTCTACGACGGGCACGGACAGCTCACCGGCGTGGTCGAGTGGGTCGCGGATGGCCAGGGCAATGGCGAGTTCGGCCTCGTCGCGACCGCCGGCGAGCACCAGGGCGACGCGCTCACCTACACCTTCGTCGACGAGACCGCGCGCATCGACCACCTCGATGCGAGCACCGGTGAAGCGTCCTGGGTGTTCCTCGACACCGACCACAGCGGCGAAGTGCGGCTGCCCGAACACCGCGCCGGCGAGGTCGGTTGCTGGGACGCGGATCTGCTCGACGTCGCCTGCCCCTAGCGGGCAGGTTGTCGGGGTCCCCGCCCAGCTGGCAGCTTCCTGACAACCATACGCTAGCGTATGGCTAAAGTACGCTCGCCTTTCGGAGGTCCCATGCGCCCGCTCGTCCTCGTCCTCGCTCTCGCCGCCTGCGGCACCGACTCCGACAACACCGTGCTTGGCGACTCCGGCGACACCGCCGTCGAGACGGACACCGACACCGACACCGACACGGATGCGGACACCGACAGCGACACGGATGCGGACGCCGACGCCGACAGCGATGCGGACACCGACAGCGATACGGACACCGACACCAACGCGCTGACGGACTTCACCGCTGGCGGCGGGGCAGCCGTGTCGACGAGCACCGGCAGCGCCAGCCTCACCAGCTGCACCATGAACTACACCCGGTTCACCCCTGCGGGAGGCGCCTCGGGCCCGCTCGTGGTGCTCTCCCACGGCTTCTCTCGCGGACAGGCGCAGATGGCCGGCTGGGCCGAGCACCTGGCCTCCTGGGGCGTGGAGGTCGTCACCCCCGGGCTGTGCCATGCCGGCGCCTTCAACGCGGATCACGCCCAGAACGCCGCCGATCTGGTCGAGCTGGTTACGGAGCTCGGTGCCAGCGAGGTGATCTACGTGGGACACAGCGCCGGCGGACTAGCGAGCTATGTCGCCGCCGGCTCGGACAGCCGAACCGTGGCGATGATGGGACTGGATCCCGTCGACAACAACCTCGCCGCCAGCGCCACCGTGACCGACCCCCACGTTGCGCTGCATGGCGTGCCGCAGCAGTGCAACACCCAGAACAACATGGCCGGTCTCTTCGACGTCGAGCTCCGCGTCAAGGATGCCGACCACTGCGACTTCGAGAGCCCCAGCGACTTCCTGTGCAGCCTGGGCTGTCCGAGCGGCGGCAACACCAGCGCCGAGGCCATCGCCGGGGTCATCACCCAGCAGCTCACCGCCTACGTCCTGTGGCAGGCCGGGCTCGAGCCCGACGGCGCGTCGTACTGGACCCCCGGAAGCGCCGGCTACCAGGCCCTCATCGCCAGCGGCGGCGCGAGCGCGATGTAGCTACTCCGCGTCCGTCGCGAACAGGAACGGGTAGGTCACGCTCAGGCGACCCGCACCCGGCGAGTCGAACTGCAGCTCCGAGAGCACACTGGTCACGCACGCCTCGAAGGCGGCATGCCCGGTCGTCGCCTCCTCGACCTCGGCGGACGTGATCTGGCCGATGCCATCGACCTCGGAGATGGTGAGCGACGCGACGATGCGGCCAGCCAGCTCGGGGTCCTCGGCGAGCCAGCCGTCGTAGCACTCGGTGAGCTCGGGCAGCGCCTCGTGCACCGCACCCTGGATGCCCTCGAAGGTCAGCGGCCATGCCGAGCGCTCTCCGGACGGCACAGCCTCCGGCGTGGGCGCATCCGTCTCTCCAGCATCCTCGGCAATCGGGGGCGGCGCCATCATCGGCACCTCCTGATCGGCCGTCGGCAGATCCGCCCGCTTGCGGAGCGCCGGCAGCGTGGACGGGCGCCGAAGGTCGGGCGGCGGCGTCTCGGAGGGCCGCGCGGCGACGGCCGGGTAGCTCTCGCCGTGGGTCGCGCCCCCGCGGGGGCGAAGCAGCACCACGAGCACGAGGAGGACGACGATGGCTCCGACGGCGACGGCGTTCTTGTTCATGGACGCGCATGTATCCGACCTCGACCCGGAGTTCCGGCAGGCGCGTGTCAAAGCCGAGGCCACGGGGGAAATGAATCTCCCCTCACCTGGGCCCAGATCGCGCTATAGTGCGCCCACCCTCCGTGATCGCCCGATCACACCCCCTCCCTCCCCCCATCCCCGAGCTCCCCATGCGAAACCTGCTCAAGGGCGGTCTGCGCCGGCTGGCCCGCGTCGAGACCCCGAAGCGCCCCCTCGGAACCAAGAAGGCGACGGTCATCGCCGTGTCCGCGCAGAAGGGCGGCGTCGGCAAGACCACGACCAGCGTCACCATGGCCACGGCCCTGGCCCGCTTCCACGGTCTGCGCGTGCTGCTCGTCGACCTCGACCCGCAGGGTCACGTGACCCGCTCGCTCCAGGCGAACCTCAAGCCCGGCGGCGGCAAGCTCTCCGAGGTACTGCTCGACGACAAGCGCGAGGCCGAGGTCATGGACGTGGTCGCGACCACGGGCATCCCGAACCTCTACCTCACCCCGTTCGACGAGAAACTCGGCGCCACCGAGGACCTGCTCTCGACCCGCATCGGCAAGGAGTTCGTGCTCAAGGAGGCGCTCGACGCCACCCGCACGCACTACGACGTCATCGTGCTCGACTGCCCGCCGAACCTCGGCAACCTGACACTGAACGGCCTCGTCGCCGCGGACCAGGTGCTCATCCCCTGCGACCCGTCTCCCCTCGCCCTCAACGGCGTGGCGGCGCTCGTCGAGACCATCAGCACCGTGGCCACGCGCCTGAACCCCGAGCTCGACGTGCTCGGCGTGCTGCTCACGCGGGTCGACGGCCGCAACACCACGCTGAATGCAGCCGTGGAGGAAGAGATCCTCAAGGAGTACGGCCCGGCCCTGCTCCCGATGCGCATCGGCATCTCGTCGAGCCTCGCCAAGGCCCAGATGGAGGGTCAGGACATCTTCGCCTTCGACCCGAGCAGCCGCGGCGCCGCCCAGTACAAGGAACTCGCGGCCCACGTGTCGCAGTACCTCAACGGGTGAAGCTGAAGACGCTGTGGGCGCTCGTCCGCGGCACGCGGTGGGGCGCCCCTCCCGAGGACGACGGCGCCCGCCTCGACGCGGCCATGGCGATGTACGCCACCTACCGGGAGGCCTTTCCCGAGGTGCCCGAGATCTCGGCGTCCGACCTCCGCGACGCGCTTCACGGAGAGGCCCCTCCGGTGCTCGTCGACGTGCGCTCGGACGCAGAGCGCGGGGTGTCGACGATTCCCGGCGCGGTGAGCCCGGAGCGGTTCGCGTCCGAGGCCCCCGAGGGCCCCGTGGTCACCTACTGCACGATCGGCGCGCGCAGCGGCGAGTACGCGGAGAAGCTGCGCAGTGAGGGCCGGGACGTGCGGAACCTTGCCGGCAGCTTGCTCGCGTGGACCCACGTCGGCGGTGAGCTGGTCGACGGCGACGGGCCGACCCGGCGGGTACACGTCTACGGCAAGCGCTGGGACCTGGTGCACTCGGACTACGAGGGCGTGTACTGACCCCGGTCAGTGCCCCGCGGGCGTCTTCTCCCCTGCTTCGACGCGCACCGCGAGCCGGTTGTCCTGCGGCGGCAGCGGGCAGGTGGCGTACGGCGTGAACGCGCACGGCGGGTTGGTCGCCGTGTTGAAGTCGAGCACGACGACGCCGTCTTTCGGGGCCTCGGCGCCGAGGAAACGTCCACCGCCGTAGGTCTCGATGCCGCTGGTCTGGTCGGCAAACACGAGGAACATCGGCTCGGAGGGCTCGTCCTGGAACGGCATCAGCGTGTACGAGGCGCCGTCGACCTCGAAGCGAAGCAGGCCGGGCACCGTGGCTTCGTCGGTGGTGCCGATGGCGGTCGGGAACGCGAGCTTTCGCGGCTCGTCGAAGGGCTCGAAGGTCGCTTCGACCCGCCACGCGCGGTCCGCGGCGAAGCGCGGGATGCCGTGGAAGGCCTCGCGGGCCGGGTGCCGCGTGTCCTTGGCGCGAATGCCGATCTTGCCCTGGCGCTCGATGACGTAGAAGGTCAGCCCCTCGCGGGTGATGCGCGTCGGACCGTCCTCTTCACCATCGTGGAGCAGCCGCAGCGGCGCGGTGACTGGCTCGTCGCCATGCATCAGCCCCGAACCCTCGGCGGGATGCAGGGTCACGACCTCCCCCTCGCGATGCAGGGTGCCCAGGGACGCCGGGGCACTCCACTCCGGCAGGGCCACGAACGAGCCCGGCTCGGAGCCAAGGCTGTTCTCGCCCTCGTCGAGCCAGGTGAGGGCCACGAGGGTGAGCCAGCCGGACTCCGCAGAGAGCCGGTCCTCGCGCTCCTTCCACTCGGCCTCGAGCTCGGCGATGTAGGCATCCGCGACCTTGTCCGGGGGCAGGTCGTCGGTGGCCTCGGGCTCGGTGGGACCGCAGGCGATCAGACCGAGCAGGACCAGCAGCCTCACAGGGTCACGTACACACCGACGAGGCACATCTCGTCGTTGGTGCCGTCCCCCCAGCGCACGATGGAGTCGTCGCCCGTGGTGTCGAACCAGCAGTCGAGGATGATGCGGTCGTCGCTCTCGATGCGGACCGGCTCGGTGAAGAAGTACTGCTGCTGCCACTGGAAGTCCCAGTGCGGCACGTCGACCAGGCACTCGCCCTCGGTGCGGTCCGCGCTCTCCTTGCGCAGCGTGATGCGCGAGCCACGGGTGTGCATGTGCGGGAGCACGCCCCACAGGTTCACGCCGAAGGGCACACCGACCTGGCCGAGCGAGTAGTCGAAGCCGGCGTGCGCCGCCTGCTGACCCGGCTGCAGGTTCACGCTCGCGGGGAGCAGGTAGGTGATCGCAGGCTGGGCGACACTGCTCGACAGCTCGAGGTGCACCTTCGTGCGGTCGCTGCGGCTCTCGGGGAGCAGGTGGTAGTGAACCTGCATGATCAGCTTGCGGCCTGCCTTGACCTCGACGCCGGTGCCCTCGGGGTACTCCACCACCCCACTACCCGGTGCCCACGTCGCCATCGGCGTCGAGTCGCTGATGCCGCTGTCGCCGAAGCAGGTGTAGGAGCCCTCGGTGCCCGCGCGGCTCTCGGCCTGGGTCTGGGCCTCCTCGCTGCCGAGGTTCCACAGGATCACGTGGTGGACCATCTCCGGGTCGCCGGGCTCGACCTCGAACGCAGTGATGTACTGGTCGGTGTCCAGGCCCGTGTCGAGCAGGAAGCAGCGGTAGTCGTCCTCGGGGTGACCCGAGCTCTCCGTCGGCGTGTAGTCGAAGCCGAAGTCGACGGTCAGATCGGGGTTCGCGATCGTCTCCGCCGGCGGAAGCTGGAGTTCCTCGCGCGGCGGGCGGCCCTCGGGCATGTCCGCGTTGACCCACGCACGGATGGTCGCGATCTCCTCGGGCGAGAGTCCGCGCTCGTCCTGGAACGAGCCGCACTCGCCGCTGGTGTCGGCGCCGAACGGTGGCATGCGTCCCGCCTCGATCTCAGCGGCCATCGCAGGGCCCCAGGGCGTCGCCTCTTCGTAGGTCGTGAGCGGGAAGGGCCCGATCAGGTCGGCCTGATGGCAGCCCGCGCAGTTCTCGTACACGATGGGTGCGACGTCATCGTGCCAGGTGGGGGTGTCTCCCCCCGTGCCACAGGCAACGAGCAGACCGGCGACCGGCAGAAAGCGAACCATGGGACCTCCGCGCGGGAAGTGTAGTCCGCAAAGCTCGCGTTCGCGGCAAATGCCGCGTCAGGGCATGTCGGCCATCTGCGCGAGGAGCGTTGCGATGGGGTCGAGCAGCGGAATGTCCGCCGGCGCCCAGTCGAGCTCGCGCAGCTCGTCGAGGCCGATCCACCGCACCGCCTGGTGCTCGTGGGCCACGGGCTCACCGACCTCGATCGACGCGGCATAGGCGACGAGCTCGATCGCCTTGGTGCCGTAGTGGTGCACGTTCGTGCCCACGTGACCGCCGACGACCACGCGGATGCCGAGCTCCTCGGCGAGCTCCCGCGCGAGCGCCGCCTCGTCACTCTCGCCAGGCTCCACCTTGCCACCGGGGAACTCCCAGGCATTCGGCGGGAACTGGCTCGCGCTGCGCTGACAGGCGAGCAGCCGCCCGCGGCGCAGGACCACGCCGGCGACGACGCGGATCACTTGGCGGCTCCAGCCACCGACGCGGGCAGCACGTCCTCCTCCTCGTCGTGCTCGTCCATGGGCAGCCAGCGGCTGACCACGGCGATGGCATCCTCGAGGATCATGTACAGGCACGGCACGATGAGCAGGATGAGGACGGTCGCGAAGAGCACGCCGAAGCCGAGGGACAGCGCCATCGGAATCAGGAAGCGCGCCTGGACCGAGGTCTCCGCGATCATCGGCACCAGGCCGAAGAACGTCGTCAACGACGTGAGCAGGATCGGCCGGAAGCGACGCGTGGCCCCGCGCACGATGGCGTCCTGGGCCGTGGCCCCTTCCCGCCGATAGCCGTTGGTCGCATCGATGAGCACGAGGCTGTCGTTCACGACCACGCCGGAGAGCGCGACGATGCCCATCATGCTGATGATCGACATCTCGTAGCCCATGAGCAGGTGCCCACCGACCGCGCCGATCAGGCCGAACGGAATCGCGGACATGATGATCAGCGGCTGGAAGTAGCTCTTGAACGGAATCGCGAGCAGCGCATAGATGACGAACAGGCCCATCAGGTAGTTCATCTTCAGGGACGCGAAGGCCTCGCCCTGCTCGCGCTGCTCGCCGACGAGCTGCGCGGAGAGGCCCGGGTAGCTCGCCATGAGCGCGGGAAGCACCTCTTCGTCGAGCGAGGTGATCACGTCGCTGGTCGACTGCACGCCGGGCTTGCGCTCGGCACTCACGTTGATGACGCGCTGGCCCTCCTCGCGGGTGATCTCGGTGGGAGCGCGGCCACGAACCGGCACGGCCACCTGATCGAGCGGAACGTAGCCTCCAGCGGGCGTGCGCACGCGGAGCTCCTCGAGGCGGTGCTCCTGGCGGCGCTGGGCCTCGGGCAAGCGCACCATCACCTTGAACTCGTCGTTGCCGCGCTGGTCGCGCAGGGCCTCGGCCCCGAAGAACGAGGCGCGGATCTGGCGAGCGACGTCGTTGGCGGTGAGGCCGAGGTCCGTGCCCTGCGGGAGCATGGTGTACGACAGCTGCGGCTTTCCGCCGGCGTAGGTGTTCTGCACGTTGGCGAGCGAGCTGTAGGTGCCGAGCTCGTCCTGAAGCTCCGCGGAGGCATCCGCGAGCACGGAGACGTCGGTGTGCGACAGCTGCACGTCGACCGCCTTGCCCGCGGAGGGACCGACGTTGGAGGTGAACACCAGCGACTCGAGACCGGCGAGCGGCGGGGTGTGCTTGCGCCACGCACCCGCGATCTGCTCGGCGGTGACCTCACGGTCGTCCGACGGCGTGAGCTCGACCTCGATGGACACGAGGTGGCCGCCCACCGCCCGGGCTCCGCCGCCGGGACCGCCGGCCGCGCCGCCCTCACCCACGCGGGTGAACACGCCCTTGATCAGGCCCTCGCCACCGAGCTCTGCGTTCGCCTTCTCGAGCGCCTCTTCGAGCTCCTTCTGGACCGCGATGGTGCGCTCGACCGGGCTTCCGTAGGGAAGCGTGGCCGTGGTGCGCACGAGGTCGCCCTCGAGTACGGGGAAGAAGCTGAACGGGACCAGGCCGCTGGCCATCGCGCCGAAGGTGAAGATGAGCCCGGCAAACGCCACCGACACGGCGACGTAGCGCAGCCGCACGACCTCCTGCAGGAAGGGCCGGAACACGTTGTCGATGAAGCGCTCGAGCGGGCCCGTGAGCAAGCCGCGGCTTCCCGACGCCTTCATGTGCGCGAGGTGGGCCGGGAGGATGAAGAAGCTCTCGATGAGCGAGAACGCGAGCACGCCGATGACGATCAGCGGGATGAACCCGAAGATCTTGCCCATCACACCCGGGATGAACAGCAACGGCGCGAAGGCAGCGACCGTCGTGAGGATGGAGAAGCTCACCGGGACGGCCATCTCCTGGGCGCCCTCGATGGCAGCGCGCAGGAACGGGACTCCGGCCTCGCGCTTCGCGAACACGTTCTCGCCGACGACGATGGCGTCGTCGACGACCATGCCGAGGGTGATGATGAACGCGAACAGCGTGACCATGTTCACGGACAGGTCCATCGCCGGCATCAGGAAGAAGGTGCCGAGGAAGCTCGCCGGGATGCCGAGGGCGACCCAGAAGGCGAGGCGCAGGTCGAGGAAGGCCGCGAGCACCGCGAGCACGAGGATCAGGCCCATGATGCCGTTGCGCACGAGCAGCTCGATACGCGCCCGCAGCATCTGGGAGTCATCGCGCCAGATGGCAATGCCGACGTTCTCCGGCAGGTCCGAGCGCAGCTGCTCCGCGTAGGAGCGCACGGTGTCGGCCACGCCCTGGGGCGTCTCGGAGCCGACGCGGTAGGCGGTGATGCGCACCGCGGGCTTGCCGTTGTAGTACGAGGCCTGGTCGGTCTCGGCGAAGGTCTGCTTCACCTCGCCGAGCTCACCAAGGGTGATGCGCGCACCCGTCCGCGACGCGAGGATCGGGATGTCCTCGAACTCGTGGGCGTCGATGCGGCGGTCGGCCACGCGCACGAGAAGCTCACCGCCCACGGCACGCACACCGCCACCAGGCAGCTCGACGCTCGCGGCCCTCACCTGGCGGGCGACCTGCTCGAGGGTCAGGCCGTAGGCCATCAGCGTCTCTTCGGGGATCTCGATCGCGATCTCGGGGGCCGGCACGCCGAACACCTCGACCTGGGTCACGCCGGACACGGGGCCTCGGCTGGCCCAGCCGCCGACGTAGCGAGCCAGGCTCACCGGGGAGTAGCCGAGCCACTCGGGCGCCGGCTCGATCCCTTCGTAGGACTTGAGCTCGTTCTCGACCTTCTCGCCGAGCGCGTACAGCGTGTTCGGGTCGAGCTCGTCGCCATAGAGCACGAGCGAGATGACCTCGCGGCGGCGCGAGGCGAGCGAGACCTGAGGCTCCTCGGCGTCTTCGGGCAGGGAGGTGACGCGGTCCACGGCGTTCTTGACGTCGGCGAGCACCGCCTGGCGATCGGCGCCGAGCAGGAGCTCGACGGCCACGGTACCCGCGCCCTCCGCCGCAGTGGAGGTGACGCGCTTCACGCCATCGAGGCCGGTGACCTCGTCCTCGACCGCGAGCAGTACACCCTTCTCGACCTCTTCGGGCGACGCACCCGGGTACGGCACGGTGATCGTGACCAGATCGAGCGAGAACTCTGGAAAGACCTCCTGCTTGACGCGGAACATGCCCACGATGCCGGAGAGCATCACCACGAACATCAGCAGGTTCGCGGCCACCGAGTTGCGCGCCATCCACGCGATCGGTCCCTTCTTGGTCGGGTCCTCGCTCATGGGGCCTCCGTCTGCACGGGCATGCCCTCGACGGGCAGCGACAGAGGGCTGGTGACCACGCGGTCGCCCGCGCGCAGACCCGTGGCGACGACGATGGACTCGCGGTCACGCCAGGTCGCGCCGATCTGGCGCCGCTCGAGCACGTCGCCCTCGCCGACCACCCACACGATGTCGCCATCGTTCACGGCGACCCGCGGGACGACGAAGGCCTCGGGCAGCGGCGTGCCCTCGAGCTCCACCTCGACATAGGCGCCAGGAAGCAGCGGCAGATCGCCCGACATCGGCTCGGGGATCTCGACGAGCACCTGCGCGGTGCGGGTGGTGGGGTCGAGCTCGCCGATCAGACGCAGCACCCGGGCCTTGCGCTCGATGGCGCTGCCGTCGGGCAGGACCTGGCGAACCAGCCCCGCACTCCCCTCCTCGGCGCTGACGCCGGGAATCGCAAGCGCCCGGAGCTGCTCGACCGGCACCGACACGGTGACCCACGCGGCATCGGTGCCGACGAGCGTCGCGACCATCGTGCCCGGGCCGACCAGCTGGCCGAGGTCCGCGTTCTCCTGGGCGATGACGCCGTCGAACGGCGCGCGTAGCGCGGTGCGGGACAGGTTGAGCTCGGCGCGCTCGACCGCTGCACGCGCAGCCTCGAGGTTGGCGCGGGCCGTCTCGAGGTGCGGGCCGCGCAGGGCGAGATCCGTGCGCTCGCGGCCGTCCTCGAACAGCTCCCACTCGCGCTCGGCGATCTTGCCGCGCTTCTCCTCGAGGGCGACCTCGAGCTCGGCCTGAGCGAGGCGCGCCTGCTCCGCCGCGAGAGCGGCCTTGTAGTCGCGGGCGTCGACCCGCAGGAGCACGTCCCCCTTCGAGAAGCGCCCGCCGGGCACCATCTCGTCGGCGAGGTACGTCACCTTGCCGTTGACCTCGGTGGTCAGCGACACCCGCTTGGCGGCGGTGACACTACCGGTGCCGTACACCCGGGCGACAGCCGCGGTCGGCTGGACCTCGGCGACTTCGACCTGCGCCACCCGCGGCGGCGGGGGCTGGCGGTTGGCCTCGGGAGACAGGGCGATGGCCCCGGCCGTGAGGACGAGCGCACCGAGGGGAATGCCCACCGGGAGCACTACACGCGTGAGCAACCACGAGATGTTCATCGTGCCTTCCTTTCGCCAAGGTCGCGGGTCCACGTCCCGCCGAGTGCGTCGTGCAGCTGGATGCGGGCGCTCACAGCCTGTCGCTGCGCGTCCACGAGATCGAGCTCGGCGCGCTGCCAGGCGCCGAGGTTCGTAAAGACGGTGAGGTAGGTCGCCACGCCCTCGAGCCACTGCTCGCGGCTTCGGTCGTAGCTGGCCCGCGCGAGCTCGGCGGAGGCGCGAGAGGCGGTGAGCCGCTTCTGCGCCGCATCGTCGTTGAGCATGGCGCCCTCGACCTCCTGCAGCGCGGTGATCACGGCACCGCGATAGGCCTCGCTCGCCCCGTAGTCGGCGCCGCGCGCGGTCTTGAGCGCGCCATGCCGGCGGCCGCCGGCGAAGATGGGCACGGACAGCGAGGTGCCGACCTGCCAGGCCTCCATGAACTCCGGCGTCTGGTCGCCGAACCAGATGGACTGCCAGCCCACGCGTCCGCTCACCTGCAGCGTCGGCAGGAAGCCGAGGTAGGCGACGGTCTCGCGCACGTGCGCCGAGGTGCTCCGTCCGGCGGCGGCGCGGAGGTCCGGACGGTTGTCGAGCAGATCGATGGGCAGGCCCGTTCCGGGGAGCTCCGCGACCTCGGGCAGCCCCGCGGTGTCGATGTCCGCGGTGGGGTCGACCCGACCGAGCAGGCTCGCGAGGCGGAACGCGGTCAGGTCCACCGCCGCCTCGACCGCGGGCAAGCTCGCCTCGAGGGCGGCGACCTGCTGGCGCTGCTGGAGCACGTCGACCGTACCCGCGCCGGCCGCGTCGCGGCGAAGCTCGACGATCTCGAGCAGCTTGCGGTTGGTCTCGAGCTGCTCGACGAGCACTTCGCGGCGGGCCCGGGCTGCCGCGAGGTCGTAGTAGGCCTCGCCGATCAGCGTGGACATCGCGAGCGCAGTCGCGTCGCGGTCGCCTGCGGAGGCCAGCGAGTCGAAGCGACTGGCTCGGGCTCCGAGCACGTTTCGCCCGAAGAGGTCGACCTCGTAGCCGGCCTGGAGACCCGCCTGGAGCAGGTTCTGGGTCGCGCTCGGGTTCACCCCGGGCGGCACGAAGCTCGCCGGGTTGATCGGCTGGTGCTGAGTGACGACATCGAAGCTCAACGTCGGCATCAACGCGGAGCGCGTCTGCACGAACGCGCCTTCGGCCTGCTGGGTGCGGGCCACGGCGCCGCCGAGATCGGGGTTGTTCGCGATGCCCTCGTCGATCAACGCGGCGAGTTGCGGGTCGTCGAAGGTCTGCCACCACGGCTCCTCGGACACTGCCGCCGCGTCGCCCGCCTGGTAGCGGGTGTCGGCGTCGAGCAGCTCCTCGGCGTGGACCGGCGCGAGAAGGGCCAGCAACAACGGAATCACGCGACCTCCGGACGAATGCCGTCGAGAAGGATGTCGACGAGGCTCTCGACGTAGCCCTCGGGGTCGGGCTCCTGGAGCCAGTCGCCGGCGAGCTTGTGGATGTGGGACTGGAAGAACAGCGAGCCGAGCAGCGCCTTGGCCAGGGCGGTGCTGTCGACGTCATCGCCGATCAGTCCGCGCTCTCGGGCGACCTCGAACCACGTGCTCATGCCGCGAAGCATGAGGACCGGAGGAGGTGCGTCGAAGTGCTTGAAGATGCGGTCCGGGCCGTAGCCACACGCGAGCAGCGCGTGGATGCGCGGGAGCATGTCGCGCTGCATCTTGAACAGCGCGGTGGCGAGCTCGACCAGCTGGTCGCGGAACGGGCGATCCGCGGTGGGACCGCCGGCGAAGAACTGGAACAGCTCGACCGGCGGGTTCGGCGCGAGGCCCTTCACGAACAGCGCCTCCTTGGTGCCGAACCGCTTGAACAGCGCGGCCTGCGACAGCCCGACCATCTCGGCAATCGTGCTGGTGGCGACGGAGGGGCCGTGCGTCTCCACGGCCTCGCGTACAGCCGCGAAGATGGCCTCGTCGGTGACCTGGCGGGGACGTGCCATGGGGGCCTCGGGAATGGTTAGTGAGTGCTCACTTACCGGTTAGTGACCACTCACTAACTAAGCGTGGCCCGGTCGCCAACAAGAAAGTTGCGCGTGGCCGTCGGCGCTGTGCAACGCTTCGCGAGGAGGTGCCTGTGGACGACTTGATCGCGGTTCTTGGAGAGGACTACAGCCTCGTCGACTACGAGGACTTCTGGCAGATCCTCAACGCACGCGGCGAGCACGTCGGGCTGGTCACCCCCGACTGGTACGTGCAGCTCGACCTCAGCGCGATCCTCATGGGCGATCTCGACGACGAGGAGGCGATGTACGCCCTCGCCGAGGCCGCGGACGACATGCTGCGCGCCGAGGTCGCGCCCACCTTCGTCGAGGTCGGCTTCCAGGTCTCGGAAGAGGGACACCTCCAGGCCGCCGAGGCCGAGGAAGGCGACGAGACCATCGTCTCGTTCGAGCTCCCGGTGCTCACCCAGGCCGAAGACGCCGCCATGGTGCGACAGGTGCTGGACTGGGTCGCGACCGTGCAGCGCGAGTTCTTCCTGTTCACGACCGACGGCCCGCTCGTCCCGGCGATGCCCGTCGAGGACGCGGACTAGCCCGCCGTCGCCGGCTTCTTGCCACGCAGGGCCATGCGCACCCCGAAGGTCACCGCATCGACGAGGTCCCGCGGCAACCCACGCGAGATGGCAGCCAGCGTCCCCGCGCGCACCCGCAGCTTGGTCGCCGCGTGGGCCTCGGGATCGAGGGCGAGCAGCTCACGGGCCTTGGCACGGGCCCTGTCGAGCAGCACCTCCGCGGGCACGAGCTCGTCGACGAAGCCGACCGCGAGCCCCTCTTCCGGCGAGAAGGCCTCCGAGAGCACGGCCGCCCGCTGAAACGCGCCCGGCGTCAGCTTCTGGCGGAGCACCTCACCGCCGACCCGCGGCAGGGTGAGCCCGATGGCCACTTCGTTGGCGACGAGCGTGTAGTCGCCGGGCACCGCGAGGCAGTAGTCCCCAGAGACCAGCAGGAACGAGCCCATCGCGTAGGCATGGCCCGGGCACGCGACGACCACCGGGTACGGGAACGCGAGCATGCGCCCGGTGAGGGAGTAGCCGCGCTTGAGCATGCGCAGCGCCGCGAGTCCGCCGCCACGCATGACCCGCAGGTCGAAGCCCGCGGAGAGCACGCCGTCACGGCCGGTGAGCACCACGGCCACGCCCTCGGCCTCGGCACGATCGAAGGCCGCGTGGACCTCGGCGAGCACTGCGTCCGAGAGCGCGTTGCGCTTGCCGTCATCGAGGCGAATCGTCGCCACGCGGTCGACCACTTCGTAGTGCACGGTCATCGCAGCCTCCGAGCCAGGCATAGCCCGCCGGGACTCAGCGGAGCGCGACGATCTCGGCGTCGCCTGAGGGAAGCTGGACCTCGTCCCCTTCCTCGCGGCCAAGCAGTGCGCGACCCACGGGACTCTGCGGGCTGACGATGGTCACCTCGCCGACCGCGTCCCCTTCCCCGCCGGGAAGCAGCATCCACTGACGCTCTTCGTCGCCCTCGGTGGTGACGAGCGCGCCGGCGACGACCCGCGCGGCCTCGTCCATCGACACCTGGTCGAGCAGGTCGAGCACCGCCTGGACCTCGGCGATGCGCGCGGCGAGTCCCGCGGTCAGGTAGCCCTGGCTGGTCACGGCTCCCCGCTCTCCGCGGTTGGCCGGGCGGTGGTCCCCGTCGACGCGCGTGCCCGCTCGCGAGTCGGCCTGGACGCTCGCGAGCGCGGCGAGCTTGTCGCCCAGCCGCGCCCGATGGACGTCGAGGATGTGGCGCTTGTCGCTCAGTCCTCGTCTCCCGACTCGGGCGCCGTGTCCTTCTTCGGCTTGCCGACGTTGTCCGCCGCCTGCTGCACCGGCTCGAGCACCTTGCTGATCATCTCGCCCACGTCGAGCTTCATGTTGACCTGGCGGGTGCCGCCCTCGTCGGTGGTCGTCACCGGCACGTCGATCTTCATGTCCTCGGGAACGATGCTCTTCACGAAGGCGCCGAACAGGTTCGCGAACAGCTTCGGACCGTGGTCCTTGAGGAACTCGGCGTCGACCTTGACCTCGGTGTCGTCGTCGCTGACGACGTTGTCGGCCATGTACCCGCTCACGGCGCCGGAGAGGCTGGCGCTGATGTTCTTCTCGAACTCGGTCGGCTCGCGGGGCTCACGCTTCTGGCGCTCGGCGGCAAGGTCGACGACCGGCTCGGCGGGGGCCGGCGCAGGCGCGGGCGCCGGTGCGGGCTCGGCGGCAGGCGCCGCATCCGTCTGCTGGCTGATCGCGGACTGGAGCAGGTTGTACACGAGCTCGGGGATCTTGCCCTTGAGGTCGGTGTCGGACACGCCCGAGAAGTCGGGGGTCTCGCCCTGCTGGTCGTAGCCCATCTCCTTCATCGCCTGCACGACCACGCTGTTCACGAGGTCCTTGGCCTCCTCGGGAGAGAGCTTCTTCTTGTTGTCGTCGGCCATGGGGGTCTCCAGCTCGGCCCAGTCGGGCTCGAGGTCGGTCAGCAGGGCTTCGAGGTCGTCGGGCCCCGATGCATCGATGAGTAGCACGGGACCGGGTGCAATCTCGTTGGTCCCGTAGACCAGCCACCGCTCGGTGGGCTGATCGCCGTCGAAGTGGAACTGCACGAGCGCGCGCCCGACGTCGCGTAGGGCCCGCACCTCGCCGAGGGACGGCGCGAGGCCGTGCTCGAGCACGAGGCCGCGAACGTCCGCGAGGATGCGCGCATAGGGATGGTCCGGCGGAAGCGGCACGGTGAGGGGCTCGCCCTTGTCCACGCGAAGGCCGCCGACCAGCTCGTCCGCGAGCTGACGCACCTCCTCCCACGGAGAGAACGCGAGCTCCGCGGGCAGGCGCCCGTCGAGGAAGATCCACGCGTGGCGCTGTGACACGGTCGCGGCGAGCACGCGCCAGCTCGCGCGGTGCTTGCCGACGAGCAGGTAGCGGATCTCGCGCTCGCTGCCGCTGCCGTCGACGACGGCGGCGCGCACCACCGCACGCCCGCCCAGGGTCTTGCCGGTGGGCTCGGCGGTGAGGAACCAGCCAGCCGCGCTCAGGTCTCGAAACAGCCGCCCGAGGGGGCCCTTCCACGCGGACTTCGAGACCAGCTTGCGCGCGGCGACCTCATCCCCAGCCTGAAGAGCCTGGGCGAAGGTCAGGGCCGCGACGACGGGGGTCTCCGCACTCATGCGTCTCCCTTGTTGAGGAACGATCCGAAGATGCTCGCGAGGTCGAGGTCGAGCTTCAGAGCGCGGCCATCGGCGGCGGTCACCTCGGTGGGCAGCGCCTCGCCGAGGATGGCACCGAGCACCTCGCCGGCGAGCTCGGGACCATGGGCCTGGATCATCTCCGGCGTGAGGTTCTCGCCACGAGCCGCCTGCTCGCCGAGCACCTTCTCGACCGCGCCGACGACGCTCTCGCGCAGCGAGTCCGGCATCTTCACGGGCTTCGGTCCGCCGACCTGCTTGCCGGAGGCATCGACGGTCACCGGCACCGAGGGCGTGGAGGGCTTGCCACCCTTGACCGCATCCTGGACCAGCGCCTGGATGATCTGGGCGAAGGCAGCCGCGGGCTCCTGAGCCTGGGGCCCGACCTTGGCGACGACCTGCTGCACACCGCGGTCGACGGCGGTGCCGAAGGCGCGCGTGAGCTCCTGGGCGCGCCACTCGCGCCCGTGCGCCTCGGGCCCGACGATGTCGGCGCCGCGGAGGATGGCCTCGAGCGACAGCACCTTGGAGAGACCGACCTTCACGAGCTCGCCGTCCTGGCGCTCGAGGATGACCCACTCGGTGCGGCCACGCTCGCCCGGACGACCGAAGTGCAGCCCGACCGCACCGCGGTTGGCGGCTTCGAGCCAGCGGCTGCCGAGCACGCGCATCTCGACCTGCTCGTCGGCAGCGAGCTCACGCAGCTCGCCGGCGTCGTCGACGGGCGTGCGGTTGAGGATGAGCCCGACCGGCGTCACGCCATGGGCCTCGAAGCGAGCCCGAAGCGCCTCGAGGCTCGCGCGACGCGTCTTGCCGACCTCGACGATGACCACCATCGCCGCCTCGGCGACCTCGGCGAGCACGAAGGCGTCGTCGTACTGAACACCCGGCGCGCCGTCGATGATCACGCTGTCGAAGCCCTGGAACGCGCGAAACACGGGTCCCGCGGCCCGGAGGACCGCGAGCTTGTCCTCGGGGGCACGACCGGCGGTGAACAGCGACACGCCGTCCGCCGAGCTCTCCTGCAGCGCGGCGAGCGGGTCGAGTCCCTCGACGCACTCGCACAGGCCCGGACCGGGGTCGACCTTCCACCGGCGCCACACACGCGGCATGTGCAGGTCGCCGTCGGCGAGCACCACCCGCTGACCCATGAGCCCGCGGGCATAGGCGAGGTTCGCGCCGAAGGTGGACTTGCCCTCGCCGGACACGCTCGAGACGAGCACGATGCGCGGGTGTTCCGCGAGGGCGTCACGCAGCCTCGCGTGCGCCGCGAGCGCGGGATGCGACGCCTCCACGCCACGCAGACTCGGCGCGTGGTCCTCGCTCGATGGAAACGGCGGCACGTGCCCGAGCATCGGCAGGTCCCAAGCGGCCTTCACGTCCCTCGCCGAGAGCAGGACGTCGCGATGCAGCTCGGCCAGCCAGGCCTCACCCCACGCCTCGGCCTCGTCGCTTCCCGGCAGGTCCCCGGAGGTGAGCACGGGCGGCGTCAGCCCCGAGAGGAACAGCCCCGCGACCCGGATGTCGCCCTGGGCGCCCGCAACCCGCCAGCCCTCGGGCTCCTCGACGAGATGCGCCCACACGGCTCCCACGGTCCGCCGACGCTCGGGCCAGTACAGCGTGAGTTGCTGGACCGCGCGCTTCTCGGAGACCTGCGCCGGGCCGAGCGCACGCAGCTCCCATCGGCCCTGCGCGGCCTGCTTGTACAGGCGACGCGGCGCGTCTCCTGGCTCGTCCCAGCCGATGGACAACGCGCGCGCGCCGTCTTCGTCCAGGGCACGCGCACAGCGACCGAAGGCCTCGAGGACCTCCGTTGGCGAGCTCGGCTGCATTCCCCTCCCAGAAGGGCGAGTCTACCTGAGGCGCTCGCGCGGTCTACCAGCCGGTCGAGTAGGAGATGCCGTTGGCGTGCATCATCTTGCTCGCTGCGGTGTCGTACTTGCCACCGAGCTTGTCCATGATGCGGTCAGCACCGCCGTCACAGCCGCGGACCACGTCCTTGAAGTCGCCCACCTTGTTCGAGTGGTCGAGGACCTTCACGATGGCGGACTGGTCGGCGTCGCCACACCAGCCGCTCATCATCGTGTCGATCATCTCGATCCGGAAGTCGGTCGGCGCGTACTTGTGCTCACCCTTGGCCACGGACTCGCGCATCATGTCGTCGGCGCCGAACAGGGCGTCGAGGAGACCCGGCTTCTTGCCGCTGAACGCATCCATGATGGGCTGCAGCCAGTCGGGCATGTAGGGACGCAGGATCTCGGCGGCGGTCTGGAAGGCCAGCACGACCTTGTCGATCTTCTCGACGATGTTGTCCCAGGACAGCTCGCCGGTGAACACCTTCCACACGGCGACGACGATGAGACCGACCGGACCGAAGGTCAAGAAGGCGGTGACGAGACTGATCACGAGCCCGACGAGCTCGCCGAGGGCGCCGATGCCTTCGGCCATGATCTTGATCTTGTCGATCGTCTCCATGAGCTCGCCCATGGCGCCGTCCTGGCCACCCCCCTCTTCGCCCTTGTCGACGTCGCTGGAGCTGACGCTCGGACCACCGGCGTTCTGGGCCGAGCCGCCGTCGCGGTCGCCGCCCATGTTGGGCTCTTCCTCGTGGCGGGCGTCGGTCCGCTGGCTGCCGTTGCCGGTCTCGGCGGGTGCCGCGCCACCGGTGCTCGCGGTCTGCTCCTCTCGGTCACCGAACACGTAGTTGGTGCCCCAGTTGAAGTCCGCGATGTTCTCGAGGTTCATCTCGAGGCCCGGGAAGTCGTGGACGAACGGGTCCATGCCCCGGATGGCGGCATCCACGTACGGGATGACGCGCAGGGCCAGGGTCGGGCTGATGTTGAGATCGATACCGAGCTCGCCCCAGTAGCCGTCGGCGCCGCCGTGCAGAGAGCCGTGCGGGGTGATGGTCAGCGGGACGTCGAGCTCGACCTCACCGCGGATACCCGCACTCGCGCTGGCCACACCCACCGTGAGACCCATCGCCATGTACGCGGCGACGAGCGCGTCGAAGTTCATGCCCCAGTTCAGCGCCAGCTCGGCGTCGAAGTCCGGGACGTTCGCTTCCTGAGCCAGCGGGCGCCAGTTCGACACGCCGATGGTCGCCTGCATGTTGAGCGGCAGCATCTCGAGGCCCATGCCACCCTTCGCACCGAAGATCAGCGCCACGCCGGGGTAGACGATGATCTCGGTCCGCGGGATGAGGTCCATCTCCTTGCGGAACAGCTCCTTGCCGGGAACCAGCTCGGTGTTGACGTTGAGCGTCGCGTTGATGAGCGGATCCATGTTCTGGTCCATCTCGACGCCGACGGAGCCGCCAATCATCTCGTTGAGCTGGTAGTCCGCGTTGCCAGACACCGCGAAGCTCCCGTCGCGGTTGTAGGTCGCGGAGACCTCACCCTGCATCGATCGGCCCTTGTCGGGCTCGTCGAACAGCGTGAAGTTGATGGTGCCGTCGCCCCAGTACTCTTCGGTCCCGCCCTGGTTCGAGTAGTTCACGTTGAACGTACCCGTCATGTTGTTCAGGTCGGGGATGGTGATGCGGCCGCCACCGGAGGCTTCCTTGAGCTCGTTGTTCTCGACGAGCGCGGAACCGGTGACCTGGTCGATGATGATGGCGCCGTCGAGCAGCTCGAACGGGCGGAGCATCGTCATCGTGCCTTCGAGGCGCTCGATGTTCTTCTGAACCGCGTCGAAGGAGCCCTGGGCCTCGAGGTAGATGAGCGGGCCATCGGCGTTGCCGATGTTGACCTTGAGGGTGCCCTCGAGGCGCCGCAGCTCGTTGTTCACGACCTCGCCGCCACCTCCGGAACCCTGGAGGAACTGCAGCGTGACGCCGCCGCCAGCCTCGAAGGTGAGATCGCGCGCGAGCTCGACGCGGCCGTTGCCAGAGAACTGGCCGGTCTCGGCGAGGTACTCGCCCTCGGCCTGACCACGAAGGAGCGGGCCCTCGTTGTCGTTGACGCGGAACGGGACGTTGCCATTGACGCGGGTCAGGCGGTTCTGCTCGACATCCGCGCCCGCGCCCGCACCCGGCTCGAGGAAGAAGGTGTAGTCGCCGATCTGCGCGAGCTGCTTGTCACGCGTGACCGTGGCCTCGCCCGCGCCCGTGAACCCGGTGCCGCCTGCGGCGTCGAAGCGTCCGCCGAACTGCACGACCAGGTACTCGGACCCGTCGCGGAGCGACAGGTTGACGTTGCCACCGATCTCCGTGAGCTCGTTGTTGGTGACGACGACGTTCGCGCCGCTACCCGGGTTGAGCCACAGCTGCTCATCGCCGAGGGAGGCGAGCTGCTTCGCGTTGATGACCTCGGCGCTGCCCGAGCCGCTGAACGCCTCGGTCTGTACGACGTAGTCGCCGGTGAGGTTGCCGCGGATGAACTGGAGGCGTCCCTCGTCGAGGCGGACCGGGATGGTGCCGCCGATCTTGGTGACCTCGGAGTTGGCGAGCTCGACCTCGGCGCCCGCGCCAGGCTCGACGATGAGGGTGTAGTTGCCGACCACACCCGCGACGAACTCGTTCATCAGCACCGCGGAGCCGCGGCCGTTGAAGCCCGCGTCGCGCTCCCAGGTACCGACGAGGTCGACGGTCGCGAACTCGCCCATCTCGCCTTCGCCGCCGACACGGTCGACGCGGGTGGAGATGGTGCCGCCGATAGCTTCGAGCTGGTTGTTCTCGACGATGACCTGCGCGCCGGAGCCGACGACCAGGCTGACGTTGTACTCGTCGCCCTCGACCAGCAGCTTCTCGCGCGTGATCTCGGCGGTGCCGGTGACCGAGATGGTCGACTCGGCCTCACCGCGCGTGTAGGTGCCCTGGGCGGTCGCGAAGAGGAACTCGCTGCGCTCGTCCCAGATGCTCGCCATGAGCGTGCCGGTGACTTCCTTGAGCGAGTTGTTCTCGACGGTCGCCGCCGCGCGCGTCCCCTCCTCCAGGTAGAAGGAGTAGGTGTCGTCCCCGACCGCGACGTTCTCGGCCACCGCCTCGCGACGGAGGAGCATGGCCTCGCCGGTGCCGTCGAAGCGCTCGCCATCCTTGACGTAGGTGCCGTTGAGCTGGATGTCGATCAGCGGCTCGGGGTTGTCGATGCGCAGCGGAATCGTCGCCGTGAAGCTGACGAGGTCCATGGCCGCGATCTCGACGATGGCACCGCCACCCTCGGCGAGGATGAGCTTGTACGACCCGGAAGACGCCATCTGGCGCTCGTCGGTGACGGTGACGCTTCCCGTGCCCGAGAAGTCGGTCTGGCCGTGGGTGTACTTGCCGGTGATGCCGGCGCGCAGGAAGTCGCCCTCGTTGTCGGCCACCGCCACGTCCACGGTGCCGTCGATGTAGTCGAGCTCCGAGTTCGTGATCTGGCAGGTCGCCGTGGTGCCGGCCAGCATCGTGAAGGTGTAGCCGGTGCTGCCCGCGGTCATCGGGACCGGCGCGAGCACGCTCACCGTGCCGCTGCCGTTGATGATCGCCTCGGTGCCCTGCGACGCGTCGTAGGTCGCGCCGAAGTTGCCGGAGATGGTGTCGACGCCGTCCTTGCGGAGCATCAACTTGATGGTGCCGCCGATGCTCTCGAGCTCGTCGTTGGTCACCTTGCCCTGACCACCGGAGCCCTCGGCGAGGTACAGCATCCAGCCCTCGCCCATGTCCTTGACGAGGATGTCGTCGATGACCTGGACCGTGCCTTCCGCGCTGATGCCCTGGCCCGCCTGGTAGTTGGCGTTGAGGTTGATGACGACCTTCTTCTCGCCGCCCTCGTCGAGGGAGAACAGGAAGGTGCCGCTGGCATCGGTGATCTCGCTCGCCGCCATGTTCGCGGTGAACGTGGTGCCCTCGTCGATGAACGAGTTGAAGCGCTCGCCCTCGGACCACTCGATACGGGCGATGGTGGAGCCCGTCGCCGTGCCCTCGAAGCCCTGCTGGTCGTCACCGAGCTTGTACTCGCCGGAGAGGTTCGCCTCGGCGACCTTCTCGGGACCGCGGTTGAGGAAGCCGCCGATGTTCACGTTGGCGCGCTGCAGCTCGTTCGCCTCGAACTGGACGTCGACGCCGCTGCCCTTCGCGATGAACGCGGTGTAGGACTCGAAGCGTCCCGCGCCATCCCCGCTCGGCTCCGGCGGGGTCTGGCCCTGCTCTCCGCCGCTGGCCGCGGTAACGAGCGGCATGTCGTCGACGACGGTGACCTGGCCACCGCCGGTGAACTCGTCCGCCGGCATGTTCAGGGTGCCGGTGACCTGGCCGTTGGCGACCTCGCCGCCGTTGAGATCGACGCGGAAATCGAGGTTCGCCGCGACCTCCTGGACCTCGTTCTCCTCGATGCGACCGGAGACACTGGATCCGGTGACCACGGAGAACTGGTAGCCCTCGGCGACCTCGGTGTCCTCGGTTCCGGTGCGCGGGTGCGTGAAGTCACGGGCCGTGGACACGACCATCGCGCCGGAGATCTTCGGCTCTTCGGAGATGTTGAGGTCGAGGTCGCTGACGTTGCCCTCGAGCAGCAGCCCCTGGTCGTCGTCGACCTCGAAGCCGAGGCTTCCGCCGACGCGCTCGAGCGCGCTCTCGGTGACCTGGACCTCGACCGTGGAGCCCGCGAGCCCCCGGAAGGTGAAGGTGCCCGCCTCGTTGGTCTTCTCGACCGCCGTCTCGAGCGTCATCGTCGCGAGGAAGTCGATGTTGCCAGTGGCGACGTCGTAGGCGCCGTTCTGCACGGTGCCACTCAGGAACAGCTCGCCATCGCGGTGGTACTCGGCCGCCGCGCTGAACTCGAGGCTGGTCAGCCCCTCTTCACCGTTGAACTCGGGGGCGACCTGGCCCTCGGTGATGCGGATCTGGTCGCCGTTCTCGAGCGGGATGATCACGGGCGCCGTGAGCTGCGCGAGACCGCCGCCGGTGAGCGCGTTGGACTCCCGATCGAAGGAGCCGTTGACCATGCCGTCGAAGGTGATCGGTCCCTGGGTCTTCTCGGAGTTCACGAGGCCGCTGAACGGCATCTCGCCCGAGAACGTCGTGATCTGGCTCTCGGCGAGACCGATGCGGATGTTGCCGCCCTCGGTCAGCGTGAGCTCACCGAAGCTGACCGGGATCGGCCAGTCGGCAACGAGCGCAGCCGTGCCGTCGGCGTTCACCATGCCCGTCTGGAAGTCCAGGCTTCCGCTGATGCTGCCGTCGACCTGACCGCCGAGCTCGGCGTTCGGGTTGAGGATGGTGAACTCGAGCGCCTCGACCGTGGCCGCCTCGAGCTGACCGGCGGTCATCGTCACCGTGATCGTGCCGCCCTGCTTGAAGAAGGCGGTGGTGCTCGACCGATCGGGGAAGCCGTACGGCGCGGTGAGCGTGAACGTCGCGGTGGCGTCGAGCTCCGTGGAGCCCTCGGGCATCTCGAACGCGAGGCTTCCGTCACCGACGGGGCCCACCGGATCCTGGATGCGGAACGGGATGCCGCCGTCGAGACGCTGCACGCGGTTCTCGAGCATCGAGCCCGTCGCCGAGGCGTCCTGCTCGACGACGATCTGGGTGCCCTCGGCCGGCCCGAGCGTGATCTGGCGCATGGTGCGCGCGTTGATCGTGCCGGACAGGGCGGAGTTCTCGAAGGTGTACTGCAGATCCGGCGAGCTGACCTCGAAGGTCGGCTCGTTCTCGTACGGGACCTCGGCGCGGAAGCTGCCGGTCGCCTGGACGAAGCGGTTCTCTTCGACGGTGATCGCCGCGTCGGCTTCCTTGAGGACGGTCGCGCCCTCGGTCTCGCCGAGCTGGATGCCCGCCTCACGAGCCTCCTCGGTCATCGTGATCGAGCCGCTGCCGCTGACCGCGTTCTGCTCGGCGTCGTAGTTGAGGGAGACGGCGCCTTCCCACTCCTCGCCGTAGCGGTAGTCGGCGTTGCCGGTGATCGTGGTGATCTCGCTGTCGACGAGCTCGGCCTCGACCACGGTGTTGCTCACCTCGACGGACTCGCCGAGCGCGAAGCTCTCGGGCCACTGGGAGACCGAGATCCGGCCGTTCACCTTGTTGTCGGGGATCGAGTACGTGAGATCGGTGACCTCGGCGACGAGCAGGTCGCGGATGTTCACCGTCATGTTCGTGGTGAGGACCATGCCCTCGGGCGAGAAGCTACCGGTGAGCGTGCCCGACTCGATCAGCGCCTGATCGGTGATCTGGACGCCGTCCTCGCGGATGGTCAGGGTGAAGTCGCCAGCGATCTGGCCCTCGACCAGGCCGATGTCGAGGACGAAGCCGCCGAGGGCCTCGATGTTGCCCTCGAGCGAGCCGCTGGCCTCGAGACCCGCCGAGTCGCCCCGGAAGTTGACCGTGCCGTTGTCGAAGTGAAGCCAGTCGACGCCAGGAATCACCACGTTGTCGGCGGTGATCGTGCCGTCCACGGTGACGCTCTGACCGGTGAACGCGAGGTTGGCCTCGGCCGTACCGAGGTTCGGGACCTCGATGCTCGTGCTGCCGGAGCCGGCGATGACGCCGTCGGCGCTCATCTCGAGGGTGATGTCGTCGAGGCGGAAGCTGCCGAAGGCGAAGCTGCAGATCACCTCGCCGCGCGTCGGCAGGCCGTCGAGGCCGAAGGTGACCTTGAACCGCGGAGCGACGGACAGACCGTCGATCTGGATCTCGTCCGGGCGCCAGTCGAGCGTCTCGCCAGGGCCGGGAACGCTGGGCAGTCGAAGCGTGTAGGTCCGGCCACCGAAGGTCACCTGCAGGCGGTCAGAGCCCGCGCCCTCACCGGTGCCGGGTGCCTGGTTCTGGCCGCCACCCTGGGACTGCTGGGGCTGCGCCTCACGCATCGCCGGGGCGGCTTCGAGGTCGGCGGAGACGTGGGCCTCGGCGGTCGGGGCGGCGCCCTCGACCAGGTCCATGCCACCCGCGTCGGCGGCCATGTCCATCGCCTCGCTCGCGCTCTCGCGCGCCTCGACCTCGGCCGCGTCACTGGGCGCGCTGACCGCCATGCCCTCGTCGTCGTGTGCGGTGGGCAGACGTCCCTCGTCGTGCTGCTTGACGTGGGTGAGCTCGTGCGCGAGCAGCTCCTGGCCCTCTTCGGAACCCGGTGCGAACTCGCCGCTCCCGAAGAACACGTCCGCGCCAAGGGCGAAGGCCCGCGCGTTGAGGGCGTCCGCGGCCTTGGCCGCTTCGCCGTCGGTGTGCACGCGCACGTGGCTGAAGTCGTGCCCGAGCAGGGCACCGAGCTTCTGGGCCACCGCTCCGGGGAGCGCCTGGCCACGGGAGCGCTTGATACGCTCGATGGCGGATCCATCGGCGGGCACCGCGTGATCGCGGTCCGCCATCGCAGGCATGTCGAGGCTGGCAGCCTCGACATCCGCGGCCGCCTCTTCGACGGCCGGGGCCTCGGTGGCGACGCTGGGCTCGGCGATCGTCGGCTCGGCGACGTCGACGACCGGCTCGGCGATCTTCACCTCGGACGCCGCCTCCTCCGCGACCTCCTCGATGAACTCGACCCCCGTCTCCTCGGCGAAGTCGACCACCGGCTCCTCGACCGACGGCGCCTCCGCGAGGCCCTGCTCGCCCTGCGCGCGCTGCGCCTCGAGCATGCGATCGACGCGCTCGAGCGCGGCGAGGATCCGGCTCTCGTTGCCGTACGCCTCGAGCTCGACCGCCTCGTTCGGGTTGGAGACCTCCACGTCCCCTTCCCCGCTGGAGGCCCCGCCGAGGCGGCCCTCGTCGTGCTGGACCACGTGGGTCAGCTCGTGCGCGATCAGCCGGTCGCCGGCCTTGGTCCCCGGCGCCCACTCCCCGGCACCGAAGAACACGTCTGCGCCCAGCGTGAACGCGTGGGCGTTGAGGGCGGCGGACGCCTGGGCCGCCGCACCGCCGGTGTGCACGCGGACGTGCGAGAAGTCGTGGTCGAACGCCGCGTTCATGCGCTCGAGCTGGTTCTGGGGCAGCGGACGACCGCCGGAGCGGTTGATGTTGTCGACCGCGCGCTTGCCGCCGGCGTCGAGGTGCATCGCATCGCGGAGCACGCGGCGGAGGATCGTGTTGCTGCCCAGCTGGTCGGCCTGACCGGCAATACCCGCCGAGGCGAGCGCCATCTCGGAGATCAGCGTGGCGCCGAGGCCCGCGATGTCCGCGCCGCCGAGCGAGTCGGCGATGACGCGGTTTCCGAAGTCCGCGTGGCTCGACTGCGCAAAGCGAGCGGACGCGTCCGGGGCGTGGGCACCAGTGGTGTCGGGCGCGGTGGAGGGCGCGCTCGCGGGTGCCGAGAGTGGGCTGACACGGCGCTGAATGTTCGCGCCGGGCTTGTCCTGGGACATGGGGACCTCGAGGAGTGTGGTCCGAAAAGGCAGATCTGCCCCAGCACTATAGCGCGACTTCGACGGTTTTGGGCCGCTCCGCCGGAGATTCCCTCAGCGTCGGCCTGAGCGAGGGCGGAACCGGCGATCGCCGCCGGAAATCGACCGGGGCGAACGCACCTACCGCGAGGGTCGAGACGTCAGGGCTGAACGCCGATGCCGCCGACCACGACCTCCACACCGCTGCCGAGCTCGAAGCGACCGAGGTCGGTCATCTCGCCACCCGGCGCGAACGCGACGCGCCGAACCCCGACGTTCTCCGCGACGAAGGCCATGTCCAGCTCCGAGATGGTGACCACCCCGGACGGAAGGGCGGGTCGGCCGCCGTCGTAGATGAGCTCGCCGAGCAGCGACACCGGCGGCGACGCGCTGGGATCGATCGCCACCGCGAACAGCGCATCGCCAAAGCCGGACGAGATGAGCGCCGAGGTCCGGTCGGGTGCCACCCCGATACCGACCGGATCCTCGATGTTCGCGACCAGCGGCTCGGCGACCAGCTGATCGCCGTCGAGCCGCGCGACCCCCACCCGGTTGCCTCCGCCGAAGCCGCTGAAGTCCCCGATCAGCGCGAGGTCGCCAGCGAGCGCCATGGTCGACACCACCGCGTCCTGGTCGGGGAACACGGAGGCCGTCGCCACGGCGTCGTCCCCGAGCAGATGCACGTCCCCTGCCCCGGAGCTCCCGATGTCGTCGGCGGCGACGACCCACTGGTCCGCACCCCGCGCCGAGGCCGCGTACGCGAGCTTCGAGGCCCAGCGACGCGTCTCGGTCAGCGCACCGGTGTCGCAGTCGATGGCGACCTCGACGACCGCACCGCCGTTCTTGCGCCAGTTCACGTCGAGCAGCAGTGCCTTTTCGCCGCTCGGGTGCATGGCGACGCTGGTCACGTAGAGGTCGGAGAACTCTCCCGAGAACTCGACCGTCACCTGCCCGTCGACGACGGAGAACACCCCGAGCTGGCCATCCTCGATCGCGGCGAGCCCGAGGCTGCCATCCGGCGTAAACGCGACCACGCCCTCCGTGGCTCGCCCGAGCGAGAAGGTCTGGCCCGTCGTCGCGAGCTCGCCGCTGGCGGACAGCGACAGCACTTCCCACTCCGTGTCGTCCACCGCGTAGGGATGGCTGACGACCACGATGCGCTCCGCGGGACCCGGACCGGCGCGGCAGCCCTCCACGACCACGGGCTCGCCGGTGTCTTCGAGCTCATCGGTCACGCGACCCTGGCAGGCGGCGAGGACGAGGACCACGGGGAGAAGGCGCATCTGGGCTCCAGAGACGGGGTTTCGACCGACCCATGTGCATCGCCGGGGCCGTTCCCGCAAAGTCCGCGTCGAGAAACGCCGGCGGCCAGGGATCTCGGAGGCACCCGGCCGAGCGCTGTGAAAGGATGCCGCCTGCACCTGGAGTCCCGATGCGCCGACCCGCTCGTTCCGTGTCCATCCTCGCTCGCGACGCCGCCACGGGGGACCTCGGCTACGCCGCGCTCGTCGACGGCTTCGAGCCGCGTCGCGGCATGATCCGCGCGGGCATCGGCGCCGCCGTGGCCCAGGGCTTCGCCGCCCCCACCCTCGCCGCGCGCGCCCTCGACACCCTCGCTGCCGGCAAGACCGCCGAGCAGGCGGTGACCGAGCTCACGGCGGAGGCCCCGGACGTGCAGCTCGGCGTGCTCGCTGCCAACGGCCAGGCGATGGCGTACACCGGTGAAGGCTGTGTGGCCCAGGCCAGCCATCACCACGGCAAGGACTTCACGGCCCAGGCGAGCACCGCCAAGGCCTCGTCGGTCGTGCCGGCCATGGTCTCCGCGTGGGAGGGGTCGGCCGGTCAGCCCCTTCCCGAGCGCCTGCTCGGCTGTCTGGAGTCGGCGTTCACCGCCGGTGGCGACATCCGCGGCAATCGTGCGGCGACCCTGCTCGTCACCCAGCCCATCCCCGAGCTGCGTGTCGATCTTCATGTCGCCGATCACGACACTCCAGTCGCAGAGCTCGGTCGCTTGCTCGCGCTGTTCCGGGCCGCTGAGCACGTGGCCGACGGGGATGCCGCGCTGGTTCGCGGCGATCAGCAGGCCGCCATCGGCTTCTTCACCACCGCCGCCGACCTCGACCCCGACAACATCGGGCTGAAGTACCGCCTGGCGCTCCTCCACCAGCTCACCGGGGACGACCTCCGTGCCACCGCGACGTTCCGAAAGCTGTTCGCCCAGACCCCCGATTGGGCCGAGCTGACGAGGCGTCTCGGCACCGCGGGGGTCATCGACCAGGAGCTCGTCGCGAAGATTCTCACCGCGAACGGTGGCTGACGCGATCCACCGCGCTGCGCATTGTCGGGTTCGAGACACTCAAAAAAAATCGACATCGGAATGACGGCAACCCGACACTTGTTTATTCAGTTAGAACCAGCATAATAGCGCCAATGCGCGCTTTTCGCACGACACATGCTGACTCCGCAGTTTGCGCCCCTCGAGGTTGCCCATAGACTGCCGGCATCTCCCACTCCTCGGAGGTCCAACATGCCCGAGCAGCAGCAGCAGCAAGCCCAACAGCGGGCTCCGGAACGGAAGCCGTCGGTCGAAGCCGCACAGGAACCCGAGTTCCAGCAGGAACACGGCAACGCCGCCGCGCAGGCCGACCAGCAGATCGACGCGCAGGCTCCGCCGGACGACGGCAAGCTCCACCAGGCTCACGCCGACCACGCCCGTCTCCGCGAGGAGGCAATGGTCGCCCAGGGCAAGCTCGCCGAGGGCATCCGCGCCATCAGCGCGGTGCTGCAGGAGAGCGTGAAGCTCGCCAAGCCCCTCGTCCACGACGACAAGATCAAGGGCATCGAGCGCAGCAACGACAAGGTCGACTACAAGTACGGCGGCGACGCCTCGCGTCTCACCGACATCGCCCGCGGAAGCATCATCTTCCAGGACGAGCTCGAGGTTCGCGAGTCCTTCCCCAAGATCCTCGACATGTTCGGCGGTCTCGGCTGGGAGCAGGTCGGCGACGTCAAGGACCGCTTCATGGACCCGGCGAGCGGCTACCGCGACATGCTCATGAACGTGAGCATCGACGGCCACATCTGCGAGCTGCAGCTGCACGTGAAGAAGATGGACGAGGCCAAGCACGATGCTGCGGGCCACGGCAACTACAAGGTCATTCGCGACATCGAGACCAAGCAGTGGAAGAGCGGCTCCAACGAGGTTGCCGCCGAAGACGTCCCGGTCCTCGCCAAGGCCACCCGCGAGATGACCGCGCACTACGACGGCGCCTGGGACGAGCACGAGGCCGAGATGCAGCAGGACCCGGCTCGCTGGGAACGCCTGCAGGCCCTGCGCGCCGAAGCTGCCGACAAGAAGAAGGGCTAGGGAGGCATCATGACTGCAGACGAGTACGACGACCTGATTCGTTTCGCGATCGCCGGCGACCGCCCCGTGAAGACCGTGCGCACCGAGAGCGGTGGACTGCAGGTCCTGGGCTGGGACTGGAAGCGCAAGATCTTCGTCCCCGCCCCCGAGCACTTCATGGAGATGATGGCGCCGCAGGGCCGCGACATCGAGTTCGTGGACGAGGAGACCTTCGAAGCGCGCGTCGACGACCTGCTCTTCGCCTGATCTCACGCGATCCGAGAGCCCGACCCCCCAGGTCGGGCCTTCTTTTTCGCGCGTTCCACTAGCATGCTATCAATCGATAGATTATCTGTCGGTCACCACGCCGGAGGTCCTCATGTCCGCTCTGTCCCTCGTGTCCGACGACGCCCTGTACGCCGACGAGCCCGCGCCCCTCGACGAGAGCGAGCTGCTCAAGCTCTCGCCCCTCGACGCGCGCACCCTCGCCGACGACCTGCCGCTCGGCACGCGGTTCACGCTGCGTGAAGACATCACCCCGGTCCAGTGGGCCTTCCTTCAGAAGTACGGCTTCCTCGTCTTCGCTCGCGTGTGCTCGCCCAGCGAGGTCGCCAAGGTCCTCTCCGAGGTCGACCGCATCGAGAAGCTCCTGCTCTCGACCGGCCAGACCGAGATCTGCGGCGTGCCCGTGTGGTTCGGCACCGGTGAGGACGGCCAGCCCAAGCTGCAGCGCATGGGCTTCTCGTCGATGCACAGCGAGTGGCTCGAGAGCCTGGTCACCGACGCTCGCTTCGAGCCGGTGCGCCGCCTGATCGGCGAGAACGCCCGCATCGGCACCCGCGAGAAGGACGGCGTGGTGTTCAACCAGTACTTCAACGAGCCCGGCAGCCTGCGGCCCGACCTCGCCTGGCACACCGACGCCCTGCGCGACGTGTTCTACAACGGCGAGATGCCCGGCCCGATGCTCAACGTCGGCTTCCACTTCGACCGCATCAAGCCCGAGGACGGCGGCCTTCGCCTCATCCCCGGCACGCACACGCAGAGTGCATGGTCGACCCTGTTCCACAAGGTCCACTTCGTCACCAACGACGACGATCCGCGCGAGGTCATGGTCGAGACCTGGCCTGGCGACCTCACCGTCCACGACGGCCGCGCCTGGCACCGGGTCAAGGCCTCGCCGCACACCGGCGCCCGCAGCCTGCGCCGCTCGATGTACGTGCCCTATGTGATCGACGCGTACCAGCCCAAGGACGAGAACAGCAAGACCAACGCGTACATGCGCGTGCTCGACGCCGCGATGCGCGTGAAGGGCCTGCTCGCCAAGCGCCGCGACCGCAAGGCTCGCCGCTAGCTCAGCGCAGGGTCGCCGCGAAGCTGGCCAGGTCCTCGGGCTTGCCGACGGCGACCACCACGTCCCCCTGCTCGATGATGGACTCGGGGCCGGGCACCGCCTCGAGGCTACCGTCCTTCTTGCGCACGGCGACGACGAGCACGCTGTGGACGTGGCGTGGCTTGAGCTCGGCCAGCGGGGTGTGCATTTCGCGGCCGACCTTGACGTCCTCGACCGCGAGATCGGCGTTGGTCCGGACGAGCGCGAGCTCGAGGAAGGCGCGGGCCTCCGGACGCAGCAGGCCGAGCGCCATGTGCGTGCCACCGAGACCATAGGGCGAGAGCACGCCCGCAGCGCCCGCGCGGTAGGCCTTGGTCGCCGCGTCCTCGCTGGACACGCGGGTGAGGATGCGCAGGTCGGGGTGCAGGCCGTGCGCGGACAGGGTGACGAGGATGTTCACCGCGTCCTGGCCCGTGGCCACCGCGAGCCCTCTGGCCTGGCCGATGTGCGCACTCTCGAGCACGTCGTCGAGCGAGGCGTCGCCGAGGATGCAGGTGAAGCCGAGGGCCTCCGCGGCGGCCTGGGCATCCGGCTGCGACTCGATGATCACCAGCGGCTGGCCTGCATGGCGGATGTCCTGAGCCACCTCCAACCCGAGCCGGCCGAAGCCGACGACGATGAAGTGGTTGTCGAGCTTGTCCATCTCCTGCCTCCGGTGCCGCTGGCGCAGGTCCTGGCGCAGACCGCCCTCGAGCACGTAGCGGGTGACCTGGGAGAGCGCGTACGAGAACACGGACAGCCCGCTCGCGATCAGCCCCAGGGTGAACCAGCGCCCCGCGTCGCTGAGCGGGTACGGCTCCCCGTAGCCGATGGTGGTCAGCGTGATCGCGACCATCCACGCGCTGTCGAGCCAGCTCCACCCCTCGATCACGCGATATCCGACGATCCCCCCGACATTGACGAGGAGCACGAGGAGGAGCGCGAACCGCAGGCGATAGACCAGCATCGCCCCAGGTGTAGCAGATGGACATGTCGTGACGCACCCGCGGCGACCCGCGCAGTCGTAGACTCCTTGTGGAGGCCTGGCACTGGACCGCATTCGCGCCGCACTCGATTGGATTCCGTTGACGCCTGCGGGCCTGCTCGTCGGTCTGGGCGGCGCATGGGCGTGGTACGCGTACGGTATCGGGCGCGGTGACCTGGTCCTGCGCACGCTGTCGAGCGTCGCGCTGGCCGTGCTCGCGCTGTCGGCCGTGTCGACCCTTCTCGCGGCGCTCCGGCTGCGCGCGGTGCTCGCGCGGCGCGAGCGCACCGCCGAGCCGCTCGAGCTCGAGGTCGGCCACCCCGGGCCCACCGGCTTCGCGGCGAAGGTCGCGTTCCTGCTTCCGCTGGTCGACGCCCACGTCGTGTGGACGCACCCGTCGGTGAGCCATCGACTCGTGCGCGTACGCGGCGCCCTCGAGGAGCGCGTCACTCCCCTTCGCCGCGGTGAATACGACCAGATCCACCGCCGCGTCACCGTCGAGGACCACTTCGGCCTGTGCCGCATCCGCTTCGCGGCCACCGAGCACCGCCGCCTGCGGTTCTTGCCGCACGTCGGCGCACTGAAGAACATCCAGGTCGTGCAGGGCATGACCGGCGGCGACGGCATGGCGCACCCCGAGGGTCCCCCGGCTGGCGACCCGATGGACATCCGGCACTACGGTGAGGGCGACCCCATCCGCTTCGTGCTGTGGAAGGTCTTCGCGAAGTCGAGGACCCTGGTGGTCCGCACGCCCGAGCGCGCCATCTCGCCGCAGGACCGGACCATCGCGTACCTCGTGAGCGCTCCCGGCGATCAGGCGGCCGCAGGCGCAGCACGCGTCGCCATCGAGACCCGAGCCCTCGGCAACCGCTGGCAGCTGGGCGCGGACGGCTGCGACGAGAGTGCCGACAACCGCCCCCACGCGATGGAGCTCATTCTTCGCTCGGCGGCCGTCGACGACGCGAACAGCGGCGCCGGGCTCGGTCGCTTCCTCGCGGGGCTCGAGGGACGCTCGCGGCGAGCCGTGGTCTTCGTGCCGCCAGTTCCGGGGCCCTGGCTCGACCGGGTCCTCGCCACCTGCGGGCCAGAGCACCTCGGCGGCGCACAGCTCGACTTCGTGGTGTGCACCGATGGCATCGGCGCACCCGCCGCCCGGCGCAGCTGGTTCGTGCGACCGACGGACACCGCCTCCGGCACCGACCCGGAGCTGCTCGCCGCGGTCCTCAAGCGACTCGCCGGGGCGGGTCGCCTCGCTGTGCTCGACCGCAAGACCGGCGAGTACCACCCTGAGAGCCACCTCGCGGCGCTGATGCGGAGGGCCTCGTGAGCGAGGTCGAGTCCGAGCGCCCGCTGCGGCCCCTGCGCATTCCTCCCCGCGCGGCGGCCACTGCCCTCGGCGTATTCGCGCTGCTCGCGCCGTTCACCGACTCCTACGGGCTCGTGGCCGCGGTGCTCGCCGCACCGGCGGGCGTGCTGGTCGGCGAAGGGCTCGCGTGGAGTCGCTTGCGCACCGGACCCGCCGCCGTGCTCGCCGTGCTGGTCGCCCTCGTCGGCACCGCCCTGTCGCGCATCCTCGTCGGCTTCACGGTGTTCAGCACGATGCTGGGCCCGTCCACGGCCCTGGTTCTCGGCTCGGTCGTCGGCCTGGGACTCGGAGTCACCGGTGCCGTCGGAGCGCTGCGCCTGCTCGCCCGCCGCGTGCCCACCCTGCAGACCGCCGAGCTCGCGGCCTTCGCCCTGGCCACGGCCGCCGCGTTCGCCGCCCACCGCGACGGTGCGCTGGCCCGACCCCTGTGGCTCACCGATCGCGCCTGGCAGCTCGGCGTCGACCCCGGATCGGTACTGCTCGCCATCGGCGCCCTCGCCGCCTGCCTCATCGGCTTGCTACAGCTGCTCGAGACTCGGCACCGCCTGCCCTGGCTGTCTTGGCTGTGGCTGCCCGTGATCGCGCTGTTCGCGTTCCTGCTCTCGGACGTGGCGACCTCCGAGCGCCCGGAGTCCCCCGAGCTCGACGCGATCAAGAGCGCGATGGACCGGCCCCCCGAGGCCCGCGGGGACGAGGCGAGCGAGAGCGGCGAGTCCGGGAGCTCCGACGGCAGCGCCAAGCCCGAGCCCGCGGAGCTCGGCGAAGATGGACAGCCCGTGAAGCCCGAGCTCGGCGAGGACGGCCAGCCGGTCAAGCCCGAGCTCGGCGAGGATGGACTTCCCGTACAGCCGGAGCCCGGGGACGGCTCGGCGAAGCCCGAGCTCGGCGAGGATGGCCAGCCCGTGAAGCCCGAGCTGGGACCGGACGGCCAGCCGGTCAAGCCCGAGCAGGGCGAAGGCCCCGAAGCTCGACCCGAGCAAGGTGACGGCACCGCGGACGCCGGGGACGACGGCGGAGAGCCGCAATCGGGCGACGACGGCGGCAAGCCCGAGTCCGGCGACGATGGCGGCAAGCCCGAGTCCGGCGACGATGGCGGCAAGCCCGAGTCTGGCGACGATGGCGGCAAGCCCGAGTCCGGCGACGATGGCGGCAAGCCCGAGTCCGGCGACGACGGCGGCAAGCCCGAGTCCGGCGACGACCCGAGCGAGAGCGAGGAGCCGCCCCCCGAGCCGCCCAAGGAGCAGCCTGACCTCGAGGACGACCAGGGCACGCGCAGCCAGAGCAATCAGCCCGTGGCGGTGGTGATCCTGGGCGACGACTACACGCCTCAGGCCGGGTACTTCTACCTGCGCCAGCAGGCGGCCTCCGAGTTCGTGGGCACCCGCCTCGTGCCCGCGCAGCGCAGCGACGTCGACCTCGACGTGCCCGATCGCTTCCCCACGGCAACCACCACGGTCGAGGCGCCCCCGCCCGAGGAGGGCCACAAGCGGGTCCACGGCAAGGTCACCATCACCGCCGAGCACGACGGCCCCTTCGCGCTCCAGGCGCCCATCGAGCTCTCGCCGGCGTACAACCCCAACCCGGCCCGCTTCCTGCGCGCCTGGGAGTTCGTGAGCCACGCGCCGGTCACGCCGTACGAGGAGCTCGTCGGACATACCGCGGGCAGCGAGATGTCGGCGGAGGTCCTCGCCCACTACCTGGCGTTCCCGACCGACGACCCCCGGTACCAGGAGCTCGCCGACTCGCTCGTGGCCCAGCTTCCCGAGGAGCTGCGCGACGACCCGTTCGCAAAGGCCGTGGTCATCAAGCAACACCTCGACCAGATGGCCTACGACACCAGCGAACGCCATGCGGGAGCCGAGGACCCGACCGCCGAGTTCCTGTTCGAGGGCGACGAGATGGTCGGCTACTGCGTGCACGCCGCCCACGCATCCGCGTACCTGCTGCGCGCCGCCGGCGTTCCCGCGCGGGTGGGCACCGGCTACGCCATCGAGGAGGAGCGTCGTCGCGGCAGCGCGCTGGTCGTGCTCTCCAAGGACGCTCACGCCTGGCCGGAGCTGTACCTGGACGGGGTCGGGTGGACCATCCTCGACATCGCGCCCGCCGAGAACCGCGACCCCGAAGGCCAGCCCCTCGACGAGGAGATGGCCGACCTGCTCGCCGACATGGCGCGCGAAGAGCCCGAGACCGACCCGGAGGGTGGCTTCGACTGGCGTGGCCTGTGGCACGCGACGGTGCGCACCCTCGGCAACGCCGCCATCGTGCTCGTCGCCGCCATCCTCGTGCTGCACTACCTGATCAAGCTGTGGCGCCGCGGCCGGCCGTACGTCGCGACCTCGCGCGGCATCGCCCGGGTCGGCTACCGCGCGGCCCTCGACCGCCTCGCGGAAGCCGGGCTCGTCCGCGAAGACGGCGAGACCCGCGAGCGCTTCGCCCGCCGCGTCGCCGAGGTCTCGCCGAGCTTCGTGGCCCTCACCCAGCTGCACCTCGCCGCCGCCTTCGGCGCCCCCGACCGCCCCGAGCCGCGCTCGACCAAGACCTGGCTGCGCCTGCTCTCCCAGGTGCATCGCGAGCTCTCCGCCGGTACCGGCTTCGCGCGCTGGCTCGGCGTCATGAACCCCTTCTCCTTCTACCGCTCCCGCTGAGGCCGCCATGGACCACGACTTCGAGCAATCCCCGCACATCACCCACGAGAAGGCACCGCCGATCACGACCATCGACGGCGCGACCGCGGTGGTGGAGCGCATCCGTGCACGGCTCCGCCAGTCGGTCATCGGCCGGGACGAGGTGCTCGAGCTGGTGATCATCGCGCTGCTCGCCGACGGCCACGTGCTGCTCGAGGACTACCCGGGCTCCGGCAAGACCACCCTCGCCAAGGCGCTCGGCGACTGCGTGATCGACGACATCCCCGACGATCACATCGTCACCCTGCGCCGCATTCAGTTCACGCCGGACCTGCTCCCGGGCGACGTGACCGGCTCGACCATCTTCGACCCGAACACCAACCGGTTCTTCTTCCGACCCGGCCCGATCTTCGCGCACATCGTGCTCGCCGACGAGATCAACCGCACCAGCCCGAAGGTCCAGTCCGCGCTGCTCGAGGCGATGGCCGAGAAGCAGACCACCGTCGACAACCGCACGCGCCCCCTCGACAAGCTGTTCTTCGTCATCGCGACCCAGAACCCGCTCGACCTCTCCGGCACCTTTCCCCTGCCCGCCGCCCAGCTCGACCGCTTCCTGTTCAAGATCCGCATGGAGCACATCGACAAGCGGGCCGAGCTGCACCTGCTCAAGAACCTGGACGCGGTGAAGCGCGGCGCCGCCAACGACGTGCCTCGGGTCACGCGCACCGAGATCCTCGACGCGCGCCAGGTCATCCACGACCAGGTGCACATCGCCGAGGCCATCCACGAGACCCTCGTCGACATGGCTGACGAGACGCGCAAGAGCGACCGCACCCTGCAGGGCATCTCGACCCGCGCCCTCGTCCTCATGCTACCCGCGCTCCAGGCTCGGGCCCTGTCCCAGGGACGCGACTACGTGAGCGCGGACGACGTCGAAGCCCTCGCGCCCTACGTGCTCTCACACCGCATCGTCGTCGCCCCCGGCTCCGGACGCGCCGAGGAAGTCGTGAGCGAGTGCCTGGCCCGCCCTCTCGAGCGCCTCGCCCGCAAGAGCCTGCGCCGATGATCTTGCTCGCGCTCGCGCTGCATGCCCACGCCGCCTCGGAAGAGGAGGTGTTCGAGGCGTGGAGCAACGGGGAGTTCCTCACCGCCGGTCGCCTGGCGGACGAGCTGCTCGCCGACAAGCCGAGCTCGATGACCGGCAACTTCGTGAAGGGCTACGTCCTGTGGAAGGAAGAGGGCGAGCACGCGGGCGCGCGGCACTACCTCGACAAGGCCGACGCGACCTACGCGCGACGCAACAAGTCTGGCACGCTGCCCGAGGACGGCTGGCGCATGCACCTGCGCATCATGGAGGCGAAGCTCGACATCCTCTCCGAGATGGGGCTGCCCGAAGAAGAGCTCGCGCTGATGGAGGTGTTCAACCAGGACTTCTCGCCCGGGGTCGACATCCAGCGGGCGTGGCCCCTCATGCGCCTCGGCCGCTACCCCAAGGCTCGCGAGGTAGCGCTCGCGCACGTCGACGCGCCGGAGGACTGGAAGCGGGGCGCCGCGCTCAACTCGATGTGCGCCATCGAGAGCGAGGCCCTGCAGCGGGTCGCCGCCTTCGAGTGGTGCAAGAAGGCCCTGGATCACGAGCGCTCCGGCCCTGCCCCGGACGTGACCATCGACGCCAACAACGCCGCGGGCAGCGCGCTCGGCGTCCTCGACTTCGACACGTCGCTGGACCTGGCCCGCGAGGCGACCACCGGCTCGTCGATGGGGGTCGCGAACCCGTACCAGACGCTGGTCATCCACTACACGCGGGCCGCGGACGGGTCGCGGGCGCTGAAGGCCGTCGAGGGCATGGTCGACTGGCGCAGCCGCCAGCCCGCCTCGATGCGCGATCTCGCACGTTCGAGCACCGACGAGGTGCTCGCGCTGTTCCTGTACGCCGCCGGACGCCCCCACCGGGCCCGCGAGCTGATCGACCGGGCCATCCAGTTCCCGGACCGCGCGGGACTCACCTCCTCGGAGCCGCTGCAGGCCGAGGGCCGGCATGCCGCCCTGCGTCTTCTCGTGCGCCGACTCGAGGCCGAGCGCGCCGACGAGGAAGCCGCCACGAAGGGCTTCTTCGCGCGGGTCGGCCACTGGCTCGGCTCGTGGCTGCCGGACACCGGGGTGTGGGAGGACCGGGCCACCCTGCGCGCTGCCCTCACCGACTCTCGGCGTCAGCGGGCCACCTTCCGCGTGTACCTCGACGGTGGCCTGGGGCTCGAGCCGTGGTTGCTCGTGCAGCTCGCCGACGACATCGGCCATGGCGTGTTCCACGCGGCGGTGGACGAAGCCGCCGACGAGGACGCCGTGATCGAGGAGGAGCCCCCTCCCAGCCTCGACCCGATCGATGCCTACTACGACGCGTTGCGGGCAGGCGCCGCGTTCTCCGCCGGGGACTGGTCCGAGGTGCGAGCCCTCGCCGAGCCCGCATGGACGCGCATTCCAGAGGCGGATGCCCTGCTTCGCGCCGAGCTGGCCGCGATGATCGCCGAGTCGGCCTGGCGTCGTGGCGACGAGAAGGTCGCCATCGACTGGTTCGGTCGCGCCATTGCCCTCGATCCAGGGGCCCTGCGGCGGCTGGGCATCGCGCTTCCGGCTCGCGTGAGTGGCGCGGGCGGCGCGGTCGCCGACGACGTGGAGACCCTGCTCGGCCGCTCCCCTCGCCTACGCTATGCCAACGGTGCCTTCGACATCGCGGTCACCGGCAGCGGAAGTGCCGTGTCCATCTGCCTCCGCGACCCGTATGGCGCCCAGATCGGCTGCAGCAATGCCGGCGCCCCTGCCGTCGCCGAGGGTGACGACCCGCCCTCGGAGTGGGAGCTCGCCCAACACCACGTGCTCACGTGGACCGAGCGCACCTTCGCCCTGCCCACGGGAAGCGCGCTGATCGATCTCGACTCGCTCGACGGAACCACCCTGCGTCAGGGACAGCGCGAGCGCGAGCTTCTCGACAAGGTGATCGAGGGCCTGTGACGGTATGCTCCGCGCCGGAGGCTCGATGACCCTGCTGCTCTGGCTGCTCGCGTGTGGCCCTTCCAACCCGACGCCCGCCCCCGACGCCCCCGAGGTCGAAGCCGAGGCCCCGGCTCCCAAGGCCGCGCCGACCGCCGACTACTACGTGCTCGCCTCGCGGCTGAACCTCCGCGATGCCCCCGGCGGCAACAAGATCGGCCGCCTGAACATCAACTCGCCGCTGCAGGTCGTCGAAGAGAAGGACGACCAGGTGAAGGTGACCATCGCCAACGGCAAGCAGGGCTGGGTGCCGAAGTCCTTCCTGTCCAAGACGCCGACGACGATCACCAGCGCCCTTGCGGCCTCCGACACCGCGGCCAACGCCGAGGAACGCCTGGCATGGGCTCAGCGGGCCGCTGCCCTCGACTTCCGCAGCCGCGACGCACTCACCGCGCTTGCCGCCGCGTACCGCGAGACGGGGGACTTCGCGACGGCCGCGCGCATCGAGTCGCAGCTCGCGTGGCCCGACGACCTGCTGCTCGCCGGCGCCCACTACAGCAGTGGCGACCAGCTCACCCTGGAGTGGGCGACCGTGCCCTGGGAGCAGATGGACCGCATGTCGCTCGAGGTTCGCCAGCTGACCACGGCCGAGGCCAAGCGTCAGGGCGTGACCGTCGGCGACCCGGTGTGGGTGCTGCCGTCCTCGGGTCCCGCGGTGAAGGGCAAGATCGAGGGCATGGAGCTGACCATCTTCAACGAATGCGGCGGCGAGTGGGGCTACGTGATCCGGGCCAGCGCCGCCGTGCCCGAGGGCGAGCGCGTGCTCGCGTACACCATCGAGACCCCGCCGGAGAGCTGGTCCAAGCCGGCCCCCACCGTCGACGAGGCCAGGATCACCCAGCTCGTGAAGGCCAAGCTGCCCAAGAAGCTCGGCGAGGCGGAGCTCCACATGGCCGCGCGCGGGGACAAGGTGCTCGTGCGGGCGGCCGGCGACGTGTCCTCCGACACCGACGACATGCCCACCTTCGCGTGGGTCGACTTCGAAGTCGACGTCGCCAAGGGCAAGGTCAAGGAGGTCGGCAGCATGGACGACTACAACTCGTACATCGGCTACGACTATCCCGCCGCGAGCCGCGACTTCGACGGCGACGGCAACCTCGACGTGTTCTACGAGGGCAGCTGCATGATGTCACTCGTCGACCACGAGGGCACGACACGCGCGTCGACCTCGATGCTCTGTTGCGGTTGCTGACAGCTCCGTCACTTCTGTTCGTGACGGTGGAGTTAGAAGCGGCGTATGGCCCCCTCTCGACGCACCTTCCTCAAGTACGGCCTCGCTGGAACGGCCCTGCTCGCCGCCGGCGGGGTGGGTCTCGGCTTGCGGCCGACCACCTACCGTGAGCCGCGCACCCCTCTGAAGGCGCTCACCCCGCGGCAGTTCTCGGTGCTCGCCGCGGTCGCCGATCGCATCTCTCCGGCGCACGGCGACTTGCCGTCCGCCTGGGAGGTCGAGGTGCCCGAGAAGGTCGACGCCCTGCTCGCGCGCAAGGCCCCGGCGGACGCCGAGGAGTTCGGGCTCGTGCTCGACCTGCTCGAGAACGCCCTGGTCGGCCTGGTCCTCGACCAGCGCTTCACCACGTTCACCGGCTCGTCGCCCGAGGTCCAGGATGCGGTCCTGCGCGGCATGCGCACGTCATCGCTCGCCACGCGCCGCACCATGTTCACCGCCCTGCGCGGCCTGTGCTCGGCTTCGTACTGGAGCGACCTGCGGGTGAGCCAGCACCTCGGCTACGTGCGGCCCAACTACGGCAACGTCGGCGTGCCCGCGCCGATCGAGGCCACGCCACCTGCCGAGCCCGAGACGGTCGAGGAGGCCCCATGAGCGGCGTAGTCACCGGCGCGTCGATCACCCAGGACGTGACGCTGGTGTGCGACGTGGTCATCGTCGGCAGCGGCGCCGGCGGGGCGGTCCTCGCGGCAGGTCTCGCAGCGCGTGGCGTCGACGTGATCGTGCTCGAGGCGGGCGGCGCGTACACTTCCGCGGACTTCGATCTCGACGAGGGCAAGGCCTACGCGGCCATGTACCAGGACTGCGGCACGCAATCGACGGACGACCTGTCGATCGCCCTGCTCCAGGGCCGCAGCCTTGGCGGCTCGACGACCATCAACTGGACCACCTGCTACCGCACCCCGGCGCGCATCCTCGCTCACTGGCAGAAGACACACGGCCTCGACCAGCTCACCGCCGAGGTCCTGAACCCTCACTGGGACGCGGTCGAGGAGCGGCTGCACATCACCGAGTGGCCCGAGGCGATGGTCAACGCGAACAACGAGACCATCCTCCGCGGAGGGCGAAAGCTCGGCTGGGACGTGCACACGCTCAAGCGCAACGTGAACGGCTGCGCAAACAGCGGCTACTGCGGCGTCGGCTGCCCCGTGAACGGCAAGCAGGCGATGCATCGCACGTACATCCCCGATGCGCTGGCCCACGGCGCGGGCGTGTATGCGGACATCTCGGTCGAGCGGATCACCTGGAGTGGTCGTCGCGCGACCGGCGTCGACGCGGTGGTGCTCGACCGGGCCACGAACAAGCCCACGGGCGTGAAGGTGCGGGTCGACGCCAAGGTCGTGGTGAGCAGCGCCGGTGCCCTGCACGGGCCCGCACTCCTGCTTCGCTCCGGACTCGACGGCGAGGGTCACGTCGGCAAGCGCACGTTCATCCACCCGGTGTGCGCGGTGACCGGCGAGTACGCCCACAGCATCAAGCCCTGGTCCGGCGCCCCGCAGTCCGCCGCATGCCACGAGTTCGTCGACCGCGGGCCCGACAAGATCGGCTTCTTCATCGAGGCGCCGCCCATGCAGCCCATGCTCGGTGCCACCGGTCCCAAGGCCTTCGGCACGGACATGGCGATGTTCATGGGCCAGCTCGAGCACGCGTCCACGCTGATCGCCCTCGCGGTCGACGGCATTCACCCTGAGGACCCGGGCGGCACGGTGACGCTGCGTCCGGACGGGCGCCCGAAGCTGCACTACCCCACCCGTCCCCTGCTCGTCGAAGCGCTGCGCGAGGCACACCTGCGCATGGCCGAGCTCCACGTGGCCGCCGGCGCGACGCGACTCACGACGCTGCACGCCGAGCCGATCGCCATGATGCCGGACGAGATCGGCCGCCTCGCGGACCTCCCGTACGGGGCGCACGAGCACACCATGTTCTCGGCCCACCTCATGGGCGGCTGCGGTCTCGGCACCGTGATCGACCAGGAGCACCGCTACAAGGGACTCGACAACGTCTTCGTCGTCGACGGCAGCGCGCTCCCCACCGCGCTGGGCGTGAACCCGTCCCAGACGATCTACGGACTGGCGTCGCGCGCGGTCGAGAGCATTTCCAACGCGGTGTGACGAATATTTCGCGCGATGGCGAAAAATTTCTTGATTCCACCCCTTTGCTGCGCCATAACCAACGCCCCGGGGAGGAATCATGCGTCATCCTGACGTGCGCCGTGCGCACCGCCGAGGTGCCTACGCCGCGATCTTCGGCGTGACTTGCGCCATGTTGCTCGGCTTCACGGCCATCGCCATCGACGTCGGCTGGCACCGCGTCGCCATGACCCAGCTGTCGAACGCCGCGGATGCCGGTGCGCACGCCGGGGCCCTGTTGCTCGACGGCACGCAGAGTGGTGTCGACGCGGCCAAGCTTCGTGCCCAGGAAGTCGCCCAGGCGAACAAGGTCCACCAGCGCCACGTCACGGTCGATATTCAGAACCACGTCATCCCTGGTCGGTACGACGCCTACCAGGAGAACGACTGCAATACGCAGGGTGGCTGCTGGACCGAGTTCGGCCAGACCCCGACGGGCTACTCGACCGCCCAGGCCACGGTCGACGCCGCCACGGCGAATGCGATGTGGGTCGGCGCCGAAGAGAACGTGAAGACGTTCTTCTCGATGTTCCCGTTCGGCAAGTCCGAGCTCAAGGCCGCAAACTACGCCGTGGCTCGCCTACCCCTCGACGAGGGCAATGCCTGCTCCTTCCCACTGTCGCTGCCCACGTGCACTGTCGAGGACTGGACCGGCACGAACTCCTGCAACAAGCTCATGCGCATTCGGCTGCAGAGCGCGCAGGTCGACCAGGCGGCATGGTCCTACCCGGTCACCGCAGCCGATGGCGATGACTCGATCTTCTCGGCCATGCTCAACGACGGGGACTGCGGCGCCACGTACACCGAGAGCTCGATCTCCGACGGCGAAGAGGACATCACGCTGAAGAACGGCCAGATGAACTCGGCCTTCCAGCTCCTCGAAGACCAGCTCAACGGCGGCTCTGGAAGCTACACCTACAGCGATGGCAGCTCCTCGAGCTGGGACTACAGCGCCAACCCGGTCGCCACCACGACCTGGGACACCTCGAACTGGGGAGCCTGCCCGACGCTGAGCAACACGACCTGTGACCCGACAGTCCAGGGCTCGTGGAGCCGCGGACGCAACCCGACGTGGACCGACAACTGCCCAGCCGCCGGACCCGACTGTGCGAACGGGCCGTTCATGATGCGGGACATGTCCGTGTTCTCTGGCGGGCTGAGCTGCGACAGCAACGGCAACGCCGACACGACGACGAACTGGAACTTCAACACCGACCACGACGTCGAGGGCTTCGTCCGGGTGATCATCTACAACGTGGTCAGCCAGGGCGGCGACAAGTACTTCGACCTGTTCGTCTCCTGCGTCGACCCCGACACCCAGACCGCGCTGACCGATCCGATTCACACGGGATGGGACTTCGTCGTCGAGCCTCCGGAGAACGGCGGCGTCGCGATCGTCGAGTAGCTTCGCACCCTCTCGAAACCACGGAGCCGTGCCGCAAGGTGCGGCTCTGTGTCGTTGTGGGTGTGCCGCCGGGGACACGTGTGTGCCGAAACGGCCGTCATCGCCGCCAAAACGGCAAGAATCCCTTGGATTTCGTGGGCACGGCCGCTGCATCTGGGCTGAGAAGACTCCCCAGCGCCGACACGATGGAAATTTTTCTTTTCCTGTCGAAAATTTTCTTGCGGGCTGCTTCGCACACGGTCATACGGGAGGTCAGGAGGCCTCGATGCCACGCACTCGTACCCATCGTCGCGGAAACTACGCTGCCCTCTTCGGGGTGAGCACCGCCATGTTCATGGGCTTCGGGGCCCTGGCGATCGATGTCGGCTGGCAGCGCGTCGCCATGGCTCAGCTCGGCAACGCCGCGGATGCGGCGGCCCACGCGGGCGCCCTCAAGCTCGACGGCACCGACGACGGCATCACCGCGGCCGTGGCCCGGGCCGAGGCCATTGCCCAGGCAAACAAGGTACACGGTGAGCAGCTGGCCATCGATGTGAGCCAGATCGTCGTCGGGCGCTACGACAGCTTCAACGAGAACGGCTGCACGGTCTCGACCGGTTGCTGGACCGAGCTCGGCCAGACGCCGACGGACTACGAAGACGACGTCGACCCGGTCGACGCGAAGACTGCGAACGCCCTGTGGGTCGGCGCCGAGAAGCAGGTGAAGACCTTCTTCGCCATGTTCCCCTTCGGCAAGAGCGAAGTCGCGGCGGCGAACTACGCCATCGCTCGCCTGCCCATCGTCGAGGAGCCCGGCGTGTCCTGCGCCTTCCCGCTCTCGGTGCCGCAGTGCTCGATGGAGAACTGGACCGGCTCGCCGTGCGGCAAGCTCATCCGCCTGCGGACCAGCAATGCCGGGCAGGACAACATGGCGTGGAGCACCCCCGACAGCAACCGCGGTGCCTCGGTCATCAAGGAAGCGCTGATGACCGTCGATGGCGACTGCAGCAACGTCTACGAGACGGCTGACTTCGAGGACAGCTCGGTCGACACCCGCCTCAACAACGGCGCCATCGCGCCGACGTACGACATCATCTCGGCCCAGCTGGCCGGCACCAACAACTACACGAACAGCGGTGATGGCCCGTACAACTACGGCGACAGCATCCCGACCGGCTGGGACAGCAAGTGGGGCGCCTGCCCCACCGGCAACGTGTCGAACTACTGCGACAGCACCGACCAGAACGGCGCGTGCCCCGATGCCCTGCCCGACTGCAGCAGCGGCACCAGCGCGCGCATGATCAAGCGCGCGGTCACGGTGTTCGACCACGGCTACCAGTGCGACGGCCTCGGCAACGTGAGCGGCTCGTTCAACCAGTCGGTGTCGACCACCGGCTACGTGAACCTGATCATCTACAACGCGTACGAGAAGTCCACGGGACCTGCGTCCGGCCGCGACAAGTACCTCGACGCCTACATCTCGTGCACCGACGAGAACGGTGACCCGCGGGACGAGGACGAGGACGGCGTGATCGACGTCATCCACTACGGCGAGGATCTGGTCGTCATCGACCCGCCGGAGGCCGGGACCATCGCCATCGTCGAGTAGGTCTCAGCCTCTCCAAGGGTGCGCCACGATTCGGCAACAGCCCTCCCTTCCGGACGAGTCGCCGGCTACCCGGCCCTCCCCACGAGGAGGGCTCATGACGCGTCTCGGCACCGCCACTACCCGCACCGCCACCCGCCTGCTGATGCTCGGCAGCGGAGAGCTCGGCAAGGAAGTGGTCATCGAGGCTCAGCGCCTCGGCATCGAAGTGATCGCTTGTGACCGCTACGCGAACGCGCCGGCGATGCAGGTGGCCCACCGCAGCCACGTGTTCGCGATGACCGACGGCGCCAAGCTGCGCGAGATCGTCGAGCTCGAGAAGCCGGACCTCATCGTCCCCGAGATCGAGGCCATCGCCACCGACACGCTGCTCGAGCTCGAGGCCGAGGGCTACCGGGTCATCCCGACCGCGCGCGCCGCGCGGCTGACGATGGACCGCGAGGGCATCCGCCGTCTCGCCGCCGAAGAGCTCGGGCTCAAGACCTCGCCCTACCGCTTCGCGGGCTCGCTCGAGGAGTACCGCGAGGCTGTTGCCGCCATCGGCCTTCCGTGCGTGGTGAAGCCGGTGATGAGCAGCTCGGGCAAGGGCCAGTCCACGGTGCGCACCGAGGCCGACGTCGACGCCGCGTGGACCGAAGCCATCGAGGGCAGCCGCGGCGCCTCCGCTCGCGTCATCGTCGAGGGCTTCGTCGACTTCGAGTACGAGATCACCCTGCTCACCGTGCGCCACGTCGGCGGCACCAGCTTCTGCGCGCCGGTCGGCCATCGCCAGGTCGGCGGTGACTACCACGAGTCCTGGCAGCCCCAGCCGATGACCGATGCCGCGCTCGCCGAGGCCCAGCGCCAGGCCGCGCTCGTCACCGAGGCCCTCGGTGGACACGGCCTGTTCGGCTGCGAGTTCTTCTGCAAGGGCGACACGGTGTGGTTCTCGGAGATCTCGCCGCGCCCGCACGACACTGGCATGGTGACGATGGTCAGCCAGGAGCTGTCCGAGTTCGCGCTGCACGCCCGCGCCATCCTCGGCCTTCCCATCCCGGAGATCCGCCAGCTCGCCCCCGGCGCCAGCTACGTGATCCTCGGCGAGGGCACAAGCAACGCGCCGGCCTTCGACGGCGTCGCCGACGCGCTCACGGAGCCCTGCGTGCAGGTGCGCCTCTTCGGCAAGCCCGAGATCGCCGGACACCGCCGCCTCGGGGTTGCGCTGGCCACGGGCGCGGACCTCGACCACGCGCGCCGTCGGGCCCGCGAGGCCGCCGCCAAGGTCAGCCCGATCCTCGAGTAGCCGTCAGGCGACGGCGCTCGCCGCCTCGAGCAAGGGCTTGAGCTCGGCGAACTCTCCGGTGAGGTGCTCGAAGGACGCGAGCTGGTCGTTCGCCACGGTCAGCTGGTCCGAGAGCGCCCGCAGCATCGCCCGGCGGAAGGCCGAGCCGTCGAGGTACGGCCCCTCGGCGAGCGTGTTGTACGCCTTGCGATCGAGCACGAGCACGACGACCTTCGTGCGCGCGATGCACGAGGCCATGCGCGGCCGGTCCTGGGCGAGCGCGAGCAGCCCGAAGGCCGCCCCCTCGCGGAGGGTCGCCAGGCGCTGGACCCGCGAGCCCTCCACCGCGACGACGACCTCGATCTGCCCCTGAACGATGAGGTACATCTCATCGCCTGGCTGCCCCTCGGTACACAGGAAGTGCCCAGCGGAGTAGGCGCGAGCGACCATGCGGTTTGCGATCGGCGCCAGCGCCGGATCGGGCACGTCGCCGAACAGCGCACTCGCCCGCAGCGCGGCATCGCGCTGGACCTCGGGCAGGTCCGCACCGCCGCCGATGCCGAACAGCGCCTTGATCGCCTGGAAGAAGCTGGTCTGTGGGGGGCGGATCTCGGCGACCGTGCCTTCGGCGAGGTCGGCGATGCGGTCACTCACCCGGCGCAGGTTCTGGATCTGCGTCGCCAGCGCATGGCGCTCGAGGTTCATCGCCACCGGGTGCATGGTGTCGCGCAGCTCCTCGTAGCCGATGCGGGTGAGGATCAACGCGGTGCTCGCCGTGCGCGCCACCACGTTCGCGGTGCGCACGCCCGCCGAGAACAGGGCCATCTCGCCGATCACACCGCCACCCGACGCGGTGCCGACCTCGACGTCATCGACCTCGATGATCAGCTCGCCGTCGAGGATCAGGAGCACGGCCTCGGCGGGAGCCCCCACCCGGAACACGACGTCCCCCGCGGCGAAGGTCCGTCGCTCGCAGCGTCGGAGTGCGGTGGCCTCGTCTACGTCGTTGAGCCCCGCGAACAGCGGGTGGCTGTGGGCCATGGCCCCTCCAGTTCGCGAACGGTACCGCAGGCGAGCCCCGCGCTCTACCGCTTCCCGCCTATGAAATCGCGCGGCGAGCACTCCGCTCCGGATGTGCCTGGCAGCCCCGGCGACCGTCCCCGGCTACAATGCCGCCCGAGGAGCGTCCCACGTGGCACGAGGATCGACAGGCTGCGCTGCCAGGCTCGCGATGTACACCGGTCTCGCGGTGTTCAGCCTCGTGGTGGGCGCCCTGATCGGCGCCGCACTGGTGCACTTCGATCAAGATCTCGCGCTCGCCAGCTGGCTCGCCGAGCAAGGCGTGCCGCTGCCGCCCGCGCTGTATGGCGGCTGATCGCGCAGGGGTCGCGGCCCGCTGGGTGGCGCGCGCCTCGTTGCCGCGCCTGACCCGTGGGCTGGCGCCGGGTTGGGTCCTGCTGCTGCTCGCGGTGGTCCAGGCCGACGCCCTGGTCGACTGGTCCCTGCTCCGCGCCGAGATCGCCGCCAGGCCGGGGTGGCTGCGCGCGCTGGCTGGCGCCGCCCTCGTCGGGCTCTGGGCGCAATCGACCGCACCGGCCGTGCGCGGTGCCATCCGCGCCCCCGAGGATCGCTGGCGCTGGCGCCTCCCGCTGTCCACGCACCAGCTGGCACTGGCCCTCGCACCGGTGTGGCTGCTCGCCGTCGCGCCCCTCGTGTGGTTCGGTCACCTGATGGCGCTCCCCCTCGCCCTGCCCGCAGCGGCGGTGCACCCGCTCCTCGCGCTCGCCAGCGACCGGCGAGGAGAGGCGGTGCTGGGGGTCGCGCTCGCCGCGCTGGCCCTCGCCCTCGGCGACCTCGTGCCCCTCGGGCTGCTCATCGGAGCCCTCGGCGCGTGGCGCGGTGCGGGGCTCGTGGCC
>SBGP01000105.1 GCA_006226595.1 Deltaproteobacteria bacterium
TCCTGGGGCACCGACGACAACTCCCTCCGTACCGCCTTCGCCTCTTACGGCGAGGTCACCGAAGCCAAGGTCATCATGGAGCGCGACAGTGGTCGCAGCCGTGGTTTCGGCTTCGTCACCTTTGTCGACGCCAGCCAGGCCCAGGCGGCTATCGCGGGCCTCGACGGTGCTGAGCTCGACGGTCGCGCCATGCGCGTAAACGTGGCTGAGCAGAAGAGCCGCGGTGGCGACCGGAACCGGCACGCCGGCAACGACCGCGGCTGGTAGCGGACGCGGGGCGCCACGGCGTCCCGAACTGGAAGCCCTCGTCCTTTCGGGACGGGGGCTTTCTTGCTCAGATCCGTGTCCATGGCGAGGACCGGACGTTGACGGTGGCCCCGTAGCCGAGGTTCTCGTCGTAGCTCACGCCCCACTGCTCCCAGTCCGGAAAGGGCGAGGAGAGGCAGAAACCCGTCGCCAGGGACTGGCGCGCCGAGCGCAGGCCGAGCGGCGCCGTCTGGTACAAGTCTGAGGGCGCGACCTCGGGGCTCACTGCGCCGGGCTCTGCGGCGAACGCCACCTGCACCGCGCACAGACCGAACAGTCCGGGCAACCAGCTCAAGGAATCACTCACCCAGCCTCCAGTCGAGGCGAGGTGTATCGCAGGCGGTTCTCTCCGAGCAACGGTTTGGGATCGTGGCTGTGGACCACCTCGAAGTGGGGTGGGGGAGGCACGCCATCGATTGCTGGAGCCCGTGCGCCAGTTCGCCGGTCACGAGGTCGGCGAACGTGGAAACACGGGTGCAGATTACGAGGTCAGCCTCGCCTACCGTTCACGGTGAGTGGGACGAAGCCGAGAAGCTCTACCGGGAGATGGCAGAGCGTCCACCCCCCCCAGACCGGTCTCGCGCGGTCGTCTGCCGCGCCCTCGCAGTCCCGGACGCCTGCCGGAGTCCGTCGTTCAAGTCGAGATCGACGCACCGCGTCGACGCGCAGGGATGGCCGATTCGTGGGGACGAGTCAGCGCCGAGTTCAACGACGCCTCACTGTGCGTGGGGGGACTACTAGAGTGTTGCCCAGTCTTGCCGCACTGGCAGCCTGGAGGTGAGTCTTGCGTACCCTCTTGCGAACGGCCTGTCTCTCGCTCGGCGCGATGGCCTGCGCGGGTTCGAACCCCGACATCGAGGACTCGAATGTCGAACCTCCACCGCCGTGCGGCCCGATCTGGGACCTCACCTACGACGATGTGTTCTCGACGCAGCTCGTCGCGTACCCGGGCGGAGACTTTCTGTTGGCGCGGGACGACACCTCCTTCATGCTGTCCCGAGTGAGCGCCGAGGGCAGCGAGCTGTGGGCGACGAGCGTCGCGGGCGGCGCCACGTCCCACAGCGAGCCGGCGGTCACCGAAGCGGGAGACATCGTCGTGGCCCTCACGACCGGTGGCGGCTCCCTGCTTGCCTCCTCCTTCGTGCAGCAGCTCCACGAGGACGGAACAGAGGGATGGCGCTACGAGTTCGTGGACGCGTCAGGCGCCGCGTACACGACCGTGGGCGCAGAGACGTTGGGCAATCGGATCTTTGCCCATGCCGTGATCTCGAACACGGACTTCAGCGGCGTCCAGGTCGTCGAACTCGACGGCAGCGGAGCGGTCATCGACGAGTGGCAGATCGCCCACACAAGCGCTGGGTCGGTGTACAGCGATCTGGCCGTCACCACGACCGGACTCTGGGTGACCGTCACCGATACGGAGGTGGGGGCCGACCTCTACTACGGCACCTTCGACGGCAGCCCCACCCTGGTCACGAGTCAGCCGAGCATGAACCGCCTCCGCGCGTTGCCGGATGGCCGGGTTCTCGTCGGCTCTTGGGACACGGACGAGGGGAGTGCCATCGACATCGTCGATACCGCCGGCACCACCGTGCGCGCGTTCGAGGTGCGAGGCTATCGCGCCCACCACTTCGGGACGGCGGTGCACGATGACGGCAGCTGGATGGTGGTCGGCGAGGCGCGCGCCACCTCGGTGTTCTTCGATTTCGGGGACCTGGGCTCGCTGAACTTCAGCCCGGAGCTCGCCCCCGGCTACGCGGACTCGGCCACCTGGGGCCTCGTCATGCGCCCAGACGGCACCATCGGCAGCATCCAGTTTCCGCCCATCAGCGGGCTGACCGGGGCGTTCCGTGGTGCGTTCACACCAGACGGCGAGCCGGTGGTGTCGGGCTATCTGAGCGACTCGATGACCCTTCCGACGAGCGGTGAGAAGCAAGGCCCCGCGGCGTACATGATGGCGACCTGCACCCACCCGCTCGAGCCCTGGTAGGCGAGCCGTAGGCGTGCGCTGCGAGGCCTAGCGGGGCGTCTTCTCCACCGTGACGCCGTTGGACGAGTCGATGGTCCGACGAATGGTGAACCGCCCGATGGACTGCCCGTTGTGCGTGTAGCGCTGGGCCATGCCCCACGAGATGCCCCGGGACAGAGCCTCGGGGGTGAACCAGTCCACGAAGTTGCCGGTGTCGAAGCCGTGGCCGCCGTGGTAGTCGACGAACTGGCCGAAGTCGTCGACCGTGAACACGCCCGGCTCACCGGTGGTCACGTGACGCATCACCTCGGCGATGGTCGTCGGGTTGCCGGGTCCGCCCGCGAGGTCCCGATCGTTCATCCGCGAGGCCCAGGGGGCGCTGAAGTGCTCGACGATGCGCTCGCCCTCGTACGGGGAGGGTTCGTCGAACAGCACCGGGTTGCACTCCATGTACGCCGTCGCCTGCATGGCGTTGGTGCGCTGTAGGCTCGCGAGCTCGAGGTGGTCGATGGCCGGGCCCTGCCGTCGACCGCGACGCCCGCTGGCCGCCTCGTCGCCAGGTCCGTTGGTCGTCTCGGTCTCCGCCAACTGCTGAGCGAGGAAGGCGTTGCCCATGGTCGCCTGCGCGTCGCTGTCAGCCTGCGCGCCGCGAGTCGGCGCTGCCTGTGCGGGTCCTGCGGACGTGGATCGACGATCCTTCATTCGACCTCCCAACGGTGCGCCTTGTATCTGGAAGATCGAGGTTTGTCCTCCCTGCTCGCGCGCTCTGGAGCGAGGAGACAACATCGGGGGGCTGCCGCCCGGTGATTTCGCGCGGCGCGCCCCAGGTGGACCGGACCGGGGGACGATCGTGGGTCCGCGACTCCCCACGCGTAGGCGCTGGGGCGGCATTAATGTCGCACTGCCGGGCGTCAAGGCGCTGTCAGGGGCATCGTGGGTTGGCACGGCGTTCGCATGAAGAGCGGGTGGCCCCTCTGGGCCGGTTCTCCTCACCGATCTTCTCTATGGAGCCCGCTATGGCTCACGCCCACGCCGTTCGTTCGCAGCCACGCGAAGTCGCTTCGCCGGCCAACGCCGCCACGTCGGAGGCCCCCGCCCAGGAGGGCACCCCGGCCTGGGCCAGCGAGCTCCAGGGCTCGCACGGCAACGCCCGCGTCCTCGAGCTCGTCACCGGCGAGTCCATGGGCGAGGACCAGGCCACCGCGCTCCTCGACAACTGCCAGGAGCACGAGAGCGAGGCGTCCACCGAGACCGAGGCGCCGGTTCCGGAGCTGCCCACCGCCACCCCGGCGAAGCGCCCGTCCGGCCAGCTCGGCTCGGTGTTCGACAGCCACGCGCAGAAGCTGCCGGGCATGCGGTTGTCGCCCTCGGGCGAGCACGCGTGGTCCATCAACCACTTCAAGAAGACCTTCGCGGCGAACCAGGGCCGCTACGAGGCCGTGGCCGCGCAGACCGGCATTCCCGCGCGCTTGATCGCGGCGCTGCACTTCCGCGAGTCCTCCATGCGCTTCGACACCTACCTCCACCAGGGCGACCCGCTCGGCAAGCCGGCGGTGAACCACCCGGCGAACATCCCGGTGTTCCACGTGTGGGAGGACGCCGCGGTGCACGCGCTGACCGGCAAGTCGAGCGTCCGGGATGCGGTGGGCATGGACGCGTCCACCACGGACGAGACGGCCATCGCGACCTTCGCCGAGCGCTACAACGGCCTCGGCTACCACTACAAGAACAAGCCCAGCCCTTACGTCTACGCGGGCACCGACGTGTACCGGGGCGGTAAGTACGTCCGGGACGGGGTCTACGACCCGAACGTCTGGGACCGTCAGCCCGGCGTGATGGCGATGCTCCGCTCCCTGGACGAGGAGATGGGGCCGGCGAGCGCGCCGCAGACGCCCGACGAGGCCTGGCAGGGAGTCGCGGCCGGAAACCTGGTCATCCGCAAGGGGATGCGCGGCGCGGTGGTCGAGGCGCTGCAGCAGCGGCTGGTCGACGCCGGCCACGCCCTCCAGGTCGACGGCGACTTCGGCGCCAAGACGCTCGATGCACTGCTGAGCTTCCAGACCGCCCACGGGCTGACCGCGGATGGTCGCGTCGGCGCCGAGACGGCGGCGGCCCTCGATGCCGGCGGTCCCGACCACTGCGAGCTGCCGGAGGGCGGGGTGTCCGCGGAGGACCTCGGCGTGGCCCAGCCCGCTCAGCCGGCCCACCCCCTCGCCGATGACCCGGCCCTCAAGGACGCGTGGCAGGCGGTGCTCGACGGCGGTCGGCTGCTCAAGCACGGTCGTCGCGGCAACGCCGTGGAGGCTCTGCAGGTGCTGCTCGATGCCGCGGGCATCGACGTCGGGAGCTTCGACGGCATCTTCGGACGCATGACCGATGCCGCCGTGCGCGCGTTCCAGGCGGACCATGGCCTGGGCGTGGACGGTATCGTCGGACCGAAGACGGCGCGCGCGCTGGGCTAGCCCCCGCAACACGCGAACGCCCAGGCCGATGTGGCCCGGGCGCGCAGATGGCCCGTGGCGGGCCGTGTCTCCGCTCTGGCTACGGCATCATGCAGCACAGGCCGAGCTTGCGCTCGTTGCCGTCCATCACGCGGGCGGCCGTCATGAAGGTGACCGGGTCGACGGCGATCTGGCCTGGCTCCATCGGCGCGGAGCACTCGGTGGTGATGCACACGTCCACCGGGGTGCCGTCGGAGAGCATGCCCTGCTCGCGGCCGGTCTTGGCGTCCTGGGTCGAGATGCACACCATCGACTCCTTGCCGTTGAGCACCGCGACGGCATCGTCGATCACCGCGTCCCACTGGTCCGCGGACCAGCCCACTCCGAGGGCGACCTCGGAGAACTTGGGGTCCACGCTGCCCGTGCGGCCACCGATCACGGCGATCGGCTCGATGATGCCGCTCGCGTTCGCGGCGGCGCCGATGCCGTAGGAGGGGCCGGCCTCCTGCTTGAGCAGGGACTCGATGGCGGCGGTGTTGGCGTACACGCTCTTGTACAGCGCGTCGAGCTCGGTGCTCAGGCTCTCGACCAGCTGGCTCAGGCTTCCGGTCTGCTCGCGACCCTTCGCGGCGGCGGCCTCGAGGTTCGTGATCTTGACCTGCTGCTCGCTCTGCCCGTCCGAGAGCGCCTCGACCTGGGAGCCGAGGTCGTCCTGAGCGAGCGCGGGAGCGCAGAAGAAGACGAGAGAAAGCGCGGCGAACGAAGCACGGTAGGACATGGACCCTCCTGGGACAGCGGTTGTACGCCGGCACCTGGCGGCTGACCTCTCACGCTGATCTCACGGTCCCACCTGGCTGCGCGGACATCTCTCCCACGGTGTGAGCGGCTGGCCTCCGCGCCCACGCACGTCAGCGGAGCAGACCGCTGGCCTCCTCGATGCTCGTCCCCGCCGACGTCGTGCGGAGGGTGAGTGTCCCCACCTCGACGAAGCCGACCTCGGAGGCCTCCATGGAAACGCGAGCCTCTCGGTCCTTGTAGGGCTCGTCGTTCACGGGGTCGAGGTCCGTGCCGCGGAAGCCCCAGATCCGAGTCTCGATCTGCTTGAGGGTAAGCTCGAGCCGGTTTCCGAAGCTTTCGATCAACAGGTAGTTCTCCTCGGAAGCCAAGCCGCCGGACAGGTCGAAGGGCTCGTCGCCGACGAAGGAGTCCGCGCCCGTGGGCTGGAACAGGTTCGTGCCCGTGACGACCTGCACCACGCCCTCCGCCTCCTGGACCGATACGGCGTGCACCTCGCCAGGCAGGTACAGCGCCACGCCGTATCGAACGAACAGCTGCCACAGCTCTCCCGCTTCGTCCGTGTCGTTCATCAGTCCGCTGGACAGGCCGATTCGAACCTCGGACTGCCGGGCAATGGGGGCGTGTCCGAGGACCACGATGTGGTCGATGGACCGGTCATCCGCGGCCCGCGTCAGCGTGGACGCGAGCCACTCCAGCTGTGCGCCGTGCACGTCGATGGGACCTCGGCGTTGGTCGAGCACGGCGAACTGGTCGATTCCGACGAGCAACAGGTTGCCGCGCTGTACCGCGAACACCCGCCCCTCCATGCCTGAGGGCGCGTCCGCATACGCCCCTTCGCGTGAGGTGCTCGGGTTCCCGAGCTTGGCGACATAGACCTCGCGGTACACGTCCAACAAGGCGCGCTTCTCGGCAGGCCAGTTGTTGTCGCCGACCTCGTGGTCGCCGACCACGGTGAACACCTGCTGATTGGCGTGGTCGTAGCCAGAGAAGTCCCGCACCGAGTCGATCCATCCGTCGTAGTACACGTCCGCTTCCGCACGGATGTGTGCGTCGGCTCCGCCCTGCGCGAGCTGCTCGGTCTTGGGCCAGCGGGTGTAGAGCATGTCGCCGGACACCGTGAAGAAGTCGGCTCGTTCGGCGTGGAGGGCTTCGAGAAGTACCTGGCTCGCGCCGCGATAGCCCTGTTCCACCGTGCCCACGAAGTCGCCCACGTGCGGGTTGATCGCCGCCTGGGGTCCTCCCGACTCGATCTCTGCACCGAGCTCCAGCTGGCGGGCGACGGTCAGGTCGAACAGACGCGGGTCCCGGTACTGCAGATCCATGTTCACGAAGTCCGGCACGCTGACGAAGCGGACCTCGGGCGAGCGCGACGAGTTGGCACAGCCGATCGCGAGAAGCGCCCCCAGTCCGATGCCCGGCGTCCGCATCACGACTCCGCTTGATGTGCCAGATTACCAATGGCGGGGCACCGACGGGCGGGCTGATGACACGTTCTCGCCCGTACCGCGACGATGTATGCGGCGGACTCGGGGCCCCCCGCCACTGACGTCCGTGCTCGATCTGACCCAGCACACGACCCCGTTCACCTTCGGCGCGGGCGACGAGGTGTGGGCGTGGAACTACCAGGGGGCGAGCCAGGATGGGTGGATCTACTGGGTCGACACCAGCACGACCTGGGCGGTGACACCTGTGGGCAGCTTCGACCCTGATGGCACCGGTCTCGGCAATCTCCAAGGGCTGTTCTGGGTCGAGTAGCTCGTGGCCGCGCGTGGGCGGTCGGCCCCCCCTTCGGCGCGGTGTTCCCGAGAGCGGTGGGGGGGCCAACGACGCCGTGTCCGTCCCTGCGTCGCACCCCTGAGACCGTTTGATGCGCGCATCTCGCGGGCTTTCCGGCGGAGTTCGGACGGCCGTGGGGCGTGACGTGTTCGCGCGGCGAACAGTGTTCGGATGCCGAACAGGCACATGTGTTCGGATTGCGAACATGTCCCTCTCAGGGCACGGGTGAACCTTGCTTTTGCGTTTTCGGCACGCTTGTTGCTTTACAAGCGCGTGACGATTCACGGAGGGAGGTCTCATGACCACGACACGACACGCGCTCGCTGCCCTGGCGCTCACCGCACTGGCTGCGCCCGGCACGGCGTCCGCGACCGAATGTGTCGCGTTCGTTCACGGCACGGGCGACCAGTCCGTCAGTGCGGCGCGCGACGACTACTGGACGCAGGGCGCGCTCGACAAGTTCCGCTCGGGGCGTGCTCACGTCGTCGTGGGCTACCAGGGCGGCGAGTATCCGGCCTGGAACGAGGCGAGCTGGGGTGACGTGGCGCACCAGATCAAGTCCTTCTCCGACAGCACCGGCTGCACCGGCATCACCGTGGTCACGCACAGCAACGGCAGCAACCCCGTTCGCTACCTGCTGATGCACCCGACCTCGTACACCAGCTCGGGTCATGGCTCGTTCCAGGTGAGCGCGCTGACCAGCAAGTTCGCCCAGGTCATCTGGCTCGCGGGCGACAACAACGGCACGCCCCTGGCTGACAAGATGTTCCAGGAGAGCAACAGCCTCGCCGACAGCGTGCTGCAGTTCGTCGGTGGCCTCGCCGGCTACCGCTCGGACGCGGTGTACCAGCAGCGCACCGACAACATGGCCACGTTCAACTCGAACGGCACCTTCAACAACAGCGCCTCCGGCGGTGTGTGCGGCCCCGGCAGCAGCACCTGCAACGGCGTCGACAGCAAGTACTCGCTGGGTACCGACGTAAACGCCAAGATCTGGGACGGTGACGCCTACTGCGGCGGCTTCCTGGGCTACGGCTACTCGGTCGCGCTGTATGCGGCCCAGGCCTACGGCTGGGGTAGCAACAGCGCGTGCACCGATGGCTTCATCGGCTGCGGCAGCCAGTCCTACAACGGCGTGAAGCTGATGGAGGACTCGGACATGAACCACCACCAGTCGCGTCGCGACTGCCAGGGCGTCACCGGGGCGGTGGCCGCGGCGGTGCAGAACGCGCCGTACGTCTACGTGCCGCCTCCGGAGCCGACCATCGAGAATGGCGTCGACACCGCCTGCCTCACCAGCGTGCAGGGCTGGTTCGGGGACATCTACTACGCCGGTTGTCCGGACAACTGGATCGACGATGGCTGGATCGACCACGACTGCGCGGTGACCTACGGTGCCGACGACGGCGCGGTTCTTCCCCAGGACTACAACCTGACCAGCTACGCGGACTACAGCTGCCCCGACAGCTGGCGCGGCGACGGATGGTGCGACGCCTGTGTCGTCGCCAAGTACGGCGCGGACGTGCTGCCCGGCGACCCGAACGGTGCGGATGACTGCTCGGTCCAGACCACGAACTACTGCTCCGACGTCGCCTACGAAAGTGGTGTCGGCTGGGGCACCGTCACCTACACCACCTCCCACTGATCGAAGCAAGAGGAGAATCCCATGTACAAGCCCACTTGCTCCGTTCTACTGCTCGCCGCGCTCGCCGGCTGTTCCACCGTGTCCGAGGTCGCTCCGAACGACGCCGTGCCCGCCGGTGACGTGGCCCCTGCCCGGGTCTACGCCATGGAGCCGGTCGCCGACGTCGTGATGGACCTCGCTCAGGTCTCGGTGCCGCTCCCGACCCAGGACCTGCGGACCCCGTTCACGAGCCCGGCCCCGAAGGCCTTCGCCGAGAGCACGTTCTTCGTCGACCCCGGCTCGCGCGCCGGTGACCTCGTGATTCCCGTCGACCGGGTCGAGGGCGCGGTGGTGTACCTGCTGCCTCTCTCTGGAGATGCCGACAGCGCCGAAGCCGGAAAGGCCGAGCGCGACGAGGTGCTCGCCGACGTGCAGCTCTTCGCGCCGGGGAGCGACACGCCGCTCAACGAGCGCACCGAGCGCGACCTCATCGACGGCAACGCCCCGGCCGTGCACGCTCGCCCGATGGGCACCGTGTTCCTCGAAGAGACCGCACCGACCGGCGACTACGTGGTTCGCTTCGGGGACGTCGCAGCCGAGAAGGGCTTCCGCGTCGAGATGCGCGTGCCCGAGTCGCCCTTGGCGCTCGCCATCCAGCCGACCACCGACACCATGCTCCGCGGCGGAGAGGGTGATGTGGTGGCGCGCGTCGAGATCGACGGACGTCCGGTACCGGGCGCCGAGGTCGAGGCCTGGCTCGCCTCGCCGAACGGCGGTGCGCAGGTGCCGCTGGCCGTCGAGGAGACCGCGCCCGGCGAGTGGCATGCGAACCTGCCGGCGGCCCTCGGCGACACCACCCTGACCGGCGTGTACAACGTGTACGTGCGGGCCAGCGGCAGCGCCGACGGTGTCGACTTCGACCGCTTCGGATGGACCGCCGCGCACTTCGGCGTTCCCACTGGACGGATCACGAAGGCGGGCTCCCCGAGCCCCGTGCGCGCGGCGGGACTCGCGGGCAGCACCGTGGTGGCCTGGGAGGTGCCCTTCGAGCTCGAGGTCGCATCCCTCGACCGCTACGAGCTTAGCGGCACGCTCGTGTACGTCGACGCCGAGGGCCTCGAGCACCTCGTCGCCCGCGCCCAGACCGCTGCCGGCCTCGATGCGGGTACCCATGAGCTCGCCCTGTCCTTCGACGCGGGTCACATCGGGCTCGCGGGTGTGGAAGGGCCCTTCGAGCTCCGTGACGTCACCCTGTTCTCGCAGGGGCGCTACGCGCTGTTCTCGCGTGTGCAGGACGGCATGGGTGTGGAGATCGGACCCGTGGACCTCTCGGAGCTCGCCACCGCCGCCTCCACGCCGGCCCTGGATCGGCAGAACGAGCGAGGTGCGCACGGCATGTGAGCCGTCTCCACGGCCTCGGACCCCCGTGTTCGCGTGCGCGTCATTCGATGCGTCGTGGCCACGGGGGTTCTTGCGTCTGGGCCAAGGCGCGGACTGCGGGGGATGACAGGACGTGAGAAGTGCGTGGGATGTTCTCTGGGGCGGGGTTCGGCGAGACTGGCGGTCCACCCCGGAGGCGACTTGCCCATTCGATCGTTCCTGCTCGCTCTTTCCCTGCTCGCCGCATGCGCCGGAGGAGAGGAACCGGACGACGACACCTCGGTGGACACCGGGAGCGACACCGGCAGCACCGACACGGGTGTCGAGACCGAGTGCACGGATGGCGACTCCCAGGCGGGCTCCACGGCTTGCGGACTCAACGGCCGGGGCGCCTACGACCAGGACTGCGTCGACGGCTTCTGGGAAGACAGCACGACCTGCGTCGACCCGGACGAGTGCACCGATAGCGACACCGATGCCGTCGCCTGCTGGGAGGGACGCGGAACCGTGGAGCGCGCCTGCGAGCAGGGAGCGTGGGTCGAGCAGGGCAGCTGCCACCTGAACCAGACCGTGCGCGTGTCGGTGCACAGCGACGGCACCGAGTCGAACGCGGGCTCGACCGGCGGCGTGATCTCCGCGGACGGGCGCTGGGTCGCGTTCACCTCGCCGGCCTCGAACCTCGTCGACGGAGACACGAACGGCGAGTCCGACGTGTTCCTCCACGACCTCGCGACCGGTGAGACCACGCTCGTCAGCCAGGCCACCGACGGGAGCCAGGGGACGACCTTCTCGTCGAACCCGAGCATCTCGGGTGACGGCCGCTACGTGGTGTTCGTCACCAGCGCGAGCTTCCAGGCCAACGACACCGCGTTCCAGGACATCTACCTGCGCGACACCGTCGCCGGAACCACCGTGCGCATCTCCGAGGACGAGACCGGGACCGGCGCGCCGAGCAACACGCCGGTGATCTCCGCGGACGGCAGCACCATCGCCTTCGTGAGCGCGGCGACCAACCTGGTGGCCGGCGACGACAACGGCCAGCCGGACGTGTTCGTGTGGACCGCGACCGGCGGCATCGAGCGCTACAGCATGCCGGCGCCCGCGCGCATGAGCACGCCCGTGCTCTCCGCGGATGGGCGGTACCTCGGGTTCATGTCCGACTCCGTGCCGCTGGCGCGTGGCGGCATCGCCGAGCAGGCCTACGTGCTCGACCGACAGGGGGGCAGCCCGGTGTTCGCCTCGCCGGTCGAGTCCGGCTCCCCGGGCGGCGCGACGGCCATCATCCGCGACATCGCCGGCGACGGCAGCGCGCTGAGCTTCACGAGCAGTGGGGCCCTGCGCAACACCGACACCGACGCGTCCGAAGACCTGTACGTCTACGACGTCACGGGCAGCACCCTGTACCACGAGGTCCAGGAGGCCGGTGCGGGGTACACGGTGCGCGGCGGCTCGCTGACCGCGGATGGCGCGTGGGTCCTGGTCGAGACCAGCTACTGGCTGCTCAACGAGGCCGACAACAACCGCACCGACGTGTTTGCTCGCGATCGCTCCGGCGGGACCACGCTGCTCGTGAGCGCGACCCACGATGGCTCCGCCTCGGACGGCAACTCCACGTCGGGTGACTTCTCCGCGGATGGTCGCCACGCCGTGTTCAAGAGCATCGCCACCAACATCGTCACCGGCGACAGCAACGGCACCGAGGACCTGTTCGTGGCGCCCCTGGACCTCTAGCGGCTCGAGCCCGTCCTCGGCCGGGGGCGGGCCTCGTATTGCGTGGCGAGCGCGCCGCTGCGACTAGAGTGGGGCATGCACTCCGGTCACCGTGTCGTCGTGCGCGCCTGGGGCGAGGACCCCATGGACGCGCTGGAGAACCACCTCGTCCTCGAGGAGCAGCCCGTGCCCACCGAGCTCGGGCCCAGGGACGTGCTCCTCCGGGTGCGGGCCTGCGCCGTGGGCTGGGTGGACCTGCTCATGGCGAGCGGCCAGTACCAGCACATGGCCCAGCCGCCGTACACGCCGGGGCTCGAGTTCGCCGGCGAGGTCGCCGCGGTCGGGTCCGAGGTGCGGGCGGTTCGCGTGGGCGACGCGGTGCTCGCGGACGGCCTGCTCACCGGGCCGCGCTCGTCCGGGCCCTACCAGCAGTGGGGAGGCTTCGCGACGTGGGCGGTGATTCCCGAGAAGGCGGCGATGCCGCTTCCCGAGGGGCTGTCCATGGGTCAGGCCGTGAACCTGCTCGGCAACTACGAGACCGCGTACCACGTGCTCGTGCACCGCGGACGGCTGGCGGCGGGCGAGGCGGTGCTCATCCACGGGGCCTCCGGGTCCACGGGACTGGCGGCGGTCCAGGTAGCCAAGCTCGTCGGCGCGACCGTCATCGCGACCGGGCGCAGCCCCGACAAGCTCGCGCAGGTGCAGGCGCTCGGCGCCGACCACGTGCTCGCGGTGGGCGATGGCGAGGGCGGCATCCGGCGCTTTCGCGACGACGTGAAGGCGCTCACCGGGGGGCGTGGCGTGCAGGTCGTCTACGACGGCGTCGGCGGGCCCATCTCCGTCGAGAGCCTGCGTGCGATGGCCTTTGGTGGGCGTTTCTGCATCGTCGGCTGGGCGGCGACGCCCTTCGTGGCCCGCGGCCGAGGGCAGCGTGGAGCGCCCAACGCGAACCAGCTGCCGACCAACCTCATCCAGATGAAGGGCCTCGACGTGCTCGGCTGCCCGGCGGTCATCGCGACGAAGCACGACCCGAGCCTGCGTCCGACGCGTCTCGCGTGGATTCGCGAGCGCATCGCCGACGGCAGCCTTCGCCCGCACGTCGGACCGACCTTTCCGCTCGCGGACTTTGCCGACGCACTCCGCGCGAAGTGGGGAAGTCACTTTGTCGGCGGGTGCGTGCTCGAGCCGTGAGGGCCGAAGGCTCCGTCTGGGGAGCGTCTTTGGTATCCTTGGCATCCAGCCTCGAGGACCCCGTGGCCCGTACATTCCTCGCCTTCGTCCTCGTCGCACTGGGGATCTCCGGCTGCTACCCCGTGGTTCGTGAACCCAACTGCACGGTCGGCGGCTATGCCGAGATCGGCAGCGAGTGTTGCCCGGACTTCGACCAGGATGGTGTCTGCGACCCCCAGTGCTCGGCTCCGTTCGTCTCCGACGGGGCTGGTGGCTGCGAATGCCCGGAGGGCAGCTCCGACGACGGAATCGGGGGCTGCTGCGTGGACTGTCACAGCGATCCCGTGTTTCCGAGGCTGGTCGCCCTCAACGCCTCCTGGGGGATGGACGCCGGTAGCGGCACGGTCGAGCCGTTCCAGATTCTGAACCAGGGCAGCGAGTACATCGCGCCGCCTGCGGCAGGGGTGTGGCTCTTCGACTCCTACGGTTCGTTCCTCTGCGGCTGGTACGCCGAGGTGGACGCCTCCACTGCCGATCTCCCGAACGAGACCTCCTTCCTCTACTACGCGGATGATGGGGCAGGCGGCGTGCTCGAGACGACCTTCGACACCCTCGGTGGCTTCGAGATCCCCCTCGCCAGCGCCAACATCAGGGACATGAGCGAGGTGAACTCCAGCCTCGTTTCCTGCGGTCGGCTGCTCGATCCTGCGGTCTGGGGCTCGGATCCGGCTACGACGCTCGCCGCCGGGGGGCAGACGCTCTACGTCGGCTACGAGGGGGAAGTGACCAGCGACCACTCGCTGTTTGCCGACATCTCCGCGTTGGAGGACTTCGAGCAGGGCAAGACGCTCGCGATTGGCTTTGGCTCCTCCACGCTTGGCTACCTCGACGGCAACGGCTGGGGCAGCGCGTTCAGCGTGACCCGAGACGGCGACGGCGTGATGGTGATGGACGAGGCCTGGGAGGCTCGCGTGGCCGAGGAATACACCTACGTCAGCGCCAATCCGGTAGCCGTCGATGCGCGGAGCTTCGCGATTGACGTCGACCCCTCCGACCTGCTGCTCGGGAACTAGCGAGCCATGAAGGCCTAGGTCCGCACGCCCTGCACGACCCGCGGGACCTCGTCGCCGAAGATGCTGCGGATCGCCCGCACCGCGTCGAAGTCGTGGTCTTCGAGCATGGCCTGGAGCACGTCGACCTCGACCGGGACGTGGCAGACCTCGTGCAGGTAGCGGGTCAGCGAGGCGTGCCCGTCGCGAGGCTCGGGGAACAGGCGTCCCTCGAAGGCCTGGAGCTGGCTGGCGAAGCCCACGTTGGGAAGCACCTGAGGACGACGGCTTCGCACCTCGCGGTACGCCTCGTAGAAGCGCAGTTGGCGGGCCTGCATGACGTGGGCGACCACCATCGTCGCCGAGCGGCTCACGCCGACCTCGCAGTGCACCAGCGCGCGCTCGCCGCGACCCAGCCCGTCGAGTAGCGCGAAGAACACGGGGAAGTGCACGTCGATGTCCTCGCCGATGCCGTCGTGGACGGGCAGGAACAGCGTCTCGAAGTCCGCGGCGAGAAAGCCCATCGCCTCGCGCTCCGCTTCCGGCAGGCAGCTGACCACGTGGGTGATGCCGAGCTCTCGAAGTGCCTCGACCCGCTCGGGACGGGGGCGAGCGCCGAGGGTGAGCTGCGGCGCAATCGCGTGGAAGGGCTCGGACAGGTTGTCGAAGGACAGGTCGAAGTCGAGGCCGAGCAGGGCGAGCACACGCGTGGTGAGGCGGTCGAACAGGGACATGAGGCTGCCTAGCACGGCACCTCGGTGGCGGAGGCAGCAGTGTCGCCGTGCGGTCTTCCGGCGACGGCGTGAGCGTTTGAAATCGTTCGCGGCTCTGTCGCTGTCGAGGGCTTCAAACAGCGGGTCTAGAGACGTAGAGGCGGCTTGCGGGCGGATTTCCGCGCGGGTCGATGCGCTATGTTCCCAGGAACCCACGGAGGCTCTATGACCCGCACCGTTCTTGTCTCGCTCTCGCTGTCGCTGGCGCTCTCTCTCGTCGCTGGCTGCAAGAAACCCGCTCCCGTCGAGGAAGCGGTCGAGGCGCCCGCACCGCCGCCGCCGCCGGCCGTCGACGAGGAGGCGACTGCCGCTGCCGTGAAGAAGATGCACGAGCAGTTCGCGCGCGTGCACTTCGAGACCGACTCCGACGCGCTCGACGCCGAGAGCCAGGAGGCACTGACCTCGAACGTGGCCATCATGCAGGAACACCCGACCATCGCCGTACAGGTCCAGGGACACGCCGACGAGCGTGGCACGAGCGACTACAACATCGCGCTCGGCGACCGTCGCGCGAATGCCGTGCGTACGTACATGGTCGCGCAGGGCCTCGCGCCGGCACGGGTCACGGTGATCAGCTACGGCGAGGAGCGGCCCGTGTCCGAGGGCTCGGGCGAGGGCTCGTGGTCGCAGAACCGCCGCGCCGAGTTCAAGATCACGTCCAGCGGTGTCGAGGACGACCTGGTCACTGGCACCGTCGAGTAGAGCGACGGACCCGGAGGCCCACCAGGCCGAAGACCATCAGCCAGCCTGCCCCGGGCGTGTGCGAGCATCCGCCGGGGTCGGTCGGGGTCCCGTCCCGCGCGGGCGCCGCGCCGCTTCCGCCGTAGACCTCGCCCGGTGGACCCGTGTCCTCGGGGCTCGGCGTCCACGTGGAGGTGCGCAGGTGCAGCCACCACACGTTCTCGGGCGCGGTCTCGAGGGACAGCTCGACCACGCTCTCGCCCGACACCAGCTCCACCAGGCCCTCCGCGTCGAGCACACCGCTGCCCACCGACGTGCCCTCCACCGTCTGCTCCCAGTGGAGCGGTCCACCGCACAGGTTCGACATGTACACGCCGGGACACACGCCCTCGACGTACACGCAGTCGGAGGGAGGCGTGCCCGTGACCTCGAGGAGCTCGATGGTGTCGCAGGGAGAGGCGGTCTCCGCCACGGCGGCCCATGGGAACAGGAGTCCGAGGACGACCCCCAACGCAGCACCGCGAACCCGAGCTGTCTGCGGGCGGCTCATCGACGCACGCGACGCATGACGAACAGCACGAGCAGCCCCATCCACGACAGGCCTGGGCTGGTGCTACATCCGCGGCCGTACAGGTCGTCGGGGGGCCGTTCCTCGCTGTCGTGCGGCATCGAATACTCCACACCCACCCTGGCGCGCAGGGTGCGCCGGACCGTGGCGTCGTCCGGACGGGTCACGGTGATGACCCAGTCGCCCGGCCACAGGTAGGCCGACTCTCCGGAGGGGAGCGGACCGCCCCAGGAGGTCTGGACCGAGTCCTCGACCTGCACCGCGTACGCGCACCGGTTCTCGACGCGCACGTCGCAGCCGACCTTGGCGACCCTGACGCACACCAGCGAGGCGTGGCCGGCACTCGTCGTCGACGTCTCCAGCTCGTCGCACTGCACCGCGGTCTCGGCGCTCGCGGTCGACGCGAGCAGCAGGCCGAGCACCAGCCCTGCCAGGCGGCCGCGCGCGCGACCCTTCAGCGGGCGGCTCATCGGCGCACGCGGCGAACGGCGAGGAGGAGGACCAGCCCCATCCACGACAGCTCTCCCGGGCTCGTGGAGCAGCCGTGGGGCCCGTCGTCCGGCGTGGAGAAGGAGCGGTCGGTGGAGAGGGCCAGGGTGGCCGCCACCTCGGGCGCATCGGCGCGCGTGAGGGTGACCACCCGCTCGCCGTCGGGCACGCTCACCCAGTCTCCGGGGGCAAGGGTGCCTGCCCACGTCGCGTCCACCTCGTCGAAGTCGACGTCGAAGGAGCAGTCGTTCGCGAGGCGAACGTCGCAGCCTTGCTCGGTGACGACCACGCAGTCGAGGGCTTCGTCACCCTCGCTCTCCGCGGAGATCAGGTGGTCGCATACCGCGGCGGTGTCGGCCATCGCCGCCGGGGCGAGCAGCAGGGTGGCGAGCACGGGGAACAGGCGAGACATCGAACCTCCTCTCGGTGTGGGCGCACACCCCTCCACCCGGGAAGGGTCCCGGCGAGTGGCGAGGCGATGAGGGCGGTTCCTCGCGGCGAGCGCTGTGGTGGCGGCCGCTGCATCCCTCATGTCCTGACCATCGCACGCGGCCGGCCGAGGCACCACGGGCGCCGCGGCCTTGCCCTATGGGAAACGCGCACTGTCGGGTGCGATCTGCGTACACCCGCGGCTCGATGCCCTCCGTCACCCGGTCTACGCGTGCAGCTCGACCCGCTCGTGCGATGATCGACGGCCGATGTTCGATACCGAAGCCACTACCCGAGAGCTGGTCCGCGTCCTTCGCGGCGATCGCTCGCAAGAAGCGCTGCGCCGGCGTCTTCGCTACGGCAGCAACGTCGCGTACCACTGGGAGGCGGGGCGCCGCTATCCCACGGTCGCAGGCCTGTTCTGGCTGGCGCATCGCACGGGGGTGGAGCTCGGCGAGAAGCTGCCGACCTTCGGCCTCGCGCTGTCCGAAGCCGCGCTCGAGCCCTGGACGGTCGAGGGCGCCGCCGCGCTGATGCAGGACCTCCAGGCCAACCACGCGCACGCCGAGTTGGCCGAGTACCTCGGGGTGTCCCGCCACAGCGTCGGACGCTGGCTTCGCGGCGAGAGCGAGCCCCGCTTCCCGCAATTCCTCGCCATGGTCGAGTTCTGGACGGCGCGGTCCACCGACTTCCTCGCCCTGCTGTGCGACCCGGCCGAGCTTCCGTCGGTGGCTCCGCTGTGGGAGCGTCGCGAGCGTGCCCGGTCGCGGGTGCGCGACCAGCCATGGTCCCCGGCGGTGGAGCTCGCGATCGAGCTCGAACGATACCGCGCCCTCGGCACCCACGAGACCGGGTGGATTGCACGCCAGCTGGGCATCGAGGTCGAGACCGAGGTCGCGTGCCTCGAGCTGCTCGTCGATGCCGGCGACATCGTGCTCCGGGACGGGCTGTACGAGCCGGTGCGCGTGCCCCGCGTGAACCTGCAGGGCAGCGAGGATCGGCTGCGCGTGCGGCGCTTCTGGTCGCAGGTCGCGGTCGACCGCGCCGAGGACACGCCGAATTGCCGCGGTGGCTGGAACCTGTTCACCGTCTCGGAAGAGGAGTACGGCGCGATCAAGCGCCTCCAGCGCGACTACTACCGGGCGGTGCGCAACCTGGTGGCCGAGTCGACGAGCGACGAAGTCCTCGTGCTTGCGACCATGCAGGTGCAGATACTCGACCGCAGCGCCGATTCCGAGTGACTACGGGCAGTCGAGACAGGCGCAGGTTCCGCCTTCGGGCTCGTTGAGCGTGGCGTCCGCGTGGAGCCCGGCCACGGAGCAGAACGGCTCGTACCGCGACTGGTAGTCGACGCGCACGGCGAAGTTCTCGGCGTTGCAGTCGAGGTCCGTCGGAAACACCCCCTTCCACACGTGGTCAGCCCACGGGACCAGGTCATGGACCTCCGCGGGCAGGGAGGACGGCGCGGTCTCCGGCGTCCACGCGCTCGTGTCGACGTACAACACCTCCGCCCGCTCGATGCGGCCGTCGAAGTGGGCCTCGATCACGAAGTCGCTGCCCACGCACTCCCATGCCACCTCGACGAGGGTCGGCGTCGGAGCGTCCGTGAGGCCCGGGTAGCTGTCCGGCACCCAGGGTAGACACAGCGACGCGGTCTCGTCCCAGAAGGTGCTGTCGGGACATGGGCCAAGGGGTTCGTCCTCGGCACAGGCCGCGAGGCACAGGAGGAGGGCGGCACGGCGGCTCATCGCTCCTCCCGGGTCTGGGCCAGCAGGCTGGCGGCGACCGGACGGAGCACCCGCTCGATGCAGGCGCTCAGACAGGCGCACTCGTCGGCGGGCGACAGCACGCCGTGGGCCTCGAGCGCCGCGGGCCAGGGGCGCGCCTCCGCGCGGGGAAGCGTCATCGTCGCGAACACCTCGCGCAGCGCGTCGCGCACGGTCGAGCCGCCCTGTGCCAGGCACCAGCGCAGCGTCGCCCACGCGAGCTCGGCGTGCTGGGTCTCCTCCTCGACGACCCGGGCGAGGACCGCCCTCACCGCCGGGTCGGTCGCGCGGCGCAGTCGCTCTGCCGCGAGGTACGCGGCCAGGCACTCGTTGATCGCGCCCTCGCGGGCCGTGGACACCGCGAGCGCCACGAGGTCGGTGGCCAGGCTGACGTCGGTGCCGAGCCCCAGGGCCGAGGGGCCGATGGCCGTGCCGGCATAGGCGGAGGCCAGCGCGAAGGCGTCGCGGGCATGTCCGCTCTCGTCCTGGGCCGCCCGGGTCGCGCGCTCGACCAGGTCCGCGGGCGCTCCGAGCGAGAGCAGCTCCAGGGCGACGCGGTGGAACGCGGCGATGGAGCTGTGTTCCTCGGTACCCGCGCGGAACCAGTACTCGCGCAGGACCGTGCGCTCTTCGTCCGAGAGCTCGGCGATGCTCGGGGCGCGCTCGGTCTGCCAGTCCGCACGTGGCATGGCCGTCGCGAGCACCGAGGCGCCGTCGCGCTGCAGGGGACGCCCGCCGGGGCACTCTTCGTAGCCCTCGCAGGTGAGCTCGTAGCTGCACTCCACGCCGGCCCTGGCGACGAAGCGCACGTCGACGATGTCGCCCGCGCCGGCGGTATCGAGGCCGTCGCAGTAGGCGTCGGGCGGGGCCTCGAACCGGTCCCAGGCGTAGTACGGGTTCTCGGGACAGTCGTCGGCCTCGTCGAGGAGGGCCGCTACGACGGGGACGGCGTAGCTGTAGCTCCCGTCCCAGCCGGAGCAGTCGTCGCCGAAGTCCCAGCGACAGCCGGTGAGTGCCGCGAGGCCGGCGGCACCGAGCAGGCGGCGGCGAAGCGAGTGGGTGATGGCGTGCATGACGTCCTCCTGTCAGCGTCTCGATGGACCTACCGTCGCACGCGGCTCGAGCGGCCGAAAGTCCCGTGGCCGACTACCTGTATGTGAAACGCGAACCCCCCGGTTCGGGATGCGTAGAGCCCCGCGGCGGAGCGGCTGTGCATGCCGATGGAAGGCCGTGGTTGACAGCGCCCTTCGGCACGGAGAGACTCTCGCTCGGAGAGTGCATGCGCATCTGGCTGATTTCAGCGTTTCTTCTGTGTTTCTGCGCCTGTGGCCAGATCGGTGAAGAGCCGACGGACAGCGGCATGAACGGCCAGATCGGCGAAGAGCCCACCGACACCGGTGTCCAGCCCGAGAGCGAGGCGTGCACCGGCGGACTCGACGAGGACGAAGACGGGCTGATCGACTGCGACGACCCCGACTGCAGTGGAGATGCGGCGTGCGGCTAGCTCGACTCCTGCTTCCGCTTGCCGCCCTGTGGCTCGCGACGGCCTGTGGCCAGATCGGCGCCGAGCCCGACGACGACCCCGGGCCCAGCGACACCGGGATGAACGGGCAGGTCGGCGAGGAGCCCGACGGGGACACCGCCACCGACGAGGTCTGCGACAACGAGGTCGACGACGACGAGGACGGGCTCGTCGACTGCGACGACCCCGACTGCGACGGAGATGCCGCATGTCCCTGAGTCGCGTGCCGGCGCTGCTTCTCGTCCTCCTCGGTCTCGCGCTGTCGACCGCCTGCGGTCAGATCGGCGAGGAGCCCAACGAGGACACCGAGGACCCGCCCGGTGACACCAGCGATGCCGAGGCCTGTGACAACGAGGCCGACGACGACGGCGATGGGCTCGTCGACTGCGACGACCCCGACTGCGACGGAGATGCCGCATGTCCATGAGCCGCGTACCGGCGCTGCTTCTCGTCCTGCTCGGCCTGGCCCTGTCGACCGCCTGCGGTCAGATCGGTGAGGAGCCGGTGGACGACACCAGCGATGCCGAGGACTGCGACAACGGGGTCGACGACGACGGCGACGGCGCGGTCGACTGCGACGACTCGGACTGCGACTGCTAGGGGTCGCCCGGGAATGGGTGCGCGACCGGCCGAGTCCCTCGAAGCGGCCCTCGGACCACCGGTTCCAGCAGCCTGCTAGGCGAGGTTCCAGTCGACGATCTTGGCGGAGCTGTGCTTGCCGATCTCGGTCCTTCCCGCGTTGACGACCAGCACGACCTGCTGGTTGTCGTGGTCGAACTCCGCAGCGTCGTAGTCGAAGCTGTGCCACAGCTTGTGGTCGCGCTCACGGGTGCACTCGGCGAGGGCGATGAGTCCGTCGAGCCAGAACTCGGGCAGCGCATAGAACTCGTTGAAGCCGGCCGCGAGGGCGTCCGCCTCGAGCTGGTTCTCGACCTTCGCGACGGCTTCGTTGGCGGTCGGGGCGGTGAACACCGTGTTCGCCTGGGCGCCGAGGATGCGGCCCGCCTGGCCGACCACGAGCTGGTAGGCGCGGTGGAGGTCCGCGAGATGCTCGTCTTCGGCGGCGACGATCTGGGCGTGCATGTCAGCGCTCACGCGCACGATCACGTCGTACTGAAGGGTCTCTCCGCCGTGCTTCACCTCTTGCTTGCCGCTCACCGTGTCGCCCGCCGGTGTGGCCCATGCGGGGTGCGTGGGCTCGGGGCCGACTGGACCGGTCTGGAGCTGGATGGCCACACCCGTGGTGGGCTGCTGGCTCGCCGGCTTGAAGCCGATGTGGGGAATGGTGGCTGCGAGGGCCGCCGTGTCCGGGTCGGTACGGCCGAGGGACTTCGGAAACTCGGGACCGGTGCCCGGCACCACCGCCTGTAGCACGGCGTCGTCGGCGTCGTCCTCGCTGGCGGCGGAAGCGTCGACCTCGGCGAGCGCCTCGCTTTTGGCCTCGGCATCCTCTGCTTCCGCGTGCTCTTCGGCGGCGCGCTGCGCGAGGGCCAGGGGATCGGCACAGGTCTGGCAGTTGCACGCCAGGCCGTGCTCGGTGCCGGCATCGAGTCCCATGGCCCCGGCACTGCTGGCCAGCGTCTCCGCGAGGAAGGCGTTGCCGAGCGAGGCCTGCGCGTCGAGCCCCTGCGCGGAAGCGGGGGACGGGCGCGAGGCCTGCTGGTCCTGGGCGTGGCGGTGCTGTCGGGCCATGGGAGCCTCCGGGGGACTAGAAGATCGAGCAGGCCTGCATCGAGTAGGCCGAGGAGGGGGTCTTCTCGTAGGTGAGCTTCGCGTCGGGCTCGGTGGCGACGCCGCCGGTGCCCCAGATGCCGAGGCCCTCCGACGTGCGCGCGACGAACGAGATGTTTTCGTCGTCGACCACCACGTAGGCCTCGTCGAGGTCGACCTTCACGGCGTCCGCGCCCATGCCGTAGGCGCTGTAGGCCCACTCCGCCTCGCCGTTCAGGCCGCCGAGGGCCGCGAGCACGCCCTTGCCGTCGAAGCCGCTGACGGCCTGGATCTCCTCGGGCTTGCCTGCGCACACCGCGCCGCCTTCACTCACGTCGAGCTTGAGGACCGTGCCGTCGAAGGACAGCACCGTGCCGTGAATCATCGTCGGCAGCAGCTTCGGCGGCGTGAACAGGACGTACGCGGCGTCGAGGTCGCAGCTCGCACTCAGGCCGCGCTCGCGACAGTGCGAGTAGACGTCGCCGTACACGGTGAACACGACGACGTTGTCGTCCTCGGCGTACGCGATGTCCATCTCGCCATCGAGGACGATGGTGTTCGGCGAGGCCGAGGCGGTGGCGAGGAGAAGGGCAAACAGGGTCATGGAACCTCCAAGGGTGTTGGCAGGGCTCTTTGCAGCCGGCGTGCCAGTCGAAAGTGGAGGTTTCACCGTTGTCGGAGTCGTGGCTCCGCCCCTGTGTGCGCCCACAAGGGCGGGGGGAGCCCCGGCGGATCGGCCAGGCGCACCCATGGCTGAAGGCGGCGGGCAGGTGGGCCGATGCAGGTCTCGGGTCGCTCGGGGCCTTCCCCGCTGCCGCGCATCACGCGGAACTGCGAGCCGTGGGTGTAGGCCGATCCGTCCGTGGGGTGGCCGGTGTAGTCGGAGGCGTACCAGTCCTCGACCCACTCGGAGAGGTTGCCGCCCATGTCGCACACGCCCTCGAGCTGCCCATCCACGGCATCCAGGTGCACAAGGACGACGATGGCGGAGGCGACCGCACGCGCTTCTGCCGGCTGTCGCTGTCCCAGGGGGAGACGGCGGTGGAGCTCCGAGCCCTCCGGTGCACGGAGGAGGAGCTGTGGACCGTACGAGGTGTCCTTCGGGAGGCGGCCTCCCACGCCGCTGGAACGGCGGGCACGGTGCCCGAGGAGCTCGACGCCCTGCGTGGCCGTCGCTCCGAGGTCGACCGCGTCTAGGCTCAGTCGAGCTTCATCATGTCGCCGAAGAGCAGCTCCGGGGTGACCACGCCGTCCCACGGCTGATCGCCCAGCCGCGCCGCCATCGGGTGGTACATCGCCATAGCGATCTCGCGGACCCGGATGTCGTCGATGCCCTCGGTCTGTTCCTTGTACAGGGGGTGCTCGCACGGAAGCAGCTCGAGAAGCGGGCGCTTGCCGGGCTCCTGGTGGTGCACCCACACGTGCAGGCGGTCGCACTCCGGGTAGTCGCAGAAGTAGTCGACGAGGATGGATGGGGTCGGCTCCATCTCGGCCCGCCGCGGGTTGGTCCAGTTCGCGAGGATGTTCTCCATGTCGTGCTCGGCGACCTGCACCCACAGGGTCCACGTGAAGAAGCGCTCGCTGTTGCGCAGCGGGATCTGGAGCAGGCCCATGATGAAGGTCTTGCCGTCGATGATCGCGACGCCTGCGCCGTGATCGATCTGCACGCGACCCACGCGCTCGGCGGGGGTGAGCTTGGCGACGTAGATGGGCTCGGCGACACCCCAGCCCAGTGGCAGCTTGTCGTGCCATTGCCCGCACTTGATGCACAGAAAGCCGTCGGCCATCGAGGTCACTCCTGCGGGATGCGTATCATGGGCTGGAGGCGGCGCCTCGCTTGCCAGGGGGGCAATGCTCCATTCTGGAGCATTCGAGGAATGTTCTGCTGAACGGTGAGGAGGGATTTGACGGGTCGAAAGGCTTGCTTTGGGGGCGTCAATCGCAGCGCGACCTTCCGGGGGGCGTCGCCGCTACGCACCCCGCGGCTGGCTTCCGTAGAATGGTGCGATGAACGCTGCCCATCCGAACGCCGAGCTCGACGACGCGTGGCAGGCCTACGACCGAGGTCGGCGGCCCGAGGTCCGTGCGGCCCTCCCGCAACTCCTCGCGAGCGAGTCCGCAGCCATCCGCGACAGTGCGCGCCTGCTGCAGCTGTACCTGGCCGTGGAGCGCTCGGTCGCCCCCGGCACGGGTGGTCGTGCCGAGGCCCTTGCACGGCGATGTCTCGAGGCGGGAGACGTCGACTCGGCGGCGCGCGGGTTCCTGCTCGCCGCAGACCAGTCGCACGGTCGACGCCGGGCCGAGCTCCTCGCGCAGGCTCGGGCGTCTGCATCCGGCGGTCGGCCAGCGCAGCGCGTGGCGGTCGCCCAGGCCCTCGCACGGGATGCGGTCGCGGCGAAGCGCCACGCCGTCGCCGAGGAGATCCTGCAGTCGGTGCAGTCCGAGCTCGTGCACGTGAGCCCGACGGCGGCGGCGGCGCATCGCTCCCTGCACGCCGAGCTGCGCAAGCACCTTCCTTCGGGTCGCGTCAGCCCAGAGGAGGCTCAGCCTCGGCTGGTCGCGGTGAGTCTCGCTCTGGCCCAGCAGCGCGACGCGCAGGTCGTGTGCGACATGGTGGCGAGGGCCGTGCACGACGTGCTCGACGTCGACCGGGCCTGTGTCGTGCTCGCCGACGAGCGCGGCTCCAGGGTCGTCGCCCAGCACCCCGAGGGCGGCGCCGCCCTGTCCGAGCCCGCCCTGCGCCGCTGCCTCGCGGGTGAGGAGGTGTTCGTCGAGGACATCTCGCGCGACATCTCGAGCGCGACCCGCAGCATCCTCGGCATGGGTGTCACCTCGGTGCTGTGCGTGCCGATGATGCACGGCTCCGAGGTCGTCGGCGCGATCTACGCCGACGCGGTCGACGTGGCCGCCATTGCACTCGGCGAGCGCAAGTGGGCGCTTCGCACCCTCGCCGCAGCCGCGGCCGTCGCCGTGGGCAACGCCAAGGCGCTCGAGGAGCAGATCGAGCGCGTGCGTCGCCACCGAGAGCTCGCCCACGATCTGCGCAACGTGCTCGCTGCTGCGACCGGCGCCGCCGAGCTCCTCCGCGAGATGGACCCGCGCGACGACCAGCGCGAGATGCTCGACATCGTCGTGCGCACGACCCGCGCGCTCACGGTGCAGGTGACCGAGGCGCTCGCACCCCACCCGCCGGAGCCGGTGCCGGTGGACCTCGCCGCCACCGCGCGTCAGGCCGTCGCGATGCTCTCGCTCGATGCGTCGGCGGAAGGCAAGCGCTTCGAGCTCAAGGTGCCCGACGACCCGTGCTGGGTGCGCGGACGAGAGCAGGAGCTGCTCCGCGCCGCGATCAACCTGATGACCAACGCGCTCAAGTACGGGCCACGCGGCGAGGCCGTGGACATCTGGGTCGACCGCTCCGGGACCCAGGTCGTGTTCTCGGTACGGGACCGCGGTCCCGGCGTGCCGGAAGAGGACTTGCCCCGCGTGTTCGAATCCGGCTTCCAGGCGACGGGAGCGCTGCACGGACACGGGCTGGGCCTGGGCTTCGTCAAGCGCGTGATCGAGGAAGGGGGCGGACGCATCGGCATCAAGAACGACCCGGGCGGCGGTGCACGGGTGCTCTTCGCGTTGCCCGAGCTGCATGACTCGGGTGCGTGAGGCAGTCGCCGGACCCGGCTTCTGCCCGAGCCGCGTGGAGGGCGCGTGGGGTGTCATCGGCTGTGAGTCGCTGTGATGGGTCGACGTCGCGCACCGACGCATATGGCTTCCAGAACCCGCCGCCTGGAGGCCCCATGTCCCGCACCGCCCTGTTCGCCACCGTCCTGCTCACCGCCACCGGCTGCAGCGAGCACAGCTGTCTCGAGGACGGCGCGTGTGCGGTGGCGACCTTCGTCGAGGGCCGCCCGGCCAGCTTCCCGGATGTCGGGTTCGCGGACCATGGGGTCGAGCTCCTTGCCGAGCCGGCACCGCACATGGCGGGCGAGTTCCTGGTGGCTGAGGTGCGCCATCCCGCGGGCTGCGCGGCTCCGGAGGTGGCGGTGTCCATCCTGAGAGTGACCGCGGGCCTCCCGGCGGTCGCGCACGGCACCATGGACCTGTTCGCGCCGGAGGCGTGCGACGGCACCGGGGACGAGGTCGTGAGCACCGTGCACGTAGACCTCTCCGAGGCCCTGGGAGCCCTGGGCTGCGTGGGCCAGCTGAACCTCGCGGTTCCGGTGGCGACGACCGAAGAGGGGGCGGTCGGCGGGGTCGTCGTCGAGCTGCTCGACGCGTGCTCCGAGGTCGATCAGCCGGTCATCGTCGGCCCCTGGTAGGGCTCAGCGCACCGGCCAGGTCAGCCGCTGGTCCTCGAGGGTCACGTTGCCGCGCTCGGTCTCGATGTACAGCACGCCCTCTACGCGGGACAGCGACCACTGGTTGCGCCGCTCGACGTGCTCGGCGAGCTCCTGGATGGTCCTCGGGTCGAAGGCGTGCAGGGCGATGCGCTCGGCCTCGTGGACGCGCTCGCGGGCGAGGGCGTCGAGCCAGGGCCCGGGCGGCTTGTGGCAGTACACGGCGACGCGATCGGCCGCCTTGCTCGCGCGATGCAGGCGTGCGGCCTCGGGACAGCCGATGTCGATCCACGCGGTCAGCTGGTCGGTGAGGTCGCGGACCCACAGAGCGGGCTCGTCGGAAGACGCGAGCCCCGAGGTGAAGGTGAGTCCGTCCTCGAGCTCGAGCGCGTACGCGAGCAGGCGGGTCACCAGGTAGGGCCCGCTCTCGGAGGGGTGCTGCGCGAGCTTCAGCGACAAGGTGTCGTACACGCCCCGGTCGACATCCGAGAGCACGAGCTCGAAGTTCTGCACGGTCGCACCGCGCGCCATCGCGTCTCCTCGGCCTGGGCCGGGCTCAGGTGAAGAAGGGCCCGGTGATTTCGTAGGTCACGCCGTCGGCGCCGAGCGCGCTGCCCGACTCCCCGCGCTGGGAGCTGAAGTACAGCCGACGGCGGTAGGGGTCGAGGGCGGGGCCGGTGATCTCGGAGGCGTCGTGGCCGATGACCTGCACCACCGGAACGAGCTGGCCGTCGGGGGTGAGCGCCACGATCTGCATGTCGTCGCCATCCTCGGCGACGAGCAGGTCTCCGGCCGGGGTGACCCAGAGGTTGTCGACGCCGCGAAGGATCGGGTCCTGGGCCAGGTCGTCGTCGTACACGATGGACAGGGTCTCGTCGGCGGTGTCGTAGGCCCACACGCGGTTGTCGCCCTTCGTCGTGAAGAACACGACGCCTTCGTGGAAGGCCAGCCCCTCGCCGCCATCGAAGGGCGTGCTGGCCGCGACCTGCAGGCGCGTGGAGGTCTCTTCGGCGCTCGGATCGGGCACGTCGTGCCACGCAACGGCGCCCTCCACGCCGTCGAGCACCTGCAGGACCTGGAGCGTGCCGCTCGACAGATCCGGGTGCCCGTCTTCCATCCCGTCGGGAATGAAACGGTAGAAGCAGCCGTTCGGTTCGTCTTCGGTGAGGAACAGGTGGCCATTCACCGGGTCGACGGCGACGGCTTCGTGGCGGAACACGCCGAGCGCGGGGCGGGCGAGGGCCTCGACCTGACCGAAGGGGTCGCACTCGAACACGATGCCCGCGGGCCGCTCCTCGCAAGAGAGCCAGGTTCCCCACGGCGTCGGCCCACCGGCGCAGTTCACGAGGGTGTCTTCGAGAATGGGGTAGGCGTCGACGAGCTCGCCCTCGGCGGTGAAGCGGAGCGCGCTGGCGCCGCCTCCGACGATGGCCTCGCTGTTCGAGACGTACACGTAGCCGCCGTCCTCCGCCAGGAAGCAGGCGCCGCCGTCGGGCGCGATGTGCCACACGTGCTCCGTGCCCTCCACGGTCTCCCCCGAGCGCGCGACCACGCGGGCCGTGAACCCGGGAGCCAGGCGCAGTCCGAGTGCGTCGGGGTCGGCGAGGGCGCCGAGCTTCGCGATCTGGCTCGTCGCGGGCGGGGAGATCTCCGGCGGCCGCCACGGGGGGAAGTGTCCCGTGTAGCCCGTGTCCACGGGGGTTTCCGTCGGACCGCAGCGGGTCAGCGTGGGCAGCGCACTGAGCGCCGCGAGCGACAGGAAGGAGCGGCGGAGGAAGTCTCGGCGAGAGTCGTGCATGAGGTGAAGCTAGCACGCACGAGCCTCCCTGGTTTCGATGGAAGTGGGTGCCCCGAACCCATGGTTTGCCGGAATGGCATTCGTGTGCAATGGGGGCCCCGATTGCCTGATCAGGAGTTTCCCCATCCCATGATCAGAGCCCCCCCTGCGTGGTGAATCTGTGGGCTTCGAGCGGGGTTGGTGATGCGCTGAGGTGAGGTTTGAACATGGTTTTGCGCGCTGTTCGTCAGGTGTAGCGCACGAGCCCTGGCGATCCCAATCTTGGTGCCCGAAAGAAAATCCATGCATCGTTTGTCCCGAAACTCTTCGGCCGAAATTGATTTCGTGTACTTGAGTTCCGCAACTGAGGGTTGCGGGCGTGGCACCATCTTCTTGGCGCCCGGAGAGACGCCGTAATCACTCAAGGAGAGAGTTATGAGCGCTGCATTCGACGAGTCCATTGGCGCCGAGGGTTCCCACCATCCCCAGCGGGACCACCTCGGGGGGTTCGTGAGCATCGTGTGCTTCAAGCAGGCACTGAAGGGAGCCGAGGACGCCCTCGGCGCCGCGGCACGCGTCGGCCTGATCGCCGCCGGTCGTGCGCGAGGCAACCAGCTCGTGACCTCGCTCGGTCTTGCGGGCACCATCACCGAGCCCACCGACGCGCTCCCGAAGCTGCAGGCTGCGCTCGGTGCCGACGGTACGCGCCTGTGCGAGGTGATGACGATGGAGCTCGAGGGCGAGGACTACCGCATCAAGCTGCGTGATGCGATCGAGACCTGGGGCGAGGATGCGAGCTCCACGCAGGAGTGTTCCTACACCCTGGGCGCGCTGCAGGGCGCCCTCAAGACGCTGACCAACCGCAAGTGGCGCGGCAAGCACGTCGTGAAGGCCCAGACGAACGGTGGCGTGGACGAGTTCCTGTTCCAGCTGCTGTAGGCGGTCCGCGGCTGCCGGACCTCACGCCGGGGTCCGGCACCTGCCGGGCGGGAGTGGCATGGCGTACGATGGCCGCATGCGCTGCTTCTTCCTGATCGCGATGCTCGGGGGCTGTGCTCCCGAGGTCGAGCCCTCCGCCGCGTGCGAGGCCTACGTGACGTGCCTTGGCGCGCGCGATCTCGCTCGCGACCGCAACACCGACGTCGAGCGTTTCGTCGCCGGGGGGGCGTGCTGGGGTAGCCACGAGGCTGCCGAGTTCTGCACCGGCGCGTGTGAGCGAGGCCTGGACTGGCTGCGCGAGGCCGAGGCCGACACCCTGCCGACGGAGTGTTCCCCGTGAGGGCCGGGCTGTGGCTCCTGCTCCTCCTGCCGCTCGCCGAGGCGCATCGGCCTGCTGGCGACATCGGCGACGTCGAGATCACCGACGCGACGATCAGCTGGCTGATCCCGGGCACCTTCGAGACGGGCGACGAGGTGTTCGTCGTCGAGCTGGTCATGCCCACGGACTTTGCGTTGCCGTTCGAGGTACTGGTCGAGAAGCGACCGCGCCTGGCGGACCATCGACCGATGTACGCCGTGGTCGGGCCGGGGCTGCCCACACCGACCGCCGACGAGCTGGCGGTGCTGCCGTACCCGCTGCCCGATGGCTGGGGCGTGTACCTCGACCAGAACGACCTGCCCGAGCGCATCGTGTACTTCGAGCAGGTGATGCGCCGGAACATGTGGACCTCGGGCACGACGGCCCTGCCGCTGCAGCGCGGTCCCAACGAGGTGTGGATCTGGAGCCCGGACGGCACGACCGGCGACTTCCAGCTCGGCTTCGGCGTCGAGGAGGACTTCTCGGACGGCGGCTTCGGCGCGGTGTTCGCCGACTGGGGGACCTACGCGTACTAGTACGCCGATGGGATGGCGCGCGGCCGCGCTCGCCGTCGGGCTCGGGCTGTCGACGCCCGCGGCGGCCCTCGAGACCGACCGCTTCTCGCTCGGACTGCCCGCCGAGGTCGACCTCGTGGGCCTGGCCTTCGGCGTGCACCCAGAGCTGCTCTTCCGTCCGATTCAGCCGGATGGCGCGCTTCACCTTCGCTTCGCGCCGGGCCTGATGGTCGGACCCGAGCTCGCCTTCGTGCCCATCGCGCTTGGCGTGCGCGAGGTGATGTTCCCGCGCAAGCGCGTTCGGCCGTTCCTCGGCACGGGCCTGCAGCTGCAGAACTTCGTGCCCTACGGCCATCCCGTGCTCACGCGTCTCGACATGGCGCTCGAGCTCGGTGTCGACGTGCGAGTCGCGGATCAGTGGGGGGTCGGACTCCAGCTCTCACCTGAGATCGGCCTGGTCGGCGGCTTTGGCTTCGGCATGGCCGTACGGCTCGGGGCGCAGCTGGACTTCTAGAAGTAGCCCTCGCGCTTGCGGTCCTCCATGGCCGCCGCGGAAGCGCGGTCGTCGCCGCGACCCACACCCCGCTCGCTGACGGAGGCGGTCAGGTTCTCGGCGATGACGGCGGTGACGTCCCTCGCCGCGGAGCGCATGCCGCCGGTGAGCGGCAGATCGCCCAGCGTGCGGAAGCGCACCGTGTCCCGGAACGAGTGCTCCCCGTCCCGGAGGGGGTTCAGCGCGTCGACCGCGAGCAGCAGGCCCTCGCGCTCGACGAGCTCGCGCTCGTGGGCGAGGTACAGCGAGGGCAGCGCGATGCCTTCACGGCGGATGTAGCACCACACGTCGAGCTCGGTCCAGTTGGACAGGGGGAACACGCGCAGCGTCTCTCCCGGCCGTTTGCGGGTGTTCCACACGTCCCACAGCTCGGGTCGCTGTTGCTTCGGATCCCACTGGCCGAAGGCGTCGCGGTGGCTGAACACGCGCTCCTTGGCACGGGCGCGTTCTTCGTCACGGCGCGCGCCGCCAAACGCCGCGTCGAAGCCGCCCGTGGTCAGGGCGTCGAGCAGCACCGGGATCTGCAGGGTGTTGCGCGAGCCGTCCGGAGGCTCGGTCAGGCGTCCGTCGTCGATCCACGCCTGCACCGAAGCGACTCGCAGGTCGAGCTCGTAGGCCTCGGCGATGTGATCGCGGAACGCGAGCAACTCCGGGAAGTTGTGCCCCGTGTCCACGTGCAGCATCGGAAAGGGGATGCGGCCGGGGGCGAAGGCCTTGCGGGCGATGTGGAGCATGCACAGCGAGTCCTTGCCGCCGGAGAACAGCATCACGGGCCGGTCGCACTCGCCGACGACGGTCCAGAAGATCTGCATCGCCTCGGTCTCGAGCATGTCGAGGGAGGACAGGGCGTAGGACATGGTGAACTCCGTTCGGCGTGGGTATGGCGGGTCCCGACGTCGTTCGAACGGAAAGATTGCCTTCTCGGATTCGGAAAAACCGAATGGCTAGCGTTCCTTCGGCATGGGCCCCAGCTTCGCCGTCCACCGCCCGACCGAGGGAAGCACGCCGAGCACGCCATACAGGCTCGGATAGATCAGTCTGCGGCGGCCGCGGCTCCACGAGCGCACCACCTCGCGGGCCAGGCCGTCGGGCTTGCCGCTCGGTAGGATGCGAGCCGAGGAGTCCTCGCCGATCTGCGCGCGTCCCTTCTGCTCGAGCGGGGTGGTGATGGGTCCCGGGTACACGGTGAGCACGTGGACGCCGGTACCCCGCGTCTCCATGTGCAGCGCTTCCGAGGCCATCGCGAAGCCCGCCTTGGCGGCGCCGTACCAGACCCCACCGCGCATCGGGGAGAGGGCGGCGATGCTCGCGACCTGGACCAGCCCACCCCGTCCACGGGCGAGCATGCCGGGAAGCACGAGGTGGCTGAGCTCGAGGGGCGCGAGCAGGTCGATGTCGAGCACACGCCTGCCGCGTTGCCAGCTGTCCGGGTGCGACATGGCGACGAAGTCGACGATACCGGCGTTGTTGACGAGCACGTCCACGGGGCCGAACGCCTCCTCGGCGCGCGCGAGCAGCTCGGCTGGCGCACCCGGGGCCGTGAGGTCCGACGGCAGGGACACCGCACCGCCCAGGGACTCGGCCAGCGCGTCACACTCGCCGAGGTCCGTGAGCGTGAGGCGCGTGGAGGGGGCATGAGCGCGGATCGCCTCGGCGAGGGCCGTGCCGATCCCGCCGGCGGCGCCGGTGATCAGGACGTGGCCGTCGAGAAGGGGCATGGAACCTCCGGGTTGCCTCATCAGCATACGTGAGGCTGCTCGCCCGCTCGCGCATGGGGCTGTGGGATACTCCCTCGGTGGCTCGCTATGCCCTGGGACCGTTCGATCTGCTCCGGCCGCTGGGTCAGGGGGGCATGGGCGTGGTGTGGCACGGGCGCCACCGCACGGACGGCACCGAGGTCGCCATCAAGTGGGTGGCGGGATCCGAGGTCGATGCTCCGGCGTTCCTCCGCGAGGCCGAGGCCATGGCGCGGCTGCATCACCCCCACATCGTGCAGATCTACGACCTCGGCCGCATGCCGGAGTCCGCGCGCGTCGAGGGGGCCGGCGTCGGTGCGCCCTACCTGGTCATGGAGCTGCTCCCGGAGGGCACACTGGTCGATCACGGCGGTGTGATCGGGTGGAGCGGCATGCGCAACGTCTTGTTGGTGCTGCTCGACGCGCTGGCTCACGCGCACGCTCGTGGACTGCTGCACCGCGATCTCAAGCCCGCCAACGTGCTCCGCGACCGAGACGGCTCGTGGCGGCTCGCCGACTTCGGCATCGCGCGGGCTGCGCACGCTGAGGGGCGCGCGGCGGGGACCCCCGCGTACATGGCGCCCGAGCTGCTCCAGGGGCGGGACGCGGAGGCGGGACCGTGGAGCGACCTGTACGCGCTCGGTGCCCTGGCCTGGCAGCTCGCGACCGGCCGCACGCCCGTGGCGGGCGCGTCACCCGCGGAGGTGTTGGCGCGCAGCCTCGCATCGTCGTGGGGACCGTGGGCGCCGCGGGTCGCGGTTCCCGAGGGCCTTCGAGCGTGGGCCGAGCGCTTGCTGCAGCCCGACTTCGAGCGTCGCTTCGAGCGTGCCGCCGACGCGGCCCTGGCGCTGCAGGCGCTCGGTGAGCCGGTGGAGCAAAAAACCGGCACGGTCGCGGACCTGGCGCCGGCTGCGACCTTCGTGCTCGACGAGCCCGTGGCGGCCCCGCTGGCAACGGCCGGGACCGCCGTCCCCGAGGCGGTGCGCTTTCCCGCTTGCCCTCGGGAGTGGCGCCATGCCGGTGGATCCGTGCCGCTGCCGCAGAACCTCGGGCTCGGTCTCTTCGGGCTGCGCGAGGTCCCGTTCGTCGGCCGGTACGAGGAGCGCTCGGCCTTGTGGCGCGAGCTCGTTCTCCAGCACGACGGTCGAGGGCCGAGGGTGGTGTGGCTCACGGGCGACGGAGGGATCGGCGTGACCCGAACCGCGCGCTGGCTGGCAGAGCGGGCGGACGAGCTCGGTCTGGCACAGCACTGGTCGGGGGACCTCTCGCTTCGGGCCATGGTACGTGCGGCGGTGCCGATCTCGACCCACCCGTCCATGGCGAGGGCGCAGCTCGCGTCGCGGCTCGGGGTGGCGCCGACCAGTCCGCGGGTCGCGACCTGGCTCGCATGGCTCGGGGACGAGGCCCTCCCGCCCTACAACGAGCGCGTGGCGCTGGTCGCTCAGCTGCTCACGGCCGAGTCGAGGCGCCGCCCGATCCTCGTCCATGCCGATGCGAGCGAGCGACTCGACGAGATCCTCGCGCTGTCGGAGCACGTGCGGGCCACACCCGATGCGCGGGTGCTGTTCCTGATCTCGGCCAAGGCTCCGCCGGCGGGTGCGGATGCCGTGCATGCGCTTCGACCGATGAAGGAGGTCTCGCTGCGCGGCCTCGTGGGGCAGGTGCTGGGCATCGAGCACGGCCTCGCGGTGGACCTCGCGCATCGGGCGGCCGGCAGCCCGCGTGTCGTGCTCGATGCGCTGGCGCGTGCGGTGGCTCACGGCGCGCTGGTCCCCGGCCCCGACGGCTACCGACTGGTCGGCGACGTGGACTGGCAGGCGGACGAGGACGAGCTCTTCCGCGACCGGGTGGACGCCGACGACGGGGTGTCGGCGCTCGCGGTCGGCGCCGTGCTCGGCACTCGGGTCGACGCTTCCGAGTGGCGACGTGCCTGTGCGCTCGCGGAGGTCCCGGTTCCCGAAGGCGTGCTCGACCAGAGCTTTCGCCGCGGGTGGCTGGTGCCGGTCCCCGAGGGGTTCCGGTTCGCCGAGCCCCGGCTCCAGCGGGCCCTGAAGCGCCAGGTCCGTCACGCGGGGGCATGGGCCACACTCCAGGCTGCGGCGGGGCGCGCGATCGATGCCGAGCGGGACCCGGCTCGCGCCGCGCGGCACCTGCTTGCCGCGGGCCTCGGCGAAGAAGCGCTCGAGCCGCTTCGTCAGGGGGCCCAGCAGTCCTACGGGCAGGGAGACCTCGCAGGCGCGGCGCTGCTCTACGCCCGTCTCGTCGAGGTGCTCGACGCGCTGGGTCGAGAGGCGACGCTCGCGCGTGCGGACGCGCTCGGCTGGCAGTCGTGGGTCGCGGTCCAACGAGCTCGCTTCGAAGAGGCCACTCGCATGGCCGACGAGGCGCTGGCACTCGGCGAGCGGCTCGGAGAGCCCGGGGTGGTCGGATCGGCGCGCCATACGCGAGGCGTCGCCCGGGCCGAGCTCGGACTCCCCGGCGCCGAGGAGGACCTGATCGCGGCCAGCGAGGGCTACGCTGCGGCCGGTCAGCAGCGCTACGCCGTTCGCGCGCGCCTGACCGCATGGCTCACCCGGCCGCCTGCCGAAGCGCTCGAGCCCCTGCGCGCGCTGTACGAGGCCCACGCCGAAGACGAGCCGCTCGCCGGGTCCTTGTCGCGCATGATCGCCGTGAGCCTCGGTGCGCTGGGCGACCGCGAAGGTGCGCTGCGCTGGGCCGAGACGGCGGCGGCCCACGCGCGCGAAGTCGGCGGTGTGGCCGCGGAGCGTCAGGCGGCGGTGGCGGTGGGGGACGCCCGACTCGAGCTCGGCGACCTCGACGGCGCGGAGCGGGCCTACCGCTGGGTCATCGAGCAAGCAGTCGACGACCAGGACGGGCGCAACCTCGAGGCGGAGCTCTCCCTGGGGCTGGTGGATCTCGAGCGAGGCGCGTTCCAGACCGCTTCGCAGCGCTTGCGGCGGTGCGCGAGACGGTGGCGCGCGGTGGCCGAGCTCGGGCTTCACGCGGCGGCCATGCTCGCCGTGTTCGCGCACGAAGGGGATACGCAGGGCTTCGACGAATACGTGGGGCACGCCATGCAGCCGGTCGAACCGCCCCGTCGCGCGGTCCGCTCCGCCGAGATCGCCGCGGGGCTGTGGCGTGACCGGGGCGACGAGGCGCGCGCCGAGCGCGCACTCGCGTTGGCGCTTCATCACGCCGAGGCTTCCGGCCTCGATCTCGATGCAGCTCGGGTTCGAGAGCAGATGACCTGAGGGCTACTGCTCGCTCGGTCCGATGTCCCAGCCGCCGGCCTGGGGGCGGCCGACGCCGTAGTAATCCCAGGCCGCGCTCGGCACGCTGGTCCGCGTCGTCGCGTCCACGCCCTGGTCGCGGCCCGGGCTGCCGCTTGCGAGGTGCACGTCACCCCCGGCGAGGTCGACGTAGACCGGCGTGCCCTCGAGGTTGCCCTGGGCCACCTTGCACGCGAGGTCGCGGTACGGCCATACGGAGCAGTCGTTGAGACCCGCCGAAGGCACGCACGTGATCGACCCGTCGCGAATGGGGCAGGTGGCCTCTCCGTCGACGAGGTTGCCCTCGAAGTGCACGCTGTCCGCACCCGAGAGGCCACTCACGTTCAGGGCACTGCCGCCGCCGCCGCTCGGCGGGTCATAGACGAGCACGTTGCCGACGATGGTGCTGTTGGTGGTCCCGTCGAGCACCAGCGCGTAGTTCGAGCTCGCACCCCGCGCGGCGAGGTGGTTGCCCACCACGGTGTAGTCGGCGAACGTGCCGGTCGTCTCGATGTTGTCGAGGTACAGCGCCGTGTTCTCGAGGGAGACCGAGTCGACCTCGACCACGTTGTTGGTCACGGTGAACCCCGCCATGGTCCCGGCCCAGTAGTGGGTCTGGATGCCGACGAGCACCGAGTCCGCCTCTCCCCCGACCATCACGACGCGGTTGCGATCGAGCAGGACGCCCGAGCCGCTCGCGTCGAGGCCCACCTGCACGAACTGCTCGACGTCGTAGGTCGCAGTGACACGGATGTCGTTGCCGACGAAGGTGACGATGCCGCCCTGCATGTCGAAGCCCGACACCCCGTTGTACGCGACGTCCCAGGTGTTGTCGCGCACGTCGATGGTGCCGCCTCGGCTGAAGCTGCCGCCGGTTCCGGCGCTGGTCACGTCGAAGCCGGAGAAGGCCTGGTCAGCGTCCCAGATACGCACGGCTGGCTCGTTCATGGCGGCGAGCGGACCCTCGCAGCGCCCGCCCACGGCATCCACGTCGACGTAGCGAAGGTCGAAGCAACCCTTGCCGCCCACACCTGTGAACTCGCGCACGCGAAGGGTCGAGGCTGCCGTCGGCGCGCCCTTCGCCGCGTAGCCCGCGGCGGTCACGTGCACGCGCTCGAAGGACCACGCGCCGGCCACGCTGCTGTCCAGGTCCAGGCCCCCCGCGGTGCTCTGCACCTGGAGATCGACGAGGTCCACCTGCGCCCCGCGAAGACGCGCCGCTGGGGATCCCGCGGACTGGAGCGTGAAGCCCTGCACGCGGACCGGGCTCGTGCCGCCCAGCACGAACGCGGGTCCGGAGGCGGGGTTCACCCGGGCCTCGTGTGTCGCCGGGTCCCAGCTCCAGTCGTCCTGGTCGTAGCCGCCGTACAGGGCGAGCACGTTGTCGGCGGTGGCCAGTCCCACCTCGGGGTAGTCGCCCTCGGCGACGAAGATGCGGTCGGTGCTCGTCGACACCGAGAGCGCATGGCCGATGGTCGCGAAGGGCTGCGTGGGCGTGCCCGGCCAGCCGTCGCTTCCGCGCCCGATGGCCACGTACAGACCCGAGGTCGCGTCCAGGGCGGGGTGGTCCACGCCGTCGCAGTTGGTGTCCACGCCGTCGTCCCACTGCTCGCCGGGCGCGCCTGGGTACACGTTGGGGTTGTCGTCGTCGCAGTCCAGATCGGCGGGGCTCCCGTCTTCATCGTTGTCGATGCCGCCCGTGTCCGTGTCGGTGTCGGTGTCGGTGTCGGTGTCGGTGTCGGTGTCGGTGTCGGTGTCGGTGTCGGTGTCCGTGTCCGTGTCCGTGTCGGTGTCGGTGTCGGTGTCGGTGTCCGTGTCCGTGTCGGTGTCGGTGTCCGTGTCCGCATCGGTATCCGCATCCGCGTCGGTATCCGCATCCGCGTCGGTGTCGGCATCCGCGTCGGTGTCGGCATCCGCATCGGTGTCGGCATCCGCGTCGGTGTCGGTATCGGCGTCGCCCTCGGTACCCGAGTCCTCGGGGAGGGTGTCGCCAGAGCAGCCCGCGAGCAGCAGGGCGAGGAGCAGCAGGGGACGCATGAACTCTCCAGGAGACCTCACCATAGCGCCGGCGGAAGGTGCGATCGCGCGCGCGCGTGCGCGGAGCCCGCTGCACTCGGCCGACCCCGCAGCGCTGGGTTTCGGGTGGCAGCCGACCGGCGGCGCGCCCACTCGGGGCCAGAGTGCGGGTGGCGGGTGGTCTCCGCTACAATGGCCGCGTGACCCGTCTCCTGCCCGCACTGCTGCTCTTCGCCTGTCAGGCCGAGGAGCCCATCGACCTCACCGATGCGCCGACCTCGGGGTCGCGGCACCGCATGCCCCACGTCGAGTTCGACATCTGGACCGACTACCTGTCGCTCGAGGTGGGCCTGTCCGACGAGTGCACCTTCCTCGAGCCGCTCGTCGAGAACCACAGCGTGCGCAACCCGCCCGTGCAGGTGTTCTGGGTGATGTACCAGAACGAAGAAGACGCGGTGGACGGGGCGATCGTCGAGGACACCTTCTGGCTCGGGGACCGAACCGCGAACACGGACTACCCCGAGCGGGACGGGCTCACGGCCTTCGGGTTCAAGTTCCCGCCCCCGGTGCAGCAGAGCTTTCTGAACATCGAGGAGGTGAGCGTCAGCGACGACCGCCGCCAGGTGGACGGCGTGCTCGGCAGCCCGATCGACGCGCGCCTGCGCATGGTCGCGAGTGACGACGCGGGCGAGTGCACCATCACCCACACCTACTGCGCGATGCCGTGTGATGCGCCCGATGCCGCGCTCGACCACATCCTCATCGACCTCGGTGGCTTGCTCAACACCGTGCAGGACGTGACCTTCGTCGAGCCTTGATGCGCGCCGCGGTGACGCTTCGGCGACGTGCCATCGCTTGTCACCGTGTGCGGACGGGGGGCGCGTTACCCCGCGCGCGGCGTAGGAGGCAGGATGTTCGTGGGTTTCGAGCCGGCGGTGCTCACCTGGTGGGGCGGTCTGTCGGCCGTCGCGGTGATCAACCTCCTCCTGCTCGCGTGGTCGGCCAAGGTCGTGCTCGGCACCGAGGCGCCCACCGCCGAGATCGACCAGTACCGGCGTTGGCAGCTGTTCTTCGGCGGCCTGTACGTGATCGGCTGCGCGTCCCGAAGCTTCATCCTCCGCAGTGACGGGCGTCGCTACTCGATGATCGACCACGTGATCTCCAGCGTGTTCGTCGGCCGCACCACCGCGACCATCGCCGAGATGGCCTTCGTCGCGCAGTGGGCGGTGCTGCTCTACGCCCTGTCCAAGCGGGACGAGGACGTCGTCGGCCAGCGACTCGCGCAGTCCCTGGTCCCGATCATCGCCGTCGCCGAGACCGCTTCGTGGATGGGCATCCTCTCCACGAATCCGCTGTTCCACGCGGTCGAGGAGTCGCTGTGGACCATCACCGCGGCCCTGTTCATGGTCGGCCTCGCCCGTCGCCTGGCCACCGCGGGCCCCGCGCTCAAGCGCTTCCTGTGGGCCGCGCTCGCGTCCGGCGTGCTCTACCTCGCGTACATGGTCACCGAGGACGTGCCCACCTACTGGTTCCGCTGGCAGCAGATGACCGCGGACGGCGTGCAGTTCATGAGCTTCGGCGAGGGCCTCGCCGACAGCGTGACCTGGCAGGTGAAGAAGACCTGGGCGGACTGGGAGCGCGAGGTGGTGTGGCAGTCGCTGTACTTCAGCTTTGCGGTGTGGATGAGCCTGGTGCTCATCCATCGCCCGCTGTTCCCCGAGGAGCGGCGCGCGTAGCGACTCCTCACCCAAACGGTGAAGTCGGGAGCTAGTTCGGAACGTGCGTGTCCCAGCCGGGCTCGTGGTAGCAGGGCCCGTCCCAGTGCCAGAAGGTCGTGGACTCCCACAGCAGGCCGCTCGTCGCCGGCCCGTGGCCCCCGCCGCTCATCGAGGGGTCGAGCGTGAACGCGTCGTTGCCGCTCTCGTCGACGGCGACCGCCTGGATGGTGAGGGCACCGTTGCGCCACTCGCCGTTGGGTCCCAGGTCGTTGCCGCGCACGCAGCCGGTGACCGTCGGTAGCAGCTGGCGGTTGAAGATCGCGCAGGGATCGAAGTTCATCGACAGCTGGGTGAGCTGGGTCGAGCCGCTCACGCCGCCAAGGCTGTACACGCGAAGGTCGGCGATGGGGGTGTCGTCGTACACCGCCGCGCTCTGCCAGGTGAGCGGGCGCTGTGCCAGGTACAGCTTGTTCACCGACAGGCGTCCGCCCGGGTTGAGGTCGCCGTTGATGATGATCAGCTTGAAGCGCTGGTCCGGGTCGACGTCCTCGGTGATCTCGTGCAGCGCGCCGTCGAGGAACTGGAAGTAGTTCACGCCGGTGACGCGGTAGCTGTCGTCGTACTCGTGGTCGTGGGCGTCGGTGCTGCCACTGCCGATTTCGGAGATGAAGCTCGACGTGTCCACGTCGATGTGGCCGCCCACGAGGTCTTCGGGAGGCGCGGTGTCGGTGTCCGCGTCGGCATCGGCATCTGTGTCGGCGTCCGCATCGGTGTCGGCATCGGTGTCGGTGTCGGTGTCGGTGTCGGTGTCGGTGTCGGTGTCGGTGTCGGTGTCGGTGTCGGTGTCGGCCTCGGGGCGGTCATACGTGCCCTGGTTCGTGTTCTCGTCATCGACGGCCACACCGCTGTCCTCGAGGGGATTGCCCACCGGGCCCTGCGGATCCGAGATGCCGTTCTCGGAGCAGGCGGCGAGCGCGAGCAGCAGGGGAAGAGCGCGAGTCATGGGCACCTCAGAAGTAGTCCTCGCCCACGTCGACCTGGTAGGTCAGCTGCTTGCTGCCCTCGTCGTAGGTGACGCTGCGGGTGAGGAGGATCCACCGGTCGACGTAGTAGTAGAGCAGCGCGGGGCCCTGCCCTTCGAAGTCCGGGTGGTACGCTTAGGGAAAGAAGCCCCCGTCCGCCGGGGGTGGGCCGTTCTTCTCGAACAGCCAGTCGCAGCTCGGACCGACGACGCTGCCGCCAGTGAGCGCGACGCGGTGGGCGAAGGTGCACCCGTCGCAGGAGGCTGCGTCCGGGTGGGGCTCGCCGGTGGCACGCCACTCGAAGCGACAGCGCTCGATGCCGGAGTCCGCGGCCTTCGCGACCATGGCCTCGCGACCGGCCCACGCGGCGGCATCGACGGTGCCGTCGCCGAGGTAGCCGAGCAGCACGAGCTCGGTGCCGTCGCCGACCACCTCCTCGGTGTCTCCGCTGTCGGTCGTGCCGGAGTCGTTGGAGGGGGCGTCGGTGGGGTCATCGTCGACCGCACCACCGCCACACGCGAGCAGCTGGAGGAGAGGCAGCTGATACATGACCCCAGGCTACCAAGCCGAGCGTCCGCTGTGTGTCAGGAAGCGATCAGCGGGCCGATAGCGCGGCCTGGGGCGCGCATCCTCGCCTCACCGAATCCACCGCGGTGGAGAACCCGCCCCCGGGGTCGTCCCGCTTGCTAGAGTGCCGCGGAAACCCTGATGCGGACAGGTGATGGCGGGTTCCGAGCATCGTGAGCAGTGGGCCGTCGGACCCATCGCGTGGATGGCGCGCAATCCCGTCGCCGCGAACCTGCTCCTGTTCGTGGTCCTGCTCGCCGGGTTCATCGGCATGGGTCGGGTGAAGCAGGAGGTCTTTCCAGAGTTCTCGCTCGATCTCGTCACCGTGGTCGTCGCGTACCCGGGTGCGTCGCCAGAAGAGGTCGAGAAGGCCGTGCTCCTCGCCATCGAGGACGAGGTCACCGGTCTCGACGGCGTGAACCGCGTGACCTCCGCGGCCAGCGAGGGTGCGGGCACCGTCGCGGTCGAGCTGCTGCTCGGCGCGGACCCCCAGGCGGTGCTCGCCGACGTGAAGAACGCCGTGGACCGGGTGCGCACGCTCCCCGAAGACGCCGAGGAACCCCAGGTCTCGCTGGCCTCGTCGCGTCGCGAGGTGATCTCGCTGGTGGTGTACGGCGACGACCTCGACCTGAACACGCTGTACGCGCTCGGCGAGAAGGTCGAGCGCGAGCTCAAGGCCTACGAGGGCATCGAGCCCGCGCCGCAGTGGCGGGGCTACTCGCCGCTGCACCTGCTCGGCTACGTCTCCGCGTGGGCTACCCGCGGGCCCGTGGGTGGCGTGACCCAGGTCGAGGTGTTCGGCATTCCCGAGCCCGAGGTGTCGATCGAGGTCCCCGAGACCACGCTCATGGCGCATGGCCTCACCCTCGAGGGCATCGCCCAGCAGGTGCGTGCGTCGTCCGTCGAGCTCCCCGGCGGCGGGGTTCGGGCGGCCAGCGGCGAGCTGCTGGTGCGCGTCAGCGACCGACGTCTGCGCGAGCACGAGTTCGCAAACATTCCCATCGTGTCCACCGCCCGTGGCGCCCGGCTCACCCTCGGCGACATCGGCACCATCCGCGAGGGCTTTGCCGAGACCGACCAGGCCTCGTACTACGACGGCCGCCCGGCGGTCCGCATCACCGCCTACCGGGTCGGGAGCGAGACCCCGCAGAGCGTCGCCGACACGGTCGTGTCCTACGCGGAGCAGCTCCGCGCCGACCTGCCCGAGAACGTCGGTATCGCGATCTGGCAGGACGACAGTCAGCGCCTGCGAGACCGCATCGACCTGCTCGTGCGCAACGGCGCGATGGGCCTCGTGCTCGTGCTCCTCGTGCTCGCGGCGTTCCTCGATCTGCGGCTCGCGTTCTGGGTCGCGGCGGGCATTCCAGCCAGCTTCCTCGGCACGTTCCTGCTGATGCCGGGCTTCGACCTGTCGATCAACATGATCACGCTGTTCGCGTTCATCGTCACCCTGGGCATGGTCGTCGACGATGCCATTGTCGTCGGCGAGAACGTGTACGCGCGGCGCGAGGCGGGCACGAAGCCCCTGCGCGCGGCCATCGAGGGCGCGCAGGAGATGGCGGTGCCCGTCAGCTTCAGCATCCTCACCACGGTCGCTGCCTTCGCGCCGCTGCTGTTCATCCCCGGAGTGATGGGCAAGCTGTTCTCGTTCATCCCGCTCATCGTCATCGGGGTGCTCACCTTCAGCCTCATCGAGTCGTTCTTCATCCTGCCCGCCCACCTCGCGCACATGAAGGCGTCGAAGGGCCAGGGTCGCATCAGCAAGGGCCTCGAGGACTTCATCACCCAGCGCTTCGAGCCGGCCCTGCGCCAGATGCTCGCGTTCCGCTACGTGCTCGTCGCCTCGGCGGTCGCGATGCTCGTGTTCGCGGTGGGCTCGGTGGCGAGCGGACTGGTGCCGTTCAGCTTCTTCCCCGTGCTCGAGGGCGACCTGGTCAAGGTGAGCGCCACGCTGCCCTATGGAACCCCGGTCGAGCGCACCCTTGCGGTGCGGGCCGAGCTCGAGGAGGCGCTGGAGGCCACGCGCTCGGAGCTCGGTGACGGCGTGATCAAGGCCGTGTTCACGCGGGTCGGGGAGGGGGCGCGGACCGGCGGCCCGGGGGCGCGCAGTCGCGCGGTGGGCAGCCACCTGCTGGCGATCGAGGTCGAGCTCGTTCCTTCGGACGACCGCACCATCTCTGCGGAGCAGGTGTCGGCGGTGTGGCGTGAGCACACCCCGCCCCTGGCCGGGCTCGAGTCGCTGGTGTTCACCGCCAACGTCGGGCCCTCGGCGGGCGAGGCGGTGGACGTGCAGCTGTCGCACCCGGACGTGGAGGTGCTCGCGGCGGCGTCGGCGGAGCTCCAGGAGCAGCTGGCCGAGTACAGCTCGCTGACCAACATCCAGAACAGCTATGTGGGCGGCAAGCCGCAGATCTCCTACGCGATGCGTCCCCAGGGACTGGACCTGGGCCTCACCGCCGGAGACGTCGCGCGACAGGTGCGCGCCGCGTTCTACGGGTCCGAGGCCCTGCGCGACCAGCGCGGCAACGACGAGTTCAAGGTCATGGTCCGCCTGCCCCGCGCCGAGCGCGGCCGCGAGGCCAGCCTCGAGAACCTGCGCGTGCGCACCCCGATGGGCGGCTACGCACCGCTGGCCGAGGTCGCGGTGGCGACGCGCGGGCGGGCGCCGACCGAGATCAAGCGCGAGAGCGGGCAGCGCGTCGTCAATGTCAGCGGCGAGCGCAAGCCGGGGGTCGCGAGCACCAACGACGTGGTCGCCTCGGTCGAGGCGGAGCTGCTCCCGGCGCTCATCGACGCCCACCCCGGCCTGCACGCCGAGCTCGTCGGCGAACAGCGAGAGCAGGGCGAGGCCTTCGGCGCGCTGCGGGTGAACTACGCCCTCGGCGTGTTCGTGATCTACGCGCTGCTCGCGATTCCGTTCCGCAGCTACACGCAGCCGTTCATCATCATGAGCGCGATTCCGTTCGGTCTCATCGGCGCCATCGCGGGGCATGCGCTCATGGGCTACGAGCTGTCGGTGATCAGCACCCTGGGCATGACGGCGCTCTCCGGGGTCGTGGTCAACGACAGCCTCGTGCTCATCGACGCGACCAACGCGCGACGCCGCGAGGGTGCAAGTGCCGAAGAGGCCATCATCTACGGCGCCACTCGGCGCTTCCGGCCCATCCTGCTCACCTCGCTGACGACGTTCTTCGGCCTCGTGCCGATGATTGCCGAGACCTCCGTCCAGGCGCGCTTCCTGATCCCGATGGCGCTGTCGCTGGGCTTCGGCGTGCTGTTCGCGACGGTCCTCATCCTCGTGGTCGTGCCCGCGCTGTACCTCATCCTCGAGGACGGCCTGTCCCTGCTGCCCGCGAGTGCCCCGCACGAGGGCAACTTGCCGGGACCGCAAGACGATGCTCGTGGTACACCCCAGCCAGCTGGAGATGCCGGTGAAACCGACGCGAACCCTGCGTGATCTGCCGATGCCGCCGCTCGACCCGCGCGTGGGTCGGGTCACCGGTCAGGCGATGCAGATGCGCGCCGACCACCACGGGCTCATCCACGAGACCCTGCGCACCTGCGGCGACTACGGGCGCCTGCGGCTGTTCTGGGCCGAGGCCATCGTCATCGCCTCGCCGGAGGGCGCGAAGTGCGTGCTCCAGACGGACGCCGCGAACTACAACAAGAACAACATGGGCTACCGCGAGGTCGCGCGGGTGCTCGGCGATGGCCTGTTCACCTCGGACGGCGACCAGTGGCGTGACAACCGCGTGGTCCTGCAGCCCTTCTTCACGCGCAAGACGCTCGCGCACTACGGCGAGAAGATGCGCAAGCACTCCGAGGACCTCGCCGGGAGCATCCCCGAGGGTCCGGTCGATCTCGCCGAAGAGACCGTCGCGCTGACCTTGCGCATCCTCGGCGACTGCATCTTCGACGAGGACTTCGAACCCTACGTGCCGCTGATGCTCGAGGAGTTCGGCACGGTCCTGCGCATCGTCAACGAGCGCGTGGTCAACCACGTGCCGCTCGTCGACACGCTCAACGTGCTCCGCGAGCGCACCTTCCAGGCCTCGCTCGGGCGCTTCAACGACGCGGTCCAGGAGCTCGTCGACAAGGCGCTCGCCGACCCCGACCGCGCGGCGTCCCAGACCAGCGTCATCCACGCCCTGCACGCGAACGAGGCGACGCGGGACCCGAAGAACGTCCGCGATCAGGTGATCACGATGATGTTCGCGGGCCACGAGACCTCGGCGGTCGCGCTGCAGTGGATCTTCCACACGCTCGCGACCCAGCCCGAGTGGCGCGAGAAGGTCGAGGCCGAGATCGACGCCGCCGAGGGCTTCGACGAGCTGCCCGTGCTCGAGCGCGTCATCCAGGAGACGCTGCGGCTGTACCCGCCGGTGTGGATTGTCACCCGCCGGATCGAGGACGACGTCGTCATCGACGGCATCGAGGTGAAGAAGGGCACGCTGATCCTCGTGTCGATCTTCACCATCCACCGCAATCCCAAGTATTGGGACGACCCGGACCGCTTCGACCCGGACCGCTTCCTGCCCGAGCGGACCAAGGACCACGTCAAGGGTCAGTACCTGCCGTTCGGCATGGGCAAGCGGGCGTGCGTGGGCAGCCGCATGGCGATGCTCGAGCTCAAGACCATCGTCGCCACCCTGCTGCGCGAGGTGCGCTTCGACCTCGCTCCGGGCTCGGCGATGCACATCGAGTCCTCTCTCACCCTGAGGCCGGAGGGCGCCGAGATGATCTGCACCCGCCGCCAGCGAGGTCCCTCGTGAAGAACAAGATCCTGTGGGTCCTCATCGTGGCCTCGTTCTACTTCTCGGCGACGGTGGTGCTCGCGAGCTTCGTGCTCGTGTGCGTGGCGGTGTACACCCACCAGCCGGCGTGGCTGGTCCTCGCCTTCCTCAACCTCTACGTCACGCCGCTCGTCAGCTACCGGGTCTTCCACTTCTTCTACCCGATCAAGGAAGGCCGCCAGCAGATGTGGCCGCCGGACAAGGACAACCCGTCGACCTGGGTGGTCGGGCACAAGATCCAGCTCGTGTACGAGGCCATGCCCTGGCTCGAGCACATCCTCGTCATGGTGCCCGGGCTGTACGCCTTCTGGCTGCGCCGGTGGGGCTCCAAGGTCGGAGGGGACACCTTCTTCACCCCGCAGGTCGAGATCACCGACCGCGGGCTGGTCGAGATCGGTGACCACTCGTTCTTCGGCCACCGCGTGTTCATGAGCTCGCACCTCGTGATCCAGCGCGGTGAGCGCTACATCCTCTTCGTCCGTCGCATCAAGATCGGCGAGCGCTGCTTCGTCGGTGCGATGTCGAACTTCGGTCCCGGCACCGAGATCGAGGACGGCAGCTTCGTGCCGCTGTCGAGCTACACGCTGATGAACGACAAGAAGCCGCGGTCGCTCATCAAGTGAGCAGCTACGAACAGACTTCCGGGCTGCGGGTGGCGCTGATCCTCGCCGCGCTGTGGCTGTTGACCTTCGTGTCGACGAGCCAGGTGCTGATCATCGCGCCGCTGCTGCCGTCGATCACGCGCGAGCTGCAAGTCGAGGAGCAATGGGGCGGGCTGCTCATCGGCGGCTACGGCCTCGCCGCGGCGGTGGTCGCGCTGATCTCCGGACCCATCTCCGACCGCGTGGGCCGTCGGCGCATCCTGCTCGCCGGGACTGGCGCGATGGCAGCGGCGCTGTGGGCCCACCTCGTCGTGAGCAGCTTCGGAGGCTTGCTCCTCGCCCGAGCCGTCGCTGGCGGTGCGGGCGGCGTGCTCGCGGGCGCGGCGGTGGCCTACGTCGGCGACTTCTTCCCCTATGAGCGCCGCGGACGCGCGAACGGCTGGGTGATGAGCGGGCTCGCGCTCGGCCAGGTCATCGGCATCCCGCTCGGCACCGTGCTCGCGAAGCGGGCGGGCTTCCAGGCGCCGTTCCTGCCGTTCGCGATCATGCTCACCCTCGCGGTGGTCCTCGTGTTCTTCGCGGTGCCGCAGCCGCCGGTGACGCGCGCCGAGAGCGTGAGCTTCGGCCACGCGGCTCGGGGCTACGCGTCGCTGCTCAAGCGCCTGCCCACCGCGGCGATGGCCTCGAGCTACACGCTCACCTTCGGTGGGCTCGCGCTGTTCATCGTGTACCTGCCCGTGTGGCTCGGTGACGTGATGGCCGCCGACGAGGACGACGTGGCGCTGCTGTACGCGCTCGGCGGCGTGGCCGGCGTGCTCACCAACCCGGTCGCCGGCATGCTCTCGGACCGCTACGGCCGCAAGATCTTCATCGTCGGCGCGTGCTCGGCCTTCGCGGCGGTCGCGCTGATCGCGCCCTTCGTGGTCGCGAGCTTCGAGCTCGCGGTGGCGCTGTTCTGCCTGGGCATGGCCGCTGCGGCGGCGCGGACCCCCGCGCAGCAGGCGCTGGTGAGCTCCATCGTCGGCCCCGAGGAGCGCGGCTCGCTGCTGTCGCTGGGCTCGGCCATGGGCCAGGGCGGCTTTGCGACCGGCGGTGTGCTCGCCGGCGTGCTGTACCACTCGGTGGGCTTCGTCGGCTGCGCACTGGGCGCGGCCGCATCGATGCTCGCGACGGCAGTGGTCGTCGGGGCCTTCGTGCCCGAGCCCGAGGCGGACGCCTAGTCTTCGAGCGGCAGGACCCATCCGTGGTCGCCGTCGACGCGCACGCGCTGGCCCGTCTGCAGGCGCTTCGTCGCGCCGGGCACGCACACGACCGCGGGAATGCCGTACTCACGAGCCACCACCGAGCCGTGGGTCATCTGACCGCCGACCTCCATGACCAGGGCACCCGCTTGCGGAAACAGCGGGGTCCAGCCGGGATCGGTGTACGCGGCGACGAGGATCTCGCCGGGCTGCAGGGTCTCGGCGGCGGGGTCGTGGATGACGCGGACCACGCCCTCGGAGACGCCAGCGGACGCGGACACGCCGAGCAAGGCACCCTCGGGGGCATCTGCATCGCTGTGCTTCGCGACCACCGCCTCGCCCTCGCTGGTGAGCACGCGGGCTGGCTCGGTCTCCTGGTCGCGCTTGAAGCGGGCCTTGCGCGCGTCGAGCTTCTCGGCGACGGCATGGTCACCGCCGGCGAGCGCGACGAGCTCGTCGATGTCGAAGAACCACACGTCGTCGGGCTTGGTGAACAGGCCCTGCTCCGCGAAGCGCGCGCCCTCGGCGAGGAACACCTCACGGGCGAGGCCGACCACGCGGAGCCAGTAGAACTTCGGCTGCTCGCGAGCGGCGAACAGCTGGCGACCGACCCGAGTGAAGCGGCGCACGAACCGGCCGCGCAGGGGTCCGAGCACCCCCCGGGACGCGGCGGAGACCAGGATGTCGCCCGCCTCGAGGGCCTGCTCGCGGTAGGCCGCCTGCTGCTCGGCGAAGGCGTTCGGCGGACCGTCGAGCATGGCGCCGAGGGCACGGAGGATGGGCCGGCAGTCGTCGCGATAGCGGAGGCGGGACACGTCGACCTCGCCGGGTCCACGGGCGCCGAAGCGATCCATCCACGCCGCGAAGCCGTCGCGGAAGGTCGGGTGCGCGACCCGCGCGAGGAACTGGGTGACGTCGCCTTCGGGAGCCTCGCGAATCAGGGCCACCAGGGCCTCGTCCCCCCGGGCGAGCTCGGCGACCGCCGCGAGCGCCTCGTCCTTCTCGGTGAGCACGTTGTGGGGCGTCGCCCGGAGCATGGTGTCGACGACGGTGGGCTGGCCCGTGAACCAGCGCAGGGTGACGTTCGCGGCGACCGACGCGAAGATCGGCGCGAGCGTGTGGTCGATGTCCGGGAGGATGGCGAGCACCATGTCCCGCACGGTGCTCAGCCGCTCGACGCCCGGTTTCGCCGCGTCCACGCGGTCTCGCCAGCGGGTGAGGGTCGCCTCCAGGCGGTCGGCGATGGCCGGGACCTTGGGCTCGGGTGCCCCGAACCACAGGTGCCGGGTCGTGTGGATGCCGACCGGCAGCCCACGCAGGAACAGTGCCCACAGCATCGCGAGCGTCGCCGAGAGGCGCCCACCGCGGGAGAACGCCTCGCGGCGCACCACATCGCCGAGGGCCCGGCCCATGAGCGGGTCGCTCTGCTCGACCATCGCCGCCATGCGCGTGCCGACCAGAGGCAGGCGGAACAGCTCGGTGGCGTCGTGGTACACGCGGCCCGCCGCCGACGCCATGTACTTGGTGTGCAGCACCGGTCGACCGGCCTTGCCGAGGGGGTTCGCGAGGTGGATGAGCGAGCGCGCGAGGTCGGGCATCGCGTCGGTCATGCTCTGTACGTGGTTCCACGAGATGTACACGTGCAGGCCGCGCGCGACGCTCTCGGGGGAGGGGGGCGGCTCGGGTAGCGGGTGCAGCGTGGTGATCGGGCGGCTCTGGACGACGAAGACCTCGTCGCCCTCGACGCACCACTCGACGTCCTGGGGCTGGCCGTAGTGCGCCTCGATGCGCAGTCCCAGCGCCGCCAGGGACTCGGCCTGCGCGTCGGTGAGCACGGGGGCCTCGCGCTCGGCCTCGGAGAGCGCGACCTCTTCGGTGCCGCCCTCGGGCAGCGGGCGAATCGCGAGCTCCTTGGTCGCGATGCGCTTGTCGACGAGCTTTCCGTCGTGCTTGCCCACCTGGTACAGGTCGGCCGACACCTTGCCGCTGACCAGCCCCTCGCCGAGGCCGAAGCCGGCGTCGATCGACACGATGCCGCGACTGCTGGTGATCGGGTCGGCGGTGAACAGGATGCCCGACACCTCGGGCAGGATCTGGCGCTGCACGACGACGGCGAGCAGGACCTCCTCGTGCGCGAAGCCGTGCTGGATGCGGTAGAGGATGGCGCGGTCGGTGAACAGCGAGATCCAGCACCGCCGGATGCCGTCGAGGATGGCCGCTTCGCCGCGCAGGTTGAGGTAGGTGTCCTGCTGGCCGGCGAAGCTCGCGTCGGGCAGGTCCTCGGCGGTGGCGCTTGAGCGCACGGCGTAGGGATGCTCGGCCCCCAGGGCCTGCCAGGCCTCGGTGGCGGTCGCGACCACGGCCTCGGGGATGGGCACCGAGGACAGCCGCTCACGGACGGTGGCGCCGGCGGCGCGCACGGCGTCGAGCTCGGCAGGCACACCGTCGAGCGCGGCGAGCACGTCGTCCGGCGCACCGGCCAGGAACTGGCGGAAGGCCTCCGTGGTCACGCAGTAGCCCGGCGGGACCGGGAAGCCGGCGGCAGCGAGCTCGCCCAGGTTCGCACCCTTGCCGCCCACCACCGGCAGGTCGGACAACGCAATCTCGGCGAACGGCAGGACGAGCGAAGGCACGGCGCACGATACCCCAGGCTTCGCATCGCGCGGCCCGTCGGTCGCTCCGCCGGCGCGTTAGGGGGCGCGGCACCGAGAGGAACGATGCGCTCGCTGCTGTGGCTGTTGCCCGCCCTGATGCTCCCTGGCTGTCCGCGAGCCACCGGGCCCGAACCCACCCCGGCGGCTGCGGTCGAAGATGTCGAGGTGGACGAGCCCGAGGGCGACACGCTGTCCCCCGAGGCGGCGCGCGAAGACGCCCAGGTGCTCTACGACACGCTGCGCAGTGCACACTTCGACCTGTTCGCCCACGTCGACGAGGCCGCGCACGATGCCGCCTACGAGGCGATGCTCGCCCGGCTCGACCAGCCGATGACTCGCGTGGCGCTCGCGCGCGAGCTCATGGCCTTTGCGGCGCTCGGGCGCTTCGGGCACAGCCAGGTCGTGTTCCCGGTGGACGACTACGTCACCCACGTGGTGCAGGGGGGAACGGTCTTGCCCTTCGACCTGCGCCCCGACGGGGAGCGCGTCTGGGTGGCGCACAGCCAGGACCCGGCAGTTCCGGTTGGCGCCGAGCTGGTCTCGCTCGACGGTCGCCCGGCCGGCGAGTGGGTCGTCGAGCTCGGGCGGTACATCGCCGCCGAGAGTCCGCGGTTTCGCGACGCCGTGCACGAGACCATGTTCCCGCGTCTGCTCTGGCTCCACGGCGCTGGGGCGCCCACGCACAGCGTGGTGCTGCGCGTCGACGGCGAGTCGCGCACGCTCGAGGTCGCCGAGCAGCCTGCCATCGAGGTCGAGCCCAACAAGTCCGAGTGGGAGACCCGCGGCTTCGTGCGTCAGGCCGAGGTCCTGCCCGGCGGCATCGGCTACCTGCGCCCGGGGCCGTTCTCGGCGATGGAGGGGGAGACGCTCGAGGACGTCGTGCGCTTCGTGGACGTGGCTTTCGCGGCCTTCGTGGAGGCCGAGGCGCGCGTCGTGATCCTCGACCTTCGCGACAACGCGGGCGGCGACAACAGCTTCAGCGACCCGATGCTCGCGTGGGTCGCGGACGAGCCCTTCGGCTTCGCCTCCGAGTATCGGCTCAAGGCCAGCCCGCGCACGCGCGAGGTGCTCGCGGGTCTCGCCGAGGGCGAACCGGACGGGGTGAGCGCGGCGATGCTCGCGGCGATGGGCGAGCACGAGGACGGCGACACCTTCGCCTTTCCGCTGCCGCTGGCCGAGCCGCGGGCGGACGGCTTCGACGGCGAGGTGTGGGCGCTGGTGCACCGCCACAGCTACTCGAACGCGACGGTCGTCGCTGCCCAGGTCCAGGACTACGGCATGGGCAAGGTGGCCGGCGAGGAGACCGTGGACCTGCCGAGCAGCTTCGCGTCCTCCGCGCAGTTCACGCTGCCGAACTCGGGCTTCACCGTGGTGTACCCCAAGGGCTGGTTCGCGCGCCCGAGTGGTGAGGTCGACGACCGCGGCGTGGTGCCCGATCTGCCGCTCGCGCCGGCCCCGCCGGGGGCCGAGGGTGACCCGATGCTCGACGCTCTGCTCGCGCACCTTCGCGGAGAGTAGGCCGGCGCGCTCGCGCTGGTCTTGGAGGGGCGCTCCCCCCTATGATGGGCGCGCAAGGAGTGCGGATGTCTGGCCAGACCCTGTCCACGAGCCGACGCGTGCTGATCGCGCTCGCCGGGGTGGCGGCCCTGCTCGGCGTCGTCGCGCTCCGACCCCAGCCTCCGGCGGTCTCCGAGGAAGAGATGGACGACGCCGATGTGCTCGAGGCGCTCCGCTCGCTCGGCTACGTGAACGAGGTGCCGGTGCTGAGCAGTCTCGCCGGCAAGAACGGGGTCACCCTCCACGACCCGCAGCGCGCGACTCCGGGCCTCAACGTCTACAACGCCCGCAACGACAGCGCGGCCAGGCTCATGGCCAACGACGGGACGGTGGTCCATGAGTGGTCCTCCGACGCGAAGGGCGAGACCTTCACCGAGCTCAAGACGAACCATCCCTACCTGCCCGTGCAGTACCTCGGCGGCTGGAACACGGTGCTCGCCACCGACGATGGCGGCCTGCTCGTCATCGGCTCCCACCACATGGTGCTCCGGCTCGATGCGAAGTCCGAGCTGCTGTGGAAGGCCGATGTCTCGGCGCACCACGACCTGCAGGTGCTGCCGTCGGGGGAGGTGCTGACCCTCACGGACCGCATTCGGTTCGTCGACGACGGCGGCGCGCAGGTACCTGTCCAGGACTGCCTGATCACGGTGTTCTCGGCGGAGGGCCAGGTACTGCGCACCGTGTCGCTGTACGACGCGCTGCTCACCAGCCCCGACACGGCGGCTCGGGTCGAGAAGGCGCGTGCCGGGATCCGCGCGGGCCTCGACGCGAAGCTCGCCGCCTTCACCGAGCGCGGTCGCGAGTCCACGGGTCATGGGACCGATGCCGAGCACCAGGCCTTCCTCGACCTGTTCCGGCGTGCCGCGGACCCCGGCGAGCAGGTCCACGAGGGCGTGCGCAACGTGGTGCTCCACAACACCGCGGCCGACATCTTCCACGCCAACTCCGCTCAGGCCGTCGTGCACGGCATCGACGGACTGTGGGAGCCGGGCGACTACCTGGTGAGTGTGCGCAACCTCGACCTCGTCGTCGTCATCGGCGCGGAGGACCACGAGGTTCGCTGGTCCTGGGGCCCGGGGGAGATCGAGCACCAGCACCACGCGACCCAGCTCGATGACGGCTCGGTCATGCTGTTCGACAACGGGGTGGAGCGCGGCTTCTCCCGCATCCTCGTCGTCGATCCGCGCGATGACCACATCGCCTGGCAGTTCACCGCCGACCCGCCATCGGACTTCTTCAGCTCCAGCCGCGGCAGCGTGGTCGCGCTGCCTGGCGGACACGTGCTGGTCTCGGACACCAACGCGGGACGCGCGTTCGAGCTCACCCCCGAGGGCGAGCGCGTGTGGGAGTACTACGAGCCGCGCGACCTGGTCAGCGGCTACCGCGACGCGATCTACCGCATGACCCGCGTCGACCCGTCCTTCGCCGAGCGCGTGGGCGCGCCCTAGAAGGCTGGGGAGAGAGGCCGGGCCGTGGGCCGTCTTGCGACGCGCCGGGCGGCCGAGTCTCTCCCAGTGACGGCTAGAACGCGTAGCGAAGCCCGACCGTGGCGAGGGCATTGTCGTAGCTGAACGGCAGGTCGTAGCCATCCGGCGCGAGGCCGTTGATTCCGTCGCTGTTCGGGAAGTTCGTGCGGCGGATGAGCACGTCGCCGTCGAGCTCCGCGGTGAGCGCGTCCGAGAGAACCCAGTCCACGCCGATCGACGTGTGGTAGCGCAGGTCGATGCGCCGCTTGCCGTAGTTCAGCGGCAGGTGGTTGCCGCCCTCGGCGTAGCTGTTGGGGCCGTAGCGACGCACGGCCATGTCGCCGCGCCAGCGCAGGCGCACACGGTCGAGGTCGACGTCCGCGCCTAGCGACGGGCGCTGGCCGATGTAGCTGTAGTAGCCCTGGTACACGTCGGTCTGGGTCTCGAGTTCGTAGCCGATGCGCAGCTCGACGGGGCCATCGCCGGGCGAGAAGCGCGTCTGGACCCAGGGATCGAGCTGCCATCTCACGAACAGCGGGTTGGCGGCTGTTCCTCCAGGCGTCGCGTGGGTGAGACCGGTGCCGGCGTCGCGGGCATACATGTTCGCGTAGCTGCGGTGGTTGAACTTCACGCCTGCGTCCACACGCGTGCGCTCCCCGTCGTGTCGGAGCTGGGCGTGGGCCTCGTGCTGAACGTGGTCGCCGGGGACCACGTGGGTCGGGAACTGGGTGGGGTCGTAGTTCGGGTCGTCCACGTAGTTCGCGGTGGTGAACGTGTACCCGAACGAGGTGCGGATGCGGTCACCGATGCGGCTGTCGATCGACCCTCCGAGGTCCAGCCCGTAGTTGGAGCGCCGGTTGGTGGGAAGTAGCGTGCCGTCGGCCTGCGGCTGGTACACGTCGGGCCACCCCGGTCGCCACGTCAGGTAGGGCATCGCCTCGACGCCGACCCGCGTCTCCCCGAAGCCGCGGCTCAGCTCGACGCCGCCGCGGGCGCGCAGCTCGGCAAGCGCAAAGCCCCACGTCTGGCGGTGGGAGAGGTCGACCGGCACCGAGAGGCGCCACTCGCCGGCATCGAGCTCGCCTCGGGCCTCGATCTCGGTGAGCGAGATCACCCCCGAGCCCGGCGTGAGGCCGTCGCCGTAGAGGAAGCCGACGCCCTGGTACAGGTCCGCACCGGCATCGAGCTCGGCGCGCTCTTGAGGCAACTCCTCCTCGGCGACGCCGTCCTGGGCGAGCGCGGTGGTGGGCAGGCACAGCGAGAGAACGAACAGGGTGCGGGGCATCAGCTCTCCGAACATTGTTGAAGCAGCCGCGTGGCGGCCGGGGAGTCGGGTTCGACCGCGAGCGCGGCCTTGGCGTGGCGACGGCAGCCGGCGCCGTCCTCCAGCGCCCACAGGGTGCGAGCGAGTCCGAGGCGCAGCGACGCGTCGCCGGGCGTGCGGTCGACGAGCTCGGTGAACTGCGTACGGGCAGCGTCGAGGTCGCCCATGTCCCGCACCAGGCGGGCGAGGGACGCGCGAGGCGCCTGGCTCTCGGGCGCCTGGGCCACGGCCCGCTCGAGGGCGGCGCGGGCCTCGTCGTCGCGACCTTCGCGCTTGAGGGCGAGGCCGAGGTTGTACCAGCCCTTGGAGTACTCGGGGTGGAGCGACACGAGCTGTTGGTAGGTCGCAATGGCGCGCTCGGGCTGACCCGCCCTGCCATAGGCCACGCCGAGGTTGAGCAGGGCCTTTCGGTAGTCCGGGCGCACGGAGAGGGCGGCCTCGTACGCGGTGATGGCTTCGTCGAGGCGGCCGTCGTCGGCGAACAGCCCGCCGAGGTTGAGCCACGCACCGACGTGATCGTGGTGGACGGCGACGAGGCCTCGCCACGTCGCCTCGGCTTCGGCGACCGCGCCGGTGTCGACGAGCGCCAGCCCGAGGTTGTTGGATGCCTCGGGGTAGTCGGGGCGTGCCGCGAGAGCGTCGCGGTACGCGCGCACCGCGGCCCCGGGATGCCCCTGACTGCGCTCGAGCAGGCCGAGGTTGTAGGAGGCTTCCGGGTAGCTGCCTCCCGCGCGTCGAATGGCTTCCTCGTAGGCGGCGCGGGCGTCGGAAGGCCGCTCGGCGGCG
>SBGP01000009.1 GCA_006226595.1 Deltaproteobacteria bacterium
CCTGCCCGGGCAGGTCGCGTACCAGGAGTGGTTCGGCGCCTCCGTGGTCCGCAGGACGGCGGCCCTGTGCGCCGCACGCTGTGCCCTGTTCGGCGCGAACCGGGCCCAGGTCTCGGACCCGAGCACGCGAGGCTGGGAACAGGAGCGCGACCGCCACTTCGAGCACCGGCTCGAAGACCTGGTGAGCGCTCAGGGCCTGATCCACAAGCGCGTCGTCCACTGGCAGAAGGTCGCCGGCAAGGAGCGCGCCCAACGCGACCGGCTGATGGCGATGTTGCCCGAGTCCAGGCGCGACGCCGCGGCCCTGTCCTGGAACCAGCGAATCACCGCAGCCGAGGCCAAGCTCGCGCGACTCGCCGAGCTCGAGGCCCGCTGGGTCGCGCTTCGCGACGACCCGGTCGCCCTGCTCTGCGACCCGGACCCCTTCGCGGCCCCGCTTCCCTGAGCCCTGAACCCGTCTGGTCCTAGCGAATGCGGAACGAGCGCAGGCGGTCGGCGAGGGTCTGCGGCTCCTCGGCGGGCACGCTCTGGTCGATGCCGCGCAGCCAGAGATCGAGCCCCTGTCGGAAGGCCTGGCGGGAGGTGGGCACCGGAACCCGGCGGAGGTTCGAGTAGCGCGCCGCCGGAAGGCTTCGGTAGTCGAGGTCGTCTTCTCGCTTGGCCACGTGGCTCTCGAACAGCGCGTGGCCGACCACGAACAGGTACAGCGACTGCATCGCCGACATCCGCAGGGACTCGGGCAGGCCGGCGCGCGCGAGGATCTTGAGCGACGCCTCGACCCGGTCGAGTCCGGTCTCGGTGATCGCCGGGCGGGTCGGGAAAAGCGGGAGGGCACCCGGATGCGCGAGCAAGGTGTCGAGCAAAGCCGTGGCCAGGGCACGGGCGTCGGCCTTCCAGTCAGAGGTCGCCGTCGGCACCTTGACCTCGCTCAGGATCTGGGCGTGGACGCCGTCGAGCATGGCCTCCTTGTTCGGCACGTAGCGGTACAGCGACATGGCCTCGTAGCCGAGGTCCTTCGCCACCTTGCGCACCGAGAAGTCCTCGAGTCCTCCTTCGTCGAGGCGGCGGGTCGCCGCGGCGATGATCGACTCGTACGAGAGCTTCTTCTTGGCCATGCATCCCCTCTTGGTCGGCGGTCACAGCGGTATACGCCGTAAGTGGGAAAGCGTACCTCACTCCCCGGGCGTTTCGTTCTCCTCGCAAGCGGCAGCGAACACACCCTTGGGCTTCTTGCCCATTTTCTGCACCTCCACGGTGCCCTCGCACGCACGCCCGCCGCGGGTCGCAGTGAACGCAAACCACCGCGGACGATCCTCCAGTGGGGCGATCGACGTGATCGCGAAGCCCTGGTCTTCCACGATCTTTCGCGCGGCGACTTCCTCGCGACTGGGACCGGCGATGGCGAGCGCGACGAGCAGTGCGAGCACGAGACCTCCTCGATGAGGATGCCACGAGGCGGTTGGCATTCGCGAGGAGGTGGCTACGATACCCACAGACTTACATCGTAAGCCTGGAGCCGCCATGAAGTCCGTCGATGCCCGAGTTTCCGTACACAGCCACACCGCAGGGGTTCGCGCCGCCCCGGACACGGCGGTGATCCCCGTGCAGGTCAGTGTCCACGCCCCCACCGCCCAGGGGATGCCCTCGATCCTCCGAGCCCTGCACCGCGAGCTCGAAGCCGCGACGGAGGTGCCGGTCACACCCGTGAGTGTCGAGGACTCTCGGCAGAAGCTCCTGAAGACCGGCGTCTTCGGCCAAGGCGTGCGGGTGGAGGCCAGGGCGCGGTTCGAGGTCGCCATCGCGCTGCCCGCGGGGCTGGACTTCTGGCAGCGCATGGAGCGGGTGGCTGCGGTGCGCGCCCGACTCGACCGCCTCGCCGACGGCGACGCACGCATCCAGCTCGGGGCGACGACCTACACGCTTCGGGACCGAGACGCTGCGCGAGCGAGCGCCCTCGGCCGCCTCCGAGAGGAGCTCGACGCGTGGACTGCCGCCACGGACACTCGGCTCGACAGCCTCGAGCTCGGCGAGGTGCGGATCCGCATCGACGGCCCCGACCAGGCGTGGGTCGAGGCCGCCGCGCGGGTCACGCTCACAGACCGGCGATGATGCCGTTCAGGGTGCTCGACGGGCGCATCGCCGCAGCGGCGAGCTCCTCGTTCGGCCAGAAGTAGCCACCGACGTCCTGGGACGGGCCCTGGGCGCCGTTGAGCTCGGCGACGATGGTCGCCTCGTTCGCAGCCAGAGCCTCGGCGACGGGGGCGAAGCGCTCCGCCAGCGCGGCGTCGGCGGTCTGGGCGGCCAGCGCCTGGGCCCAGTACATCGCGAGGTAGAAGTGGCTGCCGCGGTTGTCCAGCTCGTTCACCTTGCGGGAAGGCGACTTGTTGTTGAGCAGGTACGCGGTCGTCGCGTCGTCGAGCGTCTCACCGAGAACGCGCGCGGTGGGGTTGTCGTACTTCTCGCCGAGGTGGTCGAGCGACACGGCCAGCGCGAGGAACTCGCCGAGGCTGTCCCAGCGCAGGTGGCCCTCCTTCTGGAACTGCTGCACGTGCTTCGGCGCGGAGCCGCCAGCACCGGTCTCGAACAGGCCTCCACCGGCCATGAGCGGGACGATGGACAGCATCTTCGCGCTGGTACCGACCTCGAGGATCGGGAACAGGTCGGTGAGGTAGTCGCGGAGCACGTTGCCGGTGACCGAGATGGTGTCCTTGCCCTCGCGAACGCGAGCGACCGTGTAGGTGGTCGCCTTGGCGGGCGAGAGGATCGGGAACTCGAGGCCCTCGATGTCGTGCGTGGGGAGCGCGGCCTTGACCTTGGCGATGAGCTCACGGTCGTGGGCGCGGTCCTCGTCGAGCCAGAACACCGCCGGCACGCCGGTGGCACGGGCGCGGCTCACGGCGAGCTTGACCCAGTCGAGGATGGGCGCGTGCTTGGTCTGGCAGGCGCGCCAGATGTCACCCTGCTCGACCTCGTGGGAGAGCAGCACGTTGCCATCGGCATCGACGACGCGAACGACGCCGTCGGCGGCGATCTCGAAGGTCTTGTCGTGCGAGCCGTACTCCTCGGCCTTCTTGGCCATGAGGCCGACGTTCGGCACGCTGCCCATGGTCGTCGGGTCGTAGGCGCCGTTGGCCTTGCAGTCGGCGAACACGGCCTCGTACACCGGCGCGTAGCTGCTGTCGGGGATGACCGCGACGGTCTCCTGGGTCTTGCCGGCCTTGTTCCACATGCAGCCGCTGGTGCGGATCATCGCCGGCATCGACGCGTCGATGATCACGTCGCTTGGCACGTGGAGGTTGGTGATGCCCTTGTCGCTGTCGACCATGGCCAGGTCCGGCCCAGCGGCGAAGGCCGCGGCGATGTCCGCCTCGACCTCGGCGCGCTTGCCGGCGTCGAGCTCGCCGAGGCGGGCGACCAGGTCCCCGAAGCCGTTGTTCACGTCGACGCCGATCTCGTCGAACAGCGCGGCGTGCTTGTCGAACAGGCCCGCGAAGAACACGCGCACGGCGTGGCCGAAGATGATCGGGTCGCTGACCTTCATCATCGTCGCCTTCATGTGCAGGCTGAACAGCAGGCCGTCAGCCTTGGCCTTGGCGACCTCGTCCGACAGGAAGGCGAGCAGCGCCTTCTTGGACAGGAAGGTGCCGTCGATGACCTCGCCTGCCTCGAGGGGCAGGCTGGCCTTGAGCACGGTGACGTTGCCACTGCCATCGACGTGCTCGATGCGGGCGGTGGTCGCGGCCGCGACGGTCACGGACTTCTCGTTGTGACAGAAGTCACCGGCGTCCATCGTCGCCACGCGGGAGCGACTGTCGGAGGTCCACTTGCCCATGGAGTGCGGGTTGTTGCGGGCGTACTCCTTCACGGCCTTCGGCGCCCGGCGGTCGGAGTTGCCCTCGCGGAGCACCGGGTTCACGGCGCTGCCCTTCACCTTGTCGTAGCGGGCCTTCACCGAACGCTCGCCGTCGTTCTGCGGCTCTTCCGGGTAGTCCGGGATGCCGTAGCCGTTGGCCTGGAGCTCGGCGATGGCGGCCTTGAGCTGCGGCACGGAGGCGCTGATGTTCGGTAGCTTGATGATGTTGGCCTCGGGACGCTTGGCGAGCTCACCGAGCTCGGAGAGGGCGTCGGCCACCCGCTGCTCCTCGGTGAGGAAGTCCGGGAAGAGCGCCAGAATGCGACCGGCCAGCGAGATGTCGCGGGTCTCGACCTCGACGCCGGCGGCGCCAGCAAAGGCCTGAACGATCGGGAGGAGGGAGTAGGTGGCGAGGGCCGGGGCCTCGTCGGTCTTCGTGTAGATGATGGTGGACATCGCCGTGAGCTCGCATCGTTGGGGGATCGAACGGGTTCGGCAACCTGGGCGTCTGGGTCCCTGAGCCGAAGAGGACAGGGTTATCGCGCTCGGCTCACCCCTGCCTCATTTGGCGGCAGATCCGAGGACGGAACGAGGTGGTGCAGGGCCTCTGGGTTCGCGAACACGAGGCTCGCGCTCGGCACCACGCCTGGCACCGCACACGCCACGACACCTGGCACCGCACCCGCCACCACGCCTGGCACCGCACCCGCCACCACGCCTGGCACCACGGCTGTCAACTCTTGCGGGAAGAGCACTCACGGCGCTTACATCGTAAGCAGCCTTATGCACTCCACCCGACGCCGGCAGCGGACGCGCTTACGATCGAAGTCTCAGCGAACGCCGACCTTCTCGCGCCAAGCCACCTCGTCGAGCGCGGCCTGCACCAGGTCGTCGACGCTCATGCCGTGAAGCCGGTCGACGCTGTCGAGATCACCGACCTCGCCATTCGTGCGCGGTCCGAGGAATCGGTGTCCCCTCACCCGCTGCAGCGCGCCTGGAAGCCACTCGCAGGCGCTGGCGAGGTGGTCCCCGACGAGGATCAGGGGCGCGTTGAGCCGTTCATCTGGAAACAGCTCGTGGAGGAAGTAGGTGCGGCTCTCGTCGTCCCAGGCGGTCGGGTCGCTCGCGAACGCATCCCAGTCGCGCCACAGCGCCTCGTAGCTGGTGACGTTGAGGATGCGGCTGCCGATCCCGTGCTCCGACAGCAGTCTCGCCGCCGCCACACGGGCATCCGCGACCTTGCGACCAGAGGCGACGAACACCACGCAGTGGCGCCCGTCGCGCTCGTCCTCGCCGACGAGCCAGTACGCACCGCGCACCGCGAGACCCGCATGCCCCTCGGGAAGCGCCGTCGGCTGCTCCACCGGCTGGGTCGTGAGCCGGAGGTATACCGCCTCCCCGTGCTCGGTCCACATCTGGCCGAGCGCCCACTGGTAGATGGCCTCGACATCGGCCGCGAACGCGGGCTCGTACGCAAGGATGCCCGGCAGGTCCATCACCATGCGCAGGGTCTGCAGGCTCTGGTGGGTCGCCGTCTCGCGAGAGAGGCCCGTGCCGCTGGGCACACCGACGGCCAGGAAGCGCGCACCGCTGTACACCGCGTAGTCGAGCTGGTTGAAGCCCCGCTCGAAGAACTTGTCGTACACGGTGACCACCGGCACGAGCGGCACCCGGTCCTCCACGAGCTTCACCCGCCGACCGAACGCGTAGGCCCACAGGAACGCATTGCCCTCGGCGATGCCGAGGCTGTGGAACTGACCCTCGGCGCTGGGCCGCCAGTGGAACGCCAGCTGCCGCTCCTCGCGCAGCCAATCCCAGGAATCCGGAAGCTCCCGAGGCGCGAACACCCCGGTCTGGCGGATGACGGGGCCCAGGTGCGTGGTCTGGCCGACGTCCGGCGCCCCGAACTGCATCCACGGAGCCTGCTCGCCGCGCATCAGGGCGAGGTTCATGCTCTGGAAGGCCTCGCCCGAGCTGCCCTTGGCGCGCTTGGAGATGCCCGGAAGCTCACCCGGAAGCTCCGCATCGACCCAGGCATGCGCCTCGGCATCGAAGAGTGCGGCGCCAAACGCGTGCAGGCGCTCGGCGAGCTCTGCAGGCACCGGGAACGGCCCCTCCGACAGACCCCGCTCCAGGCCCCAGGCTTCGACCTCCTCGGTGGGAAGTAGCGCGCCGTGATTCTCGGGGTGTCCGGCGGCGCTGGTCTCGTAGCCCTTGACCGTGTGCGCGATGAGCACGACCGGTCCGTCACGTCGTTCGCGTGCCTCACCGAGGGCGGTGATCAGTGCCTCGAGGTCGTGTCCCCCGAGGTGCGAGAGCGCATCGCGCAGGCCCTCGTCGTCGACCTCGGCCAGGCAGGTCGCGATGCCCTGCGCCTCCGCGTCCGACCACGGGAAGTCGGCGAACCGCTGGTACAGGGGCACCCGCGCACCTCCCCCCGTCGCGCCGGTGAGCAGTCCGCGCGCCGTGGCGCCGTCGACGATCTGCAGCGCGTGGAACAGCGGGTCGGGCAGGCGGTCGAGCACCGCACGCAGCGAAGCCCCGCCGGGCCTGGCGAACAAGGTCTCCGCCCGAGCGCCCCACCGCAGGGTCTCGACCTGCCATCCGTGGCTCGCGAACTTCGCCGCGACCCAGTCCTCGAGGCGACCGGAGTCGTCCATCACCCGGTCCAGGCTCTGCCGGTTGAGGTCCACGATCCACACCAGGTTGTCGAGCTGCCAGCGCCCCGCGTCGTACAGGCTCTCGTCAATCTGGCCTTCGGTGAGCTCACCATCGCCGCACAGCGCCCAGTAGGTGTGCGGCACCGGTGCGGCGCCGACCCGCTCGGTGAGCTGGAGGTTCTGCAGCACCGCGGCGTAGGCATCGTAGATGGCCGCGCACACGCCCAGCGCCTCGCTGGAGGTGGTGTAGTCCACGAACAGCGGGTCCTTGAGCAGCGTCGGGTAGGGCTGGAGGCCCTTGAACTCGCGCAGCTCGTGCATCTTCGCCTCGGGCAGCACCCCGAGCTGGTGCATGAGGCTGTACAGCACCGGAGCAGCGTGGGGCTTCACCGCGATGCGGTCGCCGGGCGACTTGAGCGACAGGTAGAGCGCACAGAGGATGTCCACGCTGGACATGGAGCTCGCCTGATGGCCGCCGACCTTCGGCTTCTTTCCACGATTCTCGGGCTTGTTGTTCGCGATGTCGATCATCGACAGCGCGCCCTTCGCCACGTGGTCGCGGATCCGCTGCAGTTCGGCGTGGGAGAAGCTCACATCCACCTCCGCGCCGCCTCTATCCCGACGGTTCCACGCCGGGAGTACCGTCACCGGCTCCTCACCTGACGGCGCGAGACACGCCGCTCGGAGGTCTCCCCTCGGTCAAGAGCCACGGACTTACACCCGAAGTCAGTCCTCGAGCTCACCGAGGATCTTGTAGCGCATGCGCTCTTCTCGCTTGCGGCCTCGCTCTCGGGCGGCCTCGGCGAGGGCTTCCCGGTCCTTGGGCTCGGCGCGGGTGACGAGGTCCTCGCGCAGCAGGCGCTGCGTGATGGCGGTGATTTCTTCCACCGCGCGCTCGATAGCCGGCTCGTTGGCCGCAGACGGCCGGGTCATCCCGCTGACCTTTCGCACGTACTGCAGCGCCGAGGCTCGGATCTCCTCGTCCGTCGACCGGGGCGAGAGGTTGTAGAGGAGCTTGATGTTGCGGCACATGGGAGCCTCCGGCGGGGCTCGATTCTAGCGCCTCGCCGCCACCTCTCCGCTTGACGCCGACCGGTGTGCGCATAAGAACTAGGTGTCCGGCACGCCGGACCGCTGTTTCACGACGCGAAGATGGACATGGGGGCGCTCCGGTTTCGACGGGGTCGCGGTAGGAATGAACTGCGTGTCGAGGACGTGCGTACCCTCGTTAATCATCGTGCAAAACAATCAGCTGCCAACAACAACAGCAACTTCGAGATGCTCGCGGCCGCATAGGTCCCGACTCTCTGTCTTGTGCGTCTCTGTCAGGAGGGCGTACCGGGCATAATCCACCCTGAATAGTCCCGAAGGAGGAAGGCAACGCGCCTCCGGAGAGACGAGAAACCCAACTTCAGTCGTTGTCGTACCCCAATGTCGCTGGGCCTCTCCGGCGGCAGGGTTTGGACAGGAGAGGCTACACACGTAGACGTTTTGCCCGAGTGGCTTCGGACGCGGGTTCGACTCCCGCCGCCTCCACCATTTTCGATGCAGTCAGGCCCGGCACTAACGCCGGGCCTTTTGCGTTTCCGGGGTCGACTCCGACGGATCTCCGACGGGCCTAGTCCGCCGGGCGGAGACCTGCCCGAACCAGGACCGGATGCGGGCGGACCGCGACACAGGCCGTGAGGAAGGGCCAGCCGGCGTCGGTTGAACGAAGGTGCCCGCTGCCAGCCTCCCCAGCGACGAGTTCCACGTGCTCTTCCAGGATGTCGAGCACGTAAATGCCAGCGAAGTCGGTCCGAAGCAATTCCGCGAAGCGGCCTTCCGAGTCGCCGCCCGTCAGCGATAGCTCACCGACACCCCGGCGCACCCGGTGCACCAGAAGTACGCTTGAACGCTCGGCGGCGTGGGCCTTGGCCTCTGCAATGGATGCGACTGCAACCCGCACATCATCCTCCGAGTGCCCGCCGCCCATGATTCGCACGGAGAAGTCGACGCCCGCGCCGTTGAGGTCGACGCGTTCGGAGAGCTTAGATGGGGTGCAGGTCACCACGACTTCGCCGACTTCCAGTCTGGTCACAACGCCGAGCGACCTCTCATCGAAATGGGAGGCGATAGCAGCCAACCACATTTGCCTCGGGATCTTTTCCGGCGGGGCCGTGGGCCCCTGCAGCGATACCGACAGCCGCTCGCGAGGGTTGAGTTCGCCGCGGTCAACCGCCCTCGTCAGTAGTTCTGCCAACCTGGTCCATTGGAGTTCGGCGGTGAAGCCGCCGGCGCGGTCAAGCATGAACTGGGTCGCCTCGACTCCGAGCGTGACGCCGGCCAAATCGAACTCCACGTCGCTGCTGTTTCCGGGTGTGCCTGGCCGGAGGGATTTGAGTGTCAACTCATCCGCCCCAAGTGACCGTAGGAACAGCTCTACAACTCCTTGCTCGTGGTTCCCACGATTGGTGCGTAGTGGGTGAACGGAGGACCTGGGCAGGCTGACTTCGACGATTCTCATCTTTCCCCTTGAGATGTGGACAGAAAATGCCCGGCAGAAGCCCCGTGAGGGTCGACCGCAGCTTCTGAGCGGGCCTATTGTCGCCGGCTTGCGACCGGCGTGTATTGCTCGATCGTCACTCGAACTCGACCTGTCCAGCCATTGGCTCCACGACGTACCCGAGAACCGTCAGGTCATCGGCCTGGCCAACGAAGATGCAGCGGGCCTCAATCGCCCCCTCCAAGTGCTTGATTCCGGTCGCCACTCTCACGGTCTTCTTCAGGCCGTCGAGAATGCCCGCGTCGAAGGCGAAGCGCTCCCCGACGCCCATGACCCAGTCCACGTCCGGCCGCCGCCGCAAATGCCGTTGTAGGCGGTCAGGGATGACCTGGACGGCAAGCCTCCCCTCCGTGGCCGGACACGCCGCCAGGCGCGCGAAGTCCCGCATCAGCTCGCCGGTCGTCTGGGTGTCGTTCTCACCCTTGCCTCCGGGGTCTCGAGGGAACTTCAGCTCGACCTGCCATGCCGGCGGCGTGCCGACGACCAGGTCGACGGGTCCCACTCCGGGGACTCGGACCTCCGTGAACAAGGAGGCGGCCTCAACACCGCCTCGGACGAGGGCCTCGATCATCAACCATCGCAGCCGGTCCTCCGTCATCAGTCCGCGCAGCCCCAAGCGGATGTCGCCGTCGAGGCCCGAGGTCACGGACGCCAGAACCTCACACCAGTCTGCTTCCTTCATGCTCTCCTCAAGGAACGGAATTGTCGTCTTCGCACGGGCTCCGCGGGGCAGCCAATTGTCGCCTCCGAAGCATCGGTCGAGCTGGCGAATTGTCGTCTTCTTTGGGTCCGTGGAGCCACTCATTGTCGCCTACGCAACGGGCGCGACGGCGCGGGTATCTACCGGTCGCCCGAGATCACGATTCCATCCCGGAATTGTCGTCTTCGGGGCTGGAGATCGACATGGCCTACATGCTGGAAGACGTAGCCTACGTGCGTGCGGAGTTGGGGGCACGCCGGCTGTCCGTGACCGCGATGGCGCGATGCATCGGAGTTCACGGCCGCACCCTGCGGAACCAACTGAACGGAACCAACGCCCTCACGGGGGCGAACGCGCGGAAGCTCCGAGAGGCGCTCGATGAGCGAGGCCAGTGGCACGACCTACGAGCGCGGGACGTGCTGGTAACACTAGGGCTTCGACTCACGAGGGAAGAGGCTGCTGACCTCCGACCCGGGTTGGTTCGGTCCAGCGATGGGACGGCTCACCCGCCCAAGACCATCCAGCGACTACTCACGGTACCGTCCTGGCTGGACACCGTGGTGCTCAACCTGGAGGTCCCCACCGAGAATCAGCCTCGTGTCGAGGCGGTCATCCGGGCGGCACGGAGCTTCGGTACAGGGAGAGACATCAAGGCGGGCTGCGAGCACCAGCTCGAACTGTTCCGCGTCGAGGCCGCGGGCATCTGCTCTGGGGGCAGCCTGATTGTCGCCTGGAAGCCGTTCAGCCGCCGGGCCACGTTCTGGTGCCGCGTGCAGTTCCACCCGGGTCTCCCCGGGCACCTGGACTTCGTTCGTCAGCTCCAGGTCGCGGCGCGTCGCGGTTATCCCAGGCCGGGTGGACCGGGCATCGCCGTTGTCCGAATGGACCCGTTCGTGGACATCGGCATGCCGATCGGATCGTTCTTCGTCAGCCGCACTCGGGCACGACGATACCGGTACCTGGAAGGGGCGGCCGGGGCGGAGACGCTGTACGTCGGGAGTCGAGCCTCCGGGGCCCTCCTGCGGTGCTATGACGCTGTTGCGAAGCACGGTTTGGCGTCCGCGCACCCGATTGTTCGGGTTGAGCTGGAGCTGCGTCCGAAGACGCCCATCTGTCTGTGGAGCGGGGAGCTGGAGGAGTTTGGGGCGCAGCACCTGTCGGGAATCCGGCTTCACGCCTCCCAGCTGTCAGCGGCTACGGTGGCCGAACGCGCGCTGCTGATGCTCGCCCGCCGCGATGGTGTCGCCTTTGTGCGGAAGCAGCTGTCCCGCGAGTCGTCAGCCGCGCTTGCTGACTTCGACCAGCTGCTTGATAGGGCTTCAGACGCACTCCCGGTCTTCGACGTGAGGGACCACTTGATTCGAGGGTGGCACCTCGCCCTGTACTGGTTGAGACATCGCCTGTGTCGTCACGGACAGGGACGCCTGATCGAGGTCCGCCCAGGCGTGCTCGGACAGAACAGCGGTCGCCGAATTGTCGTCTGGACGAAAGGCCGTTTCTCCTAGTACGCGTTGTCGCCTGCCCGAACCCGCGACGACCGGGGTGATGCAGTGCGCCCAATTGTCGCCTCTGTGGACCTAGAACCGGTCGCCGAATTGTCGTCTGCCAGCCCACCGGAAGTTCGGGTCTCCAACGGTGAAGCAGCGTCCCCGACGCAACCCCATGGAGGTGGGCCACTCCTGCCTTCACGGACGCGCGCGCGAACTTTCTCAAGAAAATCCGAACTTAAATTGTCGTCTGGACCCAAAGCCGTTTCTCCTAGTAGGCGAACCGGGAGACCAAAACACAACGCTGGGAAGTCCGCGGGTACCTACCGAGTGAACCCAACAGGGAGCACCGTATGAGCCCGCGACTCGAACTTCTCACGGCCGAAGAGGTCGCCCAGATCCTCCGCGTGAAGACGCGCACGGTCTACGACCTCGTTCGCAATCACGAGCTGCCCGCTCTGCGCCTGGGAGACCGCTGCCTGCGCTTCAGGCCCTCGGCCATCGAGGCCTGGCTTGACGCCCGGCAGCAGGCCGAGGCCGCGCTCCAGCAGCGACCCGCGCTCGCGTTCCACCGCTCCCGCTGACCTCGCCCCTGGGCGAGGCCACATCGCCCACCCAATTGTCGTCCAGCGTGCTCGCCATCGGCGTGCGCGAGGGGCGGCGCTCACCCCGAGGACAGCACCATGGCCAACCCCTGGAAGGTCTACCAGACCCCGAAGTCCAACTCCTGGATCATCGACTTTCACTACCGCGACGAGCACGGACTCCCGCAGCGGTTCCGCCGCAGCGCCGGTCGCGGCGTGGGCAAGGCCGAGGCGCAGCGCAAGGCCCGCGCGCTCTACCACGAGATGCAGCGAGACCCCATCGCCTTCGTCGACACCATCGAGCGCGGGCGTCGTACCCGCGCCGACGCGCGTCCCTTCACCCAGGTCGCCGACGACTACTACGAGCAGTACGTGCTGGTACGCCTGAAGGGCACGACCATCCGCAGTCACGAGCAGATCCTGCGGGTCCACCTCAAGCCGTACTTCGCGTCCACGGACATCCGGGGCATCGGCAAGGCGGAAGTGGACACGTACATGGGCTCGAAGCGCCGTGCGGGCCTGTCCAAGAAGTCGGTCAACAACCACCTCTCGGTGCTCTCCAGCGTGTTCGCCTTCGCGCACGAGCGGGGCTGGGTCGCGGAGAACCCGACGAAGAAGAAGCGTCTGAAGGTCGAACAGACCGGGTTCAACTGGATCGACGCCGAGACCTCGGTCGGGTTCCTCGCCGCCATCAGGGCCCAGGACCCGCACTACTATCCGGTGTTTCTCGCCGCCCTCCGGACCGGGATGCGGCAGGGCGAGCTGATCGCACTCCGCTGGCAGAACGTTCGGCTGGACGCGGCGCAGCCCTACATCGAGGTGCGCCACAGCCGCAGCCACGGGGTGACCACCTCGACGAAGGGCAACCGGGTCCGCCATGTGGGGATTCACCCCGAACTCGCCGCCGTCCTACACCCCCTGCGCGGTCAGCCCGGCGACCTCGTGTTCACCAGCACCTCCGGCCAACAGCTCACGGGCAACGTGCTCAAGAATCCGATGCGGAGGGCCAAGGCCGCCATCGGGCGCCCGGAGCTTCGTTTCCACGACCTGCGCCACTCCTTTGCGAGCCAGCTGACCGCGAGAGGTATCGCGCTCCAGGTGGTCCAGGGTCTGCTGGGCCACTCGGAGGTCAGCACCACCGCCAAGTACTCCCACCCCACGGCGAGCCTGGCCTTCGAGGCCATCGCGACCCTCGGCGACGCGGTTCCCGCATTGGCGGCGAAGTGAGCGCCCGCATGCAGAAGCGGACGGTGCGGCTGCCCCACCCAGCCTCCTCCCGAAAGCTCGAGGTACGCGGCCCCGCGCAGCGATGTCGCACAGATGACCAGGCACGCAGGGCCTTCGACACTGCCCTGACTCGCGCGGCCCAGCTCGAGCACGGCATCTACGATGACGGGGACCTCCCCGCCGAGAGCTGGTCTGTGTGGTGGGGCGACCGCCCACACGTCGAGAACGGCTCAATTGTCGTCTGGCTCTGGCCCGAGGACTCGGACGGCGGCGAGCGGAGCGCCGAGCTGCTGCGCGAGACTTTCGAGAAGGCTGGCTTCCGCGTCACGCGGGAGGACCGCCCTACGAGACCTCCAACGCTGCACACGCGGCCCTACGTCGTGCGGGCGGGCGAGGCGCTGGTGGGCTGCACGCTCTACCCGGACCTCGACTACATTCGGGAACGCGGACGTGAGGCCCCGCAGGTCGACCGCTGCTTCGACTTCCGGGTCCAGCGGTGTCCATCCTGCGGTGCACGCGTTCAGTCACGAGGCGTTGTGTGGGGATTGCCCACCGCCGACGCGAGCTTCCGGCTCTCGCTTGGGGAGGTCGAGGCGCTCGGCTGCATGCCCGGGTCCGATAACGCCGTCTGCCCGGCCTGCGAGGAGACCTTCTACGCCACCCCAGAGGAGGAAGCATGACCCTCATCCTCACCGCCCTGCTGCTGATGCAGCCGGCCCAGGCCCAACAGCCGGATGCGCCCGCCGCCGTCCAAGCTGGGCCCCGTGTGAGTCTTGCCGTGAAGGGGTTCTCGACGGCCAACGTCGAGGCCCTGCAAGCCCATGAACGCGCCCTGAACTCCCGCATGGCCGCCTTCACCGAGTCCAAGGGACTCGCCGTCGCCGTCGACTACGGCCACGGCGGCACCCTCGTCACCGTCGAAGAGGTCGTGGACCTCCCCGCGGACGGCCTCGGCCTGGTCCCGGTGGGGATGGGCGTCAAGGCACTCGACCACCGCCGCGGCTTCCTGCTCGCCACTGAGGTGAACGCCTGGGTCGCGACGGGCCCGTGGCGGGAGGCGGCGCTGTCGGGCAACGCCGCCCTGGCCGAGGCGCTGGGTCAGCGGGGAATTGTCGTCCAGCTGAAGAACGGGAGCGGGGACGTCCTGATGCTCCCGTACACCCCCGGCTACAGCGGTCAGGTAACCCTCGGCAGCGTCGTGTACGTCCGTGAGCCAAAGGAAGCCTGGGAGGTCTTCGTGCACCCCAGGGACGGGTCGCTCGGGTCGCCCCGCGGCGCGGACGGCTCGCCGACCAACACCGCGAAGCTCTACCGGTGGTTCGGCGAGGAGTACTAGACGGAGCCGGTCCGGCGGAATCTGTCGGAGTTCCGTCGGACTTTGCCCCGCGAGCGTGCTGCGATCCTGGCAATACGCCCGACGATCCGCTGACTGCACAGGTTCACGATGCCAGGCGACAATTGGCGGCTGCGGGGGACATACCCGCGTCCAGGTTCGCCAGACGACAATCCACACCACGACGGGGCAGTGGAGCGAAACGGCACGGCGGGTATGCTTGCAGCGCTGGTTGATCGTAGTGACCGGAGTGCGAATGGCGAAGGAACGGTGGACCACCAGAACGCTGCGCGACGCGCTTCTTGGCGGCCTACAGCCCGACGCCGACTTGGTGCGCGCCCTCATTCAGCAGCAGCTCAAGGAGGACTACCTCTTCGACTGGAAGGTCGGCGAGGCCCTCGAGAACGATCGCGGCGGACACAACACCGACGCCATCCGCGAGTACGTCACGGGCTTTGCCAACGGGGACGGCGGCGTGGTGATCATCGGGGTTGCCGACCCAGCCGCAGCCGAGGGCGGCAAGTACAGACCGTGGAGTCTGGCAGGCTGCCCCAAGCCCCCGCCCAACGGGTATCGGGCCTGGGTGGCCAGCGCTCTGGCCGACCAGCGCCCCTTCCTCCAGCCCGCCCCTCGCGTCGAAACCGTCGAGGTTGACGGTCACCTGGTGCTCATCGTGGCCGTTGCGCGTGCGCCAGGCCTCGTGCCGGTGACGGTCAAGAAGAAGGGCACCGGGTACTACCTCCGCTTTGGAGACGGGTTTCACTGGATGCCGCCATACCTGAAGGCGGACCTGCTGCTCGGTAGGCAGACCAGACCCAGTCTTGAGGTGGTGACCTACTACCGTGACGCGGAGATCCGCATCGAGCCGGAGGAGGACCGTCTCTACTTGAAACTGGGCGTCCAGCTGAAGAATGTGGGGCTGACCTGGGTGGAGCGTTCCAGGGTCGGGGTCGTGTTTCCAGGGGCACCGCGCGAGAACTCGGACACGCAAACCCTCACCGAGCACCACCAGCTCCGAAGCTGGATCCGGTCTGTGGAGGAGACGGCGGGGCACTCCTGGGAAACACCAGCCATCAGCTACTACGAGTTCGTGGAGGCGAAACCATCCTCCGACATGAGCCCATTCCAGGACAGTCAGCCACGAGGCACCGCCCAGACCTGGCTGCGCCGTGCGCTCGACGCCACCCCCCGGAGCTTTGACCTCCACGTCTACGCGGGGGTGTGGGTGACTACTCCCCATGGGCTCCCAGCGTGGTGGCAGCTGCGTCTGCATCTTGAAGCAGACGACGCCGTCCTCCAGCGCCTTCGCACAGGTACGGGACCTTGGCATCGCGGCTTCTCGCCGAGCCATTCACTGCGGCCCTGTGCCCCCGGAGAACGGCCGCTCGTGGGCGTTGTGCCATCATCTTGGACCGACCCTTCACTCATCGGCCCCGCTGCCGAGGACACCTAGGAACCATGCCCCAACTCACCCTCCCCGAACTCGAACGACACCTCTGGGGTGCCGCCGACATCCTCCGGGGCTCCATCGACTCCAGCGACTACAAGCACTACATCTTCGGCCTGCTCTTCTACAAGCGGCTCAACGACGTGTGGCTGGAGGAGTACGAGGAGCGCCTCGACGAATACGACGACGACGAGCTGGCCCGCGACCCCGAGGAGCACCGCTTCCACATCCCCGACGGCACCTTCTGGGCCGATGTCCGCAAGCACAGCACCGACATCGGCACCGAGCTGAACACGGCCTTCCGGGCCATCGAGGACGCCAACCCCAGGCTCAAGGGCGTGTTCCAGGACGTGGACTTCGCCAACCGGCAGCGGTTCCCCGACCACCTGCTCGACGCCCTGCTCCAGCACTTCGAGAAGCACGGGATGCGCAAGGCCGACGTGCCCTCCACCATGCTCGGCGACGCCTACGAGTACCTCATCGCCCAGTTCGCCGACGACGCGGGCAAGAAGGGCGGCGAGTTCTACACGCCCAAGCAGGTCGTGAAGCTGATGGTCGAGATCCTCCAGCCCGAGGAGGGCATGACGGTCTACGACCCCACCTGCGGCTCGGGCGGCATGTTGCTGGAGGCTACCCACTTCATGGAGCGGAACGGGCTCAACCCCAAGTCGCTCACCCTGTACGGCCAGGAGAAGAACCTCAACACCTGGGCCATCTGCAAGATGTCGCTGTTCCTGCACGACATCGACGACGCCTTCATCGAGCGGGGCGACACCCTGGCCGACCCCAAGCACCTCGCCAGCGACAAGACCGTGAAGCGGTTCGACCTGGTGCTCGCCAACCCGCCGTTCTCGCTGAAGTCCTGGGGGCACAAGGTGTGGAGCAAGGGCGACCCCTTCTCCCGCGACACCTACGGCTGCCCGCCCAAGTCCTACGGTGACCTCGCCTTCGTCCAGCACATGGTGGCCTCGGTGAAGTCCGGCGGGCGGATGGCGGTGGTCGTGCCCCACGGCGTGCTGTTCCGGGGTGGAGCCGAGGGCAAGATCCGGGAGGGGCTGCTCAAGGACGACCTCATCGAAGCCGTGGTCGGTCTCGGGCCGAACCTGTTCTACGGCACGGGTATCCCGGCAGCGGTGCTGTTCATCCACCGCGACAAGCCCGCCGACCGGAAGGCCAAGGTCCTCATCGTCAACGGCGACAAGGACTTCATCGAGGGCAAGAACCAGAACCACCTGGGTGACGAGCACGTCGCCAAGCTCGCCCAGGCGGTCCACGACTTCACGGACGAGGAGCTGTTCTGCCGGGTGGTCGGTCTCGACGAGATCGAGGACAACGACTTCAACCTCAACCTCACCCGCTACGTGCAGACGGACCCGCCGCCGCCGCCCATCGACGTGAAGGCCGAGGTGGCGACGCTCCAGGAGCTGATGGCGAAGCGGGACGAGGCAGAAGGCCGGATGGTCGGGTTCTTGAAGGAGCTTGGCTATGCCGAGTGAGGTTCCCAGCGGTTGGCAGACCCAGCCACTGCGAAAGCTGGGCAAGTTCGTCAAGAGCAAGGGCGGTCCCAAGAAGGACGAGTCTGAAGACGGAGTCCCAGTCGTTCGGTACGGCGAGCTGTACACCAAGCATGACGATGTCATTCGTGGCTTCCACTCCTTCGTGCCGTCCGAGGTCGCCGAGAAGAAGTACACCCGACTTCGCGTCGGAGACGTGCTGTTCGCCGGATCGGGCGAGACCCTCGAAGAGATTGGAAAGTCTGCGGCCTTCCTCGGACCGGAGCCCGCCTACGGCAGCGGCGACATCATCATCTTCCGCCCTGGTCGGGACCTGGACCCACTGTTTGTCGGGTACGCATCGAACGGCCCGGACGCAGTTCGGCACAAGAGCCGAACGGGTCAGGGAAGCTCTGTGATGCACATCTACACGCACAACCTGGAGAAGCTCCCGCTCTCGGTCCCACCCCTCCCCGAGCAGAAGAAGATCGCTGCCATCCTCTCCTCCGTGGACGAGGCCATCCAGGCGACCCAGGCGGTCATTGAGCAGACCCGGCGGGTGAAGGAAGGGCTGCTCCAGGACCTGCTGACCCGAGGCATCGGGCACACGCGGTTCAAGCAGACGAAGCTGGGCAAGATCCCCGAGACGTGGTCGCTTCGGCCAGCCAATGAAGTCTGCGAAGCCGTCATCGACTGCAAGAACCGGACGCCCCCAGAGACGGAGACGGGCTTCGCCGTCGTGCGGACGCCCAACGTCAGGAACGGACGCTTCGTCACTGCCGGGCTCAAGTTCACCGACGAGGACAGCTACGAGGTCTGGACCCAACGCGGTCGTCCCCAACCCGGCGATGTACTGATCACCCGCGAGGCTCCCGTTGGAGAAGTGGCACTGTTGCCATCAGAGATCGGTCCCGCCTGCCTTGGGCAACGCATGATGATGTACAGGCCCGACCCAGCCAAGCTGGACAACGAGTTCATGCTGGCTGCACTCTTGTCGCCTGCGGTTCAAGGCCATCTGTTGATCTTGGCGGGTGGCTCCACAGTCGGCCACGTTCGAGTCGGCGACATCAGAACGCTCCCTATCCCTGTGGCACCGCTTCCCGAACAGAGGCAGATCGCTCGCATCATGAGGTCGGTGGGCACCGTCGAGAGCGGTCACCAGGAGAAGCTGAACGAACTCCAGAAGGTGAAGGCCGGTCTCCTCCAAGACCTCCTCACCGGCAAGGTCAGGGTGTCGGTGTGACCACGCCCAACGAGCTGACCCTCGTGGAGAAGCCCATCCTCTTGTTCATGGAAGGCATGGGCTACCGCGTCATCGGTCCCTACCAGCACCCGAGCCTCCGCTCCCGCGAGAACGAGGTCCTGTTCAAGCCCCTGGTGGTGAAGGCCCTTTGTGACCTCAACGACCTCGACGAGTCCACCGCCAACGCCATCTACAACGAGCTGGCCGGGCTCTCGGACAACGAGCGGTGGGTAGACATCCTGCGGGGCAACTACTCCCGCAAGGTCCCCGGCGAGGAGACCCACCGGACCATCCGCCTGGTGGACTTCGAGAACCCCGAGAACAACGACTGGGCCGTCACCAGCCAGCTCCGCGTCCAGGGCGAGGTTGTCCGCAAGCCCGACGTTGTGGTCTACCTCAACGGCATCCCCGTGGTGGTCATCGAGGCCAAGAGCCCGGTGAACCCAAGCCAGAATAGCTTCGACGCCATCGACCAGATCCGCATGTACGAGGCCGACGTGCCTCGGCTGTTCGCGGCGAACCTGTTCAACATCGCCACCAACGACATCACCTTCCTCTACGGGGCCACCGGCGCCCCCAGCGAGTTCTGGAGCCGCTGGCGGGACCCGTGGCCCCGGTCGCCCGATGAGTTCTCCGACGAGACCGAGAAGGGCCTCTACAGCCTGCTGGAGCCCTCGCGGCTGCTCGACATCCTGGCCCACTTCATCGTGTTCGAGACCCGCGACGGAAAGACCATCAAGAAGGTCTGCCGCTACCAGCAGTACCGGGCCGTCAACAAGATGGTCCAGCGGGTCATCGACGGGGAGCACCAGGCCGGGCTCGTCTGGCACACCCAGGGCTCGGGCAAGAGCCTGACGATGGTGTTCGCCGCCCTCAAGCTCAAGTTCCACCGGGGCATCGAGAGCGACAGGCTCCAGAACCCCAACCTGCTCGTCATCACCGACCGCATCGACCTGCACGACCAGATCAGTGCCACCTTCGTCGCCTGTGGTCTCCCCAACCCGGTGGACGCCGACAGCATCGGCAAGCTCCAGCAGACCATCGTGCCCGGCGTCTCGGGCCGGACCGTGCTGTCCACCATCTTCAAGTTCCACTGGGAAGACGAGCGACTCAAGTCCAACGTCCACGCCCACCGCATGGCCGCCCTCCGCGAGCTGGAGGTCGAGGGCTCGGAGAACTGGATCCTGATGGTGGACGAGTGCCACCGCACCCAGGAGAAGGACCTCGGGGCCTACCTGCGGGCCATCTTGCCCAAGGCGGTCCGCTTCGGGTTCACCGGCACCCCGGTGAAGAAGAACGACCACGACACCTTCGCCAACTTCGGGGCCAAGGGCGAGCGGTACCTCGACAAGTACGGCATCGACGACGCCGTCGCAGACGGGGCCACCGTGCCCATCTTCTACCAGGGCCGGATGACCAACTGGCACCTCCACGACAAGGAGCTGGATGTCGTCTTCGACCAGTGGTTCAGCGACGAGCCCGAGGACAAGATCGAGGAGCTGAAGCGTCGTGGCGTCACCAAGGGAGACCTCGCCCGCTTCGAGCCCCGCATCCAGCTCATCGCCCTCGACCTGTGGACGCACTTCCGCAAGCACGTCCATCCCGACGGCTTCAAGGCCCAGATCGTCGCCATCGACCGGCTCGCCTGCGTTGCCTACAAGAAGGCTCTCGACGAGGTCATCACCAACACCCTGGTGAAGTCCGAGAAGCTCCCCGAGGACGAGGCCCGTGCCCGTGCCTCCGCCATGTCGAAGTGCGTCTACAGCCCAGGGCAGCACGACCAGGAGAAGCACCCCGAGCTGGTGGCGTTCCAGCTCGACGAGCAGGGCACCAAGGACGCCATCGCCGACTTCCAGGACCCGGACAGCGACCTGGCCTTCCTCATCGTCTGCAACAAGCTCCTGACCGGCTTCGACGCCCCCATCGAGCAGGCGATGTACCTGGACAACCCGCTCACCGACCACAACCTGCTGCAAGCCATCGCCCGCACCAACCGCCGCTACGGCACCGCCAAGGACCATGGGCTGATCGTCGACTACATCGGCGTGTCCAAGAAGCTCTCCGAGGCCCTGTCCGCCTACCGCCAGGAGGACGTGGCGACCGCGATGCGGAACCAGGACGAGCTGGCCGACCAGCTCAAGGTCGCCCACCGTGAGGTCATGGACCTCATCAAACAGGTCGTTCAAACGGGCGACCCCAAGGTCGACGTGAAGGCGGTCATCGCCCACCTGGGCACCGAGGACCGCTGGTACATCTTCCGGTCCAAGGCCGACGCCTTCCTCAAGGCGTACCAGGCGTTGACGCCCGACCCGCGCGTGCTGCCGTACCAGACCGACCTCAAGTTCATCGGGGCCTGCATCCCCTACGGCAAGCTGCACTTCGAGAACGTCGAGGAGACGGACTGGAAGAAGTACAGCGAGAAGGTCCGCGAGATGCTCGACGAGCACCTGGAGGTCACGGGCCTCAAGACCGTGTGCAAGCTCCGCAGCCTGACCAACCCCGCGTTCTGGGATGACTTTGACAACCCCAGCGACATCAAGGAAGCGGCGGTCCGGAAGCTCTCCGAACTCAAGAAGGAGACTGCCGAGCGCGCCGCCAAGAACCCCGCCCGGTACGAACGGTTCTCCGACCGCATCAAGGAGCTGATCGACAAGTTCAACGCGGGGCTTCTGGAGGCCCAGGAGACGCTGGACTTCGCCAAGAAGGTGGCCGAGGGCGTGGCTGCGGAGGACCAGGCTCATCAGGGCACTGGGCTCAACGAGAAGGCGTTCTCCATCCACGCCATCCTCGAGAAGTTCCAGACCCTGGAGGTTCCGGCGCTGACCAACCCGCCAGCGCCCGGGTATGGCTCGACGGAGCCCCCGGAACCGCTCACGGTGTCCACGCCTCCAGGACCCGGGTACGGGGGGACCAACCCACCGGTACAGCCCCCAATGACCAATCCGCCAGCACCGGGGTACGGCTCGACAGACGGCGGGGCTCCTACGCCTGGCGCTGGCTCGACCTCCGTGCGAGCGCTGACAGCGATGCAGGAGGTTGCGAAGGCGATCCACGAGCTGTACGCCTCGGATGAGAAGGCACCGCCGCACTGGCAGGACAAGGCTCAGCTCAAGAAGGAGCTGCGCGGCGAGGTCCGCCGCCTCGTCCGAAAGCTGGGCCTGCCCGGGTGGCAGAAGGACATCCCTCTGGCCGTTGAGCACTACGCGGTGCTTCACTACAGCAAGCCATGACGGACGTGTGCTCGGAGAAACTCGAAATGAAGAAGAGCTTTAACCTGACAAACGCCACGGGACTTGCCTCCGCGAGCGACTGGCTTCAAGAAGTTGATCTCACCGACATCCTCGTCGGGGGGCTCTTTGGCGCGTTGGCCCGTCGAATCAATGCACAGGTCGACCCGACCAAGGAACTGAGGCAGGCGGAGAAGCTGATCGAGGCCGGACGCAAGAACGGCGTGGACGAGATGGAGATTCGGGTCTCGAAGGAAACCGGAGCGCGTTTGAAAGGCGGCGTGTCCGATGCGGAGGTCTCCGTCGAGGGGGACTCCTCGAACGACGTCGTGGTCAAGGTCAAGTACAAGTAGGCACCCCCGGGTTCTAGATGCACTCTCTGCAGGTCGGCGACACCACCATCCCTTACGAGGTCCGGTTCAGCCAGAACGCCGGTCGGAAGCGTATCGTCGTCACGCCGGCGGGCGTGGAAGTGGTGGCTCCGGCCGGGACCCCGTTGGAGGGTGCCGACGGCATCTATGCCTTCGTGGACCGCAAGCGGCGGTGGATGTTCGACGCCTCACGAGAGGTGGCCGAGCAGCACCGGAAGCTGCTGACGCAGAAGTACGCGTCAGGGGCGAAGCTGCAGTACCGGGGACGGTGGCTGATGCTCGAGGTCTCCTCGGCGGAGGTCGCACAGGTCGAGATCCAGTGCCGTTCGAAGTTCCTTGTCGCGGTGCCAACAGAGCTCGAGGGGGTCGATAAGCTCGAGGCGATCCGGCAGGCGTTCGACGGTTGGCTTCGTGAACGGGCGCTTCGTGACACGAAGCGGTTCGGCACTCGGCACGAGAAGAGCCTCGGGGTGCAGCCCGCGGGGTACCGTCTGTCAGAGGCCAAGAGCCGGTGGGGATCGCTCGGCCGGGATGGCTATGTGCGCGTCCACTGGCGGCTGGCCCAGGCTCCGTCCGCGGCGATGGAGTACGTGGTGGCCCACGAGCTCGCGCACCTGGTGCACCGAAACCACTCCGAGGAGTTCTGGGCGACGCTGGCGCGGACGATGCCGGACTGGGCCGAACGGAAGGCGATGCTGGAGCGGTGGGAGGCGGAGCATCGGGCGGTGTGAGGGCCGGAGCGGAGGGCATGCTCATCGGTCGTGGTCGAGTGGCAGGCGCTTCCGCATTCCAGGCAGCCGACATGAGAGTCGCCTGGGATGGACCTGTACCTTCGCGCGTGGAAGAGTGTCCGCGACGGGCTGAAGCGCAGGCCGCTGGCTCACGAGGACTGGGAGTACTGATGGCCACAGCAGGTCCGACAGCAGGATGCCGGTGGAGCCCGGCCCCGGAGACCTGCAAATGCTCACCGCCCTGCCATCGTGTGCTGCTGTGAGCGTTCGCCTACGGGAGGCCTACGCCCTTATAGACTGGGACTCTGCTCGCCGCTGCCCCTGGCTCGACCCGATTGCGAGAGAGCGCGTTCATAGGCAGGGAGTGGCAGCGCAGGTCGACGCCGTGCTGAAGGTACTGGCGAAGGGCTTCACGAAGCACTCGAAGGACCGAGTGCGGGTGAATGTTCGCGTCTACCACGGCTGGCACCGAGGCAATGAGCCTACTCAGGATCTCCGCGACCTCACCGGTCTGCGGCTGAGGAAGTCCAGCTACGAGGCTGGGCGCGTGTTGGTGACTCCACCCGTGGTTGGCGACAGGCTCGCATGCGGTGGGCCTCGAGCTCTCCTTCGAGACACGCTCCGGATCCGAGACGATGACGGGCGTCCAGAGCAGAAGATGGTGGACTCGGCCATAGCCGCGGACCTCCTTCACTTGGCCCGCAGGAGTGCGGGCGCACGCGTGACAGAGTTCATCGTGTTTGGCGAGGACGATGACCTGATCCCACCCGTGGTTGTCGCCAATCACTGGGGCTTGACCTGCCGAATCATGCGGACCCGAGCCTCAAACCGGTGTATGCGCCACACCGCTGATCTCCTAATCCCCTGCGATTGACACGGTGAACATGGACCTCATCAAGACCCTTCAGCTCGCGTTGGCGCCGTTTGCAGACCCGGCAACGGAAGTCAGCATCGTAGAGACCTCACCAACGTCGTGTCGCTTCCGCTTCGTGCGCCGAGGCGCAGAATCCGCTGGGTCCGCCACCTGGTCCGATGGCGCCATCACCATCAAGAAGTCGGACGGAGCCAAGCTGTCGTTGGCCAGCTTCTTGGCTTCCAGAAAGATGGCCAACCTCGACCAGCTCGCACAAGTGCAGGTCCGCGTGTACGAATCGATGGGGCTTGGAGGCGACTGGATCGCGGGACCAGCCGTGGTGGGTGGCCATCTCTCGGACTCCGTCGATGCGTTCCGTCGCGGATCGCAACTCCTGCCAGGGACGACACGGATCCTAGTGGTCGATGGACCGGCTGGCATGGGCAAGACGACGCTCTGCCGGAGGATTGCACTTGAGGATGCGAGGTCTTGGCAGGCTCGCTCGGGAACTCGACTCACGCTCATCGTGAGTAGCAAGGGCCGGCGGTTGTCCCGCCTCGACGATGCAATCGCAGGGACGCTCCAAGACCTGAGGGTTGACCTGTACTACCCGGAGGTGCCTGTTCTGGTCAGGCACGGACTCGTCAACCTGGTGGTGGACGGGTTCGATGAGCTGGTGAACCAGGATGGCTACGACACCGCCTGGGACTCGCTGTCTGACCTGCTTGAGGCTGTGTCTGGCGGCGGCGTTCTGGTGTTGTCTGCGCGGGACACGTTCTTCTCCGAGCAGGAGTTCGTACAACGGGCACAGCGGCCGAGCCCGATCTGGCGCGGTAAGCTCGAGTTTGACTTTCTTCGCCTGCAACCGTGGACCGAGCAGGAAGCGCTGGCGTTGTTCGCTACTCGTGGGATCGACAAGTCGTCGTTTCCGGAGATTGCCGACTTCTTGGGCCTTCCAGGTACGTCGCTGCTGCGTCCGTTCTTCCTTGAGCGCTACGCGACTGCCCTCCAGGACGAGGAGGAGCCCAATCCTGACCACCTCGTCCAGTTCGTCGTGAACGCCTTCCTTCGGCGAGAGTCCAACCTCCTGTTTGGCAGCGATCCGGCGGGGCCAGCCATCCTCAGGAGGTTCTTCTGGGAGCTGGCCTCCGAGATGCTCTCCCAGGAGCGTGATGTCCTCGAGCTCGATGTGGTCCAGTTCTACCTGGATGCAGTGCTCGAAGAGGAGGGAGTCCCAGAAGAGCGGCGGCGCCAACTGGTGCATCGGGCAGGTGCGGTGGCGTTCCTGGACGCCCCCGACGGTGGCGGACGTGGCCAGCGCGGCTTCCCGCACCAGATCGTCAGCGACTATTTCATCGCGGAACAACTCCTCTCGGTACTTCGCCGCGGTGATGTGGGTGAGTTGGAGAGGCTGCTTTCGATGGGGGTCTTCGGGCTTGACCTATCGGAGGCTGTCTTGGCGGTCTCGGACGCCTCTCCTTCCGAGCGGATTCCCGTAGATGGCGTCCAGGCACTCTTCGGCTTGGCGTCTGGCGGCTCGCCTTCGGAGCCCCTGGCGCTGAACGCTGCGGCTTTGGCGTTTGCCCTGATCCGCACTCTCCCCAGTGACGCAGACGAGCTGCGCGCGGCAGACCTCTTTCTAGGCAGCGTGAGCTTGGCGGGTGTCGTTCTCCCTCCGCTTCACCTGGAGCGGTGTAGCTTCGGCTTTCTGGATCTCTCGGACTCCATGGCCGCGAACATGGTTGTCCAAGAGAGCGTCATCCAGCGTCTTCGCGTGAGCAGTGCAACCAGTCTTGGCGGGGGCTTCCGGGCTGACATCAGCTCCCTGGAGACGTACACGGCAAACCGCCTTCAGACGGTTTTTGACCCAGCACGGGTGCGGGAGCGTCTGTCGGCCATTCGATCCGCCCCGGGCGGCGACGAGCCGAGGGCGTTGTCGGAGGCAGAGGCCGTACTGGAATCGCTGACGCGGCGATGGCTGCGGCAGTACTACCTCGACCCCACGGACTCGGAGTTCGAGCCATCGTTTGGCAGCCCGCACTGGCCTGCAGTGCGCAAGGTGCTTGAGCACCACAACCGTCTGATCTCGGTCGACAAGCCCAGTCAGGGTAGAACGGCAACACTCCTGCACCTGAAAGACCCGCTGGCGCTGCTCAACAGGCGCCACGCTGACACGGAGCAGCAGAAGAAGATCGACGCAATCTGGCGCGACGTCTCCGAGTTGTAGGTCGGCATGCCCAAATCTTGCCCAGACTGAAACCAACTCCCGGCACTCCGGGGCACTCCTCAGACTGAACGGGAGACGGCGAGAACCTCTAGAAAGCCCCTTCGACCGGCAGGATGTCGCCAAGACCAGGGTTTTCGTCTAGGACGGGACCAGCATTCGACTCCCGCCGCCTCCACCATCTTCGACTCGGCCTCGGCGCGGGACACGACCCCGTCCGTCGCCGCATCGTCGGGAGCTGGGACCGCTATGGGGTCGCGCAGCCGGTGCTGTCGCGTCGCAGGGCCGTGGGCACGCCTGTGTACGTCCACGGCATGGCCGAGATAGCCGTCCCCGTCGTCATCCACGAGCGGGTTGCACCCCATCAGGGTGAGCACCAACCAGGACACAGCGCCTCCAAAGGCGTCACGGTCCTTCCCGCTTCGGGGGCGTCGCCGGGACCAGCGACGCGTCACCGCGAACGTACAGGGGATGACGAGGCTGTCCGACCGCCGTCAGGCCGAAGCACTGCCCGGACCCGAGCGACCGCCACACCGCTTCTCCGCGTCCGAAGAGCACGCCGTGGTTGCCCCACCCGTACACCACCCGCGCCGCGTTCCCAGCGACCTCGTGCAACACCTGGTCGTTCAGCGGGCCCACGGGGTCGCCGGCCTCGCGAAGGGCCCGCGGATCCGTCGCCCGCAGCGCGAACAGGTTGACCACCTGGAGACCTCCCATGCCCCACCGGCGCGCGAAGCCGATGCACCGTCGCAGCGTCGGGTCGTCGACCGCACCATCCGCCGTACTCGGATTGAGGAGCACGAACACGACCTCGGGCCCCTCCTCCCAGCGCCGCCACAGCCGGTAGCGATAGTGCCCCTCGATGTGCGCGCCTCGCTCCACGCGGCCTCCCTCTGCCAAGTAGGATGGGGCATGTGCGCTCGCTACACCATCCAGGCCACCGCCGGCACCATCGCTGACGTGTTCGCGGTCACCGTGCCCGACGGCATGCACCCGCTCTACAACATCGCTCCGACGGACCCCGTGCCGGGCGTGGTGCAGGGCAAGGACGGCTCACGGCTGATGTGGGAGTTCCGCTGGGGACTGATCCCCTTCTGGGCCAAGGACCCGAAGATCGGCGTGCGCATGATCAATGCCCGCGCCGAGACCATCGCGACCAAGCCGGCGTTCAAGGACAGCTTCAAGCACCGCCGCATGCTCGTCGTCGCCGACGGCTTCTACGAGTGGCGCACCGAGGACGGCGTGAAGCAGCCGTACCACATCCGCCGCATCGACCGGCTCCCCTTCGCGATGGCCGGGCTCTACGCCAAGTGGAAGCCGCCCGGCACCGACAGCCCGCTGGTCAGCTGCACCATCGTCACCACCGAGCCCAACGCGCTCACCTCGCAGATCCACGACCGCATGCCGGTCATCCTCCCCCCCGAGACCTGGGATGCCTGGCTCGACCGGGAGCGCGACGACGCCAGCGAGCTACTCGCCACGGCCTCCCCCGAGGCGTGGGAAGCAGTGCCCGTCCACCGACGGATTGGCAACGTGCGCTGTGAAGGGCCCGAGTGTTTCGAGGAGATCGGTCCGCCGCTCACTGCGTGAGCCTTAGAGCCGGAACTCCTGGCGGGCGAGCACCACGAGCTGCTCCCCCGTCCGGATGATGCGATCGGAGGGCGGGTTGACCTCGACGCCACCCTCGCCGCCGTGGGAGATCAGGATCGCCTGGTGCTCACGCAGCAGGTAGCCATGCAGCTCGGCCACGGTCTTGCCGCCGAGGGACTCGGGCACTTCCACGGTGTGGAACGCGTTGCCGTGCTCGATGGAGAGGATCTCGTCCATCACCCCGACGATGCCGCGCGTGCGGACCGACGAGCCCAGGATGACGCCCGCGTACCACTCGCCGACGACGATCTCCTCGACGCCAGCCGACTTGAGCATGCTCTCGTTCTGACGGTTGGTCAGCTCGGCGCACGTGAAGATGTCGGAGTTCAGGCGCTCCACCGTGAGCGCCGCAAGCACCGTGCGCGCATCGGTGTCCTGGTCGCTGCGCTCGTGGGTCTCGTCGGACAGCAGCACGGCCGCTCGCGCGTTGACGATGCCGGCCTCCTCGAGCACCTCGACCCGCGTGTAGTCGCCTGACACGTAGTACAGGTACTCCGGACGCACGCGGTCCATGGGCACGTCCGGTGGCCGCTCGGCCGACTCGGTGATCAGCACCACCGCGAGGTCGGGGGAGCTTCCCGGCCCGAACAGTTCGGCGAGCACGGTGGGCCCGCTTCGGTTCCAGCCACAGACGACGATGTGGTTCTCGAGCTCGTCCAGGTCCAACTCGTGTACCTCCAGGCGGGTGGACAGCCGGCTGACCATGGCGGCCGACACGGTCGCCACGAACATACCGAAGACCGTCAGGCCGCCGAGCATCAGAAACAGGGTGGTAAGGCGACCGACGAGCGTGGTGGGCGTCGCGCCCACCGGCTCTCCGGCGACCAGCGACAACATCGAAAACCAGATCGCCGACTCGAAGCTCTGCCCGGCGGCCGCCGGGTCGGCGAGCTGCAGCACCAGTGCTCCGAAGAGCACCAGCGTGCCGGTGATCGACGCGAGGGTCGTCAGCTGGCGGATCTCGCCCTGAAACAGCTCTCCGTAGCGCCCGCCGCGACGGTTCACGAGCACGCCGGCCCGGAACAGGCGCAGCACGCGCAGCACGCGTAGCGGGCGGATGAGCGGCATCACCGCGAGGATGTCGAGCCAGTAGCGCCGGAAGAAGCGCTGCTTCTTGCGCGCCACCCAGAAGCGGAGAGACAGCTCGACGACGAACACGCCGGTGAGCACGTGCCCCGCCACCTCGATCGCGCGGTTGCCGGGCGACAGCTGCTCCCACACGAGGAGCACGACCGAGAGCACGATCAGCGCCAGGACCGCGATCTCCACGCGGGGATCGTGGAGGAAGCGGGCCAGGGCGCGGCGTCGTGTGCCGGGGGTACGGCGGATGTCGAACTTGGCACTCACGGGCGGGAGACTAACCGGAGAGCCGTGTGGTAGGACGCCGCCATGAGCAGCCGCATCTTCAAAGACGACATCCTCGAGGGCCAGGTCGCCCTCGTCACCGGCGGCGGGACCGGCATCGGTGCCGCCATTACCCGTGAACTCGGGCATCAGGGGGCGACCGTGTACATCGCCTCCCGGAAGCCCGAGAACATCGAGCCCGCGGCTCGGGGTCTGAGCGAGGAGCTGGGGCGCACGGTGCACGCGGTGCGCGCGGACATCCGCGACCGCGACTCCGTCAAGGCCTGCGTCGCCCAGATCGTCGAGGAGCAGGGTCGGCTGGACATCCTCGTCAACAACGGCGGCGGCCAGTTCTTCATGCCCGCCGAACACATCACCCCGAACGGCTGGGACGCGGTCATCGCGACCAACCTGACCGGCACGTGGAACATGACCCGCGCCGCGGCGGACGGGTGGATGCTCGAGCACGGCGGCCGCATCATCAACGTCACGATGCTCACCCGCCGCACCTTCCCCGGCATGGTGCACAGCGTCTCGGCCCGCAGCGGCGTCGAGGCCATGACCCGCACCCTTTCGGTGGAGTGGGCGCGACTCGGCATCAAGATCAACGCGGTGGCACCGGGCTTCATCGCGTCGAGCGGCCTCGGTCGCTACCCCGCCGGACTCGCGGTCATCGAGCAGATGATCCCGGAGATCCCCCTCAAGCGTCCCGGCACGCCCGAAGAGATCGCGTGGATGGTGGCCTTCCTCGCGGGACCCGCCGGCGACTACATCACCGGGCAGACCTTCACCGTGGATGGCGGCAAGGAGCTGTGGGGCGACTACTGGCCCATCCCCGACCCCGAGGACATGCCCAAGCTCGAGATCCCCAAGGAACCCTGGGAAGAATAGGCTTACGCCGGAAGCCGAGGGCCCGGCCTACACCGTAAGCGGGCCCGGACGACGGGCCAGCGGCATCGTCAGGCATCGCCCACCGCCGCGCGCGCGCGACAGCTCCGAGCCCGTGAACGCGAACACAGCCCGCTCGCACTCCATGCCCGCCGCAATCAGCTCGCGGCGCTCGGCCGCCGGCTGCACCGGGGTGAGACCGATCTCGAGGAAGCCGTGTTCACGGCACAGGGTCTCGACCGTGTGGGTGTTGCGGCTGTAGAGCAGGATGCGTCCCGGGCCGATGGCCACGGCATTCGCGCCATCCGTCCACTGCTCGCGCTCCTGGTGGAGCGGATCGTGCCCACCGCACGGCGCGAACTCGACGTCGGTGCCGAGCTCGTTGCGCAGCACGTCCGCCAGGCTCGCGCCGGTGAGTAGCTCGGGCGCCTTGTCCCGCTGCAGGCGTACGACCTCGAGGGCTTTGCGCTGGCTGTTGCCGCAGATCAGCGGCTCGTGGCACAGGAACAGCCCCTTGTCGACCTGGGTGAGGATGGTGTCGAGGTGCATGATGCTGCGCTCCTCGGGCATCAGCACCACGTAGATGCTCTCGAGCTGCGCGTGTGCCGGGAACAGGGCGTCTCGCGCGAAGCGCTCGATGGACTCGGGGCGCGTGCGCTCGCTGCAGCCGACGAGCAGGAACCGCTCGGAGACCACGAGCAGATCGCCGCCCTCGAGGGCGCCGCCGAGGTCCCCTCCGCTGGGGAACAGGAAGCTGTCGGAGGACAGCCCGGCGCCGTGTCGCAGGGCGAAGGCGACGAGCATCGGCTCGCGGGAACGCGCTCGGGTGGCCATGCGCGCGGGCATCACCCGGTCGAAGACCGTGATGCAGGGGTCGCGCATGAACATGAGGTTCGGAACCGGACGCAGCGGACGCTCGGACGAGTGCAGTCGCGAGGCGCGCAGGCGCGCGAGCGTCATCGGCGCCTCGGGGATGTCTTCCCAGTGCAGGCCCGAGATCAGGGCATGAGCGAGCTTGTCGGCCGGCCAGTCGCGAAGGATCGGCGCGAGCTCCGGTGCCATGGCGAGCTCGCACACGCGTCCGACCAGGTGGTGCACGCCGTCCTCGGGCGCCGCGCCGAGGGCATCGACGAGCAGGTCCTCGACGTCGCGCACCCGCGCCCCTCCTCCCGCGAGCAGATCGGCGAGCAGGTCGTGCTCGGCCGCCGCCTGTGCCGGCGAGAGGATGTCGTCGAACAGCAGGCCATGCAGCTCGTCCTGCGTCATTCGGACGATCTCGTCTCCAGGACGATGCACGAGCACGTCCTGGAGTACGCCCACCTCGCTGTTCACCTGGACCTTCACCATGCCTCCTGAAGTCGCATGTGCAGACAGCCTACGCTGCCGCCAGACTTGAGGAACTCACCCGTCTCGACCTCGACCACCGACAGTCCGCGAGAACGTGCGACCGAGGTGGAGAATGCACAGCCCCGCTGGACGATGAAGTGGCCTCGGGTCGTGACACCGTTGCACGCAAACCCCCGCGCGGCTTCGTCGACAGGAACGGCCACTGCATCTGGGAAGCAGGTGCGGATCGCGGCCCGGCCTTCCGGCGTAAACGCCTCCTCGACGTACAGCGCGCAGGACTCGTCGAGAGGCGCCAGGCAGGTATCGAGGTGGTAGAACCGCTCGTCGACGAGCTTCAGCGCGAGCACCGGCGCGCCAATGGCGTCCGCGAAGGCATCGAGCGACGCGCGCTGCGTGCGAAAGCCCCATCCGGCATACGCGAAGCGACGCCCGGGGTGCCACAGCACGTCCCCCATGCCCTCGAGTACCGAACCCTCGGGCAGCGCGAGGCACTCGAAGCCTCGCTCCTCGAAGTGACGCGCGATGTGCGCCACCTCCGCCCGCCTCGGTGGCAGCGCCATCTGCGACAACACCACGCGCCGGGTGCCGTCGCGCACAGGGAAGCTCTGGTTCGCCGTGAACACGAGGTCGGGCAGCCCGAGCACGCCCTCGGCGACACTCACGTGCAGCCCGATGGCCTCGAACACGTCGTGCAGCGCCTGCCACTGTCGCCGCGCCCGCTTGCGGTCCACCTGACCGATCTGCCCGGCCATGTGGGCGTTGATCACGTACTCGACGTCGAAGAACGACGGATCCGCCATGAGCACGGAGCGGTCGGGCTCCCGCAGCTCGGAGCGAAGGGGCGGCGCCGACAGGCGGTCGAAGGCAGGCAAGGACTCTCCTCTCGAGGCCACCCTACCCAAAGAGACGCACCGCCCGCGTGACCGCCTGGCAACAGCCGACTGAGGGCGAAAGGACACCTCAATGGCCAGGAGCCGACACCTGGCGTTTTCGAGACCGCCCCCTTGACAGGTCCATACCCGCGGTTAATCTGGGTGCGACCGCAAGAGTGAATGAGGATTCATTCACGGGAGGATTCGCAATGCTCGCCCGACTGATGGACGACATCAAGAGCGCCCCTGAGCGCCTCAACACCCGCCGTATCGAGCTCACCCACAAGCTTCGCCAGGGTGCCCACACCGCGAAGAGCTCCACCGCCGAGCGCCTGTTCGACGCTCGCGTCGGAGCCCTGTCGAAGGTCGAAGGCCTGCTCGACAAGGTGGACGAGCTGCCGGTGATCAAGCTCGTGACCGGCCCGGCTCACAACCTCGCCGCATCCCGCCTCGACAAGGCGACCCAGCCGGCTCTCGAGGGCTACGACGAGCTGAACGCGCGCAGTGTGCGCGACGGCCTCGGCGAGCTCACCCGCCTGCAGCTCGTGCAGCTGCTTCGCTACGAGAGCGCCCACAAGGCTCGCAAGACGGTGATCGAGGCCGCCGAGAAGGCCATCGCCAAGCTCGACCAGCTCCCCGAGCCCGAGCTTCCGGTCGCCACCGAGGTCGCGCCCGCCTGAGTTCCATGAGTGCCGCGAATCCTCCGCGGCTCCGCCACGCAAGACGCCCGTCCTGGCACTTCGCCGGGGCGGGTGTTCTGTTTGGGGAACCCCTTCCGCGCGCCACGGTCCCCTAGCCCATGCTGGTCCTGCTCTCCCTCACTGCCCTCGCCTCCTGGCCCGAGAGCTGCGTGCTGCCCGAGGCCACTGCACCCGGCACGCGGGAGGCTCGGCCGACGGTGTTCCTCGTCGCTGGACACGGCACCGCCACCAACCACGGCAACACCGGGGTCGAGGGACAGCGCGAGGGCGACGTCACCCTCGCCCTGGCGACGGACCTGGCGGACCGACTGACCCCGCGCTTCACCATCGTGCAGGGCCGAGAGAAGGACGAGACGCCGAGCTACGACACTCGCCTGGTCCGACTCACGGCGAGCGGGGCGCCGCTGATGATCGGTCCGGCCCCGACGGTGAAGTGCTGCGCAATGACGCGCAGCCAGGCTTCACGGTGCTGTTCAACGAGGGGGAGCCCCTTGGCCCCCAGCGCCGTCAGCTCGCGCGCGATCTCGCCGCGTCCCTCACTGCCGCGGGCTTCCTTCCCTACACGCAGGGGTACGGCGAGCTCTACGACGCCGACGACGTGCCCGGCGTGTACGTCGACCGCCGCGGCCTGAAGATGCTTCGCACCCCCGAGGTGCCCAGCGTGATCATCGAGACGCACCACGCGCTCGACCCCGCCGAGGTCGCGTGCTGGAAGCGTCCCGAGACCCACGCATCCTTCGCGCAGGCCGTGTCCGCGGGCATCGACACCTGGCTCGCCCGATAGCGCTTACGGCGTAAACGCGACCCACTCGGCCTTGATGCGGAAGTCCGGGTTGGCGCCGTCGGCGTACACGACGAGTGCGCGGTCCGCGTCGACGGCGGTGACGTCGACCGTGTAGATCGACACCGCACCCTCGGTGGAGAACGTGTGCTCGTCGATCACCGAGCCCTGGGTGTCGAGGCGCCACAAGACGATCTTGTTCGCGATGCCCGAGACCTGCTCCATCGCGGTGACGAACGCGCCACCCGAGAAGCTCGCGACGCTTGCGCTGTGAAGCGTCCCCTCGGTCCGCAGGAGCTGCTGACTGCCCACGGGCATCCGCACGCCCACGCCCCCGGCGTCGTCGTCCCACACCTGCCACACCCCGTCGGGACCCGCGTCGACGTCGGGACGCCCCCCAACGTCCGCGACCTGCGTGGCCACGCCGCCGAGCGTGACCGCCCTGACCGCCGGCGCGGTGGACGTCGTGGAGTCCTCCTGCCAGATCAGGTGCGTGTCGCCGGCGAACGCCGCCACGGAGACGTCGGTCTGGCCGAACTCCGCGTCGAGCTCGCCATCCTCGGCCTCGGCGAGCACCTGTCCGTCGAGCCCGAGCGCCACCGCGAAGGCCTGGAACGCGGGAGAGTCCTCGTGCCCCCACGAGCCCGCCAGCACGAAGCCGCCCTCGATGCCGTCCACCGCGGGCATGGTCGCGTTGCCGGTGACGGGCTGCCCGTTGCGACTCGCCGTGAGTTCCTGGACGCCGCCGACCGGGTTGCCGTCGACGTCGAGCACGCGGTAGCGAATGTCGAGGTTGTCCGGGCCGACGCCGTTGTCCGAGGTCCACGCGACGAGCACGCGGTCGCCGGAGACCGCAATGACCGGATCGAGCTCGTTGTCGTCGCTGTCCGTGACCTCGAGGGGCCCCACGTCGACGATGCCGGCGCAGTCCATGCGCGCGACCCACACGTCGAAGCCGCTGCCGCTGTCGCGCCGGTTCCACGCCACCCACACGTGCTCACCGTCGAAGGTCGAGGTCGGGTGGATCTGGGTGTTCGGGCCGCTCGCGTCGGGCTCCGTGAGGGCACTGGCGAACAGCGCCGTGCAGCCAGGGCCACTCGCGGTGTCGCTGTCCACGGGGTCTCCCCCGGCACAGGCTCCCAGCAGCAACAGGGACGACCACCTCATCGGCGCCCCTCGTCGCGCGTCTGCGCGAGCTTCTCGAGGAACAGGCGCTCGAGCCCGCCGGGGCCGAGGTCCGAGGCCTGCTCGTCCGCAACCACCCGCCCATGGGCGAGCATCACCACCCGGTCGGCCACCGCCTGCACCGTGTCCACCACGTGGGTCGAGAGGATGACCGTGTGCCCGGCGTCGACCAGGTCGCGCAGGTACTGCTTCACCCGGGCGGCGCTCGGCGGATCCAGGCCGTTGAGCGACTCGTCGAGCACGAGGACCTCGGGCTTGCCGAGCACGGCGGCGGCGAGCGCGGTCTTGCGGCGCATGCCCTGGCTGTACTCGCGCAGCAGTCGGTCGGCGTCGTCGCCGAGACCGGTGAAGTCGAGCGCCTCCTCGACATCCCCTCCCCCGCGGACCTCGGCGACGAAGGTGAGGAACTCGCGCGCGGTGAGGTACTCGTACACGGCCGGTTCCTCGGGCACCGCGCCGAGGTGCATGCGCGCCTCGCGCGGCTGGGCATGAACGTCGACACCGCAGACCTTCACCTGGCCCTCGCTCGGTCCGAGGGTGCCGATGAGCGTCTTCATCAGCGTGGACTTGCCGGCGCCGTTGTGTCCGATGAGCCCGACGAAGCTTCCCCGCGCCAGCGTCAGGTCGACGCGCTCGACGGCGACGACCTTGCCGAAGGTGCGGCGGACGTTGATGAACTCGACCGCAGGCGTCACGAGAGCCCTCCAGTGGCGAGAAGGGTGAACACGGCCGCTGCGACAGCGGCCACGGGGCCATAGGCGAGCAGCCCGCGCTCGCGGAGCAGCGAGCAGCCGAGCGACACCGCGGAAGCGAGGCCCGCGGCGAGCAGCGTCGCCCCGAAGAACACGGCCGCCTCGGACAGGTCGTGGCGAAGTGCGACCACCGCGCTTGGAACCCACACGGCCGGTTGCAGCCACGCGAAGAGCACGAGCCAGCGCGCGCTGCGCTGAGCGGTCGGGTGCTGAGGCAGCCAGATGCGAAGGAAGGGCGGCTCGTCCCGCTCGAGGATGACGCCGATGGCGGCGGTGAGCCAGATCCCGATCACCGCCAGCGCGAGTCCGCGGGTCGGCGCCGCGGGGTCGCCGCTCCACGCAGCCAGACCGGCGACGATACCCACGCCCCACATCGCGGAAATCCAGCTGCGGCGAGCGCGCCAGCCGTGGCGCAGATCCTTGAGCGCATACCGTCCAGCGCCCTCGGGGAGGAAGCGCACGAGCCAGTCCATGTACGCCGCGGTCGCCTCTTCCTGCTCTTCGACCATGGCGTAGCGCGCGTCGATGTCGGCGAGCACCGCGGTCGCGCGGAACCACCCGGACCGGGCGAGTCGCGGCACCCTGCCGAGGGCGAGCACGGCCACCAGGGGAGGGAGGGCCACGCTCGCAGCCGCCGCGGCGTCACCCAGCGCCATGCGCCGAACCCCTTCTGCCGCGAGCGCCGCCGGCAGCGACGCCAGGGCCAGGGCCAGTCCCGGCGCCCACAGGAACGCCGCCTGCTCGCGCGGGTTGCTACCGCGCAGCAGGTCGAGGATCCCGGCGAAGCTCGGGTTCTCGGCCGCGGAGATGGCGAGCAGGTGGACCGCCGCCGACACCGTGAGCCCGCACAGCCATGCGCCGACAGCGAGCGCTCCGCTCGCGGCCCACACCCCCCAGCCCAGCGTCGGGACCAGCGGGAGCAGGAGGATGGCGGCGGCCACGGGAAGCCACGCGCGCGCGCGCACGAGATCCCTGAGCTCCTCGATCGCGACCTCGCCGGCATCGACCGGCAGCAAGCCGAGGATGCCGCGCCCATCCGACCGGATCAGTGCGCCGTAGGTGTCGATCGCCGCCACGCCCACGAGCACGAGCACGAGGCGCACGAGCACGCCGAACAGCCCCTCGCCGTCGGGATCCTTGCCGAGGAAGTGCAGGAACACCGGCTGAAACAGCGGCATGACGAGAAACGCCGCGAGCAGCGGCAGGACCACACCGAGTGCGGTGAGCAGCGGGCCGCGCTCTGCACGCTGGTGCGCTCGGATGAGGCGCCGCGCCTTTCGGTGAGGATTGGACACCTTCCGTGGCTAACGTGTCCCATGGATTGGCGAGGTCCTTCGCCGTCGACGAAACGATCTTTTCTGTCAGCGTGGCGAATCGCCGTAAACGCCCACGGCATCGGCACGTCAAGGCCGTGCAAGCCCCGCGTTGCCAGCGTGAACCTACGCTTTCGGCGAACAAAAGTTGCGGGCGCTCCAGGTGGAGGGTAGATCCGGCCGACTTGGCGAACCTGTGTTCGCTTTCCTTCTCTACGAGGTCTGAATGTTCCGCACGCTCGCTCTCGCTCTCTTCCTCGCGCCCACCGCCTTCGCCTCTGACCTGGGCGACCTCGTCGACCTCCCCGAGGCCGAGGTCACCGTCGAGGATCCGGCCGCCGGCGCCATCGACCTCTCCGACGAGGACGACTTCGAGTTCGAGGCCGACAAGCCGAACGCCGTTCCCGCCACCGAGGCGCCCGCCGCGACCACCGCCGAGCTCGTCGTCGACGAGGCCCCGGCCGCTGCGGCTCCGACCCGTGCGAGCTTCGCCCCGGCCCCCGACCTTCCGTCCGTCGACCACGTCGAGTTCGAAGACGACTTCGAGTTCGAGACCGCGTCCCCCAAGAAGGCTGCCGCCCCGACCCGCTCCGAGAGCAAGGTCGAGTTCGTCGACCTCGACGGTGAGGTCGAGACCCCCAAGGCCGAGAAGGTCGAGGAGGAGGAGGTCCGCCCCGAGCTCGATGAGTTCGAGGTGCTCGAGGGCCTCGAGGACGAGCCCGTCAAGGCCACCGACAAGACCCCGGTGGGCGACGTCGAGGAGCTCCTCTCCGACGACGACGACATCGACCTCGACTGGTAGTCGCGCCACACCGAAGGCCCTGGAGATTGCGGATCTCCGGGGCCTTCGTGCGTGTAGGCCCCACGGCGAGATACAGCGGCGCATGCTGTCGTCGCTCGATGCGCATCCCGTCATGCGCCTGCCGCCCGAGACCGTCGTCCTCGACCTGACCCAGGTGCCGCTCCCGGTGCCGCCGACGCCCTGGTCCATCGGTCGCTACGACGAGCTCCGGCCCGGCATGTACCAGACCGAGCTGTTCGCTGGCGGCCGCTGCCTGCACGTCGGACTCGACCTCGGCGGACCCGTCGGCACGCCGGTCCACGCACCGCTCGCCGGTCGCATCCTGCACCGCGGCTACAACGCCGCTGACGGTGACTACGGCCACGTCCTGGTCACCGAGCACGACCTGCCCGACGGACGCGTCCTGTTCATCCTCTTCGGTCACCTGTCCGCGGCCTCGGTGGCCCAGTGGCAGCCCGCGGACGCCGTTGCGCGGGGTGCGGTCCTCGGCTGGCTCGGTGACGCGCACGAGAACGGAGGCTGGCCCCCGCACGTGCACGTGCAGCTCGCCTGGGAACGCCCCGAGACGCACGACATGCCAGGCACCGTGCACCCCCACGAGCGCGAGGCCGCGCTCGGACGCTACCCGGACCCCTGCGAACTGCTCGGGCGCCTGTACTAGCTAGACGCGCTCGCCGCGCGCGCTGTGCGTAAACCCGCGCGTCACGCGCACGGGCACGGTCTTCTTCACCAGCGACAGGTCGCCGGGGAAGTTCACCATCAGGTTGGTGCCGGTCCGACCGCAGATGATGCCGGGATCGTGGCGAGACCAGCCCTCGACCAGCACGTCGACCACCTGGCCCTCGTGGGCGCGCGTCCATGCGGTCGACAGCTCGCGCTGGCGGTTCTGGAGCCGCGTGAGGCGCGCACCCGCCACCTCGTCCGGGACGATGGGATCCTTGAGCCGCAGCGCCGGGGTGCCCGGACGTGGGCTGTACTTGAACGAGTAGCTGCCGATGAACCCGACCTCGTCCAGCAGGCTCATGGTGTCCTCGAACTCCTCGTCGGTCTCTCCGGGGAAGCCGACGATGAAGTCGGTGGTGAGGACCAGATCGGGGCGCGCGTCCTTGAGCGCCGCGACGATCTCGAGGAAGCGCTCGCGCTTGTAGTAGCGCTTCATCCGGCGGAGGATCTTGTTGTTGCCCGACTGCACGGGCAGGTGCAGGTAGCTGGTGAGCTTGGGCAGGTCCCGATACGCCTGCACGACGTCGTCGCCCATGTCGCGTGGGTGGCTGGTCGTGTAGCGGATGCGCTCGACGCCCTCGACGTCGCTCACCAGGTACAGAAGCTCCGCGAAGGTCTTCTCGCCCGGCGTCTTGAGCCCGTAGGAGTTCACGTTCTGGCCGATGAGCGTGATCTCGACGACACCCTTGTCCACCAGCGCCTTGACCTCGTCGACGATCTGGCCGCTCGGACGGCTGGCCTCGGCGCCGCGCGTGGAGGGCACGATGCAGAAGGTGCACTTGTTGTCGCAGCCCTTCTGGATCGTGACGAAGGCGCCCACCTGGCCGTCGGCGGCGGGGTCGACCTCGGTGACGAAGGGGTAGGTCTCGAGGTCGAGGAACTCGGTGTCGAGCACCCGCTTGCCGTCGACCGCCTCGCGCACGAGCGTGTTCACGTGGGGCACGCCGTCGGGCCCGAACACGAGGTCGACGTCCTTGTAGCGCTTGAGCAGCGCCTGCCCCTCCTGCTGGGCCACGCAGCCGGCGATGCCGATGGTCACCGGCTGGCCGTTCTTCTTCAGCCGACGGTACTCGCCGAGTGCCGAGTGCATCTTCTGCTCGGCCTTGTCGCGGATCGAGCAGGTGTTCAGCAGGATGAGGTCCGCATCCTCGGGGGTGTCGGTCGCGACGTACCCGTCCACACCGAGCTTGGCGCGGATCTTGGCCGAGTCGTACTCGTTCATCTGACACCCCATGGTGTGGATGAACACCTTCTTCTCGGCGGCGGTGTCGGGCTGCTGGCTCATGGCGGAATCCTCGATGGAACGGGCCCATCTAGCCCGAACCACGCCCGCGGCCAAACCGGACCCCGGGCCGGCCTGGCTCGCACCGCTCTGCCCGCTAGATGGGACGGCTCACCGGCACCCACACGAGCTCGAGGCGCGTGAGGCGCACGTCGTTCTTCTCGAGGCCGACCGGCTGCTCCTCGATGTCCGCGAGCTTCGCAATCCACTCGGCGCGCAGCCCCGCAATCTGGCTCTCGAGGTCCATCGCGAGCTCGTCGATCTCGTCCTGGAGATCGGCGATGTCATCCCTGGTCTCCTCGACGCGGCGGTTCGCCCGCGAGGTCTGCTGCCGGCGGGTCATCGCCGAGCTGAGGCTCTTGCGACGGCCGAAGAACATGCTCATCACCGTCTCGGCAGCACCGATGAGCTCGTTGCCGGCGCGCTGACGGGCGTCGTCCTCGAGACCGCCGAGGCGGCGCTCGAGCTTGTCGCGCTTGTCCTCGAGCCGATCGACCTGGCCCTTGACCTTGTCACGGAGCGCGGCCACGGCCTGATCGGCACCGTCGTCGATCGCGAGGCGCACGCGCTGCTCGAACTGCTCGCGGGTCTCGCCCCCGCGCGACGTCAGCTTGAGGTCGCGATGGCGGAACATGCGCGTCGTCTCGCCCTGCCAGATCTCGTCGACGATGGCCCGCTGGCGGTCGTCGATCTCCTGGCGGGTGTCGAGCTCGTCGGGAAGCGGAGCGAACAGGTTCTCGCCGGGCGCATCCTCCCGCAGGTAGCGGGGATCGAGCTCCACGGCGATGGGCTCGGTCGACGCCATCGGGAAGAACAGGCGGTGCTCGACCTCGTCGTGCACGAACTGCGTCCCCTCGTCGAAGCGCAGCTGGAGCTCCGCATACAGCGCGGGCTCCCACAGGGTCTTGCCATCGCTGCGCGCCTGCACGGTGCGATGCCCGAGCGACGGCGCGAGCTCTGCGGAGAACGCGACCTCGGGGTCGAGGAAGCGCACGGTCAGCCCGCCCGGCATCACCGGTGGCGACGCGGAGAAGCCGGAGGGAACCGGTTCTCCGCCTGTCTGCACGCCGGCCGCGCCGCGGGGCGCCTTGGCGGCGAGATCGGGCTGCGGCAGCTTCTCGATCTCACGCCGGGTCAGCGGCCCACGGAGCCAGCTCATGGCCCACCGGCTGTGCACGAGCTTCGGCGCCTCCTCCCGGACGTCGCGCATGACGAACACGCGCGGCTTGAGGTCCTCGAGCCAGGCACTCACCTGCCCCTCGTCGGAGGCCCCGCTCGCGGCGAGCCCCTCGACGACCTTGGCGCGGTCCTGGGCGGTGTGCAGGCGACCGACGAGCCACAATCCCGCGTTCGACAGCGTGGCGTAGTCCACATCGACGGGGTTCTGCGTGACGAGCATGGTGCCGAGACCCACGGCGCGCGCCTGCTTCATCAGCGTGAGGATGGGCTTCTTGGCCGGCGGGTTGCGCGGATACGGCGGCACGAAGCCGAAGACCTCGTCGAAGTACAGGAGCGCGCGCAGCTGCGACGAGCCGGGCTGGCGTCGGGACCAGCTCACCAGGCGATGCAGCAGCTGGCCGACGAAGAACTGGCGCTCGGTCTCGTCGAGGTGCGCCAGCGAGAAGATGTTCACCGGCGTCCGACCGCCTTCGGCGTTCACGAGGGTGTCCGGCTCGAGAGGCACGCCCTGGGCCCAGGTCTGGAAGCCCGGTGCCGCGAGCACGCCGTTGAGCGTCATCGCGAGCTTCATGCGCTTGTCGCGCGGCAGGAACTGGTCGACCGAGAACACGCCGACCTTGCCGAACGGCGGGTCCACGAGCCGAGGGAGCAGTCCCTCGACCGTCAGGCTCTCGCCGGCTTCCCAGGCTGCGTCGATGACCTTGGTGAGCACGATGTGCTCGGGGTCGGTGACCGGATCCACCTCGCGCCCGAGCAGTCCGAGCAGGGCGGACACGGTGCCCGCCGCCAGGTCCGCGCGCGACTCGGCGTCCACGCCCTCCGGCACCGCGAAGCTGCCGAGCACGTCCACGGGAATGCCGGAGGTCGACCCGGGCGTGAACACGCGCACCTCGGCGCGCTGCTGGTACTCGGACACGCGCTCGGGGGTGATGCCCCAGCCCGCGAGCCCCTGCTTCCACTTCTCGGCGGTGCGCGTCGCGTAGTCGCCGACGCTCATGCCCGCGCGCTCGGCCACGGAGGGGTCGACCCAGGGCGCGAAGCTCGACGGCGCGAGATCGCCGAAGGCCAGCGCGAGGTTCGCCATGTCTCCCTTGGGGTCGATGACGATGAGCGGCACACCCTGGAGCGCGAGCTCCTCGAGCAGCACCACGCACATGCCGGTCTTTCCGCTACCGGTCATGCCCAGGCACACGGCGTGCGAGGTCAGGCGGTCGGCCTTGAAGGTGACGTCTGCTCCTGTGGGAGCGCCGGTTTCGAGGTCGAACTCCCGTCCCAGGAACATCGCCATCACTCCTCCCAGGGCGGGATCACGTCCACGATCAGGTCACCGAGCCCGTCGAGATCCGGATCGCGGATGTCGTCGACCTCGTCGGTGTACTGCTTCGCAAGGTTGTTGAGGTAGGTCTGGACCTCCGCGGCCGGCACGTCGTCGGTGACCACGGCACAGAACGCCAGCCCGAAGCGGGACAGCACCTTGTAGCCGAGGTGCCACTCCTCGTACTGATCGCACCCGTCCGCGCGGCGGTCTCCCTCGGCGACCTCGTCGACGATCGCCACCAGTCGTGCGATCCATTCCTCGTCGATCTCGTCGATCTCGGGCTCCGCGTACAGCGGACGCTCGAAATCAGCATCGAGAACGAGCAGCAGGGCCTCCAGCATCGCTCTTCCTCCCACGCGGCAGCACCGGCCACTGGCCGCTGGGCATACCAGATGGGACACGACGCGCCAAGCCCTAGTGGAGATTCGCGCGCACGGGCCTACGGGGCGGTGCCCTCATCACCCTCGGAAGGGGCGGCCTCGCCCCCCTCTTCCGCCGGGGCTTCGGGATCGATGCAGTCCTCACCGCCATCCGCGAAGCACACGTAGTGCGTCGCCGTGGCCGCGAGCTTGGCGGTCTTGCGGCTGCGGTCGGTGCCGATCGCGGTGACCATGCACTCGGCCCCCTCACCCACCTGGATGCGCGCGCTCTCGCCGCCGGTCACCTTGTCGGCGCCACAGGTGACGACGAGCTTCTTGGTCGCGGCCAGGCCGCTGTCGAAGCGCGCCTCGCCCTCTGCGAGGGGCGTGTCGTCCACCGGCGGAGGCTCTGGCGCCGGGGCCGGGGCCGCAGCGGCTTCGACCGGAGCGGCCATCGCGCCGAGCGCGTCAGGACCCTTCACGCTGCGCATGGCGGCGACACCGATGCCGATGCCGACGGTGCCGAACACGAGCATCACGCCAGCCGCGATGACGAGCGACAGCAAGGTACCGACGAGGGAGCGTCCACCCGAGGGCGCGGCCACGTCACCGGAGTCCCGCTCCTCGTCGATGGTGCTCATCGCGATGGCTTCGCGCCCGCGACGGGCGACCGGAACCGGGCTCGGCTCGACCTCCTCGCGCTTGGGCACCTTCATCATCAGCGTCTGGGCACCTCCCACGGCGGTCGGCACGCGCTCGGGCGCGCCTGAACCGGTGGACTTGCTCGGGGGGGCCGGCGGCTCGGGAGCCGGAGAGTTCCGCTTGGGACGCGCGAAGGGCGCGGTGTAGACCTCGGCGCTCTTGCGCCCCTTGAGGGTCGGCGGAAGCGCGGGTGGACGGCTCTCCGTGGTCGGCGCATCGTCGAGCTCGTCGGCAGCGTCGCCCCACTCTTCGGGCACCTGGCTCTCGATCAAGCTCGCCATGCGCACGTCCTCGGCCGAGAACGCCACCGTCGGGCTCTCGTCCTCCTCCCACTCGGTGAAGATGCTCGAGTCGGAGAAGGCGATGGTCGCCGAGTCGTCGTGATCGACCTCGAAGGTGTGCGCCGCACCGAGCCCGATGCCCTTGGGCGGGGTCGGATCGACCTCGAAGGTCTGCATCGCCCGGTGGCTGACCTCCTCGCTGATCTCGGCGAGGGTCGCTTCCTTGAGCTTCTGCCAGCGCTGGTCGTCCTCCGGCAGCTTCACGGCCTCGTCGAGTTCCTCGGCGTGGTCGGTCGGCTCGGGCAGCTCGTCGCGAAGCTCGGGCTCGGCTTCCTCGGTGGCCCAGCGGCCGAAGGGACGGGAGTCCTCGTTCAGCGTGCGCTCGATCAGCGGATCGGGCTCGCCCTTGGGGCGCGCCTGGTGGAAGGCCTGGACCAGCGGCGGGATCTCGCGCTCGGCCCACTCGGAGAGGCTCGGCTCGTCGCGCAGCTTGCGCGCGATGCCGCGCAGGCGGTCCACGGTGGACGCCGCGGTGGGACGCTCCTCGGGCTCGAACGACAGCATCTCGAACAGCAGGTCCGCGAGCTCTTCGCGAATCGCGCCATCGACCTCGGGGAAGGCCTCGTCGAGCTTCTGCAGCCGCGTGGCGACGTGCTCGTCCTGCGCGTCGCGCGACAGCTTGCCCTTGCCCATGCGGTCGAGAACGACCAGCTCGTAGAGCGTGGCACCGAGGCTGTAGATGTCGCTCGCGTTCGTCTCGGGCTCGAAGAACAGGCGCTCGGGCGGCATGTAGTCCAGCGAGCCGAAAGACAGCTCCTGGGTGTGCGACTCGCGCGAGTCGAAGTCCGCGCGCGCCACGCCGAAGTCGAGGACCTTGGGCGTGCCGGAGTCGTCGACCATCACGTTGGACGGCTTGATGTCGCGATGGATGACACGTAGCGGCTTCTCGCCCGCATAGGGCGGGCGGTTGTAGGCGGCATCGAGGGCCGAGGCCACCGCGGCCGCGATCTCGAGCGACACCCGGATCGGGATGCGCTCTTCGCGGAGCGTCGCGCTCTTGATCACGAGCTTGAGATCGACGGCCTCGAGGTACTCCATGATCACGGCGCAGCGGCCGTCGATCATGGTGAGGTCGAGCACGTCCACGATGTTGCGATGACGCAGCCAGCCGAGCAGCCGCGCCTCGTCGCGCATGCGCTTGACGATCTCCTCGTGCTCGGACCACTTCGGGTGCAGGAGCTTGATCGCGGCAAGCCGCGAGAAGCCATCCGCGTGGATGATCTTCGCGAGGTAGACGCTACCGAAGCCACCCGCCGCGATCTCTCGCATGAAGTGGAACTGGCGCGTGGACTGGGGAAGGCTGCCGCTCATGAGGATGCGAGAGCCTATCAGGCGCGAGCCATCCCTACATCAAGATGGCTTCGAGTGCGCCGATGCCGATGCGCTCGCGCGCCCCGTCACCACACGTCCGGTAGCGGTACATCTGGAAGTGGTGGTTCCCGCCAAAAGGAGCCTCCCACTCGTGGAACCAGTGACGGACGCCGTCCTTTGCCTCACCCGCGGGGAGCTTCGAGAGCTCGGGCACGAGCTGGTCGTCGAAGTACAGATCCATGTCATACGTGCACGAGGGATCGCCGTCGGCGGTCGCGTCCGACCACACGGCGACGGGCACCTTGCCGCTCGGCACGTCGGCCTTGGCCATGCCGAGCTCCTCGAGCTCCTTGTCGGCCGCCTTCTTGCTCTTGGCCGCCTCGCCGGCGAACAGCACGTCGGTCGCAGGGTAGTACGAGAAGGTCACGCCCTGGTCCGGGAACGGCAGGTACTCGGTCGGCCGCGGCTCGGCGTTCTCCTTGCCACCCGCGATCTGAGCCTTGTACACCTGAAGGGCGCAGTCCTTGAACGACGGCTCCACGTAGAGCACGGTCTTCGGCGTGGTGCCGGCCTCGACGCCCTTCTTGCGATTGCCCGACGGGATCTCCTCGAAGCGCACGTCCTTCTCGCGACGCTCACCCTTGAGCGCCATGTGGTGGAAGTACCCGCCGACCCAGTAGGCCGTGTACGCGTCCCCTTCCTTCTCGATGCGCAGGCGCGTCTTCGGGTCGCCGGTCGCGAGGATCCAGTCCACGTTCATCCGATCCAGATGCACCGCGGGGCACTTGGCCGCAGCGGCCTCTTCCATCGTGGAAGGCCCGCTCGGGGCCTCGGAACCGCCGCAGCCAGCGAGCAGCGCGACGAGCAGGACGTGACGATGCATGGGAACCTCCGGGCGCGAGGGTACCGCAGAGAGGCGATCCGGTGCGCCCCGCGGGTATACTCCGCGCCGGAGGTGGAAGTGCACGGCTCCCGTCAACTCGGACTTCTCATGCTCGCCCTCGCCACGGGGTGCTGGAACGGCGAACCCTCGTCGCTCGAGACCGGCGAGACCGACTTCGCCCCCGGTGCTGGCGAGATCGCCAACTGGCGTGTCCAGACGCAGGAGATGGACGGGCTCACCTGCCCCGACGGCTCCGCCGCCAAGGTGTACATCGTGTTCTCGACCGAGAACGCGACCGCACAGCCAGCAGCCGTGGTGCTCCACTCGGGGGCGCTGGACTGGGTGCTCGAGCCCGATGCCACCGACCCGCTCGCGGGCGACCACTTCAACGATCCGAACCGGCTCACGCTCGACTTCGGCGCAGGCAAGGCCTTCGCGACCCTCGGCATGTACCCGGACGCGGACGCGAACGAGGCGAGCAACGGCGCGATGGCGCTGGCCCTCGCGGAGCGCGGCGTGACCCTGGTCGTCCCCACCAACTGCTGGGGCGACATGTGGCGCAACCAGGCCGGCGGGCGCGACAACGACACCACCACCGACGGCTTCGTGCGCAGCGGCGGCGAGGCGGCGGCGTGGGCGTGGTCCCTGATCTCCGAGCCCGGCTTCCCGAGCGCCAACCGCATCACGCTGCCCGTCGAGATCGACACCACCGCCCTGTTCCTGGTGGGACTCGGTGAGGGCGGCCGCGGCGTGACCGAGCTGCTCGCGGATGGCGCGGTGCCGACGGGCGCCATGGTCGACTCGGTCGCCGACGACCTCGGTCCCTACTACGCGGACACCGAACTGTACGCGGACATCGTGGTCGGACTCGACCGGATCTTCCCGGACGGGCAGGCCTCCGTCGCCGCCGGATCGCTCGGTGACGACGCGACCCCCATCCCGCCACGCATGGCCTACGTCTACTCCTCCCTCGACGGCAACCTGCCCGCGTCGACCCACGATGCGGCCATCGCGCGCCTCGAGGCCGATACGACCAACGCCGTGCTCATCCAGGACACCCTCGGCGCCACCCATGTGGCGACCGCGTCCGACAGCGCCGTCGCGGGGCTCGTCGCCGACTTCCTGCTCGACACCGGGAACTGACGCGCACCGACGTTGACGGGCTGACGAGGCCGCCATACCCTCCACTTTCTCACGGTGGGTGGACCCTGAACCGGGGGCGAGTGTGACGACCACACCAGGTGGATGCGGTTGCAGTCGGTCCGAAGGGGTCCTTGGGCGAAGGCAGAGTCCCGAATGAAGCAAGGTGACACGTTCAAGGACGCAGAAGGCCTGTCGTGGACCGTAGGCGAGCCCCTCGGCCGAGGCAGCTTCGCCCGCTCCTGGCAAGCCCGCAGCGAGGATGGCCGCGACGCGGTGCTCAAGGTCCCGCTGACCCCCGCCGACGTCCCCAACGAGACGCCGGTGCCCGAGGGCGTCGACATCGCATCCAAGAAGGCGCTGCTCGAGCTGGCCGACCTGCTTCGCGCAGGTGAGCGTCCGTTCCTGCCCCGGCTGATCGGCGTGGTCGATCTGGAGTCGGGCAAGCGCAAGACGCCGAAGTCGCCTGGACTCCTGCTCCACCGCTACCCGAACACGCTCGCGAAGAAGCTCGGTCAGGGTGCCTCCGTCGGCGAGACCCTCAAGCTGCTCGCCACCGTGCTCGGGCAGCTCGAGACGCTGGTCAAGGACGGCCGCATCCACGGCAACCTGCGCCCCGAGAACGTGCTCATCAACGAGTCGGGCGAGCCCGTGCTCGCCGACCCGGTCACCGCCACCAGTGCCGAGTGGCGCCAGTACTTCGCGACCCTCTCCGGGCGGCCGAGCCTGCTCCCGCCCGAAGCCGAGGGCCCGCGCGAGGCCGACGACGCGTTCGCACTGTGTGCCATGGCCTGGCTGGGCTCCGTCGCCCAGACCGGCGTGGACCCGCGTCAGCTCGAGAACCGCGCGATTCCCGTCGGCATGGACAAGGTCGATCTCGCCACCGTGCGCGACGCCGCGCTCGCGAGCCTCAAGCGTGGATCGGCCAACGCCCGCTTCTCGACCCGCGCCACCGAGCGCCTCGGCGCGATGCTCTCCCGCGGTCTCTCCGGGCCGGTCGAGCCGTCCCCGCCGTACCGCTTCCTCACGCTTCGGGATCTTGCGCCTCGCCTCCGCGAGGTCGCGAGCCTCGTCGACCCGCACGTGGCGAACGTCGGCAAGGTCCTGCTCTCCGCCAACGCCGACGCCAAGGGCGTGTTCTCCGGCGGCGATCCGGTCGCGTTCAGCGTGAGCTGCGGCGCGACCTCCGAGAACATCGGACACGAGGACATCGCGATTGGCCTGCAGGTGGTCGATCTCGACGCCGAGGGCGATGGCCGCGTGCGCGTGCCCGACACCAAGTTCGACGTCGCCAGCCACCCGAGCGGTCGCCTGCGCTTCTCGTTCGAGCTGCCGCAGATGGCGCCCGGTCGCTACGGCGTGACCGTCGCGTTCTCGATCAAGGACGGCGGCCACGAGCCGACCCTCGCCAAGGGCGAGTTCGAGGTTCGTCCCCCGCCGGGCTACGTCCCGCCGGCACCCGAGCCGGAGGCCAACGACGCCCCGCTCAAGCTGCCGCCGCGGCCCAAGCCGGCCCCCGCGCCCACCCTTCCCGAGCCCGAGCCCGAGGTCCACACCGCCCCGGACGCCGAGGTCGTGCCGCTGCCGATCGCGCCGTCTTCGGTGGGCATCGCGCCCAGCGACCCCGGCGTGCCGCCGAGTGATCCGGGTCTGCCGCCCGAGGAGCTCGCGCGTCCCGCCCCCGACGCGACCGTCGACGATCGCACCGTACCGGCGCATCGCCTGGTCGAGGTCGAGGAAGACCCGAGTGTCGGTGAGATCCGCACGGCACCCCCGGTCGCCCGACCCAAGCCGGTGATGTCGATCAACCCGAGCCCGCCGGCCATGCCGACGCCCGCACCGCGCCCGACCCCGGTGCCCACGCCCGGTCCGAAGCCCGTGCCGCCCCCGATGCCGGCCCCGGCTCCCGCGCCGGCACCCCTGCCCATGGGCGAGCAGCCGACCCAGCCGCGCCCGCCGACCCCGGCCCCGCCGCCGGTGCAGGGTCCCGGCACCTGGGAAGCCGACCTTCCGAACCCGACGCCGGCCGCATTGCCGCCAGCGGACTATCTACCCGGCCAGAACCTGGACCAGCTGGGCGAGGACCTGCCCACCTGGGACGAGAACAAGGCAGGCCTGCCACCGGCCGTCCAGAAGCTCGTCGAGTTCGTGAGCAACGACCCGTTCACCGCGGTCGCCGCCCTCGCCCTCGTCTTCGCGGTTCTCGCCGCCATCGTCTTCTCTCTGCGCTGATTCGCATCGTCACGGAGCCCACTTGCACATCGCCACCAGCCGCGAGCCCCTCGCCACCCAGAAGGTCGACGCCGTCATCGTCGCCGCGACCGAGAACTTCGCCAACGAGCTCGTCGAGGTCGACAAGCTGCTCGGCGGCCACCTCGTGCCCCTTCTCGAGAAGCGGAAGTTCAAGGGCGGCGTGGGCTCCAGCCAGCGCGTGCCCACCTACGGCAAGCTCGCGGCGTCCGAGCTGATCATCGTCGGTGCCGGTGAGCGCAGCGATGCCGACCTCGCCCGGGCCGCGCGTCACGCGGGTCGCACCGCGCGCAGCGCCGGCTTCGCCTCCGTCGCCCTCGCCCTCGGCAAGGTGGACCAGCCCCAGCTCACCCTCGAGAACTTCGTCGCCGGCAACTACGCCTACGACAAGTACAAGCCCGAGGACGGCACCACCAAGCCGCTCGAGAACCTGGTGTTCATCGGCGGCGCCCCCGAGGAGGTCATCGCCTCCGCCGGCATCCGCGCCCGCTGGCAGAGCTTCGCGCGCGACCTCGTGAACGCGCCCGCCGCCGACCTGTACCCCGAGACCCTCGCCAACAAGGCGAAGGAGCTCGAGTGCATCGAGGGCGTGACCGTCGAGCTGTGGGACTTCGAGCGCTGCAAGGCCGAGGGCTGCGTCGGCATCGTCGCCGTAGGCCAGGGCAGTGACCGCCCGGGCTACCAGATCCACGTGCGCTACCGCCACCCCGACGCCAAGGGCCACATCGCGCTCGTCGGCAAGGGCGTGACCTTCGACGCCGGCGGCCTGTCGATCAAGCCCTCCCCGTTCATGCAGACCATGCGCTGCGACATGGGCGGCTCGGCCACCGTGCTCGCGGCCATCGGCGCCGCGGCCGAGGCCCAGCTTCCACTGAACATCGACTGCATCATCGGTGCGGTCGAGAACATGCTCGGCGGCAACGCGTTCAAGCTCGGCGACATCCTCCGCTACAACAACGGCGTCACCGTCGAGATCCACAACACCGACGCCGAGGGCCGCCTGGTCCTCGCGGACTGCCTCATCAAGGCATCCAACGTCGAGGGCGTGACCGACATCATCGATGCGGCCACCCTGACCGGCGCCGCCGCCATCGCCGTCGGCCCAGACTACGCCGCGCTGTTCACCAAGGACGACGCGCTCGCCGGCGAGCTGCTCCAGGCCGCGGACGCCGAGGCCGAGTACCTGTGGCGGCTGCCCCTGCACCAGCCGTACATCCAGCAGCTCAAGGGCAAGTGGGGCTCGATCAAGAACCTCGGCGGCCGCGAGGGCGGTGCCACCACGGCGGCGCTGTTCCTGCAGCACTTCGTCGATGGCCCCCGCTGGGCGCACCTCGACATCGCGGGCTCTGCCTTCCACGAGGCGGACCACGCCGACTACGCTGCCGGCGCCACCGGGGAGATGGTGCGTACCCTCGTGCACTTCCTGGAGAGCCGCGCCAAGGGCGCGTGATGCGACAGGTCAGCGGACGCTACACCTTCGTCGGCAGCTTCCCCAGCGAGTTTCCGGCGCTGGGCATGCCCGAGATCGCCTTCGCCGGCCGCTCGAACGTGGGCAAGTCCAGCTGCCTCAACCGCCTGCTTGGCAGCAAGAAGGCGGCGCGAGTCAGCAACACACCCGGTCGCACGCAGCTGATCAACCTGTTCACCGTCATGGACGAGATGGTGTTCGCCGACCTCCCCGGGTACGGCTTCGCCCGCGTCCCCGACCACGTGCAGGCCCAGTGGAAGGACATGATCGAGGGCTACCTCGGTGAGCGGGAGGAGCTGCGGCTCGTGATCCTGCTCGTCGACGCCCGCCGCGAACCCCAGGAGATGGACGGCATGCTGCTCTTCGGCATGCGCGAAGCCGGCATCCCCTACCTGGTGGTCGCGACCAAGGTCGACAAGCTCAAGAAGAACGAGGTCCAGCGCTCGCTGTCGCGCCTCACCCGCGAGTTCGCGCTGCGCCCCGGAGAGATCATCGGCTTCTCGTCGATGGACGGCACCGGCATGGCCGAGCTGTGGGAGCGCATCGAGCAGGCGGTCGCGTGAGTCGGGGCAAGCGAGGCGGCGGTCCGCGCAAGGGCGGTAGCCGCACCAAGAAGTCCTACGCCCGCGGCGACCGCTTCACCCAGCAGGCCCGGGACGAAGGCTACGCCGCCCGCAGCGTGTACAAGCTGCAGGAGATCGATCGGCGCGCCCAGGTGGTGCCCCGCAGCGGCAACATCGTCGACCTCGGCTGCTTCCCGGGCTCGTGGTCGGCGTGGGTGCTCGAGCGGCTGGGCAAGAACGGCAAGCTGGTCGGCGTGGACTTCGAGGCCCCCGAGCTCGAGGGCGGCCACTGGATCGCCGAGAGCGTGTTCGACGTGGCCCCCGAGACCATCCTCGAGGCCCTCGGCGGGCACGCGGACCTCGTGCTCTCGGACATGGCGCAGAAGACCACCGGCATCAGCGGCGCCGACCACTTCCAGCAGATCGAGCTCGCCCGACGCGCACTCGAGGTCGCGGTGGCCATCGGCCGGCCCGGCTCGGCCTTCGTGTGCAAGGTCTTCGAGGGCCCCGAGGCCCAGGACTTCCAGCGCGAGTGCCAGGCGCACTACAAGTGCCGCCGCATCCGCCCCGAGGCCGTGCGCCAGAACAGCCGCGAGTGGTTCCTCGTCGGTACCGACAAGAAGACGGCACCGATGCCGATGCCCGAGCCGGCGTCGGACTCCGAGGCCCCCACCGAGTCGTGATCCCGCGTCCCCTGCTCCTCGCCGCGCTCGTCGCCACAGCCTGCGCGCGTCCCTCGCTCTCGCCGTGGGCTCGCTCGAACCCGAGCTGGGTCGAGCCCGTGGCGCCCTTCGAGGTCGTCGACGGGGTCTACTACGTGGGCACCCGCGGCCTGTCCTCGTTCCTGATCACCAGCGACGAAGGGCACTTCCTGCTCGACGGCGGGCTTCCGGAGAATGCACCGCAGATCGAGGCGAGCATTCGGGCTCTGGGCATGGACCCCCGCGAGGTACGCGTGCTGCTCAACAGCCACGCGCACGTCGATCACGCCGGCGGACTGGCGGCACTCAAGGCGGCGACCGGCGCAGCGATGGTCGCGAGCGAAGCCGATCGGCGGGCACTCGAGACGGGCGTGCCTCCGGGCCACGAGGATGACGCGCCCCACCACGCCCCTCCCGTGACCGTCGACCGGACCGTCGCCGACGGGGAGACACTGACGCTCGGCGCCGCGATGATGACCGCGCACCTCACGCCTGGCCACACTCCCGGCTGTACCTCGTGGTCGACACAGGTCGCCGACACCGAGGTCCTGTTCTTCTGCAGCGCCTCGGTGGCCGCGAACCGACTCGTGCCCCAGGACGGCAAGCCCGCGCACTATCCGGGCATCATCGAGGCATACCGCGAGACCTTCGCCCGGACGCGGGACTGGCGCCCGGACGTGTTCCTCGCGAGCCATCCGTTCTTCTTCGACCTCGACGCGCGACGCGCCCGGCAGCTCGCGGGCGAGGCCGATGCCTTCGTCGACGCGACCGCATTCCCCGCATTCATCGCAAGACAGGAAGCCGGCTTCCACGAGGCACTCGCCGAGCAGGAGGCCCGCTAGCCGAGCGGACAGCCCATCCGGAACACGTTGCCGTCGAGGTCCTCGACCCACATCTCGCGCATGCCCCACACCCGTACCGCGGGTGGCTCGACGATGCGCGCGCCGCTCGCGACGTACTCAGCGTGCAGCGCGTCGAGATCCGCCTGGGAGCCCACGTTCAGGCTCATCCACGCGCCGGGCACACCCTGGTGTCGCTCGGAGAGGAACACGCTCACGTCACCGCGGCACACGCATGCGAAGGTCGGGTGCGCCTCGCTGTCGAAAGCCTGGTCCTCGCCCCAGGACCACGCGAGCTCGAACCCGAGCTGTGCCGTGTAGTACGCCAGGCTCGCCGGCAGGTCGTCGACGCACAGGATCGGGGTGACCCAGGTGAACCCGGGTCCGCTCACTCCGCGAGCTCGACCGAGCCCGGGTCCATGAGGGTCGGCGTCGGATCGGGGCGCGCGTACTCGGCGCCAGCACCGCGGTCCATGACCAGCGTGCCCTGGACCCGCACGCGCTTGCCCTCGAACGACGCGACCTCTTCGTCATGGCGACGGAAGGACGAGAGCTGCACCTTGCCGCCGTCGACCTCGATGTCGATGAACCCGAAGAAGTACAGCGTCGGGTCGTTCATCTTTCGCTGGCTCATGCGCTTGGTGTAGGTGCCTTCGAGCACCACGGACTGGCCGTCGTGAGCGGCGAGATCGGCGAGCGCCGTGAGGGGAGCGTCGGACATGGGGGAGGTCTCCGGAGAGCCACAGCCTAGCAGCAGGAGCAGCAGCCAGATCACGCCTGGGTGCGCACGCGCATCGTCGTCGCCTTGGTTCCGTGGGTGCCGGAGCCGAGGTGCTGGGCGTGGAAGGACTGGTCGAAGCGCTTGGTGCCGTACATCTCGAACACCCACGCCCGATCGACGAAGTCGAACGAGTTCACGCCCATCGACGCCGCGTAGTCCGCGGTCACCGCGTAGTTCTCGAGGCTGATCACGTCGGCCCCATCCTTGGCGACCACACCCGCCCAGTGGAAGTTCCACCGGTTCTTGCCCGGGACCTCGGCCGCACCCGGCATGTCGTACTCGGTGGACATGGTGAAGCCCTCGCCCACGTCCGGTGCGGCGTACGCGTTGATGCCGAGCTGCTTGTCGACGGCCTGCTGGTCCTCGGTCGAGAGACCCGCGTACTGCTGGCGGGCGTGGAGCGCGTTCTTCGGCCACACCGGCTTGCGCTTGCCGTTCTCGTTCTTGAAGTGCAGGCCCTCGCGCAGGTTCGGGTTGTCGACGTTCTTCCAGAGGTACTCGCTCATGCCGTCCACGTAGACCTGGTTCGCCATCTGGCCGGGCAGCGAGTCGCCCGCGCCGGTGATGTTGCGGTCCTTCATGCCGGTGCGCGCGACTTCCTTCTGGTTGCGGTTGTAGACGGCTGCGCGGTCGTTGTACTGCGAGCCCATGACGGCCGCGGAAGAGCGCCCACAGTCCGACCACAGCGCGAACTTGTCGCTCGCGTTGCCCTCGGTGTCCTTGCCGCCGTTGTTCGGCGCCTCGAGTCCGGCGTGCAGGCCCTGTCCGTGTGGCACGAACTTCGGCATCACCTTGTTGAGGGTGTTCTCGCCGTAGCGAATGGTGTCGTTCTCGGCGACGAGCTCGACGTGCGAGCCGTCCTTGCCCGTCGACTTGAGCTTGTTGTTCGCATACGCGAGCAGGTCCGAGGTCAGGTACAGGTCCTGGCTGCCGATGCGGATGGACTTGCCGGTGTCCGAGACGCGCGCGTCACCGCCACGCACCATCTCTTCCTGGTAGTGCTGGACCGCCGAGCTGTCGGAGGGGCCGCTCGCCTGCGGGAGCAGATCCGCCGCGGACTCGCCGTTCTTCACGCGGTCCGCCACCTCGTCCGCGGCCTTCTCGTTGCCATCGCCCTTCTTGCCCACGCCCGTGGCCGCGCCGGAGCGCTGCTGCACGAGGTGCGCGGCTTCGTGCGCGACAAGCTCGAGGGACGGGTTCGCATCGCGGAACACGATGGCGTCACCCGACGCATACGCCGCCGCGCCCATCGCCTCGCTGGACTTGCCGGCCTCGCCACCGACGTGCGCCTTCACGTCGCCGAGGCTCTGGCCGAACATCTTCTCGATCTGGGAGAGGTACGGCAGCTTGCCGGCGCTACCCGAGGTCGCCTGCGCGGCGAGCTCCTGGGTCGCGCGAGGATCGCGCAGGGTGTCCTGACCATCCGAGAACTTCTGGACGGGGTCGAGGGCGCCGGAAAGGCGGTCCTGCATCTCGCTGTTCGACGGGCCGGAGGCCTCGGACGAAGCGGACTCGGTGCTGGCGGACGGCGCCTTCTTGGCGGCATCGGCGTCGGGACGGAACTGCTTGCGGGACATGAGGATCTCCCGGATGTGAGTGGGCCGGCGGGAGAGGAGGCCCGCCGACCACTGGAAGTATGGCTTCTCTGCGGGCTCTTCGCAAGTCCGAGCCCCGCGCCGCTAGCGGGGAAGGCACATGTCGAGGCGGTCCGCGAACGCCCCGACGCCCTCGATGCCGAGCACCTCGGGGGTCTCGAGGTAGCGCAGCAGCGTCTGCCGCTGACTCAACAGGCCGAGCTCGATGGCGACGAACACCGCGCAGTCGACCTGCATGAGCTCTCCCCCTTCCACGGCCCGGCTCGCGTCGCGGTCGTAGGTGGTGACCATCGCGTCGCGCACCCCCGCTTCCCAGACGGGTGAGCCGGGCTCGGGCAAGGCGCGGACGAGGTCGATGACGTACAGCTGCTCGGCCGCCGTCGGCCCGTGAGGTGGGCGAAGACCACACCTGCGGAGGGCGCGGGCGGCGGGTCGTCGCGGCGGTTCGGCGATGCCGAGGGCCATACCCAGCCACTGTCCGTGCTCGAAGCCGTACGTCCGCTGGAGCCCCGGGTAGGGAGAGCCCTCGACCAGGGCCACGTCCAGGGACTGCCACACGTCGCAGTCGACCCGGCCGAGCTCGTGCCGCTCGAGCGCGCCGCTGCGGTTCTTGTCGTAGGCGACGGCGAGCCGAAACGCGACCTGTTCGTCCCACTCTGCGCTGCCCGGGCGATCGATGTCGAGCAGCTCGAGCGCCAGACGGCTGGGCTCGGCGAACGCCAGACCAACGAGCAGCGCGATCATCGTCGGTGCCCCCCTGGCCGGGCGCGGTTCACGGGTGCGGCGTGCGCGATGGACCCTCCTCGACCTCACGATACGAGCAGGCGGCGGTCGATGGCCACCCGCCACGCGAGCGAGGCGCCGAACGCACGGTTAGCTAGGCGCCATGCCTATCGTCACCGTCCGCTACTTCGCCGCCCTGCGCGAGGCCAAGGCCACCGAGTCCGAGCAGGTCGAGGTCGCCGAGGGCACCACCTGCGCCGCGCTCTACGCCCAGCTCTTCCCCGGCAAGCTCGGGGCCCTGCCCGTCGGCTTCGCCCGCAACCAGGCGTACACCCGAGGCACCGAAATCGTGCACGACGGCGACGAGGTCGCGTTCCTTCCCCCGCTGGGAGGCGGCTGATGTTCGCGCTCACCCACGATCCCATCGACATCGCCGCGGTCCGTGCCGCGGTCGTCCACGGAAGCTGCGGCGCCCTGCTCGTCTTCGAGGGTCTGGCCCGCGACAACTTCGAGGGACGCGAGGTCACCGAGCTCGCGTACGAGGCCTACCCCGAGATGGCGATTCCCGAGCTCGAAGCCATCGGCGCGACCATCGCCGAGCGCTGGGGCGGACGCACCGCCATCGTCCATCGCCTGGGCCACGTGCCGGTCACCGAACCCACCGTCGTCATCGCGGTCGCGACACCACACCGGGCAGCGTGCTACGAGGCGAGCCGCTACGCGCTCGAGACCCTCAAGGAACGCGTACCGATCTGGAAGAAGGAGATCTACGCCGATGGCTCTGCGTGGAAGGCCAACGCCCCAGCCTGAACACGGTGAGGACCGCCCGCGGTTCAAGGACCGCGCCGCCGAGGAGTACGCGAACCCCGAAGCGAACCCCTTCGTGCGCTCCCACCGCGAGTTCGGCCATCCCCTGCTCCCCGCCTCCGAGGCCTGGAAGTGGCACGGCCGCTGGCCCGAGCTCTTCGAGCGCGAGGCCCCGCTGTGGCTCGAGATCGGCTGCGGCAACGGCTTCTTCCTGCGGGACGTCGCCATGGCCCATCCCGAGGCGAACCTCGTCGGCATCGAGATCCGCTACAAGCGCACCGTGATCTGCGCGAAGAAGCTCACCAAGGCGGGCGTGAACAACGCGGTGATCTGCCGCTACCACGCGGCCTTCCTCGACGACCTGTTCGAGGAGGGCTCGCTCGAGCGCATCTTCGTGAACCACCCGGACCCGTGGCCGAAGGAGCGTCACGAGAAGAACCGCCTGATCAGCCGGTGGTTCCTCGAGGACGTGGTGCGCCTGCTCAAGCCAGGCGGCGTGTTCCAGCTGAAGAGCGACTTCCCGCCGAACGTCGAGCGGGTCGAGGCCCTGCTCACCTCGGACGGTGAGGACAACCCGGCCCCGCGCCTGCCGCTGCGCATCACCGGCATGAGCGAGGACATCGCCCGCGATGGCGCGCCGTGGCCGGACGACGTGCTCACCAACTACCAGCAGAAGATGGCGGTTCGCGGCAAGCGCGTGCTCGGCATCGAGCTCATCCGCGAGTAGTCAGCGGGCGGGGTTCAGCGCCCCGCTCCACGCCAGCGTCGTGCGCCCCGAGCCCAGTGCCTCCATGCCCAGCTCGGGCGCGTCGACGTCGCCATCGAGCCGCAGACGCCACGACTCGATCTCGAGCCCGAGTGCACGCCCCGCTGCCTGTGACCCCGGATGTCCATCGACCGCGATACCCTTCTTCGTCAACGGGGACCTGTCGTTGGGAAGCATCCACCTCTTGCTGGGAAAGTCGCGTCGGCGCCGGCGTCGTGCGCTACCCGCTGAAGCTCTGTCCGGCGTGGACAACTTCGGGCGGCCAACCTTCCTGTACATCACCGACACGCAGCGCAAGGCCGCGGTCGTCGAGCGTGAGTTCCTCGAGCACCGGCGCGACACGCCCGTGTTCTCGCCGAACGTGCGCGTGCTCTCCGACGTGCTCACCGACCTGTGGGAGCGCCACGGGACCGGGCGGGCGATCCTCTCGCGCCGCGCATGCGCACTCGCCGCCGAGAAGCTGCTCACCGAGCGGGGCGACGACTTTCCGTGGCTCGCGACCCTCGGGCGTCCCTCCTCGGTGGGCACCGCCCTCGCCGACCTGCTGCGCACCGCCGCCGAGGCGCGCCAGCCACGACTCGGCGGCTTTCCGCGCGCGGCCGAGCTCAACCGGGCCCTGTTCCAGCTGAGCCGAAAGCTCGACCGCACGCCGGGACACATTCGCGAGTCCGAGGCGCTCGAGGCCCTGCTCGCCAAGCTCGAGAGTCCACCGCCCGCCCTGGTCGAGTGGCTGCGCACCACGCACAGCGTCGTGCTCGACGACATCCTCATGCCCTCGCCGCTGCGCCGTGCCCTGATCGTCGCCCTGTGCCGAGCGTGGCAGTCCGTGGGCACCCACGTGGTCGTGTCCTTCGAGACCGGTCGGGACCTCGGCGGGCGCGAGGCCGGCCTGTTCTTCGGCTACGACGACGTCGACGATGTCGCCTACCCCCTCAAGCCCTTTGCCGCGACGCGCGCCCTTCGGCGCGAGCTGTTCGACCGACTCGTGGCCGAAGGCGACGGCGAGATCCTCGTCGGCCTCGACGAGGGCGTGCTTCGCCTGGATCCCGGCGACGTGCCGGAGACCACCGAGCCGCTGGACCTCACCGACTGGATGTACGCCTCCCAACCGTGCCCGGTGAGCACCGAGGAACAGGCGCGCGCCACCCTGCTCGGGGACACCGTGCGCCTGGTGCGCTGCGCGGACGCGGAGGCCGAGCTGCGGTTCATCGCGCGCGGCGTGAAGCAGGCGCTGCTCGACGGCGCAAAGCCCGCCGAGTGCGTGGTCGCCCTGCCCGACCTCGCGACCTACGGCCCCGCGCTCAAGGCCGTGTTCGACGATCACGGCATTCCCTACGCGCTGTCCGCGGGCGCTCGCCTCGCGCACTCGCCCGTCGCCAACGCCCTGCGCCGCATCGCGACCGTGGCCGCCAACGAGTGGCGGGTCGAAGAGCTGCTTCCCCTGCTCCGGTCCGAGTTCGTGCTCGCCCCCGAGGGTCTGGACCCCTCCCAGCTCATGGCCTGGTGCCGTGCCGCCGGCGTCTCCGGCGGCGAGCCCGAGCACTGGAAGGGCCCGCTCCACGCGTGGATTGTTCGGGACGGCTGGCGAGAGGCCAACGATGCGAAGCGCGAGTTCGCCGACTTCCGAGACCGCCTGCGCACCGCCATCGACACGATGACCGCACGCGTCGATGCGGCCGTCGATGCCGTTTCCGAGGCGATCGAACCGCTTCGCGTACTCGCCAGTCCCGCCACGGCCGAGGACTGGGCCGACCACCTCATCGGCGTCGCCGAGCGCATTGGCCTCACGGTTCGCCTCGGGAACTGCCCCGCGGCCCCCGAGGTCGCCGCCGACAACCTGTTCGCCTGGGGCGCGTCCCTGCGCACCATCGAGACCCTCGTGCGCGACCTGCAGGTCGTCGACAGCGGCGTGTGGCCCGCCGCGGCGCTCGCCGCGAACCTCGACCGCGCCCTGCACGAGGCGACCTACAGCCAGGGGCGGCCGTCGCTCGCCCAGGTCCAGGTCGTCGGTGTGCTCGAGCTGCGCGGCCTGACCCCGGTCCACACCTGGCTCGGTGGCCTCGCGCGCGGCAGCTTCCCCGCCGGCGTCCATCGGCCGTTCCTGGTGCCGGGACGCATCCAGCGCGGTCTCGAGCCCGTCGATCGCCTCGCCGAGTCGCGGTACCTGTTCTGTTCGCTCGTGCGCAATGCACTCGACGACGCGGACATGAAGTCGCTGACCCTGTCATGGCCGTCCACCGTCGGCGGTCGCCCGGTCCCCCCGGCCCCCGTGCTTGCCGACCTGCTCTCGGTGCCGACCGCGACGTCCGGCAAGCTGCTCGGCGACTGGCTGGTCGACAGTCCACCGCCGCCGCGGGTGCCGCTCGCGACCTCGGACCTCCTGCGTGGCGCCGCGTCCGATGCCGCGTGGCGGGAGCTCGCCTCGACCGAGCTCGCCGCCCAGCTCGCACAGCAGGCCGACGACTTCGCGCAGCGCACCGAGGACCAGTTCGGGCGCTTCGATGGTGTGCTGAACACGCCGCCCACGCGCCCGGAGCGGCTCACCGTGAGCCACCTCGACACCTACGTGAAGTGCCCGATGCGCTACTGGCTCGGCGCGGACCTCTCCCTGCGCGAGCAGGAGGTGTGGGACCCCGAGCTCGGCCCCCAGCGCCGCGGCATGGCCCTGCACAAGATCCTCCAGCGCTTCGTCGAGGAGTTCCGCGAGCGCTACGGCGACGACGCCACCCTCTCGAACCGCGAAGAAGAGTCGCTTCGGCCCCTGCTGAAGGAAGTCGCCGACGAGGTCATCGCTACAGAGAGCAAACGAGGCGGGTTCGACGAGGCCCTGTTCGCACACGACGTGCGCGTATGGACGAGCGGACTCGATGGCGAGGGCCCCAAGGGTGTGCTGCCGGCGTGGCTCGACTCGGAGATCAAGGACTTCGCGAACGGCCGACCGCGCTCGATCGAGAAGCAGTACCTCATCGAGCTCGGCGCCACGGAGGTCGAGGCCCGAATCGACCGGGTGGACACCTTGAGCACCCGAGCCGGCACCGTGCTGCTCGTCATCGACTACAAGACCGGCGGCTGGCCCACCCGCGGCCTGCTCCACCGGGGGCTCGCCATGCAGCCGGTCCTGTACGCCGAAGCCATCAGGCAGGCCCACCCCGGCGTGCGCGTCGCGACAGCGTGGAGCCTGGTGGGACGGCCCAACGGCATTCGCCGCGTCGGCTTCGTCGGTCCCAAGACCGCGCTCGATGCGATGTCGAGGACTCGCTACGGCGAGGTGCTCGAAGAGGCCGACCAGGCCGAGCTCGTCGACTTCGCCGGCGAGGCCATCGACCACATGACCCAGGGCCTGTTCCACACCACCCTCGCCGAGCCGCGCCATGCCGGCTGTCGCACGTGCACCTTCCGGCGTGTGTGCCGCCTGGACGAAGAACGAAGCCTGCGTATCGTCGAGTCCGACGCGCGCGCGCACCGGCCTCGCACTCCCGCGCCCACCGAGGAGCAGGCATGAGGCTCGACCTCTCTGGTGACCGGCCGCGCCTGGCCCTGTCCGAGCTGCTCACCGACGAGCAGGAAGCCGCGACGCGCTTCGATCGCGAGATCGCGGTCACCGCGGGCGCCGGCGCCGGCAAGACCCACACGCTGGCCCTGCGCTACGTGGCGCTGCTGCTCGAGCTCGCCGTGCGCGCGGTCGAGGACGATGCCCGCAACCCGAGGCCCTCGGTGGACGCGGTGCTCGTGCTCACCTTCACCGAGAAGGCCGCCGAGGAGATGGCGGATCGTTGCTACCGCCGGCTGCTCGCGCTGGCCGAGGCGGTACGCCATGACGAGGCCGGTCTGGAGCGCTACGGTCCGGGCTTCGGGGCGGGCCTGTCCGCCGCCGTCGACCACCTGCTCGACACCTTCGACCGGGCGACGATCAACACCTTCCACTCGTTCTGTGGCCAGGTGCTCCGCGAGTTTCCCTCCGAGACGCGCACCGATCCTGCGTACGAAGCTCTGGATCCGCTCGAGGCCGAGCCCCTGCGCCGGCAGTCCTGCGAGGCGGCGCTCACCCGCCTGGGACGCGAAGATCCAGAGGGTCTGTCGCTCCTGCTCGATGCCATGGGCACGCGCAGCCAGACCCTCGATGCGCTCGAAGAGATGGTGTCGCGACGCGGGGCCTTGCGAGAGCGACTCGAGGCCCACGCCGCTGGCGAGGTCGACATGGACGACCTCATCAGCAAATCGCTGCCGACCTTCGAGCACACCCTCGGCTGGCTCGAGCGCACGGGCTTCGACATCGTCGATGGGCTCGTGCAGCACATCAACGGCTACAGCACCGCCCCCGCCTACCTCCAGGTGCTGGCCCTTCGCGAGCGCGGACGACCCAAGGATCCGGTCGAGGTCTTCGAGTACTACCGCGACCTGATGGAGGCGCTGACCTTCCGCAAGGTCGGCGGCGGCGGCGCCCTCTCCGCCCGCGACGTCACCGACTGGCGCTTCATGGGCAAGAGCAAGGAGTGGCCGGGCTGGCAGGCCCGCGACGAGGCGACCTCCGCGCTGCGGCGAGTGATCTCCGGGCGCCTCATGCACAACCTGCCTCGCTACGCGCGCCAGGCGACCACCCTGCCCTACCGCGCGGACGAGCTCCTGCTCGACGTGCTGCAGATCGCGGCGCGCACAGCCCTCGACGCCATCCATCGCCTGGAAGATGCCTTCGATGCGCGCCAGGCCGTGGACTTCGAGGAGATGCTGCTCCGCGCGGTCCGCGCCGTCGAGCGTGAGCCCACGCTGCGCAGCGCACTCCAGGCCCGCTACCGCTACCTCATGGTCGACGAGTTCCAGGACACCGACCCGATGCAGTGGTCGATGGTGCAGGCCATCGGTCGTCCCGAGGGCAAGCCCCGAGACCGCATCTTCCTCGTCGGTGATGCGAAGCAGGCGATCTACCGCTTCCGCGGCGGCGACGTCACCGTGTTCTCGCAGGCGACGGACACCCTCGGCGACCAGGTCGTGCTGCGCAGCAACTTCCGCAGCCGCGACGTGCTCATCGACTGGTTCAACGCGGTGTTCGGGACCATCCTCGGCGACCCCGAGCGGCCGGGTCTGCAGCCGTGGGAGGCCCCCTACCACGAGCTCGTCGCCGGTCGCGGCGAGGCGGGCGGCTCGGTGGTGCTCTACACCCACGAGACCGACGGGCTGCCCGGGACCGCCGCCGAGGCCGAGGCCATCGCCCGGCTCATCGCCGGCGAGGTCTTGCCCGGTCGCGGTCGCTACGAGGGAGCGAAGCTCATGGACCGGGGCCTGCACCCAAGTCCGCCCGTCGCCATCCTCCTCCGCTCGCGCACCCACCTGCGCCTGTACGAACAGGCCCTCAAGCGTCACCGCGTGCCCTTCGTCGTCGCCAAGGGCACGGGCTTCTGGAGCCGTCCCGAGATCCTCGACCTCGTGAACACGGTGCACGCGCTCGCCACCGACGACGCCGTGTCGCTGGTCGGCGCCCTGCGCTCGCCCCTGTTCGGCGTTCCCGACCAGGAGATCCACGACCTGCTCCACGATGCCACGAGCGCCCGCGAGGCCCTGGCGAGGTGGCGCGCGGGCGAGGCTGGAGGCCCACAGCTCAAGGCCGCCCGCACCGCGTACAACCGCCTCGTCGCCCTGCGGGACCGGCTGCCGGTGAGTACCCTGCTCCGCGAGATCGCGGCGACCACGCATGCCTGGCACGTGTGGGCCCTCGGCGACGACTGGGGTGCTGCCGAGCAGAACGCCCTGCGCCTAGTCGAGCTCGCGGCACGCTTCGACGGGCGCGGTCCCGAGGGCCTGCAAGAGGTCGCGGACTGGTTCATGGGACAGGTCGAGACCCAGGCTCGCGAGGCCGAGGCGGCCGTGATCCCGGACCGGGCGCGTGTCGTGCTCATGACCGTGCACGCGTCCAAGGGCCTCGAGTTCCCCGTGGTCATCGTGCCGGACCTCCACCGTCGGGTGTACTTCGGCGCGGATCGCACACGCATCGGGCGCATTCGCTGCGGAAGCCTCGAGGTGGCGTGCCCCGTGCCCGACCCCGATGCCCGCGTGCGCGACACTACGCGCCCCGGACTGCTCGACGCGATCAAGGTCCAGACCGAGGACGAGGAGCTCGCCGAGCACGCGCGGCTGCTGTACGTCGCGGTCACCCGCGCCCGTGACCACCTCGTGCTCACCGGCCAGCGCATCGAGCCCAAGGGTCTGCCGAGCACGTGGATGGAGCAGCTCATGCGCCACCACGAGCCGAACCTCGTCGCGAAGGACGGCCTCGAGGTCGAAGCGCTCGACCGCCTGCTCGACCTCGACGTCGAGCCCCTCCAGCCGCCCGACAAGCTGCCCCCACCGCCGGCGAACGCCGAGCAGACCCTCGCTCCGATCGAGCCCGTCCCCGAGGTCGAGATCAGCCCGTCGAGCCTCGATCTGTACGTCATGGAGCCGGTCAGCTGGTACCGCACCCACGTGCTCGGCATCCCGAACATGGCCGCCCGACGCCAGGACAGGGGCCGCGTGCTCGCCGCCGCCCGCGGCGACATCATCCACAGCCTGCTGGAGGACGACCTCGCCCACGATCTCGAGGTCGCCCGCGCTCGCTGGGCGGCCCGGGCCCACGCCGAGGGCCTGAAGAAGTCCGAGGTCGCCAAGCGCTTCCGCGAGCTCAAGCACCACCTCGTGCAGGCCGCCGAGGACAAGCGGCTTCGACGCGCGCTCGACGCGACCGGCTTCCCCGAGCTCAACTTCCGCCTCAAGCACGGTGAGGTCGTGCTGCGCGGCCAGATCGACCGCCTGTGGCTCGACCGCGAGACCGACGAGTGGGTCGTCCTCGACTACAAGTCCGAGCGTGTGTCGACGACCGGCGCGATGTTCGCGTCGATGGCCCACACCCGCCAGCTGCTCGCGTATGGCTGGGCTGCTCGCAAGGTCCTCCGCGCGCACGGCGACGAGCGGCGCATCCGCGGCGAGCTCTACTACACCGAGACCGGCGACTTCTTTCCGCTCGGCACGTGGACCGACGAGGACTTCGCCGGGTTCGAGGCCCTGCTCGAGGACGTCGGCCGGTTCGCGCGTCTGGACTGGGAAGAGGTCCGCAAGCTGTAGGCGCTACTCGCGCCGCTTGCCCACGTCGACCGAGAACCCGAAGTCCGCGATCACGTACACCGTGGGGCCGCCGGCATCCGGAAACACCGCGGCGGTGAGCTCGGCGACGGCGCCGAGACGCCCATCCACGACATCGTCGAGGGTGTAGTCCAGGCCGATGCCACCGCCAAGACCACTGCGGTGGATGATGCCCGGCGCCGAGCCGATGGTGGCGAGCACCGGGTACTCGGCGAGCACGTCCGCTGGCGTCTCGTGGAAGTGGTAGAAGCCACCCTGCACGTAGAAGAGGTCGCTCGCGTAGTAGCGCCCCTGGACCTCGACGCTGCCCAGCGAACGCGACGCCTCGGTCATGTAGCCTTCACGCGCCCCGACCGAGACCGCGGCCCGACCGAAGTTCACCGCGAGGTCTCCGCTGGCGGAGCCCCCCAAAGACGGAGGCCCTGCCGCCGCCCCCAGCTGGCCGGTCAAGGTGACCGGGGTGGGAGGCGACGCCAGGGCCGCGGTGATGAGCGTGAGGATCATCGACTACTGGGCGGGCGGGCCACCGACGGTCACCTGGTCCGGAACCGGACACAGGTCGCTGTAGATCAGGGCGGCGCCAACGGTCGGGCCGTTCTGCGGCTGACCGTCGAAGTTCGGGTTGTCGACGAGCACCACGAGGTACTGGCCGGACAGGTCGATGCTCTCGGCCGTGGTCTCCGGGACCTCGTCGCCGTTCAGGTCGAGCATGTAGTCCGTCTCGGGGGTGCCATCGCCGTTGAGGTCGAGCACGCACTTCACGAGATCGGCCTGCGACGGCATGATGAAGAAGCCGTCCGGGGTGCCATCGGCGTTGTCGTCGATGGCGATCAGGCCACCGCCCGCATCGGAGAGTTCGAAGTAGCTACCGAACTGGCCGTAGGCGTGACCGGCGTTGATCGAGGCGAGGCCAGCGAGGTCCGCACCCGCCCACACGTCCGTGCCGCTGACGGCGAGCGTGTTGGCCGCGCCGTTGAACACGTTGAAGCGGACGTTGCCGCTGGCCGGAGCCGTACGGTCATCGGTCTGCACGTTGTGCGCCGGGTCCGGAATCGAGAAGGTCGAGCCGTTCTGGAAGCCGTAGAACACGCCGGTCACGTAGCTGCTCGCGCCGATGGTCACGGTGCCGCTGTCGTACACGACCGCGTTGCTGTTGTCCGCGTCATGCAGCTGCACGGAGTACGGGCCGGGCGGGTAGTCGGGCACGAAGCCACTGGAGCCGTAGGTCGGGAGCGGCACGGTGGTCACCGGGCCGGCGCCAAGCAGGCCGAGGAGCACGTTGAGCGTGCTATCCGTCGGGTCGGCAACCAGGTGAACGATACGTACGCTGGACGAGTTGTCCGTGTCGGTGTCCGTGTCGGTGTCCGTGTCCGTGTCCGTGTCCGCGTCGGTATCGGTGTCGGTATCGGTATCGGTCTCTTCGTCCGTGGCCGGCTCATCTTCACCGCCGTTGCAGGCAGCAATGGACAGGGCGGTGGCGACGAGGGCGGAACCGAGAAGCAGCTGAAGTCGCATGGGGTCTCCTCCGGGGGGGTGCCCGTGGAGCCTACCTGCGAGATCGGAGAAGTGAAAGAGGTGTCAAGAGGAGCCACCAGGAGATTACCTGCGAACCCGCATGACAACCGCACTCGCGAGCCCCACCAAGTTGTGGATCCGAGCCCAACAAGAACTCATCGAGGTTGGAGTACCCGTCCCCATCGGGGTCTTCCTGACTGTCATCTCGGGTCGGATCGAGCCCGTTCTCGCTCTCCCACAGGTCATCCATGCCGTCGTGATCATGGTCGGGAGACATCACCGGGGACCAGTCCAGGTCCTCCCCGGGGTCGAGCTCCACCGGGACCGTGAACAACGCCAGTCGCTCCTGGGGGTAGTACACATCGAGGAAGTCCGGGTCCGCCTCGCACCAGGAGGTGTAGGTCGCCTCGAGGCGCCACGAACCCGCGGGCAAGCCCTGCATCGCGTAGCTGCCGTCGCGCGCGGTGACCGCGAGGAACTGCTGCCCCGTGCCCGCGTGGATCGCCGCGACCGTGGCCCCGTAGACCGGGGTCCCGTCGGCCTGCTGCGCGACACCGCGGACCGCGCTGCCCGCGACCAGGGGCAGGTCGCCGAGGTCGTTGTCCCCTTCCGCGACCTCGATGGCGACGGGCTGGCCCACGGCATCGACCCAGGGTCCGTCGAGGTAGCCCTCGTCCGCCGCATACACGGAGAGGCTGTAGGTGCCGGGATGCAGCCGGTCGACCACGAAGCCCCCGTCGGCGTCGACCAGGGCCGCGACTCCGACCGTGCCGTCCGTGTTGGTGAGCAGCACCGACGCGCCCTCGAGCGAGGTCGGGGCGTCGAGGTGGCCCGACAGGCGACTCTCGAGCGGCATCGTCAAGTCCAGGCCGGTGGCTTCGGTGCCTTCGTCGAGCACGTCCACGCGCTGGGCCGGCCGATCGGCGTCCGGGAGGTAGGTGGTCGCGAAGCCGGGTGCCCGCGCCCAGGTGAGGACCGCGCCTGGCGGCAGCCCACTCGCGGTGTAGCGCCCCTCGGAGATCGGCACCTGAACCAGCTGGGAGGGGCTGTACGCGCTGACGTCGCCGATGAGGATGGGTCCGTCGGGACCGTCGACCCGACCGCTGACGCTCACGCCGGGCAGCACCTCGAACTCGCCGATGTCCTCGGAATCACCGGGACTCACCGTCCACGTGGGCGCCTGATCGCGCAGATAGGTCGCGCCGACGTACTGGTCCGGAAGACCGTCGAGGTCGACCTGCAGCGCGAACGTGCCGGAGGTGTACGCCTCGTTGTCGGCCGGCAACCCTCGGATCGCGAAGCGACCGTCCGCGTCGGTCGTGGCCCGCCGGGACACGGCCTTGGGAGTGGTCTCGGCGGTTCGGGCGTTGACCGTCGCACCGGTCACCGGCGCACCGTCGCCGTCGACCAGCCGTCCCGCGAGCTCGGCGCCAGGGGCCAGCCGCTGGGTGAAGCTCGGGCTGAGGCCATCTCCGAGATCGAAGACGGTGGCCGGACAGATGTCGAGGATGCCGGGCACCCAGACCTCGGCCAGGTTGCGGTCCTGCGGCGGCACGAGCCGCACGCGCCAGGGGCCCGCGGGCAGGTCGATCGCGAACCCTCCGTCCGCATCGGTATAGGTCGATCCGTAGGTGAAGCGATGGTCGTAGACGACCACCTGCACGCCTTCCACGCCGACTCCCGACGGGTCCTCCACCCGCCCGGTGAGCGGCGCCGCCATGGCGACGTGGAGGAGGACGGCGATCACGACGCCTCCTGCTTCTCCGCCTGCTTCTCGGCCTCGCGCTCGTCCGTGGCCGGCGGCTCGGTCTCTTCGGTGGGCTCGGCGTCCTTGCGGCGACGGGTGCGCACGAGCTCGCTCACGCGGGCGAGATCGGCGAGCTCTTCGCGGTGTTCGGGGACCCGCGCGAGGTCCTGGCCGTACCAGCGCACCAGGGTCTCGAGCACGTCGGCCGCGTGCGCCGAGGTCTCGACATCGGGCTCGGAGTCCCCGCCGACGAAGGCCAGCGCGCGGTAGCCCATGAGCGTGGCCATGCGGGCATCGGTCGCGCCGCCACGGTCGACCATGGGCAGGCGCACACCCGCCCAGCGAAGGCGCTCGACCAGGGCCGGCCCGGTGGGTCGGTGGTGCTGCGCGTGCAGCGATCCCTCGCTGACCGCGGCCTGCAGAGGGGCGGAGCCCGGCTCGTCCAGGGCGAGGACCAGGCACGGCTCCGGCAGCGTGTTGTGGTGCAGCTCGAGAAAGGCCCGCATGCCACCCTGAAAGGCCCGACTGCAGCCGGTAAACGCGACGTACACGTCCACCCCGGGCACGGGACGGGTGGTGAAGCGGCGCACCAGCTCGAGGGCGACGACCGGTGCCGTCGCATCGTCGCGTCCATCGCTGGCCCGGTGCGAGAAGGCGCCGAAGGCCACGGTCGCGGCGAGCACGAGCAGGGCGACGACGTACATCTCGAGCGTTCGGCTTCCCCAGCCTTCTCCGAGCGTGCGCAGGGCGTTCAGCGTGAACACGACCAGGGCCGCCGCGAACACGAGCTTCATCGGGCGCCAGCTCGGCCAGCGTCGGCGATCCAGGGCTCGCCAGCGCGGCGCATCGAGGGGGGCCGCAATCACGACGGCGCCATTCGCCGCCTCTCCGGCGGCGGCGCGCACCACGAGGTTGTAGGACGCTTCGCGTGGGAAGGGCCAGCGAAGCAGGGTGAAGCGACCGGTTCCCTCACCGAATAGCGAGGCCGTCACCGCCGCGGTCACGAGCAGGCCCACGTAGGGCTTCCAGAACCCGAGCACGCCGCCGATCAGGAGCAGCGCGGCGTGAAGCCCCGTCGAGAACGCCGGGCTCACGTGAGCGACGAAGCCCTCGGTCCGTGCCTTGACCTCCGCGGGCAGGCGCTGCTGGACCACGTGCAACATCTCGCGCTCGCCCTCGGAACCAGCCCAACGTCCGGCCACCCCGGCAAGCACCTCGAGGTCCTCGGCCATGCGCGCACGCGCTTCGGTCATCGACACTCCTCAGCTGCAAGCGTATCGCGGCGCGGACCTCGCGCCCGCTGCCGCGTGTGTGTGAGTCGCGACGCCCTCCCCTGCCCGCGCTGCCCTTCGGCGTGCAGCCTCCGGGCTTGACAGCCCTCCGGTCACCCGGCCTATCGTGGCCGCCACGACCGCGAGGACCACACCGCATGCGCTACCTGGGCAAGGAATTCACCGGCAAGGGCGTCACCATCGCCATCGTCGACTCTGGCATCGACGTCAGCGATCCGCGGCTTGCCGGCGCTGAAATCGAGGGATGGTCGATCGAGCTCGGCGCGACCGGGCACGCCCTTCTGTCCTCGGACTTCCACGACGAGAACGGACACGGCACCGAGATCGCCGCCGCCGTGCGCTCCCGCGCGCCGGACGCGAAGCTCCTCGCGATCAAGATCATCAAGAAGCAGCTGCGCACCACCGCCGAGCTCATGGCGGCCGGGATCGAGACCGCGGCGCGCAACAACGCCACGGTGATCAACCTGTCGCTGGGTACCGCGAAGATGGGCAAGGCCCTGCTGCTTCGCGACTGCTGCGCCAACGCCGAGGAGGCTGGCAGCGTCGTGTTCGCCGCCGCCCACCCTCAGGGCAACGTCGCCTACCCGGCGGATCTCCCCGAGACCGTCGGCGTGCAGGCGCACCCGGACTGCCCCGCGGATCGCTACTTCTACTTCAACCCGAAGCGCTTCCGGAAGAAGGAGTGGGGCACGCTCTCGGGCAAGTTCCTCACCCACGGCTGGGACCTGCGGAACAACCGCAAGTGGCGCGGCTCGGGCATGGCCACGGCCTACCTCTCGGGTGAAGCCGCCTGCCTCGCCGAGGCCCTCGCCGGGCACCCGCTCGACACGCTGATCCAGACCCTCAAGGACCGGGGCCTGGTGCCGGTGCCGCCCGAGTACGCGTGATGTCCGGCCTGCTCGGGCTGCTCCTGCTCACCCTCCCCGCGCAGGCCACCGTCCCCGACAAGTACGGTCCCGGTGCGCGCTCGCGTGGCATGGGTGGCGGAGGCGTCGCCCTCGTCGAAGACGGCACCGCCGCCTACCAGAACCCCGCAGGTCTCGGGCGCATCCGCCGTCCGCAGGCCGGCGTGGGCGCGATGATGGCCAAGGAGAGCCTCGCGGATCTCCCTCCGCTGTGGTGGGACACCAACCGCGACGGCACCGTGGACGACCGCGACGAGCCCCTCGTCATCAGCTCCGACGTCGACGATCCGGTGGGCTTCAACCTGCACGTGGGCCGGCAGGTCGGCGGCAAGTTCGGCATCGGGCTGTCCACGTACGTGCCGGCGACGCGCCTGTTCCGCATGGCGACGTTCGAGCCCGAGCTGCCGAACTACTTCATGTATACGAACCGCCAGCAGCGCTACGCCCTCGCGGCGGGCCTCGGCGGAGAGGTGGTCAAGGGCGTGAGCGTCGGTGCGAGCGTCGACTTCGTCCCGCGCACCGTGTTCCGCATGAACATGACCATGGACGTGAACGTCGTCGGCGACGGCAACGCCCAGCAGACCGAAGACCTCGTCACCGAGATCATGATCGACACCCACGAGATGTCGCTCGACGTGGTCCCGGGCTTCGCACCGATCATCGGCGTGCAGCTCGAGGTCGGACAGTGGTTCGAGCCGCTCGACGGCCTCGTCATCGGCGCGATGTACCGAGGCAGCGTGGGCCTGCCCATCGAGGTGAACCTCGACATCCAGGCGAACATCAACGTCACGGACGTCGGCGACCTCGAGCCCTTCGTGATGGCCGCCATCGTCGACGCCGGCGTGTCGATCTTCGACCACTACGTGCCCGCGATGGGCCAGGTCGGCGTGGCCTGGCGCACGGAAGAGACGTTTACAGCGTACGCGGACCTCAAGTGGACCCGCTGGTCTCCGCTGTCCGACAACCTGAACGTGGCCCGCATCAGCCGGGCGTCGGTGACCTCCCCGCTGGTGAACATCGACGACAACATCACCGACGGCAACCAGTTCAACGTCGCGTTCAAGAACACCATCGGCTTCGCCACGGGCAGCGAGCTCAAGCTGCCGAAGTGGGAGTTCGACACCAAGTGGAAGTACGCCCGCGTCGCGGTCCGCGGCGGCGTGGCCTACAACCCGACCCCGCTCATCGGACAGGGCGAGAGCAGCTCCCTGCTCGACACGAACCGGCTGTCCTTCTCGCTCGGCGCCGGCGTCGAGTTCTGGGATCCGCTGGCTCTGGTCGACGCACCCGTGCGCATCGATGCGTTCGGGCAGTACCACGTGCTCGCCCAGGGCTCGATCCCGAAGTTCGCCGAGGAGCCCACGCCGGGCTTCCCGGTCTCCGCCAGCGAGCTGCCCTTCGGGGGAAGCATCTTCGTCGTCGGCGCCCAGCTGGGCTTCGACTACTGACGTGCCGCGCGCGGTAGGCAGGCTCGCGCCCACGCCCTCGGGTGACCTGCACCTCGGCAACGTCACCGCCTTCGCCGCCGCGTGGCTCTCGGCTCGTGCCGCCGGCGGCCGCGTGTTGCTGCGCATGGAGGACGTCGACACCGGGCGCGCGCGGGAGGACGTCGAGGAGCGTCAGCGGACGGACCTGCGGTGGCTCGGGCTGGACTGGGACGAAGAGACGCCTCGCCAGTCGACCCGAGACTACGCGGGTCCCGCGGCATCGCTCGCCGAGCACACCTACCGCTGCCAGTGCACGCGCAAGCAGATCCGCGAAGCCGGCGGCGTGTATCCGGGCACCTGCCGGGACGCAGGGCACAGCGAGGGAGCACTTCGCCTGCGACTGCCGCCCGGCGAGGTGCGCTTCGAGGACCGCCGCTGGGGAGAGGTCCGCGTCGACCCCAACGCGTTCGGCGACCCGATCCTCCAGCGCACCGATGGGCTGTGGACCTACAACCTCGCCGTGGTCTGCGACGACATCCGCGACGGTGTGACCGAGGTGGTGCGCGGCTCGGATCTCCTCGAGTACACCGCCGTCCAGATCCGCCTGTGGCAGCTGCTCGGCGCGACCCCGCCCACGTGGCTCCACAGCCCCCTCATCCTCGGACCCGCGGGGCGAAAGCTGTCCAAGTCCCACGGCAGCGCGCACATCGGTGAGATGCGCGACCAGGGCGCGACCCCGCGGGACGTGTGGCGCGTCGTCCTGCATTGGCTGGGTCAAGCCGGTGACCGACCCGATCCGAAGCGTTTCGACCCGAGGGCCGGCGCGCTCGGGCCCATCACCCACGACCTGCTTACGCCGTAAGCTCGCTCAGTCCTCGTCGAGTTCGAGAAGCGGCAGTTCCTCGGTGCACGGGTCCTCGAACTCGAGCTCCGGCAGACCGAGGTGGGCCGAGATCGGCAGCGGAGGCGCCTCCATGGCCGCTGCGAGATCGGCTTCGAGGTCTGGCGCCATCGACGGCGTGAGCGTCTTCGCCGAGAGTGCGGGCGCCGAGACGGTCGGCGCCTCGGAGACCGCGATGCCGAGCGCCTGAGCGACCTCGGGAGAGAGCGCGTCGCGGTCGGCGATCTCGGTCTCGGGCTCGGCCCACTCGGTCTCGGGCTCCTCTTCGCCGATGTCCTCGAGCTCGTGCTCGTCGGTGAGCTCGTCGAGCTCGGGGATGGCGAAGCCCGCGGGGTCGGTGGCATGGCCCCCCGCATCCGGCGCTTCCAGGCGCCCCGGCCACGCCGGCTCCTCGAGGAACACGAGCAGGCCCTCTCCCGAGTAGAACTCGGCGAGGCACTGGACGAAGTCCGGGTCGGTGGGCGCCGCGGTGATCAGTCGGCCGAAGCGCCACATGGTGAACCCGTGGCGGAGGCGCTGACTGACGTCCTCGATGATGCGGTCGTCCCCGAAGTCGAGCACGTAGGCAAAGCCCGCCTGCTCGACCACACGGGCGAGGAAGCGGCCATCGCGGCCCGAGCGGAGGGTAAGGCGCATCATGCGGCCGCCATAGCGCAGCACGACCACCGGAGCACCGCCGCTGACGCCCTCTTGGCCTGCTCCGGCGCGAGCGCGCCTACTCGAGCACCATGGACGCGTCGTAGCGCACGGCCGTGAACGAGCGCGTGTACTGAGGCGGGTCCGAGAACGGCAGCGCCCAGCGCGGACCACTCAGCCGACTCTCGAAGCGCCACTCGAGCGGGCCCTCCTGGAACTCGGAGAGGTTGTTGCTCGTCCAGCGGTGCTTGCCGTCGTCCCAGGGAATGATGCCACCGAAGCCACCGCGACCGTCCTGGAGCACGCCGTACACGAAGACGCGGAACTGGCCGTCCGGGTAGGACTGTGCCGGCGTCCACTCGAAGTCGAGCGGCTCGCTGCGAGGATGGATCAACCGCGCGAAGTCGGGCGCGAGGATGTCGTAGTCGACGGGCACGGTCGGCTGCACGTCCTCGACCAGCGCAGCCGGCAGCCCATCGGGGTCACCCTCGAGACGCAGGTCGTAGAGGTTGTCGAACACGTAGTCGACGAGCGTGAGGTCACGGCCCGTGTACCAGATCTGGTTGCGAGCGGGTCGCACGCGGCGGTCCAGGGTGACGATGTTGCGGTCCGACTCGAACCACACGTGCTCACCGGCACTGACCATGCGCACGCTCGGACAGTCCGCCGGGTCGCCGGCCGTGGGGTTCGGCCACACGCCGTTTACATCGTAAGGGATGGGGAAGCCGCTCCCGCTGCCTCCGCCACCGAAGCACGGCGGGTCGAGCGGGATGTAGAACTGGGCGTAGGCGCTGACGACCTCGGAGATGCTGCCCGACGTCGGTGAGATGTCGCGGCTGACGATGAAGTAGGTGTAGCCACGCACGGACATCGGGTTGATCGGCGCCTGCTCGATGGTCAGGCAGTCGGGCACGACGAAGCGCTCGTCACCCACCTGCACGTAGAGGTCGCGGGTGCCGGGTCGCGCGGCGTTGGACACCCGCACGTTCGCTTCCATCCACGTGGGATCGCCGACGATCACGTCCTCGAGGAAGGTGTCGTTCGCCAGGCCCCCGTCGTCCCACAGCTCGACGGTCATCGACGGGTGCAGCAGGTCGCCCAACGCGTCGACGCGAAGCCCTCCCACCGTGCCGGTGAGCAGGGGCTCGGCGCGGCACACGGCAGAGAGCACGGCGCGGTCGACAGTGAACCCATCCCAGGCGGTGACCACATCCGGCGGGTCCTCGGCGTGCACGTCGCGGGTGCCCGGCACGGCGTCGGGGGCAATCGCGATGGTCGCGGTCGCCGAGGTCTCGTCGTGCACCTCGACCCAGCGCACCTCGACGCCCTCCCCGAACGAGGCCCACGTGTTGCCGGGCTCCCAGGTGGTGCCGCTGCCGTGGAGCTCGACCTCGAGCAGCTCACCCATGCGCCCGTTGTCGGGGGTGACCACGAGGCCCTCGGCGACGACCCGGAAGGACTCGGGCAGGTCGTAGGTGGAGTCCTCGACCGTGACCGTGGCGTCCCGGAAACCGAGCGCCGCATCCTCGGCGATGGCGATCTCGGCATCGAGGGTCCATTCGTCGAGCACGGTGACCGAGTCGACGGTGATGCCCTCCCCCAGCGCGAGTCCAGAGTCGCCGAAGACGAAGCGTGGAAGGTTGGAGTTCACCTGCACGTTCATCGTCGTGCCCTGACCGCCGCGCGGAGGGTACAGCGACAGCACGATCGTCTGCGGCACCTCGACGCCGGAGTCCTCCGCGAGCGGAAGCTCCTCCTGTTCACAGCCGGCGAGCAGCATCAGGGCGCTAGCGACGACGATCCGCACGGTCCTCCCAGGGTGGGCAAGCATAGCTGTTGTATCCCGCGACGGCGCGTCACAGAGCGTCGCCGGCACAGAGACGCCGAGCGGACCGACGACAGCGGCCGGCAGCGGCGCTACATGCACGCATGCTCCTGCTTCTGCTCGCCCTCGGCTGCGGCTCCCCCACTCCACCGGACTGGCGTCCCGCGATCGACGCGTGGCGCGCCGGGGACCCGCTGCCCGACGTACCGCTGGTCGACCAGGAGGGGCGCCACTTCGACCTCGGGCGAACCCGCGGGGCGTGGCTGGTGCTCGGCTTCGTGTATACGCGCTGCCCCAAGTCCGAAGCGTGCCCGATGACCATGACCAAGCTGGTCGCGCTGGATGCCGCAAGCCAGGCGGTCGAGCTGAACCTGCTCGCGGTGACTCTCGACCCCGCATGGGACACGCCCGAGCGACTCAAGGCCTTCGGCGAGCGCCACGGCGTGGACTTCACCCGCTTCACCCTCGCCACCGGGGAAGCAGAGCTCGTGTCCCAGGCGCTGCCGTCGCTGTTCAACGTCGTCGCGCTTCCGGGCGAAGCCGAGACCCTGGACCACACGGTGCGCATCGCGCTGGTCGACCCCGAGGGCCGAACCGTCGGCAAGTGGTCGGACGAGGCGATCACCAGCGAGGCCGTGCTCGCGCGCATCGCACCTCCGGTGGACTGCACCGCGGGCAGGCTCCACGCGGCGCCCGACGTCAGCGGACCGTTCGCGGGCGCGGAGATCGCCCTGTGCGCCCACGGCGAGGAGACCTGGGGTCTGGTGACCAACCGACCCGGATGGGGCGGCCCCGTCGCGGGCGAAACTTACACCGTATACAGCGGTACTCCCGTGCGGGTGCGCCGTGGCGCACAAGAGGACGGACAGGTCGTCCACGGTGTGTCGCGATGGGCTCCAGGACAGCTGGAGCGCGAGATCGCGGACGGCGCGTGGAGCCGAGAGCTTTCACCGTAAACTCGCCGCCGTAGGGTCGAGGACCCCGTCGTATGGCCGCCGCAGGTACACTGCGGGTCTGGAGGCAGTGGTGACCACCTTTCCCCGCACGCTCGGCGGCCAGCACTTCGACAGCCTGGACCACCTCGCGGATCAGCTCGAGCGGCATGCGAAGAGCGGTGCCGTCGCCCACCCCGGTCAGCGCTTCCCAGCCGAGGTCTACGAGGGGCTTCCCGCAGACGAGAAGGCGCTGGTCGGCGCCGCTTGCGCGCAGCTCGTGCGCACCTCGCCCGACGAGCGCGTGCTGCTCTTCTGCTCGATGTGCGGCAAGTGGAACCGCGAAGCCTTCGAGCCCGCGCTCCTCGACCGCATCGAGCAAGGCCCCGGGATCCCCGAGGCGGACGGCACTCAGGGCATGAACCTGTACGAGGCCCTCACCGAGACCTTCGCGTGGGGACGCATGGATCCCGCCGTGGTCGCCCGGGCGCGCCAGGTGCTCCACGACCACGCTCCGCCGTCGTCGCTGCTCCAATTCCTCGCGGTGCACGGCTCCGCCATCGAGCTCGCCACGGCCATCGAGGAGGCGGCGGAGACCGAGCCGGTGCGCTCGGACATGATCGCCTACGCCGTGGGCAGGCTCGCCCTCAAGGACGCCAGCCAGGTGCTCATGGTGCTCCCGAGCCTCGCGGGCCTCACCAAGGCCACGCGGGAAGCCATCGTGTCGAACCTGCAGATGTTCGCGGGGAGCTGGTTTGGTGGGCATGGCGACGCGGTGCGTCGGGGCCTCGGCCTCTAGCCCTCCAGCGCCGGACGACCCCGCCACAGCCAGCCGGCGGTGAAGCCCGTCACCCCGATCACCAGCCCCCACGAGAGGCCGGAGAGCCCGAGCACGCTGGCGATCGACAGGGTCACGAGTACGTCGCGCAGGGTCGCGAACTGCGCGACGAAGGCCAGCGTGGCCAGCGGCAGCACCGCGGCACCGGCCAGCCCGAGGGGCACGGCGAGGCGCTCGCGCGAGGCCGCGACCGCGAGCACGAACAGCGGTGCAGGGAGCACGAGCCCGACCAGCGCCACGCCGAGGTCCACCGAGCCCTCTGCCGGTCCCCCCGGCAGCGCCCCGTACAGCGCCACCGGCGCGATGACGAGCAGCACGAGCATCGCCGCCATCGCCACGGACAAGCCCGCTCGCTTCATCGCCCGCGCCCGCACGAAGCCGTCGTCGCGGACCAGCTTGAGCATGCCGAAGGCCGACGCGAGCGTCACGGTCACCGCATCGAAGGCGACGAGCGCCAGCCAGCCGAGCAGCGCCCCCATCGCTCCGAGCAGCACCAGTCCGCCGACATCCGCACCGCGAACCCCGTCGGCCACGCCCGTGCCCCACACGAGAAGGTGCAGGAACGGGAGCGCGCGGGTGAGCACGAGCGGTAGTGCCGCGAAGGCCACGACCCTGGCCCTGCCGGTGAGCCACGCGAGCAGCAAGCACACGACCGGTGGCCAGGCCACGAACCACAGCGCCGCGAGCGGCATGCCGAACACCGCGAACTCGGAGGCGTACGCCTCGCCCAACCACGGAAGCGGCACCCCCGCCGCCGCGAGTCCGAAGACGAGGGTCGGAAGCTGCACGGCCGCGAGGCCGCCGAGCGCGGGGAGCACCGAGGAACCGTCATCGGACGCACGCGTCATGCGTCCATCGTACGCGAGCCGCCTACCGATGCGCGCGTCTCCGGCGCCAGCCGTGTGGAACCTCACGCTCTCTTGCCGGAGGCGGGAGCGCGAGTCCACCCCATCCGAGTAGGATGCCGCCATGGATGATCAGCAGTACGAGCGCCTCGGAGAGCTGGGGCGAGGTGGCATGGGGGTGGTGTACCGCGCGCGGGATCGCGCGGGCCGCGAGGTCGCCCTGAAGACGCTGACCGAGGCCGACCCGGCGCGCAGCGAGGCCCTGCGACGCGAGGTCCGCGCGCTGTCGCGCCTCGATCACCCAGGCATCGTGCGCGTGCTCGACGAAGGCGTGGACGAGGTGGGGCCGTGGTTCGCGATGCCGCTGCTGCGGGGCATTCCACTGCACGAGGCATGGTCGCAGACCACCGAGGAAGGCACCGCCACGATGACGCTCACCGCCGAGCTCGACGAGCTTCCCGCCTCGGGAGGAGCGAGTCCGGCGGGAAGCTGGCAAGAACGCATGGCCCCACTGGGTGCCATCGCCGCCGCCCTCGCCCACCTGCACGCCCACCGCCTGGTGCACGGCGACCTCAAGCCGAGCAACGTGCTCGTCGTCGACGGCGCGCCGGTACTGGTGGACTTCGGCCTCGCCGCGCGACTCGGCCTTCGCGAGACCGCCCAGACCCTGGGCCTGACGAGCTCGGGCATGGGCTCGCCCGGCTACATCGCGCCCGAACGCCTGGCCGGGCACCCCGCGGATGCCCGCGCCGACCTGTACGCCCTCGGGTGCATGCTCTACGAGGCCCTCGCCGGACACCGCCCGTTCGCGGGCCAACCTCCCATCACGCGCAGCGGCCAGGTGCTCACCCCGAGTCCCCTGCCCTCGCACATCCCGAAGTCCCTCGCGGCCCTGACCCTCGCGCTGCTGGCGCCCCGGCCCGAAGACCGGCCGGCAAGCACGGCAGCGGTCGCGCGTGCGCTCGGTGTCCACGTCGACGACGTGCCCCTCCTCCACCGCGCGCCCCTCACCGGGCGGGAGCACGAGCGAGAGGTCCTGCGAAGCCGTGTTCACGAAGCCTCCGAGGGTCGAGGCAGCGCGACGGTCCTCGTCGGCGTCGCGGGGAGCGGCAAGACCCGACTCGCGCTGGAGGCCGTGGCCGAGGCCCGCCTGCGGAGCCTGCCGACCGTCGCCGGCGCGTGCACCCCATCAGAAGGTGCCAGCCCGGTGGCCCCCTTCACCGCGCTGCTCACGCGTGCCGTGCGGCTCTCGGACCCCGCGGAGCTTCGCGAGCACGGCCCCGTGCTCCGACCTTGGGTGCCCGCGCTCGACGCACTGGCCGAGCGAGAAGACTGGCCGACGCTCACGCCACTGCCCGCGGATCTGGCGCGTGCTGCGCTGGTCGAGGCGGTGCTCGCGTATGCCGCACTGGCCTGCACCGAGCCGCTGGTGTGCATCGTCGATGATGCGCAGTGGGCGGACCCGATGACCGCCGACATCCTCGCTGCGCTGCGCGAGCGCCTGGACACGCTCGCTCTGTGCCTGGTGCTCACCTCCCGCGAGCCGCTCACCGACTGGCCGAGCCTCACCCTCGACCCGCTGGACGACGAAGCCCAGCGTGCCGTCATCGCGCGCATGCTCGGTCGCGACGACCTCGACCCGACGCTCGTCGCCTGGTGTACGCGTATCGCTGCGGGAAACCCGTTCCTGCTCACCGAGGCCGTGCGCGTGGCCGTCTCCGGCGAGAGTCGCCCCGATGACGCCAATGGCGTGCTCGCCCGCCGCATCGCCAGCGTGGATGCCGACGCCACGCGGCTTCTCGACGTGGTCGCCGTGGCTGGCGATGCGTGCACCCCCGCCGCGCTGCGCGCCGCCGAACTACCCGAGGAGCGGCTGCTCGACGCGACCCGCGCCCTCGAAGATGCCGACCTGATCGTGCCCACGACGCGTGGCCCCGCCTTCGCACACGGCTTGCTGCGCGACGTGGCCTACGAGCGTCTGGGCGCCGAGCGGGCGGTGTCCCTGCACCGCGACGTCGCCAGCGCGCTCGACGAGGTCGATGCCCCCGCCGCCGAGCGCGCCCACCACTGGGATCGTGCGGACGCCCCGGAGCAGGCCTGGGCGCTGTACCGACGCGCCAGCAACGAGGCCCTCGCGGGCTTCGCCGTCGACGAGGCCGAGCGCTGCCTGCGTCGCGCGCTTACGCTCGAAGTCTCGGAGGCGCAGCACGCCGACACCCGCGCCGAGCTGGTGGACCGCGTGCTCGTCCCCACCGGGCACCTCAAGGAAGCCCGCGAGATCCTCGCACCGCACGCAGAGACCGAGCGCGACAGCCGCGCCCTGCTCGCGTGGGCCGACGTCATGCAGCTCCAGGGGGAGTACGAGGCCGCCGAGGCGGTGCTCGAGCGCGCTCTGGCCATCGCCGGCGACGACCGCGAGCTGACCGTGCGCGCATGGACGCTGCGCGCCGAGCAGGCCCACCGTCGAGGTCGCTCCGAGGAGGCACGCACCGCCGCCGCCAACGCCCTGGCCGCCGCCGAACAGGCGCCCTCCACCGAGAAGGTCGTCGCGAGCTGGTACACGGCGGCCTCGGTGTTCCGCGCCGCCGGCGCCGCCGACGACGCACTCGCCGCCGCCGAGAAGCTGCTCGATCAGGGAAGACGCCTGGGTTCGGCACGCATGGAGGCCTTCGGTCTCGAGTTGAGCGGTCTGCTCGCACTGGATCGCGGCGACCTCGACGTGGTCGCCGACAGCCTGACGCGCGCCGTTCAGGCCTTCCGCAAGCTGCGCGACAAGCGTCACGAGGCACTGTGTCTCGGGAACCTCGCCGGTGCCAAGTACTACCGTGGCGAGCTCGCCGAGTGCGCCGAGCTGCTCGAGCAGGCGGCGAGCGCGCTGCGTGCCCTCGGCGACCTGCGCTCTGTCGCCGGATACGTCCAGAACCTAGGCGCCGTCTACGAGCTCCGAGAGGACTGGCATCGGGCGCGTACAGCGTATGCCGAGGCTGCGGACATCCTCCTCGGTCTGGGCGATGCCGAGGCCGCGAGCTGCCTGACCTTCGCTGCACGCGTCGAGCGACTGGCCGGCTCCCCTCGGGACACGGTCGCCGCGCTCCTCGACCGAGCCGAGGCCATGGAGCTCGACCGCGTGAACCGCCTCAGCGTCACGCTCGAGCGCGTCGCGTTCATCGCCACCTACGATGGCGACGGCCGCGCGGCCCTGGCCGATGCCGAGGCGATGCTCGAGGAGATGCAGGCCGTCCCCTCGTTCCTGCAGTCAGCGCTGGACGACGCGAGAAAGCTGGTTCACGGGGCATAGCGCGCCGCCACTTACAATGTAAGTAAAACCCGGCCCACGTCGTCAGGGCTCGAGCTTCCACATCCCGAAGGCACCCCAGTACGAGTGGGGACCGATGACATTGGCGCGGACCTGGGTTCGCCACGCGCTCATTCGGCCGCCACGCATCAGCCACACCGCGTGGACCTCGTCGAAGGCGACCTGGTGCAGGGCGTGGGTGGCGTCCCGATACTCGGTGTCGGTGCGGGCGAGCTCCATCTCGGCGATGCGTTCGTCGGTCGCCGTCGAGTGGACGCCGAACGGGTTGAGCGCACCATCCTCGGCAAACAGCGGCCGCGCATGCTCGGGTTCCGTGGTCACCCAGCGGAGCAGGGCCAGGTCCAGGTCCTTGGCGGCGGCCGCGTCGACGGCGCCATCGACCACCACGACCTCGACCTCGACCCCGCGCTCGCGGAGCTGCGCGGCGATGCCCTCGGCGAGACCCGGCACGAGCGCCTCGTGCTCGGCGGACACTCCGAGTCGCAGCGCACCGAGGTCGAGCGGTGCGGACGAGTACGGGCGCGGCTTCACGCTTCGGTTGTAGTACGGGCTGGCCATCGCATACGGACCCGTCACCACCTCGGTCGCACCATCGGCATGGCCCGTTCGCCACGCCCCGCGCAAGCGCTCCCGATCGATGGCCGCATCCAGCGCACGACGCGCCTCGACCCCCGCCAACGCGCCATGGCGTCGGACCGCGATGAACCAGACATCCCGCTGGTCGTAGCGCTTGACGACCAGCTCGTCGTTCCGCTCCACGGCCTCGGGGTCGTCGATGAGGACCAGGCCATGGACCCGCCCGGCCTCGAGGTCCGCCAGATCGCCTTCCGGTCGCCACTCGAAGCGCGTGATGCGTGGCGGCGGTCCTCCTGGGTGCGTGAACAGCGCCCTGTCGTCGTCGAGGTCGGCGCGCATGCCGAAGCTCCCGAAGGCCTCGGTCGCAAACGCATGGTCGGGCGGCACAGCCGTGCCCGCGAAGGCGTGCTCGGGCAGGATCGCCAGGCCCAGCCACTCACGAGGGTTGGGGACGTAGCGGTGGTAGCGGATCGTGGCGGTGCGCCCGTCCTCCGAGGCCTCGCAGCCCGCGAGTACGCGTCGGTGCTCGGTCGCCCACGGCACGTCGTTCGCCGGATCGAGCACGGCGTCGATCGAGAAGCACACATCCTCGGCGTCCACCCGCTCGCCATCCGGCCAGGCGTTGCCCTGTTCCAGGTGCACGATCAGCGAACCGTCGGCCTCACGCTCGGTGCGGCTGACCAGCCGCGCCTTGAGCTCTCAATGGATGGGTGAGCTGTAGAACAGCTTGTCGTACAGCAGCTCGTGGGCCCGCGCGTCCGCATCGGTTCGCGCGTACAGCGGCAGCAGCGTGGTCGGCAGCTCGTCGACGAACACCAGGGTGTCGTCGGCGGCGAGGGCGAGAGACAGGGTGAGCGTGAGCATGGCCGAGTCTACCTTGTCTTTGGCGGGGAGTCGTCTGCTCGGCGCTCATCTGGGAGATGCGTAGGAGAGGCTCGTGTGTGCTCAACCAGAGATGCCGGACTCGGTGACCGCTACCAGCAGCGTGGAGCACTGGTAGACGAACTCCGCGCCCACCGCCTCGGCGACCCGCTCCGCGCGGGCCCAGATGTCGGCCTCGTCGGTGATGCCCTCGACCACGGTGGGCTCGTCGGCGACCGCCTCCACGAAGGGAATGCCGATCGAGGCGTAGGCGCCAATCGCGTGGGCCATCGTGTACTTGGCGCCCGGGCCGACCGAGAGGATGACCCGGTACTTGCCGGTGGCGACCGCGGCGCCGGAGGCATCGAACCAGCGGATCACACCGTCCGTCGGAGGGCTGGTGTCCCAGCGGGCGACGCCGAGGGCGGTGAGGCGAGACTTGGCTTCTACGTGGTCGAGCATGGCATCCCCAAGGAGGCCACTCTACCGCGAGTCGCGTTCGCTAGAAGGACCCGTCGACGAGCACGCAGTCCGAAAGGCCGCCGAGGAACACGTCCTCACCGAGCATCGCGATGTGGGTTCGACCTGTGAGTGGGCTGAGCTCGGCCGTCCCGGCGAGCGTGCCCCCGGAGATGCGCCACACCGCGTCGTAGGCGTAGGAGTGGGGATGGCCACAGACGAGCACGTCGTCTCCGGAGATGGTCAGGTCGAAGGCGAAGCCAGGCAGGGCGACGTGCCAGAGCAGACCCTTGGTCGGGTTCCAGGCCGCCACACCCTCCTCGGTCAGGAACAGGAGCTGGTCACCGAGCTCCGCGACCGGCACGGGGTCTGCGAGCAGCGGTTCGGGCAGCGGGCTCGTCCCATCGTGCCTTCCGGGCCGCGAACGACGACGAGCTCGTCCTGGACGGCATACCCGCTGGTTGCCCCCAAGGAGAAGGCCTTGCGGGCCAGGGCGGTGTCGTAGACCTTGCGGACGCCGGCGGCGTCCAGTGCGTCGATGCCGGAGAGGTGGAGGACGAGGACCTCGTCGGGGCCGAGCCGGATCAACCCATGGGCGCCCGCGATCTCGAGGCTCCAGCGGGGACTGCCGTCTCGCCAGTCGTGGAGGGTCAGGGTCTCGCCGACGAGGGCCGCCGCGCCTGTGGCGGTGGGCACGAGGGCAAGGAGCTGGCCGGGGAGTTCCTGGCGCCAGCGGAGGTCACCGGTGTCTGGGTTCAGGAGCAGGAGGTCGGACGGTGCCTGGTGCGGCCATGGCCGACGAGCAGGTCACCGGAGGGTGCGGAGGCGGAGAAGAAGTCGCCCATTGGGTCAACGGGGAGGTCGACGGACCAGGCTAGTGCCGGCCCCCCATCCCAACGGACGATGCGCGAGGCGCTCACGAACGCCACGTCGCTTCCTGACTGAACCATCACGTCACAAGGAGCGTCGCGTCGGACGATGAATGTCTGCCCTGGGTCCTTGCTTTCAGCCCGCAAGTCGCCTCAAAGCCGCTGAAGGCGCTCAACCACCCCAGCACGGCCGCGAATCCTGGCAACGTCGAGGGCAGTCGAACCAGCGGGGACGTCCTCAACCAGAACCAACGTAACGGCGAGAGGGTTTGCTCCGGCACCCAGTAGCTGCTCCACAAGCACAACGTCACCGACCTCGGCTGCCGCGTGCAGCGGAGTCGCGCCGTGGGCGTCACGAGCGTTGGGGTCCAAGCCCGCGCCAAGCAGGAGCCCCAGGGTTTCGCGACTCCTTGAGAGTGCCGCGAGCATCAGCAGACCGGCTCCATCTCCGTCCTGCTGCGCCAGATCCGCATCCGGAGCTGATAGCAGAACTTCCACGAGGTCAGGCAAACCAGCCCTGCAGGCATTCCTCAGGGGACTTTGTTGCTTCTCCGTCGTACGCGCGTTCACGTCTGCACCCGCCAGGACCAGGCGCGCTGCGATCTTGCGGAGTTCCGCATAGTGGCCACGCTCGGGGTTTCGCGACGCGCTCTGGACGACCATGTGCAACGCGGTGAAACCCGCATCATTGGAGGCACAGACGTCGGCCCCCGCACCGATGAGCCCATCCGTCATTTGCCGAAGACCCGCTTGGGCCGCGCACATCAAGGCGGTCCACCCTCGGTCCGGCTCATTGACGTCGTGGCCCGCTTCAAGGGCCTGGTACACCGCCGCGAGGTCATTTGCCTCCACGCGGTCGATGAACTCCGAAGGAATCATGCGTTGTATGCGGCCAGAAATCGTTCCTGCGGCGGAGGCCCAAAACGAAGAGTCTCACTCGGTTCTCCAAGGTCGAGCCGCAGGCCGCCCTCGAACAAGAAGCCACTTTCGCACGCCTGCCCACTCGCCGGGTTGCGGTAGGTGCAGCCAGTGGAGGCCGTCCTACCGGTGCCGCAGCACACCGGGCAGAGAGACCAAATCGCGACCACCTTCAGGTCACCCTCAGGAGCCGCCAAGTCCCAGCGAACATGTGGCTCGGCCGGATCAAAAGGCGCACGCCCGCCGACCAAAGCGCTGAACGCCTCACCGACATTCGAGTCGTGCTGACTGATCCTGAAGAAGCGACGCGGCACCAGAGCGTCCAGGTACTGTTGGCGGAGCACCTGATCGAGGTGCTCAGCGTGAACCGACGCGACCGAAAGCGTCATCGGCGCCATGGGCAGGGAGGTCTCCGCCTGACTGAGGAACAGGTCCCACGCTTCCTCAAGCGGGTCCCAGTCATCTTCGAGTTCGTAGCCGGCGCGAATCACCTGCTCGTCAAGCTCGATGAGGCGCTCCACCAGGGAAACTGCTTCCTGCAATGGTTCCTACCGTTTCCAGGCCAACCAGAGATCCGGCCCGATGCTGAGCGGGGTCATGAGATGGCTGCTATCGCCGCACTCGATGGCGACATTGTAAGTCATGCCCGCGACGCGCTGCAGCTTCGTGTTGGGATGCCGCGCCATGTAGTCCGAGATGCCAGTTTCGATCTCGACCTCGGAAGGGACCACACCGTCCCCGCGCCCCTGGCGTTGCTGGAGCTTGGTGTCGCGCTTCATTGCGCGCATGAAAGCCGCGTCAACCTGGTCCAGTGGCTGCCAACGGACGTCCACGCTCATTCCGAACCTCGCATCCACTCCATTCAGGGTCGCCTGAGCGCCGATCCAGTCAGCGATCTGCTTCTCGGCCCACATCATGCTCTGACCTGTGCGCGAGACGTCGCCGTTGTAGGTACCGCTGGTCGTAATGATGTTCGACGACTCACGGAATCCAGAGCCGCGGAACTGATCAGCGATAATGTGCGCGTTGTGCTGGTTCTCACCTACCCGTCGGGAACCTCCATCCTGGGTCGTATTCGCGCGGCCAAACGGGCCGTCTACTCGGAAATCGAGGTTGTGACTCTGGACATTGGTCGGCACGCCGCTGGCGGCAACCTGCACCGTGAACTGCTGACCATTCACCGTCTCGTAGGTGACCGTATAGGGAATGCCCGGATCCGGGGGATGGCTCGAGTCCCCTTCCTTCGAAGGGCTGTACTGGAGCGTCCCTTCCTTGATCGCGTAGTCGTCGTGGCCCTCTCCCAATCGGGAATGGAACACCTGGTATAGGGCGCTGTTGGCGTCTGCGACCTTCTCGCTGTTCATGACCTGAAGGCCGAGTTCCCGCCTGGCAGCCTCGTAGGGACCTCCACTACGGGAGAACTGGCCCTTTCTTGCATCGACGTAGGCCTGAGCCGTCTTGGTGTTGCCCGGTAGGTTTGCCTCGGTCTTGCCCAACGCGCTCAGCGCGCTTTGCACCGCAGGCACCACCTGAGTGCTCACCACCGACGGACCATATCCGGGCGCGGAGAGCGGCCGATTCTTCATGTCCTGGATGGCGGGATCGGCCTCCAGCACCGCCATGATCCGCGTCGCGTCCGTCAGGCTTGCGAGCTGGTCGCGCTTCTGCGGAATGAGTCCGTCAAGAACCGGTCGAGCGGCGGCGTGGGCCCCCTGGATACGCGCGTTGACCAAGCCTCGAACTCGCGCGTCTTGGGCTTCGGGCGTCAGTGCGTCCGCCCGCGCATCCTGCGTGTCCCCAGCCACCAGCGCCTGCTCCGCACCCACCTGCTGGTCGGCCTGCGTCGGCCCGGTGTGCACCTGGGTCGGGTCCTCGGTGTACGCGTTGGTGTTGTTCGCCGCCGCCGCACGCCGCAGCGCGGCCTGCACGTCCTCGCTCACGATGTGCGGGTCCATGGTCCCGGCACTGGTCGGGATCGCGGTCTGGTTGATGACCTCGGGCGCACCACCGCCCGTCGCGGCCACGCTGTCCTGACCGTGCTGCACCCACAGCGGGCTCATCATGCCGTCCCACACCGTCGGGCGCTTGAAGCTCGTGGTGTTGGTCGGGATGTGGAAGCTGATGAAGCCGCTCGGGTACCACTCCGGCGCCAGCGCGTTGATCCGGCACAGCTCGAAGAACTGCTCGTTCGGACCCCGCTCGGTGAGGTTCTCGACGCTCGCCCGCTCGTCCGGCGTCCACCACACGTTGCTGCGAAGGTTGCCCGGCACCAGCGTGGTGTTCGGACCGGCCTGCACCTGGCGACACCACTCGGCGAACGCGGCCTGGCCGTACCCACCGTCGGTGACGTTGTTGAAGTCGGTCGCGTCGATGTCGGCCTGGGCCACGCCCAGCGAGGCCGCCAGACCCTTCTTCGAGTTCACCGGGAAGTTGTACTTGTACAGGCTCTCGGCGCTCTCGACCCGGTGCATGGTCGGCTCGGAGAGGCGAACCTCTTCGCCCAGCGACTCCATGCCACGCGCCGCGCTCGTGAACGCGTTGTTGTACAGGGCGTCGGTCGAGGTCGAGGTCGAGGCCACGAAGTTGTCGGAGGCCTTCTGGAAGAACTCGGCCCGCTTGGCGGTCGCGCCCGACTGGAACTCGGCGTCGATCTCGCTGATCTTGCGCTGGGCGATGGTGTCGCCAATCGCGGAGGCTACGTCGCGCACGAAGGGCTCGTGCCCGCCCTTGGCGGTGCGCCACGCAGTGCGGCCCCGGGTCTGGAGCTCGGCCACGGACAGGTCGGTCGCCTGCTGCGCGGTCAGCCCGTCGGCCTCGAGGTAGCCGGGAAGCACGCTCTTGTCGGGGCCGGTGAGCTTGGGCTCGAGGATGGCCGCGAAGTTGACGTCCTTGAAGTTGTTGAACAGCTGCTGCAGCGTCGGTGCGAGCGTGGCCTCGGCCTGCTCGGTGCGGGTGTCCGCCGCCGCGCGTGCCGCATCGTCCGCCGCCGTCGCTGCCTCGCGAGCCGCGGTCTTCACCGCCTCGCCCTGGGTGCGCGCGGTCGCGAGCTGCCGGGAAGCCGCGTCCTGGTCCTGGGCGCCGCCCTGACCGTGGACGTCGGACACGGGCTCGGTGCGACGGGTCTCCCAGTTCGCGATGCGGTCGTCAATCGACATCGGCGTCGACGCGACCATGACCGTGGTGCTGCCGCCGCCGTTGTCGACGACCCACAGGCGGTGGCCCTCGTCCTCGGCCTGGAAGGTCTTCTCCTCACCGATCTGGCCGTCGTACTGCGAGTCGCCCTCGCCCGTCTCGGCCTGATCCGAGTCCTGCTCGGCGCTGCTGTCCGCGCTGCCGCCGCCGGTGAACATGCCCTTGAAGCGCTCGATGACGCTGTCGATTGCGTTCCACACGGTCTCCTGCACGCCCTCGATGACCTCACGCACCTTCTCGCCGATGCCGCCGAGGCCGAGCAGGTTCGCGAGCAGCGAGATCGCCACCGGCACGAGGTTGGCGAGTGCGCCCTCGACCATGTCGGCCGCACCGGAGATGTTGCCCATCACGATGTCGGACATGGTGTCGATCACCGCGGTGACCACGCCCATGATCCGGCTCATCTGCTCGCGCAGGAAGCTGATCACGTTCCACACGGTGATGATCGCCTGAACCAGCGCACCGACCGGGTTGAACATGGTCGCGAGCTTGGTGACGGCCGCCATCACGATGCGGGTCATCAGCCAGTCCTGGATGGCGCCGACGACCATGTCCCACAGGCCGCTCATGTAGCCCTGGACGTGCTCCCACAGCCCGGCGAGGCCACCCGAGATCGCCGCCTCGATGAAGCCCCACACGTGCTCGATCATCGCGACGTTCTCTTCGCCGATGTGCTCCACCGCCTTCTCGCGGATGCGATCGGGGGTGAGGCCCATGACCTGGAGCGTGATGTCGAACAGGCCCGCGAGGTTGAGCTCGGCCGGCATGGTGATGCCCGCTTCGCCGGCGGTGCCGGTGAGCCACTCGAGGAAGCCGGTCTGGAGGTGGGTCATGAAGTTGTCGGCGAACTGACCGAAGCCCTGGCTGATGGCGTCGATGATGTTGCCGATGAACCCACCCGGGTCGTCGAGAATGGCCTGGATCGCGTCCTCGGCCTTGCCGACGTAGGCGTAGAACTCGTCGGGGCTGATGCCGGCGAGCTGCAGCGCGGCCTCGATGGCCATGAGCAGGAACTGCTCCCAGTCGCCGGTGATCAGCGCGGTGGCCAGCGCGAGCGCGGCATTGAGCGCGGCCTGGAACACGTTGAGGATCGCGTTCAGGCCGGCCTGGAGCACGTCGAGCAGCGCGGTCAGCGCCTCGAGCAGCGCATCGCCGAGCGCCTTCACGGCCTCCTGCGCGTAGGTGACCGCAGCATCCACGAACTGGCACAAGGCGTCGGCCAGACCTGGGAAGATGTCGCCCAATAGCCCCTGGATCAGGCCCTTCACGAGCTCGCCGAACACGGCGATGGCCTCGTTGATCCACTGCACGGCGGCGGCGATGGCCTCTTCGGCCCAGGTCTTCACCGCATCGATGATCGAGGAGACGGCGTCGCGCACGGCGTCGAAGATGCTGCCGATGGCGTCGGCCAGCGAGGACAGGGCGTCCGCGACCCAGTCGGTCGCGCGGTCCCACCACGACTGGTTCTCGCTCTCCTTCTCGGCGTCGCGCTTCTTCTTCTCGGCCTCGGCCTCGCCTCGGGCGACCTCGGCCTGGGCGTCGGTCTCGGCACCGGCGAAGCGGCGATCGATCTCGGCGCGCTCGGCGGCGAGTCGGCCGTCGATGTCGCCCATCTTCTTGGAGCGCTCGGTCTCGATGTCCCCGTGGACGCGCGCGACCTCGGCGGCCTGCGCGGCCATGGTGCTCTGGCGCTCGGCCTGGATCTTGGCGCGCTGCTCGGCCACGACCTGGGTCTGGGCCTGGTGGGCCTCGTTGATCGCCTGGTCCTGGGAGGCCTCGGCCTCGGCGATCGCGGCGTCACGTCCGAGATCGCGCTCGGCGACGCCCGCGTCGACCTGGGCCTGCATCTCGGCCACCGACGCGTCGAGCTCCGCCGCGTTCATCTCGTCGAACGCGGCCTGCACCGCCGGGTCGAGCCCAAGCTCGACATACGCCGCCATGTCGGGGATCTCTCCCCCGCCCTCGACGCCGATCTGCGCGAGCCCCTCGACCGAGCGCGTCTCCTGCATCACGTGCGGCTGCACCTGCTCGGCACCCGGGCTGGCCTGGATCGCCGCGTGGGCCTGGGCCAGGCCCTCGGCCGCTTCGGCGGCACCGGTGGTGGAGGTTTCGGACACCCGGGCCGGGTCGCTGCTGCCCTCGAGGGGAATCGACGGACGCGGACCGGCAGAGGTGTTCACGCTGCCGTCGGAGGTCGGCATCGACGAGATCGAGCTGCCGATGGCCCGGGCATTCGCGGAGGTATCGGCCCCCTCCCCGTGGGAGAAGCCGGACAGCGAGCTGAAGCCCGCGGAGAACGAGCCGAGCTGCTGGGTCTCCTCCATCTCGGGAGCCGGCGGGGCCGGAGCGGCATCCTGTCCGGCCGCGGACGAGGCATCGACCTCGGCGATCTCGGTGCCCTGCCCGCCCTCTTCGCCGGAGCCGGTCATCTCGACGGTGAAGTCGGGGACCGCCTCCTGAAACTCGGTCTCGGCTTCCTGGGTCTTGGTGGCGACCTCGGCATCGAGCGTGGGATGCGTGGCGGCCTGCACCGAGGGGGTCAGCGCCGCAAAGCCGTCCACGACGCCCTTGGCGTCCTCGCCGGTGAGCTGGGCCGCCTCGATCTTGGTCTTCTCGGGGGCACCCGCGCCACCGCCACCGCCGGCACCACCGCCGCCGCCCGGGGCAGCAGGAGCACCCGCTCCGCCGCCGCCACCCGCGGCCGCGGCACCGTCTCCGCCACCGGAGCCACCGGCGGCATCGGCCGGAGGCGCCTCGGCCCCACCGCCACCGCCATCACCGGCCGCGACCTCGATGCTGGGCTCGGGCTCGCTTCCACCGTCATCCTCGGACCCCTCGTCGGCCGGCGGAGGCGTCGCCGTCGCCTGACCACCGTTGCCCTGCACCTCACCCTGGACCGCGCTCTCCTCTTCGGCCTGCTCCTCCTCGAGCATCGGGTTGGCGCGGCTCTGAGAGGCCATGGCCTCCTGGATTGCGGCGTTGCCCTGCGCTTCTTGCATCGCCCCGGCAACCTCGGGGGTCACCTCTTCGGGCGCGCGCACATCGGGCGCGGGGGCTTGTTCCTGCGTGGCGTCCTGTTGGACGGCAGGAGCCTGGGACTGCTGCTGCTGTTGGCGCTGCCGGCTCATCAGGCGCCTCTCCTCACGCGGAGAGAGGAGGATCTCCGCGAATTACGAAGGAGCGTAGCATGGCTGTCGGCTTCCTGACACTCGCACCCCTGCCGAATCCGCATGGAAGTGCGGATATCGCGGATCGAGCCGGGTTGGCTCAGTCCTCGGATCGGCGGGGCGTCGTCTCGCGAAGGCGCTGACTGGCCGCCTTCAGATCGGCTGCCGCCTTGCGAAGTCCCGCCTCGAGCTCGTCCGTGCCGAGCAGCTCGCGGAGCTTTCCGGGCAGCTCGTCCGCGCTGGGTACGCCGTCCTCGCCGAGCAGCTCCTGAAGCTTGGCGACCACGGCCTCCTGACGCTCGCGCGTGCGCGCGCTCGGCGCCTGTTCGAGGCCGTCCTCCATGGCCTTCTTCAGCCCGGCCCCGATGTTCTTGAGTCCCTCGAGCACGGCCTGCGGGTCCGACGTGAGCTGCTCCGGCGTGACCCCGAGGGCATCGGCGATGGTCTGGCGGCGCTCGGGGCGGTCGGCCGGCGGTGCGGGCGGCTGGGTCATGCCCGCGGCGAGCCCTCGCAGGAAGCTCCCCGCGCCGGTCATCAGCTCGCGCGCCTGGCGGGCGATCGCCTCCATCTCCACCGCCGCGAGCTCCTTGGCCCGCTCCTCGGAGACCTCGAAGGTCGACACGGAGTTCTCGTTCACCCGCAGCGTCCGCCCACGCAGGGAGCGGAGCACCACGTCGCCCTCGGGCAGCTTGGCCTGATCGGGCACGTGGAAGAAGCGGGTGTTGTCGGGCGTGGAATACAGGGTCTTCGACATGCGGCGAGCATACCGCTGACGACGCGAACGATCCGGCCGCGTCCCGAACGCGTATGATGTTGGACCACGGGAGACGGCCAAGCCCACATGGCGCAGGACTACTACTCGATCCTCGGGGTCGCGAACGACGCCTCGGGTCAGGAGATCAAGAAGGCGTTTCGGCAGATCGCGCGCGAGTGTCACCCGGATGTGGCTGGCGACGACCCGGTCCTCGCCGAGCGGTACAAGGCGGCGCGCACCGCCTACGAGACCCTCTCCGATCCAGTGACCCGCGGGCGCTACGACCGACGCGGACAGCGGCGCGCGGGACCGGGTGCACCGGGCCCCGGAGGCTCCTTCTTCGACGCCTTCTACCGGGCCAGCGAGCGCCGCGGGAACCGCACGGGCAAGAGCTACGGCACCTCGGCGGCCGGCGGCCACTCGAGCACCAAGGGTGCGCGCGAGAACCCCGACAATCACCTCGATCTCGACGATCTGTTCAACGACTTCGGCGACTTCGGGTTCGGCGGAGAGGCCGGAGCGGGCGGCGGACGTCGCCGCACGCGCACGACCACCCGAGACCCGGGACCCACCGGGGCCCCCCCTCCCCCGCCGGAGCCCGTGGTCGGCGACGACGTGGAGATGGAGCTCGACGTGCCCGCGGACATCGCCTCGCGCGGCGGGAGCGTCACCGCGGTGTACTACCGCATGCAGCGCGCCGACTCGTGGCGACCGGGCTCGCCGGACGCCGGGCTCGTGCGCGTCCAGGACATCGCCGATGTCCGCATCGTGCCCGGCACCCGCACCGGAGAGATGTTCCGCGAGCGTGGGCTCGGTCACGCCGGCCCGCACGGCGGTCCCTACGGCGACCTCGTCGTCCGCGTGAACGTGATCGGAAGCACCCGCTCCGAGCGCCGCACCCGCGAGGACACGCCGCGGACCGAGACGAGCACCAGCGGCGACACGGTGGTCGAGATCAGCGTGGTCGAGGCCATCCTCGGCGGCCGTATCGAGCTCGCCACACCCCAGGGCGAGGTGCGCATCACCATCCCGGCGGGCACGAGCTCGGACGCGCGCCTGCGTCTCAAGGGCAAGGGCCCGATCGGCATGGACGGCCGCGCCAGCGATCTGTTCGTGCGGGTGCGCATCGTCGTGCCCAAGCAGCTCGACGCCGAGAGCCGCGCGCTCATCGAAGAGTTCGGCCGCCTCAACCCGGGCAACCCCCGCGGCTGATCAGCGCTGCGCGTCGAGCTCGGCGCGCAGCTCCGCGAGTCGCTCCATCATCTGGGCCATGCCCATGCCCGAGGCCACGCCCTCGGCCTGCTCGAGCAACGGCTCGGCCGCGTCCGGCTGCTTCGCGTCGAGGTGGGCCCGCGCCATGAGCCACAAGCCAAAGCTCTCGATCTCGGCGTCCTGGAAGCCGCGCGCCCTCTCGATGGCCTCCTGCATGCGGGCCATGCCGGCGTCGGTCGTGCCGCGAACCGTCTCGATGTAGCCCATGTAGGTGTCGTTCAGGGCCACGCCGCGATCCCAGCCCATCTGCTCGGCCAGCTCGCGACTGCGCGCGAACGCGACCCATGCCCGGCCCCATGCCTCGCGGGTGAAGTAGGCGTCGCCGATGTTGTGGTAGTTCACCATCACGCCGCGGCTGTAGGCGATGCCCTGGCGCACGGCGAGTGCCTGCCGGAAGCTGGCCAGCGCGTCGTCGAGCTGGCCGAGGGCGGTGTGCACGAGCCCGATGTTGTTGAGCACCCGTCCCTGGAGGATGCGATCGCCGGCCGTGCGCGCGACCTCGAGGGCGGCCTTCAGGGTCTCGCCAGCACTCTCGGTCTCACCGGCGCGTAGCTGCTGACTCGCGAGTCCGAGCAGGCAGCGACCGCGGGCGGCGTCGTTCGCCGCGAGCGACATCGCCTTCGCCCACAGCTCGCGGGCGTCGTCGTTGCGTCCCTCTTCGTGCGCGAGCACCGCGACGGCCTCGGCAGCCTGGAGCTCGAGCTCCGGGTCGGGCTCGACGCGAAGCAAGGCCTGCGCCTGCGCGAGGTGCGCCTTCGCGAGCGGATGCTTGCCGCGCTCCATGTAGCTGCGGCCGAGCTCGAGGTGTGCGCGGACCTCGACCCACGGCAGGCCGATGTCTCCCGCGACGTCGAGGGCGATCTGCAGCGCGTACTCCCCGCGCTTCACCTTGCCCATGGTCTTGAGCACCAGGCCGTGTGCGAGGCGCAGCATCGCTTCGCCCTGGACCCGCGCATCCCACGTGTCGGGGTTCTTCGGCTCCTGGTCGAGCCACCGCAGGCCGTTGTCGTAGTAGTCGGCGGCCTGCTGCAGCAGGTGCTCGGCCTCCAGGTGCTGACCCGCTCGGTACGCGAAGCGCGCCGCATCGAGGAAGCGCCCGGCCTCCGCGCAGTGCAGTGCCAGGGACTCGGCGACCGTGTCGAGCTCGTCCGCGTGCAGGGTCTCGAGGGCGGAGGCGATGAGCCGATGGTAGGCGCGGCGCTGTACCCCGAGCACGCCGTGCAGGGCGACGCGGCGCACGAGGTCGCTGGCGAACACCCACTCTCCGCCGTGACTGCGCCGGATGAGCGCGTGCGACGACAGATCGAGCAGCAGTGGCGTCGGGTCGTCGAGGCCGGCGGCCTCGGCGAGCAGCTCAGAGGTGAACCCGCTGCCGATGGCCGAGGCGAGCTGGAGCATGCCCTTGCTCGCCGGCTCGAGGGCGTCGATGCGGGACGCGAGGACCGCGGCCAGCGTCTCGGGGATCGCGCTCTCGTCGAGCTCTGCGGCGAGCGCCGCCCGACCGTCCGTCACCACCACCGAGTCGTGCTGGATCAGGTACTTGATCATCTCTTCGATGTAGAGGGCGTTGCCTTCGCAGGTGCGCTCGATGAGCTCGAGCAGCCGCGTGTCGACGGTCTCCGCGTCGAGCAGGTGCGCGATCAGCCGCCGCTGCACGTGCATCGGGAAGGACCCGAGCTCCACGACCTCGCCCATACCGGCGAAGTCGGCGGGCAGGGAGCCCGTGGACGAGCCGAGGAAGAACACGGGACGCGCGGTGAGCTGCTTCACCAGCCGCGCCAGTCGCCGGGACTCCGCCGGACGCAGGTGATGCAGGTCCTCGACGCCGAGCACCAGCGCGCCGTCCGCCGAGAGCCCGAACACGATGCGGGTCAGCGCGTCCCACACCGCCTCGGCCTGGGCTGCCGGCTTCACCCCGAGCAGCCCGCCGATGACGTCGATGTGGCCCTGACCGAGACCGAGCTGCACCAGCCGCGGCAGCGCCGCTTCGACCTCGGCACGCGGCGGGTCCGAGGACAAGCCGAGCACGGAGCGCACCAGGTCGCGGAACGGCTCCATCGCCGGGTCCTCGCCATAGGGCGTGCACCGGGCCACGTACATCGGCAGCCCACGACGGCGGGCCAGGCTCTGGATCTCGCGGATCAGCCGCGACTTGCCGGTACCCGACGGCCCGACCAGCGCGAGTGCGGTGCCCCGGCCCCCGGCGAGTCGCATGAGGTGGTCGCGAATGACGTCGAGCTCCTGCCCGCGGCGCAGCCAGGGCCCCTTGCCCGCCACGCGCAGACCGCGACGTCGCTCCTCGACCCGCCAGCTCGGGCTCGGCGGCTTGCCCCCCCGGTTGAGGATGTCCGGGCCACGGCGGTAGCGGAACAGCGCCTCGCTCGCGCGGAGGATTCGCTCGCTGACGAGCACCTGGCCGTGATCCGCACGCGCCGAGAGCCGGCGTGCGAAGCGCGTCGTGTTGCCCCGCGGGATGTAGCGCTCCTCGCGACGGGCCCCGGCTCCGGTGGTGACTTCGCCGGCGTGGATGCCGATGGCCAGCGACAGCTGCAGGCCCTTCTCGCGGAGGGTGCCCACCTGTCGCTGCAGCTCCATCGCGCACTCGATGGCGCGGGCCGCGTCGTCGTGGTGGTTGCGGCGGGCGCCGAAGAGGATGGCGATCTGGTCGTCCACCGCCGTCGTGACCACGCCGTCGTAGCGATCGACGGTCGACCGCACCCAGCGCAGCAGTCGCAGGTGCTGCTTGAACAGGGCCTCGGGCTCGAGCTTGAGCGACAGGTCGGTGAGCCCATCGACGTCGACGACCACCGAGTACACCGCCTTGCGCTCGCCGATCGGGACACGCAGCCGTCCCGGGAGCGGGGTCGCGGCCTCCGGCGTCGGGGTGCCGGCGGTGATCGTCGGCTCCGGCGCATCGAGGCGCTCGACATCGGCGACGAGCCGCTGCAGGTCGAGACCCAGCGGCGAGCGATCGGCCTCGCCGGGGAACACCTCGCGCAGGGTGGCGACGAGCGCGCTGCGGTGGTCGCCAGCCTCGTGCTCGAACAGCCAGCTGCGCAGGTCTTCTTCGAGCTCCCCAGCACTCGGGTAGCGGTCCTCGCGGTCGCGAGCGAGCGCGCGGAGGAGCACGCTCCACAGGGCATCGTCGACGCCGTGGCTCTCGCGCAGGTCGGGGATCTCGGCCTCGCGTACCCGCCGCAGCTTCTCCTGGGCGTCGTCGTGCTGGAACAGCCGGTGCCCGGCGATGAGCTCCCACAGCACGATGCCGACGCTGAAGATGTCCGAGCGGTGATCGACGGCCCCGCCCTGCGCCTGCTCCGGGCTCATGTACGCGTACTTGCCGCCGCCCGGGCGCCCCTCGCCCCGGGACTTGTCCGAGCCCTGGTGGCTGTTCATCACGCGGGCGACGCCGAAGTCGACGAGCTTCACCTCGCCGTCGAAGGTGATCACCAGGTTGTGGGGGCTCACGTCGCGGTGGACGAGCCCGAGCACCTTGCCCTCGGCGTCGGTCAGCGAGTGCGCGTAGTGCAGCCCGCGACAGGCCTCGGCGACCATGTGCACCGCCACCGGTAGCGGCAGCCGCGTCTCGTCGGCACGCAGCGCGCGCACCACCCGCGTCAGGTCGTGCCCGTGCAGGTGCTCCATCGCGATGAACCAGCTCGAGCCCACGCGCCCGAGGTCGTAGGTCTGCACCACGTTCGGATGGTTGAGGTGCACCGCGATCTTCGCCTCGTTGATGAACATCGAGATGAAGCGCGGATCTTCGGCGTGCTCCGGGCGAATGCGCTTGATGACCAGTCGCTTCTCGAAGCCGGCTACTCCGAAGCTTCGCGCGAGGTACACCTCAGCCATGCCTCCCGTCGCGATACGCTCCAGGAGTTCGTACTTTCCGAATGGCGCGGGAAGCTGCACGGGAAAACCCTACCGCGGAGGAGGGCGGTGAGCCGCTTACAGCCCAATGGCGTGTTGCCGTGGCTGATTGCCACCGCCGCAATCGCGTTCGCGGTGGGCCGTATCACGGCTCCCGAAGCTCCGGAAGTGACCGCGTTTCCGAGCTACGCAGAAGTGTACGAAACGGTCGCGCCGGTGGTCGTCAACGTCTCGCTCTCGGAGCCGGACACCCGCGTGGGCAGCGGGTTCGCGGTGGCGCGGGATCAGGTTGTCACCGCCCGACACCTCGTGGTCGGCGCCCAGGACGTGGTGGTGCGGACCGTGGACGGCAAGGCGGTGTGGACCCGCGTGGTCGGCACCGATGCCCGAACCGACCTCGCGCTGCTCAAGGCCGAGAGCGACGTGTTCGAGCCCGCGGTGCTCGGCTCCTCGGAGGGCCTCGTCGCCGGCGACACCCTGCTCGCCCTCGGCAACCCCTACGGCCTCGGCCACAGCCTGGCTGTCGGCGTGCTCGGCAGCCGCGAGCGTCGCCTCGTCGTGCGCGAGGGCGGCCCCAACGTGGACTTCCTCCAGCTGACCATGCCGCTGAACCCTGGCAACTCGGGCGGTCCGATCTTCGACGCTGGCGGGCGGGTCGTCGGCATCCTCGCCGGCACCCACGCCGAGGGCCAGGCCATCGCGTTCGCGGTGCCCGTCGAGGTGCTCACCGAGGTGCTGCCCGAGCTCGGCAAGGGCGCGCGCATGACCCGCGCCTACCTCGGTGCCCGCGCCGAAGCCGACGCCGGCGGACTGCGGGTGAGCGACGTCGTGCCCTCCGGTCCCGCCGACCGCGCGGGTGTGCTCGTCGGCGACCTGCTCGTGTCCCTGGATGGCACCGCGCTCGACACCGCCGAGACCCTGCGCAAGCTGCTCGACAGCCTGCCCGCCAACCAGCGCGCCGAGCTCGTCATCGAGCGAGACGGCGAGCGTCGCTCGGTCGAGGTCGGGCTCACCGACTGGGCCGAGCGGGCGGTCGCGATTGCCGGCATGACCCTGCGCCCCGAAGCGGGCAGCGGCGGTCGCGTGGTCGCCGTGCGTCCGCGCAGCCGGGCCGAGCGCGCGGGGGTTCGCGTCGGCGACATCGTGCGCACGGTCGACGGCATCCCGGTCCGCGCGCCCGCCGACGTCCAGGACCTGCTCGCGCCCGGAGAGCCCGCGAAGCTCGAGGCCGTGCGCGAGGGCGCCCCCGTCGCGCTTCAGCTGTAAGCCTGGCCATCAGGCGCGCTTGTTCCGCATGGCGCGCACGACCTCGATGGGTCGGCCCTCGAGATCCACGCCGCTCGCATATACGCCGTATGCCTCGGTCTCGACCCCCACCAGCGCCGCGCGACCCTCGCGGTCGAAGTGCACGCCCCACCCGTAGCGCTTGGTGAGCGCCGAGGCGCGCAAGCAGGCTTGCCCGCGCGAGAACCAGGCCTCCCGCGCCTCTTCGCGCTCCTCGCCCATCAGCTCGCGAGCATCCGCGAACACCGTGAACAACACCTCGTCGGAGGTGTGGGCGTAGGGCTGCTCGAGCATCGCGTACGCGCGCTCGGCGAGGGTCGTGTTCTTGCGCGGCGGCGGCTGCGTCCCCCGCTCCGCCGGGCAGTCGGCGGCCACGAGGATGAACGCGTCCGTGTAGTTCGTCGTGTGGGACATCGGCCCTCCTCACCCGCCACGTACCGCGCCCTTCGCGAGGGGCGCTTGTACGAAGCCGACAACTAGCGCAACAGCGCGGCTCCCCTCGCCTCGCCGACGACACGGCCCTCGCGTGCCACGCACTCGCCGCGCAGCCAGGTGCCCTCGACCACGCCAAACAGCTCGCGGTCCGCGTAGGGGGTGACCTTGTGGCGGTGCAAGAGCTGGCTCGGGTCGACCCGGAAGCTCGCCTCGGGGCGCCACGCCACGAGGTCGGCGTCCGCACCGACGCGAAGGCGGCCCTTGTTCGCCAGACCCGCGAGCTTGGCCGGGTGACGGCTCATCCACTGCGCGAGGTGCTCGAGGGTGAAGCCCCGCGCGCGCGCTTCGGTCCACACCGCGGACAGGCCGAGCTGCAGGCTGGCGATGCCGCCCCAGGCCTCGAGGAAGTCGCCGCGCTCGGGCAGCTTGAGCCCCGGCACGCACGGGCTGTGGTCGCTGACGACCTGGTCGATGATGCCGTCGCGAAGGCCCTGCCACAGCGCGTCGCGGTTGGCGTCCTCGCGGATCGGCGGACAGCACTTGAACGCGGTGTCGCCGGTGGGCACGTCCTCGGCACGCAGGCACAGGTAGTGCGGGCAGGTCTCGACGGTGATCGGCAGCCCCTCGGCGCGAGCGGCGGCGAGCATGGGCAGCGCGGTGGCCGAGGACAGGTGCACGATGTGCGCCGGGCAGCCGGTCTCGCGCACGAGGTCGATGACCACGGCAATCGCGTCGTCTTCCCAGCGGTTCGGGCGGCTGGCGAGGAAGGTCGCGTAGTCGCGCGGGTCGCCGGGATGGGGCGCCTCGCTCTCGAGCTCGGCATGCACGAGCAGCGGGATGCCGGCGTCGCGGAGCACGGGCATGGCGACGCGCAGGTCGTCCGCGGTGGACGCGGGAAAGTCGTCGATCCCGCTGTGGCACAGGAAGCACTTGGCGCCGACGATGCCCGCCTCGGCGAGATCCGCGAGGTCGGATGCGTTGCCGGGCACCACCCCGCCCCAGAACGCCACGTCCACGGCGAGCTTGCCGTCGAGCACGGCGAGCTTCTCGCGCAGGGCCGCGGCGGTGGTGGTCACCGGGATGCAGTTGAGCGGCATGTCGACGAGGGTGGTGATGCCCCCGACCGCGGCGGCGGCGGTCGCCGTCTTGAAGCCTTCCCACTCGGTGCGACCGGGCTCGTTGACGTGTACGTGCGCATCGACGAGGCCGGCCATGAGCACGGCGTCGCCGAGGTCTTCGACCACCGCACCGTCCACGGACCCACCGATGGACACGACCTTGCCGTGCTCGATGGCCACGAAGCCGTCGACCCAGCCTTCCTCCGCGAGGATGCGACGGCTGCGGAGCGCGATCACGGGGCGGCCTCGAACACGAGCTCGACGCTCGCCTCGCCCTTCTCGGGCACGGTGACCTGGGCCTCGCGCTTGCCGAACACCTCGTGCCACGCCTCGACCGTGTAGGTGCCGGGGGGCAGGTTGGGCAGCGTGAAGCTCCCGTCGGCCGCCGAGATGGCCCACGCGTCGTGCGGCACCACGCCGATGTAGCTCTGCATCCACGGGTGCACGTCGCAGCGCGCGTTCACCGCGACCTCGGGCACGCGGAAGGTGCGGTCCTCGCGCTGGTCCTTGGCGGGCATGTTCAGGTTGAACGACGGGTTGAGCTCGGAGATGGTGCGCACGTTGTGGAAGGTGTCGTCGCTGTTGACGAAGGTCACCGTCTGGCCCACGCGGGCGCCGTGGAAGCGCTCGGTGTACACGCAGCCGCGCTGATCGACCTCGACCTTGGCCTCGGGCACGGGTCCCGGGTCGTAGCCCTCGAGCCCCGACTTCACCCACACGAAGGCGTTGGCGAGCTTGCCGTCGGCGACGAGCACGCTGTTGCCGTACACGGGACCCGTCTGCAGCGCGGCGCACGCGCCGTACATCTGCAGCGGCTCGGGCGCCGGGACTTCCCCTGTAAACGCGACCTGACCGACGATGCGTCCCGCGGTGGCGGGGTCGATCGGTGCGAGGCCCTCGACCGGTGCGGGCGTCTCGATCGGAGCCTCGGACTTCGGCATCGACAGGAAGATCAGCGACGAGAAGCTCGCGAGGGCGACCGCGTGGACGACGGGGTGTGCCTTGAGGCCGTCGTAGATGTACTGCCGCACCGCGACGCCGAGCGCGATGAACAGCGCGAGGATCAGCGGCTTGAGCTCGTGCCCGTACAGCGCCGGGTAGTGGTTGCTGATCATCAGGAAGATGATCGGGAAGTGCATGTAGCCGTTGTGGAAGCTGCGCTGGTGCGCGACCGCTCCCCACGACGGGTCGGGCTCCTTGCCCTCCATGAGCGCCGCGATCGAGCGCCGGCTGTTCGGGAGGATGCGCATCCACACGTTCGCGGTCATCAGCGTGCCCATGAGCGCGCCCACGTGCAGGAACGCGGCACGTCCCGAGAGCACCTCGGGCAGCCCGATGCACGCGGCGAGGAACATGAGGATGGTGCCGGCCAGCGCGACCGTGCCGCCGATCTTCGCCCACAGCAGGTCGTAGACGGTCCAGCCGACGAGCAGCGTCGCGAGGCTGATGCCGATGCTCGCGCCCGCGCCGAGGCCCGCCGCCGGGTGCGTGAGCATCATGCCGCCGCCCATGTAGAACGTCGCGACGAGCAGCAGGAAGCCGGTGACCCAGGTGCCGAGCGACTCGTACTTGAACCACTTGAGCGTGCCCGTGATCACGGTCGGCAGGACGCGGGTCTTCTGCAGGCGGAAGAAGCCGCCGCCGTGGACCATCCACATCTCGCCGTTCACGTCGGGCGACACGTCGTCGACCTCGGGCGGCTTCAGGTTGTGCTCCAGCTCGTGGAACATGAACGCGTGACCAATCCACGCAATCGCGAAGGTCACGTGCAGCCAGCGAAAGGCCAGTCCGGCCCACTCGGTCAGGAACTCGATCATCTGCGCAGGCTACTGCTCCGCGCACAGCCCGGCAAGCGGCTCGGACACCTCCTCGTCACATTCGTCCACGACGCCGCGCGGTGTGCACCCGCTCGCGCTAGCGAAGAGCATGTCCTTCGCCGATCGCCTCGCCGCCGCCAACCCGGACCCCAGCGGACGTCGCTGGGTATACGTGCCCTACGACCAGCTCACCGACGCGGTGGGTCCACTCGCCGGCGAACCGAGCGGACTCGGCATCGTGCTCGTCGAGAGCCGACACAAGGCAGGACGGCGCCCGTACCACCAGCAGAAGCTCGCGCTGGTGCTCACCAACCTGAGGCACTTCGCGCTCGAGCAGGCCGCGCGCGGTGTCGCCGTCGACTACCGCTTCTCGTCGCGCCCCTACGCAGAGGTCCTGCGCGAGGTCGCGGCCGAGCGCGGTCCGCTGGCGATGATGGAAGCGGCCGAGCGCGAGCTGCGCCTGGAGCTCGCTCCGCTCGTCGACGACGGCCTGATCGAGGTGCTTGACCACGCGGGCTGGCTCACGACCGACGCGGACTTCGCCGCCACCGGCGGTCCGCCGTGGCGCATGGACGCGTTCTACCGAGGCGTGCGCCAGCGCACCGGCCTGCTCATGGTCGATGGCAAGCCCGAGGGCGGGCGCTACAGCCACGATGGCGACAACCGCGAGCCGTGGTCCGGCCTGCCCTGGCCTCCCGAGCCACCGCGCTTCCCGCCCGACGCCATCACCGAGGAGGTGTGCGACCTCGTGCGCACGCACTTCGCGGACCACCCGGGAACGCTCGTCCCCGACGCGCTGCCCGCCACCCCCGAGGATGCCGAGAAGCTGTGGGCCTGGGCCCTCGGCGAGTGCATGACGCACTTCGGCACCTACGAGGACGCGATGAGCACCCGCTCCCGCGGCCTGTTCCACACCCGCATCGCGCCGCTGCTCAACCTGCACCGGCTGCTGCCGTCGCGGGTGGTCGCCGACGTCGCCGCCAGCGAGGCACCGCTGAACAGCCGAGAGGGCTTCATCCGCCAGGTCCTCGGCTGGCGCGAGTTCGTGCGCCACGTGCACCGCGCGACGCAGGGGCTCACCGAGCTCGACGGCAAGCCGCTCTCCGATCCGCTCCACCGGGACCAGCCGCTGCCACCCGCGTTCTGGGAGGACTCTCCCTCCGGCCTGGCGTGTCTCGACGACGCCGTCTCCGCGGTGTGGGACGAGGGCTGGACCCACCACATCCAGCGCCTGATGGTGCTCGCGAACCTCGCGACCCTGCTCGACGTGCGCCCGCAGGAAGTCTCGGACTGGTTCTGGGTCGGCTTCGTCGACGCCTACGACTGGGTGGTCGAGCCCAACGTGCTCGCCATGGGCACCTTCGGGGTCGGCGACCTGATGACGACCAAGCCCTACGTGAGCGGCGCGAACTACCTCGCGAAGATGGGTGATGCGTGCGAGAGCTGCGCCTTCCACCCGAAGAAGACCTGCCCGATCACGCCGATGTACTGGGCATTTCTCGCTCGGCACCGCGACGCGTTCTCCGAGGTCGACCGCATGAACCTCGTCATGGGCTCACTCCGGCGACGCAGCGACGCGCGCAGGCAAGAGGACGCCGAGATCTTCGCGTGGGTCCGCGACACCCTCGCGCGCGGTGAGCGTTTGCAGCCACGCCGAAATCGCTGATTCGGCAAAAACTTCTCGATGGGCGGCGTCTGCCATTCTGGCGCTCCTCTCGAAGTTCCGCTGGCCGCGGCCCGCCGAAAACGCGGTTGCATCCCCATGACGCACGAAACGCGTGCGCAGCTTTGCTATTGCCCCGCACGCTGCAACAAGGGGAGCTGCCATGCGCACCAGTGAGGACTGGCACCGCCGGGATCTGAGTCACTTTCGCCGGACCACGGGGGCGGACCTGTTCGACGTCCACGAACACTTCGCCGACTGGCTGAGCACCGCGCGACCGGGCGGGTACCACCTGTACGAGGCGGCGGCCCACAGCGCGCCGTCGACGTCGATCCGCATGTCCGCCCACGGTGACGCGCTGATCAACCTCGCGTCGTACAACTACCTCGGCCTCTCGGTACGCCCGGAGGTCCGCGCCGCCGCGGCCCGCGCCCTCGAGACCTACGGACTCGGCGCCGCCGGCTCCCCTCACCTCTCCGGCCTGCTCGCAGTCCACGAGGAGCTCGCCGAGGCCATCGCTGCGTTCAAGGCCGTCGAGTCGGTCCTGCTGTTCCCCACCGGCTACAGCGCCAACGTCGGCACGATCTCGGCGCTGGTCGGCCCTGGCGACGTCGTGATCACCGACATCCTCGCGCATGCGTCCATCCTCGACGGCTGCGCGATGAGCGGCGCGACCACGCGGCTGTTCCGCCACAACGACTGCGAGAGCCTCGAGAAGAAGCTCGCGGGTACCACCGGCCGCGTGCTCGTCGTCGTCGAGGGCGTGTACTCCATGGACGGCGACGTGGCGCCACTTGACGACATCGCGGCCCTGTGCCGACGCTACGGCGCGCGCCTCATGGTCGACGAGGCGCACTCCGCCTTCGTCTTCGGCGAGCACGGACGCGGCGTGGTCGAGCACTTCGGCGTCGAGGACCAGGTGGACATCCACCTCGGCACCCTGTCGAAGAGCCTCGGCGGCATGGGCGGCTACGTCGGCGGTACCCGCCAGCTCATCGACTACCTGCGGCCCTACTCCCGCTCGCAGGTGTTCTCGTGTGCGCTGGCCCCCGCGGTCGTCGGCGGCCTCGTCGAGGCCGTGCGCATCGCCCGCGACGAGCCGCAGCTGCGGGCCAAGCTGTGGGCGAACGTGCACACGATGCGCGAGGCGCTGGTCAGCCGCGGGGTCGACGTCGGCGACTCCGCATCGCAAGTCATCCCGATCATGGTCCGCGACGACGTCGGCATCTTCCCGATCACCGAGGAGCTGATGGCCGAAGGCGTGTTCCTCAACCCGGTCCGCTACCCCGCGGTCAAGCGCAACCAGAGCCGCTTCCGGGTCTCGGTCTCCGCCGCCCATCACCCCGACGAGCTCGTGCGCTCCGCCGAGATCATCGCCACCGTGCTCGCCCGCCACGGAGTGATCGCATGACCCGCTACGGCTTCGATCGGGCCCTCTCGGCCCTGTTCCTCGCGGACTACGACGGCCTGCGCGCCCAGCTGCCCGACGGCTTGTGGCCACTCGAGGCGCAGACCGGCTTCGGCATCGTCGCGGTCACCGCCTTCGACTTCGTCGACAGCGAGGTCGGCGCGTACGGCGAGCTCGTGTTCTCGGTGCTCGTGCCGCCCTTCGCCCCTCCCGGCGAGGCGCTCCCGGACGCCGCGTACTTTCCGTTCTTCCTCGCGACGACCACCGAGGCTTCGCGCACCCACGCCGCCGAGCGCTGGCTGCTCCCCGCCCACGCCTCGTGCCTGGACATCGCGTTCGACGGCGACGAGAGCCGGCGCTTCGTCACCGTGAGCGACGGCGACGCCCCGGTGCTGCGCCTGCAGGTCGGCGAGATCGACGCGGTGGCCGGCACCCGCCGCTACCAGTGCTTCTCCAGCGACGGTGAGGCGCTGCACCGCGTGTTCATCGACATCGAGGGCGCCCTCGACGAGCACGAGGAGGAGCGCGGCCACCTGGAGCTCGCCCGCCATCCGATCGCCGCGCTGCTCGGCGACGTGATCGAAGACGAGCTGCCCTTCCGCGAGCAGTCCATGGCCCGTGGCGAACAGCGCTTCGGCGAGCTCCTCGCCCACGGAGGTCGCGCATGATCGGCTTCGACGTCCAGCCGCTTCCCCTGTTCCTGCGCGTGCCGAACGCGGTCACCGCGGGGCTCGGCATCGGCGCCCCCACCCTGACCCCCGAGCAGCTCACCGCCGCCGCCGCGAAGAAGGCGGGTCTGCCCGCGCGCTTCGAGGCCCACGTGGGCGACGCGCTCGAGCAGCTGTGCCGCTCGTATGCGGACGAGGCGCGGCTGCACTGGTTCGGGCGCATGAACGTGTGGAACCTCCTGGTCACCGGCCTCGCGCAGCTGTTGCTCGTCGACCAGGCCTTCCGAGACGACCCGACCCTGCACGATCAGCCGCTGAACGCGCCGCTCGTCGTCACCGGGCTGCCGCGCTCGGGCACGACCTTCCTCCACCGGTTGCTCTCGGCGCCCGATGTGGCCCGCGGCGTCGCCCTGTACGAGCACGTGCACCCGGTCGTTCGCGGTCGTCGCGACCTTCGCCGACTCGACGTGCACGCGATGTTCGAGCCGTGGAAGCGCGCGAGCCGTGTGTACGGCCTGGACGCGATTCACTTCGTGCGGCCGGACATGCCCGACGAGTGCAACTTCGGCATGCGCCTCGCCGGCCGGTCGATGATCTACTGGGCCACCGCGCCGACCTATGCGTACCTGGACTGGCTGCTCGAGCACGACCTGCGCGAGAGCTACCAGCTGTACCGACGCGTGCTGCAGCTCCACCAGCGCCGGCACCCCGAGCAGCGGCTGACCCTGAAGTGCCCGCATCACCTGGCGTGGCTGCCGGCGCTCGTCGAGGCCCTGCCCGAGGCCCACGTCGTGCAGACCCACCGGGACCCGCTCCAGACGGTGCCCAGCGAGGCCAAGCTCATCCTCTCGCTCCAGGGGCTCGCGACCCACGAGCTCGACTGGCAGCGCACGGTCGACGCGAACAGCATGAAGGCGAAGACCTTCGCCGATCGGGCCGTGGCCTTTGCGAGTGATCCCGAGGGCCGCCGCGTGCTCCACGTCGACTACAAGGCGCTGGTCAAGGACCCCGTCCGCCTCTCCGCGCAGATCCACGGCCACTTCGGACTCGCGTTCGCGGAAGAGGACCGCACCGCGACCGAGGCCTTCTTCGCCGAGAACCGCCAGCACAAGCACGGCAAGAACCGCTACTCGCTGGAGCAGTTCGGCCTGGACGCCGCCGAGCTCGAGCGCAGCTTCGCGAGCTACCGGGAGACCTTCCTCGAGCGCGAGCAACCGCTGTTCGCGGTGGCGTGAGCTACTCGGTCGGCGGGGCTTCCTCGGTGGGGGCCTCGTCGGCCTCGGCCGAGCCGTCGAGCATGGGCACCCACTTCGCGACCTCTTCCTTGAACCCGGTGAGGTCCTTCTTCGCGATGGGCGTGGAGGACGGCAGCGGCTCCTTCATCGCGTCGACGTACCGGCCGTTCTTCCACATCTGGTAGTGCAGGTGCGGACCGGTGGACATGCCGGTGCTGCCGACGAGACCGATGATCTCGCCCTGCTTCACGGTGGAGCCGTTCTTCACCTTGATCTTCGACAGGTGCGAGTACGAGGTGTCGTACGGCCCCTCGTGGTCGATCTTCACGTAGTTGCCGTGCCCACCGTTGCGACCGGCGTAGGTGATCGTGCCGCTCGCCACCGCGCGGACCGGCGTGCCCGTGGGCGCTCCAAAGTCGGTGCCGTTGTGCGGACGCGCCTTCTTGAGCACGGGGTGGAAGCGCTTCGGGTTGAAGCCCGAGGTCACCCGCGAGAACTCCAGCGGCGAGCGCAGGAACGGACGGCGCATGCCGGTGCCGTCAGGGTGGAAGAAGGTCTCTTCCTCGCCGTGCACGTGACGGACGGCGACGATCTCCTTGTCCCCGTTCACGAGCCGCACCGCGTGCAGCGCTCCCAGCTTGGACTTGCGACCCGGCGCAGAGAGCACCTCGGCGACGACGTCGAAGGTCGCTCCCGCCTTGAGCTCGGTGTTGAAGTCGAGCTCGTACTCGAAGACCTTGGCGAGACGCACGAGGTCGATGGGACGGAGGCCGGCCTCGAGGCCGTCGGCCCACAGGGAGGAGTCGAGCGTCATGTGGTAGCTGTCGACCGCCGTCTCGTACACGACCTCGTCGACCTTGGCGACCAGCCCGTCCGCGTCGCGCTCGACGTGCAGCGTGCGGTCCTCGTCGAGCACGTAGGACAGCCCGGTCGGCTCGGCGACGCCGTCGACGTACACCAGCGACAGTTCGCGGTCCGGGCGGATGTTCGACAGGTCGTAGAACTCGAGGGCGGCCGAGCGCACGGCACTGGCCCCGAAGCCGGTGCCGGAGAGCACGCTGCCGAGCGTGGATCCACGGCCGATGCGCACGGGAATCTGCACGCGGTCGGGCTCGAGCTGTGGAAGCGGCGCCTCGAGCTCCGGCGGCGGCGCGACCGGGTCCTCGGCGAGCCCGAGGTAGGTGGCGCCCGCAACGGCGAGGGCGGCGGTGACGCCGAGCGCGGCACGCTTCACTGGGTCACCACGACGATGGCGAGCACGATGGCGAGCGCGAGAGCGCCAAAGCCGAGCACGAGGATGAAGCCGGCGGCGACCGCGGCGAACATCGTGCCCTTGCCGCCCTTCGCGGACTCGGCGGGGGCCTGCGAGGGCGACGCCGACGGCTTCGGCGGGGCCTCGGTCTTCGGAGGCGCCGAGATCGGCGTCGCGTAGGAGAGGTTCGGCGGCGGCGGCGGTGGCGGTGGCGGTGGCGTGGCCGGACGACGCTGGGCCGCCTCGCGGACGGCCGCCTGCACATCCTCGGTGACCATCGCGAGCACGGTGGCCTCTTCGTCCGGCGTGGCGGCATCGACGCGAATCGTGCGCCCGACCAGCGGGTCGTCCTGGGACACCGGAGAGCGACCCGACTGGGTGGACGGCACCGCTTCGCGCGCCCACGCGCGCAGGCCCTTGCCCGACAGCTCGTCGGCGACCGTGGCGAGCAAGCGCTCGGCCTGCTGTCCCGAGGGGCGCTCGACCGCCTGGTACGCGATGAGTCGCTCGAGGATCGGGATGAGCGGCCCGTACTCCTCGCCGAGCTCGCTCATGCGCTGACGCACGCGCTTCTCGACGCGGTTGCGGCTGACCTGCGGCGGTCCCCACTCTTTGCCGGTGGCGCACTCCCACAGCGACAGGCCGAGTCCGTACAGGTCGACGGCACGGGTCGGCTCCTCGCCGGCGAGTACCTCGGGCGGGAAGTAGTTCAGGGTGCCGAGCACGAGCCCCTGGGTCTCGGACTCGCGGCTCGCGAAGGCCGCGCGGGCCACGCCGAAGTCGAGCAGGCGCACGCTGCCGCGGCTGGTGACCATGATGTTCGCGGGCTTCACGTCGCGGTGCACGACGTTGAGGAACTTCTTGGTCCGGGGATGTTTGGCCGTGTGCGCACGGTGCAGCGTGCCAGCGACCTCGGCGCCGAGCTCGGCGAGCGCCCGGGGCGGCACGGGGTGGCGCCGCGTGGTCTCCCACAGATCGGCCCCATCGACGAACTCCATCACCACCGCGTCGCGACCCTCGACCTGCAGCAGCTCGGACACGCCGAGGATGGCCTCGTCGTTGAGCATGCCGAGCAGACGGGCCTCGTCGCGCATGCGGGTCACGAAGTGCTCGTGGTCCGGACCCTGCTCCTTCATGACCTTGACGGCACAGGTCCGGGTGAACCCGCCGGGAACGCGCAGCTCAGCGTGATAGACCGTGCCCATTGCACCGGTACCGACCACACGGTTGAAGGTGAGCGTACGCATGAACTCCGAGGGACTCCGACCGCCGCGCGCCATCCGCCTGGCCCTGTGCCTCGCGGGGTGCGCGGTAGGTGCCGACGCCCTGGCGGCGCCGATGCACCTTACCGAAGCCTGGCTAACCGTCGAGTCCCTCGCTGTCCTCTCCCGCGTCGAGGCGACGCATCCACTCCTCGTAGACCACGGCAGGGAGCGGGCTCCCGACGGGTCGATCCGGGTCCGGATTCTCGCCGCGGAACCCGCGCTGGACGCGATCGAAGCGGACGGCTTCGCGGTGCAAAGGCTGCCTTCCCCGCGGCGTGAGACGGATGGGGGCTACTCCAGCCCGGAACAGGGCGCTGCGCTCCTTCGCAGCCACGTCGCCGCCAGCCCCCGCGCCGGGCTGGTCCAGCTCGGAGAGTCGGTCGAGGGACGGCCCCTGCTCGCGGCCTGGTTCGGTCAGTCCCCGGACAGCACTGCCCCCGATCTGCGCGTGCTCGGCGCCCACCACGGAGACGAGTGGTCCTCCTTCGAGGTGGCCCTCGATCTCGCCGAGCTGCTCGCGACCGCCGACGGCACACGCACGGACGTGACCACCCTCCTCGACCGGAGCACGGTGTGGGTCGCCCCGTACATCAACCCGGACGGCGTCCGCTACGGCACCAGGCAGAACGCGAACGACGTCGACCTCAACCGCAACTACGAGTTCCAGTGGCGCGAGAGTGGGTTCATGACCGGCGACGGTCCGTTCTCGGAGCCCGAGACCCGCGCGGTGCGCGCGCACGCGCTGACCACCGCCCCTCCCCTGTCGCTGTCCCTGCACAGTGGTGCGGCGAACATCGGCTACGTGTGGAACTACAGCTACACGGAGGTTCCCGAGCTCGACGTGATCGACGCCCTCGCCCGTCGCTACGCCGCGGCGTGCACGCGGCCGAACTTCTGGGTCACCAACGGTGCGGACTGGTACCGCAGCTGGGGCGACACCAACGACTGGAGCTACGGCCGCTACGGCGGCATGGACTTCACCGTCGAGCTCACCGTGACCAAGACGCCGGCGAGCAGCGAGATCCCGACCTACGTCGCCGATCACCGCGAGGCCGTGCTCGCCTTCCTCACCGCCGAGCTCCCCCTCGCCGGGACCGTGCGCGATGCCAACAGCGGGCGACCGATTCCGGCGACGCTCACCCTCGCCGGCACCCGCGAGAGCCGCCCCTTCCTCACCGGCCCCGACGGCGGCTTCGCGCGGCACGGCCCCGTCGACGACAGCGAGCTCGTGGTCTCTGCACCCGGCTACGCGAGCCAGCGGGTCGCCCTGGCGAGCGCCGAGGTGTCGCTGGTCCCGCAGACCCTGTCCAGTGCGCTCTCTGCGCCCGGTCGCATCCTCGCCGGCGACGAGGTCGAGCTGGAGGGACTCGCCGAGGGCTTCGCCACGCTGTCTCAGCCCGGGCATCCGAGCGTGGAGGTCGGCGTCACCGCCGAGCGCTTCACGGCCCCCGAGCTCGCCGGCGGCGCGTGGACGGTCGAAGGAGCCGACGGCACCGTGTTCCCGCGGGTGCTGCTGGTCGAAGGCGACGGTCCCGCCTCGCGCACCGACGCCACCGACGCGAGCGGCGTGCTCACCCTCACCGGCGATGGCTTCGCCGAGGGCACCCGGGCGTGGGCCCTGGTGGGTGACGAGCGCGCGTGGCTCGAGCTTCCGGTGCAGAGCGAGTCCGCGACGCGGATCGACCTCGATCTCGGCAGCCTCGACCCCGGTGGCGATTTCTTGACGCTCACCAACGGAACCTGGCTCGTTCACACCCGTCGGACCGAAGGGCCGGGCCCTCGCGACACCGGCACCCCCACCGACAGCGGAGACACCGACGAGACCGGCCTCGTCGACACAGGACCCGGCGAGGACACGGGAGACGAGCCCGTGCGTCCGGCATGCGGATGCGCTACGGGCACGGCCCCGCTCGGACTGATCGGCTTCCTGCCTCTGCTCGTGCTCCGGAGAACCCGCTCGTGACTCGTCTTTCCCTTCTCGCGCTCGCGCTCGTCGCCTGCCAGAGCAACCCGAACGAGGCCACCTTCACGCAGAACGTCGGCTCCGCCTTCCAGGAGTGCCGTTCCCAGGAGGTTCGCTTCCTCGCGGGCAAGCACAACTTCATGACCGCGTTCGACCCGTGCGGCTCGAACAACTTCCAGAGCTACGCGTGGAGCCCCGAGGGCACCCACCTCTACTTCCAGCTCACGCAGTCCGGTCACATCATGAACGCGGAGGCCGCGAACAAGGCCACCATCACCCTGCCGACCGAGACGCCCGTCGGTCCCGCAGCGTGGATCACCGCGACGCGCCTGGTGGTGCCGGTTCAGGCCGCGGAAGGCAGCGACAGCTTGCGCATGGCCGTGTTCGACAACACCGAGAAGGCGCAGCTGCTGTACGTCGACGCGCCCGGCGTCACGGACATCGCCGACACCGCGCGCGGCGACAGCCCGTCGCAGGTGTTGTTCACCGCCACCCGCGGCGAAGAGACCCGCAAGGTCTACCAGCTCGACCTCGACGACGGCTCGGTGAGTGAGCCGTGGCCATGGCTCGGCCCGGTGACGAGCTTCACCTATACGCCGGCCCAGGGGCTGATGGCGGTCGGTCGCGAGGACAAGGTCGAGCTGATCAAACCGGAGACCGAGGAGGTCGTCGAGACCTACACCCGCGCGACCCGCGGCGTGCTGCACAAGGACGGCAAGTGGCTGGCCCTCGAGCACGAGGGCGACGCGGTGAGCATCTTCTACCAGCGCGCGTGGGACGAGCTGTCCCCGCAGGCCCGCGAGCGTGAGCTCCGCCGGGCCGAGGCCTGGGAGGAGCGCCTGCCGGAGTGGTACCCGAAGGAGGTCCACCCGCCGACGATCACCGTGGTCGACCGCGAGAAGGGCGAGCGCTGGATGTTCACCGGCTTCCACGGCCACGCGTTCAGCTGGTACGAGGCCGCCGACTTCTACGCGTCGGTGATCCTGTGGGGCTTCGAGGGCAAGGAACTCAACCGCAACGTGGTGCTCGGAAACCTCGGTGACCGCCTGCGCAGCGTGGAGAAGGGCGAGGAGATGTTCGGTCTCACCCGCTTCGTCGACAACGAGGGCGGCGCCAAGCCGACGACGGCCGAGGCCGAGGTCGAGGCGGCTGCCGAGGCCGAGCCCGCCGGCGAGTGGGTCAGCGGGGAGCGCTCGGACGGAACTGCACGCTGATCCGCGGGTCGGCGTAGGGCACCTTGGGAACGCCGTGCAGCCAGGTCTCCTGGCAGGTTCCGCCCATGACGAGCAGGTCCCCCCACCCTAGCTGCAAGCGCATGGCGCGCCCACCACGCGCCGGGCGCAGCGTGAACGGGCGCGGTGCCCCGAAGCTGACGATGGCGATCACGCAGTCCGGGCGCAGCTCGCCCATCTTGTCGCCATGCTCCGCCACGCTGTCGGATCCGTCCCGGTAGTAGCAGCCGCCGAGGCGATCGAGGGTCCACCCATACCGCGCGCTCAGCGCCTCGGAGGCCCGGGTGAGCAGCGGGTGCGGTACCGGTTCGAGTCGGGCCACGAGCCGCGGCACGTCGACCTCGCGCTCGTACATCATCCGGCGCTCGGCGCGCCACGGAGCCCGGTCGCGAAGCACCTCGAACAGTTGCTCGTGGCCCCGCATCCACGTGCTCGCATGCTCGATCCACGCCCCATGGCCGAGATCGGTGCGGCGCACGCCCGAGAACGCGAGGTCGATGGCGGGAGGACCCGAGGAGAACAGGAGCGTCTGCATGCCTCGGACCATAACTGAACATCTGTTTAGTGCGCTACTCCGAATCCCCGACGAGCGTGCCGGTGCGTACCAGCGCGCCCCAGGCGAGCGCGATCAACGGCAGACGCGCGAGGCCGAGGAGCACGCCGAGCACGTTGCTTCGCGTGACGTCCGCAGCGAGTGACACCACGCCGAGGAGCAGGGCCAGGGCGAGCAGCCAGGCCGCGCGGTGCATCCACCGCCCCGAGCCGTGGAGCGCCGCCCCGCCTGCGACCACGCCTGCGGTGAACGCCACCCCCGCGGGGAGCTGCCGCGCCGTCCAGTAGCTCAGGCCCATCGGCACGGTCCCATGGGCCGCGAGGGCCCCCACCCCGGCGAGCAATCCGGCAGCGAGCATCGAGGCCCCGGCGACGAGCACGGTCGACACCGACGCCATCAGCAGCCAGCGCCGCGCCTGTTCCTGGGCGAGCGAGGGCTCGTCCCCCGTGACGTGTGCATCGGCCATGCGCAGATTCTCGGGGCAGCACGGCTGCGAAACAAGTCCGACAGCGCGTATCCTCCGTGGACGGAGCGCTCATGACCCCCAGAATCCTGCCCCTGCTCGCCCTGCTGTCCTGCACGGGCGAGTACCCCGCCATCGACTCGCCCATTGCCGACGTCGACGTGACCGATGCGTGGCTCGTGCCCGGACTGCGGGACCAGGTGCACGTGGTGTACACCGAGGCCGGCGTGCCGCACCTGTACGCGGAGAACCGACGCGACCTGGCCCGGGTGCAGGGCTTCGTCGTCGCGCGAGAGCGCTTCTTCCAGGTCGACCTGGTGCGCCGCCTCTCCCAGGGCAAGCTCTCGGCCCTGCTCGGCGACCTGATGCTCGAGGCCGACCTCGAGGCTCGCGGCATCAGCATGACCTACCACACCCATGCGCTCGAGGAGAAGCTCACGCCCGAGCAGCGCGAGATCATGACCGCGTACGCCGAGGGCTTCAACGACTACATCCGCGCCGTCGAGCTCGAGAAGCTGCCCCCGCCGTCGGAGTACGAGCTGCTCGGTCCCCTGCTTCAGGCGGACGAAGCCTACGAGCTCATGGAGCCGTTCACGCTCACCGACATCGCGGCCATCGGCGGCACCATCCTCTTCCGACTCGGCTACGAGACCGGCGACATCGGGGTCACCCGCGACGTGGCGCGCTTCGACACGCACTTCGCCGGTGCGCCGCTCGAGAGCCTGCGCACCGATGCCCTGTGGGAGGTGTGGTCCGACCAGACCCCCGTGTACGACGAGCCCTCGGCCACCGGCTTCGGTGCCACCGCCCGCGCGCGCCTGCCGCAGAACCGCCCGCGCCCGCCCAGGGTGAACCCGGCCATGCTCGACCGACTCGCCGAGCGCATGGACCGCATCCAGGACCGACTGGGTCGCGACCACGAGGAAGGCTGGGGTAGCAACGCGTGGGCCGTGGACGCCGCGCACAGCCGCGACGGACGCGCCATCCTCGCCGGCGACGGGCACCTCGAGCTCGACATCCCCGCCCTGCTCATGGCCATCGGCCTGGACACCGCCGAGCTCGGCGGCGGCGACATCCACCAGGTCGGCCTCGTGCTCGTCGGCATGCCGGTGCTCTCGATCGGCACCAATGGCAACGTCGCCTGGTCCCAGACCCAGCACTCAGGCGACATCACCGACTGGTACGCCGAGGAGCTGACCCTCGATGCCGACGGCTACCCGGCGTCCAGCCTGTTCCAGGGCCAGCAGCAGCCGGTCGTGCGAATGGACGAGTCCATCGAGGTCGCCGGTCGGCTCGGCTCCGAGGAACGCACCGAGACCTGGCCGAGGTGGGAGACCTTCGATGGCCGGTGGATCACCGAGATCGAGGGCCGGCGGATCGGCGGTCCCGACGATGCGCCTGGCGAGGCCGTGATCAACCTATCCGGCACCTGGCTCGTGCCCGGAGACGAAGACGGCGACGGCACGATCACCGCCATCTCCTTCGACTTCACCGGTCTCGACAAGGGCAACCTGTTCGCACAGTACGACGCCCTCGGCACGTCCCATGACCTCGACGAATTCCACGAAGGCATGAAGAAGGGTCTGGCGCTGTCCCAGAACCTGCTCGCCGCCGACGTCCAGGGCGACATCTACTACAACGGCTACCAGATGGTCCCCTGCCGCGGCTACCTGCCGCGCAACGGCGACGGCAGCTGGGTCGACGGCGCCGACCCGCGCATGCTCATCGACGGCACCACCTATGGCGGGTTCACGATTCCCATCGGCGACGACTTCGCCGCGATCGAGGGCGATAGCGACCCCTACCGCTGCGTCGTGCCCTTCGACGACTACCCCCACTCGTTCACGAACGAGCGCGGCTACCTGCTCTCCGCGAACCAGGACCCCGGCGGGCTCACGTCGGACGGCACCGTCCTCAACGACAGCATCTACATCGGCGGCCCGTGGGACGACGGCTACCGGGCCGACACCATCGCCCGCGGCATCCAGACCGCGATCGCCGGCGGCGGCGCGGACATCGCGACCATGTCCGGCGTGCAGGGGGACCACGAGTCGGTCATCGCGCGGCGGCACCTCGACGACTTCCTCGACGCGATCCGCGCGGGGCAGGCCCTGGCCGGCACCACCCCGGCGGCGAACTCCTCCGACGAGCGGCTGCTCGCCACGTACACCGCGAACCAGGCGCGCTTCGACGAGGTCCTCGCACGCCTCGCCGACTGGCAGACCCAGGGGCAGCCCGCCGAGAGCGGCGTGGTCACCTTCTACAACCCCGAGGTCACCGCTCAGGACGAGGCGAACGCCGTCGCGACCACCGTGTTCAACGTGTGGCTCGGCGACGTCGTCACCCAGGCGCTCAACGACGAGGGACTTCCCGGAGCGGCGTGGCAGGGCGGCGGCACTGCCGGACGCCTGCGCGTGCTCGACCGCATGTTCCGCAGCCGCGGCGCGAACAACCCGCTCGGACTCGCCGGCTACAACCCGGACACCGAAGAGCACGTGTTCTGGGACCACCGCAGCACCACCGAGATCGAGACCTCCGACGAGATCGTGCTCCTCGCCCTCGAGGACGCGCTGGACTTCCTGACCTCGGAGCCCACCGGGGAGGGTGAAGGCGGCTTCGGCACCGCGGACATGGACGCGTGGATCTGGGGCCTGCGCCACCAGGTCGAGTTCGGCTCGCTGGTCGGCAGCTACGTCGACGACCCGCTCTTCGGACCCATCTTCGACCGCTTCGCGATCACCACCGAGGTGTTGCCCCTCGAAGAGGGCATGGACAACAGCGACCCCCGGGCCGAGCTCCAGTGGTTCCCGCGCAATGGCGACAACCGCAACGTCGACGCCGCGAACCCCGGGCTCTCCGGGCGTCGGTTCCGCTACGGCAGCGGACCGGTCATGCGCATGGTGTTCGCGGTGGGCGGACCCGACAACACGGACGGCGTGAGCGTGATCCCCGGCGGCCAGTCCGGGCTCGTCGACAGCGAGCACTTCTCGGACCAGGCCGGCCTGTGGCTCGGCAACGAGACGCTTCCCCTGCCGCTCGGCGCCGAGGACGTGAGTGCCGCGGCCGTGCGTCGCGAGGTCTTCGTGCCGCGATGAACCGGCTTCACCCGCGGATGCAGGTCCCCGCCGTGCTGCTCGCCGCAAGCGGCGGCCTCCAGCTGATCTCGGTGGGACTGACGCTGATGTGGTTCGTGCTCGGCCTGCTGTCGAGCGCCGTCCAGCTCATCGACATGCGCAACGAGCCAGAGGTCCTCGGGATCATGCTCGGCGTCAGCGTGTGGCAGGGCCTGACCCGGACGCCCCAGGTCGTGCTCGCGATCAGCGGGGCGATCACCGCTCGCGGCGCGCTGCACGCGTTCACTGGCGGACGGCGCTCGGTGATCCGCATCGGAGCCATCGCCTCGGTGGTGGGCCCGCTCGTCGCGCTGCTCGGCGGCCTGTGCCTCGTGCTGTCCTTCGACTGCATGGGCTTCTTCTTCGGCGGCATCGGTCGCTTCCTGATGCTCGTCATCGGCGTGGTCACGTGGACCACCCTGCAGTCCGCCCTCCAGTTCGAGGAGGTCGCCGAGGGCTACGAAGCAGACGACGAAGTCTTCGCCGACTAGTTCTTCTTGTCCCAGAAGCCCCGGAACAGCCGGCTGACGACACCCTGCTTCGGCTCTTCCTGGCGCTCGAGCGGCGGCTCGGCGGTGCGGCGCAGCGCCGCCAGACGCAGGTTGGCGCCGATGTCGTCGGCATCTCGCGCACGGTCGACGCCACCGGTGTAGGCCGAGACCTCGTCCGTAAGCTCGGAGAGCGCCTCGGGAAACACGAGGCCCTCCTCCTCTTGCACGTGCTCGTCCCAGAGGCGGCACACGGTGAGGAACTCGCGGCGCACGGGCTCGATGAGTGCGGCCTCGAGGCGCACCGCGAGGACGCCCTCGCTGATCTGCCGGTGCTCGGCGACCATCTGGCGAACCGGCGCCTTCAGACCGCCGCGGAGCGCGTCATTGCCGGTGCAGATGTGTCGGCAGCCCGGCAGGACCAGCGTCTGCTCTCGCTCGACATGCGAGACCATCGGCCCCCGAACGCCGTCCCACAGCTCGCGCAGTCGACGGGGGGACACCTTGCGGGGAGCTCGCTGGGGCGCCGGCTTGGCCGTGCTGCCGTGCCGGGCGCGGGTCGGCGGAGGGGCCGCGGTCGCCTTCGGCGCGCGCTTGCCCGCCTCGTACTCGAGCAGCGCATCGTCGGCCTCTTCGAGAGCATCGAGCAGGCGAACGAGGTCGACGTTCGCCAACTTGTCGATTCGCTCGACGACGTCCTGCTCCACGTGGGCTCCACTCGCGACGGGCGCGCTTCGGCTGCCCTAGTAACCCGCGAGACGGCTGCCGGGGCAGCGACACGGCGATTAGCCGAGGTGGTCGTCCACGGCGACGCGCGTGCGGGACAGCGCAGAGTCGAGTCGCGCGAACAGCGCCTCGAACCGGTGCGCCTCGCCTGCCCGCGCGGCATCCTCCAGCGCGGCCGCGGACTCGCTGGCTGCAGGGAATCCCGCCGAGGCAGCGCCCCCCTTGATCGTGTGCGCGAAGCCTCGCACGGCCGTCGCATCACCGCTGGCCACCGCATCGCGAAGCTTCGAGACCTGGGCTGGCACGGTCGAGAAGAACGTGTCGGTCACATGACGAACGAGGCTCGGATCGCCGAGCGATGCCAGCTCGGCGAAGCGCGCGGCATCGATGAGCTTTGGCTCCGCGGCGCCCATGCGAGACGCCAGACCCTGCACGGCAGCAACCAGCTCGTCCGGCGCGCCGGCGAGGTTGGGCACGGGAGCGGCCTTCGGACCGCTCTCCTTCATCCATCGGCTCAGCGCTGAGATCCAGGTCATAGGCAGTTCCCCCAGGGGCTCCAAGACATCCACGAGTGCATCACACTCTCCAGGACTAACACCGTCAGAGCTGAAACCCCCCAGGCGTCGGAGCCACCGTCGAGCGGCAATCTAACAGGACGCTCCGGCCCTTTGCAGGCCGCATGATGCACGAAAACTATTTCGCGTGAACGAGGTCGCAAAGCAGGCGTCGCGGCGCGCATGGTCCCTAGAACAGCGGATCCTCGACCAGCAACGCCTCGGCTTCCCTGGCCTGTAGGGGCGCGGCGAACAGGTAGCCCTGTCCACGCTGCACCCCAAGCTCGCGCATGCGGGCGAGCTCGCCTTGTCCGTCGATGCCCTCGGCGGTGAGCGACAGGTTCAGGCTGTGGGCGAGGGCGACGATGGCCTGGACGACCTTGTGGTCCTCGTCGCTGGACAGCATGGTCTGGGTGAACTGCTTGTCGATCTTCAGCGACTGCACGGGCAACCGCGTCAGGTACGACAGCGAGGACCAGCCGATACCGAAGTCGTCGATGCACACGTGGGTGCCGAGGCGATTCAGGCGTCCAATCACCTCGCGGCCGAGCTCCGCATCCTCGAGTAGCGCGCCCTCGGTGATCTCGATGTTCAGGTCGGAGGAGCGCACGCGCGTCGCCCCGAGAATGGCGCGGGTCTCGCGGACCAGGTCCGGTCGCAGGAAGTGCCGAGCCGAGACGTTTACGTTCAGCGACAGCTCCCGATCCGGGAAGCGCTCCCTCCACTCGCGCAGCTGGCGGCAGGCCTTGAGCATGACCATGCGATCGATGCCGACCACCATGCCCGTCTCTTCGGCGATGGGCAGGAACTCGTCGGGCGGGACCAGGCCTCGACGCGGGTGCCGCCAGCGAACGAGCGCCTCGAAGCCCGTGACCCGGCCGGTCGGGAGGTCGATGACGGGCTGATAGAACACCTCGAACTCGTTGCGCTCGGCGGCCTTGCGCAGGTCGGTCTCGAGGCGAACGGCACTCACCGCGTCGCGCCGCATCTTCGCGTCGAACACGACGATGCCGCCGCGCTCGGCCTTGGCGGCGTACAGGGCGGTGTCCGCGTCGCGCAGCAGGTCGTCGGCGCGCTTGTAGTTCGGGTCGCTCATCGCGATGCCGACGCTCGCCGAGGTGAACAGCTCGAGCCCGTCGAGCACGACCGGCGCGCGAAGCTCCTCGATGACCTTGCGGGCCACCTCGACCACCTGCTGTCGACCCTGGGTGCCAACGAGCAGGATCGTGAACTCGTCTCCGCCGATGCGTGCGACCACGTGGTCTGGACCCGCGACCGAGGCCAGGCGCTTGGCGAGCTCCTGGAGCAGACGGTCCCCGACGAGGTGGCCGTGGCCGTCGTTGATGATCTTGAACCGGTCGAGGTCGAGGAACAGCACCGAGAAGCGATGGTTCGGCGTGCGGCGGCTGCGCTGCAGCTGGTGCTCGAGCTGGTTGATGAAGAAACTGCGGTTGGGCAGGCCGGTGAGTGCGTCGTGGAGGGCGTCGTGAAGCAGGCGCTGCTCGTGCGCCTTCTGCGCGGTGATGTCGGAGAGGCTGCCCGCAAGGAAGCGCACTCGGCCGCGGGCGTCGCGGTGCAGGGCCGCGCGCACCGAGACCCACAGCCATCCGCCGCTACCGTGGCGCATCTGGTGCTCGACGTCGAGCACGCCCTCGCCCACGTCGATGTAGCGATCGACGGTGCGCTGGATGCGGTCGATCTGGCGGCTGTGCACGCGACCGAACCAGTCGTTGGGCGTGCCCGTGAGCGGGGCTTCCCCGAGGCCGAGTACCTCGCGATAGCGCTTGGAGACGTAGAACGCGTCGCGGGACACGTCCCAGCACCACAGCACGTCGCTCGCCGCCTCGGCCGCGAGCATCATCGGGTTGCGCTCGGTGAGGTGCACGAGCTCGCGCCCGCGAGTCAGCGGCAGCCGAGCGCCATCCCCCTGGATTGGCTCACCGACGGTCTCCCCCGCTTCGAGTGCGGCCGCGTTTCCCGCGAGCACGAGGCCCTCGGCGTCCACGACTACCGCGGGCGCCGAGATCGCGAGCAGCAGTTGCTCAGGGCTCGGCACGCACCCATCCTCCGAGACCGGCCTCGATCGCACGGGCCGCGGCAATCGTCCGGTGGTCGGCCCCGCGTGGCGCAAGGACCTGAACGGAGAGCGGCAAGCCGCGGCTGTCGAAGCCCGTGGGAACCACGGTGCCCGGGTACTCGAGCACGTTGAACAGCGCGGTGTACACGAAGTCGAAGGGCGTGCGGATCATGTCGTGATGCCGCGGCGCGGTGCGCGCATACGCCGGATGCAGGAGCACGCCGTCGTCGCCGAGCACGGCGTCGAGCTCGGTGCGCAGCGTCTTCGCGAGGTTCGCGTACCGGCGGTGCCGTCCCTGGAGCTTGCCGACCAGCGGCTCGGTGAGGAGCAGGGCGAGCACCATCGACTGGTGGCGGGAGCGGCCGACCGGGTAGCGGATCAGCTCGCCGAGAAGGTCACGACGCCGTGCACCGACGAGCTCGCGGTAGCTGTTTCCGGGCTCCGAGGACAGCGCGCCCGTCCACATGTCGAAGCTCTTGCGCAGCTTGGGCGAGTCCCAGGTCTCGAGGCGCGCGCCGCGCTCGGCGAGCACCGCAGCCGCCTGCTCCACCGCACCGCTCACCGGTCCGGAGACGCGCGTGCGGCCGTGACGTGGCAACACGATCACCCGCAGGCCCTTGAGGTCGACCTCTTCGGGCACGCCGAGCGCCATGGGGCGCGCGACCGGGTCGTGGCCGTCCGGGCCCGCGATCACGCGAAGCAACGGCATGAGGTCCTCGACCTTTCGCGCGAGCGGCCCCACGGTGAGGTACGCGTTCACCTCGCCCGAGCCACCGGGGAACTGGCCGCTGTTGGGGACCAGGCGACCGGTGGGCTTGTGACCGACCGTGCCGCACAGGGCCGCGGGAATGCGGATGCTGCCGCCGACGTCGGCGCCGAGGTCGAAGGGCACGCCTCCCGCCGCGACCAACGCGCCCGACCCGCCAGAGCTGCCGCCCGGGGTGCGCCCGAGATCCCAGGGGTTGTTGGTGCGGCCGTACACCCGGTTCTTGGTCTCGGACCACAGCCCCGCCTCCGCGGCGTTCGTCACCCCGAGGCAGATCGCCCCCGCCTCGCGAAGCCGTGCGACCACGGTCGCATCCTCGCTGGCGATGTGGTGCTTGCGGCGAACCAGGCCCCCCGTCTGCGGCAGTCCGGTGACCGCGAGGAACTCCTTCACGGTGAACGGCACGCCGAGCAGCGGAGGAACGGCAGCCGCTCCCTCGCGCGCGAGCCGGTCCCCCGCCTGGCGCGCCTCGGCACGTGCCGCCGCGAAGCGATCGCACGCCAGCGCGTTGAGCTTGGGGTTCACCTGCTCGATGCGCTCGATGTGCGCATCCACGACCTGGAGCGGGCTGACCTCTCCCGAGCGAATGCGGTGAGAGATCTCGCGAACGGACTGATCGAGAAGGGACATGCGGGCTCCGAAGCGCGAGCCTACCTCGTTCCGGAGCCACCCGAAACGCCGTCACGACAGCGCGGACAGCATGTTTCCAGGCTGCCAAAAGACGAAGTGAATGGCGTGTGTTACGGCCAGCCTCCGTTCCATCATGGAGGACTCTCATGGCTCTCGCCGCCGGTACCGCCGCCCCCGACTTCACCCTCTTCCAGAGCAAGGGAGAGACCGTGACGCTCTCCGAGCTGCGCGGCAACAAGGTCGTGCTCGTGTTCTTCCCGGCTGCGTTCACCGGCCTGTGCCAGGAAGAGCTCTGCTCGTTCCAGGACGCGCTCGCGCAGTTCAACGACATGAACGCCAAGGTGCTCGGCATCAGCGTCGACGGCCTGTTCACCGTCATGGCGTTCAAGAGCCAGAACGGCCTCGAGTTCCCCGTGCTCACCGACTACAGCCGCAGCACCGTGCGCGCGTACGACGTCGCTCTCGACAACTTCGCGGGCATGGAGGGCTACACGGCCTCGCAGCGCGCGGTGTTCGTCATCGACGCCGAGGGCACCATCGCCTGGTCGTGGCAGGGTGCGAACCCGGGCGTGCTGCCGGACTACGACGCCGTCGCCGCCGCCGTCGCCGCGGCCTGATCGCGCAAGGCACGAAGCCCCGGTCGCTCGCGGCCGGGGCTTTGTCGTGGATCGAGGGAAGTTCCGGGGCCAGCGGGCCGCTCGTGACCAGCCTGCCGTCTCCGCCGACTGCTAGTCGCAGCTCAGGTCGCTGCGGGCGAGCATGCCGTTGATCTCGCGCTGGGTCTGCTCGTCGCCACTGCGCAGGGCCAGGCACAGGTGCGGCAGTGCCTCGGCCTGGCGCTCCTGGCGCCACAGGGCGTAGCCCAGCCCGTAGCTGGCCTCGGGATCGCCGACGCGCAGATCGAGCGCCTGCCGGAAGGCCGACGCGGCCGACGCCGGGTCGCTGGACACCGCGCTCCAGCCCTGCTGGATCAGCGAGCTGTAGCTGCGGCCCGTCGAGGCCGAGGCCGACGGCGCGGGCTTGGGCGTGACCTGAATCGTGGGCCGCGGCGCAGTCACGGGCACGACCACCGGGACCGGACGGCGCACCGCTCCGCGAACCGGCGCCACCGGCTCTTCGCTCTTGGTCACCTTGATCACCGGGCCGGTCGGCTCCTTGCGCTTGGGCTCGGGCGGGAGCACGTCCGCGACGGAGGGCTCCTCGACCTCGACGGCGACGCGGCCATCGGAGCTGGTGATCACCTCGGAGAGGGCGGGCGTCTCGGCGGTGCGTGCCGGCACGAGCGTGGTCGCCGCCACGGCACCCACGGCGAGGATGACGATGACCGCGAGGCCACCCACCGCGAGGAAGAGCTGCGTCTGCGCGCGCTCTTCGCGAGCGAGGACGTAGGGCCCGACCTCGTCCGCGGGCTCGAGCGTGCCCTCCATGGGGTACGCCGGACGAGTGACATCGTCGTCGAAGTCGGACGGGGGCGCCGGCGTCGGCGCGCTGGCCGCGCTCATCTGCCCCATGGCCGAGGAGGACATCGAGGGGGCAGGCGAAGGCGCGGCCGCCTCGCGCAGGGACGACAGGTCCACGGCAGGCTCACCCTTGAGGGCGGAGCCGACCACGGGCATCGTCAGGCGCGGCGCTTCCTCGGTCCGATCGTTGTCCGAGAGGTTCGGCAGTGCCGGCCAGTCCTCGGTGAGCATCGGCGGCGCGAAGAACTCATCGGTGCGCGGACCCCGCTGGCGGCGCGGCGGCGGAGGCTGGCTCTCGACGTGGAACGGCAGCTCGTCGGTCGAGCCGACCGCGGTCGGCGAGTCCTCGGAGGTGAGCGTCATGCCGTCCATGACCTCGGTGCCACCCTCGACGGGCGCCCACTCGGTCGGCGCATCCTCGGTGTCGAGCGAGCGCACCACCTCTTCGAGCTCCGACTCGGCCATGGTGACGGCACCGCACTGGGTGCACTTCTCCATCGCGAGTCCGCGGAGATCGATGGGTTGGGTCTGACCGCCGCAGCGGCCACATGTGTGTGGAGCGTGGCTCACAGTGTCGCTTGTCCTGCCCTTCGCAGATTATCGCAGGCCAGATCCCGCCTGCACAGGCGATCTTCGCGGGCCTGCACCAGCGCAGGTACAGCGCGGATCCACAATTTGGTTTTTTCTGCGGGACGACGCGCCAAATGGCGCACGCTCGTCCCAGGCTTTCGCGAACCTGTCAGGAGAGTGCAACGCCCTTCCCGACCGATGAGCGCTGGGGGCGAGCTACCAGGCCTCGGGGTCGTGTGCCGGTGTGGCAAGATCCGCGACCGTCTTGATCGGCGCGAAGATGGCGGCGGGCATCGCGAGGAAGAGCGTGGTCCACCCCGCCATGCTCCCGTTCCACAGTCCGGGGTGCTCGATCACGTCCACGCTTCGGCCGCCCACCTGCTTGGTCGCGCGGAGCACGCGGGTGGCGTCCACGTAGGGCGCGAGGTCGATGCGCCCTCCGTCGAGGTCGCGAAGACACAGGGCGAGCTCGACCGGGTTGAAGTGGGTGGAGGCTGCAAGGATGGCGGCCTGGCCGGGATCGGCACGATCGATCTCCACGCCTTCGACAATTTGCAGCCCCGCCTCCGTCCAGAACGGGCCGCCCCCCGGCGCGCCCGTGTTCCGAACCATGCCGCACACCCGAAGTGGGCGTGCGAGCGCCGCGTCCACGTCGTCGACCTGCTCCCCCGTGTGATCGCGGAACCAGGAGCGCACGGCGTCCGGCCCCACGGCGCGAGCGTCGCGCAGGGCATCACGCGCGGCGACCAGCGTGCCGATCAGCTGCTTGCGGGCATCGAGCACCACACCCCTCGCCCCGTCGACGACCACGTTGTCGATGTTCTTCACGAGGACGACGTCCCCGTCCACCGCGCTCAGGTTCGCGAACAGCGCGCCATGGCCGCCGGGTCGGAAGCGTAGCCTCCCCTGCGCATCGCGCACTGGCTGTCCCTGGTGCACGAAGGGCATGTCCGTCGACGCAGCCTGGACCGAGAACGCGACGTCGACGTCGAGCCCGAGTCGCGCCGCAATCTCGGCCACGGCCTGCTCGAAGCGTGCGAGGTCGGCTTCCCCGACCGTGAAGTGCATGCGGATGCGCCCCGTGCCATCCGCCGCCAGCAGCCCGGCCTCTCGCAGGTGCTCCTCGAGCGGAGTGCGCGCGCCGTCGGGGTAGTCGTGCACCGGTACGAGCGCCTTCGGGAGCCGCGACGGGTCGAGTCCCTCGAGGGCCGCGGCGATGTGGGGGTAGCGGGCCAGCGCCTCCGCATCGAGGCTCGCGGCGAGCCGGGTCGAGGCACCGCTCGCGGGGATGAAGCTCGTGATCCGCCCCTGCCGGGCCGCTCGCTCGGCGAGTGGCCGCAGGTCCACGTCGGACGCGAGGATGCCGTCTCCGGGCGTTGCGGGACGAAGCAGCCGCACGTAGCGCACGGGTCGCGCCAGGGTGTCGAGGGCCGATCGCACCGCGTCCAACGAGCGTCCCTCCTGCTGGATCTGCACCAAGTCCGCGTCGGTGAGCATGCTCCTCCCTGGGGAGTCGCTAACATTGGCATCCGCCATAACGGTCGTTATAACGACGCCCATAACGACCGTTACAAACGGAGAGCAGATGCGCGACGTCGACGTCCTCGTGATTGGTTCCGGAGCCGGTGGCCTCACCGCCGCCCTCGCCTGTGCCCGTGCCGGCAAGAAGGTGGTGGTGTGCGAGCAGCACTACATGCCCGGTGGGTGGTGCCACAGCTTCCCGCTCGGCGGCTACCAATACTCCCCCGGCGTGCACTACATCGGCGACCTCGGACCCGGCGGCCACATGCGCCAGATCTACGAGGGCCTCGGCCTGTCGAAGCACCTCACCTGGCTCGAGCTCAACCCCGATGGCTACGACCACGTGCTCATCGGCAACGACTTCCGCTTCGACATCCCCAAGGGCTACGACACCTTCGTGCAGCGCCTGGTCGACCGCTGGCCGGCCGAAGCCGCCGGCATCCACGCGTACATGGACACGCTCAAGTCCGTGGCCGAGGAGCTGCAGGCGAACATGGGCCGCAACCGCAAGCGGGACGTGCTCACCATGCCCTTCCGCCTGCCGAACCTGGCGCGCTGGGGCCTGCGTCCCCTGTCGCACCTGCAGGACAAGTACCTCAAGGACCCCTACCTCAAGGCGGTGCTCACGATTCAGGCCGGAGACCACGGCTTGCCGGCGAGCCGCGCGCCCATCGCCCTGCACGCCTCGGTCATGCGCCACTACTTCGAGGGCGGCTGGTACCCGAAGGGCGGTGCCCAGGCGATTCCCAAGGCGTACATGCGCGAGCTCAAGCGCTACGACGCCGAGGTGCTGCTCGAGACCGAGGTGAGCCGCATCCTCGTCGACGACAGCGGCTCGCGGCCGCGCGCGACCGGCGTCGTCCTCGGTGACGGCACCGAGATCCGCGCGGGTGCGGTGATCTCGAACGCCGATCCCGAGCTCACCTTCCGCACCATGCTCGGCCTCGACCACGTGTCGAGCAAGACCCGGAAGAAGCTCGACAAGACCAAGTGGTCGCTGTCGAACCTGTCCCTGTTCGGGGCCGTCGACATGGACCTCGAAGCGCTCGGTTACGACAGCGGCAACTACTGGTACAACCGCACGCCCGACATCGAGAAGAGCTACTCGGTGGCCGAGAATGGCGACGCCATGTCCGCCGCGGAGTACGAGGGCCTGTTCGTGACCTTCACGTCGCTCAAGGACCGCACCAAGGTCAAGGGAGGCGTGCACACCTTCGAGGCGTTCAACCTGATCACGCCCGAGGTGTTCAAGCAGTACGCGGGCTCGTTCGGAAACCGCCCGGAGGACTACGCCGAGATGAAGAAGCGCGTGCTCGACGCGATGCTCGTCACCACCGAGCACATCCTCCCCGGGGTCAGTGACAACCTGGCCTTCGCCGAGATCGGTACGCCCGCGACCAACCGCTACTACGTGCGCTCGATCGACGGGAACATGTACGGCAGCGAGAAGAGCCGCTGGCAGGTGGGCCCCTGGGCCTTCCAGGTGCGCACCGACGTCGACTCCCTGTTCCTGTGCGGCTCGTCGACCCTGGGCCACGGCGTCGCTGGCGCGACCATCTCGGGCCTCGTCGCCGCCGCCAAGGCTCTGAAGGTGCCGATGTCCTCGCTGATGAACGAGACCGACGGGCACACCGAGTGCTGGCCCGCCGACGACATCTCCGCCTGGCCCGAGAAGGCACGCAAGCGCGCGATGGATGCGAGCAAGAAGACCCCGCGGGTGGTGAATGGCTGAGGCCGAGGCCAGCGTCCGCGACCGCCGCCGCGCCGAGATCGTCGCCGCGGCGCGCCATCTCGTGTCCGAGGGCGGGGTCGAGGCGCTGACCATCGGTCGGCTGGAGCGCCGCGTGTCGTTTACGCGCGGCGTGATCACCTACCACTTCGACAACAAGGAAGAGATCGTCGCGGCGGTGCTCGATTCGGCCGTCGCCGAGATCGACGCGGCGACCTTCGCGGACGTCGCCGCGAGCCAGTCCCTGCGCGAGCAGGTGCGTGCGGTGCTGTCGACCAAGGTCCACGGCTTCCTCGACCACCCGGACGCGAGCCGGATCCTGCTGTCGTTCTGGGCGCGCTCGGCGCACGACGCCTCCGCACGCGAGGTCAACCAGCGCCTCTTCCGCGTCTACCGCAAGCAGTCGCGCAACCTCGTCGAGACCAGCGGCGCCGATGTCGACATCGACGCATTCGCCGCGCTGCTCGTCGGTACCGTGATCGGCATCGTCACCCAGGTGCAGATCGATCCCGACCGAGTCGACCCGGATGCGACCATCGAGGAGGCGACCGCGGCACTCACGCTGCGCCTGGAGAGGTCGTGACCTACGAGCAGTTCCGCGCCCTCCTCGCCCATGAGCCCCTGCCCTGCGCGCTCGTCGACCTCGACGCCGTCGACGCGAATGTGGAGCTCCTCCTGTCGCGCCTCGGCGACGGACTCACCCTGCGGGTCGCGTCGAAGTCCGTGCGCCACGTGGGCCTGCTCCGCCGGCTGCTCGAGCGGCCGCGCGTGCGGGGGCTGATGACCTACTCGGCGCGCGAGACCGCGTTCCTCGCCGAGCAGGGCTTCGACGACCTGTTCCTCGCCTACCCGGTCGCTCGTGCCCCCGAGGCCCGGGTGCTCGCCGAGCTGGCGGCGAAGGGCGTCGAGCTGGTCGTCACCGTCGACTGCGCCGAGCACGTGCGGCTGCTCGGCGACGCGGCCCGGGCCGCGAAGACGACCTTGCGGCTGAGCGTGGATGTCGATGCCTCCTGGCGTCCGATGGGCGCCCACCTCGGAGTGCGCCGCTCCCCCGTCCGCAGCGTGGAGGATGCCCTCGCGGTCGCCCGCTCCGCGCGCGACACCGCCGGGGTCGAGCTCGTCGCGGTACTCGGCTACGAAGCACAGATCGCCGGCATGCAGGACGACAACGCCGGCAGCCGCTGGCTGGACCCCGTGCGACGCGCGATCAAGCGGGGCAGCAAGCCCGCGGTGAAGGCCCTGCGCGGGGCCGTGGTCGACGCGCTTCGCCGCGAGGGCTTCGCCATCGGGCTCGTCAACGGTGGCGGCACCGGCTCGGTCGCGTACACCTCGACCGACCCCTCGGTCACCGAGATCACGGTGGGCTCTGGCTTTCTCTGCCCACACCTGTTCGATGGCTACCGGGACCTGGACCTGCGGCCGGCAGCATTCTTCGCAATTCCCGTGGTCCGGCAGAGCGATGCGGGCCTGGTCACCGCCGCTGGAGGCGGCTTTGTCGCGAGCGGCGAGGCCGGCAAGAGCCGCCTGCCCGTGGTCCACCTGCCGCGCGACATGCGCCCGCTCGACATGGAGGGCTTCGGCGAGGTGCAGACCCCACTCACCCAGGGAACGCCGGCCATCGGCCTCGGCGACCCGGTGATCTGTCGCCATGCCAAGGCCGGGGAGCTCATGGAGCGCTTCGCCGAGGTCCTGCTCGTGCGCGGCGGCGAGGTCGTGGCCCGCGAGCCGACCTACCGGGGCCTGGGGGGGTGCTTCGGATGAGTGCCGATGCCTACCCGGGCCTGCCTCCGAGCTACCGCGGCCCCGCGGTGCAGCACTGGACCAGTGAACGCGCAGCGGTGATTGGCGATGTGCACGGACGCACGGCGCTCCTCGACCTCCTGCTCCCTCACCTCGGCGGTCGCGACCTGTTCTTCCTCGGTGACCTGTGCGACCGCGGCCCCGACTCCAAGGGTGCGCTCCAGCGCGTGGTCGACCACGGCGGGCGCACGGTGCTCGGCAACCACGACCTGTGGCTGGCCGGCCTCGCCGCCGGCGACGGGCTCGACGAGTCCGTATTCTGGCCGTCGATGGGTGCGGGCCCCACGCTGATCTCCTACGGCATCGATGCGTACCGCCCCGACCCGAGCCGGATTCCCGCCGCGCACCGCGACCTGCTGCTCGACGCACCGGTCGCCGCCCGCTTGTCCTGCGCGGGCCAGGACTGGTGGCTCACCCACTCCGGGGTTCCGCTCACCGTGCCCTGGCCTGCCGCCGTCGACGAGGTCGTGCCGACACTCGCGCAGGAAGCGTCCACCGACTTCATCTGGCACTTCGAGCAGCCCGAGCAACAGCTTCCGGTGGATGTGCCGGTGGTCATGGGCCACCGACCACGCCGCGAGCCCATCGACCTCGGACACCTCGTCGCCATCGACACCGGCGCCGGAAGGCGAGGCTATGACCGGCTCACCGCCCTGCTGCTCCCCGAGCGTCGCTTCGTCACCGTCCCCGGATGACCCTTCGCCGCGACGGGGTTACCGACTCGGGCTGCCCGGAGGCTCCATGCTCGCTCTGCTCCTCGCTCTCACCGCGTCTGCCCAGGAGATCCCGGAGCAGGTGTGGGACATCGCGCCGACCCTGACGGAGGGCGCGGACGTGGCCCTGTTCGACGGCTGCGAGCTGCACTCCGATGGCCCGGCGCCGACCCCGACGGCCCCCTCGCAGTGGTTCTACCTGTGCCCGAAGGACGTGACCCTCGTCACCGTGTTCGTAGGCCCGGTCGGGGTGACCGCCGACGCGCTGCTCGAGCAGATGAAGAGCCAGGCGGCGAGCGAGATGCAGGGCACCCAGGAGACGGTGAACCTCTCCTGGGGCGACAAGGAGGCTCCCGCGGTCGCGCTCATGGCCAACCCGAAGAAGGGACACGGCGTGATCACCGCGGTGGTCGCGGGCACGGTGACCCAGGGGGCGGTGTGCGTGAGCAAGAAGCCGTCGAAGACGCTGGTCGACTGGTGCAGTCAGGCGATTCCGGCCGTCATCGCCGCGCCCGCGCCGCCGCCGGTCGTCGACAAGGCCATCGAGCTCCAGCTCGTCGGCGAGGACCTGCCCGACGATCCGGGCACCAGCGATGCCGAGGCGCCGAGCGATGCCGAGCCGCCAAGCGACGCGGAGCCGCCGACCGAGGAGTAGGCCCCCACCCGAGGGCGCCGCCGGAGGGCACGAGCGGAACGGTTTCTCTTGCCCCGTCGACGCATGTGACTACATGGTCATATGACCAGCCGGTCACACGCAGAGGTGCTCATGTCTGCCGTCGCCAACCTCACTCTCGCCGTTCGTCTGTACCGCGAGGACCCCGGTGCCCACCTCGGTGACGTCGCGGTGCTCAAGTCCGATGCCTTCGGCGCCGACATCCGCGAGGACCTCCGCGACCAGCTCGCGCCGGTCGAGGGCTACCTCCCCGACATCGATCTCGACGCGCTCGGCGCCTACCCCGAGGGCAGTTTCGGACACGCCTACGCGCAGTGGATGCGGGCCCACGACCTCGACGTCTTCCGGCTGACCGACGCGGTGAGCCCGGAGATGCGGGCGCGTCAGACCTACGGCATCCGCTACGCCATCACCCACGACATGTTCCACGTCCTGCTCGGCTTCGACCCGAGCTACGTCGGCGAGATGGGCGTGCTCGCGTTCGCGCATGGCCAGGGCTACGGCCGCGTGGTCACCGTGCAGGTGTGGTTCGCGTGGGTGTTCTGGACCGTGCTCTCAGGGTTCCGCCTGTCGGCGCTCCGCGAGGCCTACCGACGCGGCAGGGCCATGGGCGAGGCCGCCCCCTTCCTGCTCGGCATGCGACTCGAAGAGCGCTTCGCCGAGCCCCTCGACGCGCTTCGCGCCGAGTTCCGACTCACCGAGGTGGCCTGAGATGCCGAGCGAGACCTTCTTCAACCTGCCCACCGACAAGCGAGAGCGTTTCGTGCAGGTCGCCGCCGCCGAGTTCGCGGCGCATCCCTACGACAGCGCGTCGATCACGCGCATCGTGCGCGAGCTCGGCATCGCCAAGGGCAGCGTGTACCAGTACTTCGCCGACAAGCTCGACCTGTTCCTGTTCCTGCTCGACGAGGCGGGACGGCGCAAGCTGGCCGCCATCGGACCACTGTCCCTCGACGGTCTCGACGTGTTCGAGCGACTCGCGCGGATGTACGCGGCGGGTCTCGCGCTGTACCGCGACGAGCCCGTGTGGGCGGCCCTCTCCCTGCGGCTCACCGAGCCCTCGCGCGAGCCTCGCCTCGAAGCGATGCGCGCCGAGCTCGCGAGCCGCAGCCGCGACGGCATGCGCACCCTGCTCGCCGAGGCCCGGGACGCGGGCCAGCTGCGCCACGACGTGGACGTCGACGTGGCCGCGGCACTCGTGCACGCGATGCTCGCGGAGGGGCTGCTGGCCGCCTGGCGGCAGCGTGAGGATGCCGCACTCGAGCCCATCGTCGACCAGGCGCTGAGCCTGCTGCGCCACGGGCTGAGCGCCTCGTATCCACAGCCCGAGCTGCCGTCCGGGATGTCGCAAACCCGGACATGACTTCAGGTGGCGGTACTAGCCCCGCTTCACGGCCTCGACCGCACGGAGCACCGCCTCGTGGGTCGCCGGCAGCGACAGCTCCACCGCCCCGTCACCGTAGGCGCCGATGGCATGCCGGAGCGCCGCGACCGCGCTGAACGCGTGCAGGAACGGGGGCTCTCCCACGGCCTTGCTGCCACCGATCACGCCGGGCTGCGGCGCTTCGTCCAGCAGGTTCACGTAGAACTCGGGAGGCACGTCGCCGACGGCCGGGATCTTGTAGGTCGACGGTCCATGCGTGACCATGCGGCCCGCGTCGTCGTAGATCACCTCTTCGACCGTGAGCCAGCCCAGACCCTGGACGTACGCGCCCTCGACCTGGCCCCTGTCGATGCTCGGAACGAGGCTGTCGCCGACGTCGTGGAGGATGTCCACGCGACGCACGCCGTGCTGACCGGTGCGGGCGTCGACCTCGACCTCGGTCAGCGCCGCGCCGTACGCAAAGTAGAAGAACGGCGTGCCGCGCCCCGCCTTGGGGTCGTAGGCGATGCCGGGGGTCGCGTAGTAGCCGGTGGAAGACAGGGAGATCTGCTTCACCCAGCACAGGTTGGCGACGTCGGCGAAGGGCACGCTGCCGCTCGGTCCGTGGCACGCGCCATCGGCGAAGCGCACCGCGTCGGGCGCGCAGCCGAGCATGTCGGCAGCCACCGGTCGCATGCGCTCCCGCACGGTCTCGCAGGCGGCGCGCACCGCTGCGCCGTTGAGGTCGGTTCCCGACGAGGCGGCCGTGGCCGAGGTGTTCGGCACCTTGTCGGTGGCGGTCGGCATGTGCCGCACCCGGTCGAGCTCGACGCCGAGCGTGTCCGCGGCGACGGCAAGCATCTTGGTGTACAGGCCCTGGCCCATCTCGGTGCCGCCGTGGTTCAGCTGCACCGAGCCGTCGCTGTAGACGAGCACCAGCGCGCCCGCCTGGTTGAGCAGGGACGCCGTGAAGCTGATGCCGAACTTCACCGGCGAGAAGCCGATGCCGCGCTTCACCCACCGGGAGCCCGCGTTGAACGCGTCGATGGCCGCACGTCGGGCCGTGTAGTCCGAGGAGGCGACGAGCTCGTCGTGGATGCGCTGCAGACGCACCTCGGAGAGGACCTGGCCGTAGGGGCAGGCGTCGCCCTCTTCGTAGTAGTTGCGACGGCGAAGCTCGACGGGGTCGATGCCGAGGGCGGCAGCGGCCCGCTCCATCGCGTCCTCGACCACGGCCACGCCCTGCGGACCGCCAAAGCCGCGGAAGGCGGTGTTCGACGGCAGGTTGGTGCGCACCACCCGCCCCTCGAAGCGAAGCGCGGGAATGCGGTAGGCGTTGTCGAGGTGGAACAGCGCCCGGTCCATGACCGCGCCGGAGAGATCGGTGCTCCACCCGCCCTGGCTGTAGATGTGCACCGCGAAGCCGACGAACCGGCCGTCCGCGTCGAAGCCCGCCCGGTACTTGCCGAGGAAGGCGTGCCGGTTGCCGGTCCAGGCCATGTCCTCGTGCCGCTTGAGCACCAGCTTCACCGGCCGATCGAGCTTGTGCGCGGCGAGCGCCGCCATGCAGGCATACGGCGAGGCCTGGGACTCCTTGCCGCCAAAGCCGCCACCGAGGCGCGACACCTGGCACACGACCGCAGCCGCCGGAAGCCCGAGGATGCGGGCGGCTTCGCGCTGGACCTCTGTCGGGTGCTGCGTCGAGGAGGTGATGTGCACGCCGCCCTCGTTCGGCACGGCGAGCGCACCGTGGGTCTCGAGGTAGAAGTGGTCCTGGTACCCGACGCGGGCCTCGGCCTCGATCACGAGGTGGGAGCCGTCGAGCGCGGCCTCGACGTCACCGCGGGCGATGACGTGCGCGTCGGTGGTGAACGAGCCCTGCTCGATGGCCTGGTCGAAGTCGAGCAGCGGCGTCTCGGCCTCGACGGTCACCACGACCTTGGCGGCAGCGGCGCGGGCGGCCTCGCGGGTCTCGGCGACGACCAGCGCGAGCGCCTGGCCATGGAAGGACACCGTGTCCTCGGCGAGGAGCGGCTCGTCGTGCACGATGGGACCGATGCGGTTGGTCCCGGGGATGTCGTCGGCAAAGAACACGCCGAGCACGCCGGGAACCGCGCGAGCGGCCTCCGCGGATCGCGACACGATGCGTCCCTTCGCGGTGCTGCTCGGCACGACAGCCGCGTGCAGCAGGCCTGGCGGCTCGGGCAGGTCGTCGACGTAGCGCGCCTTGCCGGTGACGTGGCCGACGGCGGACTCATGGGAGCGACTGCGATGCAGCGGGGTGGGCAGCGGCTGGCTCACTTTGCACCTCCCGCGGGCTCGACGACCGTCGACAGCGGACGCTGCGGCAGGGCGCGGAACGTCGCCTCGGCGGTCTCCTCGACGAAGGCGCGCACGAGGTTCGCGGCGACGGTGCTGCGATACCAGGCGCTGCCGCGGTGATCGGAGAGCGGCGAGAACTGCTGGGCGAGCAGCGGGAGCACCGCCTCGACCGCCGCTTCGGTCCACGGCTCGCCGACGAGCGCGCCCTCGAGCAGGGTCGCCCGCGCCGGCGTCGCGGCCATGCCGCCAAAGCCGAGGCGGACCGCGGAGACGCGACCGTCGACGAGCTCGACGCGAGCCCCGAGGGCGACGGCACTGATGTCCATCTCACGGCGTCGCGACACCTTGAAGGCCGCGGTCCTCGCGCCATTGGCCAGCGGCGGCACGCGCACGGCGGCGAGCACCTCGCCGGGGGCGAGCGCGGTCTTGCGGTAGTCGAGGAAGAACTCGGAGAGCGGCAGCAGGCGCTCCCCTCCCCGGCTGCGCAGCACGACCTCGGCATCGAGGGCGAGCAGGACCGGGGCCATGTCGCCGATGGGCGAGGCGTTGCACAGGTTGCCACCCAGGGTGGCCCGGTGCTTGATCTGGCGCGAGCCGAAGAAGCGGAGCATGCGCGCGACCACCGGCAGGGCGTCGCTCGCGAAGGCCTCGAGGTCGGTGAGGGGCACGGCGGCGCCGATGTGCGCGGTACCGTCGTCCTCGACCCGCAGGTCCTTGAAGCCCGGCAGGCCCTCGACGCTGACCAGGTCGGCGAAGCGCTGTCCGCGCTGGGTGACGAGCAGACCGAGGTCCGTGGCGCCACAGACCACCCGCGCCCCGCGCTCGACCGCATCGAACAGCGGGCCGAACTCGGTCGGCGCCGCCCAGCGCTCGTCCTGGCGCTCCCAGCTCGCGGCCTGCCAGCCACCCGACTCGGCGAGACGCGCAGCGAAGCGGTCCTTGGGGCGGCAGCCGCCGACGGCGGCCACCGCTTCCTTGATCGGGCGGTAGCCAGTGCAGCGGCAGAGGTTGCCGCACATCTGGTCGTCGCGCGCGGCCTCGTCATCGAGGTCCCCGCGGTAGCAGGCCTCGAACAGGCTCATCACCACGCCGGGCGTGCAGTAGCCGCACTGTGACGCGAGTCGCTCGACGACCGCGGCCTGCGCCGGGTGAAGGCCCTCGCCATCCGCGAGGCCCTCGACGGTAACCAGCTCGCGTCCGTGGACCATCGGGAGCAAGGTCAGGCAGCTGTTGATCGCGCGCCACACGGGGCCGTTGGCCCCCTCGGTGTCGAGCATCGCGACCGTGCAGGCCCCGCAGTCTCCCTCGGCGCAGCCTTCCTTGGTGCCGGTGAGAGCCAGGTCCTGGCGCAGGTAGTCGAGCAGCGTGGTGTTCGGCGAAGCCTGTGCCTCCACCGTGCGCCCGTTGAGCGTGAACCGAATCAACGCGTCCTCCGAAGTCGTCCGCCATCCTACCCCGGTGCGCGTAGGAGCCCACTCCCCTCGTCGGGCCCAAACGAAAGCGGGCGCAGTCCGAAGACCACGCCCGCTGCCAGTTCCGCGTCGATGCCTACTCGATGAGGCTGGACGGGAGCCAGGTGTAGACCTCGTAGAAGTGCACCTCGCCCTCGCGAACCAGGGCGATCTGGCCACCACCCTCGGAGGCGGCGAGCTGCTGGTTGCCGTCGGGGGTGCCCATCTCGGAGGTGATCTCGCCGGTGAGGCCGTCGAGCACGAACACCGAGCCGGTGCCGTCGTCGAACGCCACGGTGACGAGCGCACTCATGCGGTCGCCGAAGTCCTCGATGTCGGTCACGGCGCCCATCAGGTCGGTGCGCCACACGACGTTGCCATCGAAGTCCATGGCCCGGACCTCGGTCTCGCCGCGGATGGCCGCGTACACGAGCTCGGTCGAGGAGTCGAAGACCATGAGGTCGGCGCCCTCGTCGATCATCGGCTCGACGGTGTCGGCGACCGGGGTCGCGATGCTGATGCCATCGGCGGTGCCAACGAGGGTGTTGCCGGTGACGGGGTCAGCGGCGATGGCCGGGGTAGCCTCGCAGACGCTGGGCTTCAGGGTCGCGGCCACGTCATCCCCGTAGCCGGCCCACTCGATGAGGCAGCCGGTGGAGGTCTCGCCGAAGGCGACGGCACCATCGTCGGTGGCGACGGCCTGGGTCCAGTTGGCGTGCGCGTTGGACGCCGGAATGTCCTGGTCCTGGCCCATGGTCGCCGGGTTCCGGTCGACGATGTGGAAGCCGTCGTCGGAGGTGACCACGACCTTGCCGTTCTCGACGTCGTGGATGGTGTCCTCGGAGCCCGCGTAGTCGTAGTCCGTGCTGACGCCGGCGTAGCTGGTGTCGACGTCGCAGGTCGTGCCGCTCATGCCGACGCGGGCGTAGTCGCCGTCCTGCAGGGCCACGCCGCGCGTGCTCTGGTGCAGCGTCGAGGTGTGGGCGAACTGAAGGCCGCCGTCACAGGCGGCGAGCATCGTGAGGGCAGCGATGAAGGTGGCGTTGCGCATGGGGAACTCCGAAACTGGATGACAACATGCCTTACGTCTGGGGTTCTGCGCCATTCAATGAAATTCGATTTTTTTGGTCGAATTTCCTGAGAGACCGTCGCCATCGGGCGATTCGCGTCTTCAGCGATCTCGTCACAATCCGTCGATTCCGGGCTCAGCACTCGCGGACCCCCGAGATGCGTCCCGTCGCCCGCGGGGGTAAGGTCGGCAAATGCCGCTGCCCCTTCTCCCTCCCCCGCCGCTCCCGCACCTCGTCGCTCCCGCCCCCGAACCGGAGGTCTCCGCCGAAGCCGAGGCCCCGGCCGACCCTGGCCATGCCCCCGCCGCCTTCAACCCGGGCACCCTCGAGATCAAGGTCCGCACCGCGTTCAACGGCGCCGGCTACAGCCCGTTCTCGCTGATCGGCGCCTTCCTGTCGTGGACGGAGTTCCAGGTCGCGGTCGATGGCGGCGTGTTCCAGCGCGGCGACCTCGCCATCGGCCTCGGTGCCGAGGGCTTCTACGGCCAGCCGTGGTTCCTGCAGCTGCTGTCCCGCGCGGTGGTGGGCGCCACCACCGGGGAGACGCTCCGCTGGCGGCTGATCGAGACCGGCGTCGCGGGACGCGTCACCTTCCACTATGCGGGACTCGAGGTCCTCGACCCCTACGTGGTCGCCCTCGCCGGACCGTCGCTGACCCGCTTCCGCGCCAAGGTCACGGCCGGCGACACCCGGGCCGAAGGCCGCTTCGCGACGGCCGGACTTCGCATGGGTGCGGGCGGCGGCATCGCGGGGGCCTCCGCGAACGGCTTCGTGGCCGGCGCCGAGCTGCGCTACCTCGCGGGGATCCGCTTCCAGACCACCGAGTCGGTGGTGCTCACCGACGCGGACGGCACGTCGGTGGACGTGTTCGAGTGGTCCTCGACCCAGTCGCCACCCGCGGGCTTCTCGTGGGTGTTCTGGGCCGGCTACCGGTTCTAGGGCCGCTCAGCCCTGGTCGATCGCGATGACCAGGAAGCTGACGACGCCCGCGGCAATCGCGCCGAGCAAGGCGGCGGCGAGGTCGTAGAGAGCCGGCGGCGGCGCCTCCTGCTGGTACACGACCTGATGGGCCGGTGCCGGGGGCGACGTGCGGCTGGGACTCTGCGAGCCCTGCGGCATCGGCGGCGGGCCGATGGACGGGCCAATCGACGGCATGAGGCTCGGCGCGCCCATCGCGATCGGGGCCGGCGGCGCCAGCGACGGCGCATCGCCCTCTTCCTCGACCTCCCACTCGTCGCGAGCGGCATCGAGCCAGCCGAGCAGCGCGTAGTGGTCCTTGAGTCGGTTTCGCGGGTCGGGCTGCGTCGACTTGCGGACGAGACCCGCGAGCCAGTGCGGCACCTGGTCCCCGGGATCGAGCACCTTGTCGCGGGACTTCCATACCTGGGCGCGAGCCCGGGGGTCCGCGGAGGTGTCCATCATCGCCGCGGGGAAGGCCGAGCGACCGGTGACCGCCTCGTAGAGGATGACGCCGGTGGAGTAGAGGTCCGCGCGGTGCCCGTGATCCGTGTAGCGACGGAGCACCTCGGGGGCGACGTAGGCGAGCGGACCGAAGGTGGGGTCCTCGATGTCGCGGAGCGCGGAGAGCGTGAGCGCGTGCTCGAAGCCGATCAGGTGCACCTGGTCGTCATCCGCGATGACCACCTTCTCGGGGTTGATGTCGCGGTGGATCCAGCCCTGCTCGTGCACGTGAGCGATGGCCTCGCCCAAGCGCTCGAAGATGCGGGCCGCACGAAACACGTCGAGCGGCTCGAAGGCGATGATGTCGCCGATGGTTCGCCCTTCGAAGGGCTCGGTCACGATCCAGGCCTCGCCCTCGCGGGTCTGGCCCTGGTCGAGGAGGCTCGGAATGCTCGGATGGTCGAAGGCGCGCAGCGCCTCGCCGGCACGGTCCGCCGCGGCACGACCCTCGTCGCCCTTGGCGAACAGCCGGAGCACGCCGTGGGTGTCTCCGCGCGTGTTCACGACCCGAAGGAGACGACTCTCTCCCGGAAGGGCCATGTCCTCGACAATCCAGTCCCCTTCACGATCTCCGACCGAGAGCATCAGTGTGCCTCTCCGTGAACGGGGGCAGGGCTGGGCGCGTCACCGGGCGCGGGTCGCAGCACGAGGAACCAGGTCCCAAGAATGATCGAAGTGGTGGCGAGGAAGCTTGCCGTGAACAGCATCAACAGCCGCGTAAACGCCGGACCTCCCCAGGGAACGGGGACGACCTCCGTCTGCGGCGCTCGGGCGTGTTGTGGCTTGCTGCCGGTCGACCCTTCGGGATGCTCCGCGGGTGCGAGCGACGAACGTGGCTCCAATCAGCCTCCTTCCACAGAATACGATAATGGAAAAGGCCCCTGGGACGCAACGGAGGATGGTTGTCACATTTCGCGACACAGGTGGGCGGAACCCGCAGTTTGCCCCTTTCCAGGGCCACTCCAGAGCCAACCGAATGGCCGCGTAAGCGCGATTCCGTGAACTTTTCGCGAGTGCGCATCCAGGTGAATCCGAGCGTGACAGAAGTGCACAAGGGGGTCGCATGAGGGTTTCGCTCGCCCATGACGTGATTGGTCAGGGACCGACGACGGTGCTGATGCTGATGGGCATCGGAGCCCCGCGGCTGCTGTGGCCGCTGCCGCTCCTCGAGTGCATCGCGGACGCCGGGTACCGCGTCGTTCGCTGCGACAATCGGGACTGTGGCGACTCGCCCAAGGTCGACGCGCCCGCGCCGTCGCCGATGCGCAGCATCCTCGGGAGCGTGGTCGGCCTCCCCTCCCCCGCGCCCTACAGCCTCTCGGACATGGCGGGAGATGCGGTCGGGCTGCTCGACGAGCTCGGCGTCGAGCGCGCCCACGTGGTCGGCGCGTCGATGGGCGGCATGATTGCGCAGACCCTCGCCGTCGAGCACCCGGATCGGGTGCAGTCGCTGACCTCGATGATGTCGAGCACCGGTGCGCGCCGCCTCGGCATGCCCGGCATCAAGGCCCTGCGCACCATCACCCGCCAGCGGAGCGCCTCGTCTCCCGAGGAGCAGCGCGAGCGCCTGCTCGAGCTCACCACCGTGCTCGGCAGCGGTCGCTTCGCACCGGACGTGGAGCGCATCGACTACGTGGCATCCGCAAGCTGGGAGCAGTCGACCTCGTCGGAAGCCCTGCACCGACAGCTCGCTGCCGTGCTCGCGATGGGTCGTCGCACACCCTCGCTCCGCCGCATCCAGGCTCCGACCCTGGTGCTGCACGGCGCCCAGGACCCGCTGTTCCCTCCGCGCTTCGCACGCGCCCAGGCTCGCGCGATTCCCGGAGCACAGCTGCACTTCGTGGACGGCATGGGACACGACATGCCGGCACCGCTGTGGCCCGAGATCGCCGGCCGCATCGTGCGCCACCTGCGCGAGGCCGAGGCCTAGTCCTCTCACCCTGAAGTCGTGTCCGGGTTTGCAGCGCACGCCGCCCACGGCGGCCGGCCCTGGCAACATGCTTCGTGGGCTCGGCCACGCCGGGCGACGCCCCCCGGCATCCGCACCTCGGGCTGTGGGGACTAGCCGCCCTTCACCAGGTTCCAGGGAAGCTTCTTCTTGCCGGCCAGGTAGGTGCCGCTCATCGAGAGCCCGCCGACCACGCCGTCCAGTGCGAAGGTGCCAGCGCGGATCTTGACCACGCCCGACTTCGCGTCGATCGAGCCCTCGGCGGGGAGCGTTCTCGGCGTCGCCCCCAGGTAGAAGGTCAGCTCGCCGGAGAGTGCACCGCCCGCGAGCGAGTCGATGCGCAGCTCGAGCGGCTTGCCGCTGGCCTCGCCCGCCCAGGTCCCGACCAGCGCGTCCATGTTCTTCACCGCGAGCGTCGGCTCCGGCGCGGGCGCGGGCGCGACCACGGGTTCGGGGGCAGGCACCGGAGCGGGCGCGACCGGCTCGGGAGCCGGGGCCACGGGCTCGGGCGTCGGCTCGGGTGCAGGTACCGGGGCCACCTCGGTCGGCTGTGGACTCGGCGAGGGGGCGGGTCCTGGCTTCGGCGCGACGGCGGCCGGCTCGACCTGAGCAGGCTCGGGCTCGACCGCCACGGGCTCCGGGGACGGTGTGGGCACGGCGACGGGCGCTGGCGCCGGCGCCACCACCGCCACCGGCTCGGGCTCGGGCGGCACCTCGGGCTCGCTCATGCTCGCGTACAGCGCCAGCAGGCCCGCGAGCGCCGCGAGGCCGCCACCGACGCCGACTCCGACCATGAGCAACGCCGCGCTCTGGCGGTGCCCCGGCGACGTCGTCGGCGAGCTCGAGGCCGGCTCGTCCTCAGGCACGAAGGTGTCCACCGACGGCGCCGGACGCGGCGGAATCGATGGGTTGGCCCCCTCCAGGGAGAGCGGACCGCCCACGTGCTGGCCGGTGACCAGGGCGAGCAGCTGCGGCCGGTCCGGGTACAGCGCCCTGGCGAACGCCCGGCAGTCCTCGAAGCGCGACTCACGGTCGCGGGCCAACGACTGGTGGATGGCCTGGGACACGTGGTCGTCCAGCGCCTCCACGAGCTCGTCGATGGGCGTCACCTCGCCCTCGAGCGTCGAGCGCACCGAGACCTCGCCGTGCTCGTCGGCAAACGCGCGTCGGCCGGTGAGCATCTCGTAGAGGATCGCGCCGAGCGCGAACACGTCCGCGCGCCGATCCGCGTCCGCGGAGTCGAGGATCTGCTCGGGCGCCAGGTAGCCCGGAGTGCCCATGGTCACGCCCGCCGCGGTCCGACCGCCCTGCATGTCCTGGACGACCTTGGCGATGCCGAAGTCGGCGACCTTCGGGAGGATGCCCGAGGAACTGCGCGCGAGCATCACGTTCGCAGGCTTCAGATCGCGATGCAGCACGCCGGCGTCGTGCGCCGCGGTGACTCCCGCGAGAATGGCCGCGAACAGCGGCAGCGCGTCTCCCGGCGGGAGCGGCGCGGCCCGCGCGACGAAGTCCTCGAGCGACTCGTGGTCGACGTACTCCATGAGCAGACCGACCTGCCCGTCGTGACGCACGAGATCGGTGACGGAGACGACGTTCGGGTGCCGCAGCTGGGCCTGGATCCGCCCCTCGAGAAGCAGCCGTTCCTCGAGCTGCTTCTTCTTCCACACGAGCAACTTCAGCGCGTGCAGCGAGCCCAGCTCGGCGTGACGGACGCGGTAGACCTCCGCGAGCCCGCCCTGACCGATGAGGGCCTCGACGACGAAGCGCCCGTCGACGAGCGCGCCGGGCTCTAGCATCGGAGCCTCACGAGCGGTCCTTGGTGAACAGGCCGTTCAGGGAGATGCCCATGCTCACGGTGAACGTGTTCGGGTTGTTCACCGGAGCCACCGTCTGCAGGACCGACGCCGAGAACGCGGCCTTGGCGCCGTCGCGGACGATGATCTTGCCGCCGACCCGCGGTGCGAGCACCCGCAGGGCGCCGAAGCGGTCCGGGTCGGAGGCGTCGACCTCTCCGAAGTCGAGACCGAAGGGCCGCCAGTACACGCTCACCGAAGGGCCGAAGGACACGTCCGCCGCGGACATGGGTGCGAAGAGCACGTCGCTCGCGAACTGGAAGTCCGAGCCGGGCGCCGAGAGATCGCCCTCCGCCTGCGGAAAGGTGCGCGTGTTCGGGATGCGGTACAGGCCAGTCACGTCGAGGTGGCCCGACCAGTAGCCGCTGCCGAGCCCACCGATGCGTCCCACGGACACGAAGCCACCGAGGTCGGTCGTGCCCTCGCCGAGGTTGGTGAGGCGCGCTCGGGTCTCGTGCGTGAGCCCGCCGAACCGCGCGTGAGCCCCTGTGGCCACCGACACGGGCGATCCGGTGAGCTCGTCGACGAGCAGCAGCTTGAGGCGTCCCTCGATGACCCCGACGCCCTGGGTCGTGCGGCACTCGCCGAGGCCGAGTGCGCCGCAGGGCCCGAGGTCGTCGCGGGCAACCCAGGCCCGGGACCACGGGACCCACCCCTCGACCTCGACGCGGGTGCCGAGCCCGTAGGTAAGCCCCGCTTTCGCGGTGAAGGTGGTGATGCGCGCGTCGACGTCGATGACCTGGCGCTCGCCGTCGATGGTGGCGATCAGCTTGTCGATCCGCTGCGAATCCAGGCCCACGTACAGCGACTGGTCGCCGCGTCCGAGCACCCACGGTCCGCTGCCGGCCATCGCCGGCGTGGCGAGGGACAGGGCCGCAGCCATGGCGATGAGCGAGCCCTTGCGCGTCACGCGTCCTCCAGAGTGCAGAGCCTACCCGATGCGAGGCATCGCGGTGCGCCGTACGTGCCAGGGTCCGCGCGCCGCGCCGACCGTTACGGCGATCCCGCCGAAGACACCATCCCATCGCGATCCACTGCGGAGGGATTGGCTGCGCCGCCTCACGTGTAGTACGCGTAAGTGGGGGATTTCCCCCGGAGTTTCTCCGTGAGCCTCGCGTTCCTCATTGCCGTCGCCCTCGCTGGGCCGCCCTCGCAGGCGGACCTCGACGCGTGTGCGGCCGCGCAGGTGGCCAACGACTTCGACGGTTGGTCGGTCTATCTGGCCGAGCATCCGGACGGCATCTGCACGCGTGCTCCGGCGGCCGCCGACGTCGCGGACTGCCAGGACGCTCGCCTCGCCGGTGACCCGAACGCGTGGGGCGCGTACGCGGCGCTCCATCCGCGCGGCTTTTGCATCACCGAGGCCAAGGGTGTTCTGCACGCGAGCACCGACGACGAGGGCACGCTGCGACCGGCGGACACTCGCGGCACGCGAACCGCAGTCGGCGGCGCGGAGAAGGCCACAGGCCCCACCGTGGCCCACGGCGCGCTGAGCGTCGACCAGATCGGCGAGGCCTTCGCGGGCTTCGTCGAGCCCGTGCGCGGCTGCGGCGAGGGCGTCGCCCGCGTGCACGCCGCGGTCCTCCCGAGCGGAGAGGTCGTGGACCTCGAGGTAGACGGCGTCGACGAGGAGGTCGCCGGTTGCGTGACCCTCGCCCTTCGCGGCAGGCTGGCCTTCCCCGCCAGCCCGGGTCCGACCCGCCTGGTGCACCGCCTGCCCCTGGATGCCGCCGAGTGAGAGCACTCGCCCTTCTGTTCGTCCTCGCCATCTCTGGCCCCGCCTTCGCCGCCCCCCGGGTGGCCGTGGCCGCGCTCGAGAACCACACTGGAGACGCGTCGATGGACGGCGCTGGACCGGGCGTGGCCGCCGTCCTCACCAGCAAGTTCACCAAGGTCGAGGCCGTCGACGTGGTCGAGCGCGAGCGCATCGCCGAGCTGACCGCCGAGATCGAGCTCGGGCAGTCCGGACTCGTCGACCCGCGCACCGCCGCCGAGGCCGGGCGCATTCTCGGCGCCGACTTCATGGTCTTCGGCAGCATCTTCTCCGCCAAGCTGCCGTCGGTTGCCGTCACCTTGTGGGTCGTCGAGGTCGAGACCGGCAAGGTCATCGCGAGCCAGGAGGTCCGCGGCGAGGTCGGCGAGCGCGGCGAAGAGTTCTTCGTGCTCATCGACGAGCTTGCCTTCGCCATCCTCGACGCCCTCCAGCTACGCCTCGCGGCCCGTGACCGCATCGCCTTCGGTGAGGTCGACGTCCGCAAGCTCGACACCGTCGACGTCTACGGCCGAGCCCTCGAGGCCCTCGAGAGCGGCAACGCCGGCGACGCCAAGCAGCTCTTGTCCAAGGCGGTGAGCCTCGAGCCCGAGTTCACCCTCGCCGAAGAGGCCCTGACCCGGCTCGCGGCCGAGGTCAGCTCGCGCCGGAGCGTGTGGGCGCACGAGGCGATCACGACCACCAAGGAGCGCTGGGCGCGGCTCGACGCCCGCATCGCGCCTGCCCTCGACGCGAAGGAGATCACCCCCGAGGTGCTCGCCCACCGAGCGCTCATCGCGCGGCGGGCCCTCATGAACGGCGAGTTCGATCGCTACTTCGAGCTCGAGGAGCAGCGGATCGCCGACACCCAGGCCTACATCGAGTCGACCCGACCGGACACGGTGGTACCGGGTGCGTGGCCCCGCGACTTCTCGCCGAACAGCGACTTCTGGCGCGTGGCGCGCGACCTGCTCAAGGAGCTCGAGCTCGGCAACCAGGCGAGCTGGCAGTACAGCGACCTGTTCTTCTTTCCCTGGGAGATCCGGACGCAGCTGGCCGACACCCTGTTCGTCCTCGGCGAACCCGAGCAGGCCATGGCGCTGGCCATCGACAACTACCAGCACCCCGGCTTCAAGAAGCACCCGTCCGAGGGCCCCCCACACCCCCAGCGTGTGTCCTACAAGTGGGAGCTGTGGCCGACCTACACCGCCCTCACCCAGCAGGAGGTGCGCAAGGCCGAGCTCGCCGGAGACAAGAAGGCGTTGGTCGACGCCAACGACGACCTCGACAAGGCGCTGACCAAGGTCGAGGCTCACAAGCGTCGCGTCGACGCCTACGAAGCCACCGCGCGCAAGCTCACTGCCGCTCCCCGGGACGCCGCCAGCCTGTCCAAGCTGGTCCAGGCCGAGGTCAAGTCCATCGACTCCGACGTGCTGCTGGCCTCCGGCCACGCACTGAAGGGCTACCGCGCGTACCTCGCGCGGGTCGAGTCGGGCGTGTACGAGCCGCTGCGCACGAGTTCGGAGCGACGCTACCGGGATCTGTTCGAGGACCTCGCCGAGGCATGGCGAAAGACTGCCGATGCCGTGTTCCACGAGCACTGGTTCGTCGAGCAGCGCCTGCAGAACCTGCTCACGTACCAGGAACAGGTGCCTCCGGAGGGTGCCGAGGAAGAGGAGCGCTACCGCGAGCGGGTCGAGAGCGCGATCACCGGGGGCTACCGCCTATGAGCCTGCTCCTCACCATCGCCCTGGCCTACGCGAAGCCCGCGGTCACCCTCGCCGACATCTCGGACGACCGCAAGAACCCCACGACCGTGTGGTTCACCGAGCCCCAGCGCCCACTCGAGGCCCGAAAGGCCGACGACTGCGAGTTCGTCGAAGAGGACTGGGAGATCCCGGCGGGCATGGTCGCCGAGGCCTTCGTCACCCACCCCAAGTGCGGCGAAGATCACCTGTTCCTCGACATGCGCGTGGCCATTGGCCCCCACCGAACGACGTGGGTGCGCGTCCACCCGAGCCAGGTGTCGCTCGAGCCGCCGAAGAGCCCGAAGTGGGCCGGGGCGAGCACGGGCGAGGAGCGCTTCCTGCTCGTCGGCGGCCACTGGAAGCATCGCGGCGTCGCCATCGACCGGCCCGGTGAGCCAACCGAGTACCGCTTCTTCCCCGGGGAGCGCCTCGAGGTCCTCGACCCGGAGGTCGCGGTCGTGCGCACGGCCGGAGGACGCCTGGTCCAGCTTCCCGAGAACTGGGCCGTCGAGCAGGACCACTTCCTCCGCGACAGCAAGCCCCACCTGCGGGAGGCCACCGACCGCCTCGTCGCGATGCGCGGCAAGTGGGAGGAGCGCGGGCTGATCGTCGACATCCCCTCGTCCGAGGAGATGCTCGCCAACGCCAAGGCCTGGGAGGGCCGGGTGTTCGTCATGGAGATCAAGCGCGCCCAGCTCTCGCACGCTCGCTACGACCGCGAGTGGGTCGACCCGGTCGGCCATCGCCACACCACCGCCTGCGGCAACTACGTGCGCGAGATGGAGGCCTGTGGTGCCTATCAGCTCGACTACACGCCCTTCGGTGCCTGGGTGCCCGGCAACAGCGCCAACGTCCTCGTGCGCTTCGACGGCGTCGTCACCGAGGACGGCGTGAAGCTCCCGAAGCTCACGGTGCTCGCGCGCGGCATCTACGAAGCCGGGCTGCAGGTGAGCACGACGGTGGACGCGAAGTAGCCGCCCGCGGGTGGGTTCGCCGCCCCCCTCTGGCTATGGAACTGCCGGAGGCCTCGATGCGCTACATCCTGCTCCTGCCGTTGCTTGGTTGCACCCCGCAGTTCGACAGCTTCGCCGACGCCTGTATGGATCGAACGCCCGGCCAGGCCGCGTTCGACTCCAAGGAGGACGCGCCGGCGGTGAAGATGGTCCACCGGGTCAACTGCTGGCGGCGGCTCGCGGGCGCCCGAAAGGTGCGCGTGTCCAAGCAGCTGAGCGACGCGGCCACGGCGCACGCCGAGTACGTCGTCACCAACGGCTACGAGGCGACGAACGGCGGCCTGTTCGAGGACCCGAGCCTGCCCGGCTACACCGGCGAGGACCCGATCGAGCGCGGCATGAACTTCGGCTACGACTGGGGGGCGTCGACCATCGCGTTCTGGGAGGCCACCGAGCCTCTCGCCCTGTACGACGCCGTCACCTATGCCGACATCCAGCTGCACGACATCTACGGTCGTCAGGTCGTGTTCCAGCCGGGACTCGAGGCGGTGGGCTACGGCCGCGCCGGCGACTGGGTGGTCAGCGAGTGGCACTACCAGTGGCCGACCAACTACCACACCAATCGTCCGCTGATCTGGCCCCTCGAGGACATGACGAACGTGCCGATCTCGGCGCCGTTCCTCGATGACGACCTGCAGTACCGGACCCGTGGCTATGCGATCAGCGCGCACATGGGCAGCGCCAACGACGCGGACCTGTTCCAGTCGGACCCCTACGACATCCTGCTCAGGGCCGCCTCGCTCACCGGCCCCGATGGAGAGGTCGAGATCAAGACGATGACCCCGTCGACCGCACTCGGGAACTTCCCGTACAGCGCCGCGATCATCCCGCTCGACCCGCTCGAGCCCGAGACGACTTACACTGTATTCCTGGACCTCGCGTGGTCCGGGGAAGAGCGACAGATGGAGTGGTCGTTCACCACGGGCACCGAAGGAGTCGAGCTATGACCGACAAGCCTCCCGGCGGACTCTGGTTTCAGGCCGCGCACCGCAACAGGGAGCCCATCGGCGAGGTGCTCCGCGAAGTGCTTCCCGCCGAGGGCACCGTGGTCGAGATCGCCGCCGGCGGCGGCCAGCACGCCGCCTACTTCTCGGGCCTGTTCCCCCACCTGCGCTGGCAGCCCACCGAGCCGCAGGCGGACCGACGGGACTCGATCGAAGCCTGGCGGGCCCACACCGGCCACCCGAACTTCCTCGCGCCCCTCGCGCTCGACGTCGAGGGCCCCTGGCCCATCGCGCGCGCCGACGCCATCTACCTGGCAAACCTGCTGCACGTCTCACCGCGGACGGCGAGCACCGCACTGCTCCGGGGCGCGGCACGCGTCCTGGTTCCCGGAGCCCCGCTGTGCGTGTATGGGCCGTTCACGCGAAATGGCGCCTTCACCACGCCCTCGAACGCGGAGTTCGACCAGACCGTGAAGGGCTGGCACCCGTCCTACGGCATTCGCGACCTCGAAGAGCTCGCTGCAGAGGCTGTCGATTACGGGCTTCATCTCGACGAGGTGCGCGACATGCCCGCGAACAACTTCCTCGTGGTGTGGCGCCGGCGGTAGGCAGCGTTAGCCCACGAGGCATGTCGCTCATCGTCCTCAAGTTCGGCGGAACCAGCGTCGCGTCGCGCGCGCGCTGGCAGACCATCCACGACATCGCGCAGACGCGCCTCGCGGAGGGCCACCAGGTGATGCTGGTGTGCTCTGCGCTCTCGGGCGTCTCCGACCAGCTCGAAGCGCTGTGTCGCGCGGTGCTCGCCCAGGAGCACGACGAGGCGCTCGCAGCCCTCGTCGCTCGGCACGAGCAGCACGCTGCCGATCTCGGCGTCGACGCGTCGGTGGTGGCCGACGAGCTCGGCGACCTGTCGCGCCTCGCCGCCGGTGCGTCCCTGATCGGCGAGGTCTCCCCTCGCCTTCGCGCCCGCATCCTCTCGGCCGGCGAGATCCTCTCCACCCGCCTGGGTGCGGCCTTCCTCGCATCCCAGGGTGTGGACGCCGCGTGGGCCGACGCCCGGGCACTGCTCACCGCCGCCGATGACCGCGAGCGTGCCGAGGCCGACCGCATCCTTTCCGCACGGGTGACCCACGAGGCCGAGCCCGCTCTGCACGACAAGCTCCCCGACGCACGCGTCATCGTCACCCAGGGCTTCATCGCCCGGGACCAGAGCGGCGGCACCGTGCTCCTCGGTCGCGGAGGCTCGGACACCTCCGCCGCCCTGCTCGCCGCAAAGCTCGGCGCGAGCCGATGCGAGATCTGGACCGACGTTCCCGGCATGTACACGGCCAATCCCCGCCAGGTCCCGAGCGCGCGCCTGCTCACGCACCTCTCCTACGCCGAGGCCCAGGAGATCGCGACCTGCGGCGCCAAGGTGCTTCACCCGCGGTGCATTCCTCCGGTGCGGTCCGCGGGCATCGAGCTCCAGATCCGCTGCACGCAGGCGCCGGAGATGGCCGGCACGGTCATCGACGACAAGGCCGCCGGCGAGGGCGTGAAGGCCGTGTCCTCACGCCGCGGCATCACCCTCGTCGAGATGGAGACCGTCGGCATGTGGCAGACGGTCGGCTTCCTCGCCCGCGCCTTCGCGGAGTTCGCGGCCCTGGGACTCTCCGTCGACCTCGTCAGCACCTCGGAGACCGGCGTCACCGTGTCGCTGGACCCGAGCCAGGGTGCCGACGAGCCGCGCCTGCAGCAGCTGCTCGAGCGCCTCTCCGCTCACTGCCGCCCACGCCTGGTCCGCGACACCGCCGCCGTGAGCCTGGTCGGCTCTGGCATCCGGCGAGTGCTCCACCGCCTGGGCCCGGTCCTCGAGCTGTTCGAGGAACATCGCATCCACATGGTGAGCCAGGCGTCGAGCGATCTGAACCTGACCTTCGTCGTCGACGGCTCGCAGGAAGCGCGCCTGGTCGAGCGCCTGCACGACCGCCTGTTCGCGAGCCGCGCCGATCTCGGCCCTACCTGGCAGCACAGCTTCGGCGTGGCCCGCCCCACCGAGGCGGTGCGCATGTGGTGGCAGGACCGCCGCGACGAGCTGGTGGCGATCGGCGAGCAGGGCTGTGCCTGGGTGTACGACGCTGCCACCGTGCGTGAGCGCGCCTCGAGCCTGGCCGGCCTCGCCCACGCGGACAAGGTGCTGTACGCGATGAAGGCGAACCCTCACGCCGCGGTGCTCCGAACCGTGCGCAACGCGGGGCTGGGCCTCGAGTGCGTCTCGGAAGGCGAGCTGACGCACGTGGCCGACACGCTCGGCGGGCTGCCCGAGGGCCAGGTGCTGTTCACCCCGAACTTTGCGCCGCGCAGCGAGTACGCGCGTGGCCTCGAGCTCGGCGTGCACGTCACCCTCGACAACCTGCACCCGCTCACGGCATGGCCCGAGCTCTTCGCAGGCCGCGAGGTGTTCCTGCGCCTCGACCCAGGCCAGGGACGCGGGCACCACCACCACGTGAGGACCGCCGGCAAGGCCAGCAAGTTCGGCATTGCGTGGGAAGAGATGGACGCACTGACCGCGGCACTCGACCGCGCCGGCGCGACGGTGGCGGGGCTGCACGCCCACTCGGGCAGCGGCGTTCGCACGCCCGAGAACTGGGCACAGGTCGGCGCCTTCCTCGCGGAAGCCCTCGAGCGATTCCCCACCGCTCGCGTCCTCGACGTGGGTGGCGGCCTCGGTGTCGTCGAGCGCCCGGGACAGCAGGCCCTGGACCTCTCCGCGCTCGACCGCGAGCTGGCGCGCATCCGCGAGGGCAGTGGTCGCGAGATCTGGCTCGAGCCCGGTCGCTATGTCATCGCCGAGGCCGGCGTCCTGCTCGCCCGCGTCACGCAGATCAAGCGCAAGGGCAACGTCCGCTACGTCGGCGTCGACACCGGCATGAACTCGCTCATCCGACCGGCCCTGTACGGCGCGTACCACCCGATCGTGAACCTCACGCGTCTCGACCAGCCGGCGACCTGGGAGGCCCACGTGGTCGGCCCGATCTGCGAGAGTGGCGACACGCTCGGCCGCGCGCGGCAGCTGCCGCCGACCGAAGAGGGCGACGTACTCCTCATCGGTGTCGCAGGCGCCTACGGCCGCGCCATGAGCAGCCACTACAACCATCGCGCCCCCGCGCGTGAAGTGTGGCTCGACTGATGGAGATGGATCCAGTCGAGTACGTCGAGCGGCTGCACGCCGTCGTCGACCAGCTGGTCGAGCCCCTCACGGACCACCATGCGAGCCGCTTACAGTGCAAGCGAGGCTGCTTCGGCTGCTGCAGTGACGGACTGAGCGTGTTCGGTGTCGAGGCCGAGCTCATTCGTCGCAAGTTCCCCGAGGTGCTGCGCGAGCAACCCGGCCCAGAGGGCATGTGCGCCTTCCTCGACGCGGAGGGCGGATGCCGCGTGTACGCCCATCGCCCGTACGTTTGCCGGACCCAGGGACTCCCGCTTCGCTGGGGCTACGAGCAGGACGGCGAGGTCCTCGAGGGTCGCGACATCTGCCCGCTGAACGCCGACGGAAAGCCCATCGAGGAGCTTTCTCCCGAGGAACTGTGGACCATCGGCCCCTTCGAGCATCGCCTTGCCGAGGCCCAGGCCGCGTTCGGAGCGTGCACCGAGGCCTGCTGCGATCGCGAGGACCTGCGAAGCCTGTTCGAGCCGCCTACACCGTAAGCGCGAGCCAGTCTTCGACGGCGTAGAACCTCATACCCAGGGCTTCGGCGACCGAAGCGTCCGCCCGACTGGCACCGACCATCACACTCCGAGCCGGGTCCAGCCCACCCTCGACCACCGCCTGCACCGCGAGTCCCGCGTAGGGCTTACGGCAGAAGCAGACCGGCGCGCCGCTCGGGTGGCCACACCAGTACGTACGCGCGTGCGGCAGGACCTCGGCCACGCGCGCGAACATGGCGCTCACGTCGTCCTCGCTCCGGTCGCCGTCTCGATGCAGGACCACCAGCCGCGGCTCGCCGCGCAAGCGTGTGAGCACGGCCTCGTCGAACACCACATCACCCGCGTCGAGCGGACGCTTCTTTCCCCGAGCACTCGACCACAGCACATCGGCGTGCACGAAACAGCCTGGCTCGCCCGTCCACGGGGCCCGCTCGAAGGGCACCTCGTCCACCACGAAGCCCTCCTCGGCCCGTGGCGCCTCGAAGTGGCGGCGGTAGCGCAGCAGGGCGCTCGGTCCGAAGCTGTTTGCGTACTGCTTGCCCGCCTCGGCGATCTCGGCGGGACCGAGCATGTGTCCGTGGCGCGCCACCATACGCAGGCTCGCGTTCACCGCAGCCTGCGTCTCGTCGGTGGCCAGCCACAGGCAGCGGGCTGAGACGCCGCGTGCCCACGCAGTCTCGACCACGCGGTTGCGACTCGCCCGGTCCGGATAGGTGTTGTCGAGCACGACCCGCCGCCGGCCCTCGGCGAGCAGCGCGTCGAGCTTGGGAAGCAGGTCGTTGAGGCTTCCGCCCTCGTCGTCGCGATTCAGGCGCGCGTAGCCCTCATCGACAAGGGAGCGGGCGAGCGAAGACTTGCCCGCCGCCGGGTAGCCCATGAGCAGCACGACCTCGCCGGGCGAAGACGCCGAAGGACGGCGCGCTTCGGTGGGCACGCGGAGAACACGCCCCGCGGGGAAGGCCTCGTCGAGTCGCCCCCAGTCCGCGCCGTCGAGGACCACGCCCTCGGACGCAAGGCTGTCGCGCACACTCGCCGGACGCGTCGCCCCCACAAGCGGCACGATGCGCGGATCCAGCCCGCGAACCCAGGCGAGCGCGATCTGATGCGGACTGACGCCGTGCTTGGCGGCCAGCTCGAGGAGGAGTGGGTCTCTCGCGACGCGGTGCCGCGCCCGAGTACCCCCGAACGGGCTGTGCGCGTACACCGTAAGGCCAGCGTCCAGTGCCCGGCGAACGACGCCGTTTCGCAGGGACTCGTCCTCGTAGACGCTGATGCCCACCTGAATCGCAGTGATGGGCACGATGCGCTGTGCTTCCTCGAGCTCGTGGACCCGAACGTTGCACAGGCCAATCTCGCGGACCACACCGGCCTGTCGCAGCTTCTTCAGGGCCCGCACGCTGGTTCCGAGCTTGGTGCGCGGATCCGGCGCATGGAGCAGGTACAGGTCGATGGCGTCGACAGCGAGCGCCTCGCGGGAGCCCTCGGCGGCCGCGAGCAGCGACCCAGCGCGTCCGTCGGGGACCCACGCGCCCTTCGGCCGGGACAAGCCGCCCTTCGTGCACACGACCACCTCGTGCCGGGGCCCGTCCCAGGCGGCCAGGGCCTCGGCAATCAGGGCCTCGTTGTGGTGCAGGTCGCCGTCGTCGAGCGCGTACACATCGGCGGTGTCGAGCAGCCGCACACCGCCGTCCAGGGCGGCGTGGAGAACGGCCAGCGCCTGCTCGCGCGAAGGCCGGTCCTTGGTGGACAGCCGCATGCAACCCAGGCCGATCATCGTCTTCTCCACGGGCGCGACTACGCGCCCTCACTGCTGGCAGGACGGGCACCACCAGGTCGTCCGTCCGGACTGGGCGAGCTTGGCGACGTCGCCCTCACACCGAGGACAACGATGCTGTCCGTACACCGAGAACGGGTTCTCGCCGCCCTGGGTCACGTACTGGAACTCGTCGGTGTCCTGCGTGCGAATCGCCTCGTCGAGCTGCGCGGGCAGCTCTTCCGCGAGTCGCGCGAGCTCCGCCGGAGTGAGGTCGTCCCCTGCCCGCTCGGGCGAGATGCCCGACCGCCACAGCGCCTCGGCGGCGTGGATGTTGCCAACCCCCGCGAGGCGCGCCTGGTCGAGCAGCGTGACCTTCACCGGGCGCCTGCCGCGGAGCAGGTACCCGAGCTCCTCGGCGTTCGGCGGGTTCAGCCAGGCGTCGGGTCCGAGGCCCTCGGCGAGCTCACGAGGCACGTCTTCCGAGGGCACCACGCAGCCGAAGCGCCGACTGTCGAGGAACCACAGGGTCCGTCCGTCGAGCACCAGCCCCAGCTTCGCGAACCGCGGCGGTTCGTCCGCGGGGGCACGCCTCACCCACTGACCGGTCATGCCGAGGTGCAGCTGGAGTCCGCGGGGAGCCTCGCCAAAGGTCCAGCCGAGGCGCTTGCCGAGCCGCATCGGCTCGTCCGCCGCACGACCGACCACCGCGGCCTCGAGCGCGCGAACTCCGTCCGGGTGCGCATCGCGCGGCATGGTGGAGCGCTTGTGGCGAATCGCGGCGGCATCGAGCACGCGCACCTCGCGCACCACGTCCCCCGCGGTCCAGCGGGACAGCTGGCGTCTGGCGATCTCGACTTCGGGAAGCTCGGGCATGGCTCCCCACTAGCCCGATCTGCGCGCGGTGGGCCGTTCCCCCGCCGGTCATGCGCGCGCAACTCCGCGTCCAGCGGCGCACCATTGATCGCGACGCGGGCAGCCCTTAGGCTGCACGACCGAACCTGGAGGCCCCATGCTGCTGCGGAGCGATAGCTTCAAGCCCTACGACTACTTCGACGCGCGGCTCGCGTTTGGCAAGCACGACCCCGAGTCGCACTTCGCCTTCGCCGGCAACAAGAACCCGCACCTCGCCTGGTCGGACGTGCCGGAGGGCACGAAGTCCTTCGCGCTGCTGTGCTGGGACCCGGACGTGCCGAGCGTGGGCGATGACGTGAACCAGGAAGGCAAGACCGTGCCGCTGGACCTGCCCCGCGTGGACTTCTTCCACTGGGTCGTATGCGATCTGCCGGCGGACCTCCGCGAGATCGCGGAAGGCAGCCACAGTGACGGCATCACCAGCAAGGGCAAGCCCGCGGGGGCCACCGTCGATGGCGGCGTGCACGGCAGCAACAACTACACCCAGTGGTTCGCGGGCAATCCCGACATGGGCGGCACCTACTGCGGCTACGACGGCATGGCGCCGCCGTGGAACGACGAGCGCGTGCACGGGTACCGCTTCGCGGTGTACGCCCTCGACGTCGAGACGCTCGGCCTGTCCGGCGCGTTCACGGGCCCGGACGTGCGGTCGGCGATGGAAGGCCACGTGCTCGGCTCCGCGCTGTTGATCGGCCTGTACGCCATCAACCCCGACGCGCGTCAGAAGTAGGCTTGGCCCGCTTCTCCACCGTCTCGGATGCCCTGGTCTTCGAGGAGGACCTCATCAAGGGGTCCCGCTTCGTGGCCCTGGTCGAGCCCGTGGACGACGAGGAGCAGGCACTCGCGCACGTCGACGCGTGCAGGACGCGCTGGCCTGGGGCGACGCATCACTGCTGGGCCTTCGCCTTGGCGGATGGCCGCACCCGGAGCAGCGACGACGGCGAACCGGGTGGCTCCGCGGGGCGACCCATCCTCGCGCAGATCGAGGGGCACGGCGTGACCAACGTCGCGGTCGTGGTCGTTCGCTGGTACGGGGGCACGAAGCTCGGTGTGGGCGGGCTGATCCGCGCGTACGGCGGGACCGCCGGCAAGGCACTCGACCGCTGCGACGTCGTCGAGGTCATCCCCCGGCTTCGGCTCGTGGTCGCGCACAGCTACGACGACACCGGCCCGGTGCAGGCCGTGGTCGGCTCTCGCGGCCTCGAGGTCGTCGACACCCAGTGGGGTGCCGGCGTGCGCATGACCGTGTCGGTCACCGAGGAGGAAGCCGAGGCGGTGACGCGTGACTTCGTCGACCGCACCGCGGGTCGCGCCGACGTCACGGTCGAATAGGCGCGGCGTGAACGCAGCGCTCGCGTAAAGGGCTGCCCGCCTCCCCTCACCCGCGGTAGGGTCGCGGTTCACGCAAGGAGAGGTGTCATGGAGCACGAGGCTTTCGTCGATCGCGTCCTTCAGCGGCTGTCGTCCAGCCCCCCGACCGCGTTCTCGTTCCAGAGCTGGAAGCACGCGGGTCGCCCGACCGAGGAAGGCTTCGGGATCATGCCGATCGCCGGCGTCGACCCGGAGAAGGTCGCGGGCGCGGTCATGGACCTCGACCACTACGTCGGCAATGTCGAGCACGTCTCCGAGTGCCGCATCATCGCCGACGACCGCTTCTCGCCGCCGGCCTCCGCGCGCTTCTACCAGCGCGTCGACATCCCGCTGCTCGGAGCAGTGCAGCACGAGCTCGCCCTCCACGACCTCGGCGAGAAGGGTGGCTACCGCGTGCTCGCGTGGCACGTGCTCCGCGGCGAGACCGATGCTCTCGACGCGAAGAAGGGCTTCCGCAGCGACTACAACCACGGCGCGTGGTTCGCCGCACCCGGTGTGCTCGGCTACGCGCTGGGCTCCGCCCCCAAGCGGGACGACGTGGGCTTCCTCAAGTGGAAGGCCCTGACCCGCGGTGCGGATGCCGCCGCCTCGCGCGTTCTCAAGGCGAACATCGAGGGCATGGCCGCGTGGGCCGCTCGTCGGTGATCGAGGTCCTGCACCGCAACCGCTTCCGGCCCGTGGACGACGCTCGGATCGAGCGCATCTCCTCCAACGCGTGGACGGTGCGCATCCCGGTGAGCTCGCCGATCCACAAAGCCGTGCGCCGCAACCCCACCGCCGAAGGCTGGGATGGCGCCGTGTTCCTCATCGAGGACACGGAGACCGAACCCGCGCTCGGCAGTGCCGTGCGCGGTGGCTTCGTCGAGATCAGCGCCTTCTCGCTGTGACGCCCGCGGACACGCGGGTTAAGCCGGCACCGTCGGGGTGTAGCGCAGCCTGGTAGCGCACCTGCTTTGGGAGCAGGCGGTCGTCCGTTCGAATCGGACCACCCCGACCACTTTTGCCGCCGACCGCCTGTGGGCGAAAGCCCGGGTCCCCGGACGCGAAGCGAACGGGGAAGCCCGGGTCGTACGGCAGGCGGTC